>NZ_FUIG01000094.1:0-9391 GCF_900149755.1 Mesorhizobium delmotii | reverse complement strand
GTCGCCACCTGGTACACGATCGCCATTGCCATCCTCGCCGGGCTCGGCGCGCTCGGCGGGCGGGTTTTCGTGCGCTGGTAGCGACGGCCCGCGATCGGAGACCATGATGCTCTAAGGTCAAAACTCATTCATTCTGAACGACCTAGTTCGACCCCAAGCGGAAGTTTCGCTCGCCCGTGCCGAATTCACGCCCTTGACCAGAAGGCACCTTCGTAGTGTCGGGCCAGAAGGTCTGAAAGGGATCAACTCGCCTCTAATCTGAAAACGTTTGTCGCCTCGTGCCGACCGCGCAATATATGCTCGCCGATGGGTTGCGCCGAGCATTCGGGTCCCGCAGATCGCAGCACGGCGTCGCTGACCAGAATGACCGCTTCGTCTTCGTCGGTCATGCATTTTTTGGCGACATCCTCGATGCGTTGCGCGGTGTTCACGATGTCTCCGACCAGCGTATAGTTGATGCGCCCTGGAGCCCCGATATTTCCCACCATCGCCGGGCCGGCATGGATACCTATCCGGATTCTCGCGGGCGGCAGCCCAAGCCCTCGTCGGCGCCGATTGTCGCCAATGATCGCAGTGGCGATCGCGCGCGCTGCACGACAGGCACGGGCTGAATGATCCAGCTGCAATTCAGGCGCTCCCCAAAATGCCATCAGCGAGTCGCCGATGTACTTGTCTATGGTGCCGCCTTCCGCCTCCACGCAGGCGGCGAGCAGCCTGAAATGGTCATTGAGGAACGTCGCCGCATCGGACGCCGATAGCCGTTCGGCAAAGCTCGTGAAGTCGACAATGTCGGTGAACAGCACCGTGACTTCCCGCTCTACAAGTGCTGACGCCTGTTCGCCCTGCGCCATCAGCTGCTTGACTAGGCGTCGCGGCACATAGGTCTCGAACCAGTGCAAGGTCGCAATGAGCGCGTTATAGGCTCGGATCGCCTCGTCCAGTTCGCGAAGATGACTGCCAGCGAGCGGGTGGGCAGAAGTGAGATCGAGCGTACGAATTGCAGACGTTGCGCGTGCCAGACGCAATATCGGCTTTCCAATCGCATAGCCGACCAGCCAGGCGCCAGCGACCGCCACAAGGACCGCCCCGAGCCCTAGCCAGGCCGCGTGTTCAAGTCTGCGGACTTCGCTGCCAATCTCGTCGAGCGGCAGGTAGCGGCCGACCACCCAAGGCTGGTCGCTGTATCCTGTGATGTCGCGGTAAATGAAGACATAGGGGGCGCGATCAACGGTCACGACGTGGCTTTTCGAAGAACCTACGAAGGCGGCTGCGCCCAAATCGGGATTTGGACTCCAGATCGAGGCCAACACCGGATCCCCGATCTCGGTCACTTCCGGAAGGAGTTTATCGCGCTTGAACAGCTGAGGATTGTGCGCAAGTGCTGCATGAGCGAGGACGTGGTTGCGGCCGAGAAGAATGAACGCGCCGACGTCTGACCCGGCGGGCGATTCGGCGAGAAAACGTGACAGCTCCGAAACCGTAACCGCGGTTAATAAAATCCCGAGAAAGGAACCCTCATGCCACAGAGGGGTACGAACGTTGACGAGAGGCTGGTTCAACCGTTCACTCCACAGAAGCTCTTCCCAGACAGGGTGACCTGCGCGTCGCGCCATCTCGAACGCTTCGTCCAGGCCGGGCACGGTTTGCATGTCGATCTTTCGCAAAACGACATTGTCGCCATGGCGTTCGGCGCGCAATTGCTTCAAATCGGTGCGAATGACGGCTAGCGCGGCGACCTGTGGAATACCTGCGAGTGCCGCCCGAAGTTGGCCCAGTGAGGCAGCTTCATCTTGCGGGTCGAGATCGCCATCGCGGAAAAGCCTGGCCAGGAATTCGGACTGGTCGCGGGCTGGATCGAGGTGCAATCGAGTCCGTTCCACGATCGTGTCGATAATTCGCTCACTGCGGTCGCGGACGAGAGCGATAGTGTTCTGGCGGCCGCTTTCCAATGCGAGGATGAGCGCGGCTGCGGTCACTGCGATGATGACACCAAACGTGAAAGCCAGCGCAGCGCGTATCGAGACGCGGCACGGATGCAACGACGATGCTTCCTCACTGCTATTGGATCGAGCCTTTGCGACGCCTGCCGATCTCGTCCCGGGAAACAACTTCCCGGCCAGAACCCTTCGCAATTTCGGACCAACAATGGACATCCGACGATCAGCGAGCTGCGAGCAAGAGAAAGGGCGGACTGTAGTCCGGGATACAACCTCCCGTAAGGTCGCTCGCTTGATGGATTGAAGCCTCAGCTTCAGTTTTCAATAGTGAAGGTGCAGCACGATCGGTACCTGCTCTTCCTTCGGGACGACCACGAACAAATTGTCATATGCACTTCGTTCGATCTTTACTTCCTCAGGATATCCGAGCGCCTTGAGAATCTCTGGAATGGTACTCCAATGCCCAACAACAAGCACTCTGTCTCTGCCGTTCTGTGAGCGAAGTAGACGGACCAAGCCGTCGCTGTCCTCATACGAATGAACACGAATTTCGAGTCCACGGGTTTTCGCGAGTGGCTCTGCCGTCTCGACTGTACGCGTGGCTTGCGTGGCATAGATAGCGGTAACGCCGGCGTCTTTTAGTCGCTCAGCCAGCATCTTTGCCCTTTGTCGTCCGGACTCCGACAGCGGGGTTTCGTCGAGAATCTCATCCAGGTTCAGTGTCGATGGCGGATCACTGTGCCGAACGACATAAATCACCTCCTGCGCACTGACTGGATGGGGCAATACGAGGAAGCCTGCAGCTAACCCGACCAGAAAACGGATGGCCCTAGCTCCCATGACCGTTGCTCCCTGCGTCCGGCTCTCCCAGACGACCCCCAATGGTAACATGCAAGGCACGTTGCAGATAGCCAGTGGTTCCGCACGAGGAGGCGACCGGAGTGTTCGGCAGCCGCCCAGCAGGCGACAACAATGGGACCCAAAACGGCCGTAAGCAGACGGGCCGTTCATGGCGCGACCGCGTCCATTGACCAAGCTGCTGCCTGCGTCTGACAATCCTATAACCCCTCGAGCGAACGTGCGCGAGGCTCTATGTTCGTTCTAGGATTGTCTGCTCGCGTCGAGCGCTGTGGCTGCGGAGGGCGGCATGGGAGAAGAACCATGTCCAGCTGGAATAGAGGCCACCTTGTTGGTCAGAAGCCACCCCTCAAGCCGCGCGAAGTCTGGAGCATCCGAACACGACTGCAGGTGTCAGGCGCAGAACGGGATCTGGCACTATTCAATCTCGCCATCGACAGCAAGCTTCGAGGTTGCGACCTGGTCACGGTGACGGTCGGCGATGTCGCGCTCTCCGGTGCTGTCCGCGATCGCGCGGTGATCGTTCAGAGGAAGACGGGGCGCCCGGTGCAGTTCGATCACGGAGCAGACCCGCGCCGCCGTCAACGCTTGGATAGCACGTCGCGGCCTTAAAGGGACTTGCGCATGGGCGTTTGTCGCTACGCTATCGGCCTGCGTTGTGCTATACTTTTTTTTTGGCTTCTTTCGACGGGATGGAGATGTTCGCCCTGTCAACCTTGACGCGGAGAAGCATTGGCGTTGCTCTTGTCGGTTGCGCGTTCCTCGTGCCGGCTGCCATGGGAGCGGGAGATACTGAAGATGTCGCGATGGGAATCCGCCTTGCGGAATTGCTTCGCGCGGGGCGAAGCGTTGTCTCCAACTATCAGACACTAATCAACGATCCCGCACTTGGCGACAAGCACCTCGACAGCGAGCGGTTTGCGAGCGAGGCCATCGCCGTTTACTCAAAAAACACCGGCCAGGACCCGTTTTCCGGCGAATTGACCAATCGCGACCGGCGTCTGCTTGAGGCCCAGATTGGGGCTATGCGGGAGGTGGTGGACGAGCGCCAAGATGACATCAACCGCGCTGGGATCGGGTTCAAGGGCTTCGTGCCGGCCGTTTTCGCGCGTCTGTTGAATGAGAAATTCGCCGCCAAGGTTGGCAACGAAGCTCTGGTGCGCGTGACTGCGCCCGAGCAACTCGTGCGCAACCGCAAATCTCTTCCGGACGCTTGGGAAGCCAGCATCATCGTAAGCGTCTTTTCAGATCCGAAGAGAGCAAAAGGCGAAGCCTACACGGATGTGACCGAGGTGGAGGGACGCCCGGCATTTCGAATGCTCCTGCCCGAATACTATACGGAGTCGTGCCTTTCCTGCCACGGCGAGCCGAAGGGCGAGATCGACATAACTGGATATCCCAAGGAGGGCGGAAAAGCCGGCGATCTGGGGGGCGCAATCAGCATCGTCTTGTTCAAATGAGCGTCCTGGAACAGACACCCCACGAGGTGGAAGCCATACCGGCGCCGTCGAAATCCCTGGGACGTCGCCTTGCCAGTCTGCCGATCGCGGCCCGCGTAGCTGCACTGACAGCGGCCGGCCTCATTAGTCTCATCGTATCTTCCATCCTTCTCACGCAGGCGCTTTATCGCAGTGCCGACCGCACCGCAGACACTAAGGCATTGTTCGATCTCGCGGCGACTGCGGCTGCGGCGCACGTGACCTTTGGCGAATTGCGATACTGGCTCACCGATTTGTCGGTCAGCTTGCTAATGAACTCCCAGCGGAATGCCGAGCAGGCGCGTGAGCGACTGCTGGACCAACTGGACGGCCTTTCGAAATCATCCCCCGATGCAGTGAGGGAAATCCGTGTCGAGATCGATGACTACGTCAAAAGGGCACTAGAGGCGGCGGACAGCTATACTCAGGATAACCGCATCATTGGAAACGCTCTCCTGGCCGAGGCGCGAACCCACAGCACGAATGTCGATGCCGCCCTTAACAAACTTGTCGAGCAAGTGAGCGCCGAGGCAGAAGCTGCTCGCAACGAGGCTGTAAGGCTAGCCCAGAAAACCGCGACTACCGCTGCCATTCTGGTGGTCATCGTGCTGTTGATTGGGTCGCTTCTTACAATCCTTGTTCTTCGCTCGATCGTTGGCCCGTTACGGCGGCTGAACCGGGTCATCGGCGAACTGACGCAAGGACGCTACGATATTGAAATACCGATTGAGGGAGGCGACGAACTCGGCGCAATGTCGCGGACGCTTCGACTTTTTCGCGCGGGCGCGATTGAAAAGAAACGACTGGAAGACGAGGCGGAGCAGCAAAGACGGACGATCGCAGCGGCGCTTGAGGCAATTTCTGACGGATTTGTCCTATTCGATCCGCAGGACAGGGTCATCCTGGCCAACAGCAAATTTTGCGAATTCTTCCCTGACCATGCGCGAGCTTCTCTTCCTGGGCAAAGCTTCCAAGAAATCTTGGAGCAACGTCTGGCGGGCGGGCAAGTCGACCTTGCGGGCGCGTCGCCGGAGGAGTGGATTGCCCAGCGGTTACACATCCACAAGGACCCGGCGGGCTTCGTCGGTGAGGATCGCTTCGGCGACAGATGGGTTCGCGTAAGCAGGCGAAAAACGCCTGACGGCGGCGCGGTCGCCGTTTACACCGACATCACGGAATTGAAACAGAGACAAGACGAACTCGAGCGCGCCAAGAGCCGTGCTGAATCGACGAATGAAGCTAAGAGCCGCTTCGTCGCATCCGTCAGCCACGAACTGCGTACGCCGCTGAACGCGATTATTGGCTACAGCGAGATGCTGATCGAAGATGCGAGCGACCAGCACATGGTGGAATTCGTTCCGGAACTGGAGAAGATCGCCGCGGCTGGTCGCCATCTCCTGGCGCTCATCAACGACATCCTCGACTTGTCGAAGATCGAGGCGAACAAGATGGAAATTTTCTTGGAAACGTTCGACGTCGCCGATTTGATGCGCGACGTCCAGGCCACAGTCGCGCCTCTGATGGCGAAAAACCGAAACGATTTCGTACTGGACCTCGAGGACGACCTCGGGAAAATGCATTCGGACCAGACGAAGTTGCGTCAGAACCTGTTTAACCTGCTCAGCAACGCCGCCAAGTTTACCGAAGGGGGTCGAGTAACACTCGCGGTGCGTCGCGACAGGCGACCAAACGGCGATTGGCTGATATTCAAAGTGTCCGACACCGGGATCGGGATGACGTCGGAGCAGCAGGAACGGCTCTTCGACGCTTTTACGCAGGCGGACGCATCCACCACTCGCAACTATGGCGGAACGGGGCTTGGCCTCAGCATAACCCGGAGTTTTAGCCGAATGATCGGAGGCGTTGTAAAGGTCGAGAGCGAACTCGGAAAAGGCTCGACCTTCACAATGGAGATTCCAGCCGAGTTCAAAAAAGAATCTAGCGAGCAACACCCCTCCGAAGCTGTGCCGTTGCCGCCACGAGACAAGGCGGTTCTGATCATAGATGATGAACCGGCCGCCCGAACCGTCATCGCCAGCGCCTTGGCGGAGGCGGGACTGGCATCGTTCGAAGCAGCAAGCGGCGAGGAAGGAATAGCCGCTGCTCGAGCGCATCGCCCCGCGGCGATCATTCTCGACATCATCATGCCGCATCAGGACGGCTGGTCAGTGCTGCGATCTCTGAAGAACGATAGGGAGCTTTGCGAGATTCCTGTGATCCTTGCGACGATACTTGCAGATCGCGAACTCGGCCTCTCACTCGGGGCGGTTGAATACCTGACGAAGCCGATCGACACCGAGAAGCTGATTCAAACAATTGAGGCTTGCGGCGGTGGCAACCGCGATGTGCTTGTAATTGATGACGACCAAGCCTCCCGCGATTTCCTTCGGCGTATCCTGATCAAGAAGGATTGGCGGGTTCACGAGGCAAGCGACGGCGTGCGCGGCCTTGGCTTGATGAAACGGTTGTTGCCGCGCCTGGTGGTGCTTGATCTGCTGATGCCCGAAATGGACGGGTTTCAGACATTGAGTGAGATGCAGCAGACGCCCGAACTGCAGAACATTCCGGTGGTCGTAGTTACCTCGAAAGATCTGTCGATGAACGAGCTCGAATGGCTCCGCGATAGGGCGGTTGCCGTTGTGACCAAGGGCGCGAACAGCAGGTCTCAATTGGTCAAGGCGCTCGAACGCCAGATTTCCGCGGCCGAGTAGGTTGGCCCGGCATCTCAGTTCGTTGACCCATCGTTAGAAGAGGCCGAAGATGACGAGAATCCTTCTGGTGGAAGACAACGAAATGAATCGCGACATGCTCTCGCGGCGGTTGTCGCGGCGTGGGTTCGAAGTGCTTATTGCGGAAAACGGACAATCCGGCGTGGAACTAACCATTTCGGAAAGACCGGATCTGATCCTTATGGATATGAGCCTGCCCGTGATGGACGGATGGGAGGCGACACGGCGGATCAAGGCTGATCCGGCCACCTCGGGGATCCCTATAATCGCGCTTTCTGCGCATGCTATGACCAGCGATCGGGAATTGGCGCTTGAGGCAGGCTGCGATGACTACGACAGCAAGCCGGTTGACCTGCCGAGGCTTGTCCAGAAAATCGAACAATTGCTTGCCGCAAATCCGTGAGCCGCCGAGTCGGCGGATTGGAGACATGACTGCCAACGAGTTCCAACGCCACGCAATAGCCGCCCATCTGGCGCAGACGCTTGCTGGACCAGCACGGGCAATCTCGGGATTTCAGGAACTGCTGCTAGAACAGGTGCAGAACCACAGTCTGGTGCACATCACTCCAGATATTGAGAGGGTCGGCGCCGCTGCCCGGCAATTGAACAGCCTCATCGACAGCTTGATCCATGGCAAAGCCGACTATCCGGACCATGCAGGGCGCGAGATCGAGGCGAAACTGCGCCACGATTTGCGAACACCACTCAACGCGATTATCGGCTACTCCGAAATGATCCTTGAAGAAGCCGAAGAATTGCACGAAC
This sequence comes from Mesorhizobium delmotii, assembly GCF_900149755.1. Classification (NCBI taxonomy): domain Bacteria; kingdom Pseudomonadati; phylum Pseudomonadota; class Alphaproteobacteria; order Hyphomicrobiales; family Phyllobacteriaceae; genus Mesorhizobium; species Mesorhizobium delmotii. Next base: position 1,624 of record NZ_FUIG01000094.1, on the reverse strand, counting down.
ACGCATTGGACGAAGATGTCAGGGTGATGCTCGCGGCTGCGGCCGAGCTGTTGGCGCATGTCGATGCAATTGCCGGCCTATCGCGCGCCAGCGACAACGAAGGGCTGTGGACGACGGATCAGGCAGAGATCGATGCAGCAGGGCTCGAAAGGGCGCTGGGCAAGACGGAGCGCGATGCATTCTCAGGCCGCAACGGTAGAATACTTGTCGTCGACGACATCGGCAGTAACCGCGATCTTCTCTCGCGCCGCTTGCTGCACGACGGTCATCAGGTAGTCACTGCCGAGTCAGGCCTGTCCGCACTGACCCGCCTTGCGGACTATGAATTCGACCTTGTTCTGTTGGACATATTGATGCCGGACATGAACGGCATCGAGGTGCTCTCGCGATTGAAAGCTGAGCGCCGGTGGCGGCACATCCCGGTCATTATGATATCGGGGCTGAACGAAGTCGACGCCGTGGTCCGCTGCATCGAGGCGGGAGCCGACGACTACTTGCTTAAACCGTTCAATCCGGTCCTGCTGCGCGCCCGGATCAACTCCAGTCTGGAGAAGAAGCGTTGGCGCGACCGCGAGCACCAGTATCTTCAGCGGATCGAGGCGGAAAAGCGGCGGGCCGACTCGCTTCTACATGCCGTCCTGCCCGGTCAAATCGTTGCGCGGCTGCAAGGGGGCGAGGAGATCATTGCGGACCGGTTCGAGGAAGTGACCATCCTTTTTGCCGATATTGTCGGATTCTCGCCTATCGCAGCGAAATTGCCGGCGTCCGACCTTGTCAAGCGCCTCGACCGGATGTTCAGCATGTTCGACGCGCTGGCGGAGAAGCATTCCGTGGAGAAAATCAAGACAATCGGAGACGCGTATATGGCCGCTTGTGGTCTTCCGGAGCCGGCGGCCGATCACGCCGACAGGACCGTGGCGCTGGGAAAATCCATGCTGGACTCGTTGAGGCGCTTGGCGTCGGGCAGCGACAGTTTTCGCGTCCGAATCGGCGTACACACCGGACCGGTGATCGCCGGTCTGATCGGCCGACATCGGTTCGTCTATGATGTCTGGGGTGAAACCGTGAACATCGCAAGCCGGCTCGAGTCCCAGGGCGTAGCCGACCGCATGCAAATCTCGGAGGCAACCAGACGCGCTCTGCACGCCTCTTGGGAGCTAGAACCGCGCTGCACTGTGGAACTGAGAGGCGTCGGCACGATGGAAACCTATCTCGTTCGACACTGATGTCTGATTCCCTCAGGATATTCCGCAAAGCGACGCGTAAGCGAGTAGCTTACGGCACCGGCGTTGAGAGGCTATTACTACCATAGCAATCGCGAATCGAAGAGCAGATTAACCAGCGTCCGTGTCATCATCAGCATGACTGGGTTAGGCTCGGCGGACTTGGCTAAGACCACCCGTTCCATCCATATCGAATTTAGTTATGGGTTGCTGGCGAGACTGGAGGCCTATGTCGAGACGGGTATTCTATGCTTCCGCCGCATCGTTCGCGGCTTCATCAGGCGCAAGATCGTTCAAGGCGGGGTCGATCCCGAGGATGTCGTGCAGGAAACCTTGCTGGCCATTCATGTGAAACGGCATACCTGGCGTCAGGACTAACTGTGCTGCCCTGGGTCTACGCC
>NZ_FUIG01000020.1:41255-55462 GCF_900149755.1 Mesorhizobium delmotii | reverse complement strand
GGCGATCCAAGTCGCGCAGTAGACCGGTCGCCGACGGAGCGGTGATCGGGCGTTTGTGCGACAGCGCGCAAGGTTCATGCGAGCACAGCCGGATTTCACCTTGCATCCCGAGCCCCTGGTTGTCTGCTGATGAAAGTCCACACCTGGCCACGCTTGTGACATTCAAGGGCACTGGGGCGAACGTCTCGACCGGGTCATGATTTCGCGTTGAGCAACGACGCGGTTGCGCCGCCATTTGCCGACCTTCGCGCGCTAAGGGCGAACGTCAGCGAACCGCTGACAGACGATTTATGTTGCGCGGGAAGGGCTCTTCGGTTGGACGAGCAGGTGGTGACAATTCGGCCACACGGCGCGGTTGCTGATATTCACTGCGTCAATATCGCTTGCAGCATCTTGGTTCATACTTCACCGTGCAGTGGATCGTATCTGGCGTCCGAAGGTACTGGAAACTTGGTCAAAATTGGCGTCAGCTTGGCTGCTGCAACCGTACTCCTTGCGACGCGCGCCTGGTCAGCCGACAATTCAGGGGTGGATCAGGCGCCGCCGACTGATGTCGACGTTATCATTGAACTCGGCCTTGGCGGAATAATTCAGCCTAAATACGAAGGCTCAGAGGACTATGAGGTTTGGCCGTGGCCAGTGATCGGCTTCGGCTATCTCGCCATCCCCGGCTTGTTTGCAATCGGCAGCCCAGAAGCTCAGGTTGGCGGATTCGCGGTCGGCCCCTCCTTCAACTACACCTCTGATCGGGACTTCAACGATGATCCCGACCTGTTCGGGCTTGATGAAGTCGACGCCACATTTGAGGCTGGTTTACGGGCCAGCTATGAGTGGACCAACGCGGAGGTTTGGGGAGAGGCTCGCTATGCTTTCGGCGGTGCTGATGGTGTCGTGGGTGAATTCGGCTTGAACGCGGTGGCCCGGCCTACGCCTGAGCTCGAGCTTAAATTGGGACCTTTCGCGACAGCTGCTTCAGCCGACTATATGGGCAGCTATTTCGGAGTTTCGGCTCAAGAATCCGCTAACACAGGCTTCAGAGTTGACGCCTTTGATCCAGAGGGTGGCTTTAAGAGCGTGGGCATCAAAGGACTCGCGAGATATGAATTTCGGCCGACGTGGTTTTTGAACGCAAAGGCATCGTACAGTAAGCTTGTGGGCGACGCCGCCGATTCGCCGATTGTTAAATTTGGCGCCGAAGATCAATTCTCTTTCGGCTTGAGTATCTCAAAGAGGTTCTCGCTCGACCTGTTTTGACGCGTGTCCCAGCTGTGCGTAATGGCGCGCCTGGGCCGGCCGCGTGATTGCGTGGACATTGGGGGTTGTTCTTCGTGCTCGGATATTTTGGCCTCCTTGTCTTTGGGCTCGCAGGTGAGGATGGCGAAGGTGGCACGTCCTCACCCGTCGCAGGATTTTCCGCTAGGTCATCCAGCGTCCTCGAGTTCGGTCAGCTTGCGCTTTCGGCTCGGAGCAGCGCTTCACGTTGAACCGAACCTGATCGGAAGGAAGTGGCGGCCCTACTGCACCTGCTCACGACAACTTTTGGCACTCGTTTCCGGTCGGCGAGATGTACGGCAGGGAACCACGCTTTCGAGACGTTCTCTGGGGAAACAGGGAGGGCAGGATTGGGTCAAAACAGGCCGTTCACGGATGTCCCATTTCTCTGCCTGCCGTGATTCGAATAAAGACAGTCCTTAACCGAGGCACTTCTTCTCGATCTCATCCGGGCCGCTGTCTTCGCAGGCTCAGGTTCCGCCAGGCGCGGCTGCCTGGCAAGCGACGGCACGCCCCCTCAATGCCTCTTGAAATACTGCACCTCGCGTTCGTGCTTCTCGGCGGCCTCGCGGGTATCGAAGGTGCCGAGATTGCGGCGCTTGCCGGTCTTTTCGTCCTTCTTGCGCGAATAGAGGCGGTATTTTCCGTCTTTGAGTTTTCTGATCATCTGTCACTCCCCGAGCCGCTGCTTCCCCTTGAGGTTGCGCGCGGCTTGTTCGATCGCCGCCCGGTCGTTTCCCAGCCTGTCGATCAGCTCCTGCGCCTGTTCGCCCGATATGCCGGTGCGCACCGCCAGGGCCTCCACCGTCAAGACGTCGGAGCTCGCGACCTCGCGGGTTTCCGGCAGGGCATCGCCTGCCGTCAGCGGCAGGGCTGCCTCCCTGTCGATCTCGGCCTCGGCCCGATGCCAGTGCCGCTCGGGGTCGTCATGGATCCCGCCTTCACGTTCCCAGATCTGGTATGCGCGCTCACGAATCTTGTCTTCCCGGTCGTCGCCCATGTTGATTCCTCCTTTGGGTATTGGATGAACGCCGCGCCAACCCGAACGATCCAAGAAATCTGCGTGATCGGGGTCGCACAAGCATACACTGCGGCCGCCAGCCCGCCACCCGCTCCGCCTACTCGCACTGCCGGCGCGGGCCGCCGGAATAGGGCTGATAGCTGTTGTCTTCCGGCCGATAGGAGCGGTAGCGGCTGAAGCAATATTCCACGTGGTCGGGCGGAAGCTGGGCGGCATCCCAATACGATGCGCCCTCATCCGACGGAACGTCGCCATCCATTGGCCACGTGTCGGTCGCCTCGACGTAGTCGCCGCCATCGTCGGGGAGCGACGAGATGCGCTCGGCCGCGCCGGCAGCGAAATAGGGCGAGATGCAGGGACGCTGCTCTCCGCTGTAGGATGTGTAGTGGTCGTCGCTTGGCCTGTAGGAGCGGTAGCGGCTTGCGCACCATTCCACATGGGCGGCGGGCACCGCGTGCTGCTCGTCCGCTGCCGGCTGGATAGCGCCGGTAACGATGGGCGCCGAAGCTGCGGCATCGGCAGGTTTCGAGGTGCGATCAACCGGGATCTGATCAACTGGGACCTCTGGGACCTCGCGGGCAGGAAGGCGCTCAAGACGCTGCGAAGCAGGGTTCACCTTCCGCGGCTCCCTCGGCCACAGTTCGGCGACGCTGGAGGTCGGGGCCGCCTGCCGCACCGGCTCGGCGGAAAGAATCCAGACGGCGAAGGCCAGTCCGCTGGCGAAAACCGCAAGCGTCAGCGCAAAGCCGCCAAGTACCGCCGATAAAGCTTTCACCCTGCGCTCCTTTGCCCCGTCATCTCTAGAAATGCGAGGCATTGGATCCGGTTCCAACCAGGCGCGGCAGCGGGAGCTTCCGTGCTCAAAGGAAGACCCTCTCCGTCTCGGCTTCGCCGAGCCACCTCTCCCCGCTTCGCGGGGCGAGGAACCAAGGTCTCAGAGGTCGCCGACAAGCTCCGTATAGGTCCTCAGCTCGCCATCCTGCCCGCGAATCCGCCACGTCTCGCCGTCCTGCGCATCGACATAGCACGGGCCGAGCGGCACCTTGCCTCCACCATCCGGCAGGTCCAGTACATAGACGGGATTGCAGATGCCAGACAGGCGCGCGCGGAGCGCGCTGGCCAGCGCCTGTCCCTGGTGAATAGTGGTGCGCCGGTGCGCCATGCCGCGCGCGAGGTCGCCGTGGTGCAGGTAATAGGGTTTGACGCCGAGGCGGTACATCAGCTCGCGGCACAGCTCCTCCAGCACCTCGACCGTGTCGTTGACACCTTTCAGCAGAACGCTCTGGTTCAGCAGCACGAAGCCGCCTTGCCGCAACGTGCGGCAGGCCTGCTCGGCCGCCGGCGTGATCTCCCGCGCGTGGTTGAAATGGGTGACGACCGTGACCATCAGCCGGCCCTGCAAAGCGCGAACCAGCCCTGATGTGACGCGCGAGGGCAGCGCGACGGGCACACGCGTGTGGATGCGTAAGAGCCGCACATGCGGAACCGCCTCGATGCGGGCGCGGATTTCCGCCAGCGCCTTGTCCGGCAGGGACAGCGGGTCGCCGCCGGTCAGGATCACCTCGCGGATTTCGGGATGGGCCCGGATATAGGCAAAGGCCGGCTCCAGCGCCTCGCGCGAGAAACCGCGGCCGATCGAGGTCAGCGACTCCTTGCGAAAGCAGAACCGGCAATAGACCGCGCATTGATAGGTCGGGAACAGCAAAACCCGGTCGGCATGGCGATGCGTCAATCGCGGCACCGGACTGAAGGCTTGGTCGGCGATCGGGTCGTCGAGCTCGCCTTCCAACTCGGTCAGTTCTTCGGGCGACGGGATGACCTGCGCCCGTATGGGGTCGGCGGGGTCGCTCCAGTCGATCAGGTCGAGATAGGCTTTTGGGATGCGAACCTTGTGGCGCGTGGCGGCGGCTTGAGCCGCCGCGCGCTCGGCTGGCGACAGCGGCAGGGAATCCAGGTCGCGCACCTGCCGCACGCCCGCGCGAACATCGCCCTGCCACGTGGTGTCGTCGTCGCCGGCGCGCTCGTCATCGGCCGCCATGCCGGGGATGTCGAGGTGTGAGGTCATCGAAGGCTCCTTGAGTTCGGAGCTGGATACAGCATTGAAGCCAGGGCTTGAAGGCAATAAGCGTTGCCGGGATGGCAGGGACGAAAAGGCTGCGCTCATCGGCGAAGCTGCCAATCTCCCCCCATGTGGGGGAGATGTCCGGCAGGACAGAGGGGGGCGCTGTCCCTCCGACCTCTCTCAGCTTAGAACGTCCTTTGCGCTTTCAGAAAGACGCACACTCCAGGCTAGCCGCGAACGAGCAAGGTTGGCGATCCTTCGCGCCCCCCTCTGCCCTGCCGGGCGTTCGTCGTTCGGAAAGCCAAGCAATTGGCTTTCCGTCCGCTGCGCGGACCACTCCTCAACCCCCACGAGGGGGGAGATTGGCAGCTTCGGCGCCGCGACCCTGCTGCACCCTACCCCATCAACGCCCGCCTGATTTCTCAGCACGCCCATCCGGCTTCATGATGATCTCGCGATGCGGATAGGGGATGTCTATGCCGTTTTCCCTAAAAGTGTCCCACAGCGCCAGCAGTACCCTGCCGCGCACGTTGGTCAGACCTTGCTGAGGGTCGTGGATCCAGAAGCGCAGGACGAAATTGAGCGAGGACTCGCCGAAGTCGGTGAGCCAGCAGACCGGCCGCCGGTCCGCTTCGACCCGGCCGACGCTCATGGCGGCCGCTATCGCCAGTTCGCTGACCTTATGCGGGTCGGCGTCGTAAGAGACCCCGAAATTCACGTCGAGTCGCACAAGGTTGTCGCTGAACGACCAGTTGATGACCCTTTGGGTGATGAAGTCTTCGTTCGGGATCAGGAATTCGCGGCCGTCGCGCGTCACCACCGAGACAAACCGCGCCCGCAATTCGCGTACCCAGCCGAAGGTGCCTTCGAGCGAAATGGTGTCGCCCGGCTTGATCGACTTGTCGAGAAGGATAATCATGCCGGAGACGAAATTTGAAACGACCTTTTGCAGCCCGAAAGCCAGGCCGACGCCGACGGCGCCGGAGAATATCGTCAGAGCCGTCAGGTCGAGACCGACGGAAGACAGGGCGATAGCACCCGCCACCAGCACAAGGCCGATCTTTGCGACCTTGCCAACGAGGACGCGGATCGAAGGTGTCAGCTCTTCGGAGATCCGGACGCGCTCATCGATATACTTGCCGACGACCACCGCAAGCCAAACCGTGGCGATCAGCAGCAGCGCCGCTTTCAGCACGATGAGCGCCGAAAGGCGAACCGCGCCCAACGGTATTGCGAGGCTGTCCAGGAAAGCCGCGGCGTCGTCATCGATGCCCAGGATGACAAGGGCCGCATAGATCCAGGTCAGCCAGGCGAGAGCCCGCGCAACGAGGCGGTTGCGGATGATGCGCGACAGCACTGACGCGAACAGCCACGCGAGCGAGAGCGAGAGCGAGATATAGATGAAATGGCTCCGGCTTGGCCAGGTGATGGCGCGCATGAGAATGAGCGCGGCAAGCAGGAAGACCGTGAACAGGATCCAGTCGGTGCGCCGCAACAGGGCAACCACGACCCTCAACAGTCCGGGATGCCCCTTGATCTGGCGTGCCCGGTCCTCCACGAGCGGTTCGATGCGCTGCGCCGCGAGCTTCGCGACCAGGAAGAGCACGACGATGATGGCAGCCTGATAGAAAAACCACGGCGTCACGGCGTAGTCGAACCATCGGCTGGCCCAGGCCAGCGATTCATCGAGGGCGTTGCGAAAATCCATTCCCACACGACCGTTATGGACTGGCGAACAGCCATCCACAATGTCGCCGGCCTCGTGAAGGGTCAAGCCGGCGATCGAGACGCCTTCAGCGCCCCCGCTCTGCGCCTCAGCCCCGCAGTCCCGGCGCCTCTGGCCGGTGCGCTGGACATGTCAGCCGCCGCCACGGATGCCTTCTGGCGCCAGTTCCATCACCCGGTTTAAGCGCGCGGCCGGGAAGCGGCGGCCGGAAACATCCACCGATTGGAAACAGCCGCTGGAAACCGCTAACGCATAACATTAGCTTGCTCTTATATTAGGTTGGGCGTATGTATCTAAATGGCCGGTGATCTACCCCCCAACCGGTTAGGCTCGGCGCCAGTCCCGCCCCCCTCAGGCCAACGACGCCGAGCCGCTCGGCCCCTGTGCTCTCGCGGCAGCTTAGCTCCGCAGCCCAGGCGCCTCCTGCCCCGTCCTCTCGACATATTCCGTATAGCCGCCGCCATAGGTGTGGATGCCCTCTGGCGTCAGTTCCAGCACCCGGTTCGACAGCGCGGCGAGAAAGTGGCGGTCGTGCGAGACGAACAGCATGGTGCCTTCATACTGCGACAGCGCCGTGATCAGCATTTCCTTGGTGGCGATGTCGAGGTGGTTGGTCGGCTCGTCCAGCACCAGAAGGTTGGGCGGGTCGAACAGCATCAGCGCCATCACCAGCCGCGCCTTCTCGCCGCCCGACAGCACCCGGCATTTCTTCTCGATCTCGTCGCCGGAAAAGCCGAAGCAGCCGGCCAGCGCCCTGAGCGGCGCCTGGCCTGCCTGCGGAAAGGCGTCCTCCAGCGTCTGGAACACGCTGCGCTCGCCCTCCAGCACTTCCATGGCGTGCTGGGCGAAATAGCCCATCCTGACGCTCGGCCCGCGCGCCACCGTGCCATTGTCCGGCTCGGAAGCGCCGGCCACCAGCTTCAGCAGCGTCGACTTGCCGGCGCCATTGATGCCCATCACGCACCAGCGCTCGCGGCGGCGCACCTGGAAATCCAGCCCCTCGTAGATCGAGCGGCTGCCATAGCCCTTGTGGACGTTCTTCAGCGTCACCACGTCCTCGCCGCAGCGCGGCGCCGGCTGGAAGTCGAACGACACTTTTTGGCGGCGCTTGGGCGGCTCGACGCGGTCGATCTTCTCCAGCTTCTTCACCCGGCTCTGCACCTGGGCGGCATGCGAGGCGCGCGCCTTGAAGCGCTCGATGAAGGCGATCTCCTTGGCCAGCATCGCCTGCTGGCGCTCGAACTGCGCCTGCTGCTGCCGGTCGGCGATCGCCCGCTGCTGCTGGTAGAATTCATAGTTGCCGGAGTAAGCGGTCAGCGAGCCGCCATCGATCTCGACCACCTTGTTGACGATGCGGTTCATGAACTCGCGGTCGTGCGAGGTCATCAGCAGCGCGCCGTCATAGTTCTTCAGGAACTGCTCCAGCCAGATCAGGCTTTCCAGGTCGAGATGGTTGCTCGGCTCGTCGAGCAGCATGGCGTCGGGCCGCATCAGCAGGATTCTCGCCAGCGCCACGCGCATCTTCCAGCCGCCGGAAAGTTTTCCGACGTCGCCGTCCATCATCTCCTGGCTGAAGCCGAGGCCGTCCAGCACCTCGCGGGCGCGGCCATCCAGCGCATAGCCGTCGAGCTCCTCGAACCGCGCCTGCAGGTCGCCGTAGCGGGCGATGATCGCCTCCATCTCATCGCCGCGATCGGGATCGCCCATGGCGGCTTCGAGATCGCGCATCTCGGCCGCCACTTCGCTCACCGGCCCGGCGCCGTCCATCACTTCGGCAACCGCGCTGCGGCCCGCCATGTCGCCGACATCCTGGCTGAAATAACCGATGGTGACGCCGCGATCGACGGATACCTGGCCCTCGTCGGGCTGCTCCTCGCCGTTGATCATGCGAAACAGCGTCGTCTTGCCGGCGCCGTTGGGGCCGACAAGCCCGACCTTCTCGCCCTTCTGCAAGGAGGCGGAGGCCTCGATGAAGACGATCTGCCGTCCGTTCTGCTTGCTGATGCTTTCCAGTCGAATCATGCTTTTCACGCGTGCCCAAGGGATTTTCCCAGCGCCAATACGCGATAGGCCGCGCCTGCGGAAGCCCGCAACGTATGAAGGCTGCGTGCCAAATTGTCCGAACCGGGCTGATATATATGGTTGGCTGACCTGCGGGACGTCCAATGGACATTCCCGGAACCGTCCGGGTCTCGAACTGATGGCCTTCGGTTCCGGTCTCAGCTAGAGCGGATGCGTTCAAACTAAACTGGGCATCCCGCTCTATCTATTTGTTTTAGCCGCATTTCTAACGGCGCCAAGTGATTCCACTTGGCTGCAAAAATGCTCTAGAGCCGGACACCAGCTCCACGGTCGAGCCAGGCAATACTCTCGCAGGCAATACTCTCAGGGGGGTCAGCTCCTGCGGCTTCCGCGCCGGGCCTATAGGCCGCCCAGAGGAGGTAGACAAAATACCCAACCTGCAAAACGATCAAGGCAATGATCATCCCGCCGGTCGCCTTCCAGATTGAACCCGTTGCCCAATAAGTCGAAATCGCCACGACAGACGACATGGTGAGGATGCCCACCAGGAACCGCAGGAGTTTCATGAATTCTCAAAGCCGTCCCGGAACTTACAACAGTCGAGACGCCTTCTCCCTACCCCAACACTCGTTACCCAATAACCCAAAACCAGCATCTCATTATTTTAGGGGTGGCGCAAGTACCATGTCGAGTAACGGCTGCGCCGGTACAACTTTTGGTTTACAATCGGCTCCCGGTCCGGAAGGACCCGCTGATCGTTCCGTTTGAGGTTCGAACTGAATAGCGGAACCTCGGATAGTGCCGGCAGTTTAGAAAGATGACCTCAAACACCGAAAGGAGGATGAGATGAAGACGCTTACCGCTATTTTGCTCGCCACCTCTATGATCGGCCTGAGCGCCGGCACGGCAAGCGCCACCTGCCATGAGACGACCGCATCGATCGAAGCTCAATCAGGCGTCGCAAAAGATGCAACGCGTGCGCCCCTCGAAACTGATGCGAATGCCGGCAACAGGGTAGAGGGCGGCCCGGCCAACAAGACCGGCAACACCATGCCACTTGCCAACCAGGAAGCCGGTGGCGATAAAAACCTTGCCACTTCGCAGCAGGATGTCGAGGCGCAGCAGGAGGGCGAGAAGACAGCAGCGGCCAAGGCCGACCCCTGCAAGCCGGATTGACGCGGATTGAGGGACTGGCCGCAGACATGCCGCAGCACAAGGCGAAGCGCGGTGGTCATCCAATTCCACCTGTCACCACGTAGGCACCGGCGGCGCGTCCGTCTTCAAGACGCACGACGGCGCTGACGATCGAGCCGTACGCGCCACGCCAGACGCTGTGGATTCTCTCATGCTCTTTGGCCGGTACGACCGCACGCCCGGTGAAGTGCGCGCCGGTCCGCAGCACGCGAATGGGCTCGCCGTTGACATGGACTTTCACGCTGATCTCGGTTCCGGCCTCGCCATGCACATCAAGCGTGATGGTGATCTCGTCCTGATCATCCCCATGGCGCGTCTCGGCGGCAAGCGCGACGGTGAGCGGCGGCGCCTCGTCGGGCCGGCGGGCGGAAGGCCGGGCGAAAAAAACATCATCGGGAAGTTCCGGCGTGCGCGGCGGCCGGCTGCGGCGCTGGCCAAAGCGCTCGAAGTCGCCGGCCAGCCGAAGCAGCTTCGTATCTTCATAGGCCTTGCCGGCGAAGCTGAGGCCGACGGGCATGCCGATATCGGCCATCGTGCCCATCGGCACGGTGACGGTGGGAATACCGAGATGGCGCCAAACCAGATTGCCGTTGGCGACCCAGGTGCCGTTGCGCCAGGCCAGCGCTGCGGAGGCCTCGTTGACGTCCGCATCGGCCGGACCGACATCGGCGACGGCCGGGAACACCACTGCGTCGAGCCCTTGTGCGTCGAGCCAATCCTCGAAGTCGATGCGCCGCGTCGCCTCCAGGCCTTTCAGGCCGGCCTCCAACTCGGGAATGGCCAGGAATGGCGTGACGCCGCGCTTGGCCCACTCGACATATTCCGCCAGATCAAAACTGTCGCCATAGCGGTCCGGCAACGCGCCCAGCGGCTGTGGAAAGATTTTTGCGCCGTCGACCGAAGCGAGATCGGGGATCGTAGGGTCGGCATTGGCGCGCAGGAAATCGTCCCAGGCGAAGACGCACAGGTCCCAGATCTCGCGCTCGGCGAATTCTTCCGGCACCAGCCGGCGATCGACCATGTTTTTTGTGCCCGGCCGGTCGCGCTCGTAGTTGGAGACGACGGGGAAATCGACCTCGACCACATCAGCGCCGAGCCGCCGCAGATCCACTGCCGCCTGCTCCCACAGCTCCGGCACCGAGGCGCGGGTCTGGATCGGCACATCAGTCTCCATATCGCGGCCGATATACATGCGGGGCACGCCGAGCCGCACGCCTTGCAGCGCCCCCTCCACTCTGAGCCCGGTGTAGCGCGGCGGCCGCACGGCCGAGCTTTTTGGCAGCGCCACCCAGGGCTGCGCGCGCCAGAAATCGCCTCTTGTGTCGGGGTCGTCGGCGACGATCACGTCGAGCAGTTCGAGCATGTCGGCCACGCTGCGCGTATGCGGCACCACCACGTCCATCGTCGGCACCAGCGGCCAGTTGCCGCGCACCGAAATGACACCGCGCGACGGCGTGTAGGCGACCAGCGCATTGTTCGATGCCGGCGCCCGGCCCGACGACCATGTCTCCTCGCCGAGCCCGAAGGCGGCGAAGTTGGCGGCGGTCGCGGTCCCGGAACCATTCGACGAGCCCGAGGCGAAGGCCGCCGTCAGGTATTCGGCATTATAGGGGCTTTCCGCCCGGCCGTAGACGCCGCGCTGCATGCCGCCATTGGCCATCGGCGGCATGTTGGTCAGCCCGATCAGCACCGCGCCGCCGGCCCGCAGCCGCGAAATGGTGAAGGCGTCCTCATTGGCGGCGAGATGCTCGAAGGCCGGCGAACCGGCGGCCACCGACAAGCCTGCTACCTTGTAGCTGTCCTTAGCGGTGTAGGGGATGCCGTCCAGCGGCCCGAGCGTCGCACCACTCCGGCGGCGCCGGTCGGACGCGGCGGCCTCCTCGAACATTTTCGGATTGAGCACCGGAACGGCGTTGAGAGCGATGCCATGCCGGTCATACCTGGCGATCCTGCGCAGGCAGGCGCCGACCAGCTCGACGCTGGTGACGGTGCCGTCATCGAGCGCTTGCCGCAACTGTTCGATCGACGCCTCGACGATGTGGAGATTGGTCGTCATGTTCGGTCCCAACGCTTGGTCGAAGCGGTATTGGCCTCGAAAGCCGATGCCGTAAAGGGGTTTTGCGTAGGCGGCCGCGACAGCCGATCTCCCCCCTTGTGGGGGAGATGTCCGGCAGGACAGAGGGGGGCGCTGTCCCGCCGACCTGTCAACCATTCGTAGCTACGCCCGCAGACTGGTTCCTGGTTAAGAACGAGTTAGAGCAAAGGCTGGCGATCCTTCGCGCCCCCCTCTGCCCTGCCGGGCATCTCCCCCACGAGGGGGGAGATTGGCAGCGTCGGCGGCGGCGCCAACTTTCAACGCTGGAGATTGGCGAAAGCCGAAGTGACAGCCGATCTCCCCCCTTGTGGGGGAGATGTCCGGCAGGACAGAGGGGGGCGCTGTCCCGCCGACCTGTCAACCATTCGTAGCAACGCCCGCAGACTGGTTCCTGGTTGAGAATGAGGGAGAGCAAAGGCTGGCGATCCTTCGCGCCCCCCTCTGCCCTGCCGGGCATCTCCCCCACGAGGGGGGAGATTGGCAGCGTCGGCGGCGGCGCTCCTTTCTGTAACGTCGAGCGTCGCGCGCCACCTTCGCACATCACTCCGGCGCGCCTGGGAACAGCACCACCGCATCACCGCCGCCTGCCGGCCAGTCCCGGATGGTGCGGTCGTAGCCGCCGGTCAGCACTGTGCCGTCGGCGGCGAACGCCACGGCGTAGACCGGTCCGGACCGGCTGTCGAACAGCGCGGTCTCACTGCCGGTTTCCATGTCCCACAGCCGTGCCGTGCCGTCGAGCGAGCCGGACAGCAGCCGCTTGTTGTCGGTCGACAGCGCCAGCGCATAGACCGTTCCCGAATGGCCGTCGAGGCGGCGAACTTCGCGGCCGGTGTCGAGATCCCAGAGCTTGATCGTATAGTCGCCGCTGCCGGTGATCAGATGATGCCCGTCGGCCATGAACACGATCCCATAGGGGCCGCGCTCATGCCCGTGCCAGCTGCGCAGCTGCTTGCCGGTGGCGATGTCCCATAGTTTTAGCGTGCCCTCGATACTGCCGCTGATCGCGCGTGTGCCGTCGGGCGAGACGGCGACCCCGCTGATCGACCAGTCGTGCCCCGGCATCACATGCAGCACCGAGCCTTTCTCGATATCCCAGACGATGACCCTGCCGGTGTCGTGCCCGCTGACGGCACGTTTGCCGTCCGGGCTGATCGCCAGCTTGTTGACGCCGCCGTTCTGGCCTGACGAGAAGACGTGCAGCACCGCGCCATCGGCGAGCTGGCGCAGCACGATCTCGCCATCGTCGCCCGCCGTCAGCGCCCGCGCCCCATCGGGCAGGAAAAGCGCGGTACGCGCCATGTCCTTGTGGACGCCAAGGGTGCGGATCAGGCGCTTGCCGTCGATATCCCAGAGCTTGATCGTGCGGTCGGTGCTGGCGCTCATGATCGAGTGACCGTCGGGCGCCACCGCCAGCCAGACGACGGGCTCGCGGTGGCCATCGGGCTGCGTCGGCTGCGGCGGCGGAGCCTGCGGCAGCGGCGCGACGGTCTGCGGTGGCGCGGCCGGGGCAGGCTCCGGCGGTGAGACAGGCGGGGCCAGCGCGACCTCGGATGGCGAGGCAGGAGTTGGCGGCTGTATCGCTTCCGGTTCCGGGGCCGGTGCGCTGGTGACGTCTTGGCCTTCCGGCGCGCTTGGCACAGTTTGCTCGGCGATCAGGCTTCTGCCGGCGTCCTGTGGCTGCCGCGACCAGGGGCCGAGCTGGTCGGCCACCAGAGCGAGCACGGCGAGGAACGGAACGACGGCAAAGAGCCGCCGCAGGCGTGGTCGTCCGCCGGGTTGCGTTTCGGCGCCCCTGCCGAACAGAGGCGTCTTCGGATCGTGCGTCGATCGGCCCGGCAACAGGCCGGCCCAGAACAACAGGGCTGCAAGAGCTGAGACAACACCCGCCGCGCCGAAAAAAGCCAGGCGCACCGACGCGAAGCCTTCGCCGGCGCCCTCGCCGCCCAGCGCAAAATACACGCGTGTGAAGCAGAGCATGCCGATCGCCAGCAGCAGCACCGCGAGCAGCCTGTCGGCAATCCTGTTCATCGGCCCCCCTCGCGCCGCTGTTCGCTTCGCCCGCAATGATGCAGGTCGGCGCCGGGCTTGTCGATGCCCGGTTCAATTCCGAAGATTACCAGCGAAACAGCGAGCGCAAAACGCTCGCCTGCGCCAAAGCGCTCGATATGGCCTGGCGACACTCTCGGTCGCCGCAATGTTGCCCGGTCGCGCGCTAGAATCGCTCGGCAGGGCTCAAGACCGATCGAGGCCAAATGATGGATGAGTGGAAATTACCTTGGGACGGCGGCTGCCTGTGCGGCGGGATACGCTTTCGGATAAGTGCGCCGCCCTTGCTTACAATGGCCTGTCATTGCACCGGTTGTCAGAAGCTGAGCGCGAGCGCTTATTCCCTGACCATGGCCGTGCCAAGCAACGGCTTCACCGTTACGCAAGGCGAGCCGGTGGTCGGCGGCATGCATGGGCCGCACCGGCAACTCTATTGCCCGCATTGCAAGAACTGGATGTTCACGCAGCCGCACGGCCTGGACTTCTTCGTCAATGTCCGCGCAACCATGCTCGACGATCACCATTGGTACGTGCCCTTCGTCGAGGTCTTCACTTCGGAAAGGCTGCCCTGGGCTACGACCGCCGCCAGCCACAGCTTCGCCACCCAACCCGACCTTGAGGGATATGCGCCTTTGATCGAGGCCTTTGCGCGCGAAGGGGCGCGACCGGTGTGACTGGTTGCATGAAGGGATAAGATTGGCGAAAGCGCCAATGACGGCCAATCTCCCCCCTTGTGGGGGAGATGTCCGGCAGGACAGAGGGGGGCGCT
>NZ_FUIG01000020.1:39658-41245 GCF_900149755.1 Mesorhizobium delmotii | reverse complement strand
TGGGATCCTTCGCGCCCCCCTCTGCCCTGCCGGGCATCTCCCCCACAAGGGGGGAGATTGGCTCTCCGCCCTCACCGCAATTCCACCCACACCGGCGCATGGTCGCTGGCGCCTGGCTCGCCGCGCACATAGCGGTCGATGCCTGCCCCGGCCAATCGGCGCGCCAGTTTCTTCGAGAGCAATATATGGTCGAGCCGCAGGCCGGCGTCGCGCTGCCAGCGGTTGCGGCGATAATCCCAGAATGTGTAGAGCGTCTCCTTCGGGTGCTTCTTGCGCAGCGCATCGGTCCAGCCCTGGTCGAGCAGTGCTGCGAAGGCGGCGCGGCTTTCCGGCTGCACCAGCGCATTGTCGTCATAGGAGCGGGTCGGGTAGATGTCGCGCGGCTCGGGCACGATGTTGTAGTCGCCGGCCAGCACCACCGGCAGGCCGGTGTCGAACAGCTCCGCCGCATGCGCGTTCAGGCGCTCGTGCCACGCCAGCTTGTACTGGAATTTCGGACCGGGCTGCGGGTTGCCGTTCGGCGCATAGAGGCAGGCGACGACGATGCCGTTGACCGCCGCCTCGATGTAGCGGGCCTGGTTGTCGCTCTCGTCGCCGGGCAGCGCCTCGCGGGTCAGAACGGGTTCTGAACCCCGCGCGAGTATGGCGACGCCGTTCCAGGTCGGCTGCCCCAGCCACACCGCGCCATAGCCCGCCGCGGCGAGTGCTGTGCGCGGAAACTGCGTCTGCCTTGCTTTCAGTTCCTGCAGGCAGACGATGTCGGGCTTGGCGACAGTCAGCCAGGCCAGCAGGTTTTGCAGCCGGCCGTTGATGTTGTTGATGTTGAAGGTGGCGATCTTCATCGGGCAGAAATCAGAGCCGGCCCGCCCACGCCTTCACCGCATCAGTCATCGTCTTCAGATGATCGGCAGTGGAGAAGCCGGAAATGCTCTTGCGCGGCTTCAAATCATGGTCGCCATCCTCCAGCCACCGCATTTCGATGGCGTCGGAAAGATCGTAGGTCGCGACCTCGTCCCTGGTCCCGAACTCGTCGCGTGTGCCCTGGAAGATCAATGTCGGCGTCCTGAGATCGGCGAGATGTTTTGTCCGAAGCTGCGTCGGTTTCCCCGGCGGATGGAAGGGATAGCCGAGGCAAAGCAGCCCTGAAATCTCACCCTTCGAAAACATCTCGTCGGCGATCATCGAGGCGACGCGGCCGCCCATCGACTTGCCGCCGATGATGAGCGGCCCCTTCACGCCCTTCGCCCTGAGGTCGGCGATCGCCTTGATGTATTCGGGATTCACCGTCTCGGCGCGCGGCGGCGGCTTGCGATGACCGTAGCGGCGGGCCGCCATGTAGTGGAATTCAAAGCGCGCAACGCGGAACCCGGCCTCGGCCAGCGCTTTTGCCGTGGCGGTCATCGAGGCCGAGTCCATCGGCGCACCGGCGCCGTGGGCTAGAAGGATGGTGGTGGGGGCGGTTTCGGGGCCGTCGAGGAGGAAGGTGGTCATCACAGGGTGCCTCGCAGATGAAGGCCGCGTTCCGTCCCACCCCCCTCTGGCCTGCCGGCCATCTCCCCCTCAAGGGGGGAGATTTGCGGATGCCCC
>NZ_FUIG01000020.1:0-39648 GCF_900149755.1 Mesorhizobium delmotii | reverse complement strand
GCCAGAGGGGGGTGTTCAAGCGCGACCAAACGAGCCCTCACCCTGCCGACATCCGCGCCAGCTGCAAATCGACGAACTGAATGCCCCTGGCCGCCATACGCGCCCATTCGGAGCCGGCGTCGAGCTGGAGATAGCGCGACCAGTTCCGCCGTGCCTCGGCAAGGTTGCCGGCGTCGAATTCGAGCCGGGCAAGGTTGAACACCGCGTCGGCATAATTGGCATCGAGCGCGATTGCCTTTTGCAGGTGCCGGCGCGCCGAGGCGTCGCGGCCCTGCTCGGTCATCAGCCCGGCCAAATTGAACCAGGCCTCGACAAAGCCGGGGTCACATTTGATGGCGCGGGCATAGTCGTGCGCCGCCTCGACCGCATGGCCTGAGGCGCGCAGGCAGTTGGCGCGGTTGAAGGCGGCGATGGCGTCGGTCGGGTCGATGGCGAGGCAGCGCTGATAGAGCGCCGCCGCCTGTTCGTGGTCTTCAGCCTCTTCCGCCGCTTCGGCGTCGGCGAACAATTCTTCCAGCGTGTCATCGTCAGGCGTTCCCAGATCGAACAGCAGCTGGCCGTCGAGTTCGCTCTGGCCGCCTTCGAGGTAGATCTGATCTGCGCGCCCATGCTGCGAGCCGACATTGAGCGACTTGGCGGTGAGCGAGGCGACCGGGCCGGAGCGGTGCACCGAGCGTGCGATCGCTCCCCATGAGGCGCCGCCGGCAACCAGCCCGGCATATTTGCGAGCCAGGATCAGGTCGCGAAACGAATAGGGTTCGCAATCATGCTCGAAGGCATCGAAAAGCGACAACAAGTCGAGATCGGGTGCGGCCAACCGCGATTGATCGAGAATCGACTGCCGCGACAGGGCCGAAGCCTCCGGCGCCTTCATCAGCCCGAGCAGGCGCAAAAAACCGTTTTCGCTGATGAGCTTGCGGCCGGCCGTTCGCTCGGCGGCGACGCGGCGCTCGATCTCGGCCTCCCCTTTGGTGAGATACAAGCGGCCGAACACGACATGGCTGGTGCGCCTGTTAACGCCGCGCCGCAACTGGCCCTGCCGGCGCTCGACTTCACGCGCCGCCAGCCTCAGCGGGAACGCCGCCAGCGCGCCGATGGTGCCGAAGACGGTGCCGGCGAGAGCTGTCACGCCTTGCTCTTGCCGACGGCCTTCAGCAAATTGGCCTTGAGCGGGTTTTCCTTGGCCGCGCCGGCGGCAGCCTTGGCGGATTTCGCTGCAGGCTTGGCTGCCTCATCGGCCTTGCTCTTGCTCTTGGCCGGCGGCTTGGCCGACTGCGACAGGCTGGCCTTCAGCGCATCCATCAGATTGATCACGTTGCCGCGCTCGGGGGCGGCGGCGATGATCGGCTTGTGACCCTTGAGCTTCTCGCGGATCATCGCCATCAGCGCGATCTCGTAGCGGTCCTCGTAATTCTTCGGATCGAAGGTGGTTTCTTTCTGCTTGATCAGCGCTTCGGCGAGCTGCAGCATTTCCGGGTCGGGCTTGCCGGCCGGGATGTTGCCGAAATATTCAGCCGTGCCGCGCACTTCGTTCGGGTTCCTCAAGGTGCAGACGAACATGCCGTTCTCGCGCGCGCCGATGGTCACCACGCGTTCACGGCTGGACAGCACCAGCCGCGCGATCGCCAGCTTGCCGGACTTGCGCATCGCTTCGCGCAGCACCGCGAAAGTCTCCTCGGCCATGGCGCCGTCGGGCGCCAGGTAATAGGGCGCGTCCTGATAGATGACGTCGACCGATTGCTCGTCGACAAAGGCCTCGATGTTCATTGTGTGGTTGGATTCGATGCGCACCGCCTCGAGGTCGGCATCGTCGATGATGATGTACTGCTTGTCCTCGTATTCGTAGCCCTTGACCAGATCCGAGCGCTCGACCAGCCCGAGTTCGGGATCGACCGGCTTCATGTTGATGCGGTTGTGGGTGTCCTTGTGCAGCTGGTTGAAGCTGATCCGCTCGCTGGCGCTCGTCGCCGGATAAAGCCGGACCGGACAGCTGACGAGACTGAGCTTGAGGTAACCTTTCCAACTTGCCCTGGGCGCCATGAAAATCTCCTACGCGGCCGTGCACTGTCGAACTTCTCGCAGCGCTTCGTCCAAAGGACGAACGACGCTGCGCAAAACCTACATCGCCCTCACAATACCGGCAAATCCCTAGCGAAATCTTCCATGTCGGCCCAGGGATCGCCGGAGGTGGCCAGAAGGCCCGGCAGTGAAGAATAATTCAAATCTTCCGGAGCGTCGATGGATTCCAGATCGGACCAGCTCACCGGCGTCGAGGCCGGCAGGTTGGTGCGGGCGCGCAGCGAGTAAGGTGCCGCCGAGGTGTGGCCGCGCGCATTGCGGTGATAGTCAATGAAGATGCGCCGCTTGCGGTTTTCCTTGCCCATGGTGGTGGTGAAGGTGTCGGGCGCGGTGGCGGCCAATGCCGAGGAAATGGCGCTGGTCGCCTGGTGCAGTTTCTTCCAGTTCTGTTTTTGCGTCACCGGCACTGATATGTGGATGCCCTTGCCGCCCGAGGTTTTCGCAAACGGCACCAGTCCCAAAGCCTCGAGCCCGGCGCGGATATGCACCGCCGCTTCGACCACCTCGCGCCAGCTAACCCCCTCGCCGGGATCGAGGTCGAAGACGATCAGGTCGGGCTTGTCGAGCCGCGTGCGGTGGGTGCCCCAGGTGTGGAACTCGACGACGCCGAACTGCGCCAGCGCCAGATAGCCCTTGGCATCTTCCACCGACAAATAGGATTTGGTCTCGCCCTCGGAATTGGTCGCCTCGAAGGTCGCCACCGATGAAGGCATGCCGGTGAAGGCATGGCGCTGGAAGAAGCAGTCCTGCGGCTTGCCGGTCGGGCAGCGCACCAGCGACACCGGGCGGCCCAAAATATGCGGCAGCATGAAATCGCCGACCAGCGCGTAGTAGACGGCGATGTCGAGCTTGGTCGGTCCGGTCTTGCCGAACAGCCGCCGCGTCGGGTTGGTCACCCAGATCGTGGCGAGGTCAGCTTCGGCGATCAGCCGCTTGCGCTTGGCCGACACCGGCGTCGACAGGCCGACGTCGCGCAGTCCGCGGAACACCGCATGGCGCAGCGCATTATCGGCAGTGCGGTTGGCATAGTGGATATGGGCCGAAAGCAGCGGCCGCACCCAGTTCATTTCGCGCATGATCTCGCGTGGAACCCCTTCGGGTGCAGACGCGCCGGCGCGCAAGGGCTCGAGCCGGGCCAGCAGGTCGGCGGCGGTGGCGGCATCGAAGCCGGTGCCGACCTTGCCGCGATAGTGCAGTTCGCCATCCTCGAATTCGGCGAGGCCGAGTGCGGCCAGTCCCTCGGCTGCATTGGAGACGGTGTAGCCGGCGATGACGAAGTCGCCGTTCTTCAGCGCCTTGATCTTGGTCCAGGTCTTGGTGCGGCCGCTCTGGTAGATTGCCGTGGCGCGTTTGGAGACGACGCCTTCCAGTCCCATCTCGGAAGCCTGGTCGTAGAGCGCCTGGCCATCGCCTTCGACGTGGTCTGAGTACTGGATGGCGGAGTTGGCGCCCAAGCCGGACAGCAATTGCGACAGCAGCGCCTTGCGCCGGCCGAGCGGCGCTTTTCTCAGGTCCCAGCCGTCGAGATGCAACAGATCGAAGGCGTAGAAGTGGAGCTTGTTGCCGGCGCCTTCGGCCAGCGCGTCCTGCAAAAGAGCGAAGCGGCTGATGCCCTTGGCGTCGAGCACGACGATCTCGCCATCGATGACAGCCTCACGGCATGGCAGCCTGGCGAAGGCATGCGGCAGATCGCCATAGCGCCTGGTCCAGTCGAGGCCGGCGCGTGTGATCAGCCGCACCTCGCCCTCAGCCAGATGCGCCATGGTGCGATAGCCGTCGAACTTGATTTCGTGCAGCCAGATTTCGCCCGTGCGGCTCGCGGGGTCATCGCCGCCCGGCGGCTTCGGAACCTGCGTGGCCAGCTGCGGCTCGATCCGGGAAGGCGGCGGCGCCTTGACGGCGCCCGGCAAAGCGCCAGGCTTCAGCACGACGGGTTTCGCAGGTTTGGGGACCGGCTTCGGCGCTTCGACCAGTTCCTCGATGCGCCGTCCCGATTTGACGCTTTCCGGCCGCTCGGCAAGGATGTCGAGCGCCGGATCGGCGGCGAGATCGCGCTCCTTGAACAGCAGCCAGTTTTTCTTCTCGTCGCCGGGCTTGGCCTTTAGCCTGGTCAGCATCCAGCCGCCATTCAGCTTCTCGCCGGCGAGACGGAACTTGAAGGAACCGGTGCGCAGGCCCTTTTCGACATCGTCCATCGGCGCCCAGACGCCGGTGTCCCAGACGATCATCGGCCCGCCGCCATATTCCCCCTCGGGAATGACGCCTTCGAAGTCGATATATTCGAGCGGGTGGTCCTCGGTCTCGACCGCCAGCCGCTTGTCGGCGGGATTGAGCGACGGGCCGCGAGGCACAGCCCAGCTCTTCAGCACGTCGCCGACCTGCAAACGTAAGTCATAGTGGTCGGCAGTGGCATGGTGTTTGTGAACGACGAAGCGGTTGCCTTCTCCGGCAACCAGCCCGCCGGCGGGTTCCGGCGTCTTGCTGAATTCGCGCTTGGCGCGATAGGCCTTGAGTTTCGGCGTCATGTCCGCATGCCAGGCGGGATGCGGCGGCTGCGCAAAAACAAGGACTTGACCCGCATCGCTTGAATCACTTTGTCAGCATGCGGCAGGCCGATGTCGTGCCTCACACAGCTCAATCGTCGGTGGCCGGCGTCAATTCGAGCTCGGCCGGCGACAGACCCTGCTGGAGCTGGCTCAGCCGGAATTCGTCGACCCAGTAGGCCTCGCCTTCGACGAGGACACGCGCTTTGTAGGCGCCGGCGGAAAAGCTCTGTGCGGTGATATAGACCTTGTGGCGGTCGAGTACCTTGCGCACCGCGGCACGCTTGGAATTCTGGCTGGTGACGGAACTGGCCATGGACTCGCTCATACTCACACAACCGCAGGAAAAGGCGGCTGGCATAAGGATGGCCGAGACCGGGTGTTCTGTCAATTTCCGGGCACTGGGCAACACCGGGCAAGGCGCTTAGCGGAAAAGCTCACATGATCGTGCGATCAGCCTCGACCGAGCGACTGTGGAAACCGAGCGAGCGCTCTATATGGTCCTGACGCAATGGTCCTGACGCACACGAACCCTGACATTGTCCGGAGATCTCATCCATGACCTTGAGCACACGCAAGCTGGGCAGCCAAGGGCTGCAGGTATCGGTGATCGGCCTCGGCTGCATGGGCATGAGCCAGTCCTACGGCCCGGCCGACGAGGCGGAATCGATTGCCACACTGCACCGCGCCATCGAGCTCGGCTGCACCTTCTTCGATACGGCGGAAGTCTATGGCCCGCACACCAATGAGGCACTGCTCGGCCGCGCGCTGAAGGGCCGGCGCGACGAAGTGACGATCGCCACCAAATTCGGCTTCCGTATCGAAAACGGCAAGCAGATCGGCACTGACCGCAACAGCCGGCCCGAGCATATCCGTGAGGCGGTGGACGGCTCGCTCAGCCGGCTCGCCACCGACCATATCGACCTGCTCTACCAGCACCGCGTCGACCCGGCGGTGCCGATCGAGGATGTGGCGGGTGCTGTCAGCAAATTAATCACTGAAGGCAAGGTGCGCTTCTTCGGCCTGTCGGAGGCGGGTGCCGCCAACATCCGCCGGGCGCATGCCGTGCATCCGGTGTCGGCGGTGCAGAGCGAATATTCGCTGTGGGAACGCAACCTGGAACCGGAGATCATCCCGTTGCTCAGCGAACTCGGCATCGGCCTGGTGCCGTTCGCACCGCTTGGCCGCGGCTTTCTCACCGGCGACGTCAAGCGCGCCGAGGACTATCCGGAAGGCGACTTCCGGCGCGGCGACCCGCGCTACCAGGGCGCAAACTACGACGCCAATGTGCAGGCGGCCGGGATTGTCCGCGACATCGCGGCGGCCAAGGGCGTCAAGCCCGGCCAGATCGCGCTGGCCTGGCTGCTGCACAAGGGCAGCGACTTCGGCATTGACATCGTGCCGATCCCCGGCACCAAGCGCCGAAAGTACCTCGAGGAGAATGTCGCGGCCGCGGCGATCAAGCTCGACGCCGACGCAATGCAGGCGCTCGACGACGCGCTGGCGCCGGGCAAGGTCGCGGGTGAGCGCTACAATGAACGCGTCATGGTGACGATTGACCGGTAGTCTACGGCAGCTTCGCCAGTTCGGCAGCGTGGCGGATGGCAAGCAACGCCTCCCGGTTGGTCACCGGATAGCCTGTGATGAAGCGTTCGACCGAGAAGCCTGGAAATTCGGCTCTCAAGCGGGCCGCGGCGCGCGCCGCCTCGCCGGTCTCGCCCATGGCCGCATGCGAAAGCGCCAGGAACATCAGCACGTCCGGCGATTCCGGCGAACTCCTGCGGAGCGCCGCGACAGCTTCCCGATGCCTGCCGGCGGCAAACAGGATGCGGCCTTGCATGCCGAAATACCAGGGCGGGGCCAATGGATTGAGGCGCATGGCACGCTCGATGAGCGGGATCGCCTCGGCCGGATCGCCGGCGACAAGCGCTTTGCTGCCGGCCAGCAGCAGCAGTATGCCGGCGTGGTTGGAGCCGTATTCGAGAGCCCGCCGGTGCGCGCGCTCCGCTCCTTCGAGATCGCCAAGGCATGCCCTGACATTGCCAAGGCATGCGTGAGCGCAGCTGTCCGTCGGGTCGAGCCGCAAGGCGTTTTCGGCCGTGATCCGCCAGTTCTCGATCGACGTCAGCACGTCGTCGCCAAAGCCGTTGCAGGCCTCGACCGAATAGGCGTAAGCGAGTTCGGCCCAGCAGTTGGCGAAGGTAGGATCAAGCTCCAGCGCGCGTGAAAACAAGCGGATCGCCTCGGCATTTCCGGCGCGGCTGGACGTGGTGTGCTTTTCGAGGGCAAGCAGATAACAGTCGTAGGCCCGCAAGCTGGCCGGCGGCTTGCGGCGAGCCGCATTGCGGCCGACGGTGGCGAGCGTGCCGAAACTGCCGGCCAGCACATTGATGACGTTCTCGGTCAGGCTGTCCTGCAGCGCGAAAATGTCCTCGACCGGGCGGTCGTAGCGCTCCCTCCACAGGCTGACGCCGCTACGGGCATCGGCAAGCTCTATCGTCAAGCGAATCCTCTGGTCGTCCGCGCGCAACTGGCCCGACACAATATAGGTAGCGCCAAGCGCCTTGCCGTCCGCCTCGAAGTCGGCCGGCTTGCTGCCCAGCGATTTCATCGTGTGGAAGGCGATGACAGGCAAGCCCGCGTATCGTGCCAGGTCGATGGTGATGTCCGACGACAGGCCGTCGGCAAAGCGGCGCCAACGCTCTTCCGAATTCAGGCATTCGATCGGAAATATGGCGAGCACCGGCGGAGCGTCCGACGGGGGTGACAGCCCGTCCGGCCGAGCGCCGGAAGCGCCGGCAAAATACGCCGCGAGCCCGATCTTGGTGCGCACGCCAAGTTTTTCGTAGATGGCCGCAAGGTGGGTACGAACAGTTGTCGGGGCAATGAAAAGTGCATTGCCGATTTCGCGATAGGTCATGCCGGTTGCGAATTTTTCCGCGACCGCGCGCTCGCGACCCGACAAGGCATCGAGCGCCTGCGCTTTCGAAGCGTCGTTGAACGTCATGTGGAACCCATCCCCAGCGGAAGAATACCACAAATGCAGGAGGCCGAATACTGCATCTGCCCGATCCCGCCGCCGACGCACAAATTGCAAGATCGTTTGCCGCAACAAACTGCAATCAGGGGAGGTTTCCATGCGTCCTGTTTCGATAATGCTGGCATGCACGATCTTGAGTCTTTCCGCCGCCCAGTCGCCGTCGTTCGCAAGAGGATGCAGGCAGGTGCTGGAATCGGATGTGAAAATCACGAGCATGCGCGTCTATGCCGACGTCCTGGCCAATGCCGCCCGCAACGGCTGGGACTACACGCCTGAATCGATCGTCAGCGGCTCAAAGCGGCATTTCGAGGAGATGAAGCTCCAGTTGAACGACGCCGGCTATGAGATCGTGCCCGTCGGCGTCCGCCTGTATTGCAAACGGTGGGACAAGCTCGCCGCCCGCTAGCAACCAGCGATCCGCCCTTTGCGGCGCAAGCTTTGTCGAGACATTGATATGTCGAAGGTGCAGGCCAACTGTCTGCTTCTGCTTGCTGCTGCCTTTTGGGGCTTCGGCAATGTTGCGCAGAAGACTGTGCTGGATCATCTCGATCCGCTCAGCGCCGTGGGCATGCGCTGCCTGATCGCGGGGCTCATGGTCGCGCCGCTGACGATGCTCGAATGGGGAAGGAAATTCGGGCCCGGCTATTGGATGAGCCTCACCAAAGTCAGCGTTCTGTTTTCGATTTCGATCATCATCCAGCAGGTCTCCTATCTCGACACCTCAGTTACCAATGCGAGCTTCCTGGTGAGCACGGCAACGGTGATGACGCCACTCGCCGCCTGGTTGCTGATTGGCGAGCGCCCGACTGCTGTCGGCGGGCTTGCGGCTGCCATGACAGTGGTCGGTGTCTGGCTGCTGTCCGGAGGCTTGACCGCCAGCTCCAGCCAGGGCGATCTCGCTGCGATACTTTCGGCCGCGTGCTACGCGGTTTGGATGGTGGAGCTTGGCCGCCACATGCAGACCCACGGCGCGCCGGTCGCGGCGGCTGCCGCGCAATTTCTCGGCGCCGCCGTGCTCACCCTGCCGCTCGGCGCCCTCCAGGGTAATCTGTCGCTGGCAGCCATCAGCGATGCAGGGCCGGAACTCGCCGTGCTCGGCATCTTCTCGACCGGGGCCGCCTTCGGCATCCAGACGGTCGCTCAACGCTTCACATCCGCCAGCCATGCCGCGGTGATCGTCAGCGCGGAGAGCGTGTTCGGAGCGATTGGTGCTGCCATATTTCTAGGCGAGCGGCTGTCGCCGACCGGAGCAGTCGGTGCTGCGGTCGTATTTGGATCAATCACCTTGCTGTCGCTGACAACCGACAAAATCAGCAAGCCGGCGGTGGCAGATTGAGAGATTGTCGGGGCAGATGCGCGGTTGCGGACGCCTCGGCTTCAAGATCAAGGGGCCTCAGCCGAGCCTTGCCAGCTTTGCGGCGTCGCGTATGGCCTGCACGGCATCCGGGTTTGTCACGGGATAGGCTGAGATGAAGCGTTCGACCGAAAAGTCCGGGAATTCAGCGTTCAAGCGGGCTGCAATCCTGGCCGCCTCGCCGGTCTCGCTCTGTGCCGCATGCGCGAGCGCCAAAAACATCAGCACGTTCGGAGAATCCGGCGAACCTCTGCGGAGCGCCGCGACAGCCTCCCGATGCCTGCCGACGGCAAACAGGATGCGGCCCTGCATGCCGAAATACCAGCGCGGGGCCAGCGGATTGAGGCGCATGGCGCGCTCGATGAGCGGGATCGCCTCGGCCGGATCGCCGGCGACAAGGGCCTTGCTGCCGGCCAGCAGCGCCAGCGTGTCGGCGTGGTTGAAGCCGCATTCGAAGCCACGCTGATACGCGCGCTCTGCCCCCTCAAAGTCGCCGAGACATCCCTTGAGATCGCCAAGGCAGGTGTGGGCGGCGCTGTCCGTCGGGTCGAGCCGCAAGGCGTTTTCGACCGCCGTCCTCCAGTTCTCGATCGAGCCCGGCACATCGTCGCCAAAGCCATTGCAGGCCTCGATGGAATAGGCATAGGCAAGCTCGGTCCAGGCCCTGACCAGAGTTGGGTCAAGCTCCAGCGCGCGTGAAAACAGGCGGATTGCCTCCGCATTGCCGGCGCGGCTGAACGTGTTGTGCTGTTCGACGCCAAGCAGATAAAAGTCGTAGGCCCGCAAGCTGGCCGGCGGCTTGCGGCGAACCGCATTACGGCCGACCGTGGCCAGCGTTCCGTAACTGCCGGCCAGCACATTGATGACGTTCTCGGTCAGGCTGTCCTGCAGCGCGAAAATATCCGCGACCGGGCGGTCGTAGCGCTCGCTCCACAGGCTGACGCCGCTACGGGCATCGGCAAGTTCAATAGTCAAACGAACCCTCTGGTCGTCTGCGCGCAACTGGCCCGACACGATATAGGTAGCGCCAAGCGCCTTGCCGTCCGCCTCGAAGTCGGCCGGCTTGCTGCCCAGCGATTTCATCGTGTGGAAGGCGATGACAGGCAAATCCGCGTATCGCGCCAGGTCGATGGTGATGTCCGACGACAGACCGTCGGCAAAGCGGCGCCAACGCTCTTCCGAATTCAGGCATTCGATCGGAAATATGGCGAGCACCGGCGGAGCGTCCGACGGGGGTGATAGCCCGTCTGGCCGAGCGCCGGAGGCACCGGCAAAATGCGCTGCGAGGGCGACCTTGTTGCGGACGCCAAGCTTGTCGTAGATCGAGGCGAGATGGGTACGCACGGTCGACAGAGCGATGAACAGCGCCTCGCCGATCTCGCGATAGGTCAGGCCGGCGGCAAATTTCTCCGCCACCGCGCGCTCGCGGTCGGATAGAACCGGCGAAGACGCCGCAATGCGGTTCATGCCAAATTTCCTGCCACCGGACGGAGAGATGGGTTCAACTGCTGTCGACGCAGAATACTACAAATGGAGAACCTAAACACCGCATCTGACCGATTGTGATGTCGCGCTTCGAAGCCGAAAGCTTCTCGCACGCCCCTGCGACCAGCCGCCGCGGCTCCATTCGATTTCAGCACAATATCAGCATCCGTTCAGGACGCGGACGCCATGTCGCGGCGATGCTCCCGGGAGACAAACCCGATGAGCGGCCATGACAATTGCCCTGACAGAAGACCTCCTCGCCAGGATCGATCGCAAGATCGAAGACGCCGGCCCGGCGCCTGGACTGCGCAATCTGGAGGATCGCGACTATGTCGGCATTCGCAAGCAACTGCTTGCAGGACGCCCGCGTGACGTCTGGGTTTTCGCCTATGGCTCCCTGCTGTGGAACCCATGCTTCGAGTTCGTCGAGGAGCGACCGGCAACCGTGCATGGCTGGCATCGGCGATTTTCGCTGTGGCTGACCCGCTGGCGCGGCACGCGCGAGCGACCCGGGCTAATGCTTGCGCTCGACCGTGGCGGCAGCTGCCGCGGTGTCGTCTACCGCCTCCCCGACCAGGATATCGACGCGGCAATCGACCGGCTGCTGCGCCGGGAGATGAGTGCCAACCCGCCGACCAACATTCCGCGCTGGGTCTCGGTTCGAGGCGCGGCTGGGAATTTGCGAGCCATCGCCTTCGTCGCCGACCGGAATGGCCCTGCCTATGCCGCAGGCCTGAACGAGCAGACCACGGTGGAAATCCTGTCGCTCGCCGCCGGTCACATCGGAAGCTGCGCCGACTATCTGCGCCGCACCGTCGTTCAGCTCGAAGCCCGCAACATCCGCGACGCGACGCTATGGCGGCTGCAGGGCAAGGTCGCCGCCTACCTCAGATCATTGCAATCCGGCACGCCCTTGCCGGCACCAACCGTGGAGATCGATTATGCATGCGAAGGTTGAAGGATCATTCCTCCCGTCGGTCCTGGCACGGGAAGCCGTGCACCGGATCCTGTCGACGGGCAACGTTGAATTCTGTGGCGGCGAAACGGCTCAGATGCTGCACTATCTCGACCGGCTGATGCCGAGTGAGACAGCCATGATTCCTGCCGAAACGATTCCTGCAGAAACGAGGCCGCGCCTGTGGCAGCGCCTTTCCCGCATCTTTCGGGCTTGACCTTTACCGGCTTATGCGGCTCCGATGATCGTTGCGCAATCAGGCGCAGCGGTGGTGCAGGAGCTTGGCACACCAGGTCGGCAGCTCGGTTCTCGATCTCGACCGCGGCACATTGCGGCGTGACGGCGAGATCGTGCCGGTGCGGCCAAAGACCTTCGACCTGCTGGCCTTCCTGGTGCGCAATCCCGGCCGTGTGCTGAGCAAGGACGAACTGTTCCAGGCCGTCTGGCCCAGCACCATCGTGACAGAGGATTCGCTCACGCAATGCATTCGCGATGTGCGCAAATGCATAGGCGACGCAGTCGCTGGTTCGCACCGTGCCCCGGCGCGGCTACATGTTCCAGGCTGCCGACGACCTGTCCGCTTCGCTGCCGCCGGCCAGCGCTGCGGTTCAGATTGAACGAGCGCCCGAGCCGATGGTCGCCATCCTGCCGTTTCGCGTTAATATTGACAATGCGACGGCAAAGCCGCTCTTCGACGGCGCGGTCGAGGAGATCATCAACGCGCTTTCCTACTTTAAGACCATCGCGGTGCTGGCGCGCCATTCGGCCTTCGCGCTTGCCGAACATTCCGACCAGGACATCTGGGCGACCGCTGAGCGTCTCGGCGCCGACTATGTTGCGGAAGGCAGCGTCGAGAGCGCTGAGGATGGTTACAGCACGCACGTCGTGCTGTCCGAGACAGCGTCCGGCCGGCGCATCTGGGCGCAGGCATTTTCGTTCAGGACCAGCGATATCTTCGTCTTTCAAAGGATGGTGGCGCAACGGATCGCGACCGCGCTGGTCGCCAACATCGAGAGCGCGGCGATGCGGCGCATGTCCCCCGCGCCCGCCGCCAACATCGAAGCCTACGTCCATATCTTGCGCGGCATCGCGCTGCTGCGCAGCTATGGCGAGGGCGTCAACCAGCAGGCCCGCGAACACCTGCTGAAGGCGCTCGAACGCGATCCGGATTCGGGGCTCGCTCACGCCTATCTCGCCTTGGCGGACACGATCATAGGCGGCTATGGCGGCGCGCCTCGCGCCTTGCTCGATCAGGCGCGAGACCGGGCCTTGCATGCCACTGCACTCAGCCCGGACGAGGCACGTTGCCACCGCATCCTGGCCTTGATCCTTCTCTACCTGGCCGAATTCGACGCCGCCGCACGCCATTTCGCGCGCGCATTGGATCTGAACCCCTATGATGCCGACACGTTGGCCCAGACGGGCTTTTTCGAGGTGATACGCGGCCATGGCGAGGCCGGTCTGGTGCTGCTGGACCAGGCGATCCAACTCAATCCGATGCATCCCGCCTGGTATTATTACGACCGGGGTGAGGCCCTGCTTGTCCTTGGTCGCTACCCGGAAGCGGTGGCGTCTTTTTCCTGCCTTCCGCGAAAGAGTGCCTGGCAATGGGCGCGGCTGGCGGCTTGTCACGCGCTTGACGGCAATATCGACAAGGCAAGGGCCTGCGCTAGGGAAGGCCGCCGCCTAAACCCCGGCCTGACCGTACAGGCAATCATGGCGGACCTTCACATGATGCGCTTGGAAGATCGGGAGCGGATACGATCCGGTCTCGCGCTGGCCGGATGGGATGAAGCGCAAACGCCAGAAGCGCCATTACCGACAACACTATGAGCAGCACCGGCGGCGTTGGGCGCATGACGCGGCTATGAGTCGAATCCTGCCGTTCTTGCGCAAACCTCCGGCCTTGGCTAGCATCCGCCCGCCGGCGCCGAGCGGAGGAGAACGTCGCGGTGGACCGGCTGGAGCGCCGTTGCGTCCCCTTGGGCGCTCAAAGGACACTCCATTTTGAATCGACGCAGGAACCTGGCGGAGATCCATTCCGGTTTTCGGGGTCATGCGCTCATGTGGAGGAGACCAAATTGATGAACAGACGTGAATTCCTGCTGTCGTCCGTGGCGATGGGCACATTGGCGCTGGCCGCTCCGCAACTGGCTTTCGCTCAGGACAAGCTGACCATCCTAGGTTCGGTGCCGAACCTCGGCTTTCCGTTCTTCGTTCACATGCTGAACCAGATCAAGGCGGAGGCGCAGGCGCAAGGCGTCAACCTGACCGAGAGCGACGGCCAGAATTCGGCGCCAAAGCAGACCGCCGATATCGAGGCGGCGCTTGTGCAGAAGGTCGACGCCATCGTCATCTCGCCGCTCGACGTCAACGCGCTGGCGCCGGCCATCGAGCAAGCGGTCCAGGCCGGCATTCCCGTCGTCACCATCGACCGCCGCGTCGACGGCGTCGAAGGCATCCTCGCCCATGTCGGCGCCGACAATGTCAAGGGCGGCGAGGCCGAGGCGCAGGCCATGGTGGCGGCGTTCCCGAACGGTGCCAAGATCTTCCATTTGCAGGGCCAGCCCGGCGCCGGCCCGGCGATCGACCGCAACAAGGGCGTGCACAACGTGCTCGATCCGCTGAAGGACAAATACCAGATCGTCTTCGAGCAGACCGCCAACTTCGCCCGCGCCGAGGCGCTGTCCGTCACCGAGGCCGGCCTTGCCGCCAACGGCAAGCCCGACGCGATCATCTGCGCCAATGACGACATGGCGCTTGGCGCGGTTGAAGCGTGTGCGGCGCGCAACTTCACCGACGTCAAGATCTACGGCTTCGATGCGCTACCCGAAGCGCTGGTCGCCGTGCGCGACGGCAAGTTGGCCGGCACGGTCGAACAGTTCCCCGGCGAGCAGTCGCGCACCGCGGTGCAGATCGCCGTCGCCTATGCCAAGGACAAGACCGAGCCGAAGGAAAAGCTCGTCCTGCTGACGCCGATCGTCATCGGCAAGGACAATCTCGACAAGGCTGAAAGGCTTGGCGAGACGAAGTAGGGCGACGCCGAGGGCGCATAGCGGCAAAAGTAGCGTTCTGCCGCGCCCCCCTCTGCCCTGCCGGGCATCTCCCCCACTTGGGGGTCAGTTGGGGGGAGATTGGCAGCTTCGACGCCGGCTCTCCCTCTGCAACATTGGTGATTGGCGAAACCAGTGATGAAGGCGCAATCTCCCCCCTTGTGGGGGAGATGTCCGGCAGGACAGAGGGGGGCGCTGTCCCGCCAACCTTGTGTAACAATCGGAACGATCGATCTCATCTTTCAGGGAGGATTTTTTGTCTCCAGCAGAAGCCGCAGCGCTGTCGCCATCGCCCGCCCTCCTCGCCGTAGAGGGCGTGACCAAGCGCTTTGCCGGCGTGACCGCGCTCAGCGATGTCTCGCTCGAGGTTCGGCCCGGCGAAATCCTCGGCCTGCTCGGCGAGAACGGCGCCGGCAAGTCGACGCTGCTCAAGATCCTGTCCGGCGTGATGCCGCCCTCCAGCGGACGCATCGTCTTCGACGGCGTCGAATTCAGTCCCCACAACCCGCAGGACGCCAAGCGCCTCGGCATCGTCACCATCTACCAGGAACTGAGCCTGATCCCGACGCTCACCGTGGCGGAGAATATTTTTATCGGCCGCGCGCCGCTCGGGCCGCTCGGCCTGGTCAGCTGGCGGAAGATGGAGGAAGATTCGCGCGGCATCATCGCCCGCGTCGGTCTGAATATCGATCCGGCGACACCGGTGTCGGCACTGTCTGTCGCCGAACAGCAGCTGGTCGAGATCGCCCGCGCGCTGTCGCTGAAGAGCCGCCTCATCATCATGGACGAGCCGACCTCGGCGCTGACCGAAACCGAAGTGCAGAAGCTGATGTCGATTATGGGCCGGTTGCGCAAGGATGGCGTCGCCATCATGTTCGTCACCCACAGGCTGGAAGAGGCCTCTGCCATCTGCGACCGCATGACGGTGCTGCGCGACGGCAGGCTGGCCGGTCATCTCGACCGCGACGGCGGGCCGATCAAGCTGCCGAAAATCATCGAGAAGATGGTCGGCCGCGCCGCGTCCGAGCTTTATGCCAGGCCGACGCTGCGCGACGTCGCCGGCGACGTCAGGCTCTCCGTGCGCGGCCTGCGCACGGTGCGCGATCCGCAGGCGCCGCACGCCATCGTGCTCGAAGGCGTCGATCTCGACCTCAAGGCGGGCGAGATCCTCGGCGTCGCCGGCCTCGTCGGCTCCGGCCGCACCGAGCTCGCGCGCGCCATCTTCGGCGCCGACCGCATTGCCGCCGGCACCATCACGCTCGACGGCAAGCCGATCACGCCTGAAACACCCGCCGACGCCATCGCGCTCGGCATCGGCCTGGTGCCGGAAGACCGCAAGCACCAGGCGATCTTCGCCGCGCTCGGCATCCTGACCAATTTTTCCATCGCCGCGCTCGGCCGCTACTCCAACGCCGCCGGCTTCATGGCCGAGCGCCGCGAGCGCGAAGCGCTGGCAAGCTACAGGAAGACGCTGTCGATCCGCATGGCCTCGCCCGAGCAGCCCATAGAGGGGCTGTCCGGCGGCAACCAGCAGAAGGTCATCCTTGCCCGCTGGCTGGCGCGCGACCCCAAGGTGCTGATTGTCGATGAACCGACACGCGGCGTCGATGTCGGCGCCAAGGCCGAGGTGCACCAGATCCTGGTGCAACTCGCAGCGCGCGGCATCGCCATCATGATGATCTCGTCCGAACTGCCGGAGGTGCTTGCGGTGTCGGACAGGATCGTCACCATGCGGCGCGGACGCATCACCGGCGAGATGCCCGGCATCGAGGCGACCGAGGAAAAACTGATGGAACTGATGGCGCTCGATCAAACGCAGGAAGCGACGCAATGACCAGCACGACCGAACAGACCCAGCGCGGCGGCATCAATGTCGCGCGCCTGCTGATGAGCTTCGGCCCGCTGATGTTCCTGGCGCTGCTGATCGTTGTTTTCACCGTCCTGAAGCCGAGCTTCATCGACCCCATCAACATCTTCAACATCATGCGGCAGATCTCGATCACCGGGCTGATCGCGCTCGGCATGACCTTCGTCATCCTCACTGCCGGCATCGACCTGTCGGTCGGTTCGCTGCTGGCTTTCTGCGGCATGGTCGCGGCAGTGGTGGCCAAGGGCGGCACCGCCAACACGCTGTCGCTGTCGACGTCCGGCACGCAAGGCTTTGGCTGGTTCGCAGCGCTATTGGCTGCCGTCGTCGTCGGTGCCATGGCCGGCGGCGTCCAGGGCTTTGCCATCACCAGGCTGAAGGTGCCGCCCTTCGTCGTCACGCTTGGCGGCCTCACCGTCTTTCGCGGCCTGACGCTGACGATCTCCAACGGCGGCCCGATCTCCGGCTTCGACGCCTCGATGCGCTGGTTCGGCACCGGGCTGATCGGCCCGGTCCCGGTGCCGGCGATCATTTTCGCGGCGGCGGCGATCCTCTGCCACATCGTCTTGCGCTACACGCGCTACGGCCGCGCCGTCTACGCGGTCGGCGGCAATGCCGAGGCGGCGCGGCTGTCGGGCCTGCGCGTCGACCGTATCCTGATCTCGGTCTATGTCATCGTCGGCTTCTTCGCCGGCCTCGCCGCCTTCGTGCTGTCGGCGAGGCTCAATTCATCGGAAGCCGTCGCCGGCATCGGCTACGAGCTGACGGTGATCTCGGCGGTCGTCATCGGCGGCACCTCGCTGTTCGGTGGCATCGGCTCGGTCGGCGGCACGGTGGTGGGTGCGGCACTGATCGGCGTGCTGCAGAATGGGCTGCAGTTCAACAACGTCTCGTCCTACACCCAGAGCATCGTCATCGGCCTGATCCTCATCCTCGCCGTGGCCTTCGACCGCTGGCTGAAATCGCGGGTGAGACGATGATCCGAGGCGCGAAGGATGCGATGCAATAAACTGCCGGGGAGGTAGCGATGACTCAAATCAGGGCCATGACCGAACGGGACGTGCCGTCGGTGTCGCGGCTCCTTGGAGAGTCCTGGCGCCGGACCTACTCGCCAATCATCGGTGCCGAGACCACGGCACGCATCTCGGACGACTACCACGCGCCGCAGAAGATCGCGGCGGAACTGGCAGACGACAACAAGATGTCTTTCGTTGCGGAACGGCCGGACGGCTCTATCGCCGGCTACGCGATGGCCGAGATGGATGAAACCGGCAACGTCATGCTCGACCGGCTCCACATCGACAACAGCGAGTTCGGCACAGGGCTGGCCGCCGATATGCTGCACGCCGTCCTTGCCGCTCATTCGGGAATTCCCAGCATCGCGCTTGAAGTGATCGAGGGGAACGACCGGGCGCTGGCCTTTTATCGCAAGCACGGGTTCGAAGTGGTCGAGCGCAGGCCTTCGTCCCACGGCGCGGAAGGCCATGCGTCGTTCATCATGCGCAGGCCCTTGCCACGAGCTTAGGCGCGCGTGTTCCTGCGCTCGGCGCGCTTCGTCTTCCACTCAGGCCGGAGCATTAACGCGCTGCGAACGCACCGCTCGCGACCGTCCCATTCGTCTGCGGTGCAAGAAGATCGTTGCGGCGGGCCATGAAGGTCGCGCGCCGTCTACTCCTTGCCGGCTCCCAATCGCTGAGCCGACAGGAACATCAACGTATAGGCCGCCTTGCGACGGTCCCAGCCGGCCGACTCGACCGCGTCCAGCAATCCGTCGACAAGCGGCGCCAGCGCCGTCTTGCACTCCGTTTCATAGTTGAAATCGGTCTTGGAAAGGGTCGGCGCCGCGATCTTTCCAAAACTGTTCATCATGTCCATGGCAACACCTGCATATGATCCGGGCAAGGCCGTGCCCGCCTTCGCGTCGGCGGGCACGGCCGTTTGTCCTTAGAAGCCTGGCGTCAGTAATCCATGCCGGCACCGGCAGGCATCGCCGGAGCGGCCGCTTCCTTCTTCGGCTTCTCAGCCACCATCGCCTCGGTGGTCACCAGCAGGCCGGCCACCGACGCGGCGTCCTGGAGAGCGGCGCGCACCACCTTGGCCGGGTCGATCACGCCCTGCCCGTAGAGGTCGCCGAACTCATTGGTCTGGGCGTTCCAGCCATAGCCGAATTCGGTCTTCTCGCGCAGCTTGCCGACAATGATCGAACCCTCGGCGCCGGCATTCTCGGCGATCTGGCGCACCGGCTGTTCGATGGCCCGACGCACGATCTCGACGCCGGTCTTCTGGTCGGGATTGTCGACGGCGACATTGTCGAGCGCCTTCGCCGCCCTGAGCAGCGCCACGCCGCCGCCGGGCAGTATGCCTTCCTCGACCGCAGCGCGGGTGGCGTGCATGGCGTCGTCGACGCGGTCCTTGCGCTCCCTGACCTCGACCTCGGTCGAGCCACCGACGCGGATGACGGCGACGCCGCCGGCGAGCTTGGCCAGCCGCTCCTGCAGCTTCTCACGGTCGTAGTCGGAGGTGGTCTCCTCGATCTGCGCCTTGATCTGGCTGATGCGCGCCTGGATTTCATCCTTGCGGCCGGCACCGTCGACGATGGTGGTGTTCTCCTTCTCGATCAGCACCTTCTTGGCGCGGCCGAGCATCTCCAATGTGACGTTTTCGAGCTTGATGCCGAGATCCTCGCTGATTGCCGTGCCGCCGGTCAGGATGGCAATGTCTTCCAGCATCGCCTTGCGGCGGTCACCAAAACCCGGCGCCTTGACGGCGGCAACCTTCAGGCCACCGCGCAGCTTGTTGACGACCAGCGTCGCCAGCGCCTCGCCTTCGACATCCTCGGCAATGATCAGCAGCGGCTTGCTCGATTGCACTGCGGCTTCGAGCACCGGAAGCATGGCCTGCAGGTTGGACAGCTTCTTCTCGTGGATCAGCACATAGGGCTCTTCGAGCTCGACACGCATCTTGTCCTGGTTGGTGATGAAATAGGGGCTGAGATAGCCGCGATCGAATTGCATGCCCTCGACCACTTCCAGCTCAGTCTCGGCGGTCTTGGCCTCCTCGACCGTGATGACGCCCTCATTGCCGACCTTTTCCATCGCTTCGGCGAGGAAGCGGCCGATCTCGGCATCGCCATTGGCCGAGATGGCGCCGACCTGGGCGATCTCGTCGTTCCGGGTCACCTTGCGGGCATTGGCCTTGAGTTCAGCGACGATGGCGTCGACCGCCTTGTCGATGCCGCGCTTCAGGTCCATCGGATTCATGCCGGCGGCAACTGCCTTGGCGCCTTCCTGGACGATCGACTGAGCCAGAACGGTCGCGGTCGTTGTGCCGTCGCCGGCGACGTCGCTTGTCTTCGACGCCACCTCGCGCACCATCTGCGCGCCCATGTTCTCGAACTTGTCCTCAAGCTCGATTTCCTTTGCGACGGTAACGCCGTCCTTGGTAATGCGCGGGGCGCCGAATGACTTGTCGAGGATGACGTTGCGGCCCTTGGGACCGAGCGTCACCTTCACCGCATTGGCGAGGATATCGACGCCGCGCAACATCTTCTCGCGGGCTTCGGTATGGAATTTCACATCCTTGGCAGCCATTGGATAACTCCTTCAAATAGGCAGCTTTTCGTTGACTGATTGCTTGTCCAGGCCCCGCTCAGGCGGCCTTCTGCATCTTGTCGGTCGATTCGATCACGCCCAGCACGTCGCTTTCCTTCATGATGAGCAGGTCCTCGCCGTTGAGCTTGATCTCGGTGCCCGACCACTTGCCGAACAGGATGCGGTCGCCGACCTTGACGTCGAGCGGCTGCAGCTGGCCGCTATCGTCACGCGCCCCGGGCCCGGCGGCGATCACCTCGCCTTCCTGCGGCTTTTCCTTGGCAGTGTCGGGAATGATGATGCCGCCGGCGGTCTTCTCATCGACCTCGATGCGGCGGACCAGGATACGGTCATGCAATGGACGGAACGCCATGTCGTTCTCCTCATAGGACAAACAGATTTTCTTGGACCTCCCTTCGCAGCCGACCGGTACAACGGCCGATGCGACGGTGCGCGACCCCTGCTCAGGCATCACGCGCATATCGAATTAGTCTGCCTATCCAGCCTTTCAAGAGGACGCCGAAAATATTTTGGCACTCGCCGTTGTCGAGTGCCAACGCACCGTAATAACGCACTGTAATAATGGCGCTATTCTAGGATTTGAAACGACGGATGCGGCTTGAAATCACGCCGCAAGATTCCGACATCGTTGTCAATCCCGGCACCGCCTGCCAGCGGCCGGAACCGATGAGGAAGCGGAGGCGTTTTTCCATTCGGAGGAAGGCGATGGAACGCGATGTCCCCATCACTTCCATTGCACCGCAAGACACCGATCTTGGCCGGCTGCTCGATCCGGCGCGGCATTTCGATCGTCCACAGGACGTGCTGGCCGACGCGACGCTGGACGTCGGTGAAAAGCGCGCGATCCTGTCGTCATGGGCCTCCGATGCCTACGCGGTCGAATCCATGCCGGCGCTGCGCAAGCCGCCCGGCGCCAAAGCTCCAATCGCTTTTGAAGAGATCATGGACGCGCTGCAGGCACTCGATGGCGCAGGTCCATCTCAGGGCGCCGGCGCCGGCCGAAGCCGCCACGGCGGGCCCCACGGCGTCGGCGCCTGATTTACGACAGAAAGGAGACGTGCATGGTCAGCAACGAGTTCCAGCTCCAGATGCAGGGTTTTGGCCTGACGACGGCGGAGATTCATTATCGTCTTCCCGACTACCGGGACCTGCTGCAGCTCTTCATCTGGCAGGAATACGACATCGCCCCGGATTTCCCGACTCTGAAGCATTTCCTCGAATTTTGGGAACGTGAGATCGAAGGCCCGCTGCATTCCGTGCGCGTCGCCCATCACCGTCTGATCCAGCCCTCCGAATGGCGGGCGGTGGACGGTGTTATTACGCTGCAGTGAGACAGGGAGGGGCGGCGCTTTTCATGAAAGGCGCCGCCTCTGCAGCACAGCGCGTCCGCCCCGGCTTCAGGTTCATTGGCGTTCAGGTGGATTGATATTCAGGTGGATTTACGCCCCGTGACAAGCAGTCCGGCCGTGCGAGCCGCCTTGACGAAGGCAGTGCGAGCCTCGCGGGCGGTGCGCCAGCCGTCGAGCGCGTCGCGGCAGGCGCGGTAGGCTGCGCGCCAGTTCCGGCCGCGCGCCCGGTCCGGCCATTGCTGCATGCATTCGATGGCTTCCCAGCTGCTGCCGACTTTGCGCTCTCCGACGGATTGGAGCTTGAGCGTGATCGGCTCGGAAAATGGGACGTCGTTCATCACTTCCTCCTTCTTTCTGTTTTTTCAGAGCAAGTAGCATCCTCGATTAAGCAGGAGGCAGCCCGATCGGCGCCGATGGACGAGATGGTTCGTCTGCCTGCGCGCTTCAAGACCTCCCCGTCTCCAGCCCTGGTTGCCCCAGACCCCTGCCCCTGCCGACTTAACGGCCGGCTATATGTCGTCGTCCGGCGGTTCGAGAAGCCCGATCAGCGTCGCCACCCTTGCCGACGGCAGAGGGCGGCCCTCATTCACCAGCGCCTCATCGGCGCC
The DNA here is from genome assembly GCF_900149755.1 of Mesorhizobium delmotii. Lineage (NCBI taxonomy): Bacteria > Pseudomonadati > Pseudomonadota > Alphaproteobacteria > Hyphomicrobiales > Phyllobacteriaceae > Mesorhizobium > Mesorhizobium delmotii. The sequence goes on along the minus strand of NZ_FUIG01000020.1, from coordinate 17,704 downwards.
GACCCAGGCAAAGGCCTCGCGCAACTCTTCGATCGTCGCGCCGGTCGAGGCGATGTCGGCGATGATGGCGTCGTCCACCGGGCCCAGCACCGAAATGATGTCGTCGCGTGTCATGGTCATGATATCCTCCATGCGGCGTGCCGGCGCGACCCTCAAATGACGGTTGAAACCGGCATTACCAGTACAATCTGGCAACAAAAAAATCTGGCTGCGGGACAGAATCTGGGTCTTGATTTCGGCCTGACAATAACCAAATCCAAATTGCCGGTTGCCGAACGGGACCGGCAGAACCCAGGGAGCGCCAAGCTCTTTGGCGTCCCTCGTACTATGTTGCTCCATGGAGGATGTAGCTATGAGAACCGCATTCGACTTTTCCCCGCTCTATCGGTCGAGCATCGGTTTCGACCGTATCTTCACCCTGCTGGAAAACGCGCCTCAGGCAGTCGAAACCTGGCCGCCTTATGACATCGAGCGAAGCGACGAGAACACCTATCGCGTGAGGATCGCCGTCGCCGGCTTTTCCGAGAACGATCTCGACATCAGCCACGAGCCGAACCTTCTAATCGTCTCGGGCGAGCGCAAGGAACAGGACGAGGTGGAATATCTCCATCGCGGCCTTCCGGTGCGACCGTTCACACGGCGCTTCGAGCTTGCCGATCACATGACGGTCACCGGCGCCTCGCTCAACAACGGCCTGCTGACGATCGACCTCGTGCGCGAAGTGCCCGAGGAGATGAAGCCGCGTCGCATCGCGATCGCCAAGGACGACGACGCGCGGAAGGCCGGGCAGGCCGAGAAGCCGAAGCAGGCCGCCTGAGCGAAGGCGATCTCTGGCGTTCGCCTTTGGCGCAACCAGTCGAGAAAGGAGAACAGCAATGGCTATTCGTGATCTCATACCCTGGGGCCGGGAGAACAGTCCGGTTCCCAGCTTCTATCGTGACGAGGAGCGCGACCCGTTCATGGCGTTGCATCGCGAGATGAACCGCCTGATCGACGACGCGTTCCGCGGCTTCGAAACGCGCATGCCTTCGCTCAGCGGATTTTCGTCGGCGCGCGGCAGCTGGCCGAGCGTCGAAATCGCCGACGGCGAGAAGGAGATCCGCGTGACCGCGGAAATTCCCGGCATGGACGAAAAGGACGTCGAGGTGATGCTCGATGACGGTGTGCTGACGCTGCGCGGCGAGAAGCGCTCCGAGACCGAGGACAAGGACAGGCAGTTCTCCGAGCGGTTCTACGGCCGCTTCGAGCGCCGCATCCCGCTCGGCTACGAGGTCGAGGAGGACAAGGTGAATGCCGCCTTCCATAACGGCGTGCTCACCGTGACGCTGCCCAAGACGGAGCGCGCACAGTCGAAAGCCAAGCGCATCGCCATCAGTGGCGGTGCCGCCAGCCCCGGCAAGAGCAAGCACTGACGACATCGGCAGCCGGACGCGCAAGCGCCCGGCTGCGCAGGCCCGCGCTCTCCGCCAAAGGCGTGGGCTTCATTTGTTTGGCCGATGCGCCTGACGGCGCGAAGGCCGCATATTGAGTATCTACGGAGCATTTAGTAGCAGCGTCGCTACCGTGGCGTTCCTGGCGCCCAGGCTACGGAAGCCCGTCATCCGAAAGGGTGGCGGGCTTTCGTATCAATTGTTGAACTTTATCGGCCTGTCGGAGCCGAGCGAAAAGTCCTCGCCATCCGCTTGTTGTCGCCTGTTACGATCACGGGCGGAGGCGGCCATCCGTCTCAGATCGCCTCGCGCTCGCGTTCCGGCGTGGCGACCAGCAAAGCCGCGGCGGCGTTGGCGGCGGCGAGGGCGGCCTCGACCTGATGCCCGCGGGCAAGGCCTGCCGCGAACGCGCCGACGAACTCGTCGCCGGCGCCATGGGTGCTGACGACCTTCACCGGGATGGCCGCCAGTGCAAATGCCTGGCCGTCGCGGTCGCAATAGGCAACGCCCTCGCCGCCGGCCGTGACGATCGCGGCCGGGTAGGATTTGATCAGCATGCGTGCCGCCTCGGCAGCACCCTCGAGCGTGTCGACGACCGGAATGCCGGCCAGGAATTCCGCCTCGATGGCGTTGACGATGACGATATCGGTGAGTGCGATCAGTTCGCCGGACAGTTTTCGGGCGGGTGCCGCGTTGAGCACGACGCGACCGCCATGCGCCTTCACCGCCCGCGCCGCGGCAATGTTGGCGGCTTCCGGCACCTCGTTCTGCAGCAGCAGAACCGACGTTTGCGCAATCACATCAGTAGCTTCCGCGACGTCTTTCTTGCCCAAGGTGAGATTGCTGCCTGACACGATCACCGCGCCATAATCGCCGCCGTCGTCGAAAATCGCCACGCTCATGCCGGAGCCGGCGCCAGCCGCGACCCGCACGAAGCGGCTGTCGACGCCGCAGCGGTAGAGATTGTCGAGAAGCACGCGGCCGAAATCGTCATCGCCGACGGCGCCGATCATCGCCGAGCCCACGCCGGCTCGCGCCACCGACACTGCCTGGTTGCCGCCCTTGCCGCCGCATTTCGGCTGCCAGGCATGGCCGGTCACCGTTTCGCCCTTGCGCGGGCGGTCAGGCGCCCCGACCATGATGTCGTAATGCAGGCTGCCGAACACGGTGACCAGCGGAGCCGTCATGTACCCCAATCTTTCATGAGCCCTTGTCCCGGCGTTTCGACGTCACCGCCGACATGGTGCGGCCGAGATTGCGCTCCGCCGCCTGATAGTCGCGCTGCGCCACCGCGACGAACAGCGCGTCGAGAATGTTGAGCTGGGCGATGCGCGCCGCCGCGTTCTCGCCCATCAGCGGCGAGCCCTGCGCTGTCGAGCACAGCACGATGTCTGCAACGGCGGCCAGCGGCGAGTTGTCGTAGTTGGTGATCGCCAGCGTCCGCGCCCCGCTCTTGCGGGCGAGATGGATGGCATCGATAACGGCGCTGGTATTGCCCGAATGCGAGAAGCCGACCGCGATGTCGTCGGCGCCGAGCAGCGAGGCCGACATCAGCATCATGTGCGAATCGTCGTAGACCGATGCGCGGATGCCGATGCGCAGGAATTTGTGCGAGACGTCGCGCGCGATCTGCGCCGAACCGCCGACGCCATAGAAATCCCGGTTCTTGGCGCGGTAGAGAAGATCGGCGGCGCGGTCGAAATCGTCCATGTCGAGGATCGCCAGCGTTTCCTCCAGCGCCTGGATGGAGGTGCGGAACACTTTTTGGACGATCTCGGCCGAACTGTCGTCTGCCGACAGCTCCTGGTGCATTTCGGCGGTCGGCAGGCGGCTATACTCATAGACCGCGGTGCGGAAGTCGCGATAGCCGGAAAAACCCAGCTTCTTGGCGATCTTGACCACCATCGCCTCCGACACGCCGGCCTCTTCGGCGATCTGCTTGAGCGGAATGGTCTCGTCGAAGCCGCGCCGTCCGAAGACGGTTTCCACCACCTTCGCCTCGAGCGGCGTCAAATGCGGCATCATCATGCGGATCCGCGGTCCTACTGCTTTCAGATCCAGGCTGGTCAAGGTCATCCACGTCCCCTCGTCACGCGATCGATAAGCATCGCGGCGAGGATTATAAGACCAGTTGCCAGGAGCTGATAGAAGGACTGGACATTCATCAGCGTCAGGCCGTTGCGCATGGTGCCGAGGATGACGGCGCCCAGGATGGTGCCGACGACGCTGCCCTTGCCGCCCATCAGCGAGGCGCCGCCGATGGCCGCCGCGGCAATCGCATCGAGTTCCCAGAGATTGCCGAGAATGGGCTCGGCGGCACCCAGGCGGCCGATCAGGATCTGCGCGGCAAGGGCCGCCAGCAGACCCGAAATCATGTAGGCGGCGATCTTGGTGCGGGCGATCGGCACGCCGGCTATGTAGGCGGCCTCCTCATTGCCGCCGACGGCGAGCAGATATTCGCCGAACGGCGTCTTCTTGAGGATGATCCAGGCGATCAGCGCGACCACGGCCACGATGATGACCGCCAATGGCAGCCCGAACAGCGAACCGTTGAAGATGGCGCGGAAGCCGGCAGGCAGGCCGAGCACCGGATTGCCGCCGGTATAGATCAGCGCCAGCGCCCGGTAGGTGCTGAGCGTGCCCAGCGTGACGATGAAAGGCTGCAGTCCGACATAGGCGACCAGCACGCCGTTGAGCAGCCCGCAGACCAGGCCGATGGCGAAGCCGGCGGCGATGGCCAGCGGAAACGGCACGCCGGCAACCAGCATCGAGGCCGAGATGACGGCCGAAAGGGCCGCCGTCGGCCCGACCGACAGATCGATGCCGCCCGAGATGATCACCAGCGTCATGCCCAAGGCCAGGCAGGCATTGATGCTCGACTGCTGCAGGATGTTGATCAGGTTGCGCTCGGCAAAGAAGCCCGGGACCAGCGCACCGAAGACGGCGAGGATCACGACCAGACCGATCAGCGTGCCGGCGTCGCGCACGGAAAACCGGTGCAGGAATTCAGCCCTTGGGCGCGCTGCTGTGTGTTCGGTTATATCAGTCATCCGCTGGTCCTGTCCGTTATGCACCGGCCCGATGGCCTTGCGCCTTGCCGGCCTGAGTCTCCGATTGGGGTATGGCGTGCGCCGCGATCGCCTGTTCGTTGAGATCGGCCCGGTCAAGTTCGGCCGCGACAGTGCCGTCGCGCATGACCAGCACGCGGTCGGCGAGCCGGATCACCTCGGGAAGCTCGGACGACACGACGACGACCGAATGGCCTTCGGCGGCGAGCTCCTCGATCAAATGATAGATCTCCGCCTTGGCGCCGACATCGATGCCGCGCGTCGGCTCGTCGAACAAAAGGATGCGCGTTCCCGCCGCCAGCCAGCGGCCGATGATCGCCTTCTGCTGGTTGCCGCCGCTGAACAGCCGGATCGGCCGGTCGAGCAGGAATGGCCTGAGATTGACCCGCTTCATCTTCTCAGCCGCGACCCGCTTCAGCCTAGTGTGATCGATGACGCCGCGCGGTGCGAACACGCCCATCGACGCCAGCGCCATATTGCTGGAGATCGACCGTAACGGCACGATGCCTTCGCGCTTGCGCTCCTCCGGCACCAGGCCGATGCCGGCGGCGATAGCGTCGCGCGGATTGGAAAGTTTGATCGCCTTGCCGTCGATGTCGACCGTGCCTGATGAGGCGCGGTCGGCGCCGGCCAGCAGCCGCAGCAGTTCGGTGCGGCCCGAGCCGACCAGGCCGGCAATGCCCAGCACCTCGCCGCGATGCAGGTCGAACGAGACGTCATGGACCTTGGTTGCCGAGGCGAGGCAACGCACGCTCAGCCTGACGTCGGTTGAGGCGTGCGAGCGGTGCTGTTCCTGGGCAAGCTCGCGGCCGACCATCATCGAAACGACGGCTTTTTCCGACAGCTTTGTCAGATCAACGGTTTCGACCACGACGCCGTCGCGCATGATTGTGGCGCGTTGGCAGCTGCCGAACACCTCGTCCAGCTTGTGCGAGACATAGACGACCGCGACACCGTCGCGCGCCAGTCCGGCAATGACTTCGGCCAGCCGCTCGAACTCGCTCGGCGTCAGGCTCGATGTCGGCTCGTCCATCGCCACGATGCGCGCCCGATCGAGCAGCGCCCGGGCGATCTCGACGATCTGCCGCTGCGCGACCTTCAGGTTGCCGAGCGGGACTGCCGGATCGATCGTCGGATCGAGGGCGGCGAGGGCTTCCGCAGCGCGACGCTCCTGCTCGCGCCGTGCGACGAAGATGCCGCCGCGCGTCAGCGGATGGCCGAGGAACATGTTCTGGGCGACGCTGAGCTGCGGCACCTGCTGCAATTCCTGATGGATCATGGCGACGCCCGCGGCACGCGCCGCGACCGGATTGTTCAGCGTCACCGGTCTGCCGTCGATCAGCACGCTTCCGGCTGTCGGCCTGTAGACCCCCGACAGGATGCGCAGCAGCGTCGATTTGCCGGCGCCATTCTCACCGAGCAGGCCATGGATTTCGCCGACGCCGACCGAAAAGGACACATCGCTCAGCGCCCGCACGGCGGGAAACTCCTTGGAAATGCCCTCGAATTGCAACCGGGGGATAACTGACATTGCTTCGGTTCTCCAGGCAAAGTGCCGGCAGAGCACGATGCTCTTGCCGGCACCCGCCCTTGTGCCCTTAGTTGCCCGCCGCCGCGTCCTCGAGCAGCGCCTTGCGCACGGCGTCGCCGGCGCCGGAATAGCGGTCGGCATTGTCCTTGGTGATCAGCGCCTGCGGCGTGGCGACGACGCGCGGCAGCTTCTGTCCGGCCACCAGTCGCAGCGCCGATTCCAGCGCCACCTCGCCGGTCAGCACCGGGAAACTATCGACGGTGCCGGTCAGCTCGCCGGCGCGGATCGAGGCATAGGCGTCGGAGATGCCGTCGGTGCCAAAGACGGCGACCTTGTCCTGCAAGCCGGCGGCCTTGACCGCCTCGACGATGCCCAGCGCCATGCCGTCATTGTTGGCATAGAAGCCGATCAGGTCGGGGTGCTGCTGCAGGATGTTGGTGGCCGCGTCGTAAGAGGTCTGGCGATCCCAGTTGCCGGGGACGCTGGCGACGACCTCGAACTTCCCGGCCTCGGTGATCGTGGTCTTGAAGCCGTCGGTGCGTTGCACGGCGGCATAGACGCCGGCCTGGCCTTCGACGATGGCGACCTTGCCGCCATCCGGCCGGTTCTCGATGAACCATTTGGCGACGCGCACGCCATTGTCGCGCTGGACATTGCCGACATAGTGCTCGGCCTGCGGGATGACCGCGTCATTGACGTTGACCACCGGCACGTTGGCGGCCTTGGCCTGTTCCATGATCGGCTGCAGGTTGGAGTCGGTCTGCGGCGAGACGAGAAGCACGTTGTAACCCTGTGTGACCAGGCCTTCGGCGATGGTGAGCTGGCCGAGCTGGTCGCCCTCGCTCTGCGCCGCCTGGTAGACGACCGGAACGGCGACGCGGTCGCCGAACGACTTGTAGCCCTCACCCAGCGAGCGCCAGTATTCGTTGGTCAGCGTCTTGGAGACGGCGCCCGCCTTGGTACCGTCGGGCAGCTTGGGAAACGCTCCGAACTTGGCCTCGAGCTGCGACCAGTCGATGCGATCCTTCTCGGTATCGGAATTGAGCGGCGCGAGGTCCGCGGAAAAGGCCGAGCCTATGGACAGCGCCATCAGGCCAGCGGCAGCGGTGGCAAGCAGAAATTTCATGGTCTTTCCTCCCTTGTTGAAACGTTGATGGCGCCCGCGTCAGCTGTCCGGCCCGAGCATTGCTTCCTGAATGATGGCCTGCGACGCGACCGCGTCCTGACGATCGACGGCGGTGGACAGGCGGTTGTCCTTTTCCAACCGCTCGACGACGCGCAGCATGCGTTTGACTGTGGCGATGTTGACTTCGCATTCGTGGACCGGATCGAGCCCGGTCATGTCGGGAAACGTGTCGAAGTAGATGGCGCCGGCGTAGCCGTCGCGGCGGATCTGCCTGAGCAGCTCGATCGTCTGCAGCGTGTGCACCGCGCCGACCATCAGGCCGTCGTCGCGCTTGGCGTAGCCGTCGTTGAGATGCACGCCCAAGAGCTTGCTGTGGCGCGCGACGAGTGCTGCGGCAAAGGCCGGCTGCTCGTCGGCATAGAGCACATGGGCGAAATCAAGCGTCACGCCGAGATTGGGCAGTCCGATCTCGCGGATCGCCAGCAATGTCGTCGCCGCGTCAGGCATCAGGCTGTAGGAGCGCGGCTCGTTGGGCTTGTATTCCAGGCTGATCTGGCAATCGGGGTCATGCGCTGTTACTTCACGAATTCCATCGATCTCGTGTTGCCAGAGCGCCGCATAATCGGCCTGGAAGGCATAGTCGAAGCCATCCTGCCCGAGCCACAGCGTCATCAGATTGGTGCCGGCCTCACGCGCGGCATCAATGCCGGCCTTGGTCAGGTCGATGGCTTCGCGGCGAACTGCCGGATCCGGATTGGTGAAGGCGCCGAGCTTGAAGGCCGGATTGGAGTAGTAGCGCATAGCGAAGCCATTGACGGAAAGGCCGAGATCGCCGAGCTTTTGCGCCATTTCCGCACGTTTTTCATCGACATGATCGGGAAAGTTGAGGTCGAGGTCGGTCAGCCCCGCAACCTTCGCCGCACGCGCCGCCATCTGCAGCATGGACGGCTTGCCGACAAGATCCGGCCATTCGGCCTGTGGCCGCGAGGCAAAGGAATTCAGGCGTGTGGCGAAACGATTGGCTGTCATGGGTGATCCTTTGGTGGACATAACTTCACATATTTTAATTTACTTGTAAAGTAGAGAGCACTGTTTAATTCAATCGTGGGAGCCGGGGGCCTGGGAAGAGACGAACTGCTGGCGCGCGATTTGACCCGCATCCAGGGATGCCTTGAGCGCAGTTGTTACCGCTTTCGCGAAAGCGGTAACAATTTATGATGACGGTGGCGACGAAATTGTGTTATTACCCTTTTCGCGAAAACGGTAACAACTCATATGCAGCAGATTCCCCACACATACCAGACGCTCTATTCCGAGCTGGCGCAGCGGTCGCTGGATGCCTCGTTCTCGACGGAATTCAACGTCGGCGGCCGCTTTGTCACAGCCGAGGTGAAAGGCCGCCGTTACTGGTATCTCGACCTGCCGAACCCTGACGGCGGCAAAACACGCACATATGTCGGCCCCGTCGACGATCCCGAAATCACCAGGAGGGTCGAAAACTTCAAGGACCTGAAAGCCGACATCAAAGAGCGGCGAAAACTGGTTTCGACACTCATTCGCGAGGCCTACCTGCCACGGCCGGAAAGGAAGACCGGCGACATTGTCCAGGCGCTCGCCGAAGCCGGTTTCTTCAGGCTTCGTGGCGTCTTGGTCGGTACCGTCGCCTATCAATGCTATCCAGCCGTCCTTGGCGTTCGCCTGCCCAGTACGTCGATGGTCACGGGAGATGCCGATTTTGCGCAGTTTCATTCGATCTCGACGGCCGTCGATGACAAGATGCCACCCGTGCTCGATACGTTGAGGAAAGTCGACCCGACTTTCCGGGAGATTCCGCACCAGGCTGACGGCCGCTTCACCACGCAATATTCTTCCCGCTCCGGATACAAGGTCGAATTCCTGACTCCGAACACCGGTTCGGCCGACTACGAGGGTCGTCCAACAACCATGCCCGCGCTTGGTGGCGCGTCGGCGCAGCCCCTGCGGTTTCTCGATTTCCTGATATACGAGCCGATCCGGGCCGTTCTCCTTCACGGTGCCGGCGTGCCGGTGAACGTGCCGTCGCCCGAACGGTACGCCATCCACAAACTCATCGTCGCCAGCCGCCGTCGGACGGACAGCGACGGCACCGCCAAGAGCCGCAAGGACAAGATGCAGGCTGCAACCATCATGGAAGCCATGATCGAACAACGGCAGTCGGAAGACCTGGCCGATGCTTTCATGGAGGCTTACGACCGCGGCCCGGCCTGGAAGGATGCCATACGCAGGAGTCTATCCCAGGTTGACAAGGGCGCGCGCGAAACCGTCCTGCCGGCGCTGGCCCGCGCTATTCGAAAACTGGAAAGAGACCCTTCGGAATTCGACCTTGAAGACGTGGCGACCGCGCCGAAACGATAGCGCCTCGCGAATAGTAAGGTTCCGGGCAGTAGGCGCCGACCATCAAGTAAATTTACACAGAGCAGTATCGCGGGTAAAATTGCTTGCAAGCGATCGGCGTCGCAAATGAAGGGCCCACTGAAGATCAAGGTGCTCGGCGAATTGGTGGTCCTGCGGGACGCCCGGGAGATCGCGCTGCCACCGTCGAAGAAAACGCGCGCTCTGCTCGCCTACCTAGTGGTGGCGAACCGGCGTCAGCGGCGCGATTATTTGTGCCGAATGTTCTGGGAGGTGCCTGACGATCCAAGAGCTTCGCTGAGATGGAGTCTCTCGAAGCTAAGGCACATCATCAACCAGAACGGTGACGAGGGCTGCCTGAAGGCCGATCGAGAGAGCGTGCTTTTCGACACCGCCAAGCTTGATGTCGATTTGCTGCAAGTCGCCCACATGACGGCGAACGAGATACGCTTTCTCGACACCTCACGCCTGGAAACCCTGGCTGCCATGTTCCGGGGGCAGTTCCTCGAAGATCTGGAACTGCCGCGCTGCCCGGTGTTCGAGGCTTGGCGCACATTCCACGGCGACGCACTGGATCGCACCAGATCGATGATCCTGCAGGCGCTTGTCGAGCGGCTGCGCTGCGAACCTGAACGGGCCCTTTCCTATGCCGAAACACTACAGTCTCTGGACCGGGCCAACAAGCAGGTTTCACTGGAGATACGATCACTCGAGGCTTCGGCTCGAGAGCGCGCAACGCAACTGCGAACGGTCAGCGAGCAAGCCGGGCAACAGGCATCAGGTGAAGCCGGCCGTCCCGCTCCGGGTGGCGGCCAAAATGAGCACCGGCGTTCCCAGGAGATACATTATTGCAGGAGCCCCGATGGCGTCCGGATCGCCTACGCGGTTTCGGGCGACGGCCCGCCGCTGCTTCGCGCGGCGCACTGGATGTCGCATCTGCAATACGAATGGGAAAGCCCGGTGTGGCGACACTGGATCGATCAGCTTTCGAGCAGGAATACGCTGATCCGCTACGATAAGCGCGGCAACGGCCTCTCCGACTGGAACGTCGGCGACTTCTCCTTCAACGCCATGGTCACTGATCTGGAAAGCGTTGCCGACGCAAGCGGCCTGGACCGTTTCCCGCTGCTCGGTGTCTCGCAAAGTTGTGCGGTATCGATCGCCTATGTCCTCCGGCACCGCGAGCGCGTGTCGCGCCTCATTCTCTACGGCGGCTATGCAAGGGGCCGGCGAAAGCGCGGCGACACCCACCAGCTCGATACCCATGAAGCCATGACCACCCTGATCCGTGAAGGATGGGGCAAAGACAATGCCGCGTTCCGCCAGCTGTTCACCGAGGCATTCATTCCGGGTGCCAGCCGCGAGCAGATGGCTTGGTTCAACGATCTTCAGAGGCAGACCACATCGCCGCTCAACGCCAGCCTGCTTCACTCCACTTTCGGCGACATAGACGTTTCGGCGATGCTGGGAGAGGTGAGCGTTCCGACGCTGGTGCTGCATGCCAGGAACGATGCCGTGGTTCCATTCGACGAAGGCAAGGTGCTCGCGGCCGGCATACCGGGGGCGCGCTTCGTCGACCTCAACAGCGCAAATCATATCCTCCTCGGCGACGAGCCTGCCTTCGCCGATTTCCTGCGTGAAGTCAGATCCTTCATGGCCGGACCCGAGTGACGGATCGGCTCGGCGGGTTCTTCTCTCCAGCCGGCAAATTTCAACGCTTCGGCCGCCCTTTTCTAACGCCAGCAACAACACTCCTTCCAACGCAGACCGGTGATCATCGGCGCCGTGGTCAGCAAATGGAGGATCGAGATGAAGATTCATTCTGTCATCGGCGGCGGCGGCGTGAAGCTGCATGTGCGCGAATGGGGCAAAGCTGATGCACCAGCCATCCTCTTCATTCACGGGTGGTCGCAGAACCACCTTTGCTGGCGCAAACAGTACGAGAGTGAGCTTGCGGACGCGTTTCGCCTCGTCGCCTTCGATCTTCGCGGCCATGGCATGTCGGAAGCGCCCGAGGCACAGCAGCAGTACACGGAGCCCAAGCCATGGGCGGACGATATTGCGGCCATCGTCGGCCAGCTCGGCCTGAACCGGCCCGTTCTCGTTGGGTGGTCTTATGCGGGCTTCATCATCTGTGACTATGTTCGCGCTTACGGCCAGGATGCGATTGCCGGGATCAACTTCGTCGGTGCGGCTGTATCGCTTGACAGGGCCGCGTTCGGCGTTTTGATCGGCCCCGGCTTTCTCGATCACGTGCCGGGCGCGACCGCAGGCGACGACTTCCCCTCCAACGTCCAGGCCATTCGCGACTTCGTGCAGGGCTGCACCGCGCGACCGCTACCGAGAGACGAATACGAGGTGGCCCTGTGCTGGAACATCGTTGTGGCGCCAAGAGTCCGGGCTGCGCTTGTCACGCGCGCGATCAACTCCGACGACGTTCTGACCATGTTAGAGAGACCTGTCCTTATGACTCAGGGCCGCAGCGACACGGTGGTCCTCCCGGCAATGGGCGATCACATCCTCAAGACATGTCCGACGAGCACCGCTTCCTGGTACCCCGAGACCGGACACGCACCCTTCATCGAGGACTCCTCTCGTTTCAACCGCGAACTCGCCGACTTCGTGCGCAAAGCGACGACATCATAGCTGATAGCTGACATTTCGCGCCAAGGCTTGTGCTCAATCGGACCAGGCAGTCATGACTGCTATTGGCGGCGCATTGCGAGGCGGGCAAATTGTTGCATAACCTCGGACATCAGGCGCGTTATCCGAGGAAAGATATCAGTCGTCACGCTGGTTTCGAGTTAGGGCTCGCCCTCAAATGGCTGCATTGCTGTTGACTACGCGCCAGCTCCAGATAGCCATCTTATGCGATTTGGCTACGAGCCGGGTCAGTGGACGGCCTCCGAATTTCTCGTTCCCGGAACGTGCAGTTAGCGCCATTTCCGGACCTACAGATTGGCCCATCGAGAAGGTCCTACCTTGACTTCGGCCGAGGGCTGCTGGGCGGCTCTTTTCGCGAAGATAATCGAGCTTGGGAGCATCGGCAGGGACTTTATGCTAGTCTGCCTCGAGGGGAACCGGTGCTATGACCGAGACGCGGAAAATCGCAGCGATCCTGGTCGCGGATGTGGTCGGCTACAGCCGCCTGGCTGGCGTGGACGAGGATCGCATCTTAGCGCGGCTGCGGACGCTGCGCAGCGATCTGATCGATCCGACTATTGCCGTGCATAATGGCCGCATGGTCAAACGCACCGGAGACGGAAGCCTCGTTGAGTTCCGCAGCGTTGTTGATGCCGTTCGCTGCGCCATTGAGGTGCAGAATGGCATGGTCGAGCGGAACGCTGGCCTGCCACCCGAGCGCCGCATCGAATTCCGCATCGGCATCCATTTAGGCGATGTGGTCGAGGAGGGCGACGGTGATCTCATGGGCGACGGCGTTAATATCGCCGCTCGATTGGAAGGAATCGCGAAGCCAGGCGCGATCTGTCTTTCGGAAGACGCCTACCGCCAGGTGAGAGCGAGACTCGATCTCCCTGCAACCGATCTGGGCGCGACTCAACTCAAAAACATCGCTGAGCCGATTCGAGTCTATTCGCTTCAGGTCGGAGTCCTCGCACAGGTGAAGCCGCCGATACCAGCGGAGAGCCACACGGAAGAACCTTCGGCGTTGTCGCCCGTTCCTGATAAGCCCTCCATTGCCGTGCTCGCGTTCAACAACATGAGCAGCGACCGGGAACTCGAGTTCTTTGCCGATGGGATTACCGAGGAGATTATCACGGCCTTATCGCGCATCCCGAATCTGTTCGTGGTCGCGCGCAATAGCACCTTCGCCTACAAGGGCCGAGCGGTCAGCGTGACGAGAGCGGCCGAGGAGCTTCGCGTCAAATATATGCTGGAGGGCAGTGTTCGGGCTGCCAGCGATCGGGTTCGTGTCACAGCGCAGCTGGTCGAAGGGGCAAGCGGTCGCCATCTGTGGGCCGAGCGCTACGACGGCGAACTCGGCGACATCTTCAGGGTCCAGGACGATATCACGCGCAACATCGCCCTGGCCCTGCAGGTCAAACTCACGGTGGGTGAACTTGCGCGCTTGTGGGAGGGCAAGACGACCAGTCTTTCGGCCTGGGCGAAATTCGTCGAGGGACGCAAGTACTTGGACGAAATGGACAGAACCAACGTTCTGGCAGCGCGACGCCTGTTCGAGGAAGCGATCGCCATCGACCCTGACTATGGCGGCGCCCTGACGCTGCTCGGAATAACGCATTGGTGGGAGGCGCGCTATGTGCTGGAGGTCCCGATGGAGATTGCCCTTGGGCGAGCGGAGGATGTGGTCAGGCGCCTGGAAAATCTGGGAGACCGCGAAAGCGGCGTCCACTACCTGAGGGGCTACGTCGCGTTCATTCGCAACGAGCACGACACCGCGATCAGCGAAATGGAGCAAGCTATGGCCCTTTCGCCGAGCGACACTTGGGTGCTCGGCTGCCTTGGGCAGGTCTGCATTTTCGCTGGCCAAGCGCACAAGGGAATCGAAGCGTTGACCGAGGCGATGCGGCTCAGCCCCTATCATATCGATTGGCAACCCTACAATTTGGCGCTCGGTTACGCCTGGGTTGGCGAGAACGAGAGCGAAGCGATCCGTCTGGCCGAGGAATATGTCCGCCGGCTTCCCACCGATCCGTACGGCTACACCAATCTCGCGATCGTACGGGCCTTCTTCGGCCACGAAAGCCAGGCTGCCGCAGCCATTGCAACGCTTCGTCGCCGCAATCCAGGCTTTGGCGTAAAGAATCTGCGTCGTTCCGAGCGCTACATGAGGGCTGACGATCTTGAGCGGGTGATCAACGTCCTTAGGGCGGCGGGACTTCGTGAATGACGGCATCGGGTCAAACTTCACCGAACGCCTTCTGCGAACGAGCGTCCGCAACGGCGTGGAACCTCGCCCTTCGTCTTGTCGATTGGAACGAGCAGGTCGCGTCATGGAGCGCCGCTTACACGGCGACGCTCCATGTTCCTCTACAATTCGACCTGTTCGGAAATGGCCAAGGCGTCGTCGACTTCGATGCCGAGATACCGGACAGTGCTCTCAAGCTTGGTATGCCCCAGGAGCAACTGCACGGCGCGGATGTTGCCAGTCTTCTTGTAGATTTGCGAAACCTTCGTGCGTCTCATCGAGTGCGTGCCATATCGCTTCGGGTCCAGTCCGATGCAGGAAACCCATTTGTCGACAATTCTCCCGTACTGCCTTGTCGAGATATGCGGTTTTGCCCGAGCGCGACTTGGGAACAGGTAATCTCGTTCGGTGAGTTGGCAGCGTGCTATCCAGGCACCGACGGCGGCCCGCGTTTGCTCTGTGATCTCGAATTGCACCGGTCGCCCGGTCTTCCGCTGAATGATCACGGCCCGATCGCGGACAGAGCCGGAAATTGCGATATCTCCGACTGTGATGGCGACCAAGTCGCAACCTCGAAGCTTGCTGTCGATGGCAAGATCGAAAAGTGCCAAGTCCCTTATCGCGCCCGACACTTGCAGCCGGGCTCGAATGCTCCAGACCTCATGCGGTTTGAGAGGAGGCTTCTGACCAACGATATGGTTTCCGTTCCAGGGCATGGTTCTTCTCCCATGCCGCCCTCCGCAGCCGCAGCGCTCGCATTGAGCCAGCGAACTTTACCGCCCGATCTCAGCTCGCCTCAAAGGATTTGACCTGATTGCCACCGGCTTCGGACCGTCGCGAGGTCAAGGACTCAACAGACGCACTGCGCCATTTCACGACCTTCGCCAGTGATGCAGCGAAGGTCGCGATCGGGACCCCCTGCAGGCATTTCGGCGGAAAAGCTGAAGGCTCACTCATTTAGCGCGGGACTCGGCCAGAAAGTCGAAAGAACACGTTCGAGGTCACCAGCGTTTCTGGGCTGGCCAGGTGATTTTCGAGAGCGGCTAAATCGCGATCGAGGTCGCCGCGCTCGACGAAGCCGCCGTCAATCAGTTTGTCACGAACATTGTTGATGAAGTCCCGCAGGATCGTTCGCCGCTCATGGCCCGGTGGATAAACATGGACGACCGCATCGACGCGGATTTCCACGACCCCTGCGTCCCGAAACAGTCGGTGGATGCGTCGGCCTACGAAGAGATCGATTCCCTGCGCTGCCGAATAGGCTTTGTAGGCGTCGAGGAGACTGGTCCACGCGGGCAGCGGAGGGTCGCAGATGAGGGCGAGAAAGTCCGCCTCGAAACTTGCCACCCAGCCGCCGGGACGCACCAGTGACACCATCTCGCGAACGATGCGCTCGGGCTCCGGGACGTTGACGAGAACCAGCCGCATGTGAGCACCGTCGAATGACGCTCGCGGCAAGCGCGTGTCGTACGCATCGCCTTCACGAACCTCGACCTGCGAGAGCCCGTGGTCAGCCACAAAACGCCTCGCCTGTTCGACAAAGTGCTGGCTGCGTTCGATGCCAAGGACCGATCCGGTCGAGCCGACACGTTTACCCAGCAGGTGCAAGACACCACCCGGACCACAGCCAAGGTCGACGAGGCGTTCACCTGGCTTGATCCCGATATTGTCGAATTGAGCGTCGGAATCCGGCGCCAGATTGGCGATCTGGCGCTTGAGCCGTGTCTCTTCTGCTTCGCCGCGCCCGAGCAAATACTTGTCTGGGTGTGTCAAGGCGCATTCCTCTCTGGTGAGTGTGCGGCAGTGAGGCGTCGATCAATTATTTGCGAGAATGCGACAGCGCGATCGTGGGTTCAACAAGCACAGCCCGCTTGGGCCTTACGCATGATGCGACCTTGCCATTCTGGCGAACCACCGTTCATTGCGCAATGCCGTTCGCGAATGCAAAGGTTTGGCGCACATCCGCCGTCTACGGCAGCCATCAGCTGTGACCGCCTTCAACCCTTTGCAGACGTCTGGTGATCGGTTGGCGAATGACTGCCTCGGGTCTATTCTTCCGGTTGTCGAACAGGAAGGTTGCGCCAACTCCTGACCTTGGCGTTCGACGTGACGAACGCCGCGATCCGCCTCACTGCGGACGCTTTGGCGAGATGTGGGCAATGACCGCTCCGTCGGGCTCAAAGGACATTCCGCTCCGTTGGGTTTCCCTCGATCCGCTCCGCCACAAGGCGTTGAAGCCGCCAGAGGTTGCTGTCACGTATGCCCTTTGATTCGAGGTGAGAAACCGTGTTGAGCAAGTACTCGGCCCCGGTGCCCCAATGACCGCAGGCCCGGGCCAGGACGTCGGCAACCGCTTCGAGCGACTGGCGGCCGGCATAGAGCGGCGAGGCGCGGTTCATGACAAAGGTCAATGCCGGAATGGCTCCAGAAGCGGTCTCGACCGTGATCCACCGGGGCATGCTGTTGGCCGGCTTGTAGGTGAATTCGCGTCGAAAGAGTTTGCCGAATTGGCTTTCGAGATTGTCCCTGGGAAGGTCGTACAGGACGCCCCGGCATTGCCCTCCACGATCGAGGGCCATCATAAGGCCGGGCTGCTCTGGCGTACCCCGAAAACGGGTCATACGGAAGCAGAAAGCCCGATGCCAACCCCGAGCAGCGCCTAGCTGCTCTCCGATATGCTCGATCTCCGGCTTCCAGATCAACGAACCGTAGGCAAAAAGGCGGGTCGGTGCTTTCGGGGCCGGATGAGTTCGGATCATTTGCTTGACCCAGCTGTCGTAGTCGGCATCGGTGTGTAGCTCGGCACCTGGCGTCAAACCCTGATCCTGAACGACCTTGTGGACCCGCGCGACATGGTCCGCGGTCAAGGTCAGCTTTCTCATTTGGCTCGGCATCCCGTGCTCCATCGGATCAGGATCGCGTATCCTTGGCAGATGCTACGGGCGTTGCAAGATACGAACCGGCGCACGGCGTGAATGCGCCATATTAAGACCTTTGCGTTCACCCTCGCGGAAGTCGCGTTCCGGGCGTTTCTCGACATTCGTTTCGCCGAAGTGCTTCGCATAGCCAAGGCGACATCGTGAACCGAGAGGTCCCTACGGCACGGCCGCGACGAACAAGAACGCTGCGAAGATGACCGGATGAAAAGTCGAATTGCGACCGTGATCACAATGCCAAACGCATCGACAATTGCACTTGCGCCGTACAGCGCTGCTGGGACTACGGTCAGCCGCCCAGCGATGGAGAGTGGCTTGTCTTTCCGCTCAG
>NZ_FUIG01000096.1:0-440 GCF_900149755.1 Mesorhizobium delmotii | reverse complement strand
TTTCTCTTTCTTCGCGAATGACTAACCTCCCTTTGGCTCTGCCCACAAGGCGTGCCTTGCCGGTGCAACATGGTGCCAGCAGGGTTCGGTTTAGGGCTTGTAGCTCAGTTGGTTAGAGCGCGCGCTTGATAAGCGTGAGGTCGGAGGTTCAAGTCCTCCCAGGCCCACCATTCCTCGACAAAAGGTATCAGGGGCCGTAGCTCAGCTGGGAGAGCGCCTGCTTTGCAAGCAGGATGTCGTCGGTTCGATCCCGTCCGGCTCCACCATCCTTTTTCTGAAAAAGACGAAGGGGTGTCGAGTAGAGATGGAAGCCGGTTGGCAAGTCATTCGTATAAAGGTTTGCGGCGAGCATCTTGGCTCTCCGCCTGTTCTGTATGACATCGTAAAGAGAAGATTTGTTCGAACTTCATAGCCCGCAAGGGGTGTGATTTGTCGCGGGA
>NZ_FUIG01000002.1:248243-268070 GCF_900149755.1 Mesorhizobium delmotii | reverse complement strand
CAGAACCTTCAGGACACTATCCTGATTGTTGCAGGCCTATGGCAAGGGCCGCACCTCACGGCGCGGGAGCGGAGCTACACTTCATCCTGTCGGCGTCCCGACGAGCGCGAGAGGTGTTCAAAATGAAGTTTACCTCCTATTGGCATGATACATCGAAAGCCTTTGCTGGGGCGACCCGCGAACCCCTCTCAGGCGATTTCGAAGTCGCCGTAATTGGGGGCGGGCTTCACCGGTCTCAATGCCGCGCGCAAACTGGCCAAGTCTGGCGTGAAGGTCGCACTCATCGAGGCCGAGCATGTCGGATATGGTGCATCGGGGCGCAATGGCGGGCACCTCAACAGTGGTCACTTCGCCAGTTTTGGTGCGGCCAAGGCGCACTTTGGAGGGGCCAAGGCTCGTCGGTTCTGGCGCTCCTACGACGACTCGATCGACATGATCGAAGCCATCATCGCTGAAGAGGGCATCGACTGCAGCTTCCGCAGGGGAGGCAAACTCAAGCTTGCATCCAAGCCATCGCATGTGAAGGGGCTGCAGGCCATGTACGAGGAGCTTCGCCGTGAAGTGGACCCCTCGGTGGAGTGGCTCTCACGTGGCGATGTCCGCAACGAGCTGGGTTCGGAGGCCTTTCACGGCGCGGTGCTGTCACCCAAGTCGGCGATGATGCATATGGGCCAGTATGCCAATGGCATGGCGAACGCAGCCGCTCGCCATGGTGCGACGATCTGGGAGCACAATCCCGTCCAGTCCTGCATCCGGGTGTCAGATGGCTGGCGGATCACTTCGCCGACCGGCTCGCTCGCTGCCCGCCGGGTCATCCTTGCGACCGACGCCTATACAACCGAGAATTTTGACTACTATCGGCGACGGATGATGCCAATTGCATCTTTCATCGTCGTGACGCGCCCGCTTACCTCCGAGGAGGTCGCGGCAACCCTGCCGGGCAATCGGAACTACACGAACTCGCTCAACATCGCCAACTACTTCCGACTCACCCCGGACAACCGACTCTTGTTCGGCGGGCGTGCGAAGTTCTCGGCTGCCTCTAACCAGAAGACGGATGTGCGTTCCGGAGAGCTTTTGCGCAAGCAGATGCTCGATGTGTTCCCGCAACTGGCCGATGTCGAAATCGACTATTGCTGGGGCGGTCTCGTCGGTTGCACGCAAGACCGCTATCCGCGCGCCGGCACCGCCGATGGCCTGATCTACGGCATGGGCTATTCAGGACATGGCGCGCAGCTCTCGACGCTGATCGGAAGTGTGCTAGCGGACATTGCCATGGGCCGCACAGATACCAATCCAATCGGTGGCATGGACTGGAATGCCGTCCCGCTGCATACCGGCAAGCCGTGGTTCCTGCCAATGGTGGGCACCTATTATCGGCTGAAGGATATGCTTCCCTGATCCCGCCGAGAGGCCCCAAAGTGGCCGACCGACACCGCCAATCTCGGCACGCATTGAACCAGGATCTGGGAACCAGGACCTGGCCACCTGCTCGCAGGCATGCGGTCTAGCCTGCGACCTTGATGAGTGCCCGCTCCATGGCTACAAGGAAGAGGTCGACATGCTCGGCCTGGCAAACGAGCGGCGGGCGCACTTTAAGCGAATCCTCGTTGGCCCCTGTCGTGCTGATCAGGACGCCGTCGTCCCGCATTGCGTTCACCACATCCAGCGCCATTGCACGCCTGCCTGCCGCCGGTGTGCCCTCAGGCCCGATGTCGACGCCAAAGAACAGGCCGGCGTTTCGGATGGCACGAACTCCGTAAGGCTGCTGCGCGATTTTCTCCAGCCTGGCTCGGAGGCGCTGGCTCATGGCAAGCGCTTTTTGGGGGATCTGGTCACGCTGCAGGATCGTCAGCACGGCGTCCGCGGTCGCTATGCCAACCGTATTTCCGGCGAATGTGTTCGAGTAGCGAGAGGTGGCACCAAATTGCTCCATCGGTGCTTTACGACCAACGACAGCGCCAATTGGAAATCCATTGCCCATCGGCTTGCCGAGGGTAACAAGATCCGGAACGACCCCGTGCCGCTCAAAGCCCCACATATGAGCGCCGGTTCGCCCGAAGCCCGGTTGAACTTCGTCGGCGATGACGAGACCACCTGTCTCCCGGACGGCCGCTACACCACTGGCAATGAAGCCAGGGGGATCGACCCATACGCCATCGCTGGAAAAAATACTGTCGATGAGCAGGGCCGCAACGCCGATGCCACGACGGTTCAGATCCACAATGGCTGAACGAATCTGAGCCTCGAAGAAGTCCGCAGCCTGGGCTTCCGGCACCCCTGCCGGCCCAGGTAGGGATACCATGCGCACGAATGGGCTGAGCTTGACCGCGTCGCCCAGGTTCGGGGAAACCGCGGCGGTAGCCGCACTGGTGCCGTGATACGCATAGGTCGAGACGATCACGCCTTCGTTGCCGCTCGCAAATCGCGCGATACGCAGGGCGAGATCGTTGGATTCACTCCCCGTACAAGTAAAAACCACCCGGTCGAGCTCGCTTGGGAAAGTATCGACCAGTCGCTCGGCATAGTCGATAAGTTTTGGCTCGAGATAGCGCGTGTTGGCGCTTATCCGGCCCGCCTGTTCAGC
This sequence comes from Mesorhizobium delmotii, assembly GCF_900149755.1. Taxonomy (NCBI): domain Bacteria; kingdom Pseudomonadati; phylum Pseudomonadota; class Alphaproteobacteria; order Hyphomicrobiales; family Phyllobacteriaceae; genus Mesorhizobium; species Mesorhizobium delmotii. Next base: position 265,483 of record NZ_FUIG01000002.1, on the reverse strand, counting down.
CATTGCGGCGTTTACTTCTGGGTTGCAATGGCCGAGCGACGGCACGTTGTTGTAGAAATCAAGGTAGGCACGCCCGTCAGGGTCGTAGAGCCACATGCCTTCGCCGCGAACGAAGTGCACGGGCTGGCGGTACTGGAGCCGATAGGAGGCCCCAAGTACTTCGTCACGGCGAGCAATTAGCTCGGACTCGCGCCTGGGAAGGTCGGATTCGCCGGGCCTGTAGCGATTAGGCATGAGATCTGTGGACATGTGCTGCTGCCTATTTGAAAGAGTACCTTGATCAATTCGCGGTTCGCCTTTTGGCTACCGTGCCGGCCGAGCGAACCGAAACGCGTTACGGCTGAAACATTGCCGCCAGGACGGCCGCCTCGCCCGATGCGACGCCAAGAGGCGCCAGGATGGAAAGTCCGTGCTCGGCACGCGCGACATTCTTTTTGATGTACTGGGCGTCGGCCGGAAAAAGGTGGGATCGCCAGTAGTTGACCAAGATCAATGCGCTTTGTCGCGCCCGCATCAGTCCGACGAGCAGTTTTGCTTCCAGTGCCGAAAGTGTAATGACAGAGGCGTAGCCGGCAATAAGATGCTCGGCTCCACCCAAAGGAAGGGTCGGATCCTTTACGACGTGACTTGCTGCGATCGCCAGGTCCTGGATCCTGGGGCTCCAGCAGCCATCGCCGAAATCGATGAAACTCATTCCGTGGCCCGTCACCATCATATTGAATGGGCTGGGATCATTATGAGTTACCTGCCACGCCACATTCGAGATTTGTGGCTCAACGAACTCCGCATACTCCGACATCGCGACGCGTACGCTATCGGCAATGCTCCCAGATGGCAGGTATTGCTCCAGTTCCATCAACCTCGACCAGCAACCGACATGCCAAAGAACGGGACGGTGAGCCGCGGGCACACTGACCAGCTCAAGAGCTAGGTCCAGCCGGGCGAGAGCACTGCCGGTTCGAAAAAGCAGGTCGGGAGTTGGCGTCGCCTGGTGCAGCGGAATGCCCTCAATCCGGGTCTGCAAGTACCCGCATGTCCCCTCTTGCTCAAACATCAATGCGCCACTGGTCGTGCAGAGCACTTCGGGTGCAACGAAGCCCGTGAACCCTTGCAATCCGGCCATAGCGGCGGTTTGAAAACGAAAGCTGTCGACCGCCTCCGCTCTTGCCGACGTCTTCAGGATCAACCGGCGGCCGTCCGACAGGTTGACGTCAACGGTGCGCTCAACCTCGGAGGACAATGTCGCGATCGATCCCGTCAATCCGTAGTGGCGCTTCAGTAGTGCCGCCGACATGTCCGGTTCGGAGGAGCCCGGCCGCATCGCCAGGATTGCGGCGGCATCGCGAAAATAGGCGTCGGTTGAAGCTGCCACGTTAGGCAGATGGTCGCATCCTGCCGTCATAGAGCCATTGAGCTGACCAGCTTCTTCATCGGGGACCAGATCACCACAAGCACCCAATTCGAAAGATCCTCGCCTGTTGGGGACGGTTGTTCTTCATGCTTCGACAGATGGAGCGCTCCAGCGATGGCGCCCCGCAGGTCTATTTCTCGGGGTATTTGAGACGGCGCCGCTGGCAGCCCTCGGAAATGGGCGCAGTGCTCTGCGGGGCTCCGGCCTATCCTCGCCCCTCAGAGTCCGAAAACGCCTGGTAGCAGCGTCACATCGCGGATTTCGGTGTATTCGTAAAAGGGATTGGCCGGCTCGTGGCCGCGATTGACCCAGACCTTGCTCTTGATCCCCAGATCATAGGCGGACATCAGGTCGTGGCGGAAAGACGAGGACACATGCGTGATATCCTCCGGGCCGCAACCCAGCATGTCGAACATGTATTCGAACGCCTTGAAGTGCGGCTTGTAGGCACCCGCCTCTTCAGCGGTCAAGACGGCATGAAAGGGCGCACCGAGCTTTGCCACGTTCGACGGAATCTGGGCCACCATGGAGTTCGTCAGGGTGACCAACGGAATTTCCTTGGCCAGTTTAGCCAATCCCTCGGGTACGTCCGGATGCGGCCCCCAGGTGGGGATGCGGTTGTAGATCGTTTCGGCGTCTTCGGCACGGAATGCGACGCTGTTGCGGCGGCAGGTGCGTTCCAGTGCGTTGTGAACGACATCTGCATAAGGCTTCCAGTCCTGCAGCACCTCATCGAGGCGGTAGCCCTGGAAGTTTCTGATGAATTCGTCCATGCGCGGCCCATCCAGAAGATGACCGAACAGGTCCCTGGCGGCTTCCGCCATTTGGAAATTGATGAGCGTGCCGTGGCAATCAAAAGTCACGTATTTCGGCCGGAAGCGATCCATGTCCCTGGTTCCTGTCAATCTGCTCTATCAACCGAGCATAATCGCAGGCGTTTGGCAGAATGTGCCGCAATGCATGGTCATTCAGCAGAAGGCCCTCCGGTCGACCGCAAAACCAGCACGCCCTTTCGCAGTGCTGTCTCTTTCGCCCCGCCTGAGCCGATACGGGCGCAAAGGCGACCTTATTTTCTTAGTTTAGGTGGTCTCAAGCACCTGCCGCTTGAACGATCTCTCGGACTCTGCGGTCAGCCAATCGCGCAATGCGGAGAGGCCGGTTGAAACAATGATCGACTTCGGATGGATCAGGCCGTAGTCCGTCCCGTCGCGATCAAAGCCGAGTGGTGCTTCCAATCGCCCATTCGCGACGTCATCCGCTGCGATCGCTTGGGGTGCAAGAGCAACGCCAAGACCACCCAGGGCCGCTTCTGCCATCAGGAAATGATGATCCAGCAATTGGGTCGTTCGAGGCCGCGGCGCATCCATGTGCGCGTCGAGCCACGCTTCCCAAGCATCGGGTCGCGTCCGTGATCCGAGCGCCACATAGTCGCCACTCTCGAACCGCTTGCGCAGGGATGGCAGCATTACCGGACCAACCCGCTCCGGCATCAGCCTGATGATGGTCCATTCCGGGTCCACCAGAAAATCGAGTCGGCGGATCGCAAGCGTCACCCGGTCACGCGCGAAGTCGAGCCCTCCGCCGCCGGTTGACAGATGCACCTCGACATCCGGGTATCGATCCTGGAACCCAGACAAGCGGGGGATCAGCCAGCGCATCGCCAGCGAGCGTTCGCAGGACAGGATGATCGGAATGGGCGTCGAGCTGGATCTGATTTCTGCCAAGGCATCAGTGATTAAATGGAACGCCTTGCCGGTTGCCTCCGCCAGCTTCACGCCATCGGAGGTCAGACGCACCCCGCGCCCGTCCGCTTCGAGCAAGCGCAGACCAAGATCGGCGGAAAGTTTGGAGACGCGACGGCTGACTGCACCATGCGTCAGAGCGAGTTCGGCAGCCGCAGCACGCACAGACCCCAGACGCGCCACTGTTTGGAATGCACGCAGGTCGTCGAGCGAAGGTATTTCAGAGCGCTTCATTGGTGACTTCATATCACCGCAAATCGTCAGATCATATGGGTAATCGGTTCCGACCGTTCTGCTATTCTCACCAACATGAAGCAGAACACATCTCTCCTCGTCGGGATAATCGCCGACGACCTGACCAGTGCTACCGACGGCGCGGCGGCCTTTCTCGCGAGAGGCTATGCACCTATGATCAAGCGACAGGTCGACGGCGCGGAGAATGCAGCTATCGCTTCGATTGATACCAACAGCCGCGCCTCCGACATCTCGCAGGCAAGAAAGGTTACGGCCGACGCCGTGTCGGCCCTCTCGAATGCCGGCCTTCTGTTCAAAACGATCGATTCGACCCTGCGCGGCCATATCCGCGTGGAAGTCGCCGCCGCCTTTCGCGCAAGCGGCCGGAGCAGGCTTGTCATCGCTCCAGCCTTTCCCGAAGCGGGGCGGCTCACCGTCGGCGGGATCCAGACGGTGAACGGCATTCCCGTGAGTCAAAGCGTCTACGGCCGTGATCCAGTCCATCCCGCAGGCACATCGCACATTGCCAATCTGGTCGACCCGTCCCTGGGGATACGGATCATTCTCGCCCCAGACAGTTCCGGCGATGCGGCGACGAAAGGGTCCATTCTGGTCCTCGACTCCGACAGCCAGGACGTACTGAACCGGCAAGTCGGCAGCATCCCCGATCCTGAGACTGTTCTTTGGGTGGGCTCTCCTGGTCTCGCCATCGCGCTGGCATTGCTGGTCCCTGCCGTGCCGGATGGACGCGCGGTAACGGGCAAAGCCGCCGGGCGGGTGGTGATCGTCGCAGGAAGCGCCAATCCGGTGACGCGCGTCCAATGCGAGACCTTGCGGGTACAAGGCGTTCCCGTCGTCACCGACCTGGCCGACGCTCCCGGCGACGCCCGTGTGATTTGCCTTCGGGCACCACTGCAACGGCAGGAGAATGCCAGCGCGGTGACGACGAACCTCGCCGGACAAGCAGCCGCAGCGGTCGCCCGGCATGACTATGACGCGGTGATCGCCACCGGCGGCGAGACGATGGCAGCGATCCTCGACCGCCTCGGCATCAGCCGTTTCTGTCTCACCCGCGAGCTGGAGCCCGGCTTTCCGGTCGGCCGCGCCGAACGGGAGGACGGAACGTCGCTCACCATCGCCATGAAGGCGGGAGGGTTCGGCTCACCCTCGGCACTCCTTGATGCCGCCTGCGACCTGCTGGCCAAACCGCTTTCACGAAAGGCTCTGATCCATGACCGCCCACGACGCTCCTCTCGCCGTGACCATGGGTGATCCCTCCGGCATCGGCCCCGAGATCATCGCAAAAATGTATCTCCGTCGGCCGGACAAGCGGCACTGGATCGTCGTCGGTGATCCGCTGGTGATGAACCACGCCCTTTGCGCGCTGGATACGGATGTGCGGGTCCGGCCGATCGCTTCCCTCGATGGGACCGTGCTCGAGGACGGAACCCTCAACGTGCTTTGCTCCTCGCAGCTTCGCGTCCTGCCACCGGTCAGCCAGGTTTCGGCCACCAGTGGACGCGCGGCGTTCGACGCCATCGTCCTCGCCATACGACTGGCGCGGGACGGTCGCGTGGGCGGCATCGTTACGGCGCCGATCCACAAGGAAGCACTCGCCGCCGCCGGTCTGCACTATCCCGGCCACACCGAAATCCTGGCCGATCATGGCGGGGCTCCCAAGGTCGCCATGATGCTGGCGAACGAGGACATTCGCACGGTCCTCGTCACCATCCATTGTTCGTTGTCCGAGGCGATCCGCAAAGGCGATTTCGCGTCGCAGATGGACGCGATCCGGCTGGCCCATGCCGGTGCGCAGGCGCTCGGCATCGCCCATCCACGCGTCGCTGTCGCGGGCCTCAATCCGCATGCCGGCGAAGGCGGTCTTTTTGGAGACGAGGAAATCCGCATCATCCGGCCGGCGATCGAGGCGGCCCGTGCCGAAGGTATCGACGCATCCGGCCCATGGCCAGGCGACACCGTGTTCATGCAGGCCCGGAAGGGCAGCTTCGACATCGTGGTCGCGCAGTATCACGACCAGGGCCTCATCCCGGTCAAATACATGGGCCTCGACCATGGCGTGAACGTCACGCTGGGCCTGCCGTTCGTGCGCACCAGCCCCGATCACGGCACCGCCTTCGACATCGCGGGGTCCGGCGTTGCCGACCCCTCCAGCCTTGAGACTGCCTTCGACTACGCCCTTAGGCTGAAGGCTTCCCTCCCGAACCAGAAGGCCGACACCCCATGACACAATTCGACTTCATCTTCATGCTGACACGCAACGACCGCACCGTAGCCGACGCCGCCGTCCACGCCGAAACGGCGCTCGGGGCCGGAATCCGCCACATCGGCTTCAAGGACATCGGCCTGCCGCTCGACGCGCTCGCCGGCCTCGCGCGCCAGATCCGCGCGGGCGGAGCCAGTACATATCTCGAGGTCGTATCGCTCGATCGCGACAGCGAGGTCCGCTCGGTCAAGGCGGCGATCGACCTCGGCGTCGACTACCTGCTCGGTGGCACCCATGCCCAAGACGTGCTGCCGCTGCTGGAAGGAACGCTAATCCGCTACTATCCGTTTCCGGGCCGGGTTGTCGGGCACCCGAGCATTCTCGAAGGATCGCAGGCCGAGATCGTCAAAAGCGCTGTCGCGCTCGCCAGCCATACCGGGGTCGCAGGTCTCGACCTTCTCGCCTACCGCTCGGCAGGCAATGTGCCGTCTCTCATCGACGCTGTGTGCCGAGCCGTGCCCAAGCCCGTCATTGTCGCGGGATCGGTGGATCGCCCGGATCAGATCGAGACTATTCGCAAGAGTGGCGCAGCGGGATTTACCGTCGGTACATCTGCGCTGGACGGCCGGTTCCCGGCAGAGGGCCCCGCACTGGAATTCCAGCTGCGGGCGATCTCGGCGTGCCTCGAAGGACATCAAGAGAGCATGGGAGGTGAGGAACGATCCTGGTAGACAGCAACGTTCGACTTTCGTTCTTCACTTGGCCAAAATCGCAGCTTCGAGCCGACTTGGCCGACCGGAAGATGGAGCCCTCGAGAACCGCTGGCCTCCAGCTTGCGCTATCCATTCCGACGCGACCCCTATTTCGGAACCTCAGAGGCAGCATCAGCGAGGCTTGGGATCATCCGCTTCGACCAGCCGCTCAAACGGACATTATTCAAATCGGCGCTTCAAATCTGTGACCGCCTCAGGGCTGAGGCATTTTACGGTCGCGCTCCTTGCCACGGCCGGCCTTGTCGATTGCTGTCTTCATGTTGTCGTAGATACCGCGCCGCCGAATGCCACCGAACACGCGGAAGGCGATTATGGAACTTCGTCAAGAGATTATGACATTGATTTTAAAGCGTCAAAAACGGCAGCGCCGCAGCTCTGACGACGATAACATCGCCGTCACTCGCCGAATGCCGGCGATATTCGGTGCAAAATACCGAAGTGCCGCTGCAGTCAGTGCATTCTGCGGCACCGGTCGCCGATACTGCAATCTCTCATTGATTGCCGAGGCCGCCATGTCCCCTTTAATCCACCACATCAGCAGCGATGAAACGCTGCCCAAGTCAGCGGACGTCGTGGTGATCGGCGGCGGGATTGTCGGCGCCAGCGCGGCCTATTTCCTGGCGCGGCGCGGCCTGTCGGTGGCGCTTATCGAAAAGGGGTATGTCGGCTGCGAGCAGTCGAGCCGGAACTGGGGCTGGTGCCGTCGGCAGAACCGCGATGCACGCGAATTGCCGCTTGCCAATCTGGCGCTGCGGCTGTGGGAAGAGCTGACCGAAGAGATCGGGCACGACCTTGGCTTCCGCCGTTGCGGGCTCATCTATGCGACCGCGGATCCAAAGCAGCTCGCCGAATGGGACAAGTGGCGCGCCGTTGCGCGGCGGTTCGACGTCAAGACGCGGATGCTTACGGCCGACGAGGCCACTGCCGCCGTTCCTGCGGCTGGCGGCCGCAAATGGCTGGGCGGTGTCCACGCGGCAGACGATGGCAAGGCCGAGCCCTGGCTGGCCGCCCCGCGGATCGCCGAGGGCGCCCGCAAGCATGGCGCGACCATTCATCAGAACTGCGCGGCACGCGGCCTGGATATCACCAATGGGCAAGTGAGCGGCGTCGTCACCGAGAAAGGCCTTATCCGCACCAGTGCGGTGCTATGCGCCGCCGGCGCCTGGGCATCGGCTTTCCTGCGTATGCATGCGGTGTCGATGCCGCTGGCCAGCGTCCGTCAGACCGCCCTGCGGACCGGTCCGGCACCGGATTTCGGCGAGGCCGTCTTTACCCCCGACTTTGCCATGACGCGCCGGCTCGATGGCAGCTACACGATCGCCGTCAGCGGCCGGGCGACCCTGGAGATCACCCCGCAGGGCATCCGCTATGTCCGCCCGTTTCTGCCGATGTTCATGAAACGGCTGAAGGCGGTCGAGATCGGCATCGGCCGCTCGTTCTTCGAAGGCCCGGATTCAATGCGTCGCTGGCATCTCGACAAGCCGACCCCCTTCGAGCGCATCCGTCCTCGATCCGGCGCCCGACCAGCGGATGCTGGCGACCATCAAGACCCGGGTCAAAGCGATGTTCCCCAGCGTTGCCGATGCCGGCGTCGTGTCCACCTGGGGCGGGTATATCGATTCCACACCGGACGCGGTGCCGGTGATTTCCCCGGTGGACAGCATCGGCGGCATGTTCGTCGCCGCAGGCTGTTCCGGACACGGCTTCGGCGCCGGCCCCGGGTTGGGCCATCTGGCGGCGGATCTGGTCGCCGGTGGCGCGGCATGCGTCGATCCGACTCCGTTCCGCATGTCGCGCTTCACGGACAGATCGAAAATTGAAGTTGGCGACTTCTGATGCAATTGACCGCATGGCGACAGCAAGGAGCGCCGTGCGATCGCGGATCTGCATATCGGCTGGCCTAAGCGCGATCCGGACCGTTTGGTGAAGAGGATTCTCACGAGGGACCAGGTTGATGAACTGGTCAAGACATCCAGTTCCGCCAACTCAGCTTCCAGCAACTTGATGGAAACCACATGCCAAATCAAACCACGAGTGCTTCCGCCAGAAAGCTGGCTTTCATCCATACGGTTTCCGGCCTTGTTTCCGAGTTCGAGGGCCTCGCCAAAGAACATTTGCCCGACTGGAAGCCGTTCGCGATCCTCGACGAGAGCCTCTTGAGAAATATCATTGAGCGCGGGTCGCTATCCGATCTGACGAAACGAAGGCTTGCTACCTACGTATGGTCGGCAGTCGACGCCGGGGCAGATGCGATTGTCGTCACATGCTCGACTCTCGGACCGGCAGTCGATGCCATTGCGCCGCTTTGTCCTGTGCCGCTGTTCCGTATTGATGAAGGCATGGCCAAAGCCGCTGTCGAGCATGGAAACCGCATAGGTGTCCTGGCGACCTTGTCCACAACGCTGGTGCCGACCGTGGATCTGCTGAAGCGCAAGGCATGCGAGGCGGGCAAGGATGTAGCGATCGACGATGTGCTTGTTGAGGGAGCATTTCAACTCCTCGCCGGCGGGGACGTCGAAGCGCATGACGCGCAAATCCGCCTAGCTCTCGAAGAGCTGTCGAAGAAGGTCGATGTGGTCGTTTTTGCGCAGGCTTCGATGGCTCGTGCGGTGCGGGGCACGGCCCACAGTCTTCCAGTTCTGACAAGCCCCGTACTTGGGGTTGAAAACGTGAAACGGCGTTTAGAGCAGCGATAGGACAAATGGGACAGGGTGCAAATTCCTGATATACGAGTCTTGCCGCAATATTGTTCGGCCCACGCGATGTCCGCCTGCCGAAACCGAGCTGCCGCCTCTCGTAGAGCTCGGCGACAGGCGCAGCGAGCCGCGCAGTCTTCACTTTAACTGGTTAACGATCCGCCCGGCCCACTGGCATAGATGGCGCCACCTGCGCCCTCTGCGCTTGGCGAAGATGTTGCCTAGAAATAACCGAGGATGGACTTGACCTCGAGATACTCCAACATGCCCTCGAGGCCGTATTCGCGTCCGTTTCCGGATTGCTTGAAGCCACCAAACGGCGCGTGTGGATCCCACGCCGGGTAGTTGAGATGCACTTGACCGGCGCGAATCCGCGACGCGACGTACTTGGCGACGTCCATATCCCTGCCCTGCACATGGGCTCCGAGGCCATAGATGGTGTCATTGGCGATGGTGACGGCCTCGTCGACTGTGTCGTAGGGGATGATGCAAAGGACCGGCCCGAAGACCTCCTCCTGAGCGATGCGCATGCCCGTGCGCACGTCGGAAAAGATGGTCGGCTTCACATAGAGCCCGACATCTAGGCCGTCCGGACGGCCCAGTCCGCCGGTGAGAAGTTTTGCGCCTTCCGAAACGCCGACGCCGATCATTGTTTGGATCCGGTCGAACTGAGCACGATTGGCGATTGCTCCGTGGGTGGTGGCCTCCGAAAGAGGATCGCCGACGACGATCTCATCCGCGGCCCGCTGGGCAATTGACTCGATCTCGGAAAGCAGCGCGCGCGGCACGATCATACGCGTCGGCGCACTGCATGACTGGCCGAGATTGCGGAAGGCGGCGGCTATGCCCAGCGAAACGGCGCGATCGAGATTGGCGTCGGGCAGGATCACGTTCGGCGACTTGCCGCCGAGCTCCTGCGCGACCCGCTTGACCGTCGGCGCGGCGGCCTGGGCCACCGCGATGCCGGCACGGGTGGAGCCGGTAATGGAGATCATGTCGACATCCGGATGGGAGGCGAGACCCGCACCGACGCCTTGGCCATCACCATTGACGAGGTTGAAGACACCGGCAGGGAAGCCGGCTTCTTCGATCGCCTCGGCGAACAGTAGGGCGTCCAAGGGAGAAAGCTCGCTCGGCTTCAGCACGATCGTGCAGCCTGCGGCGAGCGCCGGCGCAACCTTGGCGGTGATCTGGTAGAGTGGCCAGTTCCAAGGCGTGATCAGGGCGCAGACACCGATCGGTTCGTGGGTGACGGCGGTGCGGCCGCGCTGCTTAACGAAGGGGAAGGCCGTCAGGACATCGCGAGCAACTTTCACATGGGCGATCGCTAGCGGCACCTGCGCGGTGCGCGCATATTCGATCGCCGCGCCCATTTCGAGGCTCAAGCATTGCGCAAGCAGTTCGCTGCGCGCTTCGAGCAGCGCCTGCAGGCGGTCGAGCAGACCCGCGCGGTGTTCCGGCTTGGTACGGCTCCAGGTGGTGAATGCCCGGCGGGCCGCCGAGACGGCCGCGTCCACGTCCTCGCTGTTTCCGAGCGGAAACGGGGCCACAACCTCTTCCGTGGCCGGATTGACCACGACGCCCGTGGCGGTGCCCCGCGGCTCGCGCCATTCGCCGTCGATGAAGAACCTGCCCAGGCGGCCGTTGCGGGACAGGTGTTCAAGGGGCGTGGTCATGTCACGAGGTCCTTCATGCGGTAATAGGCACCGAGGATCGGCAGGAACCAGGGACGCCCGAAGTATCCAGGGATCGCCGGCCAGTCGAAATCCTTCCAGGGGTTCAGGTCGGGGCGCCCGTCCATGACCTCGGCCATGATGCTGCCCATCAGCGTCGACATCTGAGTGCCGTGCCCGCTATAGCCCATTGAGTAATAGATGCCGTCGCGCTCTCCGGAGCGTGGCAGGCGGTCGCGGGTCATATCTACCATGCCGCCCCAGCAGTAATCGATCCGGGTGCTGGCCAGTTCTGGATAGACTTCGACCATCGCCGCTTTCAGGATGCGGCCGCTCTTTTCGTCGGATTGAGGATTGGACACCGCAAACCGCGCTCGCCCGCCGAACAGCATGCGATTGTCCGGAGTAAGCCGCCAGTAGACAACGAGGTTGCGCGTGTCGACGACATTGCGGCGGGTCGGCATGAGGCGCTGAAGCTGCCCAGGCGACAGCGGTTCCGTCACAATCAGGAAGGCGCCGACCGGCACAATGCGACGGCGTATCCATCCGAGCGGACCAACCTGGGAAATGCCGCTCGCCAGCAGGACCTGCCGCGCGACGATTTTGCCGCGTGGGGTCTCCAATTCATGCCCGTCGGCGATCTTGCGCATGGCCATGACGGGAGCCCGTTCATAGACCTCGGCGCCACGCCGGGCGGCGGCGGTCGCCAAGCCCCGGACGAACCGGCCCACATGCATGCCGGCGCTCTTGGGAAAAAGCAGCCCGCCATAGTAGCGGTTGGTGCCGACTTCGTTTCGCAGGTCGGCGCGCGCGATCATCCTCGTTCCGGGATCGACATTGGCGGCGAGCAGTTCCTGGCTGCGCGCCAGCACGTCGTAGTGCTCGGGCTTAGCGGCAAGCTTGAGCTTGCCGACGCGGGAGAAGCTGCAGTCGATCTTTTCTTCCTGCACCAACCGCTCGACCATATCGACGCCAGCGTCGAAGGCCTTGTAGAGCGCGTTCGCAGCATCCTTGCCGTACTTCCCGGCCATGATCGCATAATTCTGGGCAAAGCCGTTGTTGCACATGCCGCCATTGCGCCCGGATGCGGCGTTGCCGATCGTTTCGGCCTCCAACAGTGCAACCCGGGCGCCCTTCTTGGCGAGGGCCAGCGCCGCGGAGGATCCAGTCAAGCCGCCGCCCACAACCGCCACGTCGTAGTGGCCTTCGAGCGGTTTGGACGTGCCCTCATTGAACGGCTGAGAGGTGTCCAGCCAATAAGATGTAAGCTTCATAGTTGCACCATCAGTGCGTCAGTTTGCATGGGCGCCATGCAAAGCGTTGCGATTGGAGCCCCTACCATCCGCGGATCCGCTCCCAACGCGCTTCGATCCTGGGACTGTCCCCGTTGACGACGGCGTAGAAGTGATGCTGGGCGGCCATCGCGCAGGCATGGTTGGGCAGAATCCGGACCCGAGCCCCGAGCGGCAAATCGGGCATGGACTTTCCAGAACCAGCACGAATGGCGAGGATACCGTGTTCCTGGCTGGCCTGCGCCACGATCACATCTTCAAGCACCCGCCCCTTTTCGTCGCAGACCACGCCGTAACCTTGGTCGATCTGCTGGTTTGCGGTTCCCCGGTCGCGCGAAAGCGCCATCCACCCCGCGTCGACCAGCACCCAACCCTTTTCCGGCTTGGACCCGATCACCGTGGCCAACACGGAAATCGCGATATCGTCGAGACCGCAGACCCCTACCCCGTGCTGGACGAGGTCAAAGAACATGTAGACCCCGGCGCGCAGCTCCGTGACGCCTTCGAGGTTCTCGGCGAAGTGCGCCGTCGGCGTGGAGCCTAGGCTGACGATCGGGCAGGCATGGCCGTGAGCGCGCAAAGTTTCGGCGGCGCGCACGGTGGCCGAACGCTCGTTCTCGGCTGCCTTGACCAGCGCATCGGCCGTGCTCAAGCCATAGGACTCGCCGGCATGGGCGAGGACGCCGACCAGGTTGGCGCCTGCTGCGACGACCCTGTTGGCCACCTCGAGCAGCTTGGGATCGTCCGGCTTCAATCCACCGCGATGGTCATCGCAGTCCAGTTCGATGAAGACGGACGGCGTCACGCCGGTGTCCTCGCGTACACCGGCAAGGGCGTCGGCCTGCTCCACGGAATCGAGCAACAGCTTCACATCAGCGCCGGTACGGCGACAAAGCTCCATGGCGCGGACGACCGAAGCCGGCGACATGCCGACCGCATAAGTCATGTCTCGAAAGCCGTGGCCGGCGAAATACTCCGCCTCGGCGATGGTCGAGACCGTGATCGGACCGGGTTCGCCGGGGAACACATACCGGGTGACGTCGATGCTTTTGGCCGTCTTCATATGCGGGCGCAGCACCACGCCAAGCTTTCTGGCATGCTCGGCCAGACGCTGGATATTGCGCTCGAGCCGTCCCCGGTCCAGAAGCAGCGACGGGGTGATGAGGGCGTCGATCGTTTGGGCCGCTTCACGTGTCTTTACACTCGTATCCATCGCTCCCCTACCTCATTCCTTAACCGAACGACTGATTTGCCACGGCGTACATGCGGGCCGTCCCGTCGGAGACGGGCCGTCGCCCCTTGACCATCGCGATCGCAGCACCGACGCGCGCGAGGCCCAGGCTATCCAGCCAGTCGCCCAATCCGTGTTCGGCATAGACGTCGATGCGCACGAATTGGCCGTGAAGCGTCGCAAGCTGGGCCAGGATCAGGAGTCGCGCGTCTTGGGCGCTTTCGGCTGCAACAGGGCCGACCACGTAGCCGCGGCCGAACCGCCTGGCGATGGCGTAGCCTGCAATACGCCCCGCACGTTCGATGACCAAAACATTGCCCGCATCAGCGAGGCCAGCCACCATCGACGGCCGGGGCATGCCTGTGGCCCGTTCGTCGAAGGCCTGGATCGCCGCGAGGTCTGGGACCGTCGCCTGACGGATGCCATCGCGGGTACTCTGCGTCACGGCAACGGTCAGCGAGCCCTGGTGCTGAAGCACCGTGCCCCAGGCATTGAAGCCGCGTCGCTTGTAGAGCGCGAGCCCCTCTTCCGTCGAATTGAGCAGCACGTTGCGCCCGTCCGTGGCCTGAAGCAACCCGTCAAAAAGCCGGGAGCCGTTGCCACCGCCTTGCGCGGAGCCAGTGACTATGATCATCCCGGCAGTGGCATAGGCCTGTCCGTAATTCCAGGACATGGCAGTGCCGATCACCTGTCCCGCCCGCTCGAGGACCAGGCCATTGCCGACCGTCACGGCAAATTCCCAGTCCTCCTGGCGATAAGGCCAGCCCATCTCCTGCGACAGCTTCAGCGCGCCCGGCACATGGCGGGTCTCGAATTTCATCAGCTCGGTCGGGGCGCTGACGATATCCCTGTCATGATCAACGGCCATAAGTGCAACGCTGTCGCTTGATCCAAAGTCAGATTGAAGTCGGACCTTAGAGTCGCGCCAGGCGGACAGTTTTCGCTGCTGTTTTGACCTTTGAATTCAGCGGGATCATTCGTTTTGAGCCGTCCGTCGGCATGCCATATGGCGCAAATCGGGCGAGGAATATCTGGCACCTTGAATCGCCCTTCGTGGCTGCCCCGCGATCGGCGTCCGCACGATTCACAATGGACGTGATCCCAGCCTCAGCAATGGCTTAGCCGCAACATTCCCCAGCGATGAAACGCTTGATGCTCAGAAGGAATTTTGGATGATCTACATCAGCGAAGAGGAGTCAGCCGCCCTCGTCACGCATGAACTTGCCTTCGAGGCGGCGCGGGAGGCTCTCGTGGCGGCAGCATCGCCGCAGAGCTTGGTCTTTCCCGCTGTTCTCGGGCGCACACAGGAGGCGACCAATACCTTCTCAATCAAATCCGGTTCGTCGGGCGACCTGACTGGAGTGAAAATTGGTTCCTTCTGGTCGGGCAACCCGGCACGTGGCCTTCCCCGCCACAACTCCACCATCGTGCTGCTCGATCAGCATACAGGTCGGCTCGGCGCCGTAATCGAGGCCGGCAAGGTCAACGCCTACAGGACGGCCGCCGCCGACGCGGTTGCGGCCGATCTTCTTGCGAGCAAGCAAGCCAAGGTTCTGGCGATATTCGGCGCCGGCAACCAGGCGGGCCTCGAAGTGATGGCGCTGGCACGCATCCGCCCAATCGAAACCGTGCTGGTCGTGGCCCGGCCTTCGCCGCGACGCGACGCGCTTGTCGATCAGATCGGAGAAAGGGGTCTGGAGGCGCGCGCTGCCTTGCCCGAAGAAGCCGTGCGCGCGGCCGACATCGTGGTGACGGCGACACCCTCACGCGAACCCCTGTTCGATGCCGCTTGGGTGGGACCCGGAACTCATATCGTCAGCATGGGGTCGGATGCTCCGGGCAAGCGCGAATTGCCGAGCGAATTGTTTCCCAGGGCACGTCTGTTTTGTGATCTGCTTTCCCAGTCCGTCCAGATCGGCGAGTTCCAACATTTGCGCGACGAGATCGAGGCCGGTGTGCTGGCGGTAACACCAATCGGCGACGTCATTGAAAAGCGTGCGCCCGGACGCCGCTTCGACAACGAAATCACGGTCTTCGACAGTTCTGGTATCTCACTACAGGATCTCTACATGGCCGACGCGCTGATCCGCGCAAAGGCGTCCCACCGCTGATCTAACGTGCTAGCCCCAGCGCTGCTGTACCACGCACCACCGTTAGCGATGGCGGCATGCGGCAAGGCCACTCGGGCGTCGCTCAGGCGAGGTGCAATGCAGACCGAAGCGGCATCCTTCGATCCTGTGCCGTAGCGTGTCCACGAGCCTAAGCAACGTCAATGCAATTTGAGACGCGGCCGGACAACCCGGTTGGCATGGCCGACCAGGATAAGAGCCAAGCCCTTGATCCAGCCATGTATGGCCACCAAGTGCATGCGGTACAAAGACACGTAGATCATCCTGGCCAGCCGCCCCTCGATCGCCATCCGCCCTCCGACGAGGTTTCCCATCAAGCTACCGACGGTGGAAAACCGGCTCAACGACACTAACGAGCCCTTGTCCCGATAGACAAATGCTTCCGGCGTTTCCCCAGCAATCAAGTGAAGAATGTTGCGATAAGCGGTCGATGCCATCTGGTGGGCAGCCTGAGCTCGTGGTGGCACCGGGCCGCCCGCCCCCTCTGGCTTGAAAAAGCAGCAATCGCCTATGGCGAAGATGCGCTCGTCCCGGCTCGTTTGGAGGGTGGGAAGGACGACAAGTTGCCTGCTACGCGCCACCTCAAGTCCGTCGAGCTCTCCTAGAATATTTGCCCCCTGCACTCCTGCAGCCCACACGCAAATATTGGCGTGTATCTGCTCCCCGGTAGCGCACCTCAATCCCGTTTCCGTTGCTTCCGATACAGCTGTGTTTGCGAGCACCCGGACGCCGAGGGCCTCAAGTTCCTGATGCGCGGCCTTTGCTAAAGCATCTGGGAGAGCCGGAAGAATCCGCGGCCCGGCCTCTATCAATGTGACCCTCAGCCGGGTCTCGTCGAAGACTTCCAGGCCATAGTGTCTCAGAGATGATGCAGCATTGTAGAGTTCAGCAGCGAGTTCAATGCCTGTCGCACCGCCACCTACAATAGCTATATCAACAAACGCGTCGTCGATTGGATCAGCTGACATTGTCCTGGAAACTCGAAGACAATGATTCAACAACTTCAATCGAAAGCGATCCGCTTGATGACGGTCTTCGAGGAAAAGACAGTGATCCTTCACTCCGGGAGTACCGAAGTCGTTTGAAACCGACCCGATTGCGATAACGAGGTAATCGTATCTGAGCCGATGTTGACCAACCAGCTCCGACCCGTCATCGTCGAAAATCGGCGCCACTATGACCTGCCGCGCTGTGCGATCGATGGCCTCCAGCGACCCGTAGAAGAAGCGGTAGCCCCAACGGTGCCCGTGTCCGCGGTAGCCAACTTCGTCAAGATTTGCGTCGAGTGATCCGGCCGCAACCTCATGGAGGAGCGGCTTCCAGACATGGGTGTGGTTCCGCTCCACAAGAATGATATCGAAATCCTTACGGCCGAGCCGTGCTCCGAGCCGCCGCACGAGTTCAAGACCTCCAGCCCCACCGCCAATGACGACTATTTGAGTCTTCATTGCTGCTTGCCCGGTCTCGTTGAGGGATGCCTCTCAACACGACTACCCGCTGTCAGAGGCGCCAGATGGCAATCAAGTCCTGGATTCGATAGCCCTGAATGATAAAGAAGCGTCATCATCGCCCTCACGAACTCAAAAATCGCGTTGTTCCCGGGCGTTCACGCCGCGAATGGCGAGCCCTGGAGTCCAGCCCCAAGGCCGCCGTCACCAGTCCATCACCACCTTGCCCGAATTGCCGCTCTTCATCGCCTCGAAGCCGGAGATATAGTCGTCCACGCCGATGCGGTGGGTGATCAGGCCGCTGACATCGAGCGGTCCCTGCACCAGTGCGATCATCTTGTACCAGGTCTCGAACATCTCGCGGCCATAGATGCCCTTGAGATGCAG
>NZ_FUIG01000002.1:101571-248233 GCF_900149755.1 Mesorhizobium delmotii | reverse complement strand
GACCGCCGCGCCGAAGTCGGCGACAGTGCCGACGAATTCGTGGCCGGTCACCATCGGCACCGGCACGGTCTTCTGCGCCCACTGGTCCCAATTGTAGATGTGGACGTCGGTACCGCAGATCGCGGTCTTCTTGATCTTGATCAGAACGTCGTTCGGGCCGATTTCCGGCACCGGCACTTCTTCCACCCAGATACCCGGCTCGGCCTTGGCCTTGACCAGCGCCTTCATCATGTTCGACATTCTTTTGTCCCTTGAAACTCTTGATCCGGAATCGCTTTTCGGTTCCGGCAGTTCAGGAAATCACACCGAGTTCGCGCCCGACCGCGCCGAACGCCTCGACCGCACGGTCGATGTCGGCGCTGGAATGGGCGGCCGACATTTGCGTGCGGATGCGCGCCTGGCCCTTCGGCACCACCGGAAACGAGAAGCCGATGACATAGATGCCGCGCTTCAGCATGCGCGCCGCCATCTCCTGCGCCAGTGTCGCATCGCCCAGCATGACCGGGATGATCGGGTGATCGGCGCCGGCAAGCGTAAAGCCGAGCTTACCCATTTCAGACCGGAAGCGCGCCGCATTGGCATAGAGACGCTGACGCAGCGCATCGCCATTGCCGATCAGCTCGAAAACCCGGATCGAGGCGCCGGCGATCGCCGGCATCAGCGTGTTGGAAAACAGATAGGGACGCGAGCGCTGGCGCAACCAGTCGACCACCTGGCTCTTGGCCGATGTGTAGCCGCCCGATGCGCCGCCCAATGCCTTGCCGAGCGTGCCGGTGATGATGTCCACCCTGCCCTCGACGCCACAATGCTCGGCCGAGCCACGGCCGTTCTTGCCAACGAAGCCGACTGCATGGCTGTCATCCACCATCACCATTGCATCGTATTTTTCCGCGAGGTCGCAGACGCCCTGGAGATTGGCGATGATGCCGTCCATGGAAAAAACGCCGTCGGTGGCGATCAGCTTGAAGCGGCTGCCTTCGGCCTTCTTCAATTCCTCCTCGAGCGCCGCCATGTCGTTGCTGGCATAGCGAAAGCGTTTTGCTTTGGAGAGCCTGACGCCGTCGATGATCGAGGCGTGGTTCAGCGCGTCGGAAATGACCGCGTCCTCCTCGGAAAGCAGCGTCTCGAACAGGCCGCCATTGGCGTCGAAGCAGGAACCGTAGAGGATTGTGTCCTCCATACCGAGGAAGCTCGATATCTTTGCCTCGAGCTGCTTGTGTTCCTCTTGTGTGCCGCAGATGAAGCGCACCGAGGCCATGCCGTAGCCGTAGCGGTCGAGCGCGGCCTTCGCCGCTTCGCGCAGCTCTTCGCTGTCTGCGAGGCCGAGATAGTTGTTGGCGCAGAAATTGAGCAGCTTGCGGCCCCCAACCTCGATCTCGGACGACTGGGGCGAGGTGATGACGCGCTCGCGCTTGTACAGGCCCTCCGTCTCGATCTGCGAAAGCAGCTCGCGAACGTGGTCTTTGAGAGTCGGTGCCATCGTGCTTCCACTTCCATTGGTGATCTTCGCGGTCTTGCTCATGCGATCTCTCCCCGGAGCACGCGCAACATGCGCTCGAAGTGGCTTGGATCGTGTGCTTTGAGGAGCGCAGCTTCCCGGGGCTGGTACAGATCCCAGAGACGCGATAACCAAAAACGAAAGGCTCCAGCGCGCTGCATCGCAGGAAGCAATAAGCGTTCGGGTCCAGTGAGCGCGCGAACTGACTCATACGCGCCGAGAAAGGCGGCAACTTGCTTAGTGTCTTGGCGGCCGGTGCCACTATCGACGCACCAGTCATTGAGGCACACGGCAATATCAAACAAAAAGGTGTCGCATCCGGCGAAGTAGAAATCGAAGACGCCGGTCAGGTGACCATCTTCAAACAACACGTTGTCACGAAAGAGATCAGCGTGCACCGGCCCCCTTGGGAGTTGCTCGTAGGTGGAGGACACAGCAATCTGGTTCTGAAAGGCCAGCTCGCTCGAGAGCAGCGAGCGCTGTCCCTCAGATACGCAGCGGCCGACCACCGGCACCACCTCGTTCCACCATTCGAGGCCGCGCGGATTGGCCTGCCGCCGTGGGTAGTCGCTCCCGGTCACGTGCATTCGCGCCAGGATCTCCCCGACAGCGCGACAATGCGACTCTGTCGACGCCGTCACGCTCTCGCCAGGAAGCCTGTTGACGATCACGGCAGGCCGGCCTTTCAGCGTGTGAAGGATTTCGCCTCTGACGTTGGCAACCGGATCCGGGACCGGCATTCGCTGCGCCGCAAGGTGCTTCATCAGGTGAATGTAGAAGGGCAATTGCTCGAACGTGAGCCGCTCGAACAGGGTCAGCACATATTCGCCTGCCTCGGTATCCACAAAGTAGTTCGTGTTCTCAATTCCACTCGTGCTGCCGCGAACGGAATTCGGCTGTCCCAGGCCCAGAGCCTGAAAAAAGGTTGCGACTTCGTTAGGTGACAGCTCGGTATATACGGCCATGGCGAAAAGGTCCCGGTCGCGGAAGCAGCCTTTCAGCAGACCGCAGCCTGCAGGGTTTCGGCGATGTAGGTCTTCACGGTCTGTGCATCGGCGGGAAGCAGTTTGAACCGTCTCGGCAAACCCTCTATGCCATCGAACCGCTGCGGAGGAACTGGCTCTCGGCCCAGGGCCTCTCTGATGGTCTCCGCAAATTTGACCGGCAGGGCCGTCTCGAGCACGATCATCGGCACATCCGAAACCGAATGCTCGCGCGCGACCTTCACGCCGTCTGCAGTGTGTGGATCGATCACCGCGTTGAAGCGGTGCCACGCGCCACGGATCGTCTCCAACCGGTCGGCGTGGGTGCTCTTCCCGCTGCGGAAACCAAAATGGTCCGCCGCCCTCCCGAAGGCCGGATCCCCGCTGAGATCGAACGACCCGCTTTCGCGCAGTTGATCGTCGAACAGCGATCTCGTCCGGCTGGCGTCGCGACCGAGCAAGTCGAACACGAAACGCTCGAGATTGGAGGCCTTGGAAATGTCCATGGATGGGCTCGAGGTTTCATAGGTATCTGCCCGGCCCCGCACGCGATACACCCCAGTGCGGAAAAACTCATCGAGCACGTCGTTCTCGTTGGTCGCAATGACGAGACGGGAAATGGGAAGTCCCATCATACGCGCAACATGACCGGCGCAGACGTTGCCGAAATTGCCCGAGGGAACGGCGAAGTCGACCTCTGACGAATTCTCTTCAGTCACCTGAAAATAGGCAGAGAAGTAATACACCACCTGAGCGACCAGCCGGGCCCAGTTGATCGAATTGACGGCGCCGATCCGGTGGCGCCTCTTGAAATCAGCATCGCCGGACACGGCTTTCACGATGTCTTGGCAATCGTCGAACACCCCTTCGATGGCAATGTTCTGAATGTTGTCGTCCTGCAGGCTGAACATCTGGGCTTGCTGAAAGGCGCTCATGCGTCCGTGGGGCGACATCATGAAGACGCGGATGCCCTTCTTGCCGCGCATGGCATATTCCGCCGCGCTGCCCGTGTCGCCACTGGTTGCCCCGAGGATATTCAGCTCCTCACCCCGCCGCGCCAGTTCATACTCGAGCAGATTGCCGAGCAACTGCATCGCCATGTCCTTGAACGCCAGGGTGGGACCGTTCGACAGTTCCGCCACATGGAGACCGCTCTCAAGCGTTCGCACGGGCGCGATCCTGGCGGTCCCAAAGACCTCGGGCCTGTAGGTCTTTGCACAGATGGCCATCAGGTCAGCGGGCGGAATATCGTCGATGTAGAGCGACAGGATTTCAAAGGCGAGCACCGGGTAGGACAAGCCCCGCCACCGATCCAGCGTGGCATCATCCAGCCGAGGGTAGACCTCGGGCACATAGAGGCCGCCATCCGGGGCGAGACCTTCAAGCAGAATCTCGCGGAACTTCCTGCGTTCGGGATGGCCGCGCGTGGAGATGTAGTGCATGTGATGCTGTTCCTTGTTGCCGCTATCGTTCGGCAAGGGTCGAGAGACCGGCCAACCGTTCGGCCTTCAGCGGCTGGCGCGCCACCAGGCGATACGGTCCTGCAGGGCGTAGCCCTTGATAACGGCCGGCAGGAACCACGGATTGCCACGATAGAGCGGGATGGCTGCAGGCGGTCGGAAATCGAATGCGGTGCGCGCCCGATCGCTATGTCCCATCAGCTTGTGAGCCGCACGCGTGCCGACCCATGGCGCCCAGACCACGCCCGAACCGCAGAAGCCGGTGGCATAGACCACGCCGTCCTTCTCGAAGATGCGGGGCAGCATGTCGCGGTGCATCGCCACATTGCCGAACCAGCTGTGCGAAAGGCGAACCTTCTCCAGTTCCGGGAAAATTTCGCCCAGCCCGTTTCGCAGACGGAGCGTCGGGGCTGCCGGATCGCCTGCACGCGAGCTGTCGCGCCCGCCGAGCAGGATGCGTCTGCCGTCCGGCGAAGGGCGGTAATAGAAGCCAAGCTCGCGGCCCTCGCCCATCATCATCCGCTTCGGCATCAGGCGCGCCATCACCTCAGGCGCGAGTTCCTCGGTGGCAATGATCCGGCTGCGAACCGGAACCAGCCGACGGCGCAGGAAGGGACTGGCGCCATCCGTGTAGCCATTTGTGCAGACCAGCACCTGCCGCGCCTGCACCGTTCCGGCCGAAGTCGCGACGCGGAACCCGGAGCTATCCCTTTCGATTGAGGTCACGGGCGTGTTCGAATGCACCGCCAGTCCCGAAGCGAGCGCCACCCGCAGGAGCTCCGCGTGGAATTTGGCCGGGTGCAGCCCACCGATGTCCATCCGGACCATGCCGCCGCGATAGAAGTCGGTGCCGACGTAGTTGCGCTGCTTTGCATATGGAACAGCGTAAGATTCGATCCCCAGTTTCCTCGCCAACGCCTCGGCGCCGCGGGCCATCTTCTCGTACTGTTCATATCCGATGGCGCCCTTGAACAGGCCAACCAGTTGAAAGTCGCAGTCGAGCTTTTCCGACTTGATGAAGTCGTAAAGGAATTCGCGCGCGACCTTGCCCTCGGCCTCGATCGCCATGGCCCTCTCTTCTCCGAAGCGCCGGGTGATCGTGGCATAGTCCAGCCGGATACTCCCGCTGGTAATTCCGCCATTGCGCGTTGAAGCACCCTCGCCCGGATTCATCGCATCAAAAGCTGCAACCGAACGCCCCTCGCGCGCCAGCGCAAGCCCGGCCGAAAGGCCGGCGTAGCCGGCGCCGACGATCGCCACATCGACCTTCCTGGCCAGGGGCTGCGGCGGCAGCGGCATGACGGGCGCCGCTTCCCACCAGTAGGGTGTGTTCTTGTCGGCGACTTTCGGCTCGTGCATGTGAGTCACTTCGCACTGGGTTTTCGGGATCGGAATTGGGCCGCATTTGTCGACAGATCAGACACGGTCGTCTCGCACGTCGAGCGCATCACGCAGCCCGTCGCCGATGAAATTGAAACTTGTCACGGCCATGGTGATGGCGGCCCCGGGAATGATCGCCAGCCAGGGCGCACTGTCCAGATACTGCTGGGCGCCCTCGAGCATGTTGCCCCAGCTGGGTAGCGGCGGCTGAATGCCATAACCCAGGAAACTGATATAGGCTTCCAGCAGGATCGCGCGCGCCACTGTCAGGGTAGCGGCCACGATGATCGGACCCATGGCGTTTGGAAGGATTTCGCGGAACATGATATGCGTGCCGCTCAGTCCCAGCATGCGCCCGGCCAGCACAAACTCGCGCTCGCGCAATGACCGCACCTCGGCCTCGACAATTCGGGCTACCTCCATCCAGCTGGTGACAGCGACGATCACGGTGACCATGGCCGGGCTTGGCTTCAGTGCCGCGGCCAAGGCCAGCAGCAGGAAGATGGAGGGGAATGACAGGAAGCCGTCGACCGTGCGCATCAGCGCTGCGCCGATCCAGCCGCCGCGGTAGCCCGCGATCACGCCGACGAACGTTCCGATAAGCGTCGACAGCAGCATGGCAGAGAAAGCCACCAGCAGTGAGGTCCTCCCCGCCATGAACAGTCGCGCCGCCACGTCCCGCCCCAAAGGATCGGTCCCGAGATAGTGGTCGCCGGTCAGCGGCGGTGAAAAGCGGGCGCGCAAATCGATGTATAGGGAATCATAGGGCAGGAGATGAGGGCCGAACACGCATGCCAGCGTGAGAACGGTGATCATCGCCACCCCCAGCAACGCCAGGTGATGGCTCGTGAACCGGCGCACGGTGCGGCTGCGCCACCAGCGGCTTGGTTCTGCATTTGCGGCGAGAGCGGTCATTTCGGGTGCCTCCTGTTGGGCGTGAGGTTACGCGCTCAACCCAGACGAATACGCGGGTCGACGATCGCCACCACGATGTCTGCGATCAGGTTGCCGAGAATGACGAGGATGGCTGAGAACATCAGCAGTCCCATCACGACCGGGTAGTCGCTGTAGCCGAGGCTGTCCAGGAACAGTCGACCCATCCCCGGCCAGGTAAACACTGTCTCCGTCACCAGCGCGCCGGTCAGGATGCTGGGAAGCTGGACCCCGGCCAGTGTGATCATCGGCAAAAGCGCATTGCCGACGACGTGCTTCATTATGACTCGGCGCTCGCTCAGGCCCTTGGCGCGGGCGGTCTTGACAAAATCCTGGCTGATGGCGTCGAGCGTCGCGGTGCGCATGTAGCGGCTCCAGATCGCGACATGCACCAGCGACAGCACGATGCTTGGCAGGATCAGGTGATGCAGGTAGTTCAGGACCGAACCGTCGCCGATCGTGTACATGTTGCCTGCAGGCAGCCAGCCCAGCTGTAGGGAGAAGATGTAGATGCCGACGAGCCCGAACCAGAAGGTCGGGATCGATAGCGCGACCATGGCTCCGACCGTCGCCATATGGTCGAACAGCGAATAGCGGTGCGTGGCGCCACGAATGCCGATCCAGGTGCCGATCGCGATCGCAATCGCGGTGGACGTACCCATCAGCAGCAGCGTCGCAAGGACGTGCCGGCCAATCACTGCCAGCACAGGCGCGCCGTCGCGGAAGGAGTGTCCCCAGTCGCCCTGGAGAAGCCGCCAGGCCCAGTCGAAATATTGCACCAAAAGCGGACGGTTCAGCCCCAATTGCTCTTTCAGGCGATCGAGATCGTCCTGCGTCATGCTCGGATCGAGCCCGAATTGCGCCAGCGGCCCCCCCGGCAGCAGGTTCAGGACGAGGAACCCGATGACCGAGACGATCAGGAGCAGGATGAGGCTCTGTGAGAGCCGGTTGAGCAGAAAGCCGCGCATTCATCTCTCTCCTCTTTCAAGACAGCGCTGATGACTGGCCGCCGCCGCGAGGCGGCGGCGGCGTATGTATATCAGCCCTTCCAATACCATCCGGCGGCATGCCAGGATGCGACGCGGGTGTTGGAATTTGCCTCGAAACCCTCCAGTCCTTCCTTGCGGCCGAACACGTTGGTGGAGGCAAACAGAGGCAGGAACGGCAGATCCTGACGGACGATTTCCTGCACACGCAGATAAATGGCGCGACGCTGTTCCCGATCGAAGGTGCGGGCGCCCTTCTCGAGCAGCGCATCGACCTCCGGGTTGGAGTATTGGCCTGTGTTCGAGCCCTTTCCGCCCTTCGCGACGATCGCCTTGGTGTGCAGGCGGTTGAAAACGTCGGGGTCGCCCGCGATGACATTGGTTACACCGGAGATGGCTGACTCGAACTGCGATTTGAGCCAGAAATCGCCCCACATGACGGCGGCCGGCAGGTTCGAGATGGTCATCTCCACCCCGATCTCGGCGAATGTCTGCTGCAGGAACTGCTGCGTCTGCTCGCGCAAATGGTTGCCGGAAGTGGTGGAGTTGGCGAACGACAGACGCACCCCGTCCTTCACCCGTATTCCATCGGCTCCGGGTACCCAGCCGGCCTCGTCGAGGATCTGGCCCGCGCGCTCAATGTTGAACTCCTGGGCCGGCAGGTTCGGATTGTAGTAGTAGGAACTCTGCGGCATGAACGTCTCGGTGGGGGCGTGGACCCCGTAATAAATTGCTTCGAGGATCGCTTTCCTATCGATTGCGGCGTAGAGCGCCTGGCGGACCGCCGGGTCCTTGAATTGCGGCTTCTCAAGATTGAGATAGATCGACTCGACCGATGCCCCGGGCTCCAGCTTGACCACACGATCCGATAGTTTGCTGGCTTCCGCGTAGTGGTCGGCGGTTATGAATGCCTGGTCGACAAGATCGATGTCGCCGCTCTTGAACTGGGTGTAGAGCACCGTCATGTCGGGGACGTATTTGAAGACGAGCCGCTCCAAATAGGGGCCCTCCCCGACATAATCCGCGTTCGCGACGAGTTCGATATGGTCGCCGGCAACGCGCTGCGCCCACTTGAATGCGCCAGTGCCGACAGGCGCCTGATTGAAGGCGGCGGCGTTGGGGTCGGCCTCTTTTTCGAGGATGTGCTTGGGAACCATGAAGGTTTCGGCGAGAAACGACAGGTAGGGGGCGAAAGCCTCCTCCATCCGCCAGGTCAGCTCGGTCGGCGAGACCACCTCGATATCGCGCACCAGCGAATGGCCGGCCGTGCGCCACGCACGGAATTTCGGATTGGTGATGAGCTCAAGAGTGAATTTCACGTCTTCGGCCGTGAAGGGCTTGCCGTCGTGCCAGCGGACATCGTCACGCAGTCGGATGCGCCACTTAAGACCGTCCTCTGAAATGTCGCCGTTTTTCTGGCTTGGCACTTCGACCGCAAGATTGGGCTGAAGAACGCCTTTGGGATCCATGCGGAAGAGCGCATCGAAAAGCGAGAAATGCACAGCGTCGTCGACCTCGATATGCGGCATCAACGGATTGAACACGGTGGGTTCCTGCGAGAGACCGACGACGACGCGACCGGTTGGGCTCGCTGGCGGGGTCTGGGCGAAGGCGGGCTTGCCCAACAGATTGGGCGCAATGAGGCCTGCCGCCCCGCCTATCGCCATCAATCGCAGTGCATCGCGCCGCGAGTAGTTTGATTTGGTGTTTGAGCGTTCAGTCATTGGAATTCCCCTTGTTCTGGCGGTATCCGCCGTGGCTCTTACCCATTTGCTGCAACCGGACGGGTAGATCCCGGCTGCTCTCCAGGAATCGCCGCCACCAGCTCACGTGTGTAGGCTGATTGCGGGTCGAGGAAGATTTGCGAGGGAGGACCGCGTTCCACGATCCGCCCTTTCTGCATCACCGCGATTTCGTCGCAGATCTGGCTGGCGACGCGCAGGTCGTGGGTGATGAAGATCATCGACACGCCGGTTTCCCGCTGGATCTGGTCGAGCAGCTGCAGGATCTGGGCCTGGATCGACACGTCGAGCGCCGACACAGCTTCATCGGCGATCAGCAGCTTCGGCTTGAACATCAGTGCCCGAGCGATGCCGATGCGCTGGCGCTGCCCACCGGAAAATTCATGCGGAAAGCGGCCAAAGGCGCCGGCATCGAGTCCGACATGGGCCAGGAGCGCCTTCGCCTCATCACGCGCCTGGGCATAGGGCGTCCCGTGCACGACTGGGCCAACGGTTAGGATGTGGCCGATCGTCGAGCGCGGGTTGAGCGAGGCGAAGGGATCCTGGAAGATCATCTGGACCCGCGGCCGCAGCGGGCGGAATTCGGCTTCGGAAAGCTTGGCGATGTCGCGGCCCTCGAACAGGATCCCGCCGCCGTCGCTGTCCAGCAGCTTGATCAAAAGCCGACCAAGCGACGATTTTCCGGAACCGCTTTCGCCCACAACGCCCAGCGTGCGCCCGGGCGCCAGATCGAACGAGACCTCGTTGACCGCGGGCACGACGCGCTGCGAGCCGAACAGGGAACTGCCGGTGCGGTAGGTCTTCACCAGACCTTCGACCTTCAGGATCGGCGCTTTGTTAGCCGTCTCCAGAGGAACGCGGTCCTCGCCGGTCAGGCGCGGGACGGCCGCGATAAGGCGCCGGGTGTAGGGATGGCCCGGCGACTTCAGGACCTGTTGGGCGCTACCCTGTTCGACGATGTGGCCCTTCTCCATCACGACGACACTGTCTGCGATCTCGGCCACCACCCCGAAGTCGTGGGTGATGAACATGACGCTCATTCCCTTGCGGCGCTGAATGTCGCGGATCAGGTCCAGAATCTGTGCCTGGGTGGTCACGTCGAGCGCGGTCGTCGGTTCATCCGCAATCAGGATCGTGGGCTCGAGTGCCAACGCCATGGCGATCATAACCCGCTGCCGCTGCCCGCCAGAAAGCCGGAACGGAAACTGATGATACATGAGTTCGGGGTCGGGCAGCCCCACCTCGGTCAGCAACTCGACAGCGCGGCCGCGACGGGATTTCGGAGTGCCGACGCCATGCGCCGCCATGACTTCGTCGATCTGGGCGCCCACCGTCATCAGCGGGTTGAGTGCCGAGAGCGGATCCTGGAAAATCATCGAGACAACCCGGCCGCGTAAGCTGCGCAGCTTGTCGGGCGACAGGCCTATGATGTTCATCCCATCCAGCTGGATGGCGCCCGAGGAGACGCGGATCACCTTGGGCAGTAGCCCCATGATGGCATTGGCGGTGACCGACTTGCCGGATCCGGACTCGCCAATGACGCACAGAATCTGGCCGCGTTTCAGATCAAACGAGATGTTCTCGACGGCATAAGTCCGTTCCATGCCCTGCGGCAAATTCACCGTGAGGTCGCGCACCGAAAGCGCCACATCGTGGGGGGCTACAGGCTGGATGCTTGCGACCATTGCGATCATCTCCCGTTTGAACCGAGCGGGTCCACGCTGTTGCGGACCACATCATCGCGCTTTGAGCAGAAGCGCCTCACCATAGCATCCGTCGTCTGGTCATCTCGGCGCTTCGAGCGCTGAGGCTGCGAGAGACTGATTCTGCTCATCTTGGCGGCTCCCTTGATGAAATTCGGTCCGTGTACCGGACACTGTTCCCTTTTCTTGGAGAACTCTCCGAAGGCGTAAGCCCTGCCTATCGGAAGTCCTCTGGAGCTTGCCCGCTATAAGGAAGGGTTGCTCCGTTCTTTCAGCCAGTTTGACTGTTCTGTATCCGCATAGTCGTCGAAATTTGGCCCTCGGGCGGCAGGAACTTCTGAAAAGAACGTCAGGTTCGGCATTTCACTCTGCTCCCGTTCCGGCGGGATCAGACAACCAGGTCCTTCGTCCGCTAATTTGTGCGCGACAGGCCTTGTGTCACTGCGCGCCGCGTCCCGAAAAGCCCATGCCGCAGATCACGCGACTGGATGAATCGTACTCCTGCTTGCCCCTGCGAGGTTGGGGCCAGCGAGCGCTTTTTCGGCAACAATTGCCTGTTCTATGGGCTGCAAACCGCACGATATTCCGTCCAGGCACAAACTTCGCAGCCTGCCTCTGCAGGCGGCAAGTTAGGATGCTTCAAATTACCGGAGTCCCCATCCATGCCCGCGCCGCTCATGCACATCGATTCCAGCCCTTCCCTGCCTCGCGAGGCGGACGTCGTCGTCATCGGCGGCGGCGTGGTAGGCGTATTCACGGCATATTATCTCGCACGCCGCGGTGTCAGCGTTGCCCTGCTGGAGAAGGGGCGCGTTGCCGCCGAACAGTCCAGCCGCAACTGGGGCTGGTGCCGCCAGCAGAACCGTGACGCGCGCGAGTTACCGATGGCAACCAAGAGCCTCGATCTCTGGGAAAAAGTGGCGCAGGAGACTGGCGAAGACACCGGCTTTCGCCGTTGCGGGCTGCTCTATCTCTCTCAAAACGACGATGAACTCGCAGGTTGGGCAAAGTGGCGCGATTTTGCAAGGACGGTCGGCGTCACGACACATATGCTGAGCGCGGAAGAAGCCACCGAACGGGGCAAGGCGACCGGCCGCAAATGGAAGGGCGGCGTGTTCTCGCCAACTGACGGAACGGCGGATCCTTCAAAGGCGGTGCCCGTTGCCGCGCGCGGCATCATGGCGGCCGGCGGCACGGTACATCAATACTGCGCGGCTCGCGGCATAGAGTTGAGCGCCGGCCGGGTCAGCGGTGTCGTTACAGAAGCGGGAACCATCCGGACAACGACCGTGGTCATGGCCGGAGGCGCGTGGGCTTCTTCCTTCTGCAACCAGCTTGGTATTCGTTTCCCGCAAGCTGCCGTGCGTCAGTCCATTCTAGCCGTAGCGCCGGGCGCAAATGGCCTGCCGGATGCCCTGCATACCGCGCGCGTCTCGCTGACGCGGCGCGGCAACGGTGGATACGCGCTGGCGATCAGCGGGCGGGCGCGCGTCGATCCAACGCCGCAGCAGCTCAGGTTCAGCCGCGAGTTCGTGCCCATGTTCGCCCGCCGCTGGCGCAGTCTGGCCCCGGGAGCGTTCGAGGGCTGGCGTCAAGGTCATGAAAGCCTGAGGAAATGGGTACTTGACGACGTGACACCAATGGAACGGAATCGGATTCTCGACCCCAAACCTGACATGAGGCAGATTC
The DNA here is from genome assembly GCF_900149755.1 of Mesorhizobium delmotii. Lineage (NCBI taxonomy): Bacteria > Pseudomonadati > Pseudomonadota > Alphaproteobacteria > Hyphomicrobiales > Phyllobacteriaceae > Mesorhizobium > Mesorhizobium delmotii. Next base: position 235,859 of record NZ_FUIG01000002.1, on the reverse strand, counting down.
GCCTGACATATCAAAGAGCCTGCGAATTGCTGCCCGAACTCCAGCGCACCGCGATTTCTCATGCTTGGGCGGGCTATGTCGACAGCACGCCCGATGGCATCCCGGCAGTCGGTGAAATCGAGGGGATTCCGGGCTTCATCCTGGCGGCGGGATTTAGCGGCCACGGCTTCGGGATCGGCCCCGGCGCCGGGCATATGATCGCCGACATCATCACCGGCAGCGAGCCGATCGTCGATCCGCGTCCTTATAGGCCGGAGCGTCTGAAGACCGCTGCGTGGGGCAAGGTCGCTGAATTCTAAGAAGACCGATTTGCCAACGTCCAACCGGTCGCACACGAGATTGAGGCCGCGAGGCGGCCAGCACTGAAAACAGGGAAAGTGACGATGCGCGTATATGAGATTGCCGCCATTCCGGCCGACGGGATTGGCCCAGAGGTCATTGCCGCCGGTCTCCAGGCGCTTGAGACACTTGAAGAGCGCTGCGGCGACTTCAAGCTGCGCGTCCAGCACTTTGACTGGGGCTCAGACTACTACAAGGCCCATGGTCGGATGATGCCCGAGGACGGTGTGACGCAACTGAAGCGTTTCGACGCTATCTTCTTTGGCGCGGTCGGTGCTCCCGATGTGCCCGACGACATCACGCTCTGGGGCCTCCGGCTGCCGATTTGCCAAGGCTTTGATCAGTACGCGAACGTGCGGCCGACCAGGATATTGCCGGGCATTGCTTCGCCGCTGGCGGGCGTTGGCCCTGGCGATCTGGATTGGGTGATCGTGCGGGAGAATTCCGAGGGCGAGTATTCGGGCCACGGCGGCCGCGCCCATCGCGGCCTTCCCGAGGAAGTCGGAACCGAGGTCGCGATCTTCACGCGCGTCGGCGTCACCCGCATCATGCGCTATGCATTCCGGCTGGCGCAGTCACGGCCGCGAAAGCTCCTGACAGTTGTTACGAAATCCAACGCGCAGCGTCACGGCATGGTAATGTGGGACGAAATCGCCGCCGAGGTGGCACGGGAATTCCCGGACGTCACGTGGGACAAGATGCTGGTCGATGCTATGACGACGCGTATGACGCTGAAACCACGGAGCCTCGATACGATCGTCGCCACCAATCTTCACGCCGACATATTGTCGGACCTTGCAGGCGCGCTTGCGGGCAGTCTCGGCGTAGCACCGACCGCCAATATTGATCCCGAGCGGCGCTATCCCTCGATGTTCGAGCCTATCCACGGCTCGGCGTTCGACATTGCCGGCAAAGGTATCGCCAACCCTGTCGCCACCTTCTGGACCGCCGCCCAGATGCTCGACCATCTGGGCGAAAGCGAAGCGGCCGACCGGCTGATGCGCGCTGTGGAATCGGTGACAAGGGAAGGCGTGCTGACGCCGGACGTTGGTGGCACCGCGACCACGCAGGAAGTAACGGACGCCGTTTGCCGGACGATCCGCGGTTCGAACGTGTGACAGGTTTCTGATGAAGCTCGACAAGATTGACATCAAAATTCTCTCCGAGCTGCAAAAGAACGGGCGCATATCCAACGTCGAGCTTGCCGAGCTGGTGTATCTGTCACCGAGCCCCTGCCTGATGCGCGTCAAGAAGCTTCAGGCGGAAGGCTTCATCACCGGTTATTCCGCCCAGATCGATGTCTCCAAGCTCGGGCAGACGTTGACGGTCTTCACCGAGATCACGCTCAGGAACCATCGGCAGAACGACTTCGCGCGGTTTCTTGCCACCGTCGAGAAGATCGATTCCGTCATCGAATGCCATCTTGTTTCAGGCGGCTACGACTACCTGGTGAAGTTTGTCACAGCGGGAATCACCGAATACCAGACGGTCATGGAGCGCCTTGTCGAAATGGACATCGGCATCGACAAATATTTCAGCTTCGTCGTGCTGAAATCCCCTATCGTGAAATCTCACCTCCCGCTCGACGCCATATTCGGCAGATGAGGAAGAGGCTGCCCCGCGCATGCGGCGGCAGTCTGGACGATCATCTTTTCATTGCTGCCCGCACGTCCTTGTCTTCGAGGGTTTGGTCCAGCGTCATCCGCGTGCGTTCGAGGATTCCATCGATATCGTCCTTCGTGCAGCACAACGGCGGCGCATAGCCCAGGATGCCGCTGTTGAAGGCGCGGATGATGAGGCCGTTCGCCCATGCGCGGTCGAAAATACGGCGACCCGGATCGGCTGCCGCCGGCAGCGGCGTCTTGCGCTCCTTGTCAGTGACCAACTCGACCGCGGCCAGCATGCCGCGACCGCGAATATCGCCAACCAGCGGGTGGTCGGCGAGCGAGCGAAGGCCTTCCATCAAGCGCTTCCCGGCCTTCCGCCCGTTCTCGAGCAAGCCCTCTTCGTAGAGACGCAGGCATTCCAGCCCCACCGCCGCGCTCACAGGATGGGCTGAATAGGTGTAGCCATGGCCGACAGGCGCTTTGCCGGCTCCGTCCGCGATCGTATTGTAGACATGGTCCGACATGAAGACTGCGCCCATCGGCACGTAGCCCGAGGTCAGTCCCTTCGCCGTGGTTATGAAATCCGGCACCACATCGTCCTCTTCACAGGCGAAGAGCGGACCGGTGCGGCCAAAGGCAGTGATGACTTCGTCGGCAACGAACAGGATGTCGTGTTCCTTGCACACGGCGTGCAGGGCCTTCAGCCAGCCTGTCGGTGGAACGAGGACACCGCCCGAACCCTGAATGGGTTCGGCGTAGAAGGCCGCAACGCGGTCCGCGCCAAGTTCCGCGATCTTGGCGCGCAGGGCCGCGACCGATGCGTCGATAATCGTCTGCGGATCGGAACCGACCGGATTGCGATAGGCGTAGTGCGAGGGAATCTTGTGCTGCCAGTCGTAAGGCACGCCGAAGCCCGCATGGAAAGCGGGGATCGCGGTCAGACCGGACCCTGCCGTCGAGGATCCGTGGTAGCCATACTCGACCGAGATGAACTGGTCCTTTTGCGGCGTACCCTTGGCATGGTAGTAGTAGCGAATGAAACGGATCGTGCTGTCGACTGCGTCGGAACCGCCCAGCGTGAAATAGACATGGTTCAGATCGCCGGGCGCCAGTTCGGCAAGTCTGGCAGCAAGACGAATGGCAGGCTCGGACCCCAGCCCGAAATATCCTGTCGCATAGGGAAGCTCTCTTAGCTGCTTGGCCGCTGCCTCAACGACGCTTTCCTGCCCGTATCCGATGTTTACACACCATAGACCAGCGAATCCGTCCAGCAGCGTTTTCCCGCTTGCATCGGTCACCCTTGCGCCCTTGGCGGATTTGAGCACCCGCACACCGGCTTCCTCGTGGCTCCGATAGCATGAAAACGGGTGAACCAGATGCGCGCGATCGAGTTCGATCAGTGAGTTTGCCAGCATTTCTTCCTCCGATTCAACCGAGTGCCTGACTGACCAACGCATATGTGCGGTGATGCGCGGGCTTGCTTTCTTTGTGCGTGGCCATGGAGCGTCGCATCGTGATCCCACCGCCGACGTGCGCGAGCCCGCGCCCGGTGAGCCATTCAGCAAGATCCGTTGAAACGTCGGTATCGACACGGACGAACTGGCCCTGATGATGGGCGAGCAGAAAGTCGATCAGGGCTTTGGCCTCGGTACCGTTTCTCGCCACCACCGGCCCAATGACCAGCCCCCGGCCGAATGGCCGGATGGCGGAAAAGGCCTGGGTATCGCCTTCATCGCGAATGACAGCGAACTTCGCGCGCTCGCGAAGCAGCTTCATCAGCGCCGAACGGTCATGGCCAAATGCCTCGCGATCCAGCACCCCGAGGCGGGCAAGATCGCCGCGCTCGGCCCAGGACACACGGGCCGGCGCGGAAACAGACAATGCCTCGCCCTGATGCTGTACGATCTCGCTAGTCGTGACGAAGCCCAGCTTCTCATAGAGCGGCAGGCCTTCCCGTGTCGCCGCCAGGCAACAGGTGCGCTCAGCCGCCTTGGCAAGCGCCTCTTCCATCATCTTTCGGCCGAGCCCGCGGCCGCGCATGGCCGCATCGACGATCACCATGTTGATGGCGGCGGCATCGTCGCCGTAGGGGGTCATCATGATGGTCGCCACCACGCGTTCTTCTTCCAGAGCGACGACCCCCCGGCTGACCGACTGGACCACCTCCCAATCCTCGCGGCGATGCGGCCATTTAACCTGGCGAGACAACTCGACAGCACCTTCCAGGTGCCCCGGCGTCATCTCTTCAAGGATGATCTGTTGTGTGGTCATGATGAATTTCCGGCCTTCGTCTTCAGGTGCTAACGGTAGACCACCAAAGACAGCAGTTCCTCCCGACCGGCGGCCATGCGCCACGCGTTTTCACTATCCTTCGCCGCTCGCGCCGCATCTTCTGCCGAAGCATGGCCGACAGGCCGCGCTGCTCCCAAAGCTCGAAAGGACACCTGGCGCAACTCTCTGCCAAACCGGCGATGCAATACGAAACGATCTGCTTCAGGTCGCGGCGAATGCGGCCGTTAGTCTTCCAGATCTCCGACTATGGTGATTGTGGTACAGGCACGCTGTGCCGAGAAAACTAGGAGGATGGTCGCCATGTCGACGTTCAGACCGAAATACATCACCTTCGACTGCTACGGCACGCTCACCAATTTTGATATGGCTGGTGCCGCGAGGCGCGTCTACGGCGAGCGCCTCTCCCCAGAGGCAATGGCCAGCTTCGTGGAGGCTTTCAGAGGCTATCGCCTTGACGAGGTGCTGGGGCCATGGAAACCCTTCCTCGAGGTGGTGCAGAATTCCATCGAACGCAGCTGCAAGCGCATCGGTATCCAGTTCAAACCCGAAGATGCCCAACGCATCTATGACGAAGTGCCAACCTGGGGTCCGCACCCCGACGTCCCGGCTGGCCTGTCCAGAGTGGCCAAGGAAATCCCACTGGTGATCCTGTCCAACTCCATGAACAGCCTGATCATGTCGAACGTGGAAAAGCTCGGCGCGCCCTTTCACACCGTCATCACCGCCGAAGAGGTTGGCGCCTATAAGCCGCTGATGAAGGGCTTTGAATACATGCTCGACAAGCTCGGCTGCGGCCCTGAGGACATCACTCATGTGTCGTCCTCATTCCGCTACGATCTCATGACCGCCTATGATCTCGGTATCAAGAGCAAGGTGTGGGTGAATCGCGGCCACGAGCCCGCGAACCCCTTCTACGAATATACCGAGATAAAGGATATTGGCGGGCTGGCCGCCGCCGTCGGCCTGGATCCCGTTCGGGAAGTTGCTTGAGGCTGGCGGGCCTCCGGCCATCGCGGCATCCGAAGTATCGAAATGAGAAAGGGGCGGTTCGACCGCCCCTTTCTCATTGCTGGTCTCGCTCTTGAGATTCCGGAAAAGCCTCTAATTCAACCCGCCGACGTGAAGCGTCTTGACCTCCAGATATTCCTCAATCCCCAGCTGCGATCCTTCGCGCCCCAGCCCCGACTGCTTCACACCGCCGAACGGCGCGACCTCTGTCGAGATCAGACCGGTATTGAGTCCGACCATGCCGAACTCCAGCGCCTCGGCGACACGCCACGATCGTTTGAGGTTTTCCGTGTAGAAATAGGCGGCAAGGCCGAAGGGTGTTCCATTGGCGATCGCGATGGCTTCCTCCTCGGTTTCAAAACGGAACAACGGCGCAACGGGCCCGAACGTCTCTTCCGACGCCAGCAGCATTTCGGTCGTGGCGTCGCCGAGCAGAATAGGCCGGGCGTATTGCTTGCCTTCCGGCACTGCTTCGCTCCGGGCAATTATCCGGGCGCCTTTCTCCAAAGCATCGGCGACATGCCGCTCGATCTTGTCGATGGCGGCACCATTGATCATCGGCCCGATGACGACGCCCTCCTCTGTACCGGCGCCAACCTTCATCTCTGCAACTCGGCTGGCGAGCTTGGCAGCAAACGCCTCATAGATGCCGGCCTGCACGAGAATGCGGTTGGCACAGACGCAAGTCTGGCCGCCATTGCGAAATTTGGAGTTTACCGCCCCTTCGACGGCGAGATCGAGATCTGCGTCATCGAAGACGATGAAAGGCGCGTTCCCGCCGAGCTCGAGGCTTAGCCTTTTGATGCCGTCGGCGGCGCCCTTCATCAAAAGCGCGCCGACGCGGGTTGAACCTGTGAAGGAGATCTTGCGCACCGTTTCGTTGGCCATCAGCTCTTTGCCGATCTCCGCCGGCATGCCGGTTACGATGTTGATAACGCCTGCCGGGATGCCCGCTCGCTCCGCCAGGACGCCGAGCGCGAGCGCCGAAAATGGTGTGAACTCGGACGGCTTGATCACCACCGTGCAGCCGGCAGCCAGTGCGGGGGCGACTTTGCGCGTGATCATCGCGTTGGGGAAATTCCACGGGGTGATGACGGCGCAGACGCCGACTGCTTCCTTGAGAACCAGAATGCGGCGATCGGCAGTGGGTGACGGAATGGTCGAGCCACCGATCCGGCGCGCCTCCTCCGCAAACCATTTCACGAACGACGCGCCGTAGCGGATCTCTGCGAGCGCCTCGGCAAGCGGCTTACCCTGTTCCAGAGTCAGCAGAAGCGCCAAATCCTGTTCATGCCGGCGAATGAGGTCGTGCCAGCGTTCCAGCAGTCCCCCGCGCTCGGCATGAGTCTTCTTCTTCCAACTCCTGAACGCCTCGGCCGCAGCGCCGATCGCGGCCCTGGTCTCGTCGCCCCCCATGTCGGGAACGGTGCCGAGAACATTCAGGCTGGCAGGGTTGGTGACCTCGGCGACGGCCTTTGTGTCCGCGTCCCGCCACACACCGCCAATCAACGCCTGCTGGCGGAACAGGTCCGAATCGTTAAAGGTGCCAATCTTCGTGATCGCATTCATGGTCTTTTTCCTCTGCCCTTTCAGCTCAATGCCGCAAGCACGGCTCGCGTGATTGTTTCAGTCCGGTCCTTGCCTGCGATCGTGCCTATGCCCTGCGCGGTTACGGACTCGATCGCCGACATCACTTCGGCCGCAGCATGCCGCTCGCCCAGATGCTCCAGCATCATCGCACCGGACCAGATCGCGGCGATCGGATTGGCGACGCCGAGATGCGCGATATCGGGTGCCGAACCATGGACAGGCTCGAACATGGAAGGTGCGCTGCGATCGGGATTGATATTGGCAGAGGCGGCATAACCCAGCCCGCCCTGGATGGCCGCTCCGATATCGGTGAGGATGTCGCCAAACAGATTCGAGGCGACGATTACGTCGAGACTTTCAGGCGCCAGCACCATGCGGGCAGCCATGGCGTCGATGTGGTAGTGCGAGACCTCTACATCGGGATAGTCTTTCGCTATCTCGCGCGTCACCTCATCCCAGAAAACCATGGAATGTTTCTGCGCGTTGGATTTGGTCACAGATGCGAGCTTCTTGCGGCGCGCCCGCGCCTGTTCGAAACCGAAACGCATGATCCGTTCGACACCCGCACGCGTGAAGATTGCTGTCTCAATCGCGACCTCATTGGCTGTGCCGGAATGAACGCGCCCGCCGGCACCGGAATATTCGCCTTCCGTATTCTCGCGTATGCACAGGATGTCGAAACCATCGGATCGGAGGGGCCCCTGAACGCCCGGCAACAGCCTGTGCGGTCGTATGTTGGCGTACTGCGTGAACCCTTTCCGGATCGGCAGGAGCAGTCCGTGAAGCGATACTGAGTCGGGCACTTCGGCGGGCCACCCCACAGCACCGAGATAGATCGCATCGAATTTCCGCAGTATCTCGATGCCGTCTGGCGGCATCATTGCGCCGGTTTCCAGGTAATAGGCGCAGGACCATGGGAAGCTTGTGCCATCAAGGGCAAAACCGCCCCGTTTTGCCGCCGCCTGCAGCACCTGCCATGCCGCCCCAGTCACGTCCTTGCCGATGCCGTCGCCGGGGATGAGCGCTAACTTGTAGGTCGTCATTTGATGGAGGTCCTCATCCGGCACTAGCGTTTCATTTGAACAATAGTGGACCGCGCGCCGCATTTTCCGTCGAGGATGAGCCGCCCGACGGCGTTGAATCGCGTCAGGCGGAACTTGGAAAGTCGATTGTTCTGGAACCGCCGCGCGCTCTATTCGGCCGCACCGTGAGCATTGAACTCAGTCATAAACGCAGACGTAGATCTTGCGCACGGTCTCGATCGTGCGCCAGACGCCGACGAAACCGGGCTTCATCACGAAGCTGTCGCCGGCGCGATAGGTCTTCGTCTCGCCCGCCTTCTCCTCGATTTCGATCACACCCGAAATGATGTGGCAGAACTCGTAGGTGGTGCCCTTGATCGAATGCGTCTCGCCGGGCGTCGCCTCCCAGACGCCGGTCAGAACCTTCTCACCTTTCGAGGCATCCTGCGCCCAGGTCTTGAAGGATGGAGTGCCGGAAATGAGCCGCTCCGGCAGCGGCAATGCCTCCTTCGGCGTGAAGGCGGGATTTGTGTCGACAGTGATCAGAAGTGACATGTGAGGTTTCCTGGTTAGTAGCCGAGTGTCCGATCGACGAGGCCGATCAGAGCCTTCCCGGCGCGGTGGCGCCGGATGTTGTCCACGGCGGATTGCGCCGCCGTATGCGGTTGCGTCACCGAGGCGATGTGCGGCGTTATCATCACCTTCGGATGCGACCACAGAGGATGGTCTTCCGGGAGCGGTTCTGGATCAGTTACATCAAGCATCGCCGCAGATACGTGACCGGTGTCGAGCGCGTCGATCAGCGCGGCCTGGTCGAGTTGCGGACCCCTGCCGAGATGCAGCAGCCGCGCCCCGGCGGGCAGTAGGTCGAAGAGCTTTGCATCGAGCATGCCGCGCGTTTGTTCCGTCAGCGGCAGCAGGCAGACGAGAATATCCGTTTGCTTCAGAAAGCCCGCGAGTTGGTCCGCGCCATGAAAACAGGCAACGCCCTCTATCCGCTTTTCGCTGCGGCTCCATCCGGCTAGCGGAAACTGGAACGGCTTCAGGCGCTCGATTGCCGCCTGCGCCAGCATGCCAAGACCAAGAAAACCGACCCGGCGTTCGGCCGCCTGTCGAGCGGCAATCGGTTGCCAGAGGCACCTTTTCTGCTGATCGAGATAGGCGGGCATCTCCCGGTGGAGCGCCAACACGCCAAGCGCGACGTATTCCTGCATCATGCGTATGATGCCATCCTCGACCATGCGCACAAGCTTCACATGGCTTGGCATCACGTCCTGATTGAACTGGTCGACGCCCGCTCCGATGGAAAACAGCAGTTCCAGATTGCGGTAGCGCGAGATCTCGTCCGGCACTGTCCAGGTGATGAGATAGCGCACCTTCTCCGGCTCCATCTCCTCGCCGGAATGGAAGAATTCCAGATCCGGGAGTTCGCGCGCGAAGATCTCGCGGAACACCGCAGCACGCGCCGCATCGGAATTGAAAAGAAATGCCATGGAACCCGCCCTCTAGTTCATGCTGCAAGGCGCGCGCCGAGATCCTCGATCATGCTCTGGCAGGCAGCAAGTTCACTGATCTCGATGTATTCATTGGGACGATGCGCGCGGGAAATTTCGCCGGGGCCGCAAATGATCGCATCGATACCGGCCTGCTGATAAAGCCCGGCCTCCGTGCCGTAACTGACCGCTGTGAGCGGCTCCTGACCTGTCAGCTCGGTCAGAACCGCCGCTAGCTTACTACCCTTCGCGGGTGCAAGGGCGGGATAGGAACTCAACTCGTGCCAAATTACCTCGAAGCCGCCGTCGCGTAGATCGAAAAGCCGGGCTTTGACCGGCTCAAGCAGGGAGGCTGGAGAAACGCCCGGCACGGCACGCGCCTCGATATCGGCTGTGCAGTGGCCAGCGATGATGTTGACCGCCTGTCCACCGGCAATGACGCCCACCTGCAAGGAAGAATACGGGGGCTCGAAATTTTGATCGAGCGGGCCGCCGGCGAGGGATTGGCCATAGGCCACGGCGTGCGAGATGACACCGGCCATGGCGTGCACGGCATTGAGTCCGAGATCGGGGCGTGACGAATGGCCGGATCGCCCGATCACCTCGAGCCGCGCGGCGGCCTTCCCCTTGTGCGCGCGCACAGGCTGCATCCGGCTCGGCTCGCCGACAATCGCGCCAAGCGACCTCTCGCATAGGCTCGGCAACGCAGCTAAGAGATGCGGCACGCCACGGCACCCCGCCTCTTCATCGTAGGAGAATGCGAGATGAACTGGCTGCCGCAGGTTCATCGCCGCAAGTCCTGGGAGCGCGGCCAATGCGCAGGCGAGAAAGCCTTTCATGTCAGTGGTGCCGCGGCCGTAAAGCCTGCCGCCCTCGCGACGCAGGACGAACGGATCCGAGCTCCATTCCGGCTCGCCGGCCGGCACAACATCCATATGTCCGGAGATGATGTAGCCCCGACCCTCGCGCGGGCCGACCGTGACGAACAGGTTGGACCGGTCGCCCTCGGGACCGGGCAGAACCATCACCTCGGCTCCGGCTGCCTGACAGTAGTCGCGGATCCAATCGACGATCGCGCCGTTTGGCGTGCCCATAACAGAGGGAAATGCAATCAGGGTCGCGAGGATTTCTTCCACGTTCATGGCGGTCCGCTCTGCTTGCACATTGTCACCGGGTGCGACCAGCCTATCCCTGCGCAGCAGTGTTCCCTGCCGAATCGCGTCGTGCTTTGGCTGAAGATTGCGAAAAAACGCCTCGAATCAGCGAAACCTGCTGGCTTTCCCCTGTAAAGCTGCGGCAAATGAGGCCTGTCGCAAACATGGCTAAAGGCGCCAGGATCAAGACGCGTGCGTTGGGCATTCGTTGAAGGAGCGGATCGACTGAGATGCAGAGATCAGTGCGCCTGAAATCCTTTGAACTGGTCGCGCGGGACATCAATGATGTCGACGTTGATCTGCTGCATGCACTATCGATTTCTGTCCGCTGGCCGCATCGCCCCAAGGACTGGAACCTACTGCGCCGCGCCGGCCACGGCATCGTCGCCGTTGACGGAATTGGGCGCGTCTTCGGAAGTGCGATGTGGTTTCCCCACGGGGACGATTTTGCCACCATTGGCCTGGTGATCACGACGCCTCGCGCACAGGCGCAGGGAGGTGGCCGATGGCTCATGGAACAGGTCCTTGAGCAGTGCGGGGATCGCAATCTGGCCCTGAATGCAACCCATCCCGCCTATCCTCTGTATATTTCACTCGGCTTCACGAGCGAGGCGATCGTCTACATGCGCCAGGGCGAGGCCCCACAAAAACTCCCGCCGATGCCAGTTCTGGATGGTGAACTCAGTGAGCTGCCCAGCGACAGACTTCGCGAGATCACCGAGCTGGACGCGCGTGCGTTTGGGACAAATCGTGCGGGGCTACTTGCGTTGCTCGCAGAGGATGCCTCGATAGCCACTCTGAGCCGCGGTGGCGAGGTCGTTGGCTATTCCATGTGTCGCGAGTTCGGGCGCGGCCATGTGATTGGCCCCATTGTGGCTCGAAGCGACCAGGACGCGGTCCATCTCACCGCCGTCCATCTGAAGAAGCTGGCAGGTCGATTCGCGCGCGTCGATACGCGCGAGAGGGATGGCGTGTTTGTCGAGTTCCTTCAGCAGAGCGGCCTCGGCATTGCCGAGACCGTGACGACAATGTCCAAAGGCCGCCGGTTCCTGAACCGGGAAAGCAACGGACCTTGGGTCTACGGATTGGCCAGCCACGCCTGGAGCTGAATGCAAGCACGCTATCGCCGTCAAGCAGCAGATGTGCAGGTTCAAGGCTCTCACAACGACTCCAGCGCCCTGGACATACGTTCGAGCCCTCTGCGCAACAGCGGACGAGGGCAACCGACATTGAGGCGAATGTAGCCTTCGCCACCGGGTCCATAGACGCGCCCGTCGTACAAATTGACTCCGGCTCGGTCGACGAAAAACTGTTGAACGCCTCCAACCCTCCGATCGAGTCCGCGCGCATCCAGCCACACCAGGAAGGAAGCGTCCGGCCGCATCGGTGTGATGCCCGGCAGGCGATGCTCGGCGAAGTTGAGGACGAAATCGACATTACCGCCGATGTAGCGCGTCAGCTGATCCAGCCACGGCGCGCCGGTGCTGTAGGCGATCTCTAGCGCCAGCCGTCCAAAGAAGTTGGCGTTGACCATGAACGATGCCTGCATGCTGGCCAGAAGCGCCTCGCGCCGCTGCTTGTTGGCCACCGACACGGTTGCGGAGGGCACGCCGGCCAGATTGAAGGTCTTCGTTGGAGCCGTGCAGATGAATGACTTTTCCGCGGCATCCTCCGAGAGGGACGAGAAGACAATGTGCGGGCGATCCGATAATCTGATATCGCAATGGATGTCGTCAGATATGACGAGGATGCCGTAGCGCTCGCAGACATCGTTCAGCGCCGTCAATTCCCCGTGCGTCCACGCCTTTCCAGCTGGATTGTGCGGATTACACAACAGGAAGGCCTTGGCGCCGGCTGCCAGTTTCGCGAAGTTCTCCAGGTCGAGCTCGTATCGGTTATTCTGCAACCTTAGCCTGTTGACCAGCAGCTTCCTTCCGTTGCCCTGAATTACTTCGAAATAAGGCGAGTAGATGGGAGACTGCACAATCACCCCGTCCCCGGGCTTCGTGAAGGTCCGAAGCATCGCGGCCACCGACGGCATGATCGCTGGCGCCGGCAGCAGGGATTCCAGTGCCGGCGACCAGTCGTGCCGACGCGCGAACCATGATTGCACAATCTCGTAGTGACGGGGGTCGCGGCGGGTATAGCCATAGATCCCATGGTCCGCGGCTTCTCGCAGGCGCGCGATGACGGTTTCAGGCGCGCGAAAATCCATGTCCGCGGTCCATAGAGAAAGCAGATCTTCGCCCTCGACCCGAGGCGAGAATTCGTCCCACTGATTGGCCCATTTGACTGACCCAAATTGGTGGCGATCATAGATCCTGTCGAAGTCGATCATTCCAACATTTCTTTCCGCAACCGTCGGTTGCGATGCATCTGCACAAGCCATTGCCTGGTTTCCGGGTGTGGTTTTTGCCGCTCGCCGCTGCTCGAACTTTCGGAGCGCTATCTGAGGATTTTGCGCAGGAAACTGTCGAGCACGGTCTGTCGCATATTCCGCTTCCTAGCTCTCGTGGCCGCGCGCCAACGCGCGCTCCATCGACTGCGAGTAGCGGGACATTCCAAAGCAGAAGATCCAGTAGACCAGCCCGGCGAAGAGATAGCCGGTCGAGGAGATCGTCGGCCCAGCCCAGTTCGGGTCGACTCGCGCCGTTTCGACGGCCCTGAGGAAGTCCGCAATGCCGACGATCGCTACCAGCGTCGTGTCCTTGAACAGCCCGATAAAGGTAGAGACTATGCCTGGGATAACGATCGTGAGCGCCTGCGGCAGGATGATCAGACGCATCATGGTGAAATGGCTGACGCCGAGCGCCTTTGCCGCCTCATATTGCCCCTTGGGGATCGCCTGAAGGCCTGCGCGCACCACCTCGGCCATGTAGGCGGACGAGAACAGCGCGATTGCAATCAGCGGACGCAGCAGCCGATCGGGCGTCAGATAGTCGGGCACGAAGAGCGGCATCATGAAATTCGCCATGAACAGCACCGTGATGAACGGCACCCCCCTGACGACCTCGATGAAGATCACACACACTGCTCTGACGAAGGGAAGCTCCGATCGTCGGCCAAGCGCGAGAAGCACACCAAGCGGCAGCGAGAAGACGATGCCCACGATCGACATGAGCAGCGTGATGAGCAGCCCACCCCATAAGACGGTATCGATCACCGGCAGATTGAAGGACGCGACGCCCCTCAACAGAACGAAGGCGACGACCGGGTAGGCAACAAAGAACAGCAACGCCGCCACATTGCGCCGCGGCGCCCGTTTCCACAGCAGCCAGACGATCAGCACGGCGCCGATTGCCAGCGTCAGGTCCACCCGCCAGCGCTCGGAAACCGGATATGCCCCGTAACGGAGATAGTCGAACTTCTCCACGATGAACGGCCAACAGGCGCCGTCAGGGTTGGCGCGGCATTCTTCCTGTCCGCCGGCCCAGACTGCATCCAGGACTGCAAAACTCACGAACTGATGCAAAAGCCATGCGGCGAGAACTGTGAAGCAGATCGTGAGCACGCCTGAGAACGGGGTCGAGAACAGGTTCTTTCTGATCCAGGTCGCCGGGCTCGGCCGGATTCCACAAGGCGGCGCCATAGGCGGCAGAAGCGGAGCGCTAACCAGGGGCGGATGCAGGGACTGGCCGCTCATGCATCACCTCTCGACGATCGCGAAACGTTGATTGAAAGTGTTCATGGCCATCGACATGACGAGCGAAATCGCGAGGTAGACCGACAGCGTGATCGCCATCACCTGGACGGCGGCGCCGGTCTGGTTGAGCACCGTTCCCGCGAAAATCTGGACGAGGTCGGGGTAGCCGATAAACACCGCGAGTGAGGAATTCTTCGTCAGATTCAGGTACTGGCTGGTCAGGGGCGGTATGATGATGCGCAGTGCTTGCGGAACAATGACCAGGCGAAGCGTTTTGCCCGGCGCAAGCCCGAGCGCATGGGCGGCTTCGGTCTGGCCTTTCGGCACAGCCTGGATCCCGCTGCGGACAATTTCCGCGATAAAGGAAGCGGTGTAGACGGACAGGCCGATCAGAAGCGCGGCAAACTCCGGATAAAGCTGGTGTCCACCCCGGTAATTGAACCCTTTCAGCTCCGGCGTCACGAACGACACCGGCGAGCCGACCAGGAGAAAGACGGCCAGAGGCAGTCCAATCAACGCAGCGAGGCTGACCCACAGCACGGGCAGCTGTTTTCCGGTGCGGTTCTGCGTGCGCCTGGCGTAGAACCAAAAAGCGACGCAGAAGATGCTGGCCGCCAGGACTGCAAGTCCCACGCTACCTGCTCCTGCGTAGAGCTGGATTTCCGGAATGATGAGACCGCGATTGTTCAGATAGATGCCGCCGGGGAGTTCGATCGACGCCCTCGGCGCAGGCAGCGCTTTCAGGACTGCATTGTACCAGAACAATAGCTGCAGCAATAACGGGATATTGCGTATGATCTCGACATACGAGGCCGCGACCTTTGAAACGATCCAGTTCGGTGACAGGCGGGCAATGCCGACGACAAAGCCCAAGATTGTGGCCAACACGATTCCAAGCAGGCTCACATAGAGGGTGTTGACCACACCCACCCAGAACGCTTGGCCGTAGGTGGAGAGCGTGTCGTAGGGGATCAGCGTCTGATTGATGTCGAAGCCGGCGGCCTCGTTCCAGAAGCCGAAAGACAGCGGAATCCCGCGTGCCCTCATGTTCGACGCAGTCTGAACGGCAATGCCCACGGCCAAGGCCAGCAGGCTGCCCGCTAGCAAAAGCTGATAGATGATGCCCCGGACCTTGGCGTCGTGCAGAGACCGGCTCCTGCGCGAGGGCGCGGCGAGCAGCACATCGGACATGACCCTGTTCCTGTGTTGGTGCGGAAAGACGCCGGCGCAATCGCCGGCGGCTCGTGACCGACCCAGCCTAGCGGATCGGCGGGGCGTACTGGAGACCGCCCTCACTCCAAAGAGCGTTCAGGCCGCGCTCCATCTTGAGCGGCGAGGCCTTGCCGATATTGCGATCGAACACTTCGCCATAGTTGCCGACCTGCTTGATAACGTCCACGGACCAGGTATCGCCAAGCCCGAGATCCTTTCCGAGGCTGCCCTCCGCTCCGAGCAGCCGACGAATGTTCGGGTTGTCCGACGACTTCATTCCATCGACATTCTCAGAGGTTACGCCCAATTCTTCGGCAGCGACCATGACAAGGAGCGTCCATTTGGCCACGTTGAGCCAATGATCATCGCCCTGCCGCACGGCAGGCCCAAGCGGCTCCTTGGAGATAAGTTCGGGAAGCACGATGCTGTCGTCGGCCTTCGCCATGCGCTGGCGCGACGCATTCAAGGTGGACGTGTCGGCGGAGAGGACGTCGCAGCGACCTTCGTCGTAGGCCTTTACGACGGCTTCTTCATCGGCAAACCCGACGGTCGAGTATGTCATCGAATGCGACCGGAAGTAATCGGCCAGATTCAACTCGGTCGTCGTGCCCTGAGTGACGCAGATGGACGCGCCATCCAGATCTTTGGCCGAACCGATGTTCTCCGCTTTGCGGACCATGAAGCCCTGGCCATCGTAGAAATACGTGCCCGCAAAAAGTATTCCGAGAGACGTGTCGCGGGATGACGTCCAGGTTGCGTTATGTGCGAGTATATCGATCTCGCCCGACTGAAGCGCGGTGAAGCGGTCCTTCGGCGTAAGCGGAATGAACCTTACCTTCTGCGCATCGCCCAGAACCGCTGCGGCAACAGCGCGACAATAGTCGACCACGAACCCGGTCCATTTGCCCTCATTGTCCGGCAGGCTAAATCCGGCTGTCGCTGAGTTGGTTCCGCAGGTCAGAACTCCGTTCTTCTTGACATTTTCGATCGTCGCGGCGGACGCGTTGGAGACAACGAGCCCTACCGCTGCTCCGACCAGTCCCTTGAGAATTGATTGCATCCTGGTTCCCCTTATTTTCTTGTGGATCACCAAGGTTGCGCAAGCGGAATTATTGGTCAAATTCATTCTCGTCATGATGAATATGAGCCTCACTCATACACATGGTTACGCTCGTAGGGTTTCAGCCGTTAATCCCTGTCTGAAGACACATCTTCTCATACCAGCGCACTCCATTGGAGCAACGCGACGTGTGTCTCCTGTTTATTTCCGCTGTTCTCTCTCAGAAACAATTTCTCTCTTCTTTATCTGCGACTCAGAGTAGATATTTGAGAGAACTTCTTTGAGCCAGATCGTCCCTGGGTCCGTGGCCATCTGCGGATGAAGGAGCAGCCACGCGCTCACATTTGGGATCGGCAGGGGCGGCGAAAGGAGCGTCACTTCACTCGCTCTATCGAGGATTTGGAGGATTCCGTCACCACAATGAGCAACAAGTTCGGTGCCTCGCAAAACCCACGGAAGCGCCAGATAGTTCGATATCGTCGCGACCACGTTCCGCTGCAAACCAAGCTCCTTGAGGGCGGCATCCGCAAGCCCGCTGGAAACACCATCGGCGGAAACCTGCAAGTGAGACGCTGACAGATATGTCTCCAATGACATCGCCGAACTTGCGATTTGGCTGCCGCTCCAAACTGCGCAGAAGAGTCGATCCTGGCCCAGTTCGATCTTCAAGAGGCTTGGGTCATCCTTGATCACTGCTCCAGTCAATGCACAGTCGATCTGTCGAAGATGAACTGAGGACGGGATATCGAGCCCGTTCGCTGGAATAATATTCAACGTGGCGCCGGGCGCCTGCCTGGAAAACTCCCGGAGGAGACGTGGTATGATTATCATCGCATGGTAGTCAGTGAGTCCGACACGAAAGTTCCGCCGAGTGGTTGCGGGATCGAAAGTTTGATGGCGATCAATTGAGGCTCGAATCGTCGCTAATCCGGCTGAGATGTCTGGCAGAAGCTCGACCGCCCGCGGGGTTGGCCTCATTACGCCTCCATCGCGCGTGAACAGCTTATCGCCGAAAAGGTGCCGCAACCTGGATAAGGAATGGCTAATCGCAGATTGCGTTCTTCCCAATTCGCATGCCGTACGCGTCACGCTTCTTTCGCGCATCATTACGTCGAATACGCGCAGCAAATTCAGGTCGAGGTCATCGAAGCTCATGAGATTGCCATGAATGGTTTGTCATGAATCAGCACCGAAAGATGACTCAAAGAGCCGATAAGGCCTTGGTTTTTCATCATGAGGCGAGAACGCCCACGAGTCACGCGCGCCTCGTTTGCGAGCCCTGCCATCGCTACGGATTTGCAAATCGGCGCGGGCAAGCGCCCGGAGACGCCACGTGACTTTCTGCTCCGTTTCTCAGAGGCTGCGGTTATAAGGAGGAGCGGCGGTGAGGCTGGTTCTCATCTTTGCCGGATTGCTGGCCCTCTATCTCGTCCTCGACAGGTCAGCGTGGTCGCTCCGGAGATTTCGGGGCGAATGGGGGCTCATTGTCGGGACGCTAGCGATCGTTGCGGCCTTCATTGTTGAGTACATAGTAGCGCGGAAGGTGCCGCGAGAGGCGGCGCTGGCGCTAGGCCTCGGTGCGCCGCGAAGCGGAGCAACTTGGTTCACAGTGATCGGCAGCGTCGTCTTGATCACACTGATCCCAATCTATTGCGCGATCGCGGCGCTACCGCTCTCGCTGCGCGATGGCTGGTGGTGGCTCGCGTTCGGCATCTTTGCACAGGGCGGGATCGCCGAAGAGACAGTGTTTCGGGGGTTCCTCTTCCGGCACCTGCGTGAGGGGCGGACCTTCTGGAGGGCGGCTGCAATCGCGGCGGTGCCGTTCGTTCTCGTCCATCTCGCGATGTTCTGGACGATGGAGCCGATCCTCGCGGCAGTGTCACTAGGGGTGGCGTTGTCGCTGATCTTCCCGTTGGCCGCGATCTTCGAGCGGGCGGGGAATTCGATCTGGCCGGGTGCGTTTCTGCATGCCGTGATCCAGGGGACGATCAAGCTTGTGGTGGTACCGGACGAAAGCTTTATCCAGCTCGCACTGGTCTGGCTGGTTGTGACCGCGGTGGCGCCATGGGCGGTGTTCCTCTTGCCGAAATCGCAGGCGGAATCGTTACCGAGAGGCAACCCTGGCCGGGCGCATGGCGGGTAGCCGCATCTGCATTCTGCAGCATCGCCGGCCGCTTCATCCAGTCGAGTGGCCTCGAAGGCAGAGATAGGGACGGCCTGCAACAGGCAGCGGAACCGACCGGCATGCAGCCGGTTGAATCGGCATGAAGGCTCGTCTTCCGACAACCAGCAATGCAAGGCTACATCATGAGCGTTCTGCAGAGAACCAAGAAAGCCGTCGAGCAGGTTACCGGTTTCGCAGCACCGGGCAGGCAAGAAGTAACCGATCTTGTAAGGCGGCGAAAAGCAAATGAGTTTTGGTTCAAGGATGATGGCCTGGTGCCCAATCATCCGTTTTGGCCGCTTGTCGTCTATCGCGGCGCCGTGAGGCTGCCCGAAGAATTTGATCCCGCAGCCGTCTTGGAGGAGCTTTTCGAGGTCACTGGATGGGGGGACAGCTGGCGGAATGGCATCTACGACTACGTTCACTACCATTCGCGAATACATGAGGTGCTCGGGGTTGCGGCCGGTACGGCCAAAGTCCGGTTTGGAGGCAAAAAGGGCCGAACCCTGTCCCTGAAGGCGGGCGACGTCGCGGTTCTTCCGGCTGGCACCGGGCACCAATGCCTTTCGGCATCCGACGATCTTCTCGTGGTCGGCGCCTATCCTCCGTTTGGGACCTATGACGAATGCACGACTGCCCAGGAGCATGATCGCGCGCTCGCGACGACCAAGAAGGTAAGTCGTCCACGCAAGGATCCCGTCTATGGGAGCAGAGGCCCGCTTCTGCAAAGTTGGAAGAAGACCTGAAGCAGGCGCAGATCGATCGAAGACCCACAAGTACAGAACGCACGAGCTGGGGCGTCTCGCGCTCCTGGTCGCATTGTTTGGAAAACCCATCGATCAAGACGGGCACTTGGTGCTCGGCGATTACGGCCAGGTTGTTGCCGAGCGCCGCCGGCCCGTGACAGCCAGGTGCACGCGGTCGCACCAGGCGCCGCGTCGGCCCACGCCGACGCGCTGGCCACGAGCCCCGCAAGCAGGACAGGCACGAACGATCGTCCGCCGCGCCTGTTCTTCGCGCGCCTCATGTCATGCGAGGTCATGGTTCTTCAGCGGCATCGTGCGGATGCGCTTGCCGGTGGCGGCGAAGATCGCATTGAGGACGGCCGGCGCGGCGACCGCGATGGTGGGCTCGCCGACGCCGCCCCAGAAGCCGCCGGATGGCATTATGATCGTCTCCACCACCGGCATGTCGGCCATGCGCACGACCTCGTAGCTGTCGAAGTTCTCCTGCTCCATGCGGCCGCCATTGACGGTGCATTCGCCGTAGATGCAGGCGGAAAGGCCGTAGACGAAAGAGCCCTCGACCTGCCTCTCCACCTGTGCGGGGTTGACGACATGACCCGGATCGGTGGCCGCCACGATGCGGTGGATCCTGAGCTGCCCGTCGATGATCGAAACCTCCGCTGCCGCCGCGACATAACTGCCGAAGCCCATGATCTGCGCCAGGCCGCGGTGAACGCCGGCCGCCGGCGGGGTGTCCCAGCCGATCCGTTCGGCAACCGCCTCCAGCACGGCGAGATGCTTCGGATGTTTGGCCATCAGCTTGCGGCGGAAGGCGAGCGGGTCGACGCCGGCCGCATGGGCGAGTTCGTCCATGAAACACTCGACGTAGAGCGCATTCTGGTTGAGGTTGACGCCGCGCCAGAAGCCTGGCGGGATCGGTGGGTTGCGCATGGCATGGTCGACAAGCAGATTGTCCACCGTATATCCCAGCGTGCCTTCCGTGCCGCTGAGGACCAGGCCCTGGAAGACGACCGGGTCCATGCCGTTCTGCATGGCTTCCGGCCGCACCGCGGCAAGGATCGACTGGCCGGAGATGCGCATGTGCAGAGCGGTCAAATTGCCATCGGCGTCGAGCGCGCCCGTCAGCCGGCATCGGGTGGTCGGGTGATAGGCGCCGTGCAGCATATCCTCTTCGCGCGACCACATGAGCTTTACAGGCGTTCCCGGCACCTGCCTGGCTATGCTGACCGCCTGGCGCACATAGTCCTGGAAGTTGCCGCGCCGGCCGAAGCCGCCGCCGAGATGGATCTTGTGCACCTCGCATTGCTGCACCGGCAGGCCGGCGGCCTCGGCCGCTGCAGCAAGGCTCGCCTCGCCATTCTGGGTCGGCACCCACACCTCGCAGCGCTCCGGCGTGTAGCGCGCCGTCGCGTTCATCGGCTCCATGGTCGCATGGTTCTGGTAGGGGAAGGCATAGGTCGCCGTGACCGTCCGGCCGGCTGCGGACAGCGCAGCTCCGGCGTCACCTTGCACGGCGCCGATGAAGGCGTCATTTGCGCCGAGCCCCTCCTCGAGCATCGCTGCGATCGAGGCGCTGGTGACCTGCCTGTTGGGACCTTCGTCCCAGATGACCGGCAGGGCATCGAGAGCGGTCTTCGCTCGCCACCACGTGTCGGCGACAACCGCAACGGCGGTTTCGTCGACCTGAACGACGGTGCGCACGCCGGGCATGGCCGCGACCGCCGCCGCGTCAAAACTCTCCACCTTACCGCCGAAATAGGGGCAGGCCCGGATCGCCGCGTTGAGCATGTTCGGCAGCTTGAGGTCGACGCCATAGACCTGGCTGCCGTTGAGCTTGTCGGCCGTGTCGAGTCGCGGCAGCGGCTTGCCGGCTATGGTCCAGTCCTTGGGGTCCTTCAGCGTGACATTGGCAGGCGGCGTCATCCGCGCGGCGGCGGCAGCCAACTGTCCATAAAAGGTGGCGCGATCTGATGCTGCATGCGTGACCATGCCCATCCTCGCGGTGCATTCGCTGGCCGGCACGCCCCATTCGGCGGCCGCGGCGGCAATCAGCATCTCGCGCGCAACGGCGCCACCAATGCGCACGTATTCGTGCGATTCGCGGATGCCGCGGCTGCCGCCGGTCGAAAAATTGCCCCACACGCGGTCGCGTGCGAGGTTCTGGGCCGGCGACGGGTATTCGGTCGTGACCTTTGACCAGTCGCAATTCAGCTCCTCGGCGACGAGTTGCGCCAGGCCGGTCAGCGTCCCCTGCCCCATCTCGGAACGGGCGATGCGGATGACAACCGTATCGTCGGGCCTGATCACCACCCAGGCATTGATCTCCGACGTGGTCTCGGCGCCCTCGGCAAGCGCAGGTTTGATGAACGGCACGTTGAATCCGAGGGACAGGCCGCCGGCCGTGGAGGCCACGCCGATGATGAAGCTGCGGCGGGAGATGGAAATTATGGCGTTCATGACTGTTCTCCTCAACCGCGTTGCGTGGTTTCGCCGCTTTTGGCGGCCAGCTTGATCGCGGCGCGCACCCGGTTGTAGGTGCCGCAGCGGCAGATATTGGTGATCTCGGCGTTTATGTCCTCGTCCGCGGGGTTCGGGTTCTGCATGAGCAGACCCGCCGCAGCCATGATCATGCCGGCCTGGCAGTAGCCGCATTGCGGCACGTCGAGCGCCAGCCAGGCCTGCTGGACCGGATGCGAACTGTCCGGCGAAAGCCCCTCGATAGTGGTGATTTGCTGGTCCGGCTCGACCGCGCTCACCGGAAGTACGCAGGAGCGCGTGGCGACGCCGTCTATATGGACGGTGCAGGCGCCGCAGGCGGCAACGCCGCAACCGTATTTCGTCCCGGTAAGCCCGATCTGCTCGCGGATCACCCACAGCAGCGGCGTATCCGGATCGACCTCGATGTCACGTGGCGTGCCGTTGATGATCAATCTGGCCATTGTGCAATCCTTTCGATCAAAGGCTGGCGAGGACCGCCGTCCGGATGCCGCACGGCATGGCCTGGCGGCAAAGACTGGAAGTCCGGGCTAGCGACGAGGCCAAGTTAGGCGGAAGCTGTCGCAGAACCTTGTCCCGACGACCGGCAGTTCATCGCAAGCTGTCGCAGGCGCTGCGCTCTGATACATTTCGTTACACTTCTCACGCTTTGTTGATGCCGCGCGAGATTGCCGCCGTGGCGCAGAAGGTGATCATCCGTGTAGACGCAAACTAGATATCGTCGATACTGGCCGACTATTCAGCGGCGGCTTTGGAGCATTGTATGGAAGCGGCGCAGCACATCGCGGTCGTCGACGACCACAGGGACATCCGCGACCTGGTCGGGAAATACCTCACCCAGCAAGGTTATCGCGTCAGCGTCGCCGACAGCACGGCCGCGCTCAAGCGGCTGCTCGACCGCAGCCTGCCCGATCTTATCGTCCTCGACGTCATGATGCCTGGCGAGGACGGCATTGCCGCCTGCCGGCACGTGCGCGGAACGGTCGACGTTCCGATCATCTTCCTTACCGCCATGGCCGAGGAGGTCGACCGGATCGTCGGCCTCGAGATCGGGGCCGACGACTACCTGACCAAGCCGTTCAATCCACGGGAACTGCTGGCGCGGATCAAGGCCGTGCTCAGGCGCGTCCACAGCCTGCCACCGCAGCGCGGTCGTCTAAAGTCGAACGCGCTTCGGTTCGACCGCTGGACGCTGAATGTCGGCCGCCGCGAGCTGGTCGGGCACGACGGCGTGGCGGTCGCGCTCAGCACGGCCGAATTCCGCCTTCTCACCGCTTTTATCGAGCATGTCGGGATCGTGCTCAGCCGGGATCAGTTGCTCGACCTCACCGTCGGGCGCTCGGCCGACGGTTTCGACCGGGCCGTCGACAACCAGGTGAGCCGGCTGCGCAAGAAGATCGAGGCGGACCCAAAGAATCCGATGCTGATCAAGACGCACTGGGGCGGCGGCTACTGCTTCACCGCCGAGGTGGCCCAGGCATGATGCTGTTGTGGAGACGCAGCCTGGCGGCCCGCTTCCTGATGCTGGTGCTGCTTGCGCTCGCCCTGTCGCAGGCGATCACGTTCCTGATCTCGTGGGACGAGCGCGGCCAGGCCCTGCACGCGGCGGCCAAGGGCGAGTTCGTCAGCCGCACGTCCTCGCTTGCGCTTCTGCTGGACACGACGCCGCCCTCGCTTCGGCCCGACATCCTCAATGTCAGCGGCACGGCCTATACGCGCTTCTGGACCTCGGACGATGGACCGAGCAATCCCCTCGCCTGGCAGCAGGAAGCCTTGACCGAGCTCGCCAAGCCGCTGCCAGGAATTGCCGGCAAGTATGCCGCGTATATGAACGGGCAGGCCTCGACCGCAGTCGATGCCGCCGACCCTTCCGTGCCGCCGCGCATGCTGGATTTGTCCGGCAATGGCATGCCATTCTCGCGGCCGGCCAAGTTTCTCTATATGGACGCCGCCCCAAACGGCATGGGCCTTTCCGTCCGCCTCGAGGATAGCACCTGGCTGAATGCCGCCTACGCCAAGGCGATGCCGAACGCCTTCTGGACGGCGCAATCGGCGATATCGCTGGCGCTCACCGCACTCATCCTGTCCGCCATAGCGATTTTCGGGGCGCAGGCAATCGCGCGTCCGCTGCGACGGCTCGCCAATGCCGCTGAACTGTTCGGCCGCGGCGAGGCCGTGCCGCGGCTGCCGGAATCAGGGCCGGACGACATTCGCCAGACCGCCGAGGCGTTCAACCGCATGCAGGAGCGCCTGCAGCGCTTCGTCGAGGACCGGACGCGCATGCTGGCGGCGATCAGCCACGACCTGCGCACGCCGCTGACCTCGCTCCGGCTGCGCGCGGAGTTCGTCCAGGATCACGACCTCCAGGAAAAGATGCTGAAGACCATCGAGGAAATCCAGACAATGACGGAAGCAGCGCTCGCCTTCGCGCGCGAGGACGCCGCGGTAGAGGAGACGCGAACCGTCGATCTTTCGGCGCTGGTCGGCGGCCTCTGCGACGACCTCGCGGAGCTGGGCCAAAACGTCACCGTCAGCGACGGGCCCAAGGTGCTGTACCGCTGCCGGCCGGACTCCCTGCGCCGGGCGATCCGCAACCTCGTCGAAAATGCCATCCGCTACGGCGAGCAGGCCAAGGTGAGCCTGGTCAGGCGTGCCGACAGCCTGGACATCATGGTCGAGGACGCCGGGCCCGGCATTCCGCCAGGCGAAATGGAACAGGTGTTCGCCCCCTTCTTCCGCCTGGAGCAGTCGCGCAACCGGGAGACCGGTGGCGTCGGGCTCGGCCTGTCAATCGCCCGCGCCATCGCCCGTCACCACGGCGGCGACATCGTGCTGGAAAACCGGAGCAACGGCCTTCGTGCGGTCATCCGGCTGCCGCTGATCGACATGGCCAAGCAGCTTGCCCCGGCGCCTGTGCCTGAGACCAACCCTCCGACCGGACTGCAATCCTTGCCGGTTTGACCGAAACCCGTTCCCGCGATCGCGCCAGGCGCTCACATTTTCGTCAGGTGATGTCGTCTGAACGGTCGTCCTCGGCAGCGATCCGCTTCTCGACGATGGCCCGCAAAGCGCCGTTAATACGGTCCTGCCAGCCTGGTCCGTCGCCCTGGAAATAATCCAGGACAGCTCGATCGATCCTGATTGAAACAAGCTCTCTGACATTTGGAGCAGCTGCGGTTTCGCGAACCGGTGCGGCCGGCTTCTTGGCAGGCTTGAAGGCGGCTTCGGCGGCAGCCATTGGATTTGTCGGCCGGCGCGGAGGATTTGCCATTGATGGTCCTGACTCGAGATAACGAAAGGAAGAGACATGCAACGCAAAACGCATCTGAATGCTTCGGCCCACTGCCTGGAACAGTGAATCGAATATCGACGCGAGAGGCAATGGTCTCGCCTCCCCGGGAGGAGGAAATGCGCGCCATTGCATTATTTGCCGGCGTGTTGGTGGCTACGCCCTCGATGGCGACGGTGCAACTGGGCCCCTGTCCATTATTGGGACACAGATTCACGGTAGCGTTTCGCCGATACCTGATCGGCAAGGTTCGACCTCTCTCTGTCTTTCCGCCGCACAGCCTGAACCGGACGTTCTAACCCAAAGGCGACCTTCGCCAGCCCATTTTGCTGCCCGATAGCCGACATTCGCGGCAAACCAGCGCTGATGACCCGAAGCCGCCTTCCATCAATGCGGATTTTTTCAAAGTCTCCCGTTCGGGTTGGCCGAGGCCTCAGGCAGGATTTGAAGTGTCGCGGCCAAAATGGGCGCCATTCAGACATTCCGGTACCATCATTGTTCACGGGGCCTAGTATCCTACAGCGTCTGCGAACTCTGCCACAGCCAGATTGCGAGCGAGCCTGAACGCCCGCGGACCTGTGCTTCCACAGGTCCTCTTAGAGCACCAGATTTGAACAACTCGCAGTCGCGGCCGGCGACTTGCACCATTTTGTCGCTCACTGCGACTTCGGCATTTTGGTCGGCCGCGATCTCCATCAAGCGACTGGCGACGTTAACCGTATCACCAGTAGTCGCGATGTGCTGACGGCCTTTGCCACCGAGTCTCGACGCAACGATTGTTCCGTAATGCGCTCCGATCTTGAAGCCGAGCCTCGATGCAGTCGATGCGGGCAACGAGACGAGCCAGTTGTTGGTACGGCTGGAGAGCGCTGCGCAGCAGCGGGCAGCATTGAAGGCATCATCTGTCGTTGCTTCCGGTAGACCGAACAGGATCATGGCTCCGTCACCCATGAAATTCGTGACAACGCCACCGCAGCTTGTCACCTCTTCGTCCACCAAGGCATGGAACGTGTTCAAAAGTTCGCGTGTGGCGTTCGGCCCCAATGTTTCGCTCAGTCCGGTGAAACCGGACAGGTCAATGAATATGATGGCGGCGTCCCTCCGGACAGGTTCCAGGAGAAAGTCGCCATGCTTCGCGAGCCACCCCGCAAGGCCCGGGGCCTGAACTCGTTGAAGCAATTCGCTCTGCGTGGCGAAATACTGGGCCTGGTTCCTGCCCAACCAAAGCTGCGCGGCCCCGAACAAAATAGCTGGCGGAACGGCGGCGGCCATCGGCAACGCCGCGCTCAGCCAGATATGGTGTGAGAATGCGGTCATATTGACCACGAACCAGGTCACAACCACGCCGACGATCGCCGCAAGGCCGATGGCGTTGCGACGCCATGCCAACAGCCCCACAAGGACCACTGGCAGCACCACTGCAAAGCCGGCATCTGCAAGGCGAACGTACTGATCTCGCACTATGCCGTCGCCGGTCATCAGATGGGCAATGGCCGTCGACATGACCTCGACGCCTGGGAGCACGGGATCAAACGGTGTCGGGAAAACATCGCCGGTGCCGGTTGCAGTGGCACCGATCACAACAATTCGATCCCGAATAATGCCGCCATCGACTTGGCCCCCCAGAACCGTCGTGGCGCTGATCGTGCGGATCGTGCCGCGGGGGCCATAGAATGTCAGAGGGAGTATGTGACCAATGTCCGTCCGAATCCGCTGTCCACCCAGAGATAGATAGTCGGGCGCAATTCCCGGATCCTCTCCCACCGCCATGGCGGCAACGCGCAGGGAGAAAGACGCTTCCGTCCGATCTCCGGCCCGAAACAGCAACGGGACGAACCGAGGCGTTCCCGTCCAGTCGGTAACCACGTTCACGACGCCGACAGCGGCGATATCCGAGAACGCTTCCAGGGGCCACAGAAACCGCTTGGCATTCGGCACTCGGGCGAGAGGGCCATCGCCCTCGACTGCAATCGATTGTTTACCTCCCGAGTAGACCGCTGCAGCAGCGATTACGCTTGAAGTCCCACGAAGCGAACGCGCGAGCGCCTCATCATCATCTTTTTTCCCGGGATCGACCAGCAGCAGGTCGACCGCAATGGCTTTCGGCCCAAAGCGAGCTATCGTATCGACAATCCGGGCAAGCGTGGCGCGGCTGAGGGGATAGCGGCCGTCGTTTCGGACTGTTTCGTCGTCTATTGCGACAATGGTAATCAGCTCCGGCGGCTTTGCCGTTCCCCGAACAAGCGTTCGAAGATCCGTCATCGTTGCTTCGACGCGATCGAGGGACCACATGTTGCCGCGCCAGTGCGCAAAGCCAAGGCCGGCCCCCCAAAGACCCGCCAGAACGAGCGCAATCAGCGTCTGAAGCGCTCGCCCGCTCATTTAGCTTACTGACCGAAACGGGCCATCAAAGCCGAAACACGTGCGGCGGGCCAGCGCTTGACCGTCAGTGTGCCTGTTCCGGCTTCCACATCGACGCCTTCGCCCGGCCCGAGGACTACGCCAGCATTGGACGCCGGCCTTTGCACGGCGACGCGACCTTTGACGACGAAAACAGACGTCTTGCCACGGGCAACGTCGACTGCCCATTTTGTGCCTCGCACCGCGGCGATCGCCTGCGGGGTGACGACAGCGAAGCCACCCCGGACCCTGCCGGCTGGAGCATCGAGCAACAGCGCCTTGCGCCGTAATGTGACCGCATCGGCACTACCATTTCGATCACGGTCCACCACTGCAAAACGAGCGCCATCTTCCGCAATGATGGTAAGGCCTTCCCGGCATCTCAGAATTTGTCGGGACGTACCTGCTACCAGTCGGAACGTACAGCCGGCGTTATTCGACTGCGCTGAAGCGGTATCCACCCAAAAGACACAGGCAAGCATGCATGCAATCAGGCTCCGGAGATGTCGGCCACTTGCGCTCATGAACGTCTCCTTGCTTTTGCGAAAATCTGCGGCAAGAAAATCTTTGCTGTTTAACCCCGGCACGACCCATACGGCCTCAGCACGACGGTAGTCCCCAAATGGCGAATGTGCTAGCGAACATTCGCTTCTGTCGCTCTTAGCCATCGAGACTGGAACGGCAACTTCCCACCCTGAGCGGGAGTCCAGCCACGGCGCCGAGCGTCATAGATTTTCATCGCTCCCGTATGTCTGTGTCCCAATAATGTACTGGGGCCAACTGGTCTTTGCGCTGCCAAATTTCCAGACGCCACCGTGGCCATGTTCACGGGCCGGCGAATCGTGATCCGGCTGCCGTGTTCGAAGAGGAGCATTCTTCATGCGGACGCTTTGTTGCAGTGCAACGAAAGGTGAACGCAGATGCTGCTGCGATGGCTGCCGTTTCGATTTTACATCAGGCCCAGCACCGCTCCGGCGACAACCAGATAACGCGAAACTTTCGCGACGGCGACGATTACGACAAAGCTCCATAGCGGCTCGCGCAAAACCCCGGCGACCACGGTCAGTGGGTCGCCGACGATCGGCATCCAGCTTAACAGGAGCGACCACCTTCCATAACGGCGATACCAGTTCGCGGCGCGGTTTAGCCTCGCGGGACGCAGCGGAAACCAGGGCTTGTCCCCAAAGCGTTCGATCCCTCGACCAAGACCCCAGTTCACCGCCGAACCAAGGATGTTCCCAATGCTGGCGACAACAACCAGCATTGCTGGTGAGAAGGAACCGGTGGCGAGGAGCCCAGCAAGGGCGGCCTCCGACTGCGACGGAAGAATGGTGGCGGCGGCGAAGGCGACAACAAACAGGCCGCCGTAGATGGCAAAGATATCCATCTACGTTTCGCCTTGCGGAGCGGGCGTCAGGGTTGCACGTCGATCACGACCATGAGTCCGCCACCGCCTTTCCCTCAACATTGTTGTAGTTCGCATGATGCCCGATATCCGGGATGGATAAACATTTTCCGGGCCGACGCGGCTGCTAGACGCGACATCGCCTTCCCCATCGCCCCAAAACCACAGGATAACGGACTGCCGGTCGCTGGGAAGGTCAAGAGCTCTCCGCCAATGGCCTCTGAACATTAAGGGGCACGGATATGCGGTATGAAGATCAAGTCATAAGCAGGGCCGCTCCCAGCTCCATCAGCCGCTCGGCGGCAAAGCCGATCATCTCGCGCAGGATATCGGCGTCGGGGGTCTTCTCTACGAGCGTGCGCAGGTTCATCATGTCGCTGGTCATCGGTGGTTCCTTCGAATCAGGTTGTGTCAGCAACCCAACCCTACAGAAGAACATCGATGACCGCCGCTACGCCGCTCGCTCGCTACAGCGCTGTTGAGGGCGCGCTCGCGAGCGGCTTCGCTACCGCCGACCTACACCACGCGGTGGGACACGACCGACTGGCAGGCAAGGCCGAGGATGACCGTCTCGCAGTCTGCACTGCAGCGGTCTCAACAGGAACCGCCCAAATGCACCGTACTTTCCGGCGGATCTTAGCGACAATGTTGATTGCCTGGGGTGTCGGCTACGCTGCCGGCTACGCGCAGGCGCAAAACCCGCTCATCATCACGGCACCAGTCTCCGGTCAGACTATTGATGGGACGCTCTCCTTTTCCGGGACGGCTGCCGTCAACAGCATCACACGGCGCGGAACTATTCGCGGGCAGACCAATACCGGGGTCGAATGCCGAGGGACAACTACCATCAACCTTACCTTTTCGCGTGGAGAAGGAACGATGGTTTGCGGGCAACTCTCAACCCGATTCGTGTTCTCGCTGACCAGCAGACAACCTCCAGCTGGCACAGGAACGGGAATCCTTTCCGATGGGCGAAAGGTGGTCTTGAGAATAGGACGATGACCCCAAAGCGACAGGCACTTCCTCTATCGAGAAGTGCGAGCTGAAGAATTGATGTCCGTGGTGCTGGATCTATCCCTCTTGCTAAAGCCGACGGAAGCCGGGCCGATCGATGACCTCCTGCGCCGAAAAAAGACGCCAGTTCACGGAGAATGGGTTCCGTGGGCGTTCTCTGCTGCTTGACTCTCAGCCTTTTTCGCGGCAGTTTCGATCAATAGGTCAGACCAATTTACCGATCCGGGATCAGCCAGATGATTCCGTTGAAGTGGGTAACAATGCCGATCCAGGCCGTTGAACCGCGTCGACTTTACCGACAGATCGCCGATCAGCTCAGGCAGCTGATCGACGCGGGCGAGTTCGCAGTCGGCGATCGCCTGCCGACCGAGCGCGAACTGGCCGATCAGCTTGGCATCTCCCGCCCGACCGTCCGTGAAGCGCTGATCGCGCTCGAGGTCGAGGGGCGCATACGCATTCGCGTCGGCTCGGGCATCTATGTAACCGAACCGCCGCGGGCCGAAATTTTGACGGCAGAAATGGATGAAGGCCCGTTCGAACTGTTGCGGGCGCGCGAGTTCATCGAAGGCGCGATCGCCGCCGAAGCCGCCCTCCAGGTTCGGCCGATCGACATCGAACATATGGACGACGTGCTGCGCCGCATGGAGGACATACCTCACCCGACCAAGATGACGATCGCACTCGACCGCGAGTTCCATACGATGGTGGCGGGCATTCTCGGAAACGCCGTCCTGGTGCGCTGCATCGGCGAGCTATTCGACCAGCGCATGAATCCATATTTCGAACGCCTGTCGAGCTATTTCGAGAACAGGGATTCCTGGCGGGTCGCCGCGGAGGAGCATCGCGCGGTGCGCGACGCGATCGCGGCGCGCGACCCTGAACGGGCCAAAGCCGCCATGCAGGAACATCTGCGTCAGTCGCAATTGAGATTCTCACGCAATTTCGGTGAGAAATCCGCAGCCAGGGAGGTCGCGGAATAGAGCATCGGACCAAAAGCGGGAATCGGTTTGGGAAGAACCGATGCTCAAACTAAAAGGTCTAGCAGCCGGCCGGAGGATCCTGTCGGTACAGTCAAAATCCATTCACAGGGAGGAATACGATGTTGAGGAAATACGCCGTTCTGCTCGGCACGATCGCCGCAATCGCTCTGCCGATGGCTTCGGCCTCTGCACAAACCGCGCTGAAATGGGCCCACGTCTACGAAACCTCCGAACCCTTCCACACGGAGACCGTGTGGGCGGCGGAAGAGATCAAGAAGCGCACCAACGGCCGCTATACGATCGACGTCTTCCCGGCTTCGCAACTCGGCAAGGAAGCCGACATCAACCAGGGGTTGACCCTCGGCACGGTCGACATCATCATCTCCGGATCGAGCTTCGCCGCCCGCGAATTCCCGCCGATCGGCGTGACCTACTTCCCGTTCACTTTCCGCGACGCGGATCACCTGCTCGCTTACACCAAGAGCGACAAATACAAGGAGTTGACCGGCGGCTACGAAGAAGCGTCCGGCCATCACATCACGGCGACCACCTACTACGGCACGCGTCACACGACTTCCAACCGGCCGATCGAGAAATGCGCCGATATGCAGGGCCTGAAGATCCGCGTGCCTGATGTGCCGGCCTATCTCGCCATGCCGCGCGCCTGCGGCGCCAACACCGCACCGATCGCCTTCGCCGAGGTCTATCTCGCCCTGCAGCAGGGCACTGTGGAAGCGCAGGAAAACCCGCTGACGACGATCGACGCCAAAAAGTTCTACGAAGTGCAAAAGCACATTATCCTGACCGGGCACATCGTCGATCATCTCAACACGGTCGTGTCGCAATCGCGCTGGTCGCAATTGTCGGACCAGGACAAGGCGATCTTCACCGAGGTGATGCAGGAGGCTGCCGCGCGAGCGACGAAGATCATTGTCGATCGCGAGAAAGCCCTGGTTGAAACCTTCAAGGAGCGCGGTCTCACCGTCACCGAAGTCGATCGCGCCGATTTCGAGAAGAACGTGATGGAGAAGGTGACGTTCGAGGAGTTCGGCTATCGCAAGGAAGACTGGGAGGCGATCCGCGCCGTCAAGTAACCCGCATTAATCCGGGCCCGGCGCGACAAGCGCGTCGGGTCTGTCGAGCCCGCTGTCCAACAGTGCCCGGAGCTTGCCGATGACCCAAGAGGTCCACACCCAGGTTACAGCAGAAGAACTGGCGCATGCCTTCGAGGAAGAGGCGCCGCCCATCGATCTGTCACGATACGCGGTGGAAGACTGGGTCACGCTCGCCGTGTTCTGGGGCATGTCGTTCTGCGTGTTTCTGCAGTTTTTCACGCGCTACGTCATGAACAACAGTTTTGCCTGGACCGAGGAGATTGCGATCAACTGCCTCGTCGTCGTGGTCTTCCTGGGCTCGGTCATGTGCACGCGCACCACGCGCCACATCCACGTCGACGTGCTCTATCACTATCTCCCCGCTGGGGCGGGGCGCTACCTGGCGCTCGCGGTCAATGTGATTACCATTTGCTTCTTCGCCTACATGTCCTGGCTCCTCTGGCGCTATGTCGGGATCGTCCACCGCGAGCGGATGGTCACCATCAACCTGCCGCGCAACGTCGTCTTCTACGCCGTCTTCGCCGGTTTCGTGCTGATGATGCTGCGCGCCATCCAGGTATTCATCGGCAACATCCGCCGTGGCTACTCGGCGCTGGAGCGCCCCGCCGCGTTCGACGGATTGGGGGAATAGGCCATGCTGCTTCTGATCGGAGCCTTTCTCGTCCTGATGCTGGTCGGAGTGCCTGTCGCTGTGTCGATGGCGGTGTCGTCGCTGCTCTATCTCGTCTTCTATGGCGTGGCGCCCGACATCATCGCCGCGCAGCGCATGATCGCTGGTGTCGAGAGCTTTCCGCTGCTTGCCGTGCCGTTCTTCATCTTTGCCGGCAACCTCATGAACATCGCCGGTGTCACCGGGCGAATCTATTCCTTCGCGCTGGCGCTTGTCGGCTGGATGAAGGGCGGCCTCGCGCAGGTGAACATCGTCGGATCGGTGGTCTTCGCCGGCATGTCGGGCGCAGCCCTTGCCGACGCCGCCGGCATCGGCACCATCGAGATCAAGGCCATGCGCGACCATGGTTATCCCGTGGAGGCGGCCGTCGGCGTCACCGCGGCCTCTTCGACGCTTGGCCCGATCTTCCCGCCGTCGCTGCCCTTCGTCATCTACGGCATGATGGCCAACGTCTCGATCGGCGCGCTGTTCATGGCCGGCATCCTGCCCGGCGTTGTCATGACGGCGCTGATGATGGTGACGGTCGCGATCTTCGCCCATCGCCGGGGTTGGGGTTCGGACACGCCGTTCAAATTGAACCGGCTCGCCGCCGCCTCGATCGAGGTCGCCGTCGTGTGCTGCTTTCCGCTGGCCGTTTATGCCCTTGTCGAGATGGGACTGTCGCTCAATATTGCCGTTGGCATCGCGCTCCTCATCCTGATCGCCTGCGACTGGTATTTCGACTTCTCCGCCGTCATGGCTCTGATGACACCGATCATCCTGATCGGCGGCATGACCATGGGCTGGTTCACGCCGACCGAAGCGGCCATGGCCGCTGTTATCTGGTCATTGTTTCTGGGGCTCGTGCGCTATCGCACGATGACATTCGCAGCCCTGGCCAAAGCCAGTTTCGACACCATCGAGACGACCGCGTCGGTCCTCTTCATCGTTACAGCAGCGTCGATCTTCGCCTGGTTGCTCACGGTCAGCCAGGCAGCACAGCTGTTCTCGGTCTTCATCACATCGCTGACCGAAAACAAATGGGTGTTCCTGATCCTGGTGAACATGCTGATGCTGGTAGTCGGCTGTTTCCTCGACACGATCGCCGCGATCACGATCCTAGTGCCGATCCTCCTGCCGATCGTGGTCCTCTACGGCATCGATCCGGTGCATTTCGGTCTGATCATGACGCTTAATCTGATGATTGGTCTCCTCCATCCGCCGCTCGGCATGGTGCTGTTCGTCCTCTCGCGGGTCGCCAAGCTGTCGGTCGAGCGTACGACCATGGCAATTCTGCCCTGGCTCGTCCCGTTGATCGTAGCGCTGATCCTGATCACCTTCGTCCCCGCCATCACGCTGTGGCTGCCGACGCAAATGGGGCTGATCCGATGATCAATAGCGCAGTCGCCGCGACGCTGTTCGGCCCCGAGGATCTGCGCGTCGTCGAGCATCCGCTCGGCCCCCTTGCGGCGGGAATGGTGCGCGTGCGTTTCGGCGCAGGCGGCATCTGCGGTTCCGACCTGCACTATTTCCGCCATGCGCGGACCGGCGATTTTGTCGTCACGTCGCCGCTCGTGCTCGGCCACGAGGTCGCCGGAGAGATTGTCGAAATCAACGCGGACGCGCCAGGACTTGCCGTCGGTGATCGCGTAACGGTCAACCCATCGCGCTGGTGCGGACACTGCGCGCGATGCGCTGAGGGCCGCGCCAATCTCTGCGAGAACATCTATTTCATGGGCTCGGCGTCGAAAACGCCGCACATGCAAGGCGGTTTTGCCAGCGTGTTCGACGCCACGCCCGCGCAATGCGTCAAGGTTCCGCATGATGTCGCCTACCAGGCCGCGGCACTTGCCGAACCGCTCGCCGTCAGCCTGCACGCAGTGGCGCGGGCCGGCGACATTACCGGCCGCAACGTCATCCTGTTCGGCGCCGGCCCCATCGGGCTCCTGACGATGCTCGCCGCCAGGCTCAAGGGATGTGGCGAGCTCACCGTCGCCGACATAGCCAAGGCGCCGCTCGCTTTCGCCAGCAAACTTGGAGCAAACAGGACGATCGACCTGTTCGGCGGCGACGACGAACTCCAGGCGCTCGCAGCCGACAGCGCGATCGATGTCGCGTTCGAGATTTCAGGCACCGCAGCAGGTCTCGCGGCGGCAATCGCCAGCGTCCGGCGCGGCGGCACGGTCGTTCAGGTCGGCAATCTTCCGGGCGGTCAGATCCCGGTGGCGGCCAATGCGGTGATGGCCAAGGAAATCGACCTGAAAGGCACGTTCCGCTTCGGCGCGGAATTCAACCAGGCGGTCGATCTCATCGTCGGCGGGGATATAGACGTCCTGAAGCTGGTGACCGCCGAACGCCCCCTCGCCTCGGCCCGCGATGCGTTTGTCCTGGCCGCCGACCGCTCGCAGAGCGTCAAGGTCGTGCTGACCGCTGACTGAGGGTTTGCCCGGCGCCTGCCACCATCTGTTATCAACCGCTCCAGACTCAGCGCGCCGGCCCGGTTTCCTTCCTGTCCGCCTGCCTGCGCGCCCGCGCGAACTGCAGCCCGGCGACG
This sequence comes from Mesorhizobium delmotii, assembly GCF_900149755.1. Lineage (NCBI taxonomy): Bacteria > Pseudomonadati > Pseudomonadota > Alphaproteobacteria > Hyphomicrobiales > Phyllobacteriaceae > Mesorhizobium > Mesorhizobium delmotii. Next base: position 200,627 of record NZ_FUIG01000002.1, on the reverse strand, counting down.
CCGGTGGCCGCAGCAAGCGCCAGGCCGATCGGAATGAGGCTCGAGGGCTGGTCGGCCTTTCTGAGCACGGCCACGACGTCATATCCGACATCCAGCCCAATGCGTTTGGCGTAGGATCCGAAATCGACATTGCTAATCATCAGCGCGTCGCCCGCTTGCGTGATGGTAAGACCGATGCCGCGCAGCCGCTCCAGCGGCTCGCCCGGCTCGCCGAGCGGCACGTTGACCGTCTTGCGTACATCCTCGCCCATGAGGTCGACGCCCTCGACGACGAAATTGATGCGGCCATCGGCCGGCGTCTGCGCGACCGACGACAGGAACTCGCTCGCCGGCAATTCTTCGTAAGGCGGCGACACCTGATTGAGCCACCAGTCCGGCCGAAACAGCGTGAAGCAGATGAGCAGCAGCGCCGCACTTTCCCACAGACGGCTTTTGATCACGAACCAGTTCATGGTCGCGGCCGAAAACAGCAATATTGCAATCAACGACACGGTAGCCACCCAGATTGTCTGGGGCCAGGTGTCGACTCCGATCAGCAGGATCGCCGGATTGAAGATGAAGACGAACGGCAGGATCGCCGTGCGCAGCGAATAGAGCGCGCCCTGGAAGCCGGTGGCGATCGGATCTTCCTTGGAGATCGCCGCCGCCGCAAAGGCCGCCAGCCCGACGGGCGGGGTGATGTCGGCCATGATGCCGAAGTAGAAGACGAACAGGTGGACCGCGATCAGCGGGATTGGCAATCCGGCCTGCGCGCCGAGATCGACCACGACCGGCGCCATCAGCGTGGCCACGAGGATGTAGTTTGCGGTGGTCGGAATACCCATGCCGAGCACAAGGCTGATCGCGGCGATGAGGATCAGCATCAGGATGACGTTGCCGCCGGAGATGAACTCGACGAGTTCCGTCATCATCAGGCCGAGACCGGTCAACGTGATCGTGCCGACGACGATGCCGGCAGTGGCCGTGGCGATACCGATGCCGATCATGTTGCGGGCGCCGAGCGCCAGCCCGTCGATCAGGTCGTCCCAGGCAGCCAGTACTGAGGCGGCGAGGTTTTCCTTGCGGAAGACCGCCATCAGCGGCTTGCGGGTGGCGACAATACCGAGGATTGAAAGGGTCGCCCAGAACGCCGAGAGGCCGGGCGACATCTGCTCGACCATCAGGCACCACAGAAGCACCGCGATCGGGATGAGGAAATCGAGCCCGGTCCGCGTGACGTCCCAGGCGCGCGGCAGTTCCAGGATTGGCGCGTTCGGGTCATCGAGTGCCAGATCGGGGTAGCGGGAGGAATACCAGACCGAGGCGACGTAGAGAGCTACGCCGGCGATCGCTAGCACCGGGGGCGCCGTCCCGCCGAAGACAGCCTGGATAGCAACGATGCCGTAATAAACGATACAGACGGCGAGAACGCTGCCCGACAGTCCCAGCCCCATCCGCAGCATCCGTTCTCTTGCCGGCGTCGGACGCTGCGGGATTGTCTTCAGGCCCATCTTTATCGCTTCGAGATGAACCATGTAGAGCAGCGCGATATAGGAAAAGACCGCCGGCAGCAGCGCGTGCTTGACGATCTCCGAATAGGGAATGCCGACATATTCGACCATCAGGAAGGCGGCCGCACCCATGACCGGCGGCATGATCTGGCCGTTGATCGAGGCTGAAGCCTCAATGGCACCCGCCTTGACGCCGGAAAGGCCGGTGCGCTTCATCAGCGGGATGGTGAAGATGCCGCCCGAAACCACGTTGGAGACGGACGAGCCGGACACGACGCCGTTGAGAGCCGATGAGACCACGGCGACTTTCGCAGGGCCGCCGCGCAGATGGCCGAGCAGCGCGATGGAGATCTGCATCATCCAGTTGCCGGCGCCTGCCTTTTCCAGAAGTGTGCCGAACAGGACGAAGAGAAAGACGAAGCTCGTCGACACACCAAGTGCAATCCCGAAGACGCCTTCGGTGGTCAGCCATTGATGGTTGAGAAACTTGTTGAGCGATGCGCCGCGATGCTGAATCACGTCCGGCATGTACTGGCCGGCAAAGGTGTAGAAGATGAAGACACATGCCACGACCACCATCGGAAGGCCGAGCGCGCGGCGCGTCGCCTCGAGAAGCAACAGGATGCCAACGGTGCCGGTAATGAGATCGAGCGTGGTCGGCTGGCCCGGCCGTCCGGAAAGCTGGACGTAAAAGAGAAAGAGGTAGGCGCCGGCAAACCCGCCGACCACGGCCAGCACCCAGTCGAGTAGCGGCACACGATCGCGGGGAGAGGATCTCAGCGCCGGATAGGCGAGGAACGTCAAAAACAGCGCGAAGCCGAGATGGATGGCGCGCGCTTCCGTGTCATTGAGGATGCCGAAGCCGAAGACGAACGGCAAAGGCGAAGCGTACCAGAGCTGGAAAAGCGACCAGGCAACTGCAACCCAGAGCAGGATTCGAGCGACTGTTCCGCTCGGATGCCGGCCACCCGTATCGGCCTCCGCGACAAGCTGTTCGAGCTCTTCGAGATCGACGCCGGCCGGTTGTCCCTTCACTTCGCTCATGACGCCTCCTGTTGCGGATGCCCCCGGCGGGTCCGCTGGACCCGCCGGACTGCCGTCAGGTCACGGAGCCTACTTCAGCCAGCCCTTCTCCTTGAAGTATTTTTCAGCGCCCGGATGCAGCGGCGCGGAATTCCCTTCCGACACCATCTTGGCCGGGTCGAGCTTAGCGAAGGCCGGATGCAGCGACTTGAACTCGTCGAAATTCTCGAACACCGCCCTGGTCAATTGATAGACGCTCTCATCGGGAACCTTGGCCGAAGTCACCAACGTGGCGAGCACGCCGAAAGTCCCGGTATCGTCGGGATTGTTTGCGTAAAGGCCGCCTGGGATGATCGCCTTGGCGTAGTAAGGATTCTCGGCGACGAGCTTGTCCACGACTTCTCCAGTCAACGGCACCAGCTTGGCGGCGCAGGTGGTCGTCGGATCCTGGATGTTCGCCGAGGGATGGCCGACGCCGTAGAAGAACCCGTCGATCTTGCCGTCGCAGAGCGCCGGGCCGTGCTCGTCAGCCTTCAACTCCGATGCGAGCGAAAAGTCGGCCAACGTCCAGCCCATCGCACCGAGCAGACGTTCCATGGAAGCGCGTGTCCCGGAACCGGGATTGCCGACGTTGAAACGTTTGCCCTTGAAGTCCTCGAATTTCGTCACGCCGGCATTCGGATGCGCCAGGACCGTGAACGGCTCCGGATGGATCGAGAAAACCGCGCGCAGGTCGGTATGAGCGCCACCATCCTTGAATGATTCCAGCCCCTTGTATGCGTTGTACTGGACGTCGGACTGCGCCATGCCGAAGTCGAGTTCGCCTTCCTTGATCGTGTTCACGTTGAACGCCGATCCGCCGGTCGATTCGACCGAGCAGCGGATGCCGTGTGTCTTACGATCCTTGTTGAGCAGGCGGCAGATAGCACCGCCGGCGGCATAATAGACGCCGGTGACGCCACCGGTCCCGATGGTAACGAAATTCTGCTGCGCCATTGCGCTGGCCGAAAGCAGCAGCGCGGCCGACAAGGCGGCGATCTGCGCTCCATGGCGTGCAGTCCGGGCATGTTTCATCTGGTTCTCCCTTGGTACTTTGCGTGCCGTCGCGGCCATCCGGTGTTTTAGTGTCAAGGCACGTCGATGCATGCTACGATTGTTGCGCTTTATCAATCAAGGGAAATGGTTGTTACAATGAATACGCGGGAGATGGGTTTCGACGCGCTTCTGGCGCGCATATTGACCGAACTCCCCGAATTGAGCTCAGAGCTGCGCAAGGCGGCGCGATTCCTGGTCGATCATCCCGACGAGGTGGCACTGGTTTCCATGCGGGTTCTGGCCGCGCGATCAGAGGTGACACCGACGACCTTCGTGCGATTGGCGCGGCGACTGGGCTTCGGTGATTGGGCGGCGCTGCGCAAGCCGTTCGAGGACCGGCTGCGCTCCGGCAAGGCGCCTTTCGCGGCAAGGGCCGATGCGCTTGTCAAGCGCGGGTCGGAGGCGATTTTCGCGGAATCGCTGAGGACGACGGTTGCCAATCTGGCGGCGGCCGAAGCGGCCAACGCCAGCGAAGAAATAGCAAAGGCTTGCGCAATACTGGAGAAGGCACAGCGCATACGCGTCGCCGGGTTCCGAAGCTGCCGCGCGCCCGCCCACGCGCTCGTCTATCTCTGCCGGATGTTTCGGCGCGACGTCACGCTGCTCGGCGGCGACGGCGGTGCGATCGAGGCGGAACTAGCAGCGCTCGGAAAGAGGGAAGCGGTCGTCGCGATCGGCTTTTCGCCCTATTCGCGTGAACTCGGGCCGGTGATGGAGGCTGCGCAACGACACAGCGTTCCGATTGTCGCGATTGTCGACAGCGTGGCTGCTCCGATCGCGCGGCATGCTGACGTTACATTGCGATTCTCTACCGACAGCCCGTCTTTCTTCCCGTCAGTAGCCGCAGCTATGGCTATCGTGGAAGCGCTGGCTGCAACGATGCTTGCGCGCAGCGGGCCGGCAGCCGCGGCTCGTGTCAGGGAGACGGAATTGGAGCTACAGGCGTTCGGGGCCTATCTGCCTGAATGAGGAGCACTGGCGCTATGCCAGCGCGGCGTCTATTGCGTCGCCGAGCCGGTCGACAACCGCGTCGATTGCTGTTGCGTCTATGATGAAGGGCGGCGCAAGCAGCACATGATCGCCACGTATTCCGTCGATCGTGCCACCCGCGGGATAGACGAGTAGGCCACGAGCCATCGCCTCGCGCTTGATCTTCGTATTGAGTTTCAGCTTCGGGTCGAAGGGCGCTTTGGTCGAGCGATCCTCGACCAGCTCTACACCCATGAAAAGGCCACGCCCGCGAATGTCGCCGATATGGGGATGGTTGCCGAACCGTTCGCCCAGTTGTCGCGAAAGGTGTGCGCCCATCGCCCGAACATTGGCGAGCAGATCGTCGCGAGCGATCACCTCCTGGACAGCAAGAGCTGCTGCGCAGGCCATCGGATGGCATATGTAGGTGTGGCCGTGCTGGAAAAAGCCGGAGCCTTTGGCGAACGCGTCGAAGATGCGGCGTGAAAGCAGCACCGCACCAATAGGCTGGTAGCCTCCGCCGAGGCCTTTGGCGATTGTCATCAGGTCGGGCGCGACGCTGTCCTGCTCGCAAGCGTGCAGCGTGCCGGTGCGGCCCATGCCGCACATCACCTCGTCGAGGATGAGGAGCACACCGTAGCGGTCACAGATTTCCCGGATGCGCCCGAAATAGCCAGGAACGGCAGGCACTGCTCCTGCTGTCGCGCCGACGACAGGTTCCGCGACGAAGGCCATGACGGTGTCCGGACCGAGTTCGAGAATTTTATCCTCGAGCGCCTGGGCGGCGCGCAGGCCGTAGGCCTCCTCGCTCTCACCGGCTTCCTGGAAGCGGTAGGCATAGCATGGGTCGATATGATGCGTGTCGATCAGCAACGGGCGGAATTGGGCGCGGCGCCACTCATTACCCCCGGCAGCAAGAGCGCCGAGCGTGTTGCCGTGATAGCTCTGTCGGCGGGCGATGACGTTTCGCCGCTCGGGCTTGCCAGTTTCGACGAAAAACTGCCGTGCCATCTTGAGCGCCGCCTCCACCGCTTCGGAGCCGCCGGACACGAAATAGGCGTGGCTAATACCTTGCGGCGCGCCAGCGACGAGCTTGTCGGCCAATGTCTCGGCCGGCTCGTTGGTGAAGAAGCTGGTGTGGGCATAGGCGAGCTTGTCGGCCTGCGCGTGGAGCGCGGCCGTCACGTCGGGATGGCCGTGACCGAGGCAGGAAACCGCCGCGCCGCCTGACGCGTCGATATAGGCGCGGCCATCGCGGTCGAAGAGTTCGATACCCTTGCCGCCGGCCGCGACGGGCAGGGTCGCATGGATCTGACGATGCAGGATGTGTGTCATGCTTCCCTCGATTGACGATGGCGCGATTTACAGCGAACCTATCATGCAACATATGTTACATAGTGCGCAATACTGAAACGATTGGACTGCACCTATGACCGTCGACAGGGACGTGACCGGCCCCGGACTTATCGCACCGACGGCGATCGCCGTTGCGCCGAATGGTGGGCGGCGTGGCAAGCAAGACCACCTTGCCCTGCCGATCGGCCCCCAGGAACTGGCCCGGACCGCCGCCGCCTGCCTCGAGGCCGGTGCCGCTATGATCCATACGCATGTCCGTGATCGCGACGGCGGCCATTTGCTCGACGCGCACGCTTATCGCGAGACGACGAAAGCGATACGCGACGCGGTAGGCGAGCGGCTGATCATCCAGATCACCAGCGAAGCGGTCGGCCGATACCAGCCGGCCGAGCAGATGGCGATTGTTCGCGCTACCCGCCCTGAGGCGGTTTCGCTGGCGCTGCGCGAACTGGTGCCGGACGCTGCCCACGAGACCGCTTTCGCGGAGTTCCTGTGGTGGCTGAAGAGCGAGCGGATCGCCCCTCAGATGATTCTCTACGCGCCCGAAGAGGCTTCGGCCCTAGCCGCCATGCAGCAGCGCGGGCTGGTGCCCTTCGACGACATCCCGGTGCTCTATGTGCTCGGCCGCTACACGCCGGGACAGGTTTCGCGACCGGCCGACCTGCTTCCCTTCCTTGCGCATGACCGCCCGCGCTTCGCGCACTGGATGGTCTGCGCCTTCGGTCAGGAAGAAACCGCTTGCGTTACGGCCGGTGCGCTGCTGGGCGGCCATGCCCGCGTCGGGTTCGAGAACAATTTTACTCTGGCCGACGGCACAACCGCCAAGGACAATGCCGCGCTCGTAACGGCGACCAAAGGCGCCCTGACTGCTTGCGGCCGCAGGACCGCCCAGGCCAACGACCTGCGCGCCGCTTGGTCGATCCACCGCTAACCCTCGACCGTACACCTTGACGCAGGTTTCCTTTTCTCATGTAGCGCGGCGGCAAGATCCCGAGATGTAAGCGATCCGTAAGCGGCCTTCCGTCAGGATGAGAGCTTGGGCCATCTCCGTCGTTCTCGGAACGGCCGAGCAGCGGCCTCGTCGGTTCGTCACATTTGTCAAAAATCTCTTTGCTACGCTGCAACCGGACGCTTTGACCGACGTTAAAGTTGTAGCGGACCTGGGGAGGCATCTATGCAGACATACCTCGTCGAACAAATGGAGGGCGATGATGTGATCGCGGCGCGTATCATCAACGCGCCGAGCCCCTTCAGAGCCGCCGCCATGTCGACAGATCGACGTGTAACTCTCCGAACGTGGCAAAAGGATTGGATTCGCGTAACCGACGAGAACCGGGGACATATCTTTGCATACTGCTTTGTCTCCGCCGAAGACTCAGACACCAGCGGGCCTACAAAAGCACCGAATAAACAAAAAAAGGGCCAAAAAGCTGATCAGAGGGCCGGGTAAGCGTAAAACCACTGATCTTTTTGCCCCCTCGCTGCGTGATATCGCCCAGAACCGCGAACGCGACGAATTAAGCCAATAGCGGCGGCGCTGGCGGTACGCCAGGCGCGATCGGCTGCGCCGCGATGTGACAGCCAACGGGAAGCAAGCGCGGCCGTTTGGCGAAGATCGCGGCTTCATCAGAATGATCGATGAAAAGATTTCGGCTGGCGGCGATGGTGCGGTCGAGCAGATCCGCCGCGCTCAGGAGAATTCAATGTTGTCCACCAAGGATAGAGGCGAAACCTGCAGGGACCAGATCCGCGCTTTCCTGGCGTCGAATTTCTATATAGCCGACGCGGATGCTCTGGATAGCCACACGTCCCTTCTCGACCAAGGCATCGTCGACTCGGCAGGGGTACTCGAGGTTATCGGCTTCATCGAGGAGACCTTCGGCATCACCGTCGAAGACAGCGAACTCCTGCCGGAGAACCTCGATTCCATCCAAGGAATTGCGCAATATATTCTCCGCAAGCAAAACTGATTGCCGACATCTTGCCTAAAGCGGGTCGCGTTTGACCGGGCCTCACGCGACGCGCTTTAGGTTGTTGTTTTATGCATGTCGTTATCGCAAATCCGCTGCACACTTTTGCGCGACATGCATTAGCGTTGTTCTACGCCGCCGACAGCGCAACAGAGCCTTCCGCAGTCTCGGCATGCTCACGCTTGCGGCGTGGTATGTCCCATAACCACCCTGCCCTCGCCGGCTTCGTTCGTGACCGCGCGGATAGTTTCGTACGCCTTGGAACGCTCCAGCAGACTGATGACCTGCCGGTCCTGGCCCAGGCCTACCTCAAAGAGCAGGATGCCTCCGCGCCGCAAGTAACGTGGCGCGTCCTTGATCACCCGCATATGGATGCTCAGGCCGTAGGGACCGGCCGCAAACGCTTCCCGCGGCTCGAGTTCGGTCAGATGCGCGCGGTCGCCCTCGAGCCGTTTTTCGGAAATGTAAGGCGGGTTGCAGATGATCACGTCCATCGTGCCATCTAGCTTCAAGCCCGAGAAAGCACTGAACAAGTCGCCCTGAAGCACCGACACGCGATCCGCCAAGACGTGATGGGCGACGTTGCGGCGCGCGACTTCGACGCATCCATCGGTGAGATCGCTCGCCCAGACAAGCGCGGTGGGGGCGTAATGCGCGATGGCGCAGGCCAGATTGCCGGCCCCGCAGCACATGTCGATAACGCGCGGCGCCGGCAGGTTCATTTGACTCAGAACATCAAGTGCGGTCGTGCCGAGCAACTCCGTCTCCGGCCGGGGAACGAGCGCACCGGGCGCGATGAGCAACTCCAGCCCCATGAAGATGGTGCGGCCTTTGCTGTAGGCTTCGGCGACACTGATCTCTTCGCTCACGACAGACCCCCTTCCTGACTTGCCGGTCCCGGTGTCCGACAATTGCGTACCAATTAAGTGTATCTCAAATTCATTAAAATTCTCGATGGGCAATCGAAAAACACTCGTCGCCATAGGCTTGAAGACATGATGCAACGGAAGGAGTGATCACAAGCCTCTCATCTGTCGCATGACTGGGAATATTGCCTCATGATTGGCGATATCAGCTTTTCCCGCCTCGCTATCCCAGCCTTGCAAAGCCAATCCCGGAATTCTCGGTCCTGCGTCACGATTTTGCTACATTTTAATCAAAAGGCACATATACGTAAGCAAATCGTGATGTTTCGGTAGCTAACGGAAAGCAGCCGCTTCCCGCAAAGGCGAGAGGGTTAGCGATCATCGACAGGACCAACAAGTTCGCGCCGCAATTTCGCACGAAAGATCGCAGACCATGAAGCCAACGCAAGGGCGCTCGCTCGATCTACGTTCCGTTGTGTTCGGCTCGATGCGCGGGCTGATCGGCGGCACACCGGAATCGGGAAGTCGCATCTGGCCATCGCCATAAGGGGGTCAAAATTGGACGCCGATCGGGGTCAGTTTTGCAAGCCGTTTGACACATGCGACGACGTCAGCGGCTCTCGTTCACAGGGTTCAAAAAAAAGAGGAGCCTTACCTGTTATTTAGGATTATATTAACAATCTGACGCATGCGGTGTTGGGGCACCGCGGCGTTGACTGGATGAATCGACGAGTGATTGGCCACGACTTTAAGGCCTATGACCGTTCCATCCGTCTAGGTTTGGTTGGGGTAGTTCAATGTATCGAATCGTTATCGCCGACGATCACGGCTTGTATCGTCGTGGCTTGCGATTGGCACTGACCGCAGGCATTCCAGGTGTGGAAATATTTGAGGCGTCGTGTTTCGATGCCGTACTCAGTCTGTTGGCGGAACAGGCGTCCGTTGATCTTGCGATCCTGGACTTGAACATGCCGGGATTGTTCAATCAGGAAGTGCTCAGCGGCATTCTGTCGGCTTATCCGGATACGCGATTTGCGATTGTTTCCGGGAACGATTCACGCTCGGAGATACTCACGGCTCTCTCGATCGGACTTCACGGCTATATCGTAAAGTCGCAAAGAGACGAGGAGGTCGTTATGGCCGTCAACGAAATCCTCTCGGGCCGCATCTACGTGCCTGCACTTCTGTCGCGCCCGGGTGCCGCGCAAGCAACTCACGTACCTACTCCATCCGAGCATATCCCACCCCGACGTACCACCAGTGGCAATCTTGGCAGGCTAACCTCGAGGCAAAAGGAGGTCCTCAAGCTGATGGCGGAAGGGTACTCGAATAAGGAAATTGCGCGCGATCTGGAAATCGCCGAAGCGACGACGAAAATTCATGCCGCTGCGGTTCTGCGTGAGCTTGGGGTACGGAATCGAACAGAGGCTGCCGTTATGCTGAAGACCTGGCTAACGAGGGATGTCAATTAGAGCGCCGCATCCTGGACGCGCAAGGCACGCTCTAAAGCTTTGAACCTGCGCGTTATGCCTTCTAATGCATGTCGCGCAAAAGTGTGCAGCGGTTTTGCGATAACGACATGCATAAACAACAACCTAAAGCGCGTCGCGTGAGGCCGGTCAAACGCGACGCGCTTTAGAAACGAGCCCGATTTTTGCGTCAAAGCGCTAAGGGCCGATTTCCTTGCGCGACAGCCGCAGCGAATATTGCAGCCCGTGATCCGACATTTCCAACTTAGGCGAGTAACCGACAAGCGGCGCCCCATCCACTCCGATTATCATAGAACCGAACCCATGACGGACAACTTTTGAAGTCCGCCGCCGCCCCGATTCCACCCACTCGAACACGATGTCACTGCGTGCGTCTTCAGACGCGAATGTCCAATTTACCTCGATCCGGCCTTTTGAATCGCCAAGCGCTCCATGTTTCAGGGAATTGGTCGCAAGCTCGTGAACAATCATCGCAAAGCTCTCGGCGGCGCCGCCTGACATCGCAACGGAGGGACCGCTGACTGATATGTCGCGTGTCCCCATGTACGGTTGCAACTCCTGAACAACGAGATCGTGGAGCATTCCCGACGCGCTGCTGTTGCCTGAAAGGAGCAGATGCGTTGCCTCAAGCGAACGAATCCGGTCGATGAGCGTCTCCTTGTACCTGGCGACATTGTTCTCCGGAACATTGACCATTTTCACCAGCGCCGTGATCACAGGAAATAGGTTGCTGAACCTGTGGCGTTGTTCGAGCATGATGCGCTCCCGCTTCTTTGCCGCGGCGCGCAGCAGCGTGGTTTGTCTTCGCTCGGTCAGGTCGGCGGCCACGCCGAGCCGCTGTAGACGATCATCGTATTTCTCTTCCCTTCCGCGCAGGGCAACCCAGCGGATATGTCCGTCCGGTCGTCGGACGCGAATCTCGACGTCGTAGTTCGTGACTGATGCGAGCTTTCTCGATGCTACCAGCTTTGGCCAGTCCGCCGGATGGACAACGGCTGACAGTTCCTCCAAACGGCGGCTAGCGGCCGGGGGCAGGCCGAGAATGTCCCAGAACGTGCCCGATCCGGTGACGATCCCGTCTTTAAGGTCGATCCGCCACGTGGCCAGGCGTCCGGCAGACAAAGCGAGATCCAGCCACTCCTTCTGAGCCCGAAGCGCTTCGTGTACGGCTCGTCGTTCCGAGATATCGTCGACCACTACGAAGATGCTCTCTGAGAGAACCCCGTCGGGCACGGACGAAGACAGGGTTAGCCGCGCCCAGAATGCCGAACCGTTCTTTCTTAACAGACGAACCTCCGAAGCGAACGAAGCAGAGTCGTTACCCAGGCCCGCCAGCAACTGCTCCAAGGCATCACGGTCGTCCGGATGAACGAGTGTCTCGAGCCGCAATTGGGCAAGCTCCTCCTCCTCGTAGCCAGTCATCTCACTGAGGCGTCTGTTGGATTGCAGCAGCTCACCTTTCTCGTTGGTGTTTGCGAATCCCATGGCGGCGCGTTCGAAAGCCCAGCGGTAGCGGCTTTCAGTTGCTTCGACGGCGGCGAGTCTGGCCTCTGCTACTTCCAGCAGCTCACGCAAGTCCTGCCGCAGCCGATGAAACGTCACGGCAATCACGCCCCCCGAAACCACAAGCAAAATGGCGCGCGCCCAATCTTCGCTGGATATCTGACCATGCAGGGTGCTTCGTGCCAATAGGCCGGCAGCCACCATCAGGATTGTCGCCGCAAGCGCAGGCCCACGGTCTTCAAGGTAGGAAATGATAATAATAGCTGGTATAAACTCCAGAAAACTCGATCCCTCCCCAATATATACTGACGCTCTTGTTTCAAATATCAGTGTAGCAGCCAGCACCAATACGGAGGCAAGGTGAGTTAGCAGTCTGACTGATGGGTTCGAATCCGACCTGCGCGACTGCGAGTTCATGGGCATAGACTACAACCTTTTGACTAGGCCGTCGAGACTAGAGCAAAAAACGTACAACCTAGTACGACTGCCGGATTGCCATACCACTATCACAGCGCGCATTTTATCTCGTGGGGGGAGCATGACTTGGTCATAACTCCTCAGAATATATCGAATTTCAAGGTAGTAGGGCCCGTTTTTTCACGAGCCCCACGCAAGAAGACTGTTCGTAAATCACGAACGATTTACTACGGGCTGACGAACCTTTGGGGAGGTTAAAAATGGCTATGATCGAGAGACACAGTGATGCGGTTGCGGGCAAACGGAACGTTACAATAGGAGCCAAGTATAACCCTGGCGCCCAGATGATGCGGCCGTCATATGCTTATCATTCGATTGGTGCATCTGAACGACCGGACGCAGGGGCCGACGAACCGCGGAGACGCAGCCTGGAATCCGTCACGGGGATGCTTGATCGCATCGGCTGTGGCTATCTCGTACTGAACCGCGAAAGAAAAGTCATCGAATGGAATGCCGCCGCTCAAACCACGCTGGAGCGCCAGGGGGAGCCGGCTGATACAGCCAGCGAGCTTTCGGTAGCCCTAAAACGGCTGATCGCGAATGTTCCGGCCCATTTCCTGCCGGGATCCCTGTCTTGGGTGGTGATCCGCAGCAGAGGTGACAGGCCGGTGGTACTGAAAGAGAACGGCCTGATCGCTCCTGACGGAACGAGCATTGTGGCATTGTTGGACCGTGAGAGCAGGTCGGGGCCAAATCCTCAGACACTGCAAAGGATGTTTGGCTTGACGAGCGCGGAAACGCACCTTGCGCTGCGCTTGGCTCAGGGCGATGCTCCGTTGGAGATCGCCCGCAGTTGGCGCCTCAGCCGCACCACGATCCGCTCCCAGCTTGCCTCGCTGTTCGCCAAGACCGAAACGAGACGTCAGGCGGAACTGGTGGCTCTTCTCGGGCGCATTTCGGTCTTGCCATAAGGGCCGGCTTGGATCCAGGCGCCCGGGCATCGGCCCTGCAGATTGCGCGTCGCGTTGCGCGGTTCGTGGCACCGGCTTGCTCAGCTAAGCCTGGCTCCGACGAGCAGAGGCCAACCTCGGCAGTCGCGACGTCTATCGCCTCGGCGCGAATGCGCTGTCCATCTTTTCGCCGCCCATCGGCAGCGCCATGTCGTCATCCAGCAGCCGGGTGATCCGGGCAAAGCCCGTAAAAGCCTTTCTTGCTTCCTCGGCAGACATCTGGCCCGCCAGAGCCGCAGCGCAGCAGTTCAGCGCGCATTGATACACCGGGCCGCGCCGCCCTTTCGGCCAATGGCGCAAAAACGTCATCGCTTCGTTGACACTGTCGATTTCTTCGACAGGTTTCCCCTGCCCGCACGAAATTCGCACCGGCGTAAAGAACTGCAGGCGATTCATCGTTTCCTCCCGGTCGATCGCGATGCGTTCGATCGAACCTAGCTAAATTCACGGCCAGCCAATTGGTTCCCGGCAAAAACGCCCACCCTTGCTAAATGGCAACGGGTCGGCTGAGTGAATGGCCAGTCATCGCCCGACTTCTTGCCGTGGCGGGAACGTTCGGGGGGGGTGATGCATTTCGACTTCAGCGATGATCTTTGAGGGAAATGCCAGACTATGAGAATAGCCCATGTGGCGCCGCTCCATGAATCCGTACCGCCTCGGCTCTATGGAGGTACGGAGCGCATTGTCTTCTATCTGACCGAAGGATTGGTCGAGCTTGGCCATGACGTAACCTTGTTCGCCAGTGGCGATACAAAAACGTCGGCAAAATTGGTGCCGTGTCGCGAGCGTGCGCTGCGTCTTGACCCACGCCCGCTGAAATCCGAGACAGCCGCGCACCTTTCGATGCTTTCCGAGGTGAGGAAACGATCTCAAGAATTTGATATCATTCATTTTCACCTCAGCCATTTCCTGCATTTTTCTTTTTTCGAGCACATGCCCGAGCGGACGGTGACGACGCCGCATGGCAGGCTCGACTATGTCGATCTGGCGCCGGCCTATGAGCGTTTTCCGCGCTTTCCGATGATCTCCGTTTCCCGTAGCCAAAGAACGGGGCTCGCCAACGCCAACTGGCTGACGACGATCCACCACGGGCTGCCTATCGAACTCTACAAACCGGTTTTCGAGCCGAGCCCAGGGGAGCCCTACCTCGCCTTCCTTGGCCGGATGTCGCGCGATAAGCGTCCGGATCGTGCCATCGAGATCGCGCTGCGCTCGGGGCTGAAACTGAAGCTTGCGGCAAAGATCGGCGACGACGACCGGGCCTATTTCCGAGAGATGATCGAGCCGCTGGTCGACGGTGACCGTGTCGACTATGTCGGCGAGATCGAGGAGGACAAGAAAGCGGAATTCCTCGGCAAGGCGGTGGGCCTCGTATTCCCGATCGACTGGCCCGAGCCGTTCGGTCTTGCCGTCATAGAAGCGATGGCCTGCGGCACGCCGGTGATCGCCTGGAATTCCGGCGCCATGCCGGAAATCGTCGATCAAGGCATAACCGGTTTTATCGTGAATTCCATGGAGGGCGCGGTCGCATCGGTGCCGGGCATGCTGCGGCTCGACAGGCGGAAGGTTCGAGCTGTCTTCGAGAGGCGGTTTTCCGCCAAAAGAATGACCCGCGACTACGTTTCCGCCTACGCGCGCCTGATTGGTGCGTCGGCCGAAGCAAGAGCGGTCGTGAGCGGCATTACCTCGGGGGCGAAACGAGAGAGATATGTAGCGAATGGCCCAACTCGACGAGCGCAAGCTTGATCCCGCCGTAGCACTTGCGTCCCTGGACGCCACCGCACCTCGAGAGCCGCATCGGCTGTTCGCCCTCAAGCAAGGCGATTGCTTCGCCGTGGCCGACGCCTACGGCGATATCCGCGGCGCCGGCGATGGTTTCTTCCGTGACGACACGCGAGTGCTTTCCGAATTCCGGCTGATCGTCGGCGGCCGGCAGACATCGCTGCTCGGTGCGTCGCTCAGCCAGGACAATGTGCTCTTCACCTCCAACCTGACCAATCTGCCGATGCAGAGCGTCCACGGCCGGGACATTCCGCAGGGCGCGATCCATATCGAACGCGTCAGGCTGCTTTGGCAGGACCGGCTGTTTGAACGCATCACCCTTTCCAATTACAGTCAGGAACACTCCACTATCCGCATTTCGCTGCATTTTGCAGCCGACTTCCGTGACATGTTCGAAGTGCGCGGCTCGACAAGGCTGAAGCGCGGTATGGCCCATGCTGCCGAGACCGATGCGACCTCCGTCCTGCTTCGCTACGACGGGTTGGACGGGCTGGCGCGGATGTCGGCGATATCGTTCTCGCAGGCGCCGGACCATCTGACGGCCGACCGTGCGGATTTCCTGATTGCCTTGACGAGGCGCAGCAGCAAGGCGCTGTATGTCGAGGTCGGTCCCGAGGTCGCGGAAACGCCGAACCGCGATCGCTTCCGCGCCGCCGCGGCCCGGGCTCGCTTCGGCATGCGGGTTAAGCGCCGCCATGGTGCCACGGTGCACAGTTCCGGGCGCGTCTTCAACGATTGGGTCGCGCGCGCTCGCGCGGATGTGGCGCTGCTGACCACCGAGCTTACGACCGGACCCTACCCCTATGCGGGCATCCCCTGGTTTTCGACGGCGTTCGGCCGCGACGGCGTGATCTCCGCGTTGCAGATGCTGTGGCTCAACCCGGGCTTGGCGCGAGGCGTGCTGGCCTTCCTTGCCCAGCACCAGGCGACAGAGACATCGCCGTTCAGCGATTCGCAGCCGGGTAAGATCATGCACGAGACCCGCAAAGGCGAAATGGCGGCGCTGCGGGAGCTCCCCTTCGGCCGCTACTATGGCGGTGTCGACACGACGCCGCTCTACATCCATCTCGCCTGCGCCTATGCGGACCGTACCGGTGACATGGCGTTCGTCGACAGCCTGTGGCCGTCGCTCTGCGCCGCGGCTGAATGGACCGAGGAGGCAAGCCGGCCGACCGGCTTCGTCACCTATCAGCGTGCAGCCGAGTCCGGCCTCACCAACCAGGGATGGAAGGACAGTATCGATTCCGTCTTCCATGCAGATGGCCGAATCCCCAAGGGACCGATCGCCCTGGTGGAGGTGCAAGGCTATGTCTTTGCCGCGTTCCGGGGGCTGGCGGCGCTCGCCCGTCGCCGCGGCGAGGACGACAGGGCCGATCATTGGGACAGCCGCGCCGAGGCCATGCGCGCCGCTGTGGAGCACCATTTCTGGCTGGACGACCTCGGCTTCTATGCCTTGGCGATTGATGGCGCCAGCGAGCCCTGCAAAGTGCGGACGTCTAATGTCGGGCATCTTCTCTATGTCGGGCTCCCCGAGCCGACGCGGGCGCAGATGGTCGCCGACCAACTGCTTTCGGCGTCCTTCCATTCGGGCTGGGGGCTGAGGACGGTCGCCGACGATGCTGTGTTCTTCAACCCGATGTCATACCACAACGGATCGATCTGGCCGCATGACACCGCCATGTGCGGCGCCGGTCTGGCACGCTTTGGCGAGCGTGAAAGCGTGGTCCGGCTGATGAGCAGTACCTTCGAATCGGCGGTCCATTTCAACATGCGGTTGCCCGAACTGTTCTGCGGTTTTACCCGCGCGCCGGGCGAAGCGCCGATCGCCTATCCCGTCGCCTGCTTGCCGCAGGCGTGGTCGGCCGGGTCTGCCTTCATGCTGATGCAGGCCTGCCTCGGCCTGGAGATCCACGGCTGGGACGGCGAAATCCACGTGACCCGGCCCAGGCTGCCGATTGGTATCGACATGCTCACGCTGAGGCATCTGGGCATTGGCGCAAGGGCGGTGGATCTGACATTTCAGCGCGTCGGCGACAGGGTCGTCGCCTTTCTCGCCGACCGACATGAGGGGTTAGTGCCGCTCATCGTGCGGACCTAGTTTGGCTTTACGCATCGAATTGACCGCCGCGCTTAAACTACCGGAACCGATGGCCCCATCCGTGCGTTGCAAAATCATGCCGGCGCACAGCGGCCTGTCACCAGTGGCCGGCTTGAAAAAAAGAAAAACGGCCACCAACCGGAGGAAAATCGTTGTTCCAATGTCAGACTATGGCATAGAGGTACTCTGGATTCTGATCCTTGCAAGCCTCGGCCTTTCCGCTGTTGCCGTGGTGTTCTCGGTATTCCAACGGCGCCACAGCCACACACCAGCGGTCGCATACGCCGCAGGCGAGGACGTGGCTTCGGAAGCGGCTCGCAAAGTGCTGCGGGAGTTTGAAAAGAACGGCCACTCGGCCGATGCCGCACTGATCACATGGTCGCCCGACACCTTGCGCAAGATCCTGGCGGACGATCTGCCGGAGACGCAGGTGATCGTGGTATCCAACCGCGAGCCCTATATCCACAACATCAAGGATGATAGCGTCGAGCTCTTGGTACCGGCCAGCGGGCTGGTTTCGGCGCTCGAGCCGATCACCCGCGCCTGTGCCGGCACCTGGATCGCCTATGGCGGCGGAACAGCGGACCGCCTCACGGTCGACAAGAACGACCGGATTGAGGTGCCGCCTGGCAATCCGTCCTACGCGCTGCGCAGGGTCTGGCTGACGGAGGAAGAATACCAGGGCTATTATCTGGGCTTCGCCAATGAAGGTCTGTGGCCGCTTTGCCATATCGCCTTCACCCGCCCGATTTTCCGTGCGTCGGATTGGGAGGCCTATGAGGCCGTCAACCGGAAGTTCGCCGATACTGTGGTTGCCGAAGCGCGCAACGAGCGGCCGATCGTGCTGGTCCAGGACTATCACTTCGCGCTCTTGCCGCGCATGATCCGAGAGCGCCTGCCCGAGGCGATCGTCATCACTTTCTGGCATATCCCATGGCCCAACTCGGAAGTGTACAGCATCTGTCCATGGCGTGAACGGATACTGGAGGGCTTGCTCGGCAGCTCCATCATCGGCTTCCATACCCAGTTCCATGCCAACAATTTCGCCGAAAGCGTCGATCGCTTTCTGGAAAGCCGTATAGAGCGGGCCGATGCGGCGATCTCCTACGGCGGACAGACGACGCTGGTGCACGCCTATCCCATCTCCATAGAATGGCCGGCCGAACTTTTGGCGAAACTTCCTGATGTCGACGAATGCCGCGCCCGCCTGCGCGAGAGGTTCGGACTGAAAGAGGATGTCAAACTGTGCGTCGGCGTCGAGCGTCTCGACTACACGAAGGGCATTCTCGACCGTTTCCGGGCGCTGGAAGAATTGTTCACGAGACATCCCGAATGGGTCGGGAAACTGGTTCTCCTACAGATCGCAGCACCCAGCCGCGGCACACTCCCGGCTTACAGGCAACTCCACGATGAATGCCGCCGCTACGTCGAAGAGCTCAACCAGCGCTACGGCAGCGAGGATTACAGTCCTGTCCTAATGGTAGACAAACATCACCCGCAGGAACAGGTCTACGAATTCTATCGCGCCGCCGACATATGCATGGTCACCAGCCTGCATGACGGCATGAACTTGGTGGCCAAGGAATTCGTCGCGGCGCGCGACGACGAACAGGGCGTGTTGTTGCTCAGCACCTTTGCCGGCGCTTCGCGCGAACTTCTGGAGGCATTGATCGTCAATCCCTACGATACGGCCATGACGAGCGAAGCGCTGCTGCAGGCGCTGACCATGACGCCGGAGGAACAGCGCGAGCGTATGCGGCCCATGCGCGAGATGGTCCGCGACAACAACGTCTATCGATGGGCCGGCAGCATGCTTCTGGACGCGGCCCGCCTTCGCAAGCGCGGCGACCTCGACCGGGTGACGGGCAACGGCGAGCGGCCATCGAACAACAATGTGATTCCCATGTTCGAGCGGGCAAGAAAGGCAGTGTCGTGACGAGCATTCGCTGCCGCTGCGTCATGTACCAGTTCTCCTGAATACTGCGCCAGTTCGACGTTCTGAGTTAAGTTAACGGTTCGTATATCGACTGCAAGCGCCAGACGTCCTTGAGAAACCCCATCAGGAAGGCGCCAAGGTGACCTCGATCGGATTAACGCGCCCTGCCCATCGCCTCGGCCCACTGGAGAAGCTGATCAGCCGATCTTCCCGTCCACGATGTGAATGCGGCGATCCATGCGCGCAGCCATGTCGAGATCATGCGTAACCGCCACGACGGTCTTGCCGCGCTCGCGCACAAGATTCTCCAGGATTGCGAAGACCTGCTCGGAGCTCTTGCTGTCGAGGCTCCCCGTCGGCTCATCGGCGAGGATAAGCGGCGGGTCATTGGCGAGCGAGCGCGCCACCGCGACGCGCTGACGCTGGCCGCCCGAGAGCTGGTCGGGCCGCTTCTCGAGATGTTCGCCGAGCCCCAGGGATGAAAGCAGCTCCCCGGCCCGTTCGCGCATCTGAGGCCGCGCCAGGCGGCCCAATTTGCGCATTGGGATTTCGACATTCTCGCGCGCCGTGAACTCCGGCAGCAGAAAATGAAACTGGAACACGAAGCCCAGCATCGAAAGCCTGGTCCGCGCGCGCTCCCTTTCATTCATCGGCTCGGTGTCGCGGCCGCCTATTCTCAACCTCCCGGCAGTCGGCCGGTCCAGCAGCCCGAGCAGATAGAGCAATGAGGATTTGCCGGACCCGGAGGGACCGGTGACGGCGACGAATTCTCTCTCGTTGATCGCGAGCGTGATGTCCTTGACCAGCGTGACGGGAACGGTCTCGGGCAGCACGCGCGTCAGTTTCACGGTCTCGATGAGTGCGCTCATGACGCGCCTCTGATGATCTCGACGGGGTTCAGGCGCGCCGCGCGGCGCGCCGGCAGGTAGCCGGCCACTGCCGCCGAGCCTAGCGCGAAAGCCGACGCAATGACGTAGTGCATCAAGCTCCAGGCGATCGGCAGCCGGGTCATCTCCTGGCCGGTCGCGGCGATCTCGAAACGCACAAGCGACAGTGCATAGGTCATGGAAACGCCGAACAGCCCGCCGAGCACGGACCCGGCCGCGCCGATCGCCACGCCTTCCAGCAGAAAGAGCCGGCGCATGTCGGACTCCGGAAAGCCAAGCGACTTCATGATGGCGATGTCGCGCGCCTTCTCGTGCGTGATGGTCGAGATGATGTTGTAGATGCCGAAGCCAGCGACCAGCATGATCGCGCCGACGACGGTGTACATGATGACGTTGCGCACGACGAGCGCTTCGAGGATCGATTCATTCGCCTCCTGCCACGCTACGGCCTTGTAGCCCAGTTCGGCCTCGGCACGCTGCGCCACCGCCGGAGCGCGGTTGGGATCGTCGAGCTTGATGCGGATCTCGTTGATGGCGTTTGGACGCGCGGAGAGGATCTGCGCGTTCTTCAGCAGTACATAGGCCTCACCTTCGTCGCGCGCGGTGGTGCCGGTGTGGAACAGGCCAGCGATCTTGAAGTTGCGCGTCAGCCCCTCGGAGGAGACCGCCGTTATCGTGTCGCCGAACCCGGCGCCGAGCCGGCTCGCCATCGTGTCGCCGATGAGCACGTTGTTGCCGCCCGCGGCAAGTGCCGAAAAGCTGCCTTCGACGAAGTCTCCGACGATCGGCGACACGCCGGACTCGCGCTCCGGTTCGATCCCAATGATCGCCGCGCCGACTTCGCGGCTGGAATAGCGGATCACCCCCTGCGTTTTGAGGCTTGCCGCGAACCGGCCGGGAATCCAGCTCTCGAGCCAGGAGGTCGCGGCGGTCGGATTGATGATGCCGCGGCGATCGTCGCGCGGCCTGAGCCCGGAGATCGCAGCTGTCGCGAAGGCATTTTCGGCTGGCTGGCGGCGGGCGGTGCGCTGCTCGTCGGTGATGTCGACATGCGGCATCGTATCGACGAGCTGCCTGACGAAATCGTCCTGCCCGCCCTGCATCAGCGCCGCCATGGCGATGGAGAATCCGACACCGACCGCAACGCCGATCACGGCAACCAGCGTCTGGCGACCGCGGCCGGCAATATGCGTGATGGCGATGTCGAAGATGAGAGGCATCGTTGCTTTATCTCTCCTGGGCGGCGGTGATGCTTACGCGCCCCCCGTCGGCCAGGTCGGCGGGGTAGGGCGAGATGACGCGAGCCTTCTCGTCGACACCTGACAGAACCTCGATGCCATTGGTGCCGCGAATGCCCGTTCGGACTTCACGGCGCCGGGCCTTGTCGCCTTCGACTATGAACAGCTTGTTCCCATCCATCGCAGCGGGCGGGATCAACAGCGCATTTTTCGAAACGCGGATGACGATGTTCACGTCGGTCGACATGCCTATACGAAGCGGCGTATCGTCCGGCAGGCGGAAACGGACGCGATAGGTCTTCGTCACCGGATCGCCCTTGGGCGTGATGCTGTCGACCACCGCTTCCAGGTTCCGCCTAAGGAACGCATCCGATTTAAGCAGCGCGCGCTGGCCGACCTCGACCCGGGGGATATCCTCCTCGTTGACCTCGGCGACCACCAGGAGCGGCTTCGGCTCGCCGACCCAGAATAACACCGTGCCGAGCTCGGCGACCTCACCCACCTCGCCGTCCTGCCTGAGCACGACACCGGCGCTCGGCGCTCGCAAGACGTAGGTGTCGAGTCGCGCTTTCTGTCCGGCAACCAGCGCCTCGATCTGGCCGAGCTCGCTCTGCGCACGATCGAGCGCCTGCTGGCTCGCAGCACGCCTTTCGGCAAGCACCGTCAGCCGCCGGAGCTCTTCCTGGGCAAGCGCTTGACGCGCTTCGAGCTCGCCAAGCACGGCCCGGGCCTCGCTGTCGTCGAGCTTGGCGAGCACGTCGCCTTGTGCAACCCTCGACCCCTCGCAATTACATTGCTCGACGATCCTCTCGCGGACCACGGGAGTCACCTTGGCCCAGGTTCGCGGCTCGACGGAGCCGCTCGCGTAAACGATTTCCGCCGCGTCGCCGCGTTGTGGCGTCACGACCGAAACCTTGGCCGGCTGCCACAGATACCAAGCGCCGGAAGCAGCAGCCGCCGCGACAAGAACGATGCCGACGATCCAGCGTATCCGTCGCAAGAATCTCCCTCCATCATCGAATCCGAACGTCGGGCAGTGGCAGACATAACACTAGACCGACCGTCGGTCTATAAAAGTTGCATAAAGAACCGGTTCGTGCTCCTCTTGCTCCACCTGCACTTTCTGAGGATCGATTTTGCCCCGAGTGATAAAGCCGCCGGAGATACGATCCGCCGAGCTCCTCGACTGCGCCCAGCGGCTTTTCTTCGAGCAAGGCTACGACAACACGACGGTGAACGACATCATCCGCGAGGCCGGCCTGTCGAAGGGCGCGTTCTACCACTATTTCGCATCGAAAGAGGCTCTGCTGGAGGCGCTCGCCACACGTCTCGCGCGCGACAGTTTCACCGAGTTGCAGCCCGTGCTCAACGATCCCTCACTCGATGGGCTTGGCCGGCTCAATGCGCTCTTTGCCGGCTCGCGGCGGCTGAACGTCGAGCTCGCCCCGCAATTGCGCAAGACGTTTTTCGTCCTGTTCCGGCCCGAGAACCTTGCCCTCTTCCATCGGGTCGACCAGGCGACCAGGGAATTGGCCATGCCGATAATCACCGATCTGCTCAGGAAAGGAAGCGAGGAAGGCATCTTCGACGTGCCCGACCCGGAAGCTTTCGCCGAGATGTTTTTGCAGCTGCGGCTGATCTTTCGGGACGTAATGCACCGCGCCTTGCTGAAGGCCGAGCAGGGCAATATCGACGAAGCGGCGCGGCTGCTCGACGACCGGCTGCGGCTCTATGGCATCGCAATCGACCGGCTTTTGAAGCTGCCCGATGGAACGATAGAAGCAGCGCAACCCGGGTTTGCCCGGGCTTTCCTCGAAGCAGGCCCGTGAGCCGCCGAGCCCGCCAAGGCCGCGGAGCAGCAATTCACCGCGTCCTGACAGATCGCCCCAGCGACTCCGCGTACTGCCGTGGAGATGGTTTTGCCAGCGCTGTCCAAATCAGGGGGCGTCAATGTCGCCCGAGGTGCTGTGACTTTGCCAGATATGAACGTTCATCGCCTCAGCGCATGCACGTTATCAGTATTTTCGCCGCCCATCGGCAGTGCCATGTCGTCGTCGAGCAGGCGCGTGATGCGGGCGAAGCCGGCAAAAGCCTTCCTTGCTTCCTCTGCCGACATCCGGCCCTCCAAAGCAGCGGAGCAGCAATTCACTGCGCACTGGTAGACTGGCCCACGTCGGCCTGTCGGCCATTTACGCAAGAACCCCATCGCTTCGGCTACGCTATAAATTTCTTCGGCAGGGCTTTCCTGCCCACGCGAAATCCGCACAGGCGTAAAGAATTGCAGGCGATCCATCGTTTCCTCCCGGTCGATCGCTATGTGCTTGATCGAACCTTTAAACTTACGGCTGGCCATTTGGTTTCCGGCAAACAGAGCCCGGGGCTAAAAAAGAGGCCCGGCTAAAACGAAGTCTTTCACATCACTCGACCGAAATCGAATCACCAAACGTGACAACCATGTGACGAACCGTTGCCCGCCGATAAGCGCGAGTTTCATCGAATGCCTATAAGGCCTAAGCCGGCAAATCAATCGGTTGCCGTTTCCCTCGCGTCGAGGCTCTCTACAGGGAAAACGGCGAGTTCCGCCGGAGCCGGGGCGGCGAAGGCATGACATAATGTTCCCCTTCTCCCCCTTGCTTGTGGGAGAAGTGGAAGCCCTATTCACCGAGCATCTCGGCCAGCCTGCGCACTGTATTCCAGTTGCGCGAGGTGCCGACCCCGAGCCGTTTATGGCTTGCCGCTGCAAGCAACCGCGAACTTGGCGTCTCGCGGGAAAATGCGATCCAGATGTCGCCGCCGACCGCCTGCATCCGCTCATCCTTGCCGACATAGGCCTCCAGCGCCGCGACGGCCTCAGCGGGAACGGGCTTGCGCATCACGCGCACCGCTACCTGATCCGCGGCGGCAGCCGATTCGGCGGGAAACGGATTGCCGGCCGCAAGCTTCAACCAGTCCTCCGCGCGGCGCACGATGATGTCGACATGGCGGCCGAAGGTCTTTTCGAATGCCGTCTCCAACCGGTGCTCCAGCGCGGCAGTTTCTGTCTTTTTCGTCTCAAAGACCAGATTGCCGGTTGCCACCAGCGTGCGTGGATTGTTCAGCTCCAGGCCTTCCGCCATCGCCCTGAGATCGGACATGACGACCCGACGTCCCTCGCCCAGGATGATGCTGTAAAGCAGAGCGACGTAGGTTTGCATGGTAGCCTGCCGGTTTAGACCAAGCGGCTCTGCTCCACCGCCGCTTCGATGAAGCTGGCAAACAGCGGGTGCGGGTCAAGTGGCCGGCTTTTCAGTTCAGGGTGATACTGCACGCCGATGAACCAGGGATGGTCGGGGTATTCGACCGTTTCCGGCAGCACGCCGTCCGGCGACATGCCGGCAAAGACCAGGCCGCAATCCTCGAGCCGCTCCTTGTAGTCGACATTGACCTCGTAGCGGTGGCGGTGGCGCTCGGAAATCTGCGTATCGCCATAGATCTCGGCGATTTTCGAGCCCCTGGCGAGGTCCGCCTGATAGGCACCGAGCCGCATGGTGCCGCCGAGGTCGCCGGTTTCCCTGCGCTTCTCCAGCATGTTGCCTTTCAGCCATTCGGTCATCAGGCCGACGACCGGTTCCTCGGTTGGGCCGAACTCGGTCGACGAGGCATGCTCGACGCCGGCCAGCGAACGCGCGGCCTCGATGCAGGCCATCTGCATGCCGAAACAGATGCCGAAATACGGCACTTTTCGCTCGCGGGCGAACTTCGCTGCCAGGATCTTGCCTTCCGCGCCGCGCTCGCCAAAACCGCCGGGGACCAGAATGCCGTGGACCTTTTCCAGCCACGGCGCCGGATCTTCCTTCTCGAATATCTCGCTCTCGATCCAGTCGAGCTTGACCTTGACGTGGTTGGCGAGGCCGCCATGCGACAGCGCCTCGATCAGCGATTTGTACGCGTCCTTGAGGCCGGTATACTTGCCGACGACGGCGATGGTCACCTCGCCTTCCGGATTGTGGATGCGCTTGGACACCGCTTGCCAGGGCTCCATGCGCGGCTTCGGCGCCGGATCGATGCCGAAAGCGGCCAGCACTTCCGAATCCAGCCCTTCATTGTGATAGGCCATCGGCACGTCGTAAATGTGCGGCACGTCGAGCGCCTGGATGACCGCGCTCTCGCGGACATTGCAGAACAGCGACAGTTTGCGGCGCTCTTCCCTGGGGATGGGGCGGTCGGCGCGGACCAGCAGGATATCGGGTGCGATGCCGATGCCGCGCAATTCCTTGACCGAATGCTGGGTCGGCTTGGTCTTCAATTCGCCCGCCGTTGGAATGTAGGGCATAAGCGTCAGGTGCACGTAGACGGCGTTGTTGCGCGGCAGGTCGTTGCCGAGCTGGCGGATCGCCTCCAGGAACGGCATCGCCTCGATGTCGCCGACGGTGCCGCCGATCTCGCACAGGACGAAGTCATAGTCGTCGTTGCCGTTGAGAATGAAATTCTTGATCTCGTCGGTGACGTGCGGAATAACCTGCACGGTGGCGCCAAGATAGTCGCCGCGCCGCTCCCGCTCGATGATGTTCTTGTAGATGCGGCCCGTGGTGATGTTGTCCTGCTGGTTGGCCGAGCGGCCGGTGAAGCGCTCATAGTGGCCAAGATCGAGGTCGGTCTCGGCGCCGTCGTCGGTCACGAAGACCTCGCCATGCTGGTATGGCGACATCGTGCCGGGATCGACGTTGAGATAGGGATCGAGCTTTTTGATGCGTGCGCGATAGCCTCGCGCCTGCAAGAGAGCCCCAAGGGCCGCTGCAGCGATGCCTTTTCCAAGTGAGGAAACCACGCCGCCTGTGATGAATACATATCGCGCCATGGGAGTCATCGCTTAACGCGGCCGAATTGATTCCGCCAGAGAAAAAACCACCGCGAAGGCTTTTTCCCAAGAAGGCGCTCTGGTGGTGCGTGCACCAAAACAAAAGGGCCGGCGAGACCGGCCCTTTTTGGATGATCCGCCTACTAGCGCCGCGCGTCCCCCTAGGACGCGCAAAGGACGCTTTAGCAATTTGATTTTTGCGTCAGATGATGACGACCTTGGTGCCTACTTTCACCCGGCGGTAAAGGTCCATGACGTGCTCGTTGATCATGCGGAAGCAGCCGTTGGAGGCGCTCGTTCCGATCGACTGCGGCGCGATGGTGCCGTGAATGCGCAAATGTGTGTCCTTCTTGCCCTCGTAGAGATAGATGGCGCGCGCGCCGAGTGGATTTTCGCCGCCGCCGGGCATGCCGTCCTTGTACCGGCCGTAATTCTTCGGCTCGCGCTTCTGCATCTCGAGCGTCGGGATCCAGCGCGGCCATTCCTGCTTGTCGCCGACGGCGACCGTGCCCTTGAACTGCAGGCCGTCACGACCGACCGCAATCGCATAACGGCGGGCGGTCCATGAAGATTCGACGAGGTAGAGGCGGCGCGCACTGGTATCGATGACGATGGTACCGGGGCTGTAGCCGGTGAACTCGACCTCTTGCGGCACGAACTCCGGCTTCACCTTGAACTGCTTCTTGGCTTCCTTCCTGGCGAGTGCGGCATCGAGAACGCGGGTCTCGGGGAGCAGCGACATCGACGAGGACGTGCCGCCGAACAGGCCGGCGAACAGCCCGACGCTCTGCGGCTTCTGTCCAACCGGCTCGCTGCGCAATTCCCCGTTGT
This sequence comes from Mesorhizobium delmotii, assembly GCF_900149755.1. Taxonomy (NCBI): domain Bacteria; kingdom Pseudomonadati; phylum Pseudomonadota; class Alphaproteobacteria; order Hyphomicrobiales; family Phyllobacteriaceae; genus Mesorhizobium; species Mesorhizobium delmotii. The sequence goes on along the minus strand of NZ_FUIG01000002.1, from coordinate 173,829 downwards.
TGCCAGTCAATGCGACGTTCATGGCCTCGGCGGAAACTGGCTCGGCCGACTGGATCGGTGCGATGGGTTGAACCGGTTCGATGATATTGACGGTCGTCTTCTTAGCCAGACGGGCAGCGGACGTATCCTTCTTGGCAAGACCCTTCTTGGCAAGAAACGCTTGCCGTTCCGCATCGGCCTTGGCTTTGGCCGCTTCGCGCATCGCCAGCTTCCTGGCCTCGAGCGCCTTGGCTCGAGCGGCCTCCTTGTCGGTCGCGATCTTGGCTTCGATCTTGCTGATCTGGGCAAGATCGTCCGCGGTCGGGTTTTTCTTCTTCTTGAGGAGCCTAAGTTGCGCCGTATTGCTTTTGGCGGCGACGTTGACGACGTCAGTTGTTACTGCGGTTTTAGAGGCCGAATTACCCGCCGGCATGGCCGCGTAAGCGGGCGCACCAAGGCTGAGCACGGCACAAAGGCCGGCTAAAATGAAGCTGCGAAGCTGCATGGCGAAGATCCGATCGTTCAATGCTTGTTGCCCACGGCGTCGCCCGGCGTCCCCCAAGGACCCCGAAAGTGCCGCGCGCAATCTATAGTCGATTAATCGGAGACGCCTCAAGCGCCCTGTCGTGCCGTGCCCGGTCGAATCCTCGCGATCGTGCGGCATTTGCCGCGACTGTGTTCAAACAACAACAGATCGCGGCGCCGAACGTCTGCTGATTACTGGTTTGGAACCTGCGGCGTTACTGGCAGGGTGACGCCGTTTGTGGCCGGCGGCGTGGTCGAACCCGCCGCAGGCGGCGCAGCCGGCGCCGGGGCTGCGGCATCATTTCCGGAAGGCGGCGTTGGCGCCGTATTGCCGGTAGGCGGCGTTGGCGCCGTATTGCCGGAAGGTGGTGTCGGCGCCGTGGTGCCAGGCAACTGGTTGAGCACGCCGCCCGCACCGTTCGTCGCAGGTACACGATCGAGAATGTCGATCGGCTTTTCGCCGTAACGGGCGACGATCGACAATGTCAGCGAGGTGGCGAAGAAAGCCGCCGCCAGAATCGCCGTCGCCCGCGTCAGCGCGTTGGCCGCGCCGCGCGCGGTCATGAAGCCCGATCCGCCGCCGATGCCGAGGCCGCCGCCTTCGGAGCGCTGCAGCAGCACCACGCCGACAAGAGCGAGCACGACCATGAGGTGGACGACGATCAGTACGGTTTCCATAGTTTACCCTGGCAAAGCCTTGCGCGGCCGCGGATACGGCCGGTGATTTGGAGGCGGCTCAATACAATGCTTTGACGGCATTTCCAAGCCCGTGGCCGGAATATGGGAAGCAATGCGCCCTTTGCAACGATTCCGCTGCGGCACAGCCTATCCGAAGTGCCCGACGGCCTTTCGATGCTACGAAATATTTCGATAGGCTTCGGCGATGCCGAGAAAGTCCGCCGCCTTCAGACTGGCGCCGCCGACCAGCGCGCCATCGACATTTTTCACGCCGAGCAGTTCGACCGCGTTCGACGGCTTGACCGAGCCGCCATAGAGGATGCGCAACTTCGCCGCCGCGCTGCCAAGCTTTTCCGACAGTTTTTCGCGAATATGCGCATGCGCCTCAGCAACATCGGCGGCGGTCGGCGTAAGTCCCGTGCCGATCGCCCATACCGGCTCGTAGGCGATGACGGTATTCGACGCCGTGGCGTCGGGCGGCACCGAGCCGGCGACCTGGCGCGACAGCACGTCGAGCGTCGCGCCTGCCTCGCGTTCGGCTCTCGTCTCACCGATGCAGATGATGGCTACCAGTCCGGCGCGCCACGCGGCGGACGCCTTGGCCTGTACAATGGCGTCGTCCTCATTGTGATCGGCGCGGCGTTCGGAATGGCCGACGATGACGTGGCTGGCGCCCGCATCTTTCAGCATCTCGGCCGAAATACAGCCGGTATGGGCGCCGCTCTCCTTGGTGTGGCAATCCTCGCCCCCGGCCCGAACCGGGGTGCGCGACAAAATCTCTGCGGCATGCGCCAGCAGCGTCGCCGGAACGCAGACCAGCGCTTCGGTCTCCGCATCGAGCCCGCTCATGAAGCCGTTGCCGATCATCCTGAGTTCGTTGAGCGAGGCGCTGGTGCCGTTCATTTTCCAGTTGCCTGCGACCAGCGGGCGGATTCCTGGCGTCATGGGATTTGTTTCTCCGGGCAATATTCGGCTGCGTCCTCACTACCAAACTCAGCCCACAAAGCAATCGACAGTGGGCCGGAAGGACGCTATTGCGCTTGTTTCAGACTCGACGCATGCGAAAATGCGCAAAAATCGGAAGTGACCATGCTTAGTATCTTGAGAAGCGCGGCGGGGACCTGGGTCGCGAAGGCGCTGCTGATATTGTTGGTGTTGAGCTTCGCCGTCTGGGGCATTTCCGGGCAGATGGTCGGTGGTTTTGCAGGCCACGACGCAGTTGTCACGGCCGGAGGCACCAAAGTGTCGATCAACGAGTATCGCCTCGCCTATGATCGCCAGATCAGCGTGATGTCGCAGCAATTCGGCCAGCGCATCAGCCGCGAACAGGCGACGGCGCTCGGCCTCGACAACCAGGTGCTGGCGCAACTCGTGTCGGGTGCAGTCCTCGATGAGCAGGCCCGCAAGCTCGGGCTGGGGCTGTCCAAGGACCGGCTGGCCCAACTCACGCATGAAGACCCGGCCTTCAAGGGTCCCGGCGGCACCTTCGACAGAAGGACTTTCGAATACATACTGCAACAGGTCGGCATGCGGCCGGAAGACTATCTGAGGAATCGCGCCCAGGTGGCTGTGCGCCAGCAGATCGTCGAGGCGGTTTCGGACGGCCTCAAGGCTCCGGATACTTTCTTGAAGGCAGTCGCGCTTTATCGTGGCGAAGACCGCACCATTGATTATCTGACCTTGCCGAAATCGCTGGTCGAGCCGATTGAAGCGCCATCCGACAGCGCGCTTTCGGCCTATTTCGAGGAAAACAAGAAGACCTATGCGGCTCCCGAATACCGCAAATTCTCCTATGTCAGGCTCGAGCCGCAAGACATCATGGATCTGAGCGCCGTGACCGACCAACAGGTCAGCGACGACTACAACAAGAACAAGGGGCGCTACACCACGCCGGAAACGCGCACCATCGAACAGCTCGTGTTCAAAACGCCTGATGCCGCGAAGGCCGCGCTCGATTCACTCAAGACCGGCGCGACCTTCGACAAGATCGTCGCCGCCGAGGGCAAGACGCAAGCCGACACGCTGCTCGGCACGCTGTCCAAAGACAAGATCGCTGACAAGGCAGTGGCGGATGCGGCGTTTGCGCTCAATGTCAACGAAGTCAGTCCGGTCGTTCAGGGCGCCTTCGGTCCGGTGCTGCTGCGCGTCACCGACATCAAGCCCGAAGTGGTGAAGCCGCTGGCCGAAGTGTCCGCCGATATCCGCAGGGATCTGGCGCTGGGCGAGGCAAGCCGCATTCTGTTGGACGTGCATGACAATTACGAAGATATCCGCGCTTCGGGCAGCACGCTCAAGGAAGCGGCCGAAAAACTCAGGCTGAAGGTCGTCACCATCGACGCGATCGATCGCACCGGCCTGAGGCCGGACGGCACCATCGTCAAGGACCTGCCGGAATCGCCGGAACTCATCAAGGCGGTGTTCGACGCCGAACCCGGCACCGAGAATCCCGACCTCACCACCGCCGACAACGGCTTCGTGTTCTACGAGGTGGAGTCGATCACGCCGGCCCGCGACCGCACGCTGGATGAAGTCCGCCAGAAGGTGGTGGCCGACTGGACGGCTGCGGAAACGACCAAGCGGCTCACCGCAAAAGCGGGCGAACTCGAAAAGCGTCTCGATGCCGGCGCCACGCTCGATGTGATCGCGAGCGAGCTCAAGCTCGAGAAGCAGACCAAGCGCGGCGTCAAGCGCGAGGCGGACGACGTCGATTTCGGCAAGGAAGGGGCCGCTGCGATGTTCGGCGAAGGCCAAGGCGGGACCGGATTGATCCCCTCGCCCACCGGCGACGGACAGATCCTGTTCAAGATCGCCGAAGTCTTCGAGCCTGCCGGAGCCGACGCCAGCTCGGTGCCGGATGAGGCGCAGAAATCGTTCACCGCCGGCATGTCCGATGACCTGCTCGACCAGCTGGTGGCGCAGCTGCAGACGCAATATGACATTCGCATCGACCAGACCGCCGTTGCCCAAGCCCTGACCAGATGAGCGCGCTCAAGACCCATATCGCCAAGGTCGCCGCAGGCAATTCCCTTTCCTTCGAGGAAGCGCGCGAAGCCTTCGACATCATCATGTCGGGCGACGCTACGCCCGGCCAGATCGGCGGCTTCCTGATGGCGCTGCGTGTGCGCGGCGAGACGGTGAACGAGATTTCCGGCGCCGTCGCCACCATGCGCGCCAAGATGCTGCGCGTCGACGCGCCCGCTGGCGCGATCGACATCGTCGGCACCGGCGGCGACAATTCGCACAGCGTCAACATCTCGACCGCATCCGCCTTCGTCATCGCCGCCTGCGGCGTGCCGGTGGCCAAGCACGGCAATCGCGGACTGTCCTCGCAGACCGGCGCCGCCGACGTGCTGACCGCGCTCGGCGTCAAGATCGATATCCCGCCGGAAACGATCGGCCACTGTATCCACGACACAGGCGTCGGCTTCATGTTCGCGCCGGCGCATCATCCGGCGATGAAGCATGTCGGTCCGATCCGCGTCGAGCTCGGCACCCGCACCATCTTCAACCTGCTTGGCCCGCTCTCTAATCCGGCCAGTGTGAGCCGGCAAATGGTCGGCGTCTTCTTGCCGGAATGGATCATGCCGGTGGCCGAGACGCTGAAGGCACTGGGCGCCGACCACGCCTGGGTCGCCCATGGCGACGGTTATGACGAGATCACCACCACCGGTGAAACCCAAGTGGCCGAACTGGTCGGCGGCGAGATCCGCACCTTTACGCTGACACCGGAAGCGGTTGGGCTGAAGCGGCACACCAAGGACGAGTTGCGCGGCGGCGATGCCGCCTACAACGCCCAGGCGCTGCGCGACATGCTGGGCGGCGCTGCCGGCGCCTTTCGTGATACGGTGCTAATGAACGCCGGCGCCGGGCTGGTGGTGGCGGGCAAGGCGACGACGCTTGCCGACGGCATGGCGACGGCGGCGCAAGCCATCGACAGCGGCCGGGCGCTGAAAGTGCTCGATCGGCTGGTCGAGATTTCGAACGGATAGAGCCGTGTCTGATATCCTGCGCAAGATCGAAGCCTACAAGCGCGACGAGATCGCCGCGGCGAAGGCGCGCGTGCCGCTTGCCGAGATCAAGGCGCGGGCGAAGGACACCGATGCAGCGCGCGGCTTTCTCTCGGCTCTTGAAGCCAGGCGCAAATCCGGCAGCTTCGCGCTGATCGCCGAGATCAAGAAGGCGAGCCCGTCCAAGGGCCTGATCCGTGCCGATTTCGATCCGCCGGCACTAGCCAGGGCCTATGGGAAAGGTGGCGCCGCCTGCCTTTCGGTGCTGACCGACGCGCCGTCCTTCCAGGGTGCGCCTGAATTCCTCACCGACGCGCGCAACGCCGTGCCATTGCCCGCTTTGCGCAAGGATTTTCTGTTCGAGCCTTATCAGGTGTTCGAAGCCCGTGCGTGGGGCGCTGACGCCATCCTGATCATCATGGCGAGCGTCGATGACGCCGTGGCCAGCGAACTCGAAACGACGGCGTTCGAGCTCGGCATGGACGCGCTGGTCGAAGTGCATGACGAGGCCGAGACGGAACGCGCGCTGAAACTGTCATCGCGGCTGATCGGCATCAACAACCGCAATCTCCGGACGTTCGAAACCAGCATCGAGACCTCGGAGCGGCTCGCGACGATGATGCCGGCAGACCGCCTGCTGGTCAGCGAGAGCGGTATTTTCTCGCACGAAGACTGCCGCAGGCTGCAACGGAGCGGCATCGGTACGTTCCTCGTCGGCGAGAGCCTGATGCGGCAACAGGACGTGGCCATTGCGACGCACCTGCTTTTGACGGGCAAGGCGCCCGCCATTGCATCGGCCCGAAAATCGGAATCGATTTTCGGAGAGCACGATGCATAGATTCAAAGCATTAGAGCGTACGTTGCGCGTCCAGACGGACGCACGCCGCTCTAAGGTGACCTGACGATGACGGCCGCCCTCACCCATCTTGGCGCGAAAGGCGAAGCCAATATGGTCGATGTCGGCGACAAGGCGGAGACGACGCGCACGGCAATCGCCGAAGGTCTTGTCTCGATGCGGCCCGAAACGCTGAAGATGATTCTCGACGGCGATGCCAAGAAGGGCGACGTGCTGGGCACGGCGCGCATCGCCGGCATCATGGCGGCCAAGAGGACGCATGAGCTGATCCCGCTCTGCCATCCGCTGCTGTTGACCAAGGTATCCGTTGACATCGAAACGGACGCGACGCTGCCAGGCCTGAAGGTCACGGCGCTGGCCCGCGTCACCGGTAAGACCGGCGTCGAGATGGAAGCGCTGACCGCCGTCTCGGTCGCCTGCCTGACCATCTATGACATGGCCAAGGCGGTCGACCGCGCCATGGTGATCTCGGGCATCAGGCTGGTGGAAAAGACCGGCGGCAAATCCGGCGACTACAAGGCAGACGCCAAGGGGGCGGGCCAATAATGGCACTGCTTCCGGTCGCCGAGGCGCTCGAGCGCCTGCTTGAGGATGCTGCGCCCTTGCAGGCTGAAAGCGTCGCCCTGATGGACGCCGCCGACCGCGTGCTGGCGGAGCCGCTCCTGGCGCTCCGCACCCAGCCGCCGTTCAACGCGTCCGCCATGGACGGCTATGCCGTGCGGGCCGAGGATGTCGCGTCCGTGCCCGCAAGACTTTCGGTGATCGGCATGGCGCCGGCCGGACGCGGCTTTGCCGGAACAGTCGGCCCGGCGCAGGCCGTGCGCATCTTCACCGGCGCGCCGCTTCCTGCAGGCGCCGACACCATCGTCATCCAGGAGAATGTCCGCGACCTCGGCGGCGGCAGCATCGAAGTGACCGCGTCGACGGTTGAAGGCCGCAACATCCGCCGCCTCGGGCTCGATTTCTCGAAGGGCGACGTCCTGCTGGAGAAAGGCCGCCCGCTTGATCCGGCGGCATTGTCGCTGGCGGCGTCGGCCAACCACCCGCAGGTCAGCGTGGTGAAACGGCCGTTGGTCGCCATCATCGCCACCGGCGACGAATTGCTGCCGCCGGGCAGCGACCTTGGCCCTGACCAGATCATCTCGTCCAATGCCTATGGCGTCGCCGCCGCGGCCCGCTCGGTCGGCGCCAGCGCGCTCGATCTCGGCATCGCCCCCGACCGCAAGGAGGCGATCGCCACGCTGGTGAAACAAGCGGTCGACGCAGGCGCCGACGTCATCGTCACGCTGGGCGGCGCCTCGGTCGGCGACCATGACCTGGTCCATGACGTGCTGACCGGTGAAGGCATGACGCTCGATTTCTGGAAAATCGCCATGCGGCCCGGCAAGCCGCTGATGTTCGGGCGGCTGGGTGACATCCGCTGCATCGGCCTGCCTGGCAATCCGGTGGCGAGCCTGGTCTGCACGCAGCTCTTTCTGACGCCGCTGCTTGCGCGGCTCGGCGGCCGCGCCTTCCGGCAGGACATGCGTCAGGCGCGGCTCGGCGCCGCCATGCCGGCCAACGATCTCAGGCAGGACTATGTACGCGCCGTGGTGAGCGAAGAAGCCGGCACGCTGCTGGCGACCCCGTTCGGCATCCAGGATTCCTCGATGCTCAAAATGCTGGCCGACGCCAACGGGCTGATCGTGCGCGAGCCGTTCTCTCCCCCAGCCGCGACGGGCGCCGCGTGCAGCGTGCTGATGCTACGCTGAACAAAACGTCAACACATTCATTAAATTTTAAACGGTTGCGGAACACAACTGGAACAGATAGTGTTTGTTCTGGGTTTGTTTTTCTGATTCTGTTGGGGGTCGCGATGCTGACACGCAAACAACATGAACTGCTGATGTTCATCCACGAGCGGCTGAAGGAAAGCGGCATTCCGCCCTCGTTCGACGAGATGAAGGAAGCGCTCGACCTCGCCTCGAAGTCGGGGATCCATCGGCTGATCACTGCACTGGAGGAGCGCGGTTTCATTCGCCGCCTGCCCAACCGCGCCCGCGCGCTGGAGGTGCTGCGCCTGCCCGATTCGATCGCGCCCGGCCTCAATGCGGCGCGCAAATTCTCGCCAAGCGTCATTCAGGGCAGCCTTGGGCAGGGCAGCCTCGGACGACAGATCAAGCCGGCGCCTTCGCGCATGCCCGCGGCCGGCAATGACGACGACGTCGTTGCCACCATCTCCATACCGGTGATGGGCCGCATCGCTGCCGGTGTGCCGATCGACGCCATCCAGCACCAGACGCATTCGATCTCGGTACCACCGGACATGATCACCGGCGGCACGCACTACGCGCTGGAGGTCAAGGGTGATTCGATGATCGAGGCCGGCATTTTCGACGGCGACACGGTCATCATCCGCAACGCCGACACCGCCCAGCCTGGCGAGATCATCGTCGCCTTGGTCGACGACGAGGAAGCGACGCTGAAGCGGTTCCGCCGCAAAGGTGCCTCGATCGCACTGGAAGCCGCCAATCCGGCCTACGAGACGCGCATCTTCGGGCCGGACCGGGTCAAGGTGCAAGGCAAGCTCGTCGGACTGATCCGGCGTTACTGAACGGCAGGCTTTTGGGGTTTCTCGGCCCTGCGGTATGGCGGCAGGCCCCTTGCCTCGCGCGAAAATCTCCGCTGCTCATGCCAGGGCCTATAGGGCTGTCTGACGGCAAACTGGATTTCTGCGCGCGTCGTCGCCGATAGCGGATCGAAAAAGACGGCGGCACTGCCCATGCGAGCGAGCTGCCGTTTGGTGACGACGAGAACCAGCGGATTGCGGCAGGGATTATAATAGGCTGTGGCATCATCGATGACGATCAAATCCGCAAAGGCACAGGCTGGCCGTGCGGATTTGCGGTCGTCGGCGAGCGCGATGATCGCGCCGGACTGGTGCCGGGCGAGGCACAGGCCGGCAGTGCAGTAGAAGGGCGCTCCCGGCGGCAGGTCGGCCGGGTCGACGATGTCGAACCGCACGTCTCCTTTTTCGAATGTCTCCGGCTCGACAATGGTCGCTGAAACCAGCGCATGTTTCCAGTTGTCGGTGGTGAATTCGTTCGAGCGCACCCGGTTGACGGCAAGTTCGCCGCCGCCGATCGGCAGCGCCACCAGATGCGCATCTTCCGAAATCAGCACGTCGGGGGTGCGCGTCTCGGAAATCGTCAGCAGGCCGGCGAGCGCAAAGGGAAGTGCCGCAAGCCGCAACCATGTCGTTGCCATCGTGGCGATGACCAGGGCGGCCGTCACCAGCAGAACCGACTGCAACGAGATCAGCCCGACGGCATCGACCGGCGACCGCTCGGAGATCCATCCCGATATTGCAATCATGGCCGTCAGCCCCTTGCCCATCATGTATAGGAAAGGGCCGTCGAAGCCGAACGGCATTGCCAAAGCGCTGACGACGGCCAGGAACATGACGACCGTGACGATCGGCATGACGGCCAGATTGGCGAACAGGCTGAGCGGCGAGACGCGCTGGAAGTGCCAGATGGCGAAGAGTGCGGTGGCGCTGCCGGCAATGATGGAGGTCATTGCGATGGTACCTGTCCCAGCGGCAAGTTTTCGCGTGACGAAAGCGATCGTTGACCGTCGCTGTGGCGGCGCGGTGGCCTTGTTGGCACGATAGTCGGACCAGCCGGCATAGGCGCCCACGAGAGCAGCGGTCGCGGCGAAGGACATCTGGAAGCTTGGGCCGACCACCTCGTGCGGCGACACGACGATGACGGCGATGGCCGAAATCGCCAGATTGCGCATGGTGAGTGCCGCCCGGTCGAACAGCACGGCGACAAGCATTACCGCCAGCATGATAAAGCTGCGTTCAGCCGCGACCACGATACCGGAAAAAATCAGATAGGCAGCGATGGAAACGAGTGCGGCAGCAGCCGCATATTTTTTGACCGGCCGGCGCGACGAAAAATCGGGAACCAGCGCAAAGGCGCCGCGCAGCAATCCCATGATGGTGCCGGCGACAAGCGCCATGTGCAGGCCGGAAATCGAGATGATGTGGTAGATGCCGGTGCGCCGCATCGATTCGTTTATCTCTTCGGGAATGCCGGCACGCACGCCGACGATCAGCGCGGCGGCAATCTCCCCCTCGGCGCCACCGATGCTGTCCCTGATATGGTCGGCGATGGTTTCACGCGCCTTTTCGATCGAGGAAGAAATGCGCGCGGCGAACGGTGCATCTTCGGAAACGACGATCTTCGGATTGCCGAGGAAAAAGCCACTGGCACCGATACCGGCGAAATAGCTGTCGAAGGAGAAGTCATAACTGTCCGGCCTAACCGGGCCAGTCGGAGGCAGAAGCCTCACATAGCCGGTTGCCACCGAGCCTGCGGTCATCTCAGCGGGAATTTTGCGTGCCGAAACCCTGACACGTTCCGGCGCATAACGCAGTGTCGGCCGGGCGGTCGACATCACGTCGATGGTCAGCCTGATCCGGCCGTTCGCCATCTGATCGAGCCTAACGACACGGCCGGTGAGCTGGGTCTGGATTTCCGAGCCGAGCATCTGCGTTCCCACGCGCCAGGTTTCAACCTTGGCGGCGAGTAGCCCGAGTGCGCACAGCAACGCTGCCATGAAGCACAGATGCGTTTTGCGCCATGAGCGTGTCACCGCCGCACACAATGCCGTGAGGACCACGACGGCAATGGGCTGCGGAAAGTCCGGTTCGACGGCAAGCGAAAAATAGACGATCACCCCGCATGCCAGAAAAACCGGCACCAGCAGGAAGGCGACGCCGCGGTCTAGTTCCAGGCCGGCTGCCGAGGCCACGCTGTTGCGGATACCGGATGGTGAAAGATGGCTAAGCTGTCGGCGGAAACGAATGACAGGCCCGGGTGTTGGAGCCGGTGTTGGCGCGGCGCGGTCCGGCGAAAGAGGCTGAATGCCCGGGTGCGACGCAGGCAGCGAAACGGGTAGCGGCTCGGCGTGGGGAACGTCGGCAAACAGCGATCGTTCGCTGACGCTTGTGGTCGCGCCCTCGCTCTTGTCCGCGCCGCGGCCTGGTCCAGCCATCGGGTCTGCCCCTTGCGCCCTTGACCTCCTATGCTACATGAACGCGCGACGCGCGAAAGTCCGCGCAATCACATCCGTTTCCTGCGCTTGCCTGAGAGTTCCATGTCCGACAAGGTCGTCACCCGTTTCGCCCCCTCGCCCACCGGCTTCCTGCATATTGGCGGCGCGCGCACGGCGCTGTTCAACTGGCTGTATGCGAAACACACCGGCGGCACGATGCTGCTGCGCATCGAGGACACCGATCGTGAGCGTTCGACCGATGCGGCAACCGCCGCCATCCTCGACGGACTCTCCTGGCTCGGCCTCACCTGGGACGGCGAGCCGGTATCGCAGTTCGAGCGCGCGCCGCGCCACCGCGCGGTCGCCGAGGAACTGGTGCGCATGGGCAAGGCCTATTACTGCTACGCTACGCCGGCTGAACTGGAAGCGATGCGTGAGAGCGCGCGGGCCAAGGGCTTGCCTCCCCGCTATGACGGCCGCTGGCGCGACCGCGACCCGTCCGAGGCGCCAGCCGGCGCCAAGGGCGCGATCCGAATCAAAGCGCCGGCCGACGACGAGACGGTGGTGCATGATCTCGTGCAGGGCGAAGTCCGCTTCCCCAACAAGGATCTCGACGATTTCATCATCCTGCGCTCGGACGGCAATCCGACCTATATGCATGCCGTCGTCGTCGACGACCACGACATGGGCATCACCCACATCATCCGCGGCGACGATCATCTGACCAATGCCGCCCGCCAGATGGTGATCTATCGAGCCATGGGCTGGGACGTGCCGTCGATGTCGCATATCCCACTGATCCATGGCGCCGACGGCGCCAAGCTGTCGAAGCGGCACGGCGCCCTCGGCGTCGAAGCCTATCGTGCCATGGGGTACCTGCCTGAGGCACTGCTCAACTACCTGGCGCGGCTCGGCTGGAGCCACGGCGACGACGAGGTCATGTCGATCGCCGACATGATTGCCTGGTTCGACATCGGCGACGTCAACAAGGGGGCCGCCCGCTTCGACTTCGCCAAGCTCGAGGCGCTGAATGGCGTGCATATGCGCCGCATGAACGACGCCGAATTGCTCGATATCTTCATCAACACCTTGCCCTATCTCGAAGGCGGCCCGGCGATTGCAGCGCGCCTCGACGACACGCGCAAGGCACAGTTGCTCGCCGCGCTGCCAGGCCTAAAGGAGCGCGCCAAGACGCTGGTCGAACTGGCCGACGGTGCCGTCTTCCTGTTTGCCGAGCGGCCGCTGCCGATCGACGAGAAGGCGGCTGCATTGCTCGGCGGTGAAGCGCGCGAGACCCTGCGGGGCGCCCACGCGGCGCTGAAGGCGATTTCAGGCGACTGGACGGCCGAGGCGGCGGAAGCCGCGATCCGGGAATATGCGGTGGCCGGCGGCCATAAGCTCGGCGCTGTGGCCCAACCTTTGCGCGCCGCGCTCACCGGCAAAAGCACCTCGCCCGGCGTGTTCGACGTGCTTGCCGTGCTTGGCCGTGAGGAAAGCCTGGCGCGCGTCGCGGATCAAATCGATTAGCAAAACTGGCCCAAGAAGATTGGCATTGAAAGGTGGGTTTCGCAGTGCAACATTAGGTCTTGGCCCAATTTGGCACGCAAATCCAATTGCGGGCGCAAACGCGCGAACTCCGATGCTTTTTCGACGTGTTGCGTTGCAGATATTTCGCCTTTGCCGGCATGAGAAAACCAAAAGGAGTTTGCAATGTCCGAAGCTGCGACAAAGATGGAATTTGGCGGCAAAACCCACGCGTCGACTGCTAAACTTGAATTCGGCGGCAAAACTCACGAGCTCAAGGTGCGAAGCGGCTCGGTCGGACCTGATGTCATCGACATCGGCTCGCTTTACAGCACCACCGGGGCGTTCACCTACGATCCCGGCTTCACGTCGACGGCAAGCTGCGAGTCGGAAATCACCTTTATCGATGGCGATGCCGGCATCCTTTTGCATCGCGGTTATCCGATCGACCAGCTGGCCGAGCACGGCGACTTCCTCGAAGTCTGCTATCTCCTGCTCTATGGTGAATTGCCGACCAAGGCGCAGAAGGACGATTTCGACTACCGGGTGACGCGCCACACCATGGTGCACGAGCAGATGTCGCGCTTCTTCACCGGCTTTCGCCGCGACGCGCATCCGATGGCGGTGATGTGCGGCGTGGTCGGCGCTCTGTCGGCCTTCTATCACGATTCCACCGACATCTCGGACCCGTATCAGCGCATGGTCGCATCGATGCGGCTGATCGCCAAAATGCCGACGATCGCGGCGATGGCCTACAAATACCACATCGGTCAGCCCTTCATTTACCCGAAGAACGAGCTGAATTTCGCGGCCAACTTCCTGCATATGTGCTTTGCCGTGCCGTGCGAGGAATACAAGATCAACCCGGTGCTGGCCCGAGCGATGGAGCGCATCTTCATCCTGCATGCCGATCACGAGCAGAACGCCTCGACCTCGACCGTCCGCCTCGCCGGCTCGTCAGGCGCCAACCCGTTCGCCTGCATCGCCGCCGGCATCGCCTGCCTGTGGGGACCGGCCCATGGCGGCGCCAACGAGGCGGCCTTGAACATGCTGGGCGAGATCGGCCATGTCGACCACATCCCGGAATTCATCGCCCGCGCCAAGGACAAGAACGATCCGTTCCGGCTGATGGGCTTTGGCCACCGCGTCTACAAGAACTACGATCCGCGCGCCAAGATCATGCAGAAGACCGCACATGAGGTCTTGGGCGAACTGGGCATCAAGGACGACCCGCTGCTCGACATCGCCATGGAACTGGAAAAGATCGCGCTGACCGACTCCTATTTCATCGAGAAGAAGCTTTATCCGAACGTCGATTTCTATTCCGGCATCACGCTGAAGGCGCTGGGCTTCCCCACCACCATGTTCACCGTGCTGTTCGCGGTCGCTCGTACCGTCGGCTGGATCGCGCAGTGGAAAGAGATGATCGAGGATCCGCACCAGAAGATCGGTCGCCCGCGCCAGCTCTATACAGGTGCGCCGGAACGCGACTACGTGCCGATTGCTAAGCGGTGAATGGTGAATAGCGAAAGAACCATTCACTATTCACTATTCACTATTCACCACTGCTTGATGCACCTCATCACGACCCCCGCAGCGATATCGCCGGAAGGTCCGTCGACAGCCATGCGTCTGGCCACCTCGGCAAAACCGTCCTTCTGCCATGCGCGATAGGGGGTGTCGGAAAAAAGCGCCTCCAACTGCCGCGCAAGATAGTGCGGCCGCACATATTCGTTGTAGCTTTCCGGCACGATCGGGCGATCGGCGATGAGATTGGGCAAGGCGGCGCTCCATACGGTGATCAGGCGCTGGGCCATCCGCATGACCGGATCGAGCCGGTAGCAGGAGATCATCGGCACCCCTGACAGCGCCAGTTCCAGCGACACCGTTCCCGATGAGATCAGTGCTGCATCGGCCTTGCCGAAGGCCTGCCATTTGCGTTCGGGACCAAGGATGATTTCCGGCTTCTCGTCCCAGCTTGCCACCGAAGCCCTGACCAGGTCGGCGACATGCGGCACCGTCGGCAGCAGCAGGCGCAAGCGGTGTCCGCGTGCGCGCAGGATCGAGATCGTCTTGCCGAACGGGCCGACTAGCCGTAGCACCTCGCCGCGACGCGAGCCGGGCAGCACAAGCAGTGTCTTCACACGATCGTCGGACAGGTCGCGCGGCAGGCTTTGCGCCTTGGCAGCGCCGATCACGCCCGGATCGTGCGTAAGGCGATGGCCGACATAGGTGCCGGGCGGACCACCGAGGCGGGCGAGCTCCTTCACCTCGAAGGGCAAGATGCAGAGGATATGATCGACATACGGTTTCATCGCCACCGCCCTGCCGGGTCGCCAGGCCCAGACGCTCGGGCAGACATAGTGAACGATCGGGATTGCCGGATCGGCGGCACGAACCTTCTTAGCCACGCGCAGCGAAAAATCCGGGCTGTCGATGGTGATGAGACAGTCGGGCTTTTCACCGGCGACCGCATTGCCCGTCTGGCTGATCCGCCGCATCAGGCGCGGCAGGTCGCGCAGGATGGCGCTCAGGCCCATCAGCGCGATCTCGCCGCCGTCGAAGAGCGGCGTGAGGCCGAGCGCCTGCAGATGCCGGCCGCCGATGCCGACGAGCCGGACCTCGCGGCCGGTCGCGCGCTTCAGCGCCTCTATAATGTCGGCGCCAAGCAGATCGCCGGATTCTTCGCCGGCGACGATCGCGATCTTCAGCGGTTTCTCAGTCGCCATGCACCGGCTCCGCAGCAGGCAGGCCGATCACGAACAGGCCGAGCGCATTGGCACGGGCGACGACGGTGGGGCCTTCCAGAACCAGCGAGCGACCGGCCTCGACGGCAATGCCGGCAAGTCCGGCGGCATGCGCCGCCTCGACCGTCTGCGGGCCGATGGAGGGCAGGTCGGCGCGCAACTCCTGGCCGGGCTTGGCGCATTTGACCAGAACGCCGCGCGTTCTGCCGGCCAGCCTGCCATGGCCGCGCAACTGCTTTGTTCGATCGAGCAATCCGTCAGTGCCCTCGACGCCTTCCAGCGCGATGGCGCGGCCGCCGATCGCAACAGCCGCCTGGCCGATATCCAGCGCGCCGATGGCCTTTGCCGCCGTATGCGCCGCTTCGATGTCGCGCCAGTCGGATTTCCGCGGCGCAGCCTTGGTCAGCGTCCCTTCGGCCGCGACCAGTTCCGGCACGATCTCATGGGCGCCGACAACCTTGATGCCGCTGCGCTCGACCCTTCGCACGAACAGTTTCAGCACGGTGTCGTCGCCTTGGGTTACACCGACAAGAAGGCTGGGCACCCAGGCGAGCAGGCCGAGATTGAGGCGCATGGCGCTCGGCCTGGGGCGGCGTGTGATATGGCCCGCTGTCACCAAATGGGTAACATGATGGTTCTTGAGCGTCGGCAGCAATGAGCCGACATCCTCCAGCCTCAACGTCGCCTGCTCGTAGGCGTCGAAGTCGGATATGCGGTCGACCTCGCCCGCCACTATTACCACGAAGGGAGACTTGTCTTGCCCAGCAAGCGCCTTGGCGACTTCGACCGGCAAACTGCCGCCGCCGGCAATGATGCCGACCTTGGCGTCTGGCGCGAGATCAAGGCCCGTCCGAGCGGCCTCAATCTTCGTCATCTGCATCGTCGCCGCCGCCAGCCTTGAGCGACGGGACGGCATAGTGCCGCTTGCCGCGACTGGCGATGAAATCGATGATTTTCATGGCGGTCGGTGACGAGGCGAATTCCGCCTTGGCGAATTCGATGTTTTCGCCGACGGTTCGGGAGCGATCGAAGATCGTCCTGTAGGCCTTGCGCAGCGTGTGGATCTCGGAGCGCGGCAGGCCGGCGCGCTTCAGGCCGATGATGTTGAGGCCGCGAAGGCTGGCGCGATTGCCGACGGCGATGGCGTAGGGAATGACATCGCCGACGAATGCCGAGCAACCGCCGAGAAAGGCGTTGTCGCCGACGCGGACAAACTGATGAACGGCGCTGAGACCACCGATATAAACGTTGTCGCCGATCTCGCAATGGCCGCCCAACGTCGCCTGATTGGCGAAGGTGGCGTTCTTGCCGACAATGCAATCATGGGCGATGTGGGCGTAGGCAAGGAAGTTGCCGTTGTCACCGATCGTCGTCTCGCCGCGGCTGGAATCGGTGCCGAGGTGCATGGTCACGCCTTCGCGGATCGTGCAGTTCTCACCGACGACCAGCGTGGTGCGGCCGCCCTTGTGCTTGGTATTCTGCGGCGGCGCGCCCAGTGTCGCCATCGGATAGACCTTGGTCGACGCACCGATGGTGGTCGCGCCCATCACCGAGATGTGGCTGACCAGTTCGACGCGGTCGCCGAGCACCGCGTCGGCGCTGATGTGGCAGAATGGCCCGATGCGGACGCCTTCGCCGATTTTTGCGCCTGCCTCGATGACCGACGATGGATGGATGACTGTCTGGATTTTCATAAGCATTCGATCGTCAGTCGCTCGCGACCATCATCGCCGAGATCTCGGCTTCCGCGGCCTTGACGCCGTCGACGAGAGCCTCGCAGGCGAATTTGAGAAGGTTGCCGCGTTTCTTGATTTTCTTCACATGGATCTTCAACTGGTCGCCGGGAACGACCGGTTTACGGAATTTGGCATTGTCGATGGTCAGGAAATAGACCAGCGACGGTTTTTCGGTGCCTAGGCTGCGGATGCAGATGGCGCCGGCCGTCTGCGCCATCGCCTCGACGATCAGCACGCCGGGCATGACCGGCTGATCCGGGAAATGACCCTGGAAATGCGGCTCGTTTATGGTCACGTTCTTGATGCCGATAGCCGACTCGTCGCCATCGATGTCGATGATGCGATCGATCATCAGGAACGGATAACGATGCGGCAGGAGCTTCATCAGCCCCAATATGTCGACCGCCTCGAGCGTCGTCGCCGCCACCATCTCAGCTCTTCCCCCCGTCGCCCGATTTCCGCGCCCTGGCCAGTCTTCGCAGAGCCGCGATCTCCCGCATCGCCTCCGCCATCGGCTGCGCCGGGTACCCTCCCCAAATCTCGCCCGCGGGGACGTTGCTCATGAACCCGCTTCTTGCAGCAAGCTTGGCCCCAGTCCCAACGGTCAGGTGATCCGCAAGACCGACACCGCCACCCATGGTGACGTTGTCGCCCACCGTTACGGAACCGGAAATACCCGAAAGGCCGGCGATTATGCAATTGCGGCCGATGCGGACGTTGTGAGCGATCTGCACCAGATTGTCGATCTTCGTGCCTTGACCGATGATCGTGTCTGACATGGCGCCACGATCGACCGTTGTGTTCGAGCCGATCTCGACGTCGTCCTGAATAACGACCCGGCCGATTTGCGGGACGCGCTCCGGGCCCTTGGCGCCGGCCACGAAGCCAAAACCGTCCTGGCCGATGCGGGCGCCGCCATGGATGATGACGCGGTTGCCGATCAGCGCGTACTGGATGCTGGCGCCCGGACCGACATAGCCGTCGCGGCCGAACTGGCAGGAGGGACCGATAACGGCATGAGGAGCAATGACGGTTCCGCTGCCGATGGAAGCGCGGGGGCCGATGATCGCGCCGGCCTCGACGATCGCGCCGGCCTCGACATGCGCCGATGGATCGATATGGGCATGCGGCGAGATACCGGTTTCGCCGGTCATCGGCGCCGGTGTCGCGGCCGCCGGGAAAAGAAGGCGTCCGACCATCGCGAAAGCCTGTTGCGGGCGCGGATGGACCAGAACCGCGATGCCCGCCGGCGCTTTGCCGGCAAATTCGGCGGGACAGAGAACCGCCGCTGCCCGCAGCGATTGCATCAGCGCGAAGTTGCGTCTGCCATCGACGAAGACAAGAGCGTGCTCGCCGCCTTCGCTTGCCGGCGCCAAGGCTTCGATCGATATTTCCGAGAGGCCGGAATCGACAAGCACCGAGCCGGTCAGATTCGCGACTTCGCCAGCCGTATACCGGCGTGATGGCGCGAAGAACACCGGATCGGTCATTCCAGAAGCTATACCCAGCTAGCGCATGACCCCGAAAATCGGAATCGATCTTCGGAAAGGATCATGCGCATAATCAAAGTTCTACAGCGTCCTTTGCGCGTCCAAGAGGACGCGCGGCGCTGTAGTGTCGAATTACTTTCTTCCGGCCCACGGCCCGGAAGTATCGTTGCCCGCCGATTAGAAGCGGGACGATATGCCGAAGTTGAATTCCTGCACGTCGTCGGTGTCCTCCTTGAGGACCGGGATCGCATAGTCGATGCGGATCGGGCCAAAGGGCGACGCCCACATCAGGCCGACCCCGACAGAGGCGCGCCACTGCATGTCGACCGTCGACTGATCGACCAGTGTAGGATCGATCTTGCTGCCATAGAGCGTCGCAGCATCGGCGAATACCGCGCCGCGCAGGCCGAAGCTCTCAGGGATGACCGGCATTGGAAACTGGGCTTCCGCCGACGCATTGAAATAGGTGGTTCCGCCGAGATGGTCGTCGGCGTCGTCAGCGATCGGGCCAATGCCGCCATAGGCGAAGCCACGGATCATGCGGTCGCTGCTCTGGAAATGATCGAAGATGCGCAGGTCCTCATTTCCGTAGCCCTGTATATGGCCGGCCCCGCCCGAAATCAAACCAACCAGATCAAGCTGCTCAGACAATGTCTGGTAGACGCTGCCACGCGCTGTCACCTTGACGAATTTGGCGTCGCCGCCGAGACCAGCGAATTCCGTGGCGACATTGGCGAAGATGCCTTCATGCGGATTCTTCATGTCGTCGATGGTGTTGTAGACCAGGCCCAGACTGACCGACGACTTGAGCCACGGGCTTTCCTCAATCCCGTTTAGGACGGCCGTAGAGATGTCGCAGCCAGCCACTGGATCGCAGCCATCGTCGAGCTTATACTTCTCCTGCGAGATATTGTACGCCAGCTGCGTCGAGATGTCGTCGGTGATCGGCAGGCCAAAGCGCACTGTCGCACCTAGGGTCTCGCTCTTATAGTCGTCGTATTCCCTGGTCCGGTTGAAGATGTCGAAACCGGCGGCAATGCGCCGCCCGAGGAAATAGGGCTCGGTGAAGGAGAAGCTGTAGTCGCGCGAATTCTTGCCGCCGCCCGCCGATAGCTTGATGAACTGGCCGCGTCCGAGGAAGTTGCGTTCGGTGATCGCTCCTTCGATGGATGGGCCTTCGGTGTCGCCACCGCTCGAATAGCCGGCGCCGACGGAGAACTCGCCGGTCGATTTCTCGACCACGTCGACCACCAGCACTACCTGGTCCGGCTCAGAGCCGGGCACGGTGGAAACCTCGACTTTCTCAAAATAATCGAGCGCTTCCAGCCGTTTCTTCGCGCGCTGAATGAGAACCTGGTTGAAGGCATCGCCCTCACTCACGTCGAATTCGCGGCGAATGACATAGTCGCGTGTCCGGTCGTTGCCGCGAATCTCGATGCGTTCGACATAGGCCTTCGTGCCCTGGTCGATCGTATAGACCACCGAAATGGTGCGGTTCTCGAAATTGCGGTCGCCGCGCGGCGTCACCTGGGCGAAGGGATAGCCGGAACCGGCGACCCTCTCGGTCAATGCGATGATGGTGTCTTCGACATCCTCGGCGTTGTAGACCTCGCCCTTGCGGGTCTCGACCACCGACTGCAGCGATGCAGCGTCCACCTCGGGAATCGTGCTCTCGACGCTGACGTCGCCGAAGGTGTAGCGATCGCCCTCCTGCACGGTGATGGTCACCGTATATTTGTTGGTGGTCTCGTCGAGTTCGCCGACCGCGGAAATCACCTGGAAGTCGGCATAGCCGTGGTTGTAATAGAAACGGCGCAACAGCTCCTCGTCGGCGCGCAGCTTGTCTTCATCATAGACATCGTCGCGCAGCACGAACGAAAGGATGGACGAGCGCTTGGTGGAGATGACGTCGGACAGGCGACGGCTCGAGTAGGCGCTGTTGCCGACGAAATTGATCGCGGCAATCTGCGTGCGGCCGCCTTCGTTGATGTTGAAGACCACGTTCACGCGGTTGTCGCCGAGATCCATAATCTGGGTGGTCACGGCGGCGTCGTCGCGGCCGATACGCCTGTAGGCGGCCTTGACCGCCTCGACATCGGCATCGAGCGCCTGCTGCGAGAACGTTCCACGCGGCTTCAACTGGACCGCGGCCGCAAGGGCGTTGTCCTTGAGCTTCTTGTTGCCCTGGAACAGCACCTGGTTCACGACCTGATATTCGGAAACCTTGATAATCAGCGACGAACCGACCTGGTTGATCTGGACGTCCGAGAACAACCCGGTGCCGAACAGCGCCTTGACCGCATCGTCGATATCGGAGCTGGAAAAGGCCTTGCCGGGCTTGATCGTGACGTAGTTGCGGATCGTGTCGGCGTCGACCCGCTGATTGCCGCTGACTTCAACTCTTGAAACAACAGCGGCCTCGGCCGCCGATGTGGCAACGAACTGCACTGCGAGCGCGCCTGGTACGACCAGGGCGGCGGACAGGGCCACCGCGGACGCGGCGCTCAGAAACTTGGATGCTGCCTTCATCGGGCTTTTGTACCTTTTCTCGAAGTCCCCACGGCGAGAAAACCGGACGTGCGGTAATTTCCCGTACCGTATTAACCGGATTTTCCCTACACGCAAGGCTCCTGGTTAATTTGTATTTACTTAACCCTGTTGCGTGGCTTTCGCGTCACGCATATCCCCATGCATGGTAAACGGCGTCTCAACATTGACTGTGCCGAAGCCAAATTTCTTCATGATTTCAGCATCCAAACAGGTCGTTCCAGAAAACGAACCCCATGAAGCCCAAGACGAGAAGCAGGCCGGCCCTGTAACCCATCTCCATCATCCGTTCCGACACCGGTCGCCGAATGACGGCCTCCACGCCGTAGAACAGGAGATGGCCGCCGTCGAGGGGAGGAATCGGCAAAAGGTTGAGAATACCGATCCCGACCGACAACAGCGCAACAAGTTGCACAAGCCAGTCGAAGCCCAGTTTTGCCGCCTGCCCCGACATCTTTGCGATCTTGATTGGGCCGCCCAGCTGGCATTTATCCTCGCGACCGACGACGAAACGCTGCAGGAACTGGCCGGTACCCTGGATGATGTGGCCGGTTTCCTCGACCGCGGCAGCCAGTGCGCCAGCCGGGCTGTAGGTGATCAGGCGGGGCTGGCCGAACTCCTGGTTGTTGACGACGCCGATCACGGCCACCTTGACCTTGTTGCCCAGCGCGTCTTCCTGTTCCATCAATCGCGGCGTCGCCGTAACGGTGATCTCCTTGCCGCCGCGCAGCATGACGAAGGTGATGGCGTCGCCGCCGCGGCCCGAGACCCGGCGCTGGACGTCGGCGAAGGTCTGGACCTTGCTGCCGTCGACGCTGACGAATCGGTCCCCGGGCAGGATGCCGGCCTGCGCCGCTGGGCTGTCGGCGGTGACTTCAGCCACCATCGGCTCCATCACGGGGCGGCCATAGGCGGTAAAGAGCACCGCGAAGACGGCGATCGTCAGCAGGAAATTGAACAGCGGGCCGGCAACCACAGTCGCCGCGCGCTTCCAGACCGGCTGCGTGTGAAACGCAACCTTGCGCTCGGCATCGGTCAGCAATTCGATCTCCTCCGAGCTGGGCTGGCTCGAGGTGGCGTTCATGTCGCCGACGAATTTGACGTAGCCGCCGAGTGGAATGGCGCAGAGTTTCCAGCGCGTGCCATGGCTGTCATTAAAGCCGAAGAGTTCCGGGCCGAAGCCAATCGAAAAGACCTTTACGCCGATGCCGCACCAGCGGCCGACGAGATAATGCCCCATCTCGTGGACGAACACGACTACGGTCAGCACGAACAGGAACGGCACCAGCGTGCCAAGGACAAAGCCTTCCGTGCCGAAAACCGCGTGAAGAATCTCGTTCAACTCATGTCCTCAAAATTCGTCCGCAGCACGGTCGTACCGCGACTGTGGCATCAATCCAGGCGAATCCATGGCGCATCCTGCGCAGGTCAAGATACCAGGCCAGGAAACAATGCCGATCAAGCTGGAAACAGCCCCTGTGCCGGATGGTCGGCGGTCGCCGAAATCCAGCCGATGACGTACAGGGCGAATGCCGCCGCGACAAGCCCGTCGACCCGGTCCATGACGCCGCCATGGCCCGGTATCAGCGTGCCCGAATCCTTGCGGTTGTGGCGGCGCTTCACCCATGATTCGAAAAGGTCGCCAGCCTGGGAGACCAGCGAAAGCACGAGTGCAACGACGCCGAGCACTGCAAGATTGCCGGCTCCGGCCGCAGCGGCCAAAAGCAGCCCGGCAACCACGCCGCCGACAGCGCCGCCGAGCGCCCCGCTCTGGGTCTTGCCGGGCGAGATCGATGGCGCCAGCTTCGGACCGCCGACAGCGCGGCCGACGAAATAGGCTGATATGTCGGTCGCCCAAACCACCGCGAACAGGAACAGAATGGCGACGAGGCCGGGATGGTCGCCGTCGCGCAAAAGGGCAAGTGACAGGCCGGAAATGCCGGCATAGGCAAGGCCGGACGCGTCCCACTGTCCCGTTTGATGCATCGAAGTCTGGCCCGTCGAAGTCTGGCGCATCGAACCCACGACCGCGGTGACAACGACCATCACTGCCACAAGTAGCAGCAGCCATGACGCCGGCAGGCCGGCGACCAAACCGCCGACGAAAACCAGAAGCAGCGCCTCCGGCAGAAAACCAAGACCCGTGGCGGCGACCGGGCGGCACATTTGCGTCCACTCGTAGAAGATCAGGATCGTCATGGCGGCGCAAAGCAACCGGAAGGGCAGTCCGCCAAGCCAGGTCAGGCCGAGTGTGACGACCGCAAGCACGGCGGCAGAAATGACGCGAAGCTGGAGGTTGCTCATCCCTTGGCCGTCACGGCGACGTCTTGAGCGCCAAGCCCGCCGAAACGGCGCTCGCGACTGGCAAAGTCGCGCAATGCGTCGGCCAGATGCTCGCGGCTGAAATCGGGCCAGTAGCAAGGCAGGAAGACAAGCTCGCTATAGGCCGCTTGCCACAGAAGGAAATTCGACAGCCTGAGCTCGCCGCTGGTGCGGATCACCAGTTCCGGATCTGGAATACCCTGGGTGTCGAGAGAGCCGGCAAAGGATTCGGCCGTGATCGCCTCGCTGTCGAGCTCGCCGCGCGCCACCGCCGAGGCAAGCTTGCGCGCCGTGCGCACGATCTCGTCGCGTCCGCCATAGTTGAAAGCGATGACCAAGGTCAGCGCGTCGTTGCGGGCGGTGAGCGTTTCGGCCTCTTCAAGCAGGGTCCTGATGTCAGGCTGCAGCCCTGCCCTGTCGCCGATGATCCTGACCCGCACGCCGTTTTGGTGCAGCTCGGCGAGATCGCGGCGGATGAAGATTTTCAAGAGGCCCATCAGGTCGCTGACTTCGGACTTCGGCCGCGACCAGTTTTCCGACGAGAAGGCGTAGACGGTCAGGAAGGAGATGCCGAGGCCAGGAGCGGCGCGCACGGTGTTGCGCAGCGCCTCGACGCCGGCACGATGGCCGGCAAGCCGTGGCAGGCTGCGCGCCTTGGCCCAGCGTCCGTTTCCGTCCATGATGATCGCGACATGCGCGGGGCTTGTCATAGTCTCGCTTTCGGGTCGGTCACCTACCCTTAAACCTGCATGATTTCTGCTTCCTTATCGGAAAGCAGATGGTCGATGGTGCCGATCATCTCGTCTGTGAGCTTTTGGACCTGGTCGGACCGCTTGCGATGATCGTCCTCGCTGATATCGCCGTCCTTTTCCGCCTTTTTGAGAAACTCCATGCCGTCCCGGCGCACGTGGCGCACGGCGATGCGCGCATTCTCGGCATAGCCATGCGAGATCTTGACCAGTTCCTTGCGGCGCTGTTCGTTAAGTTCGGGCAGCGGAATTCTGAGATTGGTGCCGTCGACGATCGGATTGAAGCCGAGATTGGATTCACGGATGGCGCGATCGACCGCGCCAACCATCGACTTGTCCCAGACCGAAACCGAAATCATGCGCGGCTCCGGCACCGACACGTTTGCCACCTGGTTGATCGGCATAGTGGTGCCATAGGCCTGCACCTGGATCGCGTCGAGCAGGTTGCTCGAAGCGCGGCCGGTCCGCAGCGAAGCCAGATCGTGCTTGAACGCAGCGATCGCCCCGTCCATGCGCCGTTTGAGATCATCGTATTCGCCACTCATCATCGTCTCCTCGACCCGTTAGCCCGGGTTCACTGTTCAGGGTAACCCCGTATTCAAGCCTCAATCCGAAAACCGGTTCCCGCTTTTCGCCTACGGGAAACCTTCGGTTCGGGATCGGGCTCCCGATCAGTCGTCTGTGACGACCGTGCAACGGCCGCCGCCCCTCAGAATATCACCGAAACCACCCTTCTCGTGGATCGAATAGACGATTATCGGAATGTTGTTTTCCCGCGCAAGTGCAATCGCGGCCGTATCCATGATCGAAAGACCACGTTTTATGACGTCGCCATGGCTGATGCGCTCGAAGCGTGTCGCATTCGGGTCCTTCTTGGGATCGGCAGAATAGACGCCGTCGACCTGAGTGCCCTTGAACAGCGCGTCGGCGCCGATTTCCGCCGCGCGCAGCGCCGCGGCCGAATCGGTGGTGAAGAACGGATTGCCGGTGCCGCCGGCGAAGATGACGACCTTGCCCTGGTTCATGTAGGCGGTCGCCTGGCGCTGCGAAAAGCTCTCGCAAAGCTCGGGCATGGCGATTGCCGACAGCACCACCGCGTCGACGCCGATCTTGTTCAGCGAAGTGCGCAGCGCCAGCGAGTTGATGACGGTGGCGAGCATGCCCATGTGGTCGCCGGTGACCCGGTCACCTCCCTTGGAAGCAACCGCCACGCCACGAAAGATGTTGCCGCCGCCGATGACGACGCCGACTTCGATGCCCAGGGCGCGGGCCTCGGCGATGTCGGCAGCGATGCGATCGACTACCGACACGTCGATGCCGAAATGCTGCTCGCCCATCAACGCTTCGCCCGACGCTTTCAGCAAGACACGTCGGTAGAGGGGCTTCACCGTCATCTGGTCCTCATTATCGTGCGTGCGACGCGCCTCGGGCTGCCGCCGCGCAGGCGCTGCCCCGAAACATTGGGGTTCCGATACACGAAGGGCGCCGCGATGTCACGCGGCGCCCGAGCCGGAAAACTCTCTTCCAGTCGTTAGCTTACGCCGGCAAATGCATCTTGCACGAGCAGATCCGGGCATGAGCAGATCCGGCAGATAGCCAGCCGGCTTGCCGCCGACCGCGTGGCCTTCATCGATAACGCGCAAGAAATCGGCCGGGCATCCTCGCGGACACCCGGCCGTAAAGTCTTTTCAGAAAATAGAGTGCGGTTTACTTCTTGACCGCCGCCGCGACTTCCGCCGCGAAATCGGTTTCTTCCTTCTCGATGCCCTCGCCGAGCGCGAAGCGCAGATACTCAGTGATCTTGGCCGGTGCGCCGATTTCCTTTTCGGCATCCGTCAGCGCCTTCTCGACGGTGATGTCGGGATTGAGCACGAAAGCCTGCTTGAGCAGCACGACCTCTTCGTAAAACTTGCGCAGACGGCCCTCGACCATCTTCTCGATGATCGCCTCCGGCTTGCCGGACTGGCGCGCCTGGTCGGCGAAGATCGCCTTCTCGCGCTCGACCGCGGCCGGATCGAGCTGCTCCGTCGTCAGCGCCATTGGGTTGGTGGCGGCGACATGCATAGCGACCTGACGGGCAAAGGCGTTGGCGGCCTGCGCGTTGCCTGTCGTCTCGATGGCGACCAGCACGCCGAGCTTGCCAAGGCCGTCGGCAACCGCATTGTGAACGTAGGTTGCGACAGCGCCGTGCTCTACGGTGAGCTTGGCCGAACGGCGGAAGCCAAGATTCTCACCGATCGTGCCGACAGCATCCTTGATGGTGTCGGCGACCGACTTGTCCGAACCCGGATACGGTGCGGCTGCGACGGCCTCGGTCTTGCCGCCATAGGCGAGCGCGACCTTGGCGACCTTGGCGACGATCTCCTGGAAGGCGGCGTTGCGGGCAACGAAGTCGGTCTCAGAGTTGACCTCGACGACCGCCGCCTCGCGGATACCGGAATCGACGCCGATCAGGCCTTCGGCGGCAGTACGGCCGGCCTTCTTGTCGGCCTTGGAAATGCCCTTCTTGCGCAGCCAGTCGACGGCCTCTTCCATGTTGCCGTTGGTCTCCTTCAACGCCGCCTTGCAGTCCATCATGCCCGCGCCGGTCAAGTCGCGGAGTTCTTTGACCTGTGCAGCCGAAATGCTCATTGTCGCCTCTTTGTTTAAAATGCACCGACGCACCACCGGTCCTCGATGATGCGCCTGGCGCCAGCGCTTAGCGCGCCAAAATATGAGAAAGATGAAGGCCGAAACCGGCCTTCGCTGCTACGCTTCCGGTGTCTGGGCAGCCGGTGTTTCGGAGGTCGGCGTCGGCTCGAGTGCCGGCTCGACCGGAGCCTCGGCCAAAGCGCCGACGTCGACGCCGAGCGCGCCCTGCTGGCGAGCGATGCCGTCGATTGCAGCCTTGGCGATCAGATCGCAATAGAGCTGGATGGCGCGGGCCGCGTCGTCATTGCCCGGAATCGGGAAATCGATCTTGTCCGGGTCGCAGTTGGAATCGATGATGGCGACGACCGGAATGCCGAGACGCTTGGCCTCGAGGATGGCGATCGCTTCCTTGTTGGTGTCGATCACGAACATCAGGTCGGGCGTCGAGCCCATGTCTTTGATGCCGCCCAGCGCCTTGTCGAGCTTCTCGCGCTCGCGATCAAGATTGAGGCGCTCCTTCTTGGTGAGCCCCTGGGCCTCGCCGGCCAGCATCTCGTCGAGCTTGCGCAGGCGCTGGATGGAATTCGAAATCGTCTTCCAGTTGGTCATCATGCCGCCGAGCCAGCGGGAGTTGACATAGTACTGGGCCGAGCGCTGCGCGGCGTCGGCGACGATGTCGGACGCCTGGCGCTTGGTGCCGACGAACAGCACGCGGCCACCCTTGGCGACGGTGTCGGAAACCTGCTTCAGCGCCTGGTGCAGCAGCGGCACCGTCTGCGAGAGGTCGATGATGTGGATGTTGTTGCGGGCGCCATAGATATAGGGCGCCATCTTCGGGTTCCAGCGGTGAGTCTGGTGGCCGAAGTGAATGCCAGCTTCCAAAAGCTGGCGCATGCTGAAATCAGGCAGAGCCATTCTTGAGTATCCTTTCCGGTTAGCCTCCACGGACACAGGCATTTCTGGACTTTGTCCTCGAACGCCACCGGAGGTTTCAGCCGGATTTCTCCCGGGCAGACACCAAAGTCCGTGTGTGGAATGAGCGCGCATATAGAGGGGATGCGCGACAAACGCAAGCGCTGCGGTGTCTTGCGGCTCAGCGTGCGGCGATCAGCGCACCGGTGCCGATCATGGCGCCGCCGGCAAACCTGTTCATCAAGCGATACCGAGGCCAGCCAGGAACGCGCGAACGAACCCGCGCGAGACGCCGTTGGCAATGACCGTGAATACCGCCGGGCCAGGCGTGGCGGCGGCGAATGTGATCGCAGCGCAGTAAGCCAGAAATGCCGTCAACGTCATGGTCGTATCTTCCCCTTCGGCACCCGGACACGCCGGAAAACAGCAACGATCTCTTCGCGGCTGCATTCGATGGCGCCTAGCCGCACCGCGCGGTCGCGCTCGAAGCCGGTTATGTCATAATGCGGCGCCGATGTCTTCGGCGGTCCCTGATAGGACGAGCGCTTGATGCCGAGCTGTGCTGCAAAACGATGCAGCTCATCGGTGTCGTCGGCCAGCAGGTGACACCAGCGGTGGCCGACCCATTTCCAGATCGCCGCGTCGACATAAACCGCCATGAGGCTTGCCGCACTCCTTCATCTTGCGCCGACCAGCGGAGCCGCAGTTCACTTGGGGCCAAGATCCAAACGTTAGCGATGATAGAAGGGATTCGGATAGAAAATGAAGCCGCCGGCGGCTTCGAGTTCGGCCACGATCCCGGTGACAGCCGCCTGCATACGGCGGTGCAGTTCGGCGAGCGCATCGTCGATCGAGCCCGGAAAGGCGTGCAATCCCAACGGCTCCGGCACCCGGATATGCGCGCAGCGCGGCCCGGCCGGCTGCGGCACGAAGCGGTTGATCGTGTCGCGCAGCGTGCCCTTGCAATAGTCGTTGCGGATGCGCTTCAGATGCTCGGCGATCTCCTCTTGCGTGATGCGCGAGTTGGCTGAGACCCACGGTCCGACGCGTTGGAGGCGCTGAATGGTGTCCGCCAGCGTCCGGACCTGTTTTTGTCGTTCGGCGTCGCCGGTGTTTTCCCGCAGCCAGCGGCGCGACCGGCGCAAAAGCTCGGCGATCTCGTTGGCGCCGGGATCAAACGAAATGCCCTCCCCCAGGCGCCGGCTCAATTCGAGCAGCAGTTGCGTCTGACGCGCTGCATACGAAGCCCGTTCGTCGGGCGCCATGCCACAGGCAAGCTCATCGCGCGACAGCAGCGTCGCATAGATATGGTGGACGCGCTCCGGCAGCGTATCGGCGGCACGGCGTTCGATCTTCAGGCTCTTCTCGACATAGGCGCATTCCTGCGCCAACGTCGGCTCGACATTTTTGGTGAAGGCGAGCTTCCAGACAACCGGCGCGATCCAAGCCCTAGAATCCTGATCCGTCGCGCGACCGCGCTTGAGCGCTTCGAACCCCATCTCGACCGCCCCCGGAAGAAGCGGACCGACGACATTGGCATGCCAGCCGACGCCGCCTTCGGGATGCAAGAGAACACCGTGCCCCTTCAGCGCCCAGGCGATCGAGTGTTCCTTGGCAGCCCCACTATTGCCGGGAATCTGGGCGATCAGATTGTTGGCCAGCCAGAATTTCTGCATGATCCGGCCGAGGCCGTTGACGACGCCATGTGTGGCCCAGGATGCCGCGAGCGGACTGACCTGCGAGACGACCTCCTTGTCGATCATCCAGTCGGTAAAGAATTCCGGATGGTTGGGCGTGATGAACGTCGCCTTGCCGGCGCCGCAACAGGCCTTCAGCCGCTGCCGGTCGTCGTCGGGAAAGTCGATATGACGGACATTGGCGACGCCGCGCAATCCGGCCAGGCGGTTGAACGGCAACAGGTCGCGAAACCCGGGAATGCCATGCAGCATGACAACCCGGTTGACTACAGTCATGATCCTGATCAGCGCCGGATTGGGTCTCGGCGCCACGAACACATCGATTCTGCTCAACCCACCCCCCGATCGACCCATCGGCGTAGAAGTTGAGATGCAATTGCGGCGTGTTCAAGTCATTCGCCGCCGCCTTGTGGGCGTGGCTAACCTGAAGCCTATTTCGGCGGACAGGCTTTCGACTGATCGAACAACGACAGATTGACCAGCTTGCCGGTCATCGAGAACTCGCCATAGTCCATGACGAGGTCGCGCGTGATGCCGTTGCCATGCAGCTTGAAGCTGATCCGGTACTCCGGCACCTCCTCGCCTGACTTGTCGGTGCCGTCGAAATAGGCGATGTCGACTGGCCAGTATTTGTCGGTGGCGAGTTTCGCCAGTGCCGGCGCTTCCGGATCAGCCTTGTCGGCATCGGCTTTCTTGCCGACGACAACGGTGGTGGTCATCACCTTGTCGGCATCTTCCGAGCCGTCGAACAGGTTGGTTTCGTAGAAATTTTCGCCCTTTTCGGCCTTGTCGATCAGTTCGGCCAGATGCTGGGTCGGAAACTGGGTGGCGGCGAGTTCGAGGCTGCTCTTCTCCGGCTTGTCGATGTCGACCTTGAGGCCCTTCGTCTCCTTCGTCGCGGTGCCCTTGACCTCCTTGTCGAGGCTCTGGTCGACGAAGGATTTTGTCACGAACGAGAACGTCTTGCCTTCGGCGTCCTCGAAAGTGGTCGTCTGCTGGTCGGTCAGCTTTGTTGCATTGTCGTTGGTGGCAATCTGGGTGACGAAGCGGAACTTCACCGTGTAGCCTTCGCAAGGCGAACCGTTGAACTCATAGACCATGCGGCCGGAAATGCCGGTGATGCCGGAGCGATCGGAGGCTTTGTCCAGGCTCAGATCATAAACCGCGCGATGCGCCTGCAGCGCCGGTACGGCAAAAGCCGGCGCCATCGAGAACACCGCCGGCAGCAGGACGGCGTGGAATGCGAGGCGTGTTGCGCGCATGAGGGGCTCCGATCATCGCGCCTGATGGCAGGCCGCAGGGAAAGAGGGTCCAGCTTAAAAAAAGTCGTGGCGGAAGCGAGGCAAAAATAGCAATTTCGGCCCGGCCTGCGCGGCGTCATCAAGCAATAGGGAAATACCATGAGTGAAACAATCGAAAAGCGGCTAAGCGATCTCGGCGTGACGCTTCCGGTCGCCGCCGCGCCCGCCGCCAACTACGTGCCCTATTCCAGGTCGGGCAATCTGCTGTTCACCGCCGGGCAGCTGCCGCTCAGCGAGGGCAAGCTGCAGGCGAGTGGGCTGCTCGGCCGCGATGTCGACACCGCAAGCGGCAAGGAAGCGGCAAAATACTGCGCGATCAACATATTGGCGCAGGCCAAGGCAGCCCTTGGCGATCTCAAGAAAATCCGCCGCCTGGTGAAGATCACCGTCTTCGTCGCCTCGGCGCCGGATTTTGTCGAACAGCACCTGGTTGCCAACGGCGCCTCGGATTTTCTGGTTGCAGTGCTCGGCGATCACGGCAAACATGCCCGCTCCGCCGTCGGCGCCGCCTCCCTGCCGCTTAATGCCGCAGTTGAAATCGAAGCCATCTTCGAAGTCGAATGAGCCTGTCATGACCGATCTTTCCTGGCTGACCGCCCGACCCGTTGCCCATCGCGGCCTCCACGACATGAACAAGACGCGCTGGGAGAACACGCTTTCCGCCTTTGCCGCGGCAGCCGAACGCGGCTATGCGATCGAATGCGATGTGCATCTGTCGTCTGACCGCATCCCGGTCGTCATTCACGACAGCGATCTGAAGCGGCTGACCGGCCAGGACGGCTTCGTCTGGCAGCGAACGGCAGCGGAGATGACTGCGCTCACGGTTGGCGGCACATCAGACCATCTGCCGACTCTGCAGCAGGCACTCGACCTGGTCGATGGTCGTGTGCCGATGGTCGTCGAGCTGAAAGGGGTCCCCGGCCGGGACGAAGGCCTGGTAGAAAGCGTCGGCAAGATGCTCAAGCACTACAAGGGCAAGGCGGCGATCATGTCGTTCGACCACTGGCTGATCCGCGATTTCCCGAAACACGCGCCCGGCATTCCGGGGGGGCTGACCGCTTATGGCAAAGACGTCAAGCTGATCGAGGCGCATTTCGCCATGCTGGCGCACGACATCGCCTTCGCCTCCTACGCCGCCGGCGACCTGCCGAACCGGTTTGTCAGTTTCGTGCGCGAAAGGCTCAAAATGCCGGTCATCACCTGGACCGTGCTCGACCAACCGGCGGTCGACTTGACCTTTAGATACGCCGACCAAATGACATTCGAAGGATTCGAACCCGATCTTGTACAGGTCGCTTGAAGCCGAGCTTGCATGGACCGGCACGGAGCTTAAATAAGCCTCATGGATCAAGGCGATGAAGGCGACGGGCAAACGGCGAATGGAGCGTATGCGATCCGGGTTGCCTCCGGCATCGGAGCCTTCACCTGCGCGGAATGGGATGGCCTCGGCGGTACCGCACGCGGCGATACAGAAAACAGCTACAACCCCCTCGTTTCATTCGCTTTTCTGAGCGCGCTTGAGGATTCGGGCTGCGCCGTGCGGCGAACCGGCTGGCAGGGCCATCATCTCAGGCTGGAGACAGCACAGGGAAAGCTGCTCGGTGCCGTTCCCTGCTACCTGAAATCGCATAGCCAGGGCGAGTATGTTTTCGATCACGGCTGGTCGGACGCGTTCGAGCGCGCCGGCGGGCGTTACTACCCAAAACTGCAATGCGCCGTGCCGTTCACGCCGGTCACCGGTCCTCGCCTGCTGGTCAACAAGGGCGAGGACAGTCGCGCCGTGAAAGCCGGCTTGGCAGCAGGCCTGAAGGCGGTGACGGACAAGCTCGGCGTTTCTTCTGCGCACGTCACCTTCGCGCAGCAGAAAGATGTCGGGGCGCTGGAAGCGGCGGGTTTCCTGCACCGCACCGACCAGCAGTTCCACTTCTTCAATGAAGGTTATTCGACCTACGACGATTTTCTCGCCACTCTGGCATCGCGCAAGCGCAAGGCAATGAAGAAGGAGCGGCGCGAGGCGCTCGCTCACGGCATCTCGATCGACTGGCTGACCGGCAGGGATCTCACCGAAGGGATCTGGGACGACTTCTTTGCCTTTTACATGGATACCGGCAGCAGGAAATGGGGGCGGCCCTACCTCAGCCGCGAGTTTTTCTCGATGATCGGCGAGCGCATGGCCGACGACATCCTGCTGGTGATGGCCAAGCGCAATGGACGCTACATTGCCGGCGCTATCAATTTCATCGGTTCCGATGCGCTCTACGGCCGCAACTGGGGCTGCATCGAAGACCATCCGTTCCTGCATTTCGAGGTCTGCTATCACCAGGCGATCGACTTCGCGATCGACCGTAAGCTGAAAGTGGTCGAAGCGGGCGCGCAAGGCGAGCACAAGCTGGCGCGCGGCTATCGGCCGGTGACCATGCATTCGGCGCATTACATCGCGCATCCGGGCTTGCGCAACGCGGTCGCCGACTATCTCAGGCGCGAGCGGCGCGAAGTGGAGCGGATGGGCGACTATCTTGAAGAGCACACGCCGTTCCGCAAGGATATGGCGGACGATTAGGGCGACGTGCGTCCAATTGGACGCACAAAGTACGCTCTAACACTTTGAATCTCCGCATCGTACTTTCCGAAAATCGATTCCGATTTTCGGGTCGATGCGGTAGAGCAAGGCACAATCCGGAGCGCACGGCATGGCCGAAACCACCTACGACAACAGCAATATCTTCGCGAAAATCCTACGCGGTGAAATCCCGTCGCATCGCGTCTATGAAGATGACGCAGTTGTCGCCTTCATGGATGTGATGCCGCAAGGGCCGGGTCATACGCTGGTTGTGCCGAAGGCGCCGTCGCGCAACCTGCTCGATGCCGATCCGGCAGTGTTCGGCCCGCTCTTCGCAAATGTCCAGAAAGTTGCGCGGGCAGTAAAAAACGCTTTCGGTGCCGATGGTGTCACAGTCATGCAGTTCAACGAGCCTGCTTCGGGCCAGACCGTCTTTCACCTCCATGTTCACATCATTCCACGCTTCGAGGGCATCCCCTTGAAGCCGCATAGCGGCCAGATGGAGAAACCAGAAGTGTTGGCTGAGAACGCCGGCAAGATACGAACGGCGCTGGGAAGCTGAAGCCGGGCGTCGCGCACCACGCCTTCGGCCACTCTTAATCCAATAAAAAAGCCCCGTTGCCGGGGCTTTTTAGCTTTCAGGTCATCACCCCTTGCGGGGCAGTTGCGGCACCAGGCTGCGCTTGCCGCCATCCTTGCCCTTGGGCTCCGCCTTCTGCGCGATCGCCTTTTTCGCGACGGGCTTCTTGATGGCAGCTTTCTTCGGCTTCGGCGTGTCGTCCGGTTCTTCCTTCTTCGGCTTGACCGGCGCCTCGTCGGCGAGTGACTCGAGCTTCAGGCCGGTCTCCCCGGTCTCCTTCTTCTCGACGGTGACGCGCACCGTGCCGCCCTTCTTGAGCTTGCCGAACAGCACCTCGTCGGCCAGCGGCTTCTTGATGTGCTCCTGGATGACCCGGCCGAGCGGCCGTGCTCCCATGCGCTCGTCATAGCCCTTCTCGGCCAGCCAGGCGATCGCCTCCTGCGACAGGTCGAAGGTGACGCCACGCTCGGAGAGCTGGGCCTCGAGCTGCATGACAAACTTCTGCACCACCTGGTGGATGACCGGAATCGGCAGCGAGCCGAACGGGATGATCGCATCGAGACGGTTGCGGAACTCCGGCGTGAACAGCCGGTTGATCGCCTCGACATCATCACCTTCGCGCTTGGTCGAGCCAAAACCGATCGCCGCGCGCTGCGCATCCGAGGCGCCCGCATTGGTGGTCATGATCAGGATGACATTGCGGAAGTCGATCTGCTTGCCGTTGTGGTCGGTCAGCTTGCCGTGGTCCATGACCTGCAACAGGATGTTGAACAGGTCCGGATGCGCCTTCTCGACCTCGTCCAGCAACAGCACGCAATGCGGATGCTGGTCGACGCCGTCGGTCAGCAGGCCGCCCTGGTCGAAGCCGACATAGCCGGGAGGCGCGCCGATCAGCCGCGAGACGGTGTGGCGTTCCATATATTCGGACATGTCGAAGCGGATCAGCTCGACACCGAGCGAGGCGGCGAGCTGCTTTGCCACTTCGGTCTTGCCGACGCCGGTTGGTCCCGAGAACAGATAGGAGCCGATCGGCTTCTCCGGTTCGCGCAAGCCGGCCCGCGCCAGCTTGATCGCCGAGGTCAACGCCGTGATCGCGGTGTCCTGACCGTAGACGACGCGCTTCAGCTCGACGTCGAGACCGGCCAGCACCTTCTCGTCGTCGGCGGAAACCGTCTTCGGCGGAATGCGGGCGATGGTGGCGATCGTCGCTTCGATCTCCTTGATGCCGATGGTCTTCTTGCGCTTGGCCTCCGGCACCAGCATCTGCGAGGCGCCGGTCTCGTCGATCACGTCGATCGCCTTGTCCGGCAGCTTGCGGTCATTGATGTAGCGCGCCGACAGTTCGACCGAAGCCTTGATCGCCTCAGCCGTGTAGCGGACCTTGTGGAACTCCTCGAAATACGGCTTCAGACCCTTCATGATCTCGATGGCGTCCTCGATGGTCGGCTCGTTGACATCGATCTTCTGGAAGCGCCGCACCAAGGCGCGGTCCTTCTCGAAGAACTGGCGGAACTCCTTGTAGGTGGTCGAGCCGATGCAGCGGATCGTTCCGGACGACAGCGCCGGCTTCAACAGGTTCGACGCATCCATGGCGCCGCCCGACGTCGCCCCTGCCCCGATCACCGTGTGGATCTCGTCGATGAACAGCACCGCGCCCGGATAATCCTCGAGTTCCTTGACGACCTGCTTCAGCCGCTCCTCGAAATCGCCGCGATAGCGGGTGCCGGCCAGCAATGTTCCCATATCAAGCGCGAAGATGGTGGCGTTGTGCAGCACTTCCGGCACGTCTCCCTCGACGATGCGCTTGGCAAGGCCTTCGGCGATCGCCGTCTTGCCGACGCCGGGGTCGCCGACATAGAGCGGATTGTTCTTGGAGCGGCGGCACAGCACCTGGATGGTGCGGTTGATCTCGGACCCGCGGCCGATCAGCGGATCGATCTTGCCGGCCTTGGCCTTGTTGTTCAGATTGATGCAATAGGCGGTCAGCGCGTCCTGCTGCTGCTTTTTCTTGCCGCCGTCCTCTTGCGGCTCGGCACCGCTTTGGCCGCCCTGTTCGTCGTCGGCGCCGCGCGGCGACCGCGTCTCGGATGCGCCGGGGCGCTTGGCGATGCCATGCGAGATGTAGTTGACCGCGTCGTAGCGGGTCATCTGCTGTTCCTGCAGGAAATAGGCGGCATGGCTCTCGCGCTCGGCGAAGATGGCAACGAGCACATTGGCGCCGGAGACTTCCTCGCGGCCGGACGACTGCACATGGATCACCGCGCGCTGGATGACGCGCTGGAAACCGGCCGTCGGCTTGGAATCCTCGTCATAGCCGGTAACGAGATTGTCGAGCTCGGTGTCGATATAGGTGAGAACCGTATGCTTCAACTCGTCGAGATCGACGTTGCAGGCGCGCATGACCGCGGCCGCCTCGGTGTCGTCGATAAGGGCGAGCAGCAAATGTTCAAGGGTTGCGTATTCGTGGTGCCGCTCATTGGCGAGCGTCAGCGCCTGGTGAAGCGCCTTTTCCAGGCCTTGGGAGAAAGCCGGCATGTTACCTCACTTCTTCTCCATCACGCATTGCAGCGGATGCTGATTCTGTCGGGCGAAATCCATGACCTGAGACACTTTGGTCTCGGCCACCTCGAATGTATAGACCCCGCACTCGCCCACTCCATGATTGTGAACATGGAGCATGATGCGGGTGGCGGCTTCACGGTCCTTCTGGAAAAAACGCTCCAGCACGTGAACCACGAATTCCATGGGCGTGTAGTCGTCGTTGAGAATGAGGACCCGATAAAGGCTAGGCTTCTTGATCTTGGTCTTGGTGCGCGTGATGACGGCCGTGCCGCGACCGGCCTCATTGCCGTCGCTGCCGTTTTGCATCCGCACTACATCTCTCGTGGCAGTCAAACCAATCGTCACGTAGCCCTGCCTTTTCGAATCCCCATATGAGTTCGACATGTAGGTCTTCGATGGACGATTTTAAGCCCTTCTGTTTAGCTGACAATATGGCTAGGTGGCCAAACTTGACCGATTTTTCGAAATCGTGAAGGCAGCAGAGCCCTCTTTTCAAATTGCCATGAAAAAACCCGGCCGCGCGTTCGCGACCGGGTCTGTCTTGCAGGCCCGAGGGCCATCTTCACATTATAGCGAGATTATTTCGCTTTTGCGACCATTGATTCGAACGGCTTGTAGGCCTCTTTGGCGAGTTCGGCATAGAGATCGCCGATCTTGGTCGCTTCGGTGACGAAGGCTTCGTACGATTGCTTGGCGAAATCGGACTGGATCTCGATCGCCTTCTCCAGCGACTTGGCCGACAAAAGTTTCTCGGCTGCTGCGCTGCCGGCCTCGAAGCTTTTCTTGGTGTACTCGCCCGCCTCGGTGGCGATGGCCTGCGCACCCTTGGAAAGGGATGCGAAGCTCTTCAAGCCGGTGTCGGCAAACTCCTTGCCGTATTTGCTGAAATCTTCATAGGTCTGGGTCATTTCACGCTCCCTTGACAGTTGCCGTTGAACGGAGACGCGCCCTGTCCGGGGCCGCGTTGTGCAATGCAAGTTATATATTGTGCACTGCACAAAAAGTCAATGTTTCACCGAGCGCGGTTCCAGCCGACCGGCGCGGCATACAGGCCCAGCCACCGGCAATGGCTAAAATTCGAATAAAGAGAAGCTCAAGCCCGAAGAAAATGGTGAACACGGTGGTTACCATAAACGGATTGGTAACGCTGACCGCGATAGCTTGGCTTGAAGTGAGGCAGGACCTTTGCCGCCTCCAGCAACAAAAAATTCAAAGGAACCATCGGTGCGTCAGGCGTTGTCGGGCATTCTCTCCAAATCCTCGTCCTCTTTGAAAACGATCATGATCCTCGCTTTGGCGATGACATTCGTCGTTGCCGACGCTGCTTCGTCGATGGCGGCGAGGTCAGCGGCTATCGTCATCGATGCCAAGACCGGCAAGGTGCTTTATTCTTCGAATGCCGATGGTCGGCGCTACCCGGCCTCGCTCACCAAGATGATGACGCTTTACCTGGCCTTCGAGGCCATGGCGAACGGCAAGATCAGCAAGAACTCCCGGGTCGTTTTCTCGGCCAATGCTGCCGCTGAACCGCCAACGAAACTCGGCGTCAGACGGGGCGGCGCGATCACGGTCGAGACCGCGATCCTGTCGATGGTGACCAAGTCGGCAAACGACTCGGCAACGGCGCTCGGCGAGCTTCTTGGCGGCAATGAAGCCAATTTCGCCCACATGATGACAGCCAAGGCGCGGGCGCTGGGCATGAAGGGCACTGTTTTCCGCAACGCCCACGGCTTGCCAAATCCCGGTCAATTCACGACCGCGCGCGACATGGCGGTACTCGGCATCGCGCTGCGGGAGCATTTTCCCCAGTATTACGGCTATTTCTCGCAGCGTTCCTTTCTCTACGGCCGCAAGCGCATCAACGGCCATAACCGCCTGCTTGGGCGCATCAAGGGCGTCGACGGTATCAAGACCGGTTATACTCGCGCCTCCGGCTACAATCTCGTTTCCTCGGTCGACGACGGCGATCGCCGCATCGTCGCAGTGATCATAGGCGGGAAATCCGGCGGCAGCCGCGACAACCAGATGGCCGCATTGATCAACACCTACATGCCGAAGGCGTCCTCGCGCGGCAGCGGCATGCTGGTCGCCAAGGCCGGCGGCGGCAATCCCATCACCGCTCTGGCAAAAGTGTTCCTGCCCAAGCGCGACGCGCCGACGCCGGACAGCAGGCCGGACGACGATGCCCCGGACGGCGATGCCATTGCCTCGCTAGTTGAGGAAACCGAACCCGCCGTTGAAGAAACCATCCCCGTTGTCCAGACCAGGCCCGTCTCTCAGACCAAGAAGGTCAACACAGTGGCCGCGGCCACGGCGGACGATGTGGCGACGGCGCGGGTCGCAGCAGCCTACGCCGAACCGGCGGCGGTCGATCCCGTCAACACGGCATCGGTGCCGTCCGGCTGGGCAGTCCAGGTCGCCTCTTCGCCAAAACAATCCGAAGCCCAGGCTCTCCTGGACGAGACGAGCAAGCAGGCGCCTTCGATCCTCGCCGATGCCACAGGTTTCACCGTCGCCTTCGAAAAGGACGGCGTCACCTACTACCGCGCCCGGTTCGCCTTTGGTTCGAAGACTGCTGCCTGGAAAGCCTGCAACGCCCTGAAGAAAAAGAAAATCGAGTGTTACGCCGTCCAGCAGTAGGCGGCGTCGAAAACATCTCCCGGAAAAATTCTGCGTCGAAGGAGACTAGTTGTGATCGGAGAGCAAGACGTCCTTGGCTTCGTTGATTCGCGCCGCCAGAAAAGAAGTGCCGCCGATATCGGGGTGCAGGCGCTGCATCAAGCGGCGGTGCGCCTTGCGGACATCCGCCGCGGCGGCCCCCGCTTCAAGACCAAGGATCTTGTAGGCCTCCTCCTTAGTCATGGCGCCCGAACCTGGCGAAACACCCAGCCCGTCGCCACCATTCGCCTCAGCGTCTTTGCGCCAGATGGGAAATCTGCCGTCAAGATACGTCTCTAGCAACTGGCGGCTCTCGGGGTCGCCAGGGAGTTCGCGATAAAGCTGCTGCAATTCCGCAAGGCTCATCGTGCCAAGCATCTTGCCTTCATGGCGGCCGGCGAGCACGAGCCCCTCCAGACTGCCGGTATCGTGATCAAGCTCCATTTCGAGTGCCGCGGTGCGCACCGTCGAATGCTTGCCCGGCTCCAGTTTCGCCGTCGGCCGCTTCATCCGCATCGAGCCATACCAGGCGAGCGCCGTCGACAGGATCAAGCCGCCGATGCCTGCGCGTCCAACCAGAAGCGCGGCGACGCCGATCAGCGCCAGCAGGGCGGGCCCAACTGTCCTCATCCAGCTTGCGAGTTTCGCGGGGTCGGCGCGCAGAAACACCGTGGCCACGCCGAGCAGCACCAAAAGCAACGCCACGAATGCGATAGTCGCGCCCATTATTTCCTGCCGCCTCGCAAATGCTCGATCATCAGCCGGTCTTCCGGCCTACCCCTCGCCTCCAGTGCCTTCAGCCCGCCGGTTGCAAACACGGCGACCGCCGAAAGCAGGTTGGCCAAAGTTGCGGCGGCCCGCCGATCAAATCGGAACCAAGCCCCTTTGGACAGCCGCGCAATTTCCTTGAATGCCTTTTCCGCGTCGGCATCATGGCCCTCCTGAAAGACGAAGACAGGAACGCCGAGCAGGCCGAGGCTCCCGGCTTTTTCGGCCAGATCGTCTATATTTTCTTCCATCGCATCGCCGATATAGACCAGCGCGTTGACCTTGGCCGCCGCCGTCTGTTTCAGCGCATGGACCAGCACCTTGCCTATCTGGGTGTGGCCGCTGCGGCATTCGATCCTCGTCATCAGCTGCTTCAGCGCGTTCGTATCGGTGACGAATGCGGATGAGCGGCACTCGCCAAGACCTCGAAAATAAACCAGTTGAACCTTGAGCGCCCCGGCCTTGCCGACGGCGTCGAACATCTCGCCCTGCAGCGCACAGGCGAGATCCCAGGTCGGCTGGCGGCTCATCGTCGCGTCGAGGGAAAGGATCAGCCTGCCTGACCCGGTCGCGGACGCAGCGAGCGTCCTCGCCTGACGGATAAAGGCGTCGATCTCGCCGGTGCTCGATTGGGGTTCGACCGGCGCAGGATTGGCCTTTGCGGGCACGGGCTGCTTCTTGTCGCTCATGACATTCAAGATGTGGCGTTGTCGCACAGCTTGCAAGCCCAGCATGAGGCGACTGGAGGGCCAGCGATCACGGCAGCTTTGAATTTGGGGCGCCTTCCTAGAGAAGGCCGAGATCGGCAAGCTCGCGCCTGAGTTTCGGCGGCATCTCGACCAATCCCGCTTTACCCTTGCCGAGATCGGCAGGTGCGTCCGTCGGTTTCAGGTAGCGCCAGCCTTGAAAGGCGCGGCGCGGCTGCCATTCGGTGCGCACGACCGCGGGATCGAGCATCAGATGACAGCGGCCGATGCCCTCGTCATCGGTGAAAGGACGGATTTCCGTGATCAACTGCCGGCATTGCACATTGCCCTTGATCACCCAGTAGAGGGAACCGCCATCGGTGACCTCGGCGCCGCGCGTCGGCATCATGCGTGTGGTGTGGTAGTGCTCGACCGGTTCACCGGCGCGCCGCCGTTCGTCGAGGCGGAAGGCGATCCACTCTTCGAGATCCTCGACGCTGTCGCAGCCGACACAGAGCTTTATGAGATTGAGAGACATGGATTAAGGTTTAGTCCGGCGTGCGAAGGCGTCAACGGTCGGGTCGACTTTCTCCACAGTGCCAGTGTTCGCAGTGTTCGCAGTGCCAGGTTTGGCTCAGCATTCCACGATATTGACGGCCAGTCCGCCGAGGCTGGTTTCCTTGTATTTCTCGTTCATGTCGAGCCCGGTCTGGCGCATTGTCTCGATTGCGGCATCGAGCGGCACGAAATGAACGCCGTCGCCCTTGATGGCCAGCGAAGCAGCGGTCACCGCCTTGACCGCGCCGAGCGCGTTGCGCTCGATGCAAGGCACCTGCACCAGCCCACCGACCGGATCGCAGGTCATGCCGAGATGATGTTCAAGCGCGATCTCGGCGGCGTTCTCGACCTGCTCGGGCGTGCCGCCCATGACGGCGCACAGCCCAGCTGCCGCCATCGCCGAGGCCGAACCGACCTCGCCCTGGCAGCCGACCTCGGCGCCTGAGATCGAAGCGTTGGTCTTGATGATGCCGCCGATCGCCGCCGCGGTCAGCAGGAAATCGCGGATGCTTGGCTGGTCGGCCTCGGGATGGAAATGCAGCCAGTAGCGCAGCACCGCGGGCAGCGTGCCTGCAGCACCATTGGTCGGCGCGGTGACGACGCGCCCGCCGGCGGCGTTCTCCTCGTTCACCGCCATGGCATAGATCGACAGCCAGTCGTTGGCGAGCAGCGGATTGGGCCGGTTCTGCTGCCACTGCTCCTGCAGCTTGTCATGCAATCGCCGCGCGCGTCGGCGCACCTTCAACCCACCCGGCATGATGCCGTCCTGCGACAGGCCACGCTCGATGCAGCTCTTCATGGCGCTCCAGATGCCGTCGAGGCCGGCGTCGAGTTCCTCGCGCGGCATCTGCGTCTCTTCGTTGACGCGCTTCATGTCGGCGATGGAAAGACCGCTTTTTGCCGCCATCGACAGCATCTCGACGGCGTTCTTGAAGGGATATGGAACCTTCTTGCCTTCCGTCGTCACCGAGCCCTTCACCTTCATCCGCTGCAGTTCTTCCTCGGAAACCACGAAGCCGCCGCCGATCGAATAATAGATGCGCTTGAGCAGCAGGCGATCGTCGGCA
The DNA here is from genome assembly GCF_900149755.1 of Mesorhizobium delmotii. NCBI lineage: Bacteria > Pseudomonadati > Pseudomonadota > Alphaproteobacteria > Hyphomicrobiales > Phyllobacteriaceae > Mesorhizobium > Mesorhizobium delmotii. The sequence goes on along the minus strand of NZ_FUIG01000002.1, from coordinate 131,646 downwards.
TCATAGGCGGAGAAGGCCATGCCGTTGGCGTGGCCGGAAAGCGGCGTCTTGCGATCCAGCACCAGATCCGTTGCCGGGTCGAAGCGATAGGAGGGATGGCCGGGCGGCGAAATCCGCTTGTCGGCGGCAATACGGTCGACGATGCTGTCCGCCTGATCGGGGTTCACCGTCTGCGGCATCTGGCCGGCAAGGCCGAGCACGACGGCACGGTCGGAACCATGGCCGATGCCGGTATAGGCAAGCGAGCCGTGCAGGCTGGCAGCGACGCGGTCGACCTTGGCGCCGGCCGGGCGTGGCCAGTCATCTCCCGCGACCTCGTCGAGAAAACGCCGCGCAGCCGTCATCGGCCCCATCGTGTGCGAACTCGATGGTCCAATGCCGATCTTGAACAGGTCGAAAACCGAAAGGAACACGCGCCGCTCTCTCCTATTAGAATTTACATATAGGAATTCCTGTGATGTTTCCGCTCTTTCGAAGATCGCGGCGCTGCACCTGCCGACCTTGTTTGCTCCGGCAGCGACATCGTTGCGTTCCGCCATCGAAGCGGCGCCACCGCTTGTGGTAAAAGGGTCGCATGGGCGATTCCTTTCATTTGTCGACGGCCGACCTCGTGGCGCTGGCCTTCTTCCTTTTCGTATGGGTGCTGCATACGCTCGCCTCCGACGGAAAGCTGGTCAGCCGCATGTCGCTGACGACGGCAATGAACGTCCAGCGCGAAGCCTGGATGCGGACCATGGCCGAACGCGAGATCCGCATCGTCGACACCGCCATTATGGCAGGTCTTCAACAGGGAACCGCCTTCTTCGCCTCCAGTTCGCTGATTGCGATCGGCGGCTGTTTTGCCCTGCTCGGCGCCTCCGATCAGGTTGTTTCGATGCTGAGCGATCTGCCGCTCGGCGCGACATCATCCCGCTCCGCCTTTCAGATGAAGGTGTTCGGATTGGTGCTGATCCTTGCCTATTCCTTTTTCAAGTTCGGCTGGGCCTACCGGCTGTTCAACTATTGCTCGATCCTGATCGGTGCGGTGCCGATCCCGCACGGCGAGGCTTCACGCAACCCGGTCAGCGAAACCGCGGTATGGCGGGCGGCGCGCATGAACATGCTGGCCGGAAAACATTTCAATTCCGGCATGCGCGGCGTCTTCTTCTCGATCGGCTACCTCGGCTGGTTCGTCGACCCAACGGTGTTCGTACTGTCGACGCTGCTGTTGCTGGCGGTTCTGGTGCGTCGCCAGTTCTTCTCGGCGGCGCGGCTAGCCGTGATCGGTCAGCCGCCCGAACCAACACCCGGTCCGGGGAAAAGCCGATCGATTCGGCCCGACAGCCAGTAGGCGACGAGCCCGATCCATTCGCGGACCGCCGTGCTGGCGGTTTGCAGCGAACCGAAGGGATCGTCGCGGAACAGGCCGATGCCTTCCTTGCCGGAGGTGCGATAATCGACCGGCCAAGGAACGGTGGCAAAGCCGGCCTTGTCGAACAGCGCCTTGGCGCGCGGCATGTGGAAGGCCGAGGTTACCAGCAGCCAGGTCTCGCCCGGTTTCAGGGTGACAAGTTCCCGGGTGAAGACGGCGTTCTCGTAGGTGTTTCGGGATTTTTTCTCGAGGATCAGCCGATCGGCCGTCACGCCAAACGCGGCGAACAGACGCGGCGCCGTCTCTGCATCGCCCTCGCCTTCGCCGATCATTGCGATGGTGCCGCCTGAGATGACGACTTTCGCTGTCGGAAAATGCCGTGCCAGCACGGCCGCCGCGAGCATCCGATCGCCGCTTGCACTCAGTTCATAGCCGCCACGCGCGAAATTGATGGCGCCCTCCATGCCGCCGCCGAGCACGACGATGCCATCGACCTTTTCCGGCAGCGGCGGGCGCGGGAACCGCTCTTCGAGCGGGTTGAGCATCAGCGCGCCGAGCGAGGTCCAGGTCGAGAGGGCGAGGATGAGAAAGGCCAGCCAGCTGCCGGTGGCAAACAGCTTTTTACGCCCGACCAAGGCAGCAAGCAACGCAACCAGCAGCAGGATGATCGCCAGATTCAACGGCTGGACGAGGAGCCAAAATACCTTGGAAAGATAGTAGAACATCCCTCACCCTTCAGATGGGAGACGACACTACCACCACTTTTCCGGCTGGAACGTACCCGCCGCCTGTTCGATGACATGGGCGGTCTGGAACAAAGTTTCCTCGTCGAAGGGCCGGCCGATGAGCTGCAGGCCGAGCGGCAGGCCCTTGGCGTCTAGCCCTGCGGGCACGGCGATGCCCGGCAGTCCAGCCATGTTCACCGTCACCGTGAAGATGTCATTGAGGTACATCTTGACCGGGTCGGCGGCCATGTCCTCGTCGGCAATGCCGAAGGCCGCCGACGGCGTTGCCGGTGTCAGGATGACATCGACGCCCGCCGCGAATGCATTCTCGAAATCCCGCTTGATGAGATTCCGCACCTTCTGCGCCTGCAGATAGTAGGCATCGTAGTAGCCGGCAGAGAGGACATAGGTGCCGATCATGATGCGGCGCTTGACCTCGCGGCCGAACCCGGCGGCTCGGGTCTTTTCATACATGTCGACGATGTCCTTGCCCGGCACGCGCAGCCCGTAGCGGACGCCGTCATAGCGGGCGAGGTTTGATGAGGCTTCGGCGGGCGCAACGATGTAATAGGCGGGTAGCGCATATTTGGTATGCGGAAGCGAAATGTCGACGATCTCAGCACCGGCATCTTTCAGCCAGGCAATGCCTTTCTGCCACAGCGCCTCAATCCCCTCAGGCATGCCGTCGACGCGGTATTCCCTGGGGATCCCGACCTTCATGCCCTTGATCGGCTTGCCGATCGCCGCCTCGTAATCCGGCACCGGCCGGTCGACCGAGGTGGTGTCCTTCGGATCGACCGAGGCCATGGATTTCAAGAGAATCGCGGCGTCACGCACATCGCGGGCGATCGGTCCGGCCTGGTCGAGCGACGAAGCAAAGGCGACAATACCCCAACGCGAGCAGCGGCCGTAGGTCGGCTTGATGCCGACCGTGCCGGTGAAGGCGGCGGGTTGGCGGATCGACCCGCCGGTGTCGGTGGCGGTGGCGCCGGCACACAGGAGCGCCGAAACGGCGGAGGCCGAGCCACCCGACGAGCCGCCCGGCACAAGCTGGGCATTGTCGAGCGTACGCGCAGTCCGGGTGCCGCCGGCCGAGACAAAACCGCCATCGCCCTGATGCGTGGTCGGCATCACCACCGTGTCGAGGCGCGAACGCCGCCACGGATTGACGACAGGGCCGTAGTAGGAGGTCTCGTTGGAGGAGCCCATGGCGAACTCGTCCATGTTGAGCTTGCCGAGCATGACGGCGCCGTCGGCCCACAAATTGGCGGTGACGGTTGATTCGAAGTGCGGCTTGAACCCGTCCAGCACATGGCTGCAGGCCTGGGTGTGAATGCCTTCGGTGCCGAACAGGTCCTTTATCCCGAGCGGAATGCCTTCGAGCGACCCGCCCTCGCCCTTCGCCAGCTTCGCGTCCGAGGCCTTGGCCATGTCGCGCGCCTTGTCATCGGTAACGACGACATAGGCGTTGAGCGCCGGATTGGCCCGCTCGATCGCCTGGAGATAGGCTTCGGTGATCTCGGTTGCGGTGATTTCCTTGGTGCGCAGCATGGCGCGGGCCTGCGAAATCGTCAGGTGGGTCAGGTCGCTCATCAGGCAAGGCTCTTTTCGTAAAACACCGACCACTCGGTATCAGGGTAGTCCAGCACCGGGCCGCAGCGCGAAAATCCGGCGCGTTCATAGACGGTCCACGCAGCCGGATGGCGGTCGCCGGTTTCCAGCACCAAACGCTTCGGCCCTTCATTGCGCGCCAGCGCTTCGATCCGCTCGACGATCCTGGCGCCAATCTTCCGTCCACGATGCGAAGGCCGCGTGTACATGCGCTTGACCTCGCCGACGGCGCCATCGTGGCGCTTCAGCGCGCCGCAGCCGATGGCAAGGCCGTTGTCGCGAGCGATGAAGACGGTTGTGTCATTGTCGGCCATCTGTTCGACGGTCATGTGGTAGCAGTGCTCCGGCGGCGTCAGTTCCAGCAGCGTGTCGTTGAGTTCCTTAACCAGCCCGCGCACTTCGTCCTGCAGCGGCTTCTCGATGGCGATCTCGATTGCCATCGGCCCGCTACTCCACGACCTTCGGAACGAGGAAGAAATTCTCTTCGGTGGCCGGTGCGTTGGCGACGATGTCGGCCGCCTTGTTGCCGTCGGTGACGACGTCCGGGCGCTTCTTCATCTCCATCGGGATAACTGAAGTCATCGGCTCGACGCCGGAAACGTCGACCTCGTTCAATTGCTCGACAAAGCCCAGAATGGCGTTCAACTCGCCGGTCATGCGCTCGGCATCCTCCTCGCTCACCGCAATACGGGCGAGATGCGCGACGCGCTTCACAGTCTTGACATCAACGGACATATTTGTTTGTGCCTCGGGAAAACCAGTCCGCGCTATAGCGGCGCGGCGCGTGCCGCGCAACATGCATCGTGCCGAGAACCGGCCCAGAAGGTCCAAGGCAGGGCCACGCCGTCGCAGAGGAAATAGCTGCCGGCTTTGGCATCCTCTACAAGGTGATCGTCCCGCCGATCTCCGGCAACGCCACCTTCACGCCGGATCCCTCCAACCCCGCGACGAACTTGTCGGCGGTCTGGTCGATGATCGGGAACGTGCCGAAGTGACTGGGGATGACGGTCTCGAACTGAAAGAAGCGCCGGCAGGCAAGGGCTGCCACTGCGCCACCCATGGTGAAGCGGTCGCCGACCGGCACAATGCCGATCTTCGGCTCATGTAATTCGTTGATCAGCGCCATGTCGGAAAAGATGTCGGTGTCGCCCATGTGATAGAGTGTCTTGTCCTCCGGAAAATGCAGCACGAGACCGCCTGGATTGCCGAGATAAGTGTTCTGGCCATTGTCACCTGGGAATGACGATGAATGCAGGGCCTGGACGAAGGTGGTGGTGAAACCGCCGCAATCGACGGTGCCGCCGATATTGCCGGGATTGATCTTCTTGTCGCTGGCGCCCTTGCCGACCAGGTACATGCAGACCTCGAAATTGGCGACCAGCATGGCGCCGCTTTTCCCAAGAACTTCCAGCGCACCGCTGATGTGATCGCTATGGCCATGGGTCAAAAGGACATGCGTCACCCCTTCCGCCGGCTCTTCCCAGCCGCCCTTCCATGACGGATTGCCGATCAGATAGGGATCGATGAGGATTTTCGCGTCGGTGGTTTCGATGCGAAATGCGGAATGTCCGTACCAGGTCAGTTTCATGAATGCCTTCCTCGATTTTTGCTTTGCCAAAGGATAGAACGCCGGCAGTGAAATTAAAGTCCCGCAGCGTCCTTTGCGGGCAGCAGTCGAAGGAAAGCCGTTGAGCATCATCACCATCGAAGAGCTGCCGGCGCGGCTCAGCGGCGGCAAGACGCTGGCCGGGCTCGACCTCGGCGACAAGACCATTGGCGTCGCGGTTTCCGACCGGGGCTTTGCCTTCGCCCACCCGCGTCCCGTCATCATGCGCAGGAAATTCTCGCTGGATGCAGCTGTGCTGCTCGGCTTGCTGCAGAAAGAGAACGTCGGGGCCGTGGTGCTCGGTCTGCCGGTCAACATGGACGGGTCGGAAGGCCCGCGCGCCCAGAAATCCCGCGCCTTCGCCCGCAACATGGCTGCTGTGACCGACCTGCCCTTCGTTTTGTGGGACGAGCGACTGTCGACGGTGGCGGCTGAGCGGACGTTGATCGAGATGGATTTTTCGCGCCGCAAACGCGCCGGCAAGATCGATTCCGCCGCGGCGGCCTTTATTCTGCAGGGCGTTCTCGACCGGCTTCAGGCGCTCGGCGTCGGTGCCTGGTCGAAATAGCGGTCGAGCATTATCCTGATCCAGCCACCGATCACCCGGCGGCGGCGGAACGCCCAAAACGCCATGAGCAGCAGACTGTCGAGGATGCAGGCCTTTGCCACCATGCCGGGAATGAGCGCCGGATCGATGCCAAGCATTTCCCCATAGAGCTGGAAGACGAGGTCATGCAATTGGCGGCTCAGCATGACGTAGCCGAAATTGATATCGTTGAGCGACAGGAAGAACCAGCCCCAGAACAGGGCGAGCGGGGCCGCCCATAGCGCGAACAAGGTGCGCATCAGCGGCGATCCCTCAAGTTTGTGTCCGGCCCGAAGCTTGCGTCCGGCCGGCCGGAAATGCGCGAGAGCGCCGAGTTGTGCGCCGCCGCCTTCGCCATCACATGCGCGGCGGCACGGACTTCACCGGTGCCCGGAACCGTTGCGGCAAGGGCCGACCGCCGCTCTGCGAGCATGGCGACATAGGAAGCCAGCAGTGCCGCCAGTTGCACCGCGATAGCCATGAATAGCCCGTTGATGCCTTGCGCGGCGCCGCCGACGACAATCAGCGACAGTACGCCGGAGGCGGAGATGAAGGCGACCCGCACGACGCTGTCGGTGGCGTCCGGATTTGCCGGGTCGCTAAACAGAGTCTCGACAAAGGCCCAGCAAAACAGCACCGCTACAACAAGCAGCGCTACGGCAAGCGGTGCCACGACGACGCCGTTTTCGAGGTCGCCGAAGCGGATATTCTGGACGACGACGCCGAGCACGCCAAGCGCTGCCGCAACACCGCGATTCCCGTCGATGCAGATGAACGCGAGCAGGGCGAAAACGACCGCCCAGTGCAAGGCCAGAAAGGAGCTTAATATATGCCGCATGGCGATCCTGCTTCCGTAAACAGGACAGTGGGCTTTGCGGCCCGCCATCGCAATGGAAACCATTTGTTAAGGTTAACGGTCATCCACAGCGGCGCGACAGACGACGAGAAACCCTCCCAAGTCTCCTCTCAGGTGACCGGCGGATAAAGCGTATCGATGATCATACGCGCGTCATGGCGTGAATCGAGCATGCCATAAGTGTTGCGCCACTGGCCGGCGAGGCGCGTCTCGACGAAGGCGTCGGCGATCCGCCCTGCCCCCAGCCTGCGAAGCTCCGCCGCTGCCGCCGACAGCGCCAGTTGCTCGGTGAGCAGGCGGGCCGAGCCCTCGTCGGTTGCCGCGACCTGCATTGCCGCCTTGAGCACACCGACGGTGCCGCGTCCGCCGGCGCCAAGATCGCGATCGATGCCGACCAGCACCTCCTCGAACAGGCCGGGTGCACGCCCCAGCACGCGCAGCACGTCGAGCGCCATGACATTGCCGGATCCCTCCCAGATCGCGTTGACCGGAGCTTCGCGATAGTAGCGGGCGAGCGGCGCCTCCTCGACATAGCCATTGCCGCCGAGGCATTCCATCGCCTCGTAGAGCAGCGGTGGTGCGATCTTGCAGACCCAGTATTTGACGACCGGCGTCATGGCGCGCGCGAAGGCCGCCTCGCCGCGGTCGCTGGCCGCCTCGTCGAAGGAGCGCGCCAGCCGGAACGACAGCGCGGTGGCCGCAGCGACGTCGAGCGCCATGTCGGCCAGCACGCGCTGCATCAGCGGCTGCTCGATCAGATTGGTTCCAAACACCTGGCGGTGACGGGTGTGGTGGACGGCCTCGGCCAGCCCGGCACGCATGATCGCCGACGAGGCGATCGCGCAGTCGAGCCGGGTCAGCGTCACCATGTCCATGATCGTCTTGACGCCCGCCCCTGGCTCGCCGACCATCTCGCCGATGGCGTTGACGAACTCCACCTCGGACGACGCGTTGGAGCGGTTGCCGAGCTTGTCCTTCAGCCGCTGGAAGCGGAAGCCGTTACCCGACCCATCGCCGAGAATGCGGGGAACGAGAAAGCACGAAAGCCCTTCCGGCGCCTGTCCAAGCACCAGGAACGCATCCGACATCGGGGCCGACATGAACCATTTGTGGCCGGTCAGCCGATAGAAGCTGCTGCCGGCGCGCTCGGCCCTGGTGACGTTGGCGCGGACGTCGGTGCCGCCCTGCTTCTCGGTCATGCCCATGCCCAGCGTCAGCCCGGCCTTTTCGACCGGCGGCTTTTGGCCCTGGTCGTATTTGCGTGTCGTCACACGCGGCGCCCATTCGCGAAAAAGCTTCGGGCTTGCCATCAGCGCTGCCAGCGATGCGCTGGTCATGGTGATGGGGCAGAGATGCCCGGTTTCGAGCTCGGCCGTCAGGTAGAAACGGGCGGCGCGCACCTGATGACGGCGGCCGATCTCGGCATCGCCATTTTCCCAGACCGACGAATGCAGCCCGTTCGCCACCGACCGGCGCATCAACGCGTGATAGGCTGGATGGAACTCGACCAGATCGATGCGCCGGCCCTGCCGGTCATGGGTCCTGAGCTTCGGCGTCTCGACATTGGCAAGGCGGGCCAGCTCCTGCGCCTCGTGCGTCAGCACGAAACGGCCGAGCCCGTCGAGATCCTTGCGCACCGGATCGGAAAAACGCTCGGCAAGCTGGATCAGCAACGGATCGCCCCGCCAGGCGTTGCCGCCTGCCAGCGGCGGCGGCTGGTTCGTCACGTCGTCGGTCACGCATTGTCCTTATCATCATCATCACAAGGCCACGAATCCGAAGCCATCGGCGGTTTATAGCCCAAGCCGCGCAACGCGCGCGACGAAAATACCGGGGAGAAAGGCTGCAATCCAAAGCTGGTGCTTGCAGCCAAAGGTCCTCCACCCTATAGCAGCGCCTTGAGATGACCGACGCTTCGTCCCTGCCACTCTATCCCCACCGCCATCTTCTGGGCATCCGCGATCTTTCCCCCGCCGACATCGAGCTTTTGCTGGACAGGGCGGACCGGGCGGTCGCGATCTCGCGGCAGTCGGAGAAGAAGACCTCGACGCTGCGCGGCCGCACCCAGATCAACCTCTTCTACGAAGCCTCGACCCGCACGCAGTCGTCGTTCGAGCTGGCCGGAAAACGGCTCGGTGCCGACGTCATGAACATGTCGGTGGCCAGTTCTTCGGTGAAGAAGGGCGAGACGCTGATCGACACGGCGATGACGCTGAACGCCATGCGGCCGGACATATTGATCATCCGCCACCAGTCGGCGGGTGCCGCCGCACTGCTGGCGCAAAAGGTCGGCTGCTCGGTGATCAATGCCGGTGACGGCGCCCATGAGCACCCGACGCAGGCGCTGCTCGACGCGCTGACCATCCGCCGCGCCAGGGGCCCGCTGTCGAAGCTGATCGTGGCGGTCTGCGGCGACATCCTGCATTCGCGCGTGGCGCGTTCCAACATCATGCTTCTCAATGCGCTCGGCGCCCAGGTCCGCGTCGTGGCGCCGTCGACGCTTCTGCCCGCCGGCATCGAGAAAATGGGCGTGATCGTCACCCGTTCGATGGCCGAAGGGCTCAAGGACGCGGATGTGGTGATGATGCTGCGGCTGCAGCGCGAGCGCATGGAAGGCGCTTTCGTGCCTTCGGTGCGCGAATATTTCCACTATTTCGGCCTCGATGCCGAGAAGCTGAAGGCGGCCAAGGACGGCGCTCTGGTCATGCATCCCGGCCCGATGAACCGCGGCGTCGAGATCGCCTCGGAAATCGCCGACGGTCCGCAGAGCGTCATCCAGGAACAGGTGGAGATGGGTGTTGCCGTGCGCATGGCGGTGATGGAAGCCCTGCTCGACCCCCGCCGCAATCGTGAGGACCGCAACCTCGAGGGCCGCGGCGCATGAACACAACGGTCTTCAGCCGGGCGCGCATCGTCGATCCGTCGCGCGGCATCGACGAGGTCGGCACGGTCATTGTCGAGGGCCGCAAGATCGTCGCTGCCGGCAAGGCGGCCTTGAACCAGGGCGCTCCGCAAGATGCCGTCGTCATCGACTGCGCCGGCAAGGCTGTTATCCCCGGTCTGATCGATGCGCGCGTCTTCATCGGCGAACCGGGCGGTGAGCACCGCGAAACCATCGCTTCGGCCAGCGTGGCGGCGGCCGCCGGCGGCGTCACTTCCATCGTCATGATGCCCGACACCGACCCGGTGATCGACAATGTCGCGCTCGTCGAATTCGTGCTGCGCACCGCCAAGGACACGGCCATCGTCAACATCTTTCCGGCGGCTGCGATCACCAAGGGCCTCGAAGGCCGCGAGATGACCGAATTCGGGCTGCTGCGCGAGGCCGGCGCGGTCGCCTTCACCGACGGGCGGCACACCATATCAAGCGCACTGGTAATGCGCCGCGCGCTGACCTATGCGCGCGATTTCGGCGGCGTGATCGCTCATGAAACCCAAGACGCCGACCTCGCCTCATCAGGCGTCATGAATGAAGGCCTCTATGCCAGCTGGCTCGGCCTTGCCGGCATTCCGCGCGAGGCCGAGTCCATTCCGCTGGAGCGCGACCTTGCGCTGGCGCGGCTGACCGGCGGCGCCTATCACGCGGCCAAGATCTCGACGGCCATGGCGGCAAACGCGGTAACGCGGGCGAAAGCCGACAGCGCGAATGTCACAGCAGGCGTCTCGATCCACAATCTGTCGCTCAATGAGAACGATGTCGGCGAATACCGCACCTTCTTCCGGCTGACACCGCCGCTGCGCGCCGAGGAAGACCGGATGGCGATGATCGAGGCGGTCAAGGACGGCACGATCGACCTCATCGTATCCTCGCACGACCCGCAGGACGTCGACACCAAGCGCCTGCCCTTCGCCGACGCTGCGGCCGGTGCCATCGGACTGGAAACGCTGCTGGGTGCGGCGCTACGGCTCTATCACAATGACGACGTGACGCTGCCTAGATTGGTTGAGACATTGTCCACTGCCCCGGCAAGGTTGTTCGGCCTGCCCGGCGGCACGCTGAAGCCGGGTGCGGTCGCCGATCTTGCGTTGGTCGATCTCGACGAGCCATGGATCGTCAGCGAAAGCGGCATCCGTTCGCGCTCGAAAAACACCTGTTTCGAAGGCGCGCGGCTGCAGGGCAAGGTCTTGCAAACGATGGTGGCGGGCCGCACAGTGTTTTCAGCCTAATGCATGTCGCGCAAAAGTGTGCAGCGGTTTTGCGATAACGACATGCATAAAACAGCAACCTAAAGCGCGTCGCATGAGGCCGGTCAAACGCGACGCGCTTTAGGGCATATCTGGGGGAACAATGGCTTACGGCATCGTCTTGGCGCTGGTGTTCGGTTATCTGCTCGGCTCGATCCCGTTCGGGCTCCTGATCACCCGCGCCGCCGGCCTTGGCGACGTCCGCAACATCGGCTCCGGCAATATCGGCGCCACCAATGTACTGCGCACCGGCAACAAGGGCCTGGCCGCCGCCACGCTGCTGCTCGACGCGCTGAAAGGCACGGCGGCTGTGCTGATCGCTGGTCGCTTTGCACCGGAACTCGGGCCTTGGGCCGGCCTCGGCGCTTTTTTCGGCCATCTCTTTCCGGTCTGGCTTGGCTTCAAAGGCGGCAAGGGTGTCGCCACCTATCTCGGTGTGCTGACCGCCCTTGCCTGGCAGGTGGCGCTGATCTTCGCCGTCGTCTGGCTGGCCGCTGCTTTCCTGTTCCGCTATTCCTCGCTGGCGGCGCTGACGGCTGCAGTCGTCGTGCCGATTGCACTCTATGTCCTTAGCACGCCTGAGATTGCCGGGCTGTTCGTGCTGATGAGCCTGATCGTCTTCATAAAACACCGGGCCAACATTGCGCGGCTGCTGGCCGGCACCGAGAGCAAGATCGGGGTCAAGGAGTGAGCCAGCGCGCCGCCGGGCCGCGACTCAGCGACCGGCAGCGGTTGAGCTGGCTTCGTTTGATCCGCACCCCGAATGTCGGCCCGGCCACCTTTCGCGATCTGATCAACCGCTTCGGTTCGGCCGAGACGGCGCTCGAGATGCTGCCCGAGCTGATGATTTCGGGCGGCGCTAGAAAGAGCGTCCGCATCCCGTCGATTGCCGAGGCAGAGGCGGAACTGGAGAGGGCCTGGCAGGCCGGCGCCCGCTTCGTCGGCATCGGCGAGGCCGACTATCCGTCGTTGATGAAAAGCATGGACCATCCGCCGCCGCTGCTCGCGGTCAAGGGCGAAGGCGCCGTGTTCCGCTTGCCGGCAGTCGCCATCGTCGGCGCCCGCAACGCCTCGCTGGCCGGCATCAAGATGGCGCGAACGCTCGCAGCCGAACTCGGCCGCGACGGCTACGGGATCGTCTCCGGCCTGGCGCGCGGCATCGACACGGCAGCACATCAGGGCAGCCTTGCGTCAGGCACGATCGGTGTGCTGGCCGGCGGCCTCGACCAGCCCTATCCGCCCGAGAATGCCGGCCTGTGCAACGAGATTGCCGAGCGCGGCGGCGCCATCATTTCGGAGATGCCGTTCGGCTGGCAGCCGCGTGCCCAGGATTTTCCGCGCCGCAACCGCCTTGTCGCCGGCGCAGCATTGGGGCTGGTCGTGGTTGAGGCCGCGCAACGCTCCGGCTCGCTGATCAGCGCCAGGCTTGCCGGCGAGATGGGCCGGCTGGTCTTCGCCGTCCCCGGCTCGCCGCTCGATCCGCGCGCCGCCGGCGCCAACGCCTTGCTCAAGGACGGCGCCACCCTGGTCACCGAGGCATCGGATATTACCAATGCGATCGCCCCCTTAGTCGGAGTGCATACACGAGAGGCGCCGCCGCTCGAAGAGCCGCCCGACTTTTCCGCAACGCCGCCACCCGGCGAACACGACCGCGCCCGCGTCATCGAAGCCCTCGGCCCAACGCCGGTGGCGGTCGACGAAATCATCCGCCACACCGGCCTGCATCCCGCCCAGGTTTTCATGGTGCTGTTGGAACTCGACCTCGCCGGCCGGCTGGAGCGCCACGCCGGCGGGAATGTCTCGCTGGTATGATCGAAGTCTTCCGGATGTCTCAGCACACGATTCTTGGGAGAACCTGCCCCGATGCTATGAGGCGCTTACCAATACAATGGTGGGCGACGGGGCGGGCGGCTAGGAGAATGCTGCTGCGCTATCGCTTGCGGTCGGCAGCCATCTGACGCCGGAACAGGTGCGCCGTGAGCGTTTCGCAGTGTCATAGGTTCTGGCTATGCTCCACCGGATCAGCCTAAATAATTGACTTTTCATAGGAAACAATGGTGAGCGCGCAGGGATTCGAACCCTGGACCTACTGATTAAAAGTCAGTTGCTCTACCGGCTGAGCTACGCGCTCCCGCGGGCTCAGAATGCCGCCCTCGAAATTGCGCGGAACATAGGGAGAGTGTCTCGACCGGTCAACCGGAAAAAGAGGACTCGCAAGCCGGGCTTTTCGCGGTCTCGTGACGCCTCGCAAACCGCTTCGGCAAGGTCGGAGTGGCTGTCTCGCATAAAGCCGAGACGCATTACAAATCAGCAGCTTGCCATTTTTCGCGGAACAATTGCGCAACCCTACCCGTTTTTGTCGCTACAAGGGACGACGCTTTCAAGGAGAAGATCATGAACAGGATCATGTCGGGCTTGCTGGCGACCGCGCTGTCAGCGTCATTCGTTGTAGCGGAGATCGTGCCCGTCAACGCCCAGCCCATCTACGTGCCGCCAGGTCAGAGCGTCTCGTCGGATGTCCAGACTGTCTACCACGGGCGGTGGAAGCGTAATTTCAACGGCGATTTCTCCCGTCGCGACTTCTACCGTCGCGATTTCGCCCGTGACGACGGCAGGTATTGGCGCGGCTATCGCGGTTATCGCTACTATCGTCCCGGCTATCGCCGTTACGGCGACTACTGGTTCCCGCTGGCTGCCTTCGCCACTGGGGCGCTGATCACCGGCGCGATCGTCAACAACCAGTACCGCCGCGTCTATCGAGGCGATGCCCACGTGCAGTGGTGCTACAACCGCTACAGATCTTACCGGGCCTATGACAACACGTACCAGCCTTACTACGGCCCCCGTCGGCAGTGCATCTCGCCCTTTTGATACGCCGGGCAGAGTTGAATAACGATTGTTGAAGAGCCTGCGCCGGCACCGGCGCAGGCTTTTTTGGTGCGCGAAATTTACAGCGTGCTCAGCGTCCTGCGCACAGCATGGCGCCAACCCGCCAGCTTTGCGGAACGGACCGAAGCTCCCATATCCGGCTGAAACCGCCGTTCGAGCGCCCAGCTCTTGGCGAATTCCCTTGTCTTTGGCCAGACGCCCGCCCTCGAGCCAGCCAGCCACGCCGCGCCGAGCGCCGTCGTCTCCAGAATGGTTGGACGGTCGACCGGCGCATCGAGGATGTCGGCAAGCCGCTGCATCGTCCAGTCCGACGCCACCATGCCGCCATCGACCCTGAGAACGGTCTTCGCTGAAGCACCCTTCCAGTCCTTGCGCATGGCATCGAGCAGGTCGCGGGTCTGGAAAGCCACGGATTCCAATGCGGCGCGGGCAAATTCGGCCGGGCCCGAATTGCGGGTCAACCCGAAGATGGCGCCGCGTGCGTCGGCGTCCCAGTGCGGCGCGCCAAGCCCGACGAAAGCCGGCACCAGATAGACTTCTTGAGTCGGATCGGCGCTCGCCGCCAGCACACCGCTCTGCTCGGCCTTGCCGATCACCTTGATGCCGTCGCGCAGCCACTGTACGGCAGCACCCGCGATGAAGATCGACCCTTCCAGCGCATAAGTGGTCTTGCCGTTCAGCCTGTAGGCAATGGTCGTCAGCAACCGGTTCTTCGAGCGCACCAGATCACTGCCGGTGTTGAGCAACGCGAAGCAGCCGGTGCCGTAGGTGGATTTCATCATGCCCGGCTCGAAACAGGCCTGGCCGATGGCCGCCGCGTGCTGATCACCGGCCACGCCGAGGATCTTTATTTCTGCGCCGAACAGGCTTTTCTCTGTGATTCCATAATCGTCGGCGCAATCCTTCACCTGCGGCAGCATTCTTCCCGGTATGCCAAGAATGGCCAGAAGCTCGTTGTCCCAGGCATTATCTTCGATGTTGTAGACGAGTGTGCGCGAGGCGTTGGTGGCGTCTGTGGCGTGAACCTTGCCGCCGGTCAGCCGCCAGATCAAAAAGCTGTCGATTGTGCCGGCCAGCAATTCGCCCTTTTCGGCGCGTTTCCTGGCGCCCTTCACCTTGTCCAGCATCCAGGCGATCTTGGTGCCGGAGAAGTAGGGATCGAGCAGCAGGCCGGTCTTTCTGGTAAACTTCTTCTCCAGCCCCTGCTTCTTCAATTTCTGGCACAGCGGTGCAGTGCGGCGGTCCTGCCAGACAATCGCGTTGTGGATCGGTTTGCCGGTCGCCCGGTCCCAGATGACGACGGTCTCGCGCTGATTGGTGATGCCGATTGCCGCGACATCCGGCGCATCGCGGCCGGCGCTCTTCAGCGCAGCCTTCGCCGTCGCCACGACGCTCGACCAGATTTCCTCCGGATCATGCTCGACCCAGCCGGAGGCCGGATAATGCTGGGTAAATTCCTTCTGCCCGCTGCCCACGACCTTCATTTCACCGTCGAACAGGATCGCCCGGCTCGACGTCGTCCCTTGGTCGATTGCTAGGATAAGGCCAGTCATTCTCACTCCCTCGGCGCAAACAGGGGAGACGGCAAGATGCCGCCTCCCCCGATTGGTGCGATGCGGGCGCGGACGCCCGGACCGATGCTCAGTTGCTCCAGCTCTTGACCAGCTCGTCGTAGTTGATGGTCTGCGGCTTGTCCTTCTCCGGCTCGATCTTCAGCTGCGGCGCGAGATTGCCCTTGGCGACGGCATCGGCGTTCCACTCCTCCAAGGTCTTTTCCTCGGCGAGTTTCGGTCCGATGTCGCCCTGCACGCCAGCGCGCTCCAGGCGCTCAAGCACCTCTTCCTGCTCGGCACAGAGCGAGTCCATCGCCTCCTGCGGAGTTTTGGCACCCGACGAGGCGTCGCCGATCGCCTGCCACCAAAGCTGTGCCAGCTTCGGATAGTCAGGGACGTTCGTACCCGTCGGCGACCACTGGACGCGGGCCGGCGAACGGTAGAACTCGATCAGGCCGCCGAGCTTCGGGGCGCGGTCCGTGAAGCTCTTGTGCTGGATCGTGCTCTCGCGGATCAGCGTCAGGCCGACATGGGCTTTCTTAACGTCGACTGTCTTCGAGGTGACGAACTGCGCGTAGAGCCAGGCTGCCTTGGCGCGGTCGTCGGGCGTCGACTTGAGGAGCGTCCAGGAACCCACGTCCTGGTAGCCGAGCTTCATGCCGTCCTTCCAGTACACGCCATGCGGCGACGGAGCGAAGCGCCATTTCGGCGTACCGTCCGCGTTCACGACCGGCAGCCCGTCCTTGACGAAGGAGGCGGTGAAGGCAGTGTAGGTGAACATCTGCTGCGCGACCGTGCCCTGCGACGGGACGGGGCCGGATTCGCCGAACGTCATGCCCTGGGCTTCCGGCGGCGCATAGGCCTTCAGCCAATCCAGGTACTTCTGGATCGAATACACGGCAGCCGGGCCGTTGGTGTCGCCGCCGCGAGCCACGCAGGAGCCGACGGGCCGCGACTTCTCGTCGACCTTGATGCCCCATTCGTCAACCGGAAGACCATTCGGCAGCCCCTTGTCGCCATTGCCGGCCATCGACAGCCAGGCATCGGTGAAGCGCCAGCCGAGCGACGGGTCCTTCTTGCCGTAGTCCATGTGGCCGTAGACCTTCTTGCCGTCGATCTCGCGGCCGGTGAAGAATTCGGCGATGTCCTCATAGGCCGACCAGTTGACCGGCACGCCGAGGTCGTAGCCGTACTTCGCCTTGAAGTCGGCCTTGTTCTTCTCGTCGTTGAACCAGTCGTAGCGGAACCAGTAGAGGTTCGCGAACTGCTGGTCGGGCAGCTGGTAAAGGTCGCCGTCCGGAGCCGTCGTGAACTTGGTGCCGATGAAGTCGGCGAGGTCGAGGTTGGGGTTGGTGACATCCTTGCCCTCATTCGCCATCCACTTGGTCAGGCTGCGCACCTGCTGGTAGCGCCAGTGGGTGCCGATCAGGTCGGAGTCGTTGACGTAGGCGTCGTAGATGTTCTCACCCGACTGCATCTGGGTCTGCAGCTTTTCAATGACATCACCCTCGCCGATCTCGTCATGTGTGATCTTGATGCCGGTGATGGCCGTGAAGGCCGGGGCCAGTACCTTCGCTTCGTAGTCGTGAGTTGCAATCGGTTCGGAGACGACCTTGATATCCATGCCCGCAAAGGGTTTTGCAGCATCGATGAACCATTGCATCTCTGCTTCCTGGGCAGCACGATCGAGCGTCGACATGTCCTTAATCTCGGCATCGAGAAACGCCTTGGCTTCGTCCATTCCGGCATACGCCTGGCTCGCTCCAAGGAGCAGGACCAGGGCGGTCGTTGACGTCAGAAATTGCCTTCGCATGTGTTTCCTCCACTGTTCAGTTCCAAGTGCTATCTGGAGCAGCCCCCGGGCATGCTCCAACAGTTTCCCCCTCTATACGTAGCGGAACACGCCGATAGCGTAGACTACGGAGAGAGCGAGAGCCCACCACAGGTTGGGTCCGACAAGACCCAGCCAAGCGAGATGGATAAAGGCGCTGCCAAGCAGCGATAGGAAGAGACGGTCGCCGCGCGTCGTCTCGAAGCGCAAGACGCCGATGCGCGGATTGCCGCCCGGCGAGGCGTATTCCCAGACCGCCATGCCGCAGAGCAGCAGGAAGATGGTGCCGAAGAAGGCGGCGGTCGGCCAGGTCCAGGCCATCCAGGAGAAGCTCATGATCACACCCTCCCCAGGGCAAAGCCCTTGGCGATAGTGTTGCGCATGAACTCTTGCGTTCGTTTCATCACACCCTCCCCAGGGCAAAGCCCTTGGCGATATAGTTTCGCACGAACCAGATGACGAGCGCGCCCGGTATGATGGTGAGCACGCCGGCTGCGGCCAGCACGCCCCAGTCGAGGCCCGAGGCCGAAACCGTGCGCGTCATGATCGCGGCAATCGGTTTTGCGGCGGTCGTGGTCAGCGTCCGCGCGATCAGCAGTTCCACCCACGAGAACATGAAGCAGAAGAAGGCCGCGACGCCAACGCCGCTCGCGATAAGCGGCATGAATATTTTCAGGAAGAAGCGCGGGAAGGAATAGCCGTCGATATAGGCGGTCTCGTCGATCTCCTTCGGCACGCCCGACATGAAGCCTTCAAGGATCCAGACCGCCAGCGGAACGTTGAACAGGCAGTGCGCCAGCGCCACGGCGATGTGGGTGTCGATCAGGCCGAAAGCCGAATAAAGCTGGAAGAAGGGCAGCGCGAACACCGCCGGCGGCGCCATTCGGTTGGTAAGCAGCCAGAAGAACAGGTGCTTGTCGCCGAGAAAACGGTAGCGCGAGAAGGCATAGGCTGCCGGAAGCGCCACGGCGACGGAAATCACCGTGTTCATAACCACATAGATGATCGAGTTGATGTAGCCCCTGTACCAGGACGGATCATTGAAAATGACCGCGTAATTGGCAAGCGTCGGGTTTCTCGGCCACAGCGAGAAGGCGCCGAGGATCTCCTGGTTGGTCTTGAAGCTCATATTGACCAGCCAGTAGATCGGCAGCATCAGGAAGATGATGTAGATCGTTGGCACCAGCCACCAGAACCGCGACTCCTCGCCCCGCCGCCGCATCTTGCGGGCCAGCGCGGCGTTCGCCGTCTGCGCTTCCGCTGTAGCGGGGGTTTGCCGCATGAGCGTTCGTTCGTTGGCCGTGGTTTCCTCGAGGCGCGCCATCTCACTGCTCCGCATCGTAGGCTGTCATGACGGTGTAGAACACCCAGGACAGGAGCATGACAATCAGGAAATAGACGATCGACATGGCCGCCGCCTCACCGAGGTTGAACTCGCCGATGGCCAGCTTCACCAGATCGATCGACAGGAAAGTGGTGGTGTTGCCGGGCCCGCCGCCGGTGACGACGAACGGCTCGGTGTAGATCATGAAACTGTCCATGAAGCGCAGCAGAACCGCGATCAGCAGCACACGGTTCATCTTCGGCAGCTGGATGTAGCGGAAGATCGCCCAGCGCGACGCGCCATCGATCTTGGCGGCCTGGTAGTAGGCGTCCGGGATCGAGACGAGGCCGGCGTAGCACAAAAGCACGACGAGGCTCGTCCAGTGCCAGACATCCATCAGGATGACCGTGACCCAGGCGTCGATTGGATCGTTGACATAGTTGTAGTCGAAACCCAGCCCCGACACGGTATGGCCCAGCAGGCCGATGTCGATGCGGCCGAACACCTGCCAGATCGTGCCGACGACGTTCCACGGGATGAGCAGCGGCAGCGCCATCAGCACCAGGCAGACCGGAACGCCCCAGCCCTTCTTCGGCATGTTGAGCGCAATGAAGATGCCGAGCGGAATCTCGATGGTGAGAATGATGGCCGAGAAGACCAGGTTGCGGCCCATTGCTTCCCAAAACCGGTCGGAATGCAGGATTTCCTCGAACCATTCCGAACCCGCCCAGAAGAAGACGTTGTTGCCGAAAGTGTCCTGAACCGAATAATTCACGACCGTCATCAGCGGGATGATCGCCGAGAAAGCCACCAGCAACAGCACCGGCAGCACCATGAACCAGGCCTTGTTGTTCCAGGTCCTTTCCATGCTCAGCCTCCCATCTCGACGCGCCAGGAATCGGCATAGATGTTGATGCCGGCCGGGTCGAAAGCGATCTTCGGATCGGCGGGAATGTCCTCGTCCTCGCCGATGATCGCCGCGATGTCGCGGCCTTCGAAACTGGCGCGCACCACCTTGTGGCGGCCGATATCCTCGACCTTGCGGATTGAAACCGGCATGCCGCTGGCGCCAAGCCTGACATATTCGGGGCGGATGCCGAGTTCGATCGCACCGGTGATCCCGGCCATGGGCGCGCCCGGCAGTTCGATCGTCTGGCTGCCGAGCCGCGCGCTCCTGCCTTCGACCGCGACCGGCATCACGTTCATGCCCGGCGAGCCGATGAAATAGCCGACGAATGTATGCTTGGGACGCTCGAACAGTTCGGCTGGAGAGCCGATCTGCACGATCTCGCCCTCATACATGACGACGACGTTTTCGGCGAAGGTGAGCGCCTCGGTCTGGTCGTGCGTGACATAGACCATGGTGAAACCGAAGCGCCTGTGCAATTGCTTCAACTGCGAGCGCAGCACCCACTTCATATGCGGGTCGATGACGGTCAGCGGCTCGTCGAACAGGATCGCGTTGACATCGGAGCGCACCAGCCCGCGTCCGAGCGAGATCTTCTGCTTCTGGTCAGCGGTCAGCCCCCTCGCCTTTCTTTTGGCCATATCGGCCAGACCGGTCATTTCCAGGGTTTCGCGCACCTTGCGGTGGACGTCGGGTTCCGGAACGCCGCGGTTGCGCAGCGGGAAGGCCAGATTGTCGTAGACAGTCATGGTGTCGTAGATGACCGGGAACTGGAACACCTGCGCTATGTTGCGCTCCTGCGTCGACAGATTGGTCACGTCCTTGCCGTCGAACAGAAGCTCGCCGTGCGACGGATACAACAGGCCGGAAATGATGTTGAGCAGCGTGGTCTTGCCGCAGCCCGATGGCCCGAGCAGCGCATAGGCGCCGCCGTCCTCGAAGGCGTGATGCACCTCCTTCAGCGCATAGTCCTTATCCGACTTCGGATGCGGCCCGTAGGCGTGGCGGATGTGATTGCAGTCGATGCGCGCCATGTGCCCTCCTCCTCCTCAAGCCGCCAGCATCTGTGGCGGCGTGGCCGAGCGGCCGTTCGCGTCGAACACCATGATGTGCCGCGGATCGATGAATACCTCGATGGTCTGGTCCGGCTCGAACACCAGGATGCCGTGCTCCAGCATGACCCAGCGGACATCGGCGAAGTCGAGATGCACAAAGCTTTCAGAACCGGTGATCTCGGTGACCGAGACCTTGGCTTTCACCGGAACCGCCGACGGGCTCGGCCGGGCAAGAGAGAGATGGTGGGGCTGGAAGCCGATCGTGTAACTCGTATCGGCAATACCGGCGAGTTCAGCCGGCACCGGGAGGTTCACCCCACCATCAAGAAGGAAGCTCGAACCGCTCTTCTTCAGCACGATCGTGTTGAGCGGCGGATCGGCGAATGTCTTGGCCGTGACGAGGTCGTTCGGCCTGCGGAAGACGTCGATCGTCGGGCCGAACTGGGTGATGCGGCCTTCGGAAAGCGTCGCCGTGTTGCCGCCGAGCAGCAAGGCTTCGTGCGGCTCCGTCGTGGCGTAGACGAAGATGGTGCCGCTCGCCGCGAAGATCTTCGGCAATTCCGCGCGCAACTCCTCGCGCAGCTTGTAGTCGAGGTTGGCGAGCGGCTCGTCGAGCAGCACGAGGCTGGCGTTCTTGACGATGGCGCGCGCCAGCGCGGTGCGCTGCTGCTGGCCGCCGGAGAGGCTGAGCGGTGTGCGGTCGAGGAAGGGCGTCAGCTTGAGAAGGGCTGCGGCATCGCGCACCTCCTTGTCGATCTTTGCCCGCTCGGTCCCGGCCACCCTCAGCGGCGAGGCGATGTTCTCGTAAACGGTCATCGCCGGATAGTTGATGAACTGCTGGTAGACCATGGCGACGTTGCGCTTCTGCACCGGGATGCCGGTGACATCCTTGCCATCGAACCAGACCGAACCGGATGTCGGCACATCAAGGCCGGCCATCAGCCGCATCAGGCTGGTCTTGCCGGAAAGCGTCGGTCCGAGAAGGACGTTGAGCGAGCCGTGCTGGAGCGTCAGCGACACGTCGCGTATATGCTCCGTCGCGCCGATCGTCTTCGTGACGTTTCTCAGTTCCAGCATGATGCCTCCTCCCAGGCTTTCTGCATCACTATTCGGCAGCCGCGACATGGCGCCGGCTTATCCCGCGCATGAATTCGTCGAGCGCTGCCGCCTGCTCGCGGCTCAGATGCAGGCCGCGCTTGGTCCTGCGCCACAATACATCTTCGGCCGTCATCGCCCATTCATTTTGAACGAGGTAGCGCACCTCGGCCTCGTAGAGATCGGCGCCAAAGTTGCGGCCAAGGTCGGCATTCGACCTGGCGAGGCCCAGCAGCATCCTTGCGCGAGTCCCGTAAAGCCGGGTCAGGCGGCGCGCCAGACGCGCATCGAGGAACGGATAGGCCGTCTTCAGTTTCGCCACTTCGGCGTCGAAGCCGCTGGCCGGGAAATCGCCGCCCGGCAGCGACGCGTTTGCCGTCCACGGTTTGCCGCGCTTGCCGAGAAAACCCTCGATTTTCTCGAGCATCGATTCCGATAGCCGGCGATAGGTGGTGATCTTGCCGCCGAAGGTGTTGATGATCGGCGCCGTGCCATCGCCGCCGTCGGTCTTCAGAACATAATCGCGGGTCGCTTCCTGCGCCTTCGAGGCGCCGTCGTCATAAAGCGGGCGCACGGCGGAATAGGTCCAGACGATGTCCGAACGCTTGACCGGTTGCGCGAAATATTCGCTCGCCGCCGCACAGAGATAATCGATCTCGGCGTCGCTGATCTTCACGTCGTGCGGGTCGCCAGAATAGTCCTGGTCGGTGGTGCCGATCAGCGTGAACTCTTCCTCGTAGGGGATAGCAAAGATGATGCGGCCATCCTTGTTCTGGAAGAAATAGGCGCGCGGATCGTCGAACTTCTTGCCGATGACGATATGGCTGCCCTGTACCAGCCGGACATTGTGCACATCGTGCAAGCCGACCGTAGCGGACAGCACGTGGTCGACCCATGGACCGGCGGCGTTGACCAAAAGCCGCGCCTTGACCTCATCGGTGTCCCCGGTCTGCATGTTTTCCAGCCTGACCGCCCAAAACTCGCCTTCACGGCGTGCGCTGATGACTTTCGTGCGGGTTCGGATCGTTGCGCCGCGATCGGCGGCGTCCCGGGCGTTCAACGCCACCAGCCGCGCATCGTTGACCCAGCCGTCGGAATATTCGAAGGCCTTTCGAAACAACGGCTTCAGCGGCTTGCCGGCCGGGTCCTTGGCCATGTCCAGCGTCTTGGTCGCCGGCAGCAATTTGCGCCCGCCGATGTGGTCGTAAAGGAAAAGGCCGAGCCTGATCAGCCAAGCCGGGCGCAGGCCCTTGGCGTAGGGTAGCACGAAGCGCATCGGCCAGATGATGTGCGGCGCGTTTTTCCAGAGAACCTCGCGCTCCATCAGCGCTTCGCGCACCAGGCGGAACTCGTAGAACTCAAGATAGCGCAAGCCGCCATGGATCAGTTTGGTCGAGCCGGAGGAAGTGCCGCTGGCCAGATCGTTCATTTCGGCAAGGAAGACCGAGAAGCCGCGCCCAACCGCATCGCGGGCGATGCCGCAGCCGTTGATACCGCCACCGATGACGAAGATGTCATGGATCGGGGGTGCGCCCACAATAGTCCTCCCGGATTTCGCATTGCAGCATTTTTAGGTTTTTACGAAACCGTGATGGGATTATTTCGAAATGAGAACGAATGTCAAACGAAATATAAACGGCGACAATTGCCGCGACGGCACCCACTAGGAGAGCGACGTTTCGATCAGTTGAACCTCTGCCTCCTGGCAGATCTTGCGCACCGACGGGATGTCGCAACGGTCGGTGATGAAGGTGTTGACCTGCGACAGGTGGCCGATGCGGACCGGCGCCGTCCGCTCGAATTTGGTCTGGTCGGAAACGAGGATGACGTGCCGGGCATTGGCGATGATCGCCTGCGCCACCTTCACTTCACGAAAATCGAAATCGAGCAACGCGCCATCATGGTCGATCGCCGAGGCGCCGATCACCGCGTAATCGACCTTGAACTGCCTGATGAAATCGACCGCCGCCTCGCCGACCACGCCGCCATCGGAGCCGCGCACGACGCCGCCGGCGATCACCACCTCGATCGAAGGATATATGCGCATCCTGTTGGCAACATTGATGTTATTGGTGATGACCATCAGGCCGCTGTGATCAAGGAGCGCCTTGCTGACCGACTCCGTCGTGGTGCCAATATTGATGAACAGCGAGGCATTGTCCGGGATCAGCCTGGCTGCTGCGCGGCCGATCGCCTCCTTCTCATCGGCGGCGATCTTGCGCCGTGCCTCATATTCCATGTTCTCGATGCCGGATGGGAACAGCGCCCCGCCATGAACGCGCGATAGCAGCCGCTGGTCGCACAAATCGTTAAGGTCCTTGCGAATGGTCTGCGGCGTCACGTTGAAATGCGTCGCCAGATCGTCGACCAGCACGCGGCCATTGTCCTTGGCCATCTGGATGATTTCGGAATGACGCGGCGACAGATACATTGGGGGACCTCCCGTTTTCGTTTTTCTTGTCTATAGCGGAAAACGAAAGTGATGAAAAGGTATGAGCCGGCTAACGAAATTACATGCGTCCAAAGACAAACCTCGACGCAACTTTGCCGACCAATTTCAGGCCAGCCCGCGGGCGATTTCGGTGATGACCTCGAAAGCGGTGTCGACATCCGCCGCCCTCGTCTCGAACTGACCGACCTGAAAACGGATCGCGACCTGCCCATCCACACGTGTCTGCGTCAGGTAGATGCGGCCATCGTCGTTGATCGCATTGACCAGTCGCAGATTGTGTTCGTCCGAATCGATGCCGGCCGCCGCCAGATGCCGGAACGAAAACAGCGACAGCATTGGTTCCGTGACGATCTCGAAATCCGGTTCCCTGGCCAGCCGGGCGGCAAGACCTTCGCTCCAGGCGACATGCCTGCGGATCATGGTCCGCAGATTTTCCAGCCCGTGTGCGCGCAGCAGGAACCACAGTTTCAGTGCGCGAAAGCGCCGCCCGAGCGGCACCGACCATTCGGAATAGTTGATGATGCCGTCGCGTCCATGCGTCTTCAGGTAATCCGGCTTGATGGCGAGCGTCCGCACCAGGTCTTCCGGTCGGCGGATGAACTGCATCGAGCAGTCGAACTGCGCGCCCAGCCATTTGTGTGGGTTGAAGACGATGGAATCCGCCTCCTCCACGCCCGCCCAGAAATGCCGGTATTCCGGACATATCATCGCCGATCCGGCCCAGGCGGCATCGACATGCAGATAGAGCCCGTACCGCTTTGCCACTGCGGCGACGCCGGCGATGTCATCGGTGCCGCCGGTGCTGGTGCCGCCGACACAAGCGATGATGCCGGCCGGCAGCATGCCGGCATCCCGGTCGGCGACGATCGCCGCTTCGAGGGCTGTGACATCCATGGCGCGAAGGCGGCCGGCAACCGGAATGCGCACGAGATTGTCCTCGCCGATGCCCGATACCCAGATTGCCCGGTCGATGGAAGTATGGACCTGGTCGGAAGAATAGACGCGCAATATCGGCTGGCCTTGCAGGCCCTTCTTGTTGCCCTGCCAGTTGAGCGCGCGCTCGCGCATGGTCAGCACGGCGGCAAGCGTCGCCGACGATGCCGAATCCTGCATGACGCCGGAAAACCCTTCCGGCAGGCCAAGCGCCTGACGCATCCAGTCGACGACGCGCGTCTCGAGTTCGGTCGCTGCCGGCGAGGTCTGCCAGAGCATGCATTGCGCGGCCATCACCGAGACCAGATATTCGGCCACCACGGAAGCTGGTGCGGCATTGGCCGGGAAGTAGGCGAAGAAGCGCGGATGCTGCCAATGCGTCATGCCCGGCAGGATTTTTTGCTCGAAGTCGGCGAAGATTGCCTGCATCGTTTCGCCTTCTTCCGGCGGCGTGACATCGATGCTTCTAGAGATTTCGCCCGGTTCGACAAGCGGCCGCACCGGCCTTTCGCGAAGTGTGCTCCTGTAGTCGGCACCCCATTCGGCCGCGTATAGCGACCATTCCCGGAATTCGTTGCTATTCATTTTGCTCTCCGTCGGCATTGAGCCCAGCGATCAAAGAGCACGAAAAACGGAGGCTTTCATTCGGGAAAATCGGGCAGGCTCGCAAAAGCGGCCTTCAGTGCATTCGACCAGCCGTCCGAGATGGTGCGGTAGTATTGATCGTCCTGGGCTATCCGCTTCTTCAGGCTGACCTTGAAGGCGTCCTTTTCATAGAACAGCAGGTCGAGCGGCAGACCCACTGACAGGTTCGATTTCAGCGTCGAGTCGAACGACACCAGCAGCAGTTTCACCGTCTCGGCGAAACTCATCGTCTTTTCATAGGCGCGGATGATGATCGGCTTGCCGTATTTGGTCTCGCCGATCTGGAAAAACGGCGTGTCGTCGGTGGATTCGATGAAATTGCCTTCCGGATAGATCATGAACAGCCGCGGCGCGCTGCCCTTGATCTGGCCGCCGAGGATAAAAGAGGCATTGAAATAGGAATCGGCCTTCTCGCCCGCCGGCGACGAACTGGCGATGACTTCCTTGACGGTGTCGCCGACCATCCGTACCGTCTGGTACATAGAAGGCGTTTCGAGCAGCGTGGCGTGGCGATCGGCCACCGCCTTGGTGCGTTCGTCGAGCAAACTGACGACGGCCTGCGTCGTCGCCAGATTGCCGGCCGACATCAGCACGATGACGCGCTCGCCCGGCTCCTCCCAGACATGCATCTTCTTGAAGGTCGAGATTGAATCCATGCCGGCATTGGTACGCGTGTCAGACATGAACACGAGCCCACGATCGATCTTCAGGCCGACGCAATAGGTCATCGAATCTCTTTGGCGGCAATCTTGCCGTGGATTACTGCTCCACGGTGACGATGACCGCAAGCTGTTCTTCCGCTTGTCCCAGCCGAATTCCTGATACGGGCGTGGCGTCGCGGTAATCACGGCCGGTCGCCACCTTTACATAGCGTTCGTCGGGCGAAATGCCGTTGGCGACGTCGAACGCGACCCAGCCAAGGCCCGCAACATGCGCCTCGGCCCAGGCATGGCTAGCCGCCTGCTCGACCGCCGCATCCATCATCAAATAACCGCTGACGTAGCGGGCCGGAAAGCCAATGGCGCGTGCGGCGGCGGCAAAGATGTGGCTGTGGTCCTGGCAGACGCCGGTCTTGAGCGCCAGCGCGTCCTCGGCCGGCGTCGCCGCATTGGTGGTGCCCGGCGTATAGGCGACGCGCTCGCCGATCACCGCCATCAGCCGGTGCAATCTTTCGATATCGGTCCCCTCGCCGACCGAGGCCGCGAGTTCGCGAATGCCGCTGCCGACCGTGGTCAACGGGGTTTCATGGCCAAACAGCCAGAGCGGCGCGAAACCCTGATGTGGCCCGGAGACGCCGGATGTGTCGCGTGTCACCACCTCGCCTGATGCCTCGACGGTGATGAAATCGCGGTCACCTTCGACGCTCAACAGCCGCGTGTCGTTGCCGAAATGGTCGGTGAAGCGAACTTCCTCGCGCGCCCCTTCGATCGTCAGCGCCCAGGACAAAACGGTCTGCGTCGGCCCGCTGACCGGAAGCAGCCGCAACCGCTGCAACAGATAGTGCACCGGCGCATCGTAGCGGTATTCGGTCCGGTGGGTGATCCTCAGCCGCATTGCTCTCGTCCCCTGAGCATGATCTTTTCCGGAAACAGGCTTTCACTTTCCGGGATCATGCTCAATAGAACCTGTAGTCCTGCGCGATCTCGTCGCCGAGCCTGGTGTTATCGCGAATGAAATTGGCCAGGAATTCATGCAGGCCGGCGTCGAATATGTCCTTGATCGAGCCGGCCGTCAGCATGGCCTGGGTCTTGCCGGCTGTCGCATGACAGGCATGGCGCTCGCCATAATCGTCGCCCAGGAATCTGAGATGCTCCGTCAGGAAACGATAGCAGAAGGTCAGCGAGCGCGGCATGCGAACATTGAGGATCAGATAGTCGGCGATGTTGCTCGGCTTGTAGTCTGCCTCGTAGACCCAGCGATAGGAGCGGTGCGCCGACACCGATCGCAGGATCGATTCCCACTGGTAGTTGTCGAGCGTCGAGCCGACCCACGAGATCGACGGCAACAGCACGTAATATTTCACGTCCAGGATCCGTGCCGTGTTATCGGCGCGTTCGACATAGGTGCCGAGCTGCGAGAAATCGAAGATCTCGTTGCGCAGCATGGTGCCGTAGAACGAACCGCGGATCAGCGCCGTTTCGCGCTTGATCGCGTCGAGCACGCTGGGCAGGTCGCGTTCGTCGATCGGCTTGGCCAGCATGCGCTTCAGCGACATCCAGGCCTCGTTAATGCTTTCCCAGGTTTCGCGAGTCAGGGCGGTGCGCACCATGCGGGCGTTGTTGCGGGCCGTCTCGATCGACGCCATCGTGCTCGACGGGTTCGATGTGTCGCGCAGCAGGAAATCCGCGACATTGGCGGCGGTATAGTCGGAATATTTCTGCGTGAAGGCGGCGTCCGAGCCGGCGCTGAGCAGCACCGAATTCCACTCTTCGGAGGCGTTCTGGGTGCGGGTCAGCGCCATGCGCAGCCCTGCATCGACCAGCCGCGCCATGTTTTCCGCCCGCTCGATATAGCGGTTCATCCAGTAGAGCCCGTTGGCGGTGCGGCCGAGAAGCATTCTACGCGGTCCTTCGGATGGTGAATGGTGAATGGTGAATGGTGAATGACAAGATTTCGCCTGGACACGACATTGCGTTTTTCTCTTCGAGGAATTCCACAGAGGTCAATGAGGCACCATCTCTATTCCATTCACCATTCACCATTCACTATTCACTAATCATCCAGCACCCACGTATCCTTGGTGCCGCCGCCCTGGGACGAATTGACCACCAGCGAGCCTTCCTTCAGCGCCACGCGCGTCAGCCCGCCCGGCACGATCTGGATGCGGTCGGAAACCAGCACGTAGGGCCTGAGATCGACATGGCGCGGCGCCAGCCCCTTGTCGGTCAGGATCGGACAGGTCGACAGCGCCAGCGTCGGCTGGGCGATGTAGTTCGACGGTTTTGCCGCGAGTTTTTTGGAAAAGTCCTCGCATTCCTTCTTGGTCGCCGCCGGCCCGACCAGCATGCCGTAGCCGCCGGAGCCGTGCACCTCCTTCACCACCAATTCGTCGATATGTTCGAGCACGTATTTCAGGCTGTCCGGCTCCGAGCAGCGCCAAGTCGGGATGTTGCCGAGGATTGCCTTGCGGCCGGTGTAGAATTCGACGATCTCGGGCATATAGGAATAGATCGCCTTGTCGTCGGCGATGCCGGTTCCCGGCGCATTGGCGATGGTGATGTTGCCGGCGCGGTAGACATCCATGATGCCCGGCACGCCAAGTGCTGAGTCCGGACGGAAGGTCAGCGGATCGAGGAAAGAATCGTCCACCCTTCGATAAAGCACGTCGATCTGCTTGTAGCCTTCGGTCGTACGCATCGCGACGTGACCATCGACGACGCGCAGATCCTGCCCCTCGACAAGCTGCACGCCCATCTGGTCGGCAAGGAAGGCATGTTCGAAATAGGCGGAGTTGAAGCTGCCCGGCGTCAGCACGGCAATGGTCGGCGCACCCTTGGTGCTCAGCGGTCGCACCGCTGCCAGCGACTGGCGCAAGAGCTGCGGATAGTTTTCCACCGGCCGCACCTTGATCTGCTGGAACAACTCGGGAAAGAGCTGCATCATCGTCTCGCGGTTCTCCAGCATGTAGGAGACGCCGGACGGCGTGCGCGCATTGTCCTCCAGCACATAGAACTCGTTCTCGCTGATGCGAACGATATCGACGCCGATGATATGGGTGTAGACGCCGGCCGGCGGCCGTACCCCGATCATCTCCGGCAGGAACGCCTCGTTCTTGGCGATCAATTCCTTAGGGACGCGCCCGGCGCGCAAGATCTCCTGGCGGTGGTAGATATCGTCGAGAAACGCGTTCAGCGCCTGGACGCGCTGCTCGATGCCCTGCGTCAGCCGTCGCCATTCATTGCCGGAAATGATGCGCGGGACGATATCGAAGGGAATAAGGCGTTCGGAGGCTTCCTGCTCGCCATAGACGGCAAAGGTGATGCCGGTCTTGCGAAAGACGCGTTCGGCGTCCTGCATCTTCTCGCTAAGCCTGGCCGGATCCTGCTCCTTCAGCCAGCGGTCGTAAGCCGAATACGGTTTTCTCAATCCGGAGATTTCCGGAAGCATTTCGTCGAACGCTGGCAATCGCATACTCCCCTGTGAGGCCATTTCACTGGCGTCACGCGAGAAAATCAAGCGCAATCGGTGATTTGGAGGATGCTGGCGATCAGTATGTCGCGACCTGCCTAAAATTAGGGCATCGCCGATATGGCTGGGTCAGGCTTTGCCTCGTGCCCGGGCAGGCGGCCGGCGCCGCTCAGAGACTGTTTCGAAATTCGCTCTGGCGAGTCATATGGTGGTGGTTTCGAGAACCGGCGCGCAGCGGACATTAGAGCGCTGCGCGTCCAATTGGACGCGCAAGGACGCTCTAACACTTTGCATTTGCGCATGATCCCTTTCCGGAAACCGAAATCGGTTTCCGGGGTGGGAT
>NZ_FUIG01000002.1:0-101561 GCF_900149755.1 Mesorhizobium delmotii | reverse complement strand
TAAGTGCTTCGGCCGGCGAAGGCCGGAAGCGCAGAAAACGCCATCAGATGGCCGCCAGAGTAGGTTTTCAAACGGTCTCTCAGAACGCGCGGAAGGTGACGACTGTAAACGTGTCCTTGATGCCTGGAAGAATCTGCACCTTCTCGTTGACGAAATGGCCGATGTCTTCCTCGTCGTCGACATAGAATTTGGCGAGCAGATCGTAATCGCCGGCTGTCGAGTAGATTTCCGAAGCGATCTCGGCATCGGCCAACGCGCCGGCAACGTCATAGGACTTGCCCAGATCGCACTTTATCTGCACGAAAAATGCCTTCATTGCCCGGTCCTGCTCAAGCTTGCACGCATAGGCCGCCCTTGTGGCAGACTGCCGCCCGGCTTTCAAGCTTCAGGACGGCGCTCAGGCAGAACCCGACTTAAGTGCAGCCAATCGCCGAAATGTTCGCGCCTGCTGATCGTCGGGCCGGACGGCAAGGATTACCCGACGGCAGTTTCCGCATCACTGGCTGCGACCTGCGCGCGGCACTTCGCTGGGGCACGTGAGCGCTCGCTCACATCGCCGGGATATCGCCCCTTGCCCAGCCCTCGGAGATTTCCGCCGCCCGCGCCTCGAAGGCGCCGGCTTCGATGGCGGCACGAATGTCCTGCATCAGCTTCTGATAGTAGGAAAGATTGTTCCAGGTCAGAAGCATCGCCCCCAGCGCCTCTTGCGAGCGGACCAGATGGTGCAGATAGGCGCGGGAATAATCTCTGGCGGCCGGGCAGTCGCTTTCCTCGTCGAGCGGACGCGGATCCTCGGCATGGCGGGCGTTGCGCAGATTGACCTTGCCGCGCCTTGTATAGGCGAGGCCATGGCGACCGGCGCGCGTCGGCATCACGCAATCGAACATGTCGATGCCGCGCGCCACCGATTTCAATATGTCGTCGGGCGTGCCGACACCCATCAGATAACGCGGCCTGTCGGCGGGCAGTTCCGGGCAGGTGATGTCGAGCATTTCGAGCATCACCGCTTGCGGCTCGCCGACCGCCAGCCCGCCGATCGCATAGCCCTTGAGGTCCATCGCTTTCAGCGCCTGCGCCGAGCGCAGCCGCAGGGCCGGTATGTCGCCGCCCTGGACGATGCCAAACATCGCCTTGCCCGGCTGGTCGCCGAACGCCGTCTTGCAACGCTCGGCCCAGCGCAGCGACAGCTCCATGGCCCGCTCGATCTCCTTCTCCATGGCCGGCAGCGCGGTGCATTCGTCGAGCTGCATTTGGATGTCGGAATCGAGCAGCCCTTGGATCTCGATCGAGCGCTCGGGCGACATCTCATGGGCGGCGCCGTCGATATGCGAGCGGAAGGTGACGCCGTTTTCGGTCAGTTTCCTAAGCTTCGACAGCGACATCACCTGGAAGCCGCCGCTGTCGGTCAGGATCGGATGCGGCCAGCGGGCGAATTCATGCAGGCCGCCAAGCCGCGCCACACGTTCGGCGCCGGGCCGCAGCATCAGATGATAGGTGTTGCCCAGGATGATGTCCGAGCCGACACCGCGCACCTGGTCCATATACATGGTCTTGACCGTGCCGCCGGTGCCGACCGGCATGAAGGCCGGCGTGCGGACTTCTCCGCGCGGCATGGTGATGGAGCCGCGCCGCGCTTTGCCGTCGGTCGCCAGCACCTCGAAGGTGAACGCCTTAGTCATTGAATTCCTTGTTCTATACCGGGCGCGCGTCCATCGTTGTCCTCTTTGAACAGAAGGCTTGCATCTCCGTAGGAGTAGAACCTGTAGCGGGTCTCGATGGCATGCGCATAGGCCGCACGCATCGTTTCCAGACCGCAAAACGCCGAAACCAGCATGAACAGCGTCGAACGCGGCAGATGGAAATTGGTCATCAGCATGTCGGCGGCCTTGAATCGGTAACCGGGTGTGATGAAGATGTCGGTCGGACCCGACCATCCGGCCAATGTGCCGTCCTCCCGCGTGGCGCTCTCCAGCAGGCGCAGCGACGTCGTTCCGACGGCGATGATGCGCCCGTCGCGCGCCTTCGCCGCGTTGAGCGCCTCGGCGGTTTCCGGGCTGACAGAACCGATCTCGGCATGCATCTTGTGGTCGGCGGTGTCGTCGACTTTCACCGGCAGGAACGTGCCGGCGCCGACATGCAGGGTGACGAAGCGCCGCTCGACGCCCTTGGCATCGAGAGCGGCGAAAAGCTCGGGCGTGAAATGCAGGCCGGCAGTGGGTGCCGCCACAGCCCCCTCCTCCCTGGCATAGATGGTCTGGTAGTCCTTGCGGTCGCGTTCGTCGTCGTCGCGCTTCGAAGCGATGTAAGGCGGCAGCGGAATGTGGCCGACGGCGTGCAGCGCCTCATCGAGAAACGGACCTGAGAGGTCAAAACCGAGCAAAGCCTCGCCGGCCTCGCCCTTCGCGATCACCGTGGCATCAAGCTGGCCGAGAAAGCAGGAATTGGCGTCATGGCCGAAATGGATGCGGTCGCCGACGGCGATGCGCTTGCCCGGCCGCATGAAAGCCAGCCAGCGGTCGGGAGCCACCCGCATGTGCAGCGTGGCTTCGACCTGCGCCGCTGCTTCGCCGCGCCGCCTGATGCCTTTCAGCTGCGCCGGGATGACCTTGGTATCGTTGAAGACCAGCACGTCACCGGACTCGAGCAGGGACGGCAGCTCGTGCACCGTCCGGTCCTCAAGTCCCTCACCCGGTCTGACAACCAGCATTTTGGCGCTGTCGCGCGGTTCTGCCGGTCGAAGCGCGATGCGCTCCTCCGGCAGATCAAAGTCGAATAGATCGACGCGCAAGAAAACCCCGCCTCAAAATTCCGGGCAGGTCACCGCCCAGGCGCCAACACCGGCGATGCTCAGCGTGCCGCCCATTGCGGAATTGGACTGTTCCTTGGCCTTGACCAGTCGCAATTTGGCGACGATCGAGCTGATGCCCTCATCGGTGAGATCGATCGCCATCTGCTGGTCGTCCTCGAATGCCTGTCCGACGATGACTTTCGTCGAACCCGGCTGACCGTCGGTGGTCCAGTTCCTGCCGCCGGCATCAAGCCATACGCGCGCAACCGCGATGACGGCAGTGTGCCCCATCAGGACGTCGATCGATGCCGCGTCGCCCTCAGCGCTGCAAACAATCGATTCTGTCGCCAGCGCCGGAGTAGCCGCCGCGACAAGCATCAGAGTGATCGCCGCGACAGCTCGGTAGGTCATTTTACGTCGGCCGCCACCTTCAGCGACACGATCTTGTCAGGATCCGGCACCGGCTCGCCGCGCTTGATCTTGTCGACATTGTCCATGCCTTCGATGACCTGGCCCCAGACCGTGTATTGGCGGTTGAGGAAGGCGGCATCGTCGAAGCAGATGAAGAACTGCGAGTTGGCCGAGTTCGGGTTCTGCGAGCGTGCCATCGAGCAGGTGCCGCGGCCGTGATTGGCGTTGGAGAACTCCGCCTTCAGGTCGGGCTTGTCGGAGCCGCCGGTGCCGGCGCGCGACGGTGCGAAAGAGGGCTTGCTGGAATTGCCGAATTTCACGTCGCCGGTCTGCGCCATGAAGCCGTCGATGACGCGGTGGAACACCACGCCGTCATAAGCGCCTTCGCGCGCCAGTTCCTTGATACGGCCGACATGGCCGGGTGCCAGATCGGGAAACAGTTCGATGACGACCTTGCCCTTGGTCGTTTCCATGATAAGCGCGTTCTCGCGGTCCTTGATCTCGGCCATGTCAGAATATCCTTTGAAACAAATGGGTTTACTTGCCGTCGGCGGCGATGCGCACCTTGATCATGCGATCGGGACCGGTGACGACCCCGTTCTGCGCCTCGTCGCCTTTCTTTATCTGGTCCACCAATTCCATGCCTTTCTCGACATTACCGACGATGGTGTACTGGCCATCGAGCGGCGGCGCCGGCGCGAACATGATGAAGAACTGCGAATTGGCGGAATCCGGGTCCTGCGAGCGGGCCATGCCGACCACGCCGCGCTCGTAGCGCTCGGACGTCGAGAATTCGGCCGGCAGGTCGGGAAGATCGGAACCGCCGGTACCGACAGCATCGGCGTTGAAGCCGTTCTTCATGTTGCCGAACTTCACGTCGCCGGTCTGCGCCATGAAGCCGTCGATGACGCGGTGGAAAGCGACGTTGTCGTAAGCGCCCTGACGCACCAGCTTCTTGATCTGCTCGACATGCTTCGGCGCGAGATCGGGCCTGAGCGCGATGGTCACGTCGCCGCCCTTCAGAGTGATGATCATGGTGTTTTCCGGATCGGCGGCGAACGCCGAAACAGATGCAGCCACAAGACCGAAAACAACGACAACGCAGGTGGCGAGCCTTTTGAGCTGCATGGATATTTCTCCGAAAACCTTTGTTTCATGCATGTCGTTGTCCCAAAACCGGGTTCCACGTTTGGGCGACATGCATTATTTCGCAAATTTGGCGGTAAGTGCGCCGGCCACAGCCGTCGGCACGAAGGGGCGAATGTCGCCTCCCATCGAGGCTATCTGACGGACAAGTGTGGCGGTAATGGTTCGCACCGAAGGGCTGGCGGGCAGAAAAACCGTCTGCAGTTCCGGCGCCATTGTCTCGTTCATGCCGGCCATCTGCATCTCGTAGTCGAGATCGGTGCCGT
Source organism: Mesorhizobium delmotii (assembly GCF_900149755.1). Lineage (NCBI taxonomy): Bacteria > Pseudomonadati > Pseudomonadota > Alphaproteobacteria > Hyphomicrobiales > Phyllobacteriaceae > Mesorhizobium > Mesorhizobium delmotii. Next base: position 96,950 of record NZ_FUIG01000002.1, on the reverse strand, counting down.
CGCGCAGGCCGCGGATCATGATCGAGGCGCCCTGCTTCCTGGCCGCGTCGATGACCAGCCCGTCGAAAGCGACAACCTTGATGCGCGCGCCGTCGCGGCCGAATTCGGCCTTCGTCGCCGTTTCGATGAGGCCGACCCGTTCCTCGAACGAAAACAGCGGCTTTTTGCCGGGATGAATGCCGATCGCCGCATAGACGGTGTCCGCCACGGCCAGCGACGCCTTCAGCACGTCGAGATGGCCGTTGGTCGGCGGGTCGAAGGAGCCGGCATAAAGGGCGATGCGTTCTGTCATGGCAGGGTGCTTCTAGCGACCCTCTCTCGCAAAGGCAATCCGATCAGCGAGCCGCCAATGCATGTCGCCGCAAAAGCATGCCCTCGGGCCTGACCCGAGGGTGCGCGGCGGCTTTGGGACAACGACATGCACCCAGACAGGGACTCAAAGCGCATGGGCTGAGCCACGTTAATCGCGATGCGCTTTGAGTGAACCTTTTGGCCGAGATGAACGACCAATGAATGGGCCGATCACGAAGGCTTCACGCAGCGTTCACTAGGTTACAGCTTCAGAAGATGAAACCAAAACCCCATTTAATCGTTGCTAGGTGCGGGAGAACACGCACATGCTGATCTACATGCTCGCCGCCGCAATGACCGTCGCTATGCTGATAGCCACTGTATTCGGGCTGCATCAGGAAGCAGGGCGTGTCCGCGCCAAGGCCAATACCAAACGGTTCGAAGGCTTCGGTATCCGCAAGCCTTATCGCCACTTCTGAACCGGCCGCTATTTGTTGACGGCGCCGGACCCATCGGGCCGGCACTCCCCAACCAAGGCCTAGTCGGCGTTGTTGTCCGGGCCAGCGCCTTCAGCACCGGCATCCGGGCCGGCGTCGCCCTCGACACTCTCTTCGGCTTCCTCGTCCGATTGCGGTTCCGATATCCGCTCCACCGAAACGACCTTCTCGCCGTCAGCCGTGTTGAAGATGGTCACGCCCTTCGTGGCGCGGCTGGCGAAACGAATGCCGTTGACCGGCACGCGGATGACGGTGCCGCCGTCCGAGACAAGCATGATCTGGTCGTCGTTGCCGACCGGGAAAGTCGCCACCAGGCGGCCGATCTCAGCCACTTTCGATACATCGGTGGCGCGGATGCCCTTACCGCCGCGCCCTGTGAGGCGGAAATCATAGGAAGACGAACGCTTGCCGTAGCCATATTCCGTCACCGTCAGCACGAACTGCTCGTGTGCCTTGAGGAATTCGTAGCGCTCGTCGGATAGCTCCGTCTCCTCGCCAACCTCCTCATTGGTCAGCTGGATGTCTTCGTCCTCGCCCGCCGCAATGCCGGCGGCGAGCCGCCTTTCGGCCGTCACCCGCTTGAGATAGGCGGCGCGCTCGGCCGGCGGCGCCTCGACATGTTCGATCACCGCCATCGAGATCACCCGGTCGGTGGCAGCCATGGCGATGCCGCGCACGCCGACCGAATTGCGGCTCTGGAAGACGCGCACGTCGCTGACCGAGAAGCGGATGCACTGGCCGGAGCTTGCGGTCAGAAGCACGTCGTCATTGTCGGTGCAGGTCTCCACGCCGAGAATCTCGTCGCCTTCCTCTTCCAGCTTCATGGCGATCTTGCCGTTGCGGTTGACCTGGACGAAGTCCGACAGCTTGTTGCGGCGCACCGTGCCGCGCGTCGTGGCGAACATCACGTCGAGCTCGCCCCAGCTGGTCTCATCCTCGGGCAGTGGCATAATGGTGGTGATGCGTTCGCCCTGCTCCAGCGGCAGCATGTTGATCAGCGCCTTGCCGCGTGACTGCGGGTTGCCGATCGGCAGGCGCCAGACCTTTTCCTTGTAGACGATGCCACGCGAGGAGAAGAACAGCACCGGCGTGTGCGTGTTGGCGACGAACAGCCGGGTGACGAAATCCTCTTCCTTGGTCGACATGCCGGAGCGGCCCTTGCCGCCGCGGCGCTGCGCCCGGTAGAGCGACAACGGCACACGCTTGATGTAGCCGGAATGGCTGACCGTCACGACCATGTCCTCGCGCTGGATCAGGTCCTCGTCTTCCATATCAGCCCCGCCCTCGGAGAGTTCGGTGCGGCGCGGCGTGCCGAACTCGTCGCGCACGGCGGCAAGCTCGTCCTTGACTATCTGCTGAATGCGGGCTCGGGACGACAGGATGTCCAGGTAATCCTTGATCTCGTCGCCGATCGTGTTCAACTCGTCGGCGATTTCGTCGCGGCCGAGCGCGGTCAGCCGCTGCAGGCGCAGTTCGAGGATGGCGCGGGCCTGTTCCTCGGACAGATTGTAGGTGCCGTCCTCATTGATGCGGTGGCGCGGATCGTCGATCAGCAGGATCAGCGATTCGACGTCGCCCGAGGGCCAGCGCCGCTCCATCAACTGCTCGCGCGCCGTCTGCGGGTCCGGCGCGCTGCGGATCAGCTTGATGACCTCGTCGATGTTGGCAACGGCAATGGCAAGGCCGACCAGCACATGGGCGCGGTCGCGCGCCTTGCGCAGCAGGAATTTCGTGCGCCGGCTGATCACGTCCTCGCGGAAGGCGACGAACGCCTTCAGCATGTCGGTCAGCGTCAGCAATTCCGGCTTGCCGCCGTTCAGCGCCACCATATTGGCGCCGAAAGACGTCTGCAGCGGCGTAAACCGGTAGAGCTGGTTGAGGATGACGTCGGCGACCGCATCGCGCTTCAGTTCGATGACGACGCGGTAGCCTTGGCGGTCGCTCTCGTCGCGAATGTCGGAAATGCCCTCGATGCGCTTGTCGCGCACAAGCTCGGCCATCTTCTCGATCATCGACGACTTGTTCACCTGGTAGGGAACCTCGGTGATGACGATCGATTCACGGTCGTTGCCGCGCGCCTCGACGTTGACGCGGCCGCGCATGACGATGGAACCGCGGCCTGTCGAATAGGCGCTGTAGATGCCGGAGCGGCCGAGCACGATGCCGCCGGTCGGGAAATCCGGCCCTGGAATGATCTCCATCAGCGCCGGCAGGTCGATCGCCGGATTGTCGATGAGGGCAATGGCGCCGTTGCAGACCTCGCCCAGATTGTGCGGCGGGATGTTGGTGGCCATGCCGACGGCGATACCGCCGGAGCCATTGACCAACAGGTTTGGGAAGCGCGCCGGCAGGACTTTCGGCTCGCTGCCGGACGCATCATAAGTGTCCTGGAAATCAACGGTGTCCTTGTCGATGTCTTCCAGCAACTCATGCGCGACCTTGGTCAGCCGCGATTCGGTATAACGCATCGCCGCCGGCGGATCACCGTCGATCGAGCCGAAATTGCCCTGCCCGTCGATCAGCGGCACGCGCAGCGACCAGTCCTGCGCCATGCGCACCAAGGCGTCGTAGATCGAGGCGTCGCCATGCGGATGGTATTTACCCATCACGTCGGCGACCGGGCGCGCCGACTTCACATATTTGCGGTTCCAGTGGTAGCCACTCTCATGGGCGGCATAGAGGATGCGGCGATGCACCGGCTTCAGCCCGTCGCGCACGTCGGGCAGCGCACGGCTGACGATCACGCTCATGGCGTAATCGAGATAGGAGCGCTGCATCTCCTCGATGATGGATATCGGCTCGATGCCGGTCGGGCCGCCGTCGGCGCCGCGCGGTGTCTTCTGGTCGGTCAAATCAGGTCACAATCTAATCGGGAATCACTCGGTGCTTATATAGGAAGCCGGGTCGAAACTCCAATGTCCGCGGTCGTTTTCCAGTGGCGATTTTTGTGGTGATTTCAAAAGGATATCACTGATTGCGACGATATGGCCGAGGCGCTTTTTCGTGGCTGTCGCGGCAAAGCTCATTGTCAGGCCAATTTGCTTCACAAAGCCGGAACGGCAGATGCGTTCAGCAATTTATCGCCTCGCCGCTGGAGCCGATAGGCGCCGGGCGCCTCGCCCATCACGCGCCGGAAACGGCGATTGAAGGTCGACAAATCGTTGAACCCTGCCTCGAAGGCGATCATCGAGATTGGCTCGTCCGACATGCGCAGCCGCACCGCCGCCCTGTGCAGGCGGGTTTTCAGCAGGAACTGGTATGGCGTCATGCCCGCGATGCGTCGGAACGTGCGGAGGAAATGATACGGGCTGGTCGCCGTCTCGCTTGCAAGCGCAGCAAGCGAGACCGGCCGGTCGGCATCCAGCTCAATGCGCCGCACTGCCTCCGCGACACGTTTCTGGTCGCGGCGGCTCGGCGCCTGGGCAGCAGGCGTGATACCGGAGGCAACGGCTGCGCCGGCAATCCGCAAACCGAGTTCCTCGAACGCCTCGATGTCGGCCATCTCGCGTGCGGCTTCCGCCTCGGCCAGCAGCGGTGCCAGCGCCGGTAACGGCGGCAGCCGCGGCGTCTCGAAGGCCAGCTTCTTCGTGCCCGGCGTGTCGGCGACGATCTGTTCCATATAGGCCGGGCTGAAATGATAGGAGATGCAGCGGTCGCCGACGCCATGCTCGTGCCCACACTCGTAGCAGGTGCCAGGGTTGCCGAGCAGAAGCGCGCCCGGCGTCAGCATCGCCGTGCCCTGGCTTGCGCGGTAGCGGAAGGTGCCATTGGTGACCACGGCGACGCAGAAGTTGCGATGCTCTTCCTCGAACGGGCGATCAGCGACGCCGGCAGTGCAGACCACGTCCGACACCTGCCAGCCTTTTCCGGACGCCAGTGTATGCACGCTCGTCGTCATGGCCGAAACATAGCAATTTTTCCCAAGCGCAAGAAGCCTGGCCCGGCGTATTCATCCCATTCTCCTGACAAGATGGGGCTCCTGACAAGAAGAGACCACAACCATGTTCAATTCATCCTCCTTTGCCGAAGCCCTGCACAGCGACGGGCCAGCCGCGAACTTTGCCGAGAAACTGGATCTTTACGGCCGCTTCGTCGGCGCCTGGATATTCGATGCCACGCGCCATCTCGAAGACGGCCAGCTGCTGACCGGGCGCGGCGAGGTGCATTTCGGCTGGGTGCTCGAAGGCCGCGCGATCCAGGACGTATGGATCCTGCCCGCGCGGAACACTGGCGCACAGAGTTCCCTCGGCAAATGGACCTTCTATGGCACGACACTGCGCGTCTATGACCCCGGCGTCGACGCCTGGCACATCTTCTGGAGCGATCCGCGCACCCAGTATTACAGCCGCCAGCTCGGCCGCGCCGAGGGCGACACCATCGTCCAGCAAGGTGCTGACGGCACCGGGGCTTCGGTGCGCTGGAGCTTTCTAGGCATTACCGAAAATTCGTTCCGCTGGCTCGGCGAACGCTCGCAGGACGATGGCGCGACCTGGCGGCTCGAAGTCGAGTTCCTGGCGCGGCGCGTCGCCAGCACCTGACCTGCACGGTTTCCCCTGACGCCGCTTTGCTCTACCAATGCAGGGTCTCGGGCACGGCCCGGCGGGGAGGGTCAGAGATGCCGAGCTTCGACAGCCTGTTCAACGCCTTCGTCACCATTCTCGTGACCATCGACCCGCCTGGCCTGGCGCCGCTCTTCCTCGCCGTGACGCGCGGCATGAACCGCGAGGAGCGCAACCAGGTTTCCGTCCGCGCCTCGATCATCGCTTTCCTGGTGATGGCGCTGTTTGCAATCGCCGGCGCATCGATCCTGTCCGTGTTCGGCATCACGCTGCCGGCGTTCCGCGTCGCCGGCGGGTTCCTGCTGTTCTTCATCGCCTTCGAAATGGTGTTCGAGCGCCGGCAGGACCGCAAGGAGAAGATCGGCGACGTCGCCATCACCAAGGACATGATCCACAACATCGCCGCCTTTCCGCTGGCGATCCCGCTGATCGCCGGTCCGGGAGCGATTTCAGCGACCGTCCTGCTCTCCAGCTCTTTTCCAGGTTTTGGCGCGCAGGCAGCCCTTGTCGGCATCATCGCGATCTGCCTTGTCATCACCTACCTGGTGTTCGTGCTGGCCGAGCGCATCGACCGTATCCTCGGCCAGACCGGCCGCTCGATCCTGACACGGCTGCTCGGCGTCATCCTGGCGGCACTCGCCGTGCAGTTCGTCGCCGACGGCATCAAGGCGCTGATGGCGGCTTAGAAGCAGACACATCCGATCTAGTTCAATAGGCGAAGCCGAGGCCTGCCGCCATCAATGATAAAGTCGCCGCCTTGTAAGGCGTACCAGTCGCCTCGCAAAGCCGACGCGGCTGCTTCGGTCCAGATGGGACGCTCATGTCCGCGAATGAGATAGCCTGCTCGTTCAAGTAGCACTGCGAGATGTGGAGCTGACGCTTCTATGAGCATAGGCAGATCAGCTCGCTTGCCGTCGTATCCGTCTGGCAACGCTGATGCGACCAACTCGCGAAGCTCCGCTGATGAGTTCAATTCGCTGTCATTTTTCAAAGACGCTGCCAGCTCGACAAAAGGGCCTGAGACCTGTTCGATCATGTCGAAATAGGTACTCAACACATAGTCGAGCGAGGGGAACACACGCGACGCTTCGCTTGCCGCCACGGCCGCTATGGCATCAATATCATGCTGGAATTGAAAGTAGGCGCGTAGCTACTTGATCCCTATCCAAAAATCTCCCGTCAGAGGTCAATTGGATAGGTTCGTATCTCGCTGCAATTCGCGCTATTTCAGCGACAAGCAGACCATAGAGCGACGCCCCGGCGGATATAGCTGTCGACATCGACAGGCCCCCACTTAACCTTGCTGCCAAGTTCTAGGTGGAACTAGGTTATGCGAAACGATGCGCTGAATTTACGCCGTTGTGTCTATGACTTCAAAATCGTGAGTGATGGTCGCCGTCTTGGCCATCATCGCGGTCGCTGAGCAGTATTTTTCGATCGACAGGTCGATCGCCCGTTTCACCTTGTCGCGCGAAAGCGCGCGGCCTTTGACGATGAAGCGCATATGGATGCGGGTGAACACCCGCGGCTCCTTCTCTGCCCGGTCGGCGTCGAGTTCGACCACGCAGTCTTCGACCGCCTCGCGCCCCTTTTCGAGGATGTGGACCACATCATAGGCCGAGCAGCCGCCAGTGCCGAGCAGCACCAGCTCCATCGGGCTTGGTCCCGGCGTCTTGCCTTCCGGTCCGAACGCAGTCCCCAGCACCACCTTGTGACCGCTGCCGGACTCGCCGACAAAAGTGCGCTCCTCGACCCATTTGACCCGTGCTTTCATCTGATACGTCCTTTCACCGCGCACTACTCAAACGCACAACGTCCCGAAAATCCAAGACAGATTTTCGGGACGCCAATGCGTGGCCTCAAATAGCTGGCGTTGTCAGCTCGCGCAGAGCCGTTCGCTCCGAGCGATCAGAACGGAATCTCGTCGTCCAGTTCGCGCGACGAACCGCCGCCAGCCTTGTTGCCGCCACCGCCGCCGCGATTGAAACTCTCGCCCGGGCCGGACTGGCCAAAATCGGAACCGCGGCTGCTGCCGCTACCGGTATAGCTGCCGACCTGACCGCCCTCGCCCTGCCCGCGTGCGTCGAGCATCTGCAGGTCGCCACGGAATTTCTGCACCACGATTTCGGTCGTGTAGCGGTCATTGCCGGTCTGGTCCTGCCATTTGCGCGTCTGCAACTGGCCCTCGACATAAACCTTCGCGCCCTTCTTCAGATACTGCTCGGCGACCTTGGCGAGCTGCTCGTTGAAGATGACGACACTGTGCCACTCGGTCTTTTCCTTGCGCTCGCCGGAAGTCTTGTCGCGCCAGCTTTCCGAGGTGGCGACGCGGATATTGACGACCGGCTCACCCGAATTCAAACGGCGGATTTCCGGATCCGCCCCGAGATTGCCCACCAGAATGACCTTGTTGACGCTACCCGCCATGATACTTCTCCGCGCTCATCCGAAACAAAATTTCTGTCGCTCACCTTATAGACTGCGGACAATCCCCGCCTGCCGTGGCTGCCTTTTCCCACAAGGTTTTTGTTCTCTTTTCGTTCTAGGCTCATCAATCCCTACTGTCAAGGAATGTCAGCAACAAGTAGTATCTTGGGCCTGGAAATTCCACGAAATCTGGCCGCCGGGATCGAAGGTTGAACACAATGAAGACAGTTGCACATGAGGACCAGCCGCAAGAAGAGTGGCGAGCGGGAGTACAAACCCGCATGCATGTCTCGGCCCGCAACGGCGCAACTCAACTTTGCCTATTTGAACAATGGGTCGAGCCCTGGGTTGGCGCCCCGACACATTGGCACCCGGTCGAGGAGGTGCTTACCGTGATCGCTGGCAAAGCCGAAATGTGGATCGATGAGGAGCGTGTCTTCTTGGTTCCCGGGCAGTCCCTTGTTGTTCCCGCGCACAGGAAACATGGCTTCCGAAACGCCAGCTTCGAAACGCTTCATATCCATGCCGTGCTCGCGTCACCAATTTTCGAGGCGACGTTCGACGGGTCCCCCGAGATGGTGAGACGCTGGCTTCTAACGAGCCTGTAAAAAGCGCCCTGCCTAAAACACCGCCAGCCTAAAACACCGCTTGCCAAACCAATAAGTATCCACTTATGCTTTGACCATGATCGAAGCAGAGATTTTTCGAGCGCTTTCCGATCCGACGCGCCGCGCCGTCTACGAACGGCTCGCCGCCGGCGAGATGACCGTATCGGAACTGCGCAGCGGCATGAGCGTGTCGCAACCGGCCGTCTCGCAGCATCTCGCCGTGCTGCGCGGCGCCGGCCTGGTGGCCGAGCGGCGGGCCGGCCGCAACGCCTATTATCGCGCCGATCCGCAAGGGCTCGACCCACTGCTTGGCTGGATCGAGCGTTACCGTGCGTTCTGGCCCGAGCGTATCGAAAGGCTCAAGGCGGTTTTGAAGGATATGGACCAATGACGGCAAAACAGCATTCAGACATGGCGGCAGATTCGATCGAGTTCGAGTGCGAGCTTCCAGAGCCGCCGGAAAAAGTGTGGCGGGCGCTGACGGTGCCGGACCTGCTCGCAGCCTGGATGATGCCGAACGACATCAAGCCGGAGATCGGCGGCCGCTTTGCCTTTGCTAAGGCTGATGCGCAGATCGAGTGCGAAATTCTCGACGCCGAGCCCGAACGCCTGCTGCGTTATTCCTGGCGGGAGCGGCCGGCGCCTGGCAACGCAGCGGATCCGCTCACCAGCCCGCTGGACAACCCAATGGATAGCATTGTCACCTTCACGCTCGACCGCACCCTGTCGGGCGGCACGCATCTGCGCATCGTCCACGATGGATTTGCGCGGGTAGCTACGCCTGCGGTTGCAGGCGCCGGTTGCCGGGTTTCGCTCAACGCACACAGCCCCAAACAGACCATTGCCGCAAACCCGCCTCGCCTCTCCCTGCGCGCGGCCTGAACGACACAACGGAGAAAGGCGATGAGCGGTTTTGCCAACCTGGTGCCGATGGTGATCGAGCAGTCGAGCCGCGGCGAACGCGCCTTCGACATTTTTTCGCGGCTGCTGCGCGAGCGCATCGTCTTCATCAACGGTCCGATCGATGACAATGTGTCGGCGCTGGTCTGTGCCCAGCTTCTGTCGCTGGAATCCGACAATCCCGACAAGGAGATTTCGCTCTACATCAACTCGCCGGGCGGCGTGGTGACCAGCGGTTTCGCCATCTACGACACGATGCAGTATATACGCAGTCCGGTATCGACCGTCTGCATGGGCTTTGCCGCCTCGATGGCCTCTTTCCTGCTGATGGCGGGCACGCCGGGCCGGCGCATCGCGCTGCCCAACACCAGCATCCTGCTGCACCAGCCGTCAGGCGGTTTCCAGGGCCAGGCCTCCGACATCCAGCGCCACGCCGAAGGCATCCTCAGGACCAAGCGGCGCATGACCGAGCTTTACGCGCACCATTGCGGTCGCACCTTCGAAGAGGTCGAACGCACGCTCGACCGCGACCATTTCATGACCGCCGAGGAGGCAAAGACCTGGGGGCTTGTCGATCATGTTTTTGACACCCGTAAGAGGGCGGCGTGAAAGGGTAGCCGGCCGCCAGCATTGGCCACGAGAGTTTTTCGCCCGTTTTACCGAGCCGATCTGGCTTCGGGCGCTCTGCAGCGATATGGTCGGCCGATGTTCGACAGGGATTCCCGCACCGGCTTGAACCGGCTAGTTATCGGTGTTGCCGTCGCGGCCATGACCTCCGGCACGGCGTTCGCCGAAGACAGTTCACCGCCTTCGCAGAACGGCACGCTGCCCGGTGTGACCAACGACTATCGCATCGCCAAGCCGGCTTCCGAACCCGACGACGCCGTGCCCAGCAACGGCAACGGGCAGTTCAAGATCGGCGATACCGATGTCAGGATTTCCGGCAGCATAACCTTCGATGTCGGCGCCGGCGCAATCAAGGCCCCTCGGCGATAAACACCTCTATCGGCCATCATCGCTGCCACAATCTCAAGGCACTCGTGCGCGCTTGCGCCACTGAAAACGAATAGCCCCGCCGCTGCTTCCGCAAACGGTCGGGGCTTTTTTGGATCTGAAATCCAAACTCGCCGGGAGTACACTGCCGGCTTTTGATTTCGGATGCTTCGCGGCGTTCAGCCGACGATCCGACTAGTAGTCTCTGATTTTAATGGGGATCGGCAGATCACGGTTTGTCGGGCGGCGCAAACGCCTGGCCCTGGCACTTATGCCTGCCGCGGCTCCAGCGACACGTGGAGCCTCAAGGGACTGTCCGGTGGAGTCATTCCTCTGCTCTCCTTTTCTGTCCATTGCGACCGGTGTCGTCCGAAGCACATATCGCAAAAGCCCGCGGCGTCTCGCAGGCCACCTTGGGTGGCGAGGCCATCGAAAGACGGCCGGCTTCGGTTGACGTTTGGAGTCTGACTCTCAGAGGCTGAGACGTCAACCGTTGGATAGCCGATTACAAAAAATGTGATCGCTTGTGTGGCGAATCCGAAATTTGCATCCGTTTTGAGCAGCCCGGCGTCGGCCGTGGATTACATGGGCGCTTTTGTCAGGAGCGTGTTCGGCCTTTGTTCTTTCCGCTTGCTCGCCCGCGCGAAAGACGGTTAAAGGCTCTGGTCGAGAGTTGTGGCGTCTCTCGAAAAGGTGACGAAATTACCTACATAGGGGATGGTCGGGACAACCCGCCATCCCACGAGATTCCAGATCTGAGGCGGCGACCGGCGATGGCCGACCATAAATATCTTTCCATTCGCGGGGCGCGCGAACACAATCTGAAGAATGTCGATCTCGACCTGCCGCGTGACAGCCTGATCGTCATGACCGGCCTGTCGGGGTCCGGCAAGTCGTCGCTGGCCTTCGACACCATCTATGCCGAAGGCCAGCGCCGCTATGTCGAGAGCCTGTCGGCCTATGCGCGGCAATTCCTCGAAATGATGCAGAAGCCTGACGTCGACCAGATCGACGGCCTGTCGCCGGCCATCTCAATCGAGCAGAAGACCACTTCGAAGAACCCACGCTCGACGGTCGGGACCGTCACCGAGATCTACGACTATATGCGGCTGCTGTTCGCGCGCGTCGGCATCCCTTATTCGCCGGCCACCGGCCTGCCGATCGAGAGCCAGACGGTGTCGCAGATGGTCGACCGCGTGTTGGCGGTCGAGGAAGGCACTCGTCTGTTCATCCTGGCGCCGATGGTGCGAGGGCGCAAAGGCGAATACCGCAAGGAACTACTGGAACTGCAGAAAAAGGGTTTTCAGCGCGTGAAGGTCGATGGTGTCTTTTACGAAATCGCCGACGTGCCGGCACTGGACAAGAAATACAAGCATGATCTCGACGTCGTCGTCGACCGCATCGTGGTGCGCGGCGATCTGGCGACGCGGCTTGCCGATTCCATCGAGACCGCGCTGAAGCTCGCCGACGGGCTGGCGGTGGCCGAATTCGCCGACCGGCCGCTCGACGCCAGCCAGACCGGCGAGGATTCGGTCAACAAGTCGAAGAACGAGACGCACGAACGTATTCTGTTCTCGGAAAAATTCGCCTGCCCGGTGTCCGGCTTCACCATTCCTGAGATCGAGCCGCGGCTGTTCTCCTTCAACAACCCGTTCGGCGCCTGCCCGACCTGCGACGGCCTCGGCAGCCAGCGCGCCATCGACGCCAGTCTGATCGTGCCCGACGACAATTTGTCCCTGCGTGCGGGCGCCGTCAGCCCATGGGCGAAATCGACCTCCCCCTATTACGTGCAGACGCTGGAGGCGCTGGGCAAGGCCTATGGCTTCAAGCTCGGCGACAAGTTCCGGGACCTGACCGAAGAGGCAAAGCAAGCCATCCTGCATGGCACCGGCGAGCGCGAGGTCACTTTCCAGTATGATGACGGCCTGCGCTCCTACAAGACGACCAAAACCTTCGAGGGGGTCATTCCCAATCTCGAGCGGCGCTGGAAGGAAACCGAATCGGCCTGGATGCGCGAGGAGATCGAGCGCTTCATGTCGGCCACGCCTTGCCCGGCCTGCCGCGGCTACCGGCTGAAGCCGGAAGCGCTTGCGGTGAAGATCGCCGGCAAGCATATCGGCGAGGTCACCGAGCTGTCGATCCGCAAGGCCGACCAATGGTTCACCGCCCTGCCCGCTTCGCTCAGCGACAAGCAGAACGAGATCGCGGTGCGCGTGCTCAAGGAGATCCGTGAGCGGCTGCGCTTCCTGAACGATGTCGGGCTCGACTACCTGACTCTGTCGCGCAATTCCGGCACGCTGTCGGGCGGCGAGAGCCAGCGCATTCGCCTGGCCTCGCAGATCGGCTCCGGCCTCACCGGCGTGCTCTATGTGCTGGACGAGCCGTCGATCGGCCTGCACCAGCGCGACAATGCGCGGCTGCTCGACACGCTGAAGCATCTGCGCGACATCGGCAACACGGTGATTGTCGTCGAGCATGACGAGGACGCCATCCTGCATGCCGACTATGTCGTCGATATCGGCCCGGCTGCCGGCATCCATGGCGGCCACATCATCGCGCAGGGAACGCCGCAGCAGATCATGGCGAGCCCCGCCTCGATCACCGGCAAATATCTGTCGGGCGAGCTCGAAGTGGCGACGCCTGCCGTCCGGCGCGAGGCCAAGAAGAACCGGCGCCTGAAGATCGTCGGCGCGCGCGGCAACAATTTGAAGAACGTCACCGCCGAAATCCCGCTCGGCACGTTCACCGCCGTCACCGGCGTGTCCGGCGGCGGCAAGTCGACCTTCCTGATCGAGACCTTGTTCAAAGCAGCGTCGCGCCGCATCATGGGTTCGCGCGAGCACCCGGCCGAGCACGACCGCATCGAGGGCCTCGAATTCCTCGACAAGGTCATCGATATCGACCAGTCGCCCATTGGACGGACGCCGCGCTCCAATCCCGCCACCTACACCGGAGCCTTCACACCGATTCGCGACTGGTTCGCCGGCCTCCCGGAGTCCAAGGCGCGTGGCTATCAGCCCGGCCGCTTCTCCTTCAACGTCAAGGGTGGCCGCTGCGAGGCCTGCCAGGGCGACGGTGTCATCAAGATCGAGATGCACTTCCTGCCCGACGTCTATGTCACCTGCGACGTCTGCCATGGCAAGCGCTACAACCGCGAAACGCTCGACGTCCTGTTCAAGGGCAAGTCGATTGCCGACGTGCTCGACATGACGGTCGAGGAGGGCGTCGATTTCTTCGCCGCCGTGCCCGGCGTGCGCGACAAGCTGGAGACGCTGAAACAGGTCGGCCTCGGCTACATCCATGTCGGCCAGCAGGCGACGACTTTGTCGGGCGGCGAGGCGCAGCGCATCAAGCTGGCCAAGGAACTGTCGCGCAAGGCGACCGGCAAGACGCTCTACATCCTCGACGAGCCGACCACCGGCCTGCATTTCCACGACGTCGCCAAGCTCTTGGAAGTGCTGCACGAGCTGGTCGACCAGGGCAACACGGTGGTCGTCATCGAGCACAATCTCGAGGTGATAAAAACCGCCGACTGGGTGCTCGATCTCGGCCCCGAAGGCGGCGATGGCGGCGGCGAGCTGGTGGCGTCCGGCACGCCGGAGGACATCGTCCGCGAGAAGCGCAGCTACACCGGCCAGTTCCTGCGGGAATTGCTGGAGCGGCGGCCCGGAGGCAAGCGCGAAGCGGCGGAGTGAGTGAGGACTGGCTGGCGCTTGGAAGAACCTTCAAATGAAGATCAGAAGAGCGCTTGCTGCGGATCTCGCCACAATCGTCCGGCTGACCGAAGCCGCCTATGCGCCCTACACCGCCTTGCTTGGCGCCCCGCCGATCCCGGTCACCGAGGACTATGCGCCGCGGATCGGACGCGGCGAGGTCCGGCTGCTGGAAAGCAGCGGCGAGCCGGCCGGACTAATTGTCCTCGAGCGGCACCCAAACCACACGATGATCTTCTCCGTCGCCGTCGGCCCTGCTTTCCAGGGCAACGGTTTCGGCATCGCACTGCTCAAGTGGGCGGACGAACGGACGCGCCGGTGGGGCTTGCCCGAGGTGCGGCTCTACACAAACGCGAAGATGGAGCGGAACATCGCGCTCTACAAAGCCTATGGCTTTCACGAAACGGGTCGTCGGCCCAATCCATACCGGTCAGGATGGACGGTTCGTCGACATGGCTAAAGCCGCCCAGACAACGGCCATCGCCTGATCCTTTTCAGCAATCGGGAGGACGACAATGACTCAAACTGGAAAAATCCGCGCCGGCATGGGCGGCTGGACCTTCGAGCCATGGGACGCGTCCTTCTATCCGGACAAGCTGTCCAAGGCGAAACAGCTGCACTACGCTACCCGGCAGGTGGCGAGCATCGAGGTCAACGGCACCTATTATTCGAGTTTCAAGGAGCCGACCTTCGTCAAATGGGCTAACGAGGCGCCGGACGGTTTTGTCTATTCGCTGAAAGGCAACCGCTTCGTCACCAACCGCCGCGTGCTCGGCGAGGCCGGTGAATCGATGATGCGCTTCCTGGGGTCGGGCGTCGCCGCACTCGGCGACAAGCTCGGGCCGATCCTGTGGCAGTTCGCGCCGACCAAAAAGTTCGATCCGGACGATTTCGAGGCCTTCCTCAAGCTTTTGCCTGAAAAGCAGGACGGCGTTGCGCTGCGCCATGCGGTGGAGGTGCGCAACGACAGCTTCGTCGTGCCGGAATTCGCTGCCCTGGCGCGCAAATACAAGGTGGCGATCGTCTACGCCGACCACGCCAAATATCCTGGGATCGCCGACATCACCGGCGATTTCATCTATGTCCGGTTGCAGACCGGCAGCGATGACAATCCCGACTGCTACACGCCAAAGGCGCTCGACGAATGGGCGGCACAGGCAAAAACCTGGGCGGAAGGCAAGGCGCCGGCCGACCTGCCGCGCACCGATCCGCCAACCGACGCACCGGTCAAACCGCGCGATGTGTTCGTCTACTTCATCACCGAGGGCAAGGTCCGCGCGCCGTTCGGCGCCATGGCGCTGATGAAGCGCGTCACCGGCTGACAACGTCGAACCATGGCATCTTCACAGCCGTCGTAACCTTATCGATACCTCCTTGCTGCATGAATTCGCGGAGCTGGGGCAGCCGCGGGTTAGGGCATGTCGCTCGACTACCACTCACTTCTGCTGGCTGTCGGTTTTTCCGCCGCCTGCCTGAGCCTGACGTTGTTCGGCATCTGGCTGACCGCGCGGACTGAAAAGTTTCTGCTGACATGGTCGATCAGCGCGTTGTTGGTCGTCGGCGACGTATTCATATACGAGGACTATATCGAGACGCCCGGACGCATCCTCGGCATCGCAACATTCGCCCTGCTCCTGGTTGGGTTCTCGACCATGCTGGGCGCCGCCTACCAGTTCAGGTCAGGCCAGTCGCCGATCCCGCTGACGGTGCTCGGCAGCTGCATCTCGCTTGCCCTGGCGCTGCCGCCGATGGCGCTCGGATATGACGGGCTCGGCTTCATGTTCGAAAATTTCCTTGCCGCCCTGCTTCTGTTTGCAACGGCCTATCAGTACTGGGTCGGGCGCGCTGAAGCTCCGGTCCCGATCATCGGCCTTACCGTGCTCTACTCGGCCACCGGCATTTCCTTTGTGCTGTGCGCCATGGCTCTTGCATGGGATGGGAAGCTTGTCCTCGGACATGCGCCGAGCAACTGGGCCGAGGATCTGAGCCTCGTCGTCGTCATCGCCAGCACGACCGGCATCGGCGCCCTTTCGCTGGCACTCAACCAGGGCCGTCTGGCCCGATACCACCGTCTAGATGCGCTGACCGATCCGCTGACCGGCCTGCTCAATCGCCGCGCACTGTTCGATCTCAATGGCGGCGCCCCGATCGGGGCTTTCACGGCGGTGGTCGTGTTCGACCTCGACGGCTTCAAGGCCATCAACGACGAGTTCGGGCACGCCACGGGCGATCAGGTGCTGAGGGTGTTCGCCGAGGAACTGGTCGAGAACCTTCGCCCGACCGATGTCGCCGCGCGCATGGGCGGAGAGGAATTCGCGCTGGTTCTGAAGCGCACCCTGCCCGAAGCGGTGGAGTTCACCGCCGAGCGTATACGTACCGCCTTCGCCGCGCGTGTCATCGAGACCGAAACCCGTCCCCTGACATGTACGGTCAGCGCCGGATACGCTTTCGGCAGCAAGGACGGCATGAGCTTTGACAAGGTGCTCAGCGCCGCCGACAAGGCGCTCTATGCCGCCAAGCGTGGCGGTCGCAACCGCGTCGCGGCCTCGACCTTCCGACGCGCAGGCTAGCCGCGTGGCGGTATAGCGCATCCGCCCCTTCCGTCAGCCCTCACGCCGCCATCACGACCTCGTTGTAGGTATCGAGATCGACGTAGAAGACCTTGGTGATCTCTGCGATCAGCTCGTCGTGGTCGTATCCTTGCGATTTCAGAATATTGATGGCGGTCATGATGTCGACGCGCTCAGTGAGCCGTCGTTTCTGGTAGTCCTCGACGTAACGTTCCATCGGCGTCCCTGGCCCAAGTGCCCCAAATGCGTCGAACAAAAATCGGATCGCAGGAAGGGGTTGCTTGCACAGAACGTGCCGGCTGAGCCCACGCCTCACCTTGATCCGTCAACGAGACTGATACGGAAAGCGGCCGACTCAACAAGGCCAAGTAAAGCCTAGCATGCAATTCTCGGCGCGCCAGAGGCGTTCAGGAAAGACTGAGCGGCTTTCGTGATTTCGTCATCCTTGGGCGCAGTGACGCGAAGCGGAGCGAAGACCCAACGCCGTAACTTCAGAGCATCGCCACAGTGCAGAATCCAGGATGGGGGGGAGAACGGCTTCTATTCTTGACCGCTGCACTCTTCGGCGGATGTCACGGCGTGGATCCTGGGCTCTGCGCCGCGTCGCTTCGCTCCTTGCTTCGCCGCAGGATGACGACGGGAGAGATGGTTCGGCTAATCTCGAGGGTCTGCGATTAAACGGTCAGGAACTTGCGAACATCCGCCCGGTCGAGATCCTCGGCCGGGCCGGTGTGGACGATCTGCCCGCGGTCCATGATGTTGACCTCGTCTGCCAGTTCCCGGCAGAAATCGAGATACTGTTCGACCAGCAGCACGGCTATGCCGGCCTGATCGCGCAGATAGCGGATGGCGCGGCCGATATCCTTGATGATCGACGGCTGGATGCCCTCGGTCGGCTCGTCGAGCACCAGCAGTTTCGGCCGCATCACCAGTGCCCTGCCGATGGCAAGCTGCTGCTGCTGGCCGCCGGAAAGGTCACCGCCCCGGCGGCCGAGCATCTGCTTCAGCACCGGGAACAATTCGAAGACATGGCCGGGAATGTTGCGGTCGGCGCGCTTCAATGGCGCAAAGCCCGATTCGAGGTTTTCCCGCACCGTGAGCAGCGGGAAGATCTCCCTGCCCTGCGGCACGAATGCGATGCCCGACCGGGCGCGATCATACGCCGCGCTCCGGTCGAGCGCCTTCCCCTCGAAGGCAACGCTTCCGCTCGTCAGCCGGTGGTGGCCGACGATCGATCTCATCAAACTGGTTTTGCCGACGCCGTTGCGGCCGAGCACGCAGGTGATCTTGCCCGCGCCGGCCTTCAGCGAGACGCCACGCAGCGCCTGGGCGGCGCCGTAATGCAGCGTGGCGTTGGAGACTTCGAGCATGGTCAGCGCTTTCTCCAACGCCTGAAGAACGAAAGGTCGAAATGATGGAACGGAACGCGCCAGACCATGATCATCTCCCCAGATAGACTTCGACGACACGCTCGTCGGCCGAAACGAAATCGAGCGAGCCTTCGGACAGGACCGAACCTTCGTGCAGGCAGGTGACCTTGACGCCGAGCTCGCGCACGAAATGCATGTCGTGCTCGACGACGATGACCGAGTGGTCGCGCGCAATATCCTTGAGCAGCCGCGCGGTCTCCTCGGTCTCGGCGTCGGTCATGCCGGCGACCGGTTCGTCGACCAGCAGCAGCTTCGGATCCTGCGCCAGCAGCATGCCGATCTCGAGCCATTGCTTCTGTCCGTGGCTGAGATTGGCGGCGAGTTCATCGCGCTTGTCGCCCAGCCGGGTGATGCCGAGGATATCGTCGATCTGCCGCGACTCCGCGGCCGAGCGGCGATGGAACAGCGCCGGGAAGATCGAGCGTGGGCCCTTCAGCGCCAGCATCAGGTTCTCCTCGATTGTGTGGCTTTCGAAGACGGTCGGCTTCTGGAATTTCCTGCCGATGCCCATCATGGCGATCTCGGCCTCGTCATGTTTGGTCAGGTCGACCTGGCCGTCAAAGAAAACCTCGCCCGCGTCGGGCCGCGTCTTGCCGGTGACGATGTCCATCATCGTGGTCTTGCCGGCGCCGTTGGGACCGATGATTGCCCGCATCTCGCCCTTGTCGAGCACCAGCGACAGATTGTTGATAGCGCGAAAGCCGTCGAAGGAAACCGAGACGCCGTCGAGATAGAGGATGGTGTTGCTCTTCGACATCGCTCACTCCGCCGGCTGCGGTTCGGGCCTGGATGCCGACCAGTCGCCGGGCGTCCTCGCGGCACTGCGAACGATCTTCGGCGCCGGGACATCCGGATCGGTGCCGGCTTCCTCGGCGATCGAGGCCGCACGCAGCGCCTTGGCGTTGCCGCGCCAGGAATCCCACATGCCGACAATGCCCTTGGGCAGGAACAGCGTGACGGCGACGAACAGTCCGCCCAGCGCAAACAGCCAGAACTCGGGCAGCACGCCGGTGAACCAGGATTTGCCGGCATTGACCACAAGCGCGCCGATGATCGGCCCGACGATGGTGCCGCGCCCGCCGACGGCCGTCCACACCACGACCTCGATCGAATTGGACGGCTCGAACTCGCCTGGATTGATGATGCCGACCTGCGGCACGTAGAGCGCGCCGGCAATGCCGGCCATGACAGCCGACACGGTGAAGGCGAACAGTTTGACGTTCTCCGCGCGCCAGCCGAGAAAGCGCGTGCGGCTCTCGGCGTCGCGCACCGCCATCAGCAGCTTGCCGTATTTGGAACCGACGATTGCCCAGGTGACGAAGACGGCGAGCGCCAGCGTGACGGCGCTGGCCGCGAACAATGCCGAGCGTGTCGCATCCGCCTGCACGTTGTAGCCGAGAATATCCTTGAAATCGGTCAGGCCGTTGTTGCCGCCGAAACCCATGTCGTTGCGGAAAAACGCAAGCAGCAGGGCATAGGTCATCGCCTGGGTGATGATCGACAGATAGACGCCGGTGACGCGGCTGCGGAAGGCGAACCAGCCGAAGACGAAGGCGAGCAGGCCGGGCACCGCAAGCACCATGATCGCGGCAAACCAGAACTGGTCGAAACCGTACCAGAACCACGGCAATTCCCTATAGTTCAGGAACACCATGAAGTCCGGCAGCAGCGGATTGCCGTAGACGCCGCGCGAACCGATCTGGCGCATCAGATACATGCCCATCGCATAGCCGCCGAGCGCGAAGAAAGCGCCGTGGCCGAGCGAAAGGATGCCGCAATAGCCCCAGACGAGATCGAGCGCCAAGGCGAGCAGCGCGTAGCAGAGATACTTGCCGGTGAGCGCGACGACATAGGACGGCACGTAGAACGCACTCGTCGGCGAGACCGCAAGATTGAGCAGCGGCACGATGAAGGCGACCGCCAAAAGGATGAAGATCGTGATCGCGATGCGGCGATCGGCGCCGGCGGCGAAGAAGCGTCCCGTGATCATGCTTCCACCGACCTGCCCTTCAGCGCGAAAAGGCCGCGCGGGCGCTTCTGGATGAACAGGATGATGAGGACCAGCACGACAATCTTGCCGAGGACTGCCCCGGCATAGGGTTCAAGGAATTTGTTGACGATGCCGAGCGAGAAGGCGCCGACCAGCGTGCCCCAGAGATTGCCGACGCCGCCGAAGACGACGACCATGAAGCTGTCGATGATGTAGCCGCGGCCGAGATTGGGCGAGACATTGTCGATCTGGCTGAGCGCGACACCGGCGATGCCTGCAATGCCGGACCCCAATGCAAAGGTCAGCGCGTCGACCCATGGTGTCCTGATGCCCATCGAAGCGGCCATGCGGCGGTTGGCGGTGACGGCGCGCATCTGCAGGCCCCAGGGCGCGCGCTTCATCACATAAAGCAGCACCGCGAACACGCCGAGCGCGAATACCAGTATCCAGAGCCGGTTCCAGGTCACGGCGAGCTGGCCGATATCGAACGAACCCGACATCCATGACGGGTTGCCGACCTCCTGGTTCGTCGGCCCGAAGATGGTGCGCACGGCCTGCTGCAGGATCAGCGAGACGCCCCATGTCGCCAGCAGCGTCTCCAGCGGCCGGCCGTAGAGGAAACGGATCACGCCCCGCTCGATGACAAGGCCGACAAGCGCCGCGACCGAGAAGGCGAGCGGCAGTGCGATGACCAGCGACCAGTCGAACAGGCCGGGAAAGGAGTTTCGGATCACTTCCTGCACGACAAAGGTCGTGTAGGCGCCGAGCATGACCATTTCGCCATGCGCCATGTTGATGACCCCCATGACGCCGAAGGTGATGGCGAGACCGATCGCCGCCAGCAGCAGCACCGATCCGAGCGAGATGCCGTACCAGATGTTCTGGCCCGCATCCCACAGCGCCAGCGTCGAATTGATGTTGGCGATCGCCGCCGTCGCCGCGTCCTTGACCGCGCCTTCGGAATTGGCCTCGACGGCGGTGAGCAGGGACAGTGCGTTGCGATCGCCGCGCGCGCCGATCAGGGCGATCGCTGCGAGTTTGTCGGCCTCCGGCCTGTCCGACACCAGAACCGATGCGGCGCGGGCCTGTTCGAGCAGCGCTTTGACGCTTGCCACGCTCTCGCTGGTGATGGCGGCATCGAGTGGCTCGATGTTTGTGGCATCGGGCGTCTTGAACATGGTGTCGGCGGCAGCAATGCGCGCGGCCGGATCTTTCGCGCCGAGCGTCAGCGTGCCCAGCGCATCGCGGATGGCGCGGCGCAGCGTATTGTTGACCTTGATCTTGGTGATCTCGCCCTTGGCCGCCTCGCCGGACTTTTCCCCGCTCAGCGGGTCGAGCAGCGCAACGCTGCCGCCACCTTCCTTGCCGATGAAAACCAGCGAATCGGCCTTGCGAACGTAGAGATCGCCCTCCGCAAGCGCGCCAAGCGGACGTTCGACGGCAGTGTCACCGGTGGCCGCGAGCTCGCGCACAACAGCTTCGGTGGCCGAAAAATTCGAGACAGTGGCAAATTTGGCGATGATGGCGCGCAGATCCGCTTCGGCAGCGTTCGACGGCGACAGCATCCCCAGGAGGAGCAGCAGCGTCAGGCCGATCGCGCGGGTGAAGATCATCGATTTCTGGCGACTCTTGAAGGGTTGAACTTCGCGTCCGGGCGGGCTGGAGGAGAGGAGGAGCTCGCCCGGACGCGTCGCGGTCTGGGTCGTGGAGAAATCCACGACCGTCAGACCCGGGAGGATCAGTTGGTTCCCTTGCCGCCACACTTGCCGGTTGCAACATTGAAGTTGCCGCAGGACAGAGGCGCGCGCCAATCGGAGATCAGGTCCTTCGAATCAGCCAGATAGTCAGACCACTCGTCACCCATCACCAGGCCAGGCGTCTGCGAGACGGTCTCGAACTGGCCGTCGGCCTGGATTTCGCCGATCAGCACAGGCTTGGTGATGTGATGGTTCGGCATCATGGTCGAATAACCACCGGTCAGGTTCGGCACCGAGACACCGATCACGGCGTCGATGACCTTGTCAGGATCGGTGGTGCCGGCCTTCTCGACCGCCTTCACCCACATGTTGAAGCCGACATAGTGGGCTTCCATCGGGTCGTTGGTGGTGCGCTTGTCGCTCTTGATGAACTTGTGCCAGTCGGCAATGAACTTCGCGTTCTCGGGCGTATCGATGCTCTGGAAATAGTTCCAGGCGGCTAGATGACCGACGAGCGGCGCTGTGTCGAGACCGGCAAGCTCTTCCTCGCCGACCGAGAAGGCCATGACCGGGATGTCCTCGGCCTTGATGCCCTGGTTGCCGAGCTCCTTGTAGAACGGCACGTTGGCGTCGCCATTGACGGTCGAGACGACGGCGGTCTTCTTGCCGGCCGAGCCGAACTTCTTGATCGCCGAGACCTCGGTCTGCCAATCGGAGAAGCCGAACGGCGTGTAGTTGACCAAGATGTCTTCGGCGGCGACGCCCTTGGCTTTCAGATAGGCTTCGAGGATCTTGTTGGTGGTGCGCGGATAAACGTAGTCGGTGCCTTCAAGCACCCAGCGTTTCACCGAACCGCCGTCCTCGCTCATCAGATAGTCGACGGCCGGAATTGCCTGCTGGTTCGGCGCCGCACCGGTGTAGAACACGTTGCGCTCGCTCTCCTCGCCTTCATACTGGACGGGGTAGAACAGGATGTTGTCGAGCTCGCTGAACACCGGCAGCACCGACTTGCGCGACACCGAGGTCCAGCAACCGAACACCGCCGCGACCTTGTTCTTGGAGATCAGCTCGCGTGCCTTTTCGGCGAACAGCGGCCAGTTCGAAGCCGGATCGACGACGACCGCTTCGAGTTTCTTGCCGAGCAGGCCGCCCTTTGCATTCTGCTCTTCGATGAGCATCAGCATGGCGTCCTTCAGCGTCGTCTCCGAAATCGCCATGGTACCCGACAGCGAGTGAAGAATACCCACCTTGATCGTGTCGTCAGCCGCCCTGGCCGGGACGCTCATCAGCAGGCCGGCCGTAACCGCGCCTGCCGAAAGCATTTTTGTTATTGTCGAGAAACTGCCCCTCATATTTCAAACTCCCTAGCTGGTTGATCGCATCGCAAACAGACCATGCAACGGCTGTGCCAACCGCGGGAGCAAAATTAAGTGGGCTTGGATTTCCCAGCCCTATCAGCCGGTTAATATACTAGCCGCCAAAGATAAGCGCCGCCGCCGGTGCTCTGCCTGGAAAAAACTCCCCCGCTCTCGCCTAATTTTTGATCACTCGCGAATTAATGCGCCAATTTTGAGCAGAACCAGATCGAAGACGGCGAACCGTTGCAGCGCAGCAGGAAAATGGGGCAAGTTCGATCTTCAAAAGAGCGACGTCATGGCCTCTAGGATTTCTTGTATTTTCAGCACCATGCTTCTGGTTGCGGCCACCGGCGGCGCACGCGCCGACTTCACAGACGGCAAATTGCCGGACGGCACCTATCACTGCGAAGTCTATCTGCTTGGCATGTTCCTCAGCCTTGGCGACATCACCATCAAGGGGAATGTCTATAGCGGCCCGGTGACCTTCGGAACCGCCCGGCAGGGCTACAACTATCAGATGGATGCAAACGGCGAGATCACCTGGTTGGGCCCGTTGGGCGGCTATACGACCGGCGGCAACTCGATCTCGCTCACGCAAGCCACCCTGGACGGTCAAACCAGCCCGTCCTTCGACATCATCATGAAGCAGCCTGACGGCGCCTTCACCGCCTCGACCTGCACAAAGCGTTGAACAGCCGACAGGAAGAGGCGCGAAACCTTGCGAGGTTCCGCGCCAGCAGGCAAGTCGGGAGGGTATGGCTAAATGCTCTTGGCCGACATCTGTTCGGCAATATAGTCAGCCTGACGGATCGCCAGCGACACGATCGTCAATGTCGGATTTTCAGCGCCGCCGGTGGTGAACTGGCTGCCATCCGACACGAACAGGTTCTTGATGTCGTGCGCCTGGCCATGCTTGTTGACGACGCCGTCGGTCGCCTTCTCGCTCATCCGGTTGGTGCCGAGATTATGGGTCGACGGATAGGGTGGCGTCGGGAAGGTCCGCGTCGCCCCGACCGCCGCGTAGAGCGCCGAGCCCTGCTTGTAGGCGTGGTTGCGCATCGCCGTGTCGTTGGCATGGTCGTCGAAATGGACGTCCGCCACCGGCATGCCGTGCTCGTCCTTGATATCGGCATGCAGCGTGATGCGGTTTTCCTCGCGCGGCATGTCCTCGCCGACGATCCACATACCGGCCATATGGTCGTAGTGGTCGAGCGCCGTGGTGAAGGAACGCCCCCAGCCGCCGGGATTGAGGAAGGCGGCCATGAACGGCAGGCCGAGCGACAGCGTCTCCAACTCGTAGCCGCCAACGAAGCCGCGCGAGGGATCATTGCGGGCTTCGTCGCGGATGATACCGGCCATGGTGGTGCCGCGATACATATGCACCGGCTTGTCGAAGATGCCGTAGACCGACCCCGTGGTGTGGCGCATGTAGTTCTTGCCGACCTGCCCCGACGAATTGGCAAGGCCGTCGGGAAACTGGCTCGATGCCGAATTGAGCAGCAGCCGCGGGCTCTCGATCGAATTTCCCGCGACGGCGACGATGCGGGCCTTCTGTTCCTGAAGCTTGCCGTCCTTGTCGGCATAGACAACGCCGGTTACTTTCCCGCTGGCGTCGTGGCTGATCTTGATCGCCATGGCGTTTGGCCTGACCTCAAGATGGCCGGTCGCCTCGCCCTTGGGAATTTCGCTGTAGAGCGTCGACCATTTGGCGCCCCATTTGCAGCCCTGGAAGCAGAAGCCGGTCTGCTGGCAGGCATTGCGGTCGTCGCGCGGCTCGGAATTGATTGCCATCCGGCCGGTATGGCACTCCTTGTAGCCGAGCTTGTCGGCGCCGGCCTTCATCACCTTGAAGTTGTTGTTGCCAGGAAGACCCGGGATGTTGTTGGTGAGCGTCACGCCTAGTCTGTCTTCGGCCTTTGCGTAGTAGGGCTCCAGCTCGGCAAGCGTGATCGGCCAATCGAGCAGGTTCGCGCCTTCCAGTTTTCCGTAGGTCGAAAGCGTTCTGAATTCATGCTCCTGAAAGCGCAGCGAGGCGCCCGCCCAGTGCGTGGTCGAGCCGCCGACCGCCTTGACGATCCAAGCCGGCAGATTGGGGAAATCCTTCGCCACCCGCCAGTCTCCCGAGGTCGTGCGCTTGTCCGTCCAGGCGAGCTGGGCGAATGAATCCCACTCGTCGTTGATGAAATCCTCATATTCGTGGCGGGCGCCCGCTTCCAGGATGACGACATCGATGCCCTTCTGCGCGAGTTCGTTGCCGAGCGTGCCGCCGCCGGCGCCCGAGCCGATGATGACGACCACGCCATCGTTCTTGAGATCAAATGGTGCTGCCATGGTTTCCTCCCGTGATGTCTGTTGTGTACGGTTTGGGACGATGGGGCTCAGAGCCACTCGATGTCGTCGAACCCGCGCGCCATGTAGCCGCCCTTGGAGTAGGACTCGCCCTCGTAGCCGAAGATCGGCCAGACCTCCTTCTGGTTGTAGAGGCCGACGACAAGCCCGCCGCGGACTGCCTGGAAGAACGGCGTGTCCTCGATTTCTCTCAGCACGGCAACGCGCTGCTCCTCCCAGCCGAGACCGGTGTAGCCGCCCTTGCCCGACTTCACGTCGAGATCGGCAATGCCCTTTTCGATAAGATCTTTGTGGGTGGGGTCTTTCCCGGCCTGCTCATCGTGAGCCTTGACGGCGATTGCGTAATATTTGTCAGGCACTTGATCGTGCGGGTAGATGTCGCGCGCCATCTGGATCAGGGTCGCCATGGTTTCGGGCTTGAGCGCGGATGTTTCGAGACCCCAGGCATGTTCCGGGCTGATGACGGCACTGCCTGAAATGACCAGCAACGCGCCGACACCGCCGCGCTTCAGAAGCTCGCGCCGCGATAGGCCGGGCTTCTTTTCATGGGCCGGCTTGCTCTCATAAATCGTGACCATTTGTTCCTCCCTTGCTTGCTATCTGCACCCGAAGGTGCCCTGGCTGGCGCCGCGCTGGCCGGCGCGGCCGTAATGTCTCCTATTTGAACCGGCCCTGACGCTGCAGGACCTCGATCTTGTAGCCGTCGGGATCCTCGATGAAGAAGAAGCGCGCGAGCAGCGCTCCGTCGCGGTTGAACTCGACGATCTTCTTCGGGGCGAGGCCAAGCGCGCCGAGCCGGTCATGCTCGCTGTCCAGATCGGCGACCGAAACCGCGAGATGGCCGTAGCCGTCGCCGAGCGCATAAGGCTCTTCACGGCCCTTGTTGACGGTGAGCTCGACCTCGAACTCCGCCTCGGCATTGCTCAGATAGACGAGCGTGAAAGTATCGAAATCGAGCCGTTCGGCGACATACAGCCCAAAGGCTTTCCGGTAGAATTTGATGGACTGGTCCTCGTCCAGAACCCGGATCATGGTGTGGATCGTCTTCGCCAAATGACACTCCGTCGCAGCAGCGCCTTGTGCGCGTCGGCGTGATTATGCGCGGGTTGCGGCAGAGGTGGTGGCAGCCGATTACCACGCGCTAATCTAACGACGGGGTGGCAAACCGCTAATGCATGTCGCGCAAAAGTGCGCAGCGGTTTTGCGATAACGACATGCATAAGAACGAGGCCTAAAAGCGCGTCGCATGAATCCATTCAAACGCGACGCGCTTTTAAGGACGAAAGTCCGATTGCTGTTTTCCGCTTTCCAGCTGAAGATAATTTGCCACGATAGGCACTGCTCAAAGGCGCGAATCGCTGCTGATTGCGCCTAAAATCAACAAGAATGGCCAAGACCAATAAGAACGGGAGGTAACGATGTGCAGGGTTTTTGCCGGGCAGGATCCGGAGGGCTACCGGCAGATCAATCGATCGATCCGCATCGACGGGCACTCGACGAGCATCCAACTCGAGGCGACGTTCTGGGCATTGCTCGACGAGATCGCCGACAGCCAAGGTCTGACGACGCCGAAATTCATCTCGAAGCTTTATGACGAGGCCATCGAGATCAATGGCCAGATTCCGAACTTCGCCTCGATGCTGCGCACGACCTGTGCTCTCTATCTGCGTGGCCATCGGCCGGGCATCGAAGAACACTCGGCCCCGAAACGGGAAGCGGCTTAACTTTCGATCGCAACATCGAGTGCCAGGCGGGTCATATCGGTAAAAAGCGCCTGGCGTTCGGAATAGTCGGTTTGCTCGCCGGTCACCACATTGTCGACGACAGTCAGCATCGACAGGGCCCGGGCGCCGAAATGCGCGGCGATGCGATAGAGCGCACTGGTCTCCATATCCACGGCCAGCGCGCCCTGTGCCTGTGCTTCGGCGAAGCGATCGCGCCCCTGGGGATGATAGAATATATCGCTGCAGATGGTCAGCCCGGCCTGATGTTCGATGCCGATTTCGGCAGCCCGCGTCAATGCCTGGGCATAAAGCGCCGGATCGGGGCCGGCATCAGCACCGTAGAGCCCCAAGACCTGGCCGCTCTCTGCACTTTCACCCCGCACCGACTGCGAGATCACCAGGCTGCGCAGTTTAACCGCCGCCGTCAGGGCGCCACAGGTGCCGGTGCGGATCAGTGTCCTCACGCCATGGAAGTCCAGCAATTCATGCGCGTAGATCAGGAATGACGAGACGCCGATGCCGGTGGACTGGATGCTGACGGGCTTGCCGCGAAACAGGCCGGTAAAACCGAGGGCCTCCCTTCGACGATTGACGCAGCGCGGCGCCTCCAGAAAGGTTTCCGCCATCCATTCGGCACGCTGCGGATCGCCCGGCAACAGCACTGTTGCGGCATAATCACCTTTGCCTGCCTCGTTGTGCGGCGTCACGGCATGCTCCCCCAAAACCCGCCGCCCGTTTCGCCATAATCATGGCAGTCTCACGCCATTTCGCAAGTGCGAGAATTAGTATGCCCTAAGATTCCAGCACATCCTTGACGATTGTGGCCAGTTGCTTGAGCGAAAACGGCTTCGGCAGGAAACCGAAATGCGCGTCTGCCGGCAGGTTCTTGGCGAACGCATCCTCGGCGTAACCGGAAACGAAGACGAATTTGATGTCGGGTTGCCGCTTGCGCAGTTCGCCAAGCAGCGTCGGCCCATCCATCTCAGGCATCACCACGTCGGAAACGACAATGTCGACCTTGCCGCCGAGCGCCTCGAAGACTTCCAGCGCCTCGACGCCCGAGGACGCTTCGTGGACGGTGTAGCCGCGCGACGTCAGCGCCCGCATGCCGCCCATGCGCACGGCATCCTCGTCCTCGACGAGCAGCACCGTGGCCGAGCCCGACAGATCCTTGGCTGCGTCGGCGATCTTTGCCGGTGCGACCGGCGCCTCGCCGGGCTCGCCTGCCTTTCTCGCCTCAGCAATGTAGCGCGGCAGGAAAATGCGGAACACCGATCCCTTGCCGACCTCGGAATCGCAGAAGATGAAGCCACCTGTCTGCTTGATGATGCCGTAGACCATGGACAGGCCGAGGCCGGTGCCCTTGCCGACCTCCTTGGTGGTGAAGAAGGGTTCGAAAATCTTCTTGAGGACTTCGGGGGCGATGCCGCTGCCGGTGTCTTCGACTTCGACCACCACGTAATCGGCCGGCGCAAGTTCGCGGTAGGGAAGGCTTTTGCTCTCTTCTGTCGTCACGTTCCGGGTGCGCACGGTGAGGTCGCCGCCGGCCGGCATCGCATCGCGCGCATTGACCGCCAGATTGACCACCACCTGCTCGAACTGCCCGATGTCGACCTTCACCGGCCACAGATCGCGGCCATGATCGACCTTCAGCTTGATGTCGCTTCCGACCAGGCGGGCCAGCAGCATCCGCAGATCGGCAAG
The DNA here is from genome assembly GCF_900149755.1 of Mesorhizobium delmotii. NCBI lineage: Bacteria > Pseudomonadati > Pseudomonadota > Alphaproteobacteria > Hyphomicrobiales > Phyllobacteriaceae > Mesorhizobium > Mesorhizobium delmotii. The sequence continues at coordinate 68,140 of NZ_FUIG01000002.1, read as the reverse complement.
CACGTCGGTCAGGTTGAGCACCTCCGGCCGCAGCGTCTGCTTGCGCGAGAAGGCCAGAAGCTGCCTCACCAGCGAAGCCGCCCGGTTGGCGTTCTGCTTGATGTTCATGATGTCGGGGAAGGACGGGTCCGACGGGCGATGGTTGGTCAACAAAAGGTCCGACGCCATGATGATGGCGGTCAGTACGTTGTTGAAGTCGTGTGCGATGCCGCCGGCAAGCTGGCCGACCGCCTGCATCTTCTGGCTTTGCGCCATCTGGCCCTCGAGCGCCTTCTGCTCGGTGGTCTCGACGGCATAGACGATGGCCGATTCTTCGGCGCCCTCGCCGGTGCCGTCGGCGACCGCGTTGACGTAGAAGCGCATGTGCCGTTCTTCATTGCCGGGCAGCAGCGTATCGATCGGTTCGATGTCGGCCTGCCTTTGTCGCGCTTTTTCGAACGCCGCGGCAAAGGCGGGCCGGTCGCGCTCATGGATCACCGTGTCCAGCCGCACGCGCCGATCGACCGCGTCCCCGTCGACGACGGAGGAAAACAGCGACAGGAAAGGCGCGTTGGTGCGCAAGATGCGCCCACTGTTGTCGACCGCCGCTATTGCCATCGGCGTCGAATTGAAGAAGCGGGTGAAGCGGATCTCCGAGGCGCGAAGATCGGCGGAAGCGTCCTCGCCTTGCGTCCGGTTGAGCACGATGGTGCGCGTCGGACCGTTGACACCCTCGCGGCTGGCCGAGACCCTATGCATGAAACGCACGGGCAGCGCCTCGCCTTTCACCGTCGTCAGATCGAGATCGATGACCGCATTGCGCGTGGTGCCGGGATCGGCCTTGACTGAGCGGACCAGCGCCATGCCGTCGCCGGCGACGATCTCCGGAAGCGTAACGGCACCAGGTGTGAAGCTCGTCAGGTCGATGCCCAGCCACTCCGCCAGCGTGGCGTTGATATAGGTGACGCGGCCTTCCTGGTCGGCCGAAAAGAAGCCGGCCGGCGCATGGTCGAGATGGTCGATGGCCTCCTGCAGATCAAGGAAGAATCGCTCCTGCTCGGCCCGTTCTTCCGAGATGTCGGCGAGTTGCCAGGCGAGCAAGGGCAGCCGCTGGCCAGGGACGCTGAAGGCGCGGGCACGGGCGCGATACCAGCGCGCGCCCGGCTCGGCGCCGGGTCGAATGGATTGCGCAAGCCGAAACTCTCCGTCGCCGGGCTGGCCGTCGCGCAGGCCGGAGGCGAGCCGGTATATGGTCACCGAGGCCTCGGGAACGTCAGACAGCAAACTTTCGACCGTCTTGAGATCCGCCGCGGACGCGGCGCCCGTCATGTCGGCATAGGCCCGATTGGCGTAGACGACACGACCCTTGGTGTCCGTGACCAGAAGACCTTGCGACATCGAATCGACAAACGCTTTCGATAGCTCGTCACTCGTCGAGCGCGGTGTGATCTGCACGAAGCCGATGGCGGTCGCGAACAGGAAGCCGACGCCGATCATCGCCAGCACACCAAGCATTCCGAGCAGGAATGGATCGCCAAGACGTTCGCGGAAAAGGCCGAAGACGATCGCGGCGCCGGTCAGGACGACGATGAAGACGATGAGCCGGGTGACCGCACCCGGTCGCGTGTTCTGGTCGACGATCGGTACCGGATAGAAATCGCCGCGCGCTTCCTTGGCCATATGCCCCCTGCTCGTGAAATCCGGTACTTGCCCCTGCCCGGTTGAATCACATTCTCAGGGTCCGGAAAAGGCCTTGGCGGCAAATGTCCGCTAAAAATGACGCCCGTTCTGCGCCACCAACTTGCTGAAAATCCAGTGTGGTGGATTTGAAGTGGGAACGCTGACGCACTCAATTCGCAGGAACTTCAAATCCACCAGATTGGCGTTTCAAGCTGTTCAAGAAGCGCGAAAGGCAACTTGCAGGGGCGTGCCGCAACAGTCTAGTGTCACTTTTCTTCGAAAGCCGATACGGGGGCACTAATGCAAGGGCTGGATAGCGTTTTAGGTCCTTATGCCGCGGAAATCCTGTGGACGCTGGTCGCGCTTGTCCTTCTGGCCATTATTCTCCTCATCATCAAGCTGGTCCGCAATCTGACCTTTGGAACATTCGTTGCCGGTGGCAGGAACCGCAAGACGCGCCTGGCCGTCATGGACGCCACCGCTGTCGACAGTCACCGCCGGTTGGTGCTGGTGCGCCGCGACGACATCGAGCACCTGCTGTTGATCGGAGGCCCAACCGATGTCGTCGTCGAACGCGACATCCGGCTGTCGGCGCTGCGCCGTCCTGCACTGACCGGAGATAGCGGCGGCCATCAGCCGGCACCGCGGCCGCGCGCGCCTCAACCGGCTCCTGCGCCAATGATGCAAGCACCGCCTCCGCAGCCGGTAAGCGCGGCCCCGACGCCTGTCCGGCCCCATCAGACCGCACTGGCGCCAGCGCCGAAGCCAGGGCAAAGCCATGAATCGGCGACCATCACGCCGCTGCCCGCCTACGGATCGGCGAACGCCACTGCGTTTCGACAGGCGCCATCGCCGGCAAGACAGGATTCCCCGCCAAAGCAGGATTCTATTGACGATACGCTGATGAGGGAGCTCGAGGTCTCGTTTGATGACCCGCACCCCACCAAGCCGGAGAGCAAGCCGGCGGTAAAGGCGCCGTCGTCTCTCGATGACGAGATGACGAAGCTTCTCGGCGAGCTTTCCAGCCAGAAAAGATAACCGGCCAGAAACCGGGGCAGCGAACAGCTAACAAAAAATGGCCGGAGACCGGCCATGACAAAATTCGCTATCGGCTGCTTTTTAGGCGCTCCGCCTGTGCTTCAGTCGTCGCGGTAGACCTTCTCGCGGCGCTCGTGGCGCTCCTGCGCCTCGATCGACAAGGTCGCGATCGGACGCGCATCGAGCCGCTTCAGCGCGATGGGCTCGCCGGTTTCCTCACAATAGCCATAAGTGCCTTCATCAATGCGCTGAAGCGCGGAATCAATTTTTGAAATGAGTTTTCGCTGGCGATCGCGGGCGCGAAGTTCGATGGCGCGGTCAGTTTCCGAAGAGGCGCGATCAGCGAGATCGGGGTGGTTGGCGTTTTCCTGCTGCAGGATTTCGAGAGTTTCGCGCGCTTCGCGCAGTATGTCGTTCTTCCAGGTGACGAGCTTCAGGCGAAAGTAGGATTTCTGCCGTTCGTTCATGAACGGCTCGTCTTCGGAGGGTACGTAATCGGCAGTAACGATGTCGTTCATTCGACTCACCCAAACAGCCCCAATTTTGGCGCCTATATATTCGCGGACCGAATGCTGCACAAGCGTAATCGACGACAGTTTCACGCAATTGTTAATGTCGGGCAAAACGGTATTGGCCGCATCATTCGCATGAAGGGCACGACCGAATTCGCGTATGATTTGTTGGGTTTGAAAGGTGCCGGCCATTGTGCATAAGGCCGTTCTCATGGCTAATCCTGCAGCGCCTTTGGCGAGTTTCGGTGTTTGGCACAAGCGAGGGGCCGGTGAGCAAGCTCTATCTATTGAGGCATGCCAAGGCCGGATGGGCCCTACCCGGCATGCGCGATTTCGATCGTCCGCTCGACGCATCCGGCCTCGCCGACGCCGAAACCATGGGTGCGGCCATGCGGGCCCGCAGCTACATTCCGGACCTCACCCTTTGCTCCAACGCAAAGCGAGCGCGCCAGACGCTGGAAGGCCTGGCCGGCCACACCGATACAGGCCGGGTCCTGTTCTTGGACACGCTCTATAGCGAGGACGCCGCCAGTTATCTCTCGATCATCCGCGGCAATGGCGGGCCAGGCTCGCTGCTCGTCATCGGCCACAACCCGATGACGGAAGATCTTACTATCGCGCTTTCGGGCGATGGCGACGAGGCTGCGAGGGGAATTCTGAACCACGGCTTCCCGGCCTCCGGCCTTGCGGTCGTCCGTTTTCCAGGCAGTCTTGCCAATGCCGCGCAAGGCACCGGCTATCTCGAAGCCTTCGTGACGCCGGCCGATCTCTGACGCCATTTCAACCTAAAGTTGTTGGCTTGAAGTTCCTGCCACTTCAATGGCATCAGCGCACACTACAGCGCCGTCCTCTTGGACGCGCAAAGGACGCTGTAGAACTCAATTTTGCGCATGATCTTTTCCGAGCCTATGGTTCGGGTTCATGCGCGAATTCAATGATTTGCTGGTGTGGCTTAGATTCCGAAATTCGCTCACTGCGCTGCCCCAAGGTACTGCGAATTTCGGATTCGCCACACAAGGCGGCAGCGTCTATATCGGGTCGTACCGAAGCCCCGAGAGACGCATTTTGGCATCATCGCTGACCACTTTCACCGACGAGGCGAAGATTGCCCTGGATACGCTGTCGGGGCGCGCTACCGGGCTTTTTTCGCCATCGCTGCGGCTGGGTGTCACTGGCCTTTCCCGCGCAGGCAAGACAGTGTTCATCTCAGCCTTTGTCCACAATCTGATCCATGGCGGGCGCTTGCCGCTGTTCGCGGCGCAGAAATCGGGACGCATCGCCCGTGCCTTCCTCGAAGAGCAACCGGATGACGCCGTACCGCGATTCCAGTACGAGGATCACGTAGCGGCCCTGGTCAACGACCGCCTGTGGCCGGATTCGACACGTGCCATTTCCGAGCTGAGGCTCACCATCGAATATGAATCGGCCTCCGGCTGGAGCCGCATGTTTTCATCAGGCAAATTGTCGGTCGATATCGTCGACTATCCCGGCGAATGGCTGCTCGACCTGCCGCTGCTCGGCAAATCCTACGCTGATTTCTCACGCGAAGCCTTCGAGATGGCCGCGCTGCCGGTGCGCGCCGACCTTTCGAAGGAATGGCGCGCGCTCTCTGCCGCAGTCGACCCGAATGCGGACGCCGACGAGATGACGGCGCGCCGCCTCGCCGACAGCTTCGCCGCTTATCTCAAGGCATGCAAGCTCGACGAGCGGGCGCTTTCAACCCTGCCACCCGGCCGTTTCCTGATGCCCGGCGATCTTGAGGGCTCGCCGGCACTGACCTTCGCGCCCTTGCCGGGCCTGAGTGAGCGGCGGGCGCGTTCCGGGTCGCTTCAGGCGATGATGGAGCGGCGCTACGAGGCCTACAAGACATATGTCGTAAAGCCGTTCTTCCGGGAGCACATCACGCGCCTCGACCGTCAGATCGTGGTGATAGACGCCCTGCAGGCCTTGAACGCAGGCCCCGGCGCCATGGCCGATCTCGAACGTGCTGTGACCGAAATCCTCGCATGTTTCCGCCCCGGCCGCGGCAATTTCCTGACCGACTTTTTTTCAAGGCGCATCGACCGCATATTGGTGGCGGCGACGAAAGCGGACCATCTGCACCACGAAAGCCACGACCGGCTGCAGGCGATCGTGCGGCGGCTCGCCGACCGTGCCGTGGCGCGGGCGAATTTCACCGGCGCCGATGTCGACGTGGTTGCCCTGGCGGCGGTGCGCGCGACCCGGGAAGGCACGGTCAAGCAAGGCCGTGAGACGTTGCCGGTCATCATTGGCACACCGTTGAAAGATGAAAAGATCAACGGCGAAACATTTGATGGAAAAACCGAAACAGCCATATTTCCCGGTGATTTACCGGACAAAATTGATGCAGTGTTCGATGTCTCTGGGCCAGACCATCGGCAGAGCCCAGACCATCGACAAAGTAATGATGACCCGGCAATCCGCTTCGTGCGCTTTCGCCCGCCAAAGCTCGAACGCACGGCTGAAGGCGTCACGCTGTCGCTGCCGCATATCAGGCTCGACCGCGCCCTGCAGTTCCTGATCGGAGATCGTCTGGCATGACCGCGCCCCGCAAGCCGGCGGCTTTTCGCATCGAGCCGGAAGCCCCGCCAAAAGAACGGGCAGCCTTGCGGCAGCCCGACTCTCCATCGGCCAGAAGGCCACGCGCCGCGAAGGCTGATCTTGCCGTCGTCACTCCGGCGGAAATCGACGTTTTCGACGAGCCGGATATTATCGCCGCCGAACCGCCGCCTGCCACCGCGCCGCGTAAGCGTTCGATATCAGGTGGCTTGTTGTTCGGCGCATTGGGCGTTCTGGTTTCGCTGGCCCTCGGCCTTTGGACCGATCAGCTGATTCGCGATCTGTTCGCACGTGCCGAATGGCTGGGCTGGCTTGCCGCCGGGATGGCCGTGATCGCGGTGCTGGCGCTTCTGGTCATCCTCGTCCGCGAATTCCTGGCGATCGCCCGCCTCGCCGAGGTCGAAAAGCTACAGAAGCGGGCACTCGACGCCATTGCCCGCGACGATCCGAAGGCCGCTCGCGCCGTGGTCGACGAACTCTCGGCCTTTGTCGCGGCCAAACCCGAAACCGCGGCCGGCAGACGTGCGTTGGCAGACTTGCGCGACGAGATCATCGACGGTGGCAATCTGGTGCGCCTGGCCGAGACCGAAATCCTCGGCCCCCTCGATGCGCGCGCCAAGGTGATGATCCTCGAAGCGGCAAAGCGTGTGTCGCTGGTGACGGCGGTCAGCCCTCGCGCTCTGGTCGACGTCGCCTATGTCGTGTTCGAAGCGGGCCGGCTGATTCGCCGGCTGTCGGAACTTTATGGCGGCCGGCCGGGCACGCTGGGGTTCTTCCGGCTGGCGCGCAGCGTTCTCGCTCATCTGGCGGTGACCGGCTCGATTGCCGTCGGCGACAGTTTCGTTCAGCAGATCGTCGGCCATGGCCTCGCTGCTCGGCTCTCGGCCAAGCTTGGCGAAGGTGTCGTCAACGGCATGATGACGGCGCGCATCGGCATTGCTGCGATGGAGACCGCAAGGCCCCTGCCCTTCAGCGCCACGAGACGGCCCGGCATGGGTGATTTCCTGTCCGCGCTGACATCGTTTGCAACGAAAAAGCAGAAGGAGACATCGACTTCCGACACGTGACAACCGTCTCCAGCACCGCACGTCCTGGTAAGCGCACCAAGGACGGTGGAGCACTTTGATTTCGCGCATGATCCCAGCGCAAATCGCTTCCGGTTTTCGGGCCATGCGCTAGCGGTGACGAAGCATTAACCAATCTTGTTCATGGTCGGACGGGTTCCAAACCAGTCTCTTTGTTGCCGGGTGTCGTCGATGAAAAGCGTGATCTTGTCTAGCGTCCTGCCGATGGCGGTCGTGGTTTCAACAACTGCCGGCATGGCCGAAAAGACCTTTGCAGCAGAACGGGACAGGAAGTTCTTTCAATCGGTGGAAGGCGAATGGGTCGGCCCCGGGGAAATCGTCGCCGGCAAATACAAGGGCACGAAATTCACCTGCAATTTCACCGGTTCGACACCAGACGGCAAGATCGGCATGTCGCTCGACGGCGGCTGCCGGGTCGGCATGTTCACCCAGCAGATGTCGGCGACGATCCAACACAAGGGCCGCGAGGGCTACAAGGGCAGCTTCATGGGCGGTGCTGCCGGTTCCGGCCTCGACATTATCGGCGGCAACGTGGTCAGCGCCAACAAGGTCGTCTTCACCATCAACCGCAACCAGTTGCGCGGCGTCATGCAGGCTCTTGTCCCCAACGACAATTCGATGACGGTGACGGTTGCGGTGCGCGTCGACCAGCAATTAGTGCCGGTCATTGGCATGAAGCTGAAGCGCGTCGATACGGTCGAAGTCGGCTCCATAGCGCCGAACTGAGCGACCTTTTGCACGTCCGATAGGCGGCGCTCTACTCTAGTTGCAAAAAAGCGGCAGCTACCGCCACCGCTTTCTCCAAAACTCCGATCGATGCTCAGCCCTTGATGGCGGTGATCAACTCGTCATAGGCCTTGCAGGCCTCGTCCGCCGTCGTCGTGCCCTGATACTTGGTTATGACCGCCTGGACCTTGGCGGTGAGGTCGGCTGCCTTGGCCGGATCCTTGGTAACCGCCTCCTGAGGGGCTGCGGTCATGTCCTGAGCCTTCTTGGTCAGCATTTCGGTCGTGCAGTCAGGCGCCCGATTGCTGCAACATTCAGCGCAGCGGGTGCATAAAGCTGTGGAGCGCGCCTGCAACACTGCTGCACCAGTTTCCGGATTCGGACTGTTCGATTTCAGCCGAAGCCCCTATCTTGGCCGCTCGATGCCGCAGCACGTGCGGCGGTCCCTAGAGAGAACGGAACGGCAGGCATGGCGGCAGAAGCAGCGGGCAGCGATCTGATCCACGTGGTGGCGCTGCTCGCCGCAGGTGTTGTCGCGGTGCCGATCTTCAAGCGCATGGGCCTTGGTTCCATCCTTGGCTATCTGGCGGCTGGCGTGGTCATCGGCCCGTTCGGCATCGGCATCTTTTCCGAATCGGAAGCCATTCTTCACGTCGCCGAGCTCGGCGTCGTCATGTTCCTGTTCATCATCGGGCTGGAGATGCAACCGTCGCGGCTGTGGGGCCTCAGGCGAGAGATCTTTGGCCTTGGCGCATTGCAGGTCGGCGTGTGCGCGCTGTTGCTGACCGGCGTCGGACTGGCGGGAGGTTTTCCGGTCTCGCAATCCTTCGTCGCCGGCGCCGGCTTCGTGCTGACCTCGACGGCGATCGTCATGCAGCTTCTGGAGGAACGCGGTGAGATCGCCGCGCCCAAAGGCCAGCGCATTGTCTCCATCCTGCTGCTCGAGGACCTGGCGATCGTGCCGCTGCTGGCCCTGATCGCCTTCCTGGCACCGGGCGGCGCCGATATGAGCTTGACGCAGCGGCTGACGGAGGTGGGCATCGGCCTTGCCGCCATCGTCGGGCTGGTGCTGGCCGGGCGCTATCTGCTCAATCCGTTCTTTCGCATCCTGGCGGACGCCCGCGCCCGCGAAGTGATGACCGCAGCCGCCCTTCTGGTGGTTCTGGGGTCGGCGCTTGCCATGCAGCTCAGCGGCCTGTCGATGGCGATGGGCGCTTTCCTGGCCGGCGTGCTTTTGTCGGAATCCACCTTTCGCCATCAGCTCGAGGCCGATGTCGAACCATTCCGCGGTGTGCTGCTCGGGTTGTTCTTCCTCGCGGTCGGCATGTCGCTCGACCTGCATGTGGTCATCGAGAACTGGCGGATTGTCGTCATCTACGTCGTCGCCTACATGGCAATAAAGGCGATCGGCATCTATCTCGTCGCCCGCCTCCTCAAGACCGGTCACCGGGAAGCGCTCGAGCGTGCCGTCTTCATGGCGCAAGGCGGCGAATTCGCCTTCGTTCTCTATTCCGCCGCCGCGGCGGTCGGCATCATCGACAGCCAGGCTAATGCGACCCTGACGGCGATCGTCATCATCTCCATGGTGCTGACACCGCTGGCCATTCTGGCATTGCGGTATCTGACGCCACGCGACGAGCAGTCGCTCGAAGGCGTCGACATCGCCGATGGCCTTACCGGCAGCGTGCTGATCATCGGCTTCGGCCGCTTCGGCCAGATCGCCAGCCAGCCGCTGCTGTTGCGCGGGATCGATGTGTCGATCATCGACAATGAGGTCGAGATGATCCAGGCGGCGGCCGATTTCGGTTTCAAGGTCTATTATGGCGACGGCACGCGGCTAGACATTCTGCGTGCCGCAGGCGCCGGCCGCGCGCGCGCCGTGTTGATCTGCGTCGACAAGCCCGATGTCGCCGTCCGCATCGCAAAGCTCATCAAGGCGGAGTTTCCCCTGCTGACCGTGCTGGCACGCGCTTTCGACCGCGGAACCGCACTCCAGTTGATACGTGCCGACGTCGATTTCCAGATTCGCGAAACCTTCGAATCAGCGCTTGTCTTCGGCGGCTCCACGCTGGAAGCGCTGGGCGTCGACCCGGAGGAAGTCGCCGAGGTGATCGAGGACGTCCGCCACCGCGATGCCGCCCGCTTCGAGCTGCAGCTCGCCGAAGGCGTTCGCGCCGGAGCGCGCTTCCTCAAGGGCAATATCGGCACGCCGATTCCGACACCGCTCAGCCAGCCACGCCACGCCGGTCAGGCGCTCAATGAAGAAACCGCCGGCGTTCTGCATAAATCCGAGCCTGCGGATTTAACACCTGGAGCAAACAGATGATCGAACTGGACGAGCGCTCGCTCTCCGTCACCAAATTCTGGCGTGACGCTGGAGAGGATGCATGGTTCGAGAAGAATGATGCCTTCGACGCCGAGTTCCGCAACCGGTTTCTCGACCTGCACTACGCTGCCGCGCGGCGTGAATGCGACGACTGGTCGGAGCATGCCGAAGGCTCACTGGCGCTGATGATCCTGCTCGACCAGTTCCCGCGAAACTGCTTTCGCGGCACCGGCCATATGTATGCGACCGACCCGCTGGCAAGGCATTTTGCCGAAAAGGCGATCGCCGCCGGCCAGGATCTGGCGCTCGACGAAGAGCTGCGCGTCTTCCTCTATCTGCCTTATGAGCATTCGGAGCATCTCGCCGACCAGCTCAAATCAGTGGACCTCACTACCGCCAAAGCCCAATCCTATCTGAAGTATGCGGTCGAGCACCTGGAGATCATTCAGCGCTTCGGCCGCTTTCCGCATCGAAACAGGATGCTTGGCCGCGAGACGACGCCGGAGGAACAGGTGTTCCTCGACGGCGGCGGATTTTCCGGCTGAGCTCAGTGCATCGGAGCGAAATGTGCGAAGCGGCTTTCGGTTAAATCCAATGCGTAAACAACGAGATAGAGCAGCGCAGCGGTTCCATTTGAAAACACGCCGTTTAGGTCAGCCACCAATCCCGGCCGGACGGCAGTCGCTCGATGCCGGCGCTGTCGAGAGCGGCAAGCCGTTCCGCCACGCTTCTGCCGTCGACGGTGAGGTCAGCTGCGATCTCGGCCAGCGGCGCCAGAACGAAAGCGCGCTCCAGCATGCGCGGATGTGGCACTTCCAGCCCGGTTTCGTGGATGATCCGATCACCGAACACCAGAATGTCGATGTCGATCAGGCGTGGACCCCAGCGCTCCTCGCGCACCCGCTTCAGCCTGCACTCTACATCGAGGCAGAGATCGAGCAAAGCATGTGGTGCGAGCACAGTCGAAATTTCGGCAGCCGCATTGAGAAAATCCGGCTGGTCGAGCTTGCCCCAGGGTGGTGTGCGGTAAAGCGAGGAGACCACAACCACGCGCGTGTTCTCGTCGGCGTCCAGCATGCGCAGCGCCGCGCCCATCGACCTTGCCGGGTCGCCGAGATTGCCGCCAAGGCTGAGGTAGACTGTGTTATTCGGGCCAGACAACGGTCACCTCGACATGATCGAGCACACCGGGCACCGGAGCGTTCGGCTTGCGCACGGTAATCTCGGCCTTTTTGATCTGGGGAAACCGGGCCGTCAGCGCCCGGGCCACCTCCAGCGCCAGCGCTTCTATCAGAAAACGCCTCTCCCCGGTTATGATCTTTTCGATCACCCCGAAGGCGACACCATAGTGGACGGTATCCTCGATGGAATCGTCGACCAGCGCGCGGCCAGGTTCGACGGTGAGCGCAGCGTCGACATAGAAACGCTGGCCGAGCGTCTCCTCCTCATCCAGCACGCCGTGCCGGGCGAAGAAGGCGCAGTTCTTCATGCGGATGACATACATCGCTCAGCATCCCGCTCGATTAGAGCAATGTTGCGTCCACCTGGACGCACAACGCACACTCTAACGCTTTAAATCTACCCATCGGGCTTTCCGAAAATCGATTCCGATTTTCGAGCCTGTGCGGTAGTTTCACGCGCCAGCATAGCATCGGCAAGTGCCAGCGCATCCACATTGATTGCGACATCGTGGACGCGAAAAAGCTGCGCGCCCTTGAGCCTCAGTATGACGCTCGTCGCCGCCGTTCCGGCACCCCTGGCCGAGGCGTCGCGGCCGGTGACGGCGCCGATGAAGCGCTTTCGCGATGTACCGGCCATCAGTGGAAAGCCCAAGGCATCGAGTTCGGAAAACCGTGCCATCAGGTCGAGATTTTCCTCCGCTGTTTCCTTGGCGAAGCCAAAGCCCGGATCGAGCACGATTTGGTCGTCGGCAACGCCGTTTCGCCGGGCGATTTCCAGTGACTTCCTGAGGAAGGAAAACTGATCCTCGATCACGTCGGGCAGTTTTTGCCTGTCACGTCCGGTGTGCATGATGACCAGCCCGGCGCCGGTCTCGGCAGCGACGCGCGCGACGCCCGGTTCGCGCTGCAGGCCCCAGACATCGTTGACGATATGGGCGCCGGCAGCGACGGCAAGCCGGGCGGTGTCCTCGCGATAGGTGTCGACCGAAATCAGCGCCTTGCCAAGCCTGGCGAGCGCCTCGATGACAGGCAGCACGCGGGCCTGCTCTTCCTCGACGGCTACCGGAGATGCGCCGGGGCGTGTCGATTCTCCACCGACGTCAATGACGGAGGCGCCCTCTTCCACCATCCGGCGGGCCTGGGCCATCGCCTGTTCGGGCGCAACGAACAGTCCCCCGTCGGAAAAACTGTCCGGCGTGACATTGAGGATACCGACGATCACCGCCTTGCCGCCAAGGTCGAGATGACGCCCATGCGCCAGTTGCCATCGCCGTGTCGTCATTGTCCATCAATCATGTGTGATCCGCCAAAGATCAATTCCGTTGCGCCGGCAGCGGCCGTAGCGCATGGTAGGCAAAGAGGCAACATGATGAAACGATCACTGCTTTGCGCCCTGATGCTCGCTTTTTCTGCCTTGCCGGCGGGCACGGCGAGTTTGGTAAAGACATATAGCTACTTCAGCATCGGCGGCAGAACGCTCGATGATATCGGATCCCAGCTTACGAAACTTGGACCTCAGGTGAAAAGCACCGGGATGCGGCATCCAGGCGCCACGCAGATGGCGTTCACCACCCGCGTCAGCTATGCGGAAAAATCGAATTCCTGCGCGATTGCTGACGCCGACGTCACTCTCAAGGTCAAGGTGATCCTTCCCGAGTGGCGCCGCTCACGCAAGGCTGATGCGGGCGTAAGGCTGTTTTGGGATACATTGTCCGCCGACATCAAGCGCCATGAGGACCGCCATGTCGAGATCGCCAAGAACCATGCCCGCGACCTCGAGGATGCGCTGAAGGCGACCTATCCGCAGAAGACTTGCCAGGAGGCCAAGGCCAAGGCCGCGGAAGTCGCCGCCGCTATTCTTGCCAAGCACGACCAGGCCCAGATGCAATTCGATCGCGTCGAGACAATCAATTTCGAAAGCCGTATCCTGCGGCTGCTGCGCTATCGCATGGAGCGCATCGAGAACGGCCGGCTGCCGGGTTAGCTCAGGCCAGATGATAAGATCGATTCTCGTGGAGTAAGAGTGGGCGTCAGCCGGCGACGCCGAGCTTCTTCTGTAAGCTGGTCGACGACGTCGTATACTGGAATACGATGCGCTCGCCGGGGCTGACGATGCGCTTGGCTGCCTGCGCCATCAGGGCGACCTCATGGAAGCCCGACAGGATCAGCTTCAGCTTGCCGGGGTACCAGTTGATGTCGCCGACGGCGAAGATGCCCGGTACCGACGTCTGGAATTTCTCGGTGTCGACCGGGATCATGTTCTCATGAAGATTGAGCCCCCACTCGGCGATCGGTCCGAGCTTCATGGTCAGGCCAAAGAACGGCAGCATCCGCGTGCACGGCACCTCGATATCGCCGCTGGGGCCTTTGATGGTCGCGGAGGAAAGCTGGCCGTCGGCGCCGGACAATCCCGTCACCTGCCCGACCTGGAAATCCAGTTCCTTCATCTCCTGCATGGCGTACATCTTGTTGACGCTGTCGGGCGCCGCGCGAAACTCCGGCCGGCGGTGGACCAGCGTCACGCTCTTGGCCACAGGCTGCAGGTTCAGCGTCCAGTCGAGCGCCGAATCGCCGCCACCGACGATGATGAGGTCGTGGCCGCGAAATTCCCCCATCCGGCGAACCGAGTAGAAGACGCTCTTGCCCTCATAAAGCTCGATGCCCGGGATCGGCGGCCGCTTCGGCTGGAACGAGCCGCCGCCGGCGGCGATAACCACAACCTTGGCTTCAAACAGCTCGTTCTCGTCGGTGATCACGCGAAAGCTGCCGTCCTCGAGCTTTTCGAGGCTTGAGACCATGCGGTTGAAGGTGAAGTCGGGCTTGAACGGCGCGATCTGCTCAAGCAGTCTGTCGACCAGGCCCTGCGCCGAAATCGATTGCCAGCCGGGAATGTCGTAGATCGGCTTTTCCGGATAGAGTTCGGCGCATTGCCCGCCGGGCCGATCGAGTATGTCGATCAGATGGCATTTCATGTCGAAGAGGCCGAGTTCGAACACGGCGAACAGGCCGACAGGCCCCGTCCCGACAATCAATACGTCCGTCTTGGTGATATCGGTCATGAATGCGCCTTCGATGCGCACGACCGCAAAAATCGAAATCGATTTTCGCTGGGGATCATGCGCCAAATCACGGTGCTACAGCGTCCTTTGCGCGTCCGAGAGAAACGCGGCGCTGTAGAGAACGGCGCGACACTGCATGACCATTGGCGCGCTGCCAAGCCGGAGCCGGAAAAATCGGCTATATCTAGCGCTTCAGCCTTCACGCTTCAGCCTTGGCGGGCAGGCACGCGCACAACCAGGCCGTCGAGAGCGTCGCGCACCTTGATCTGACAGGAAAGCCGTGAGTTCGGCTGGACGTCGTAGGCGAAGTCCAGCATGTCCTCTTCCATCGCTTCCGGCTCGCCGACTTCCGCCGTCCATGCCTCGTCGACATAGACGTGGCAGGTCGCGCAGGCGCAGGCGCCACCACATTCGGCCTCGATCCCCGGCACAGCGTTGCGGATCGCGTTCTCCATGACGGTCGAGCCGTTTTCGGCATCCACGTCAAAATGTGTGCCGTCATTGGCGATGAAGGTCAGCTTGGTCATTTGTCACCTGAAGGGAGTCCCAGCCGAGATAATCACTCCGGCAGACAAGTCAACTGCCGCGCGAAAGCGGCGCTCTATGCCGTTTTTTTCGGAAATCGGTTTAACGGCTGATGGCGGCGACGAAATCGCGGACTTCTTCGATCAGGGCGCCAAGCCGCTTGAGGGTATTGGTATCTTCAGGCTGAAGCTCGATCGCGCCGGCGCAATCGGCAATAGCGAAGGCGCCGACGCCGCGCGCCGAACCTTTCAGCCCGTGCGCCAGAAGCAGCCTTTGCCTCACATCGGCGTCGACGATCCTGTCGCGAACCGACAGCGCCTGCTGTACGAACAGTGCCAGCACCTCCTGCTCGAGGCTGCGGTCGCCCATCGTCTGGCGCGCCAGATGCGCCAGGTCCACCGGCCGCGACCCGGCCGTTCCCGACACGTCGCCGCCGGGCATCGAGAAGGCAATGCCGTTTTCGCCACGCATGACTCTGCAACTCCGTTCTTCCAGCCGCAAAAAATAGGCCCATCCTGTGGACGACGGGTTAATGATTGGCCCGGAAAAATGTTGCGATAACGGCGCCGGAATCACAGTTCTGTTAACCTTATATTTAAAGTTTTACGTATCGCGCCGAATGCATGTTTTCTTTACCCCGGTGTGTCATTACGATACGACAGGTCCATTTTCAGCCTCTTGCGTGGGACACGACAAGCAGAATCAATAAGTCCCGCGGCAGCTTGTACAGGGTAGCGAAGGCATGGCGAAGAAAACATCGACGACAAGAACGCTCGACAACGACGTAGCCAGGGAACTCGAAAAAGCACTTGATATCGATCTGAGCGGCGATGCCGGCGGCGACCTCGATATCGCAGCGTCGATGGAAGATCTGGAAGCGCAGATATCGCAGGCTGCCGACGAGTTGGCCCGCGAAGGCCGTAACCAGAATGCCGAGCCTGTCGCCGACCAGAGCCAGAATGCTGAGCCTATCGCCGACCAGGGACAGAATGCCGAGCCCGCCAACTGGAGCCTACAGACCGAGTCTGCCAACCAGGACCAGAAAGCAAAGCCCGCGGCAATGGCCAAGCCGGCTGAACTGCGCTCTTTGGAAACGCGCAATGGCCAGCCGGCCGGTTTCACGCCAGCCAATGACCCGCGTCAAAAAGACTACAAAACGCTGCTGCACACCCTCGATCGGCGTGCCTCGAACACGATCTACTGGATCGTGGCGCTCGTTTCGCTTGCCTGGATCGCGGGCGCCGGTGCATTGGCCAACCTGCTGTTTGGACCAGGCATCTGGCAAATCCGCACGCCCGGCCAGTTCTTCGCCCGTCCCGAACTGATCGGCCTGGCGATCGCTGCGATCCTGCCCGTGCTCCTGTTCTGGGCGTTTGCAGCCATGATCCGCCGCGCGCAGGAAATGCGCATCGCGGCTCAGTCGATGACGGAAGTGGCCTTCCGCCTGACCGAGCCGGAAAATATTGCCCAGGATCGCGTCATGATGATCGGGCAAGCCGTCCGCCGCGAGGTGGCGGCCATGGGCGAAGGCATCGAGCGCACGCTTGCGCGTGCTGTCGAGCTCGAAACCCTGGTCCACAGCGAGGTGAACCAGATCGAACGCTCCTACTCGGAGAATGAATCGCGCATCCGCTCGCTTGTCGACGGGCTGGGCAGCGAGCGCGAAGCGGTGGTCACTCACGCCGAACGCGTGCGCGCCTCGATCACCGGCGCGCATGAGACGCTGAAGGACGAAATCGGGGCTGCCAGCGACATCATTCGCGACAGCATTCTCAACGCCTCGACCAACCTGTCGATGACCATCACCAATTCCGGCGACACGCTGATCGACAGGATCAACCAAAGCTCGTTGTCGATCTTCGATTCGGTGGAAGGCCGGCTCGAGTCGATCACGGACCGGCTGTCGACCTCCGGCGAAGCCTTCGCCAGCCTTCTCGATACACGCATCGCCAAGCTGACGGACACGACCGACGGCCTCACCCGGTCGCTGACCGATCTGCTCGACGATCGGACCTCCGGCATGGTGTCGCTGCTCGGCGGCGCCGCGCGTACGCTCAACTCCGAATTTGAAGCCAGTCTTGACGGCATCGAGCGGACGTTGGCCGAACGCGGCCAGGCGCTGATTAGTGAATTCCAGACCCGCGCCGAAGCGCTCGACACCGGCACCCAGAAGCTCAACGCCGCGCTCGAGGCCCGCGCACGGCAGATCAACGAGACGCTGGTCGAGCGCGCGCGCGAAATCGCCCATACCTTCCAGGAAAGCAAGGAGACGCTGTCGGCGATGATCGATCAGGGCAAGACCCAGATCGGCGCCGACATGGCCGACATCGTCTCGTCGACTTCGTCCATGCTTGAAGCACGCGCCGGCGATTTCGCCGGGCGCATGGAAGCGGCCCGTCATGTGGTGTCGCGCTCCTTCGACGCCGACATCCAGCGGCTTGCCGATGCCCGCGTCGGCATCGAAGAAGCCGTCGAGAACCACAGCCGCAAGCTTTCCGAAAGCCGCGAACGCATGGCGGCGGCAATGCAGGCCGATCTTGCGAAATTCGCCGAAAGCCGCGCCGGCATCGACGCGGCCGTCACCGACCAGGTGCAGAAGCTTGCCGAAGGCCGCAACCTGATCTCGCGCGCCCTCGAAGAGGATCTGCGCAAGGTCAACGAGTCAAGCGCCGCCATCGATGCTTCGCTCGGCAGCCATCTCGAAAGGCTCGAAGAGGGCCGCAACAGGCTTTCACAAGCCTTGAACGAAGACTCCGGAAAACTTGTACAAGCCCGTACGATCATTGACGAAATGGTTGCCGGCCATGTTGGCAAGCTCGCCGAAGGCCGCAGCATTCTTTCACGCGCCCTCGAGGCCGATCTCGGCAAGCTGGCCGACAGTCGCGCCAGCATCGACGGACTGGTCGCCGGTCAGGTCGAGAAGATCGCCGAAGGTCGCGCCATACTCGCCAAGGCGTTGGAGACCGACATTGTCGGCATCAAAGATCTCATCGAGAGCCATTCCGCCAAACTGGCGGAAGACCGCAGCCTGCTTTCGCGCTCGCTTGAAGGCGACCTGTCCGGCATCCGAGGCCTGATCGAGGACCATTCGGGCAGGCTCGCCGACGATCGCAGCCTGCTTTCGCAGACGCTCGAGGCAGACCTCGCCAAATTGGCGGAAAGCCGGTCGAGCATCGACGGGCTGGTCGCCGGCCAGGTCGAGAAGTTGGCCGAAGGCCGCGACATCCTCAAGCGCGCGCTGGAATCCGATCTCAGCACGATCAAGGAGGTCATATCAGGCCAGTCCGAAAAGCTGGCGGAAGACCGTGGTCAGCTCTCGAAGGCGTTGGAAACCGACCTGCAGAGCGTGAATGGGCTTATCTCCGATCACATGAACAGGCTCGCCGAGGACCGTTCAATCCTGTCGAAGGCGCTCGAAGACGACCTCGCCAAACTGGCTGAAAGCCGGTCGAGCATCGATGGTCTGGTTACCGGCCAGGTCGAGAAGCTGGCCGAGGGCCGCGACATTCTCAAGCGCGCGCTGGAATCCGATCTCAATACGATCAATGACGTCATAGCAGGCCAGTCCGAAAAGCTGGCGGAAGACCGCTCGACCCTGTCCAAGGCGCTTGAGGACGACCTCGCCAAATTGGCGGAAAGCCGGTCGAGCATCGATGGTCTGGTTACCGGCCAGGTCGAGAAGCTGGCCGAAGGCCGCGACATCCTCAGACGTGCGCTGGAAGCAGACCTCAATACCATCAAGAGTGTCGTCGCCGACCAGTCGCAGCAGCTGACTGACAATCGCGCACAGTTTGCGCAGGCGCTGGAAGCCGATCTCGGCAGCGTCAACGGTCTTGTAAACACCCATGCCGAGAAGCTCATCCAGGACCGCTCGATCCTGTCCAAGGCGCTTGAAGACGACCTCGCCAAGCTGGCGGAAAGCCGGTCGAGCATCGACGGGCTGGTCGCAGGTCAGGTCGAGAAGCTGGCCGAAGGCCGCGACATCCTCAGACGTGCGCTGGAAGCAGACCTCAATACCATCAAGGATGTCGTCGCCGACCAGTCGCAGCAGCTGACCGACAATCGCGCACAGTTCGCGCAGGCACTGGAAGCCGATCTCGGCAGCGTCAACGGTCTTGTAAACAGCCATGCCGAAAAGCTCATCCAGGACCGCTCGACCCTGTCCAAGGCGCTCGAAGACGACCTCGCCAAGCTGGCGGAAAGCCGGTCGAGCATCGACGGGCTGGTTGCCGGCCAGGTCGAGAAGCTGGCCGAAGGCCGCGACATCCTCAGACGTGCGCTGGAAGCAGACCTCAATACCATCAAGGATGTCGTCGCCGACCAGTCGCAGCAGCTGACTGACAATCGCGCACAGTTTGCGCAGGCGCTGGAAGCCGATCTCGGCAGCGTCAACGGTCTTGTAAACAGCCATGCCGAGAAGCTCATCCAGGACCGCTCGATCCTGTCCAAGGCGCTTGAAGACGACCTCGCCAAGCTGGCGGAAAGCCGGTCGAGCATCGACGGGCTGGTTGCCGGCCAAGTCGAGAAACTGGCCGAGGGCCGCGACATCCTCAGACGTGCGCTGGAAGCAGACCTGCAGAAAATTGCGACGAGCCGCAGCGAGGTGGACGACATCATCGCCGGGCATGTCGGCAAACTGGGCGAAGGCCGCGACGCGCTGACCCGTGCGCTGGAGGACGATCTCTCCAAGCTCGCCGATACGCGCAAGGAAGTCGACCGTTCCCTGTCCGGCCATATCGACCAGATCGCCGCCAGAAGCACCGATATCTCGGACGCCATTGCCGCAGACGTCGAAAAGATCGAGCAGGCGTTCAGCCGCCAGACCGGCATCATTGAGGAGCGCGCCGCAACCATGGAGCGCGCGCTGTCGACCGGTGTCGACAACGTCCGCAGCGTGCTCGAAAAGAGCGCCGTCTTTGTTGCGGGAGCGCTGCGTGAAAAGGTCATGGAAGTCACCAGCGCGCTGCATGAGCAGGCAGGCGCGGCGTTCAGCGACGCCGATCGCAAGATCGCCGAACGTGCCGAGCAGACCTCGGCCGCCTTGCTCGCCAGGGCGGAGGATATCGCCCGCACCTTCGAGGAGGCGGACCGCCGCCTCGCCGCACGTGCCGAAGACACGTCGAGCACGCTCATTGCCCGCGCCGAGGATACATCCAGCGCAATCATGGCCCGTGTCGACGACACATCGAACTCCTTGCTGACGCGCGCCCAGGAAACAGCCGACCAGCTGGCCGCTCGCGCCAGCGAGATCGCCGGTACATTCGATGCGGCGGACCAGAAGCTGGTTGCCCGCGCGGTCGAAACGGCGCAGTCGCTGGCGGCACGCGCCGGCGACATCCTGCGCAATTTCGAAGGCGCCGACGAACGGCTCGGCGTGCGCATCGGCGAATCGGCCGAAGCGCTAGCAGCGCGGGCATCGGACCTAGGCCGCATTTTCGATGCCGCCGACCAGCAGCTGATCTCGCGCATCGCCGAAGGTTCGGAGGCGCTGGCGGCCCGAGCATCCGAGATCGGCCGTATCTTCGACGAGGCGGATCACCGTCTGGTTTCCCGCATCACCGACAGCACGTCGACGATCGGAGAACATGCCGACAATATCGTCGGGGCGTTTGCCAGCACCGAGCAGCGGGTTGCCGAACGTGCGAGGCAGACCGGTCAGGAACTGGCCGTCCACGCCCGTGAAATCGAGCAGGCGCTCGCCGGCGCCGACGAGCGCCTGGCATCCAGCGCGGCGGCTGCGGCGGCTCGCGTCGAGGAGCAGGTTGCCGGCGTCGAAAACCGTCTCGTCTACACCACCGAAACGATAGGCCAGAAGCTCAACGAGCAGGTTTCGACCGCTGAGGCGCAACTTATTTCGCGCGCCAACTCGATCGCCGAAACCTTCACTGCGGTCGGCCAGCATATCGGCCAGAGCACCAACGACGCGGCGAAGACCATCGGCACCAACACCCGCGAGCTCAACACCATGCTTGCGGCACGTTCGGCCGAGATCTCGAAAATCCTCGACGAAACGGCACGGCCGCTGGTCGAGCGCTTCGCCCAGGGCGGCTCGGAACTGCAAAAGAGCATGGAAGAGGTGACCGAACGCGCCACCGAGAAGCTGCGCAGTGAAAACGCCACCCTCGTCAATGCGCTCGCCAGCCGCACGGCCGAAACATTGTCGGCCGTCGAAGGCGCGCGCTCGACGCTCGCCGACAGTGTCGCCGATCTCATCGGCCGCATGAGCACCTCGAGCTCGCAGCTCGGTCAGTTGATCGAGCAGGCGGCGGCCAATCTCGGCCAGGTCGACGAACGCCTGACCGGCAGCACGCAAAGCTTTGCGGCGACGACGGAAAAAGCCGCGCAGACCTTCGCCAGTTCGGCACGCCTGGTCGATTCGAACACGACACGGCTTACCGAGCTGTCATCCGCGACCTTGCGCGAGGTTGCCTCGATCGCCACCAAGTTCGACGAGCACAGCCGATTGCTGTCCAGTGCTTCGGATCTGTTGAGCTCGGCCCAGAGCAACCTCGAACACACACTGGAAAGGCAATCGTCGCTGGAGGACCTCGCCGTCGGCTTGGTCAAGAAGTCGGAGGATCTCGAAAAGGTCATGCGCTCGTTCGAGGATCTGGTCGGCCAGACGTTGCAGAACGCCGAAGGCAAGACGTTGGAGTCGGCGGACAAGATCCGTACCGCCATCTCCGACGTGGTCGATTCGGCAACGAAGCGCTTCGCCGACGCGACCGAGGAGATGCGGCGCACCGCCGGCTCGATCAAGAGCGAGCTCGACCTCACCCGCGCCGAGCTCAAGAAGGGCGTCATCGAAATGCCGGAAGAGGCAAAGGAATCGACCACGGCTATCCGCCGCGCCGTTTCCGAGCAGATTAACGCGCTGAAGGAACTATCTGAAATCGTTGCGAAATCTGGCCGCAACACCGACTCCTCGGAGCCGCGCAACCTGCGTCCTGCGCCGCAAGCGCCTGCCGCGCCCGCCGCTGAGCCGCAGCGCCGTCCTCCGGGCCTGCAATCGGAGCCTCTTGGCCCGCAGGCGCCATCGGGTGACACCGCACTGCGCGGCACCCTCGACCTGGAACGCCCGGCTGAGACGGCGCCGCGCCAGCGCGACCCCAATGGCCGTACGTCGCAGGGCGGCTGGGTGCGCGATCTCTTGACTGGGGCATCGCGCGAAGAGGGCGCCAAGCCCGCGGCACCTTCGGAAGCGCCACGCTCGGCCCCTGCCCAGCGCTCGCCGCTTCATGTAGTGGAGTCGCTCAACTCGCTTTCCGTCGACATCGCCCGCGCCATCGATCACGACGCCTCGATCGAGCTGTGGGACCGCTACCGGCGCGGCGAGCGTGACGTGTTCACGCGGCGTCTCTACACGTTGAAGGGTCAGCAAACTTTCGACGAAATCCGTCGCAAATATCAGATGGAGGCGGAGTTCCGCGCCGCCGTCGACCGTTACTGCGACGATTTCGAAAAACTGCTCAAGGACGTGTCGCGCAACGACCGCGACAACATGATGGCGCAGACCTACCTGACGTCGGACACCGGCAAGGTCTATACGATGCTTGCACACGCCAGCGGCCGCCTGCATTGATCAGGCGATAGGGACCGAAAAGGCGGGAAAAATTCCCGCCTTTTTCATGCCGTCCCCGCGTCCTCGGGGATGATGCTCTATTCATTATTCATTGATCTCCGGTTCGACGAGCCTTGCCAGATTTCGCAGCGACTCCTGCCAACCGAGATAACAAGCCTCAGCTGGAATGATGTCCGGAACACCTGCCTGCGTGATATCCAGTTCCGTGCCGACTGATACTTTCTTCAATATCACCGTCACCTGCATCTCGCCGGGCAAGTTAGGATCGTCGAACTTGTCCGTATAGCGCAGGCGTTCACCCGGAACGAGCTCGACATATTCGCCGCCAAACGAATGGCTTTTGTCCGTTGTGAAGTTGCGGAACGACATTTTGAATGTTCCGCCGACTTTGGGTTCCAGATGATAAACCGTGCAGGTAAAGCCGTTGGGCGGTAGCCATTTCGCGAGCGCGTCCGCCTCAAGGAAAGCGCGGTAGACTTTTTCTGGGCTGGTCGCCAGAACGCGGTGCAGGCGTACGGTACTGGGCATATCATTTATCCTTGTGATTGGAGTGTCGATCCTGCCCAAGGACGAACGGGTCTTGACCAATCCGACACAAGTTCTGAGGTTTTTTGGAACCGGGGCCGCAGACCTTCATGTTTAGGCTCCCTGCGACCGCTTTTCGACCCGTTGCGGAAGTTCGTTCGACCCTGCCGAATTCACGCCCATGACCCTAGTCGGACATTCCAGGCCCAAATTTTCTCCCAGATAGGGACCTCCAGTGGAACTCACCGCTTTGACCCAATCCAGTTGTCACTCGATTTCGACCTCAATGTCGCAAGAGGTGGCGAAAGCGGATCTTGACCGAGCTAGATGCGTGTCGCCTATTTGGCCCGCTCGATACGCGGGGGTATATGAGCGGGCTTGCAATGGTGAGCCTGGCGCTACCTGCCCGGCCGGCTCAAAACAAGGGTGGGGGCCTATTCGGAGCTCGCCACGGGTGCGACCAGCGGCGTGATGCGGCGGATCGCGACGCGCCGGTTCTCGCGTTCGGGCTCTTGGGTTTCAACCTTCAAATACTGCTCGCCATAGCCCTGCGTCTCCATGTTCTCGGGCGCGATGTCGAAGACGTTGGTCAGCGCGGTCGCCACCGCCTCGGCCCGCTGGTCCGACAGCGCCAGGTTCGCCACCTCCGCCCCGACCGCATCGGTGTGGCCCTCGATCAGGAAGGTCTCGCCCGGGTTCTCCTTGAGCAGGCGCTGCATGGCCCCGGCGACACCTTCGAGCTTGCCGATCTCGCTCTCCGGGATCTGGGCCGAGCCGAACTCGAAATTGATGATGTCGAGATCGATGCGCCTGACCTTGTCGCGGATTCGCGCCGAACGCCGGACCTCGTCAAGCGAGTAGGTGCGCTCCACCTGCTCGACCGGCGGCTGGTCGAGGAACGTATAGTAGTCCTCGGGGTCCTCAACCCATTCCGCGTCCAGTATGTAGTCGCGAACCGGAATGTCGAGGTCGAGCGGCGGCAGGTCGAGGCCGGGATCGCGCCATTCCAGCACCTCGTCGTAATAGTCGTCTTCAACATACACGAGGACGATCTCGCGATCGTCGGGCAGGATCTTCACACGGCGGACGACATCTCCCCAGCGGTTGCGGATCGTGACGATCCGCGTCCCGTCGGGACGGACCACAACCTCGCGCTGCCGGCTGCGCGGCAGTTCCTCGTAGTAGACCTCGCGCGCGTCGATGATGAAGCGTTCCTCGCGGGGCCGCTCGATGAAATAGGTGTTGCTGGTCCGGAAGATGAAGCGGTTGTTGACCTCGCGCACGAGTTCCGCGCCCTCCGGAACCTCGGGACGCTCCCTGCGCGGGCGTTCGATGCGGCGGCCTTCCTCGGAGATGACGGAGCCGATTTGCACTGGATCTGTCGAGGCTCGCGCCTGCGCCGCGGCGTCGCTTTCGGGCAGCCGCTCGGCCCTGCCCCGAGCGGGCTGGTCCGGCTCGGCGCCGCCCGGCTTGCGCCTCAGCGGCTTTTCCTTGGCGCTGTCGAAGAGCCTGGCGGCGTTTTCGGGACGACGCATCGCCGCTTCGCGCTCCTTGCGCCGCTTCAGGCGTTCCTCGGTGATCGCGGGCTCGGGTTCGGCGGCACGCCGTTTGACGGCTTCGCGCTCCTTGCGCCGCTTCTGGCGCTCCTCGGTGATGGCGGGCTCGGGTTCGGCGGCACGCCGTTTGACGGCTTCGCGGTCCTTGCGCCTCTTCAGGCGCTCCTCGGTGATCGCGGGCTCAGGTTCGGCGGCACGCTGTCTGGCGGCTTCGCGCTCCTTGCGCCGCTTCTGGCGCTCCTCGGTGATCGCGGGCTCGGGTTCGGCGGCACGCCGTTTGACGGCTTCGCGCTCCCGCGCCGCAGGCCGCTCGGCCCGCTCGCGATGCGCCGGCCTTTCTGCCCGGGGAGCCCGCTGCTCGTCGCGTTTGGCCCCCTCTCTTTTCTTCCTGCGCAGCAGTTCTTCCTCTTCGGGAGACTGGGTTTGGGCCAGAATGAGGGGTGCGGCGCGCGGCTGGGCGTCGCGCGAAAGTGCGGGAAGCGGAGCAGGTGTCAATGTGAGGCCGACCACGGCACCCAAAACAATCCGAAAATGGCGTTTCATCTGGACAACGATTCCGTAGAGCAGTCCCTTGCGCATCTCCAACCTTGAAACAGGTAAGATTGTTCCCAATCGGTCGGTTCCCGGGCGCTTCGAGGCGTTTTTCCGTCGAGAATATGTCCAGGGCGCGGCGCCTCACCGGCCGCAGCCGGGAATGGCCCGAGAAACGCGACGCTTTTGACGAGTTTCTCGCACCCACGTCCAAGCGACCTTTGCCTTTCAGGAAACCTCGATAACGATCAGATCTTTTGATAGTGATCTGGCGACCTCGTTCTACTATGTTCGCCCGCAGCGACGTCGAACCGCTAACCCCTGTGCGGTTCTTGCAGCGAAGCAACACGAAGGTCGGCCAACGAGTAGGAGAGGCGACCGACAGGGTCGCCTCGATGTTGGTCCGGAAATAGCGCAACCGAGCCGGCCGGGGCATCGGCTCGGATTTCACCGCCATGGCGCGTTCTACGTCTCAATCGGGTGGCTTTGCGACACCAACTAGCAGCAAGATCGAAGTCGGGAGTCAGGCGGATACCCCGTCCTGCGATTCATGCACCGACGGCAATTTTGATCAGGCAATGAGCTGATGCGACCGGCGGTATCCGGCACACGCTTTTCAAGCACGGTGCTATTGTACAATCTCTACCAGGACGCGCTTACCTTGATAGCCCGATGAGTTTAGAATTGGTCTTTCAGGCGGCTCGTCAGAAGCCGCCGGCGAAGAGGCCTATCGAGGGAGGAAACCATGACGCCGATCGAACCAAACAGGTCGCGTACCTGGCATAGGTCAGTGCTCGGCGCGGCCGTGCTCGGCATGGGCGTGCTGCTGACGGGAACGAGCGCCGGCGCTGGCTCTGTGGACAAGACCCCATTCGGAAACACGCAGGACGGCAAAGCCGTCGATCTCTACACGCTCACCAACGACAGGGGCGCGTCCGTCAAGTTCATCGCCTATGGCGGTATCATCACGGCGATCAATGTGCCCGATCGCTGGGGCAAGCTCGACAACGTCGTGCTCGGCTTCAAGGAACTCGCCGACTACGAATCCATGAACCCCTATTTCGGCGCCTTGATCGGGCGCTACGGCAATCGCATCGGCGGCGCGAAGTTCACGCTCGACGGCACGCAATACCAACTCGCCGCCAATAACGGGCCGAACAGCCTGCACGGCGGCACGAAAGGCTTCGACAAGGTCGTCTGGGCGGTCGAACCGCTGAGCAGCGTCAGCGGCGCCGCAGCGCGGCTCAACTACACGAGCAAGGATGGCGAGGAAGGCTATCCCGGCACGCTCACGGTCCAGGTCGTCTATAGCCTCACCAACGACAACGAACTGCGCATCGACTACGAGGCGACGACCGACAAACCAACCGTGGTCAATCTCACGAGTCATTCCTACTTCAATCTCGCCGGCGACGGCACGGGTGGGATCGACGATCACATCCTCACGATCAACGCCGATCGCTACACGCCGGTCGATGCGACCTTGATCCCGACCGGGCAGCTCGCCTCCGTGACCGCCACGCCGTTCGACTTCCGCCAAGGGGCGCCGATCGGCGCACGCATCCGCTCGAACGACCCACAGATGGCCTATGGCCGCGGATACGATCACAACTTCGTGCTGAACCGGTCGGGTGGTGGACTTTCGCTCGCCGCCCGAGTCTACGAGCCGCGCTCGGGCCGGATCATGGAGATCTCGACCACCGAGCCCGGCGTCCAGTTCTACAGCGGCAACTTCCTCGATTCGACGCTCGTCGGCGCGGCCGGTCAGCAATACCGCCAGACCGACGGCTTCTGCCTTGAGACGCAGCACTTCCCGGATTCGCCGAACAAGCCGTCATTTCCAACGACGGTGCTGAAACCGGGCGAAACGCTGAAGTCGACTACGATACACAAATTCTCGACCGACGCGTCCTAGCATTGCAGCTGCGTTCTTTTCTGGTTGCTGAATCGATGGGTCGCCATGATTCGGAGATCATGGATGACGGGCGTTTCGATCGAGACGCTGGAGCTCTGGGCGTCGTCGCTGCGGGAGGCAAGGCAGCGGATCCGGAGCTTGCTTGCTGGCGCTATGTCCCTGGCGGAACACGCAGCGTCTCCGCGGCGAAGCAGGCGAACGTTGCGGCTTTCCATCGCCCACAAAGCCGCTGGCCGTAGCCAAATCCGACCTTCATGCAAGTCGCTGTCTACGTCCGAAAGGGGGTCGATTCAAAGCTGTAGCGCGAAGGGCGGCTTTGGAGAAGCGCCGGGAAGGTCGGTAATTGGCGCTCCCTGCTCGTTCCAGTCGTCGAAACGGACGGCAGTTCCCCACCCGTCTCGGCCATTGGCGGCAGCCAGGTGATTGAGTTTGATCCTAAGCTGCGCCCGGCGGCCCGGGCTGTATCAGATCACCGAATCGGTCCAGCGGACGATGTCCTTGGCGGCATCGCCGAATGCGCGGTCGAGCGCGCCGACATAGGCCTGGTTGCCGCCGCCGGAGACGGGCGCGGTCGCGGTAAAGCTCTTCGAGGCGCGCACCTCGCCATTGCGGTCGTTCAGTATCCGCACGAACAGCTCGACCTCGGCATGTTCGCCGCCGTCAACCCGGACTTCGAAGGAGCGGACTTCGACGATCACCTGATAGTCGATCGCCAGCCCCTCGCCCGGCTTGCCGACACCGGCGAAGCTGCCCGAGCGCTGGAATGTCTCGGCCAGCCGCGCCTGCACGATCAGCGGCAGCCGATCGGCCCACTGCGCGCCCTTGAGGTACTGGATCGAACGCACAGACGGCTTGATAACGATGTTCTGGCTGTCCAGCGCCTTGAGCGCGGAGGGTTGGGCAATGAGGATCTGGCGGCGGCTGCGGCCGCGCGCATCGAGCGGCGGCGCCGACAGTTCGAATGTGTCCAGGGGCGCCGGCCCGCCGCCCGGCAAAAACGCGCAACCGGCTAGCGAAAGCGTAAGCAATGCCACACCCGCTTTGAGCCCGCCCGATTTGACCCCGCCCAATTTAAGCACCACCGACTTCACACGCGATCCCCGTTGTCCCCCGAATCGTATGAGCAATCCGCTTCCGCAGTGCACTTGCCTGCTGTTCTTGGGGCGGGCGAAAGCCGAAGTCAACGCCGCGCCCTGCCGTCGAATTGCCGAACCTCGCCTTCGCCGCCTGACAGGATCCGCTGCGGATTGCGGCTGAGATCCGTCACCGCCTCTTCGATGCGGCTGATCGAACGGCGGCTGTCCTGGACCAGCGCCTCGACGTCCTGCAGGCCCTGACCGGAGAATCGCGCCAGATTGTCGGTGATGGTGCCGAGGCGGGCGTTCAGCGTGTCGGCGACCTGCTTGAACGATTTCAGCGTATTCCTGGCATCGGCTATCATGCCGTCGGCCTGGCCTGAGCCGAGCAATGTATCGACCTTGGCGAGGATGCCGTCGACGCGCACCGAAGCGTCGTTGAGACGCTCCGCGAGCTGTTGCGCGTCCTTGATCGTCTGGTCGATATCGTCGGCGCGGTTGGCGAATTTGTTGGTAACCTTGGCGATGTCGGCGGCAGCCTCGTTGGCGTTTTCGCTGGCCTTCTGGATGTTGGCCAGCGCGGTGCGAACCTGTGCCGGGTCGATGCCGTCGAGAACGCCGTCGACCTTGGCCAGCGTGCCTTGCGTCCGTTGGGCGAAATCGTTGATCGATCCCACCGCGGTGTCGACATTCCTGACGACCGTGTCGAACTGCTTGCTGGTTTCCTTCAGGTTCTCGGTCACCGTATCGACATTGGCGACAATGCTCTTGATCTGATCCTTGTCGACGGCGTTGAGCAGCCCTTCCGCCGCCTTCAGCGTGCCGTCGAGCTTGCCCGAGACGCCCCTCAACTCGTCCGCCAGCGAACTGACGCTGGCGAGGAATTTGTCGATGCCGTCAGAGTTCTTGGCCAGCGCGTCGGAGAAGGTCTGCACGTTGTTGACGGTCTGCGTCAGCGGCCCGCGAACGTCCCTGGTGAAGCCTTCGAGCTGGGTGAGAACCGTATCGGCGCGGGTGAAGATGTTCTGGGCTGTCTGCAACAGGTTGGTGACCGCCGACGGGTTGGCGACGATCTCGGCGACGCGGCCCTCCGCCTCCGCCTGGTCGAGAAGGTTGACCTCCTTGAGGTCGGCGCCCCTGAGTTCGATATTGGCCTGACCGGTGAGGGTAGCAAGGCCGATATCGGCCTGCGTCGATTTGGTGATCGGCGTCGTGCGGCCTATTTCGGCTTCGGCTATGGCGGCGGTCGGATTGGCGAGGTCGATATAGACTCGCCTTACATCCCCAACCCTGACGCCGTTGAACAGCACGAAACTGCCGCGGCCGAGGCCGGAAGCTGATCCCGGAATGCGTACCCGCAGCATCGCCGTCTCACCCCTCTCGCCGATCGCGGCCGTCCAATAGACGAACGCGAATGCTGCCAGGATCGCGGCTAGCGTGAAAATGCCGACAATGACGTAGTTGGCTCTGGTTTCCATTTATCCACTTATGGCTACGCGCGGGCCGCAAGATCAAGTTGCCGCGCACGTTTTCCGCGAAAATAGGATTTCACCCAGGGTTCCTCGCTTCCGAGCATGTCGTCGATCGTGCCTTCGACCAGCACTTTCTTGTTGCCGAGCACGGCCACCCGATCACAAGCGGTGAACAGCGTGTCGAGATCGTGCGTGACCATGTACACGGTCAGATCCATGGTATCGCGCAGCTTGACGACCAGTTCGTCGAACTCAGCCGCGCTGATCGGATCGAGGCCGGATGTCGGCTCGTCCAGGAACACGATGTCGGGGTCGAGCGCCAGTGCGCGCGCAAGCGCCGCACGCTTGATCATGCCGCCGGAAAGCTCGGACGGGAATTTCTGCGCCGCATCCGGCGGCAACCCGACCAGTTCGACCTTGAGCATCGCCAGCTCGTCCATCAGCTTTTTCGGCAAGTCGAGATATTCGCGCATCGGCACCTGCACGTTTTCGAGAACCGTGAGCGCCGAAAACAGCGCGCCGTGCTGAAAGAGGACGCCAAGGCGCATGTCGATGCGAAGACGCTCCCTCTCGCTCGCCTTTTCGACATCGACGCCGAACAGCTTGATCGTTCCCGACTGCTTGTGCACCAGGCCGAGGATGGTGCGCAGGAGAACCGACTTTCCGGCACCAGAGGCGCCGACAAAGCCGAGGATCTCGCCGCGCCTGATATCGAGCGACAATCTGTCGAGAATGACCTTGTCGCCGAAGGACACGGTGATGTCGCGCGCGGAAAGCACGATCTCGTCTTCGTCGGCCCCTTCCGCAACCCCAGTCGCCTTTGTGCTGCCCTGCGTCGCCATGTCAGAACTCGATCGCCGCGTAGAACATGGCGAAAAGCCCATCGAGGATGATGACCACGAAGATCGACTTCACCACCGAAGCGGTCACGTGTTGTCCCAGCGATTCGGCGCTGCCGCCAACCTTCATGCCTTCGACCGAGGCGATCGTGCCGATGATCATGGCCATGAACGGCGCCTTGATCAGCCCGGCAAAGATGGTGCTGAGATCGATGGCGACGCGCAGCCGGTCGATGAAGGCGGCCGGTGCGATGTCGGAATAGAGCCATGCCGCCGCGATGCCGCCGCCAAGTGCGGCGAAATTGGCGATGATCGTCAGGCAAGGCAGTGCGATCACCAGCGCGACCAGCCGCGGAAACACCAGCACGCCGATTGGATTGAGCCCGATGACCTTTAGCGCGTCGACCTCCTCGCGCATTTTCATCGAGCCGATTTCAGCCGTAATGGCGCTGCCCGATCGGCCGGCGATCATGATCGCGGTCATCAGCACGCCGAGCTCGCGCAGGATCAGCACGCCGACCAGGTCGACGACGAAGATATCGGCGCCGAAATAGCTGAGCTGATAGGCGCCTTGCTGAGCGACGATCGCCCCGACGATGGCCGACATCAGCACGACCACCGGGATGGCGCCGACGCCCATGCGGTCCATCTGGTTGAAGATCGCCGCCGGATTGACCGCATGGCCGCGGCCAAGCTTCATCTGCGAGCCGCGTATCGTGGCGCCCAGTATGTTCATCGCGGCCAGGAAATCGTCACGCATCTCATAGACGCGCCGGCCAACCGCCTCGAGCGCGCGAATGATGATATTCGGCGGCCTAGCGGTGCCGGAATCAGGTTCGCGTCGAACCGCGTCACCGACGGCGCCGAGCAGGATCGAGGCAATCTCGCTTTGCCCCTGCACCGTGATTTCCACACCCTTCTTTTCGAAGGCGCTAACCAGACGGTCGATCACCCAGGCCCCGGCGGTATCCATCTTCTCGATACGCGAAAGGTCGATCGCCAGCGTCTGGAAACCGCTGCGCTTCTCGATCTTGCGCATCTCGGCGTCGACCAGCGTCACGGTGCGCGTCGTCCAGTTTCCGGAGAAGGCGCAGCCGAGAACGCCGCCCTCCTCACCGACCGCGACGCGTGGCTGGTGGTCGGCCTCCTTGGCGGTCTTGCCGCTTGCGAAGCGTTTGCGGATCGTCAACATGGCGTCCTGTTTAGTCTGACGGGCCATCTGTTTAACCTGACGGAACCCACCTGTCGATTTGCCGACAAGCTTGTTGTCGCACAGCCGGAGCAGAAAAATATGGCGCGTGTCATTTCGGTCGAGTCCGAGCGCTTTCCCATCGCCGGGACCTTCACCATTTCGCGCGGTTCGAAGACCGAGGCCGAGGTCATCACAGTGACGATCCGAGAGGACGGCCAGAGCGGGCGCGGCGAATGCGTCCCCTACAAGCGCTATGGCGAGACGATGGACGGTGTGCGCGATGCGATCGAGGCGATGCGGGAGCAGATTCAAGGCGGCATCAGCCGGGCCGCGCTGCTCGAGGCCATGCCGGCGGGCGCGGCGCGCAACGCCGTCGACTGCGCGTTATGGGACCTGGAGGCGAAGATCACAGGCAGGCCGGTCGCGTCCAGCATCTGCGCGGCTCCGCCAAGGGCGCTTGAGACAGCCTACACGCTGTCGCTCGGTGAGCCCGAAGCGATGGCAGCCCAGGCCCGCGCCAACGCCCGGCGCCCGCTGCTCAAGGTCAAGATCGGCGGCGACAACGATATGGCCCGTATCCGCGCGGTTAGAGAGGCGGCACCGACGAGCCGCATCATCCTTGACGCTAATGAGGGCTGGAGCGACGACAACATCGTTGCAAATCTCGCCTTTGCCGCCGAATACGGCATCGCCCTGATTGAACAGCCGCTGCCGGCGGGCCGTGACGGCATCCTTCGCCACATCGCGCATCCGGTGCGGATCTGCGCCGATGAAAGCGTGCATGAGGCAGGGGGCCTTGCCTCGCTTGTCGGCCTTTACGATGCCGTCAACATCAAGCTCGACAAGTCGGGCGGCTTGACCGCTGCTCTCGTCCTTCGCGATCGCGCCCGCGAACTGGGTTTTGGCGTCATGGTCGGCTGCATGGTCGGCACGTCATTGGCCATGGCGCCGGCCGTGCTCTTGGCCCAAGATGCCGATTTCGTCGATCTCGACGGGCCGCTGCTGCTTGCCCGCGACCGTGTTCCCGGTCTCGTCTACCAAGGTTCACTGGTGTCACCGCCCGATGCGGCGCTGTGGGGCTGAACGCGCGGCAAGCCCGATCAGTACAAGGCCGACCAAGGCGATCGGAACCATGGCAAAAAAACCATCCACGCCGAAGCGGTCATACAGAGGCCCGGACATGAGCGTCACCACGGCCGTGAAAAAGCCGTTGGAGAAATAGGCGATGCCTTGCGCGGCCCCGGTGCGTTCCTCCGCGACCGTCTCACCGATCATTTTCTGCAGGCCGATCAAAACCAGCGCCACGGAGACCGCATGCAACGTCTGGACAGCGAAGAATCCGGAAATGCCAAGGCCGAGCGGCCAGATCATGGGGAAGGCAATCCAGCGCATGATCGCGCCTATCCCGGCCATCACCATGATCGACACGACCGAGAAGGAGCCGAAAACCCGGGTAAAGACCATGAACATGCCGATCTCGGCTACCACACCCCAGCCCCAAAGCAACCCGACAACCTGATCGCCGATGCCGATCGATTTCCAGTAGATCGAGACGAAGCCGTAGAAAAACGCGTGGCTGGCGGTGATGACGCCGACGCCGATGGAGAAATACAGGAAATAGGCGTTGAGGAGTTTTGGCGCGGATTGCTGGATGTCGGCCGCCGAAAGCGGCGAGGCACGGCGCGGACGGCCGAGCCGCGGCGCGATCAATCCGACGACAAGCGCCGCACCAAAGGCCACGAAGATGATCATCGGAACAGCCTGGGCGCCGGTCGCCGACAGGATGAAACCGCCCGCAAGATTTGCGCACAGATAGGAGATCGATCCCCATTTGCGCATGCTTGCGTAGTTGGAGCCGAAGCGGCGCACACCCGATAGCGCCAGCGAATCGGCAATCGGCGAATGCGGTGTCCAGACCACGCTGAGCGCCAGCGAAACGGCGAGCACGATGGCGTAGGTCGGCGTCAGGAAATAACCGGCGGACGCAGCCACAGATGCGACCATCAGCGCGACATAGACATGGGCGCGGTCACTCGCCCTGTCGGCCAGTGCTGTAAGCAATGGCGTCGTCACCACGCGCAGGAACATTGGTGCTGCGAGAATGACCGCTAT
This sequence comes from Mesorhizobium delmotii, assembly GCF_900149755.1. NCBI lineage: Bacteria > Pseudomonadati > Pseudomonadota > Alphaproteobacteria > Hyphomicrobiales > Phyllobacteriaceae > Mesorhizobium > Mesorhizobium delmotii. The sequence goes on along the minus strand of NZ_FUIG01000002.1, from coordinate 34,649 downwards.
CTGCTCGGCATCGAAACCCTCTGCCTGCAACCACAGCGGGAAATATGGCAAATGTATTCCGAGCGGCACGAAAAGCGTGAAGAAAATCAGGCCCATGCGCAGTTCGAAATGACGCGGCTTGACGAGCTGTTCGGGTGAAAGCGGCGGCAGGGAGGACATCAACAGGCAATCCGTCGGCGCAGCGCTCAGCCGAGTCGGCCAGCAGCGCACGCCAATTCCATAACATGCTGAAAAAGTCGGCGGAACCGCTTGGACTAATCGATTAAAGCGAGGTGAGGTCGGGTTTGGTCAGGCAGCCTGGACTGCCCTGCCCTTGATGTCGATCGGCACCAGCACTTCGCTGCCGACCGGAGCCTCCGGCAGGACGTGCGCCCAGTGCAGGATCTCCATCCGGCCGTCGAAATGCTCGACCACCGCGGTGCAGCTCTCCACCCAATCGCCGGTGTTGATGTATTGCACGTCCTCATAATTTTCGATCGCGGCATGGTGGATGTGCCCGCAGATCACGCCGTCGACATGCGAGCGGCGCGCTTCCTCGGTCAGCATGGTTTGGAACGAGCCGATGAAATTCACCGCCTTTTTGACGTTGACCTTGGCCCAGGACGAAAACGACCAATATGGCAGGCCAAGCAGTTGGCGAAGCCGCGTCACCACGCGATTGACGAGCATGGCCGCGTCGTAGGCATAGTCGCCAAGATAGGCCAGCCAGCGCGCATTGTGGACGACAGTGTCGAACTGGTCGCCATGGATGACAAGAAGGCGTTTGCCGTCGGCGGTCTCGTGAATGGCGCGGTCGGCGACCACGATGCCGCCGAAATGCACGCCTTGGAACTGGCGCGCGAACTCGTCGTGATTGCCGGCGATGTAGGTGATGCTGGCGCCCTTGCGCGCCTTACGCAGCAATTTCTGGACGACGTCGTTGTGGCTCTGCGGCCAGTGCCAGTTCCGTCTCAGCCGCCAGCCGTCGACGATGTCGCCGACGAGATAGATGATATCGGCGTCGTGATGGCGCAGGAAATCGATCAGGAACTCGGCCTTCGCCGCCTTCGATCCGAGATGGACGTCGGAGATGAACATGCTGCGGAAAGTGCGGGGCTCTGCGCCAGGCATTGGATTCTCACCGTTGCTCTCGTGCAGCCTATGCCCCGATTCATGCAACAACCGTATGACGGTTGCGATTGGTCCAGCCTCAAGAGTAGGTTGCCGCGCCAATCAGAGGAGAAATCGCCATGGATCTCGGTATTCGCGGAAAAAAGGCCATCGTCTGTGCTTCGAGCAAAGGACTTGGGCGCGGTTGCGCCATGGCGCTGGCCGAGGCCGGCTGTGACCTGGTCGTCAACGGGCGCAATGCCGACCAATTGGCGAAGACCGCCGCCGAACTGCGCGAAAGATTTGGCGTCGAGGTGACCGAAATCGTCGGCGACGTGTCGAAGCCCGAGGTGCAGAAGGCGCTGCTTGCCGCCTGTCCCAATCCCGATATCCTCGTCAACAACAATGGCGGACCGCCGCTTCGCGATTTCCGCGAACTCGACCGCGAAAAGATCCTCGAAGGCGTCACCCAGAACATGGTGACCCCGGTCGAGCTGGTTCAGGCTGTCATCGACGGCATGGCCGAACGCGGCTTCGGCCGTGTCGTCAACATCACCTCGCTGTCGGTCTATGTTCCCATTCCCGGCCTCGATCTGTCGTCCGGCGCGCGCGCAGGCCTGACTTCGTTCCTGGCCGGCGTCGCGCGGACGGTGATCGACCGCAATGTGACGATCAACAACATGCTGCCGGGCAAGATCGACACCGACAGGCTGCGCCCTCCGCATGAAGCCGGCACCCCCGAAGATCCGGCTGCTGCCGCCGTGCGCAAGACCCAGGCAGCAGCCAAGGTTCCGGCCAAGCGGCTCGGCACGCCGGAGGAATTCGGCCAGATCTGCGCCTTCCTGTGCTCGGTTCATGCCGGCTACCTGACCGGGCAGAATATACCGGTCGACGGAGGCGCCTATGTCAGCGCGTTCTAGTACCTAACGCTTGGTACCCGCTGGGAACGCCGGGAGACGATCCATCTCGGCCGTTCTTGTCAGGAAGTGACGGCTCTGAAAGCGGGGCTCTGATGGCCCCTTCCCGCGCTGGCCGCCGCTACAGTGCATAGGGCCATTCGTCCGGCACGAAGCGATAGGCGTCGCCATCGCGCGCCACATGGCCGATGCCGGGGAACGGCAAATGCATGCCGGCGATCAGCATCCGGTCAGCAGCGACCCGGTCGAGCGTCCGCTTGCGCGTTTCGGCAGCCAGCTTGGAATCGACATCGAAGGCGATGCTCCAGTCCGGGCGCGCGAACTGATAGGTCGCCATGTGCACGACATCGCCCCAGATGAACAGCGCTTCGCCGTCCGATTCCACGATGAAGCCGGCATGGCCCGGAGTGTGGCCGGGCAGCGGCACGGTGCGGATCGCGCCGACCGCCTCGCCCTCGCCACCCACCTGCCGCACGCGATTCGCATAGGCGGCGGCGGCCTGGCGGGCACCGATGAAGAACGGCCTTGCCCCATCCGGCGCCTGGTTCATGTTTGCGTCGTCATGCCAGAAGGCGTAATCGGCGGCGGTGACGATGAGCTCGGCATTGGGAAACAGCGCCTGGCCGGCGGGAGTCAGAACGCCGTTGATATGGTCGGGATGCATGTGGGTAATCAGCAATGTGTCGATCTGGTCCGGAGAGACGCCGGCCGCCTCGATAGCGGCCGGAAGTCGGCCGAGTGACGGGCCCATGCTGTCCGACATACCGGCGTCGACGAGCACCAGACGGTCGCCCAGATTGATGAGATAGGCATTGACCGGTGCGCGGCGCGGTCCGGGCTTCTGGAAGCTGGCCTCAGCCAGCCGCTCCGCATCGGCCTCAGCGAGCCCGATGACCAGCTCGGAACCAATGTCGATATAGCCGTCTAATAGCGCCGTAACCTGGACCGATCCCACGTTGCGGCGCAGCGCGCCAAGCGTTGCAGCGTCGACCAGCGGCGCGCGGGCCACTGCCGGAACGGAGACATTGGCCAGGAGAGTGCCGCCGGTTAGGCCGGCACCGGCGAGAAAATGACGGCGGGAAAGCGGCATTGCATCGTCTCCAGTTTGGGGATCTAGAGCTCCAGGCGGAGCAAGGCGGGTCTATGTCATAGGCTCAGCTTTTTGAACTTGCTGATTCCTTATATGTCTTATTACTCTTGTTTATTAATCACGACGGAGAGTTGCCATCATGGACCGCTTGACCGAGCTGACCAGCTTCGTACGCGCCTGCGATACCGCCAGCTTCTCGGCGGCAGCGCGCGAGTTGGGCTTGAGCCAGCCGGCCGTCAGCCAGCAGATCCGCGCACTGGAAAAGCGTCTAGGCGTCCGGCTCTTTGACCGTACGACCCGCCATGTTTCGCCGACGGAAGCCGGCCGGCGTTATCTGGAGCGCGCCCGCGACATCATTGAGCGCATCGAGGAGGCGGACCGCAGCGTCGGCTGCCTCGAATCGAAGATGTGCGGACGTCTTGCCGTCGGCGCGCCGGCCAGCTTCGGCGCCGGCGTGCTTGGCAGCTACCTGATCGAGTTCAAGCGCGCCTATCCGGAACTGTTGCTCGACGTGGCGCTGACCGACAGTTTCGTCGATGTGATCGCAGAGGGGCTCGACGTGGCGATCCGTATGGGGACCATCGATGACGACCGGCTGATCGTGCGCAAGCTCGGCGTGATCGGGCGCTGCCTTGCGGCGACGCCAGAGTATCTCGACCGCAGGGGCCGGCCGCGGCGCCCGGAAGATCTCGCCGACCATGATTATCTGCTTTACGCCCACATCAGGAAGCGCGATGTCGTGCCGCTCACCGGCCCGGGCGGCGAAAAGGCCGAGGTGCGAATCCGGCCGGCCATGCGCTCTGACAATTCGCTGCTCAATCATCAGGCGTTGCTGTCCGGCGTCGGCATCGGCCTCGGGCACAGGGTGATACTCGATCCGCTCATCGCCGAAGGCTTGCTCGAACATGTGCTGCCGGACTGGCACTATGCGCCGCACCATGTGCATGCGGTCTATCCATCGAACCGCTTCATTCCGTTGAAGGTCAGGCGGTTCGTTGCCGGCTTCGCCGACCACCTCGCCGCGATGAGTGCGTTCATCGATGACAAAAAAAGCATGTACATCCAAGGAAACGGCGCCGGCCCAGTGAAGTCTGACGTTTGTACGCGCAGGGAAATGGCGGAGACGGGAGAGTCGAGATGTGGCGCGGCGGAGATAGGCGTAGCCCCGCAACCGCGCGGTGAGTAGCTGTCGGGTGGACGGTAGCCGCAAAGCCTGGAGGCGGTCGACCTGACACCGTTGCGGCTGCACTTGACCGCCGGCGATCGGACATACCCCGGTCGCGCAATGCGCTCCCATGACATCAGCCCGGCAGCGACAAGGCAGGTGAGGATTTCAGCGCAACAATCTGACATAGATGAGTTTTTGACGATTCTTCCGCCTAATTGGCGGTTGCGTCATTTGGCATCGTGAAAAACCAACGCTGCATGCTAAAAGGGCTTCAAGGCAGCATAGCAGGGAGGCCCGCATGGAAGGCGAAAACAAAAAAGCAGCCCGGTCGGACCTCGACGAAGCCGCGCTTTATTTCCACAAGCATCCGCGGCCTGGAAAGCTTGAAATCCAGGCAACAAAGCCGCTCGGCAACCAGCGCGACCTGGCGCTTGCCTATTCGCCCGGCGTCGCGGCGCCCTGTCTGGAAATCCGCGACAATCCGGCAACCGCCGCCGACTACACGGCGCGCGCCAATCTGGTTGGCGTCGTCTCGAACGGTTCGGCGGTGCTCGGCTTGGGCAATATCGGTCCGCTCGCCTCCAAGCCGGTGATGGAAGGCAAGGCGGTGCTGTTCAAGAAATTCGCCGGCATCGACGTCTTCGATATCGAGATCGACGCGCCTGACATCGAGCGCATGGTCGAGACGATCTCGGCGCTGGAGCCGACCTTCGGCGGCATCAACCTCGAGGACATCAAGGCGCCCGAATGCTTCGAGGTCGAGGAACGGCTGAAGGCCCGCATGGCCATACCGGTCTTCCACGACGACCAGCACGGCACCGCGATCATCGTCGCCGCCGCCGTGCTCAACGGGCTGGAATTTGCCGGCAAGACCATCTCCGACATCAAGATCGTCACCTCCGGCGCAGGAGCTGCGGCCCTTGCCTGCCTCAACTTGCTGGTTTTGCTTGGCGCGCGCGTCGAAAACATCTGGGTCACCGACCGTTTCGGCGTCGCCTACAAGGGCCGCGTCGACGAGATGGACCGCTGGAAGGACCCCTATGTGAAGGACACCGAGGCGCGCACGCTGGCCGATGTGCTGCCGGGCGCCGACGTGTTCCTGGGTCTTTCGGCCGCCGGCGTGCTGAAACCGGAATTGCTCCAGCATATGGCGCCAAAACCGCTGATCCTGGCGCTGGCCAACCCCAACCCCGAGATCATGCCGGAAGCGGCACGGGCGGCGCGACCCGATGCGATGATCTGCACCGGCCGCTCCGATTTTCCCAATCAGGTCAACAACGTACTTTGTTTTCCTTATATTTTCCGTGGCGCACTGGACTGCGGCGCCAGCGCCATCAACGAAGAGATGAAGATGGCCGCGGTGCGGGCGATCGCGGCCCTTGCCCGCGAGGAACCGTCGGATGTCGCCGCCCGCGCCTATTCCGGCGAAACGCCGATCTTCGGGCCCGATTTCCTGATCCCCTCGCCCTTTGATCCCAGGCTGATCCTGCGCATCGCTCCGGCGGTGGCCAAGGCCGCCTGCGACACCGGTGTCGCGACACGGCCGATCACCGACATGACGGTCTATATCGACACGCTGAACCGCTTCGTCTTCCGCTCCGGCCTGGTCATGAAGCCGGTGTTCACGATGGCCAAGACGTCAAGTGCCAAGCGCGTCATCTATGCCGACGGCGAGGACGAGCGGGTACTGCGTGCCGCCCAAGTGGTGCTGGAGGAAGGCATCGCCGAGCCGATCCTGATCGGCCGCCCGCATGTCATCGAAGTCAGGCTGAAACGCTACGGACTGCGCATCAAGCCGGGGGTCGATTTCGGCCTGATCAATCCCGAGGACGACCCCCGTTATCGCCACTATGTCGACCTTTTGATCGAACTCGCCGGCCGGCGTGGTGTGACGACGGAGGCCGCGCGCACCATGGTGCGTACCGATAACACTGTGATCGCCGCACTTGCCCTCAAGCGTGGCGACGCCGACGCCATGGTCTGCGGCCTGGAAGGACGTTTCGAGCGGCATTTGCGCAATGTCACCCTGATCATCGGCCCGCGTGCCGGTATCAAGGATCACGACCTGTCGACGCTTTCCATGCTGATCTCGCAGCGCGGCATCATTTTCCTCACCGACACGCATGTCACGGTCGATCCGACAGCCGAGGAGATCGCCGAGATGACGGTGCTGGCTGCAGAAGAAATCCAGCGCTTCGGCATCGAGCCCAAGGCCGCCCTGCTGTCGCATTCGGATTTCGGCTCACGCGACTCGCCAAGCGCGCTCAAGATGCGGCAGGCAGCTGCGATCCTGGCGCGCATTGCGCCAGACCTGCAATGCGACGGCGAGATGCATGCCGACTCGGCTCTGTCGGAGCAGCTGCGCCAGCGCGTCTATCCTCATTCGCGGCTGAAGGGCGAAGCCAATCTGCTGGTGTTCCCCAATCTCGATTCGGCGAACATCACGCTCACCGCGCTGCGCGCGATGATGGACGCCCTGCATGTCGGGCCGATCCTGCTCGGCACCGACAGGCCGGCGCATATATTGACGCCGTCGGTGACGTCACGCGGCGTCGTCAACATGACGGCGCTCGCCGTGGTCGAAGCCGCCCATAAGGCGCAGGCGGTCGTAAATCTGGGCTAAAACGGCCTTTCGCGGTAAGCTAACAAATAACCGCAAAGCGGTAGCTTTCGCGACGGGCGGTTAAACGGAGTTCACGGCGAATGACGGGCGGAGGGTGGAAGCTGACGCGTGCCGCGGCGGTGCTCGGTGCCCTGGCGTTATCAGGCTTTGCCGTCACTCAGCCGCAGGCCGCCTCCGGTGTTTGCCGCCAGCTGGAAGCCGATCTCGCGGCCGCTTCGCGCGGTGGCGGCGGCAAGCCGGCCCTGCTCCGGAAATACGACGACGCGATCGTGCGGCAGCGCGAGCAGATTTCAAAGGCAAGCCGCCAGTCCGACAGCGCCGGCTGCGGCTTTTTGCTGCTCGGCCGCAATCGCAACGCTTGCGCCGCACTCGAGGCCACGCTCGACCGCATGATCGCCAATCTCGATGCCCTGCAGATCAAGCGCGCGCAGCTCGCCGACGGCGGCTCGCGCCGCGATCGCGCGCGCATATTGGCTTCGCTCGACGCCAATGGCTGTCGCGACAGCATCGTGCCTTCGAAACGTGCGCCTGTCCTGGAAGCGAACCGTGAGAACGGCAATGGAAATCTGCTCGATCGGCTTTTGGGCGACGCCAGAAATCAGCCCGATGCGCTGGACGAGCCGAGCGATCCCGACGAAGAACGCGGTATCCGCGCCATGATCAATCAGCCCGACGGTATGGACCTGCCACGCCTTGGCGGCGAATTCCGCACAATGTGCGTGCGCACCTGCGACGGCTATTTCTTCCCGATGTCGAATGCCGCCTCGCTGGGCGATTTCGAGCGCGACCAGAAGAACTGCGATTCGAGTTGCCCCGGCACCGAGATGCAGGTGTTTTATACACGCGGCATTGGCGACGACTCGGCTGACATGACGTCTTCGGTAACCGGCAGGCCCTACAGCGAACTGCCGACCGCCTATCTCTACAAGCAGCCCGAAACGTCGCGCCCGCCGGCCTGCGGCTGCAACGCTGCACAGAATTTCGAGATCATTGCCGGCAATCCGCCAAGCCCCGAACAGACCGAGGCAGATGTAGAGACCACGCCGCTCAATCCGATGCCTGTCGCCAAACCCGATCCAGGCGCCGACCCCGAGACTTTGGCCAATGTCGGAGGTGGGCTCGATCGCGAAGCCATCAAGCGCCTCGCCGTCAAACCCTCGCCGACGACTTTGCCGCCGCCGGGACAGCGCAAGGTCAGGGTCGTCGGGCCAACGTTCCTTCCCGACCCAGCAGCGGCAACAGATCTGCAAGCTCCGGTCCCGAAGGCTGCCCCGTAAGCGCCAACCTGAGCGGCATGAACAGCGCCTTGCCCTTGCGGCCGGTCGCTTCCCTGATCCTGCCCGTCCACTCCTTCCACACCGACCCGTTCCAGGGGTCTTCCGGCAAAAGGTCGAACGCCTGGCGAAGGAAATCGCGGTCGACGTCGGAAAAGTCCGGCTGCTCCTGCGGGCCGTCGCGAAGTGTGCGCCACCAGATTGCGGCATCGGCCAGCCTGTCGAGATTGCCGCGCACCGCCAGCCAGAACGGCTCGGCCTGTTCGCCGGAAATGCCGAGCACGATCAGCCGGTCGCGCGCCTCGGAAAACGGCATATGATGCAGCAGCGTGCGGTTGAGCACGAAGAGCTCGTCCGGGTCGAATTTCGCGGCGGATTTCGAGGTCGCGGCCGGATCGAAGCGCCGGGCAAGCTCGGTCATATCGGGCACCGCCACGACGTTTTCCGAGGTGCCGACAAGCACGGCCAGCGAGGCGACGGCCATCGGTTCGATGCCGGTCTCGCGCAAGCTCTCGATGGAGAGCGCGCCGCTCCGCTTCGACAGGCCCTCGCCCGATGCGGTGGTCAACAGATTGTGGTGGCCGAACACCGGCGGCTCGGCACCCAATGCCTGGAACAGGGCGATCTGCACACCGGTGTTGGTGACGTGGTCGTCGCCACGGATAACGTGGCTGACGCCCATCTCGATGTCGTCGACCACCGAAGGCAGAGTATAGAGATAGGTCCCGTCCTCGCGCATTAGAACCGGGTCGGAAAGCGAGGCGAGGTCGACGGTTTCCTCGCCGCGCACCAGATCGTTCCAGTGGATTTCCGTGCGCTCCGGCTGCAACGGGTCGCTGGTGAAATTGGGCAGCAGAAAGCGCCAGTGCGGCCGGCGGCCATCGGACTGGTATTCGGCGATCTGCTCAGGCGTCAGCGTCAACGCTTCGCGGCCGTAGACCGGCGGCAGGCCGCGCGTGCGGCGCACCTTGCGCCTGAGATCGAGCTCTTCGGGTGTTTCGTAACAAGCATAGAGAAGGCGCGCCGCCTTCAATTTCTCGATCGCCGCATCGTAGATCTCGAAGCGCCGTGACTGGTACTCCGTGGCGTCGGGAAAGATGCCCAGCCAATGCAGGTCGTAGAGGATGGCGTCGGAGAATTCCTGCGTCGAGCGCGCGACATCGGTGTCGTCGAAGCGCTGGATGAAGCGGCCCTTGTTGTTCATGGCGAACAGCCAATTGAACAGCGCAGTGCGCGCATTGCCGATATGAATGCGGCCGGTGGGTGATGGGGCGAAGCGGACGGTAACTGTCATGAACGGGGCGTACCGGATGGTTTTGCTGTTGACAAGACACGCCCCCGCGCTTGGGCCGCAGACATAGAACATGACGAAGGCGATGAAAAGGCGGCAGCGCCGCGCGTCCTAGCGCATCGGCCCGAAAATCGGAACCGATTTTCGGAAAGCACCATGCGCAGATTCAAAATGTTAGAGCGTACTTTGTACGTCCAAGTGGACGCACGTCGCTCTAATGGACGCGCGGCGCTTTAGGTCGTCAGATCGCCAGCCCTTTGGTCAATTCGAGCGCCTGGCGCTCGAACAGCCGGCGGTAGATGCCGCCTTGCAGCCGGATCAGTTGGTCATGCGAACCCTCCTCGACGATGCGGCCGCGATCGAACACCAGAAGCCTGTCCAGCGCCCGTACCGTCGAAAGCCGGTGCGCGATGACCAGCGTCGTGCGGCCGACCATCAACCGCTCCATCGCCTGCTGGATCAGCACCTCCGATTCTGAATCGAGGCTCGACGTCGCCTCGTCCAGAATGAGGATCCGGGCATCGGCGAGGAAGGCCCGCGCGATCGCCACGCGCTGGCGCTCGCCGCCTGATAGTTTCACGCCGCGCTCGCCGACCAGCGTGCCATAGCCTTTCGGCAGATCGACGATGAAGTCGTGCGCGCTTGCCAGCCGTGCCGCCTGCTCGATTTCGGCCTGCGTGGCGCTCGGCCGGGCATAGGCGATGTTTTCGGCCAGCGACCGGTGGAACAGGATCGGCTCCTGCTGGACGATGGCGATCTGCCCGCGCAGCGACGCCTGCGCCACCGCTGAAATATCCTGACGGTCGATCAGGATCGCTCCCGCGTTCACGTCGTAAAGGCGCTGGATCAGCTTGACGAAGGTCGTCTTGCCCGAGCCCGAATGGCCGACCAGCCCGACGCGCTCGCCCGGCGCGATGTCCACCGAAAAGTCGCGATAGAGCGGCAGTCGGTGGCTGCCATAATGGAAGGTGACGTCGTCGAAGCTGATGCGGCCGTCAGTGATGCGGATCGGCCTGGCGCCGGGCACATCCTCGATGCCGAGCGGCTCGGACTGGAAGTCGACCAGTTCCTCCATGTCGTTGATCGAGCGCTGCAAATTGCGGATATGCGTGCCGATATCGCGCAAATAGCCCTGCAGCACGAAGAACGAGGTCAGCACGAAGGTGACATCGCCGGCGCTCGCCTGCCCCCACGACCATAAAAGCAGGGAAAATCCGATCACCGCTGTTCTCAGAAGCAGCAGCATCGACCCTTGCGTGGTGCCGTTGACGGTGCCACGCACCCAGGTGCGGCGCGTGCGGGCGCGCCATCTGGCGACGACCTTGCCGAGGCGCGTTTCCTCGCGTTCCTCGGCGCCAAAACCCTTGACCACGGCGTTGCAGCTCACCGCATCGGCCAGCGAGCCGCCCAGGCGCGTGTCCCATGCGTTGGCAAGCCTTGCCGCGGGCGCGACATAGCCAAGCGACAGCAGCGCCGTCACCGCGATGAACAGCACCGAACCTGCGGCGACGACAGCACCCATCAGCGGCCAGAACCAGCCGAGCAGCAGCGTCGAACCGACGAGCATGACGACGGACGGCAGCAGCGCTATCAGGATCGTGTCGTTGAGCAGGTCGAGCGCCCACATGCCGCGGGTTATCTTGCGCACGGTCGATCCGGCGAAGCTGTTGGCGTGCCAGTCGGTGGAGAAGCGCTGGACGCGATGGAACGCGTCGGCGGCGATATCCGCCATCATCTTCAGGGTCAGTTCGACGATAGCCATGAAGGCGAGGTTGCGCAGCACGACGCCGGTGAGCGCCAGCGCCACCAGCATCGAAAACGCCGCCGTCGCCGCATTCCACGCGACATCGTCGGCTGCAGCACTGCTGGCAACGGCGTCGACCAGCCGGCCGGAATAGAACGGCGTCAGCACGTCGGCCAAGGTCGACAGCAGGAACGTGCCCATGATGAGCGAAAGCCGCCACGGCTGGCGCCGCCAATGGCTGAGCGTGAAGCCAAGGACGTTGCGAAAGGCGCCGGCGCGCAAATCTATCTGAAAACGAGCCATGATGTCATTCGGGCGCAAGCGAGCCCGGCCCCGGTAAGGTCGAAAATTGAAAAAACCGCGTTGGGCGAATTAGCGCCCGGGAATGCGGAGGTTCGGCATATTTGGCGGCTCGCCCGAATACGGGCAGCGACCGGCATCGACGAACGCCTGTTGTCAGATGGGCTTGGCCGTGAAGATGAAAACCTTCCGGCGCGCCCTCTGAGACCTAGGCTTCGCGGCCTCGCATAACGGTGTCAAATCCTGCCATTCGGTCCTCCCATTAGAGCGACGTGCGTCCATTTGGACGCACAAAGTACGCTCTAACATTTTGAACCTGCGCATCGTGCTTTCCGAAAATCGATTGCGATTTTCGGGCCGATGCGTAGGGGATCACGAAGACGCCCTTATAGAGACGCCTCAACGCCGCGCCAAGTCAGTGGAAGGCCGAAAGCGCATCTGGTCCAACCAGTGAGACCATTTTGCAACAATCGCGGGTTGTGCACTTCCTCGCGGCAGCCATTTTCACAAGAGCGAGAAACGGTGATCTACCCGCCATCCCTGAACCGGTTGGTGATGGGATAACGGCGGTCGCGGCCGAAATTCTTTTTGGTGATCTTCACGCCGGGCGCTGCCTGCCGGCGCTTGTATTCGGCGATGTAGAGCAGGTGCTCGACGCGCGTCACCGTCGCCCGGTCGTGGCCGCGGGCCACGATCTCGTCGACACCCATCTCGTTCTCGACCAGACACTCCAAGATGTCGTCCAGCACCGGATAGGGCGGCAGCGAATCCTGATCCGTCTGGTTCTCGCGCAGTTCCGCCGACGGCGCCTTGTCGATGATGTTATTCGGGATCACTTCGCCGGAAGGGCCCAGCGCGCCCGGCGGCACGTGCGTATTGCGCCAGCGCGCCAGCGCATAGACCTGCATCTTGTAGAGGTCCTTGATCGGGTTGAAGCCGCCATTCATGTCGCCGTAGAGCGTTGCGTAGCCAACCGACATCTCGCTCTTGTTGCCGGTGGTGACCACCATCGAGCCGAACTTGTTGGAGATCGCCATCAAAAGGGTGCCGCGCGCGCGGCTCTGCAGGTTTTCCTCGGTGATGCCTTCCTTGGTACCCTCGAAAAGCTGCGTCAGCGTGTGCAGAAATCCCTCGACCGGCTCGAAGATCGGCACGATATCGTAACGGCAGCCGAGCGCACGGGCGCAATCCTCGGCGTCTTTGAGCGAGTCCTTCGAGGTGTAGCGATAAGGCATCATCACGGCGCGCAGCCGTTCCTCGCCGAGCGCATCGACGGCAAGCGCTGCACAGATCGCCGAATCGATGCCGCCGGAAAGGCCGAGCACGACATTCCTAAAGCCGTTCTTGTTGACGTAATCGCGCAGGCCCAACATGCAGGCGCGGTAATCGGCCTCTTCCTTTTCCGGGATTTTCGACATCGGCCCTTCGGAGCAGACCCACCCCTCGGAATTATTTCCACTTTGCGCGCCTGCGGCGGCGCGGTTTCGCTTCCAGGTGGTGACGTTGACCGTCTCCTCGAACTGGCTCATCTGGAAGGCCAGCGTCTTGTCAGAACCTATGGCAAACGACGCGCCGTCGAAGATCAGCTCGTCCTGGCCGCCAAGCTGATTGGCGTAGATGATCGGCAATCCGCATTCGATGACCTGACGGATGACGATCTGGTGGCGAACGTCGACCTTGCCGCGATAGTAGGGCGAGCCGTTCGGCACCAGCAGGATTTCCGCGCCGCTTTCGGCCAGCGTCTCGCAGATGGCGACATCGCCCCAGATGTCTTCGCAGATCGGAATCCCCAAGCGCACGCCGCGGAAATTGACCGGTCCCTGCATTTCAGGGCCGGCCTGGAAGACGCGCTTCTCGTCGAATTCGCCGTAGTTCGGCAAATCGAGCTTGTAGCGCTCGGCAAGGATCTTGCCGCCATCGGCAAAGATGATCGAATTGTGCGTGCCGCTCTTGCGCTTCAGCGGCGTGCCGATGATGACGCCGGGCCCGCCATCGGCGGTATCGCCGGCGAAATCCTGCGCCGCCCGCTCGCAGGCCTTCAGGAACGCCGGCTTCAGCACTAGATCTTCGGGCGGATAACCGGCGAGGAAAAGCTCGGTGAACAGCACGAGGTCGGCGCCTTGTCGGGCGGCATCCGCCCTCGCCTCGCGCGCCTTGGCGAGATTGGCGGCGACGTCGCCAACCGTCGGATTGAGCTGGGCGACGGCGATGCGCAATGTGTCGGAAGCGGTGTTGTCGGTCATGCCTGCTGACTTAGCGCGGCAAAATTCGCCGGGCAATGGCGTTTGCTTGGACCACTGACCGATCGACGAATGTCGATCATGTCGGACCGATCGAAATGTCGATCGTGTCCTATTCGCCCATATATTCGCGCAGTGCCTCGGGCGAATGGTTCTCGCCGATCGACATCGCCAGAATGCGCGAAATATGCCGGCGCGGCAGGCCGGTTTTCGTTGCCCAGGTATTGATCTGGTTCTGGATCTTGTCGAGATCCCGCTTCGACGTCGGGCTTTCGGCGATGTCGAGGCCGGCGTCGCGAAGTGCGGCCGCCATGTCGGCCGAGACGATGAAGGCGTCCCACTCCAGCCACCTCAGAAAATACTGGCCGGTGTTGCCGCCGAGCCGGCTGCCATGCTTGGCGAGATAGGCCATCAGCCCGACTTGATCATCCGCCGGCCAATCGGCGAGGAACTTGCCGAAGCCGCCATGCTCCCTCGATACCCGCTCGACGAAGGCTGCGTTGTCGCGGACGGATTTGATCTTCTGCGGGTTGCGCACGATGCGCTCGTCGGCTGTCAGGTCGTGCCAGAAATCATCGGGCTGGAACAGCAGCCGCTTCGGCTCGAATCCGAGGAACGCTTCTTCGAAACCAGGCCATTTCTGCTCGATGACGCGCCAGACGAAACCAGCGGCGAAAACACGCTCGGCCATGGTCGACAGGATGCGGTCGTCGGTAATGTCAGCCACCGCAGCATTGTCGGGCATAGCCCCCAGCAGCGAGGCCAATGAGGCTTCACCACCTTTGCGTTCTGCTGCGCGGGCGCAAATTTTCTGAAAATCCAACATTGTTTCCTCACCTTATCGCGTCAATCTACCACTTCCCGTACGAACCAGTAGCCTCTACCTCTATCGCTGACGACGGAGGGCGACGATGAACAAGACGATCGAGGAACTGGCAAACCGTTGGCTGAAGCGAAAGCCGGATGGTCTCAGCGCGCTTGAAAACCGGGTGCTGCAATCAACGCTCGAGCGCACCACGATCTCCAAGGATACCAACAAGGCCGTCGCTTTTCATCAGACGTTTGGCGACCGCCTCGCCGACACCATCGCCCGGATCGGCGGTTCGTGGTCCTTCATCCTGGCTTTCATCGCCTTCCTGATCCTGTGGACGTCAGGCAATGTCTGGCTCCTGTCGCGCGATGCCTTTGATCCCTATCCCTTCATTTTCCTCAACCTCATCCTCTCCATGATCGCGGCGCTGCAGGCGCCGGTGATCATGATGGCGCAGAACCGCCAGGCGGAGCGCGACCGCATCGACGCCGCCCACGACTACGAGGTCAATCTCAAGGCCGAGATCGAGATCATGGCGCTACATGAGAAGCTGGACGAATTGCGCCACAGCCAGATCGTTGGCATGCGCGACGAGATCGCGCAGCTGGCCGAACAGGTGAAGCGGATCGACGAGATTCTGTCGAAGCAGCGGACGCCTTCATGACGGATGCCATCCACCATCTCATCGAGCAATATGGGCTGATTGTCGTCTTTCTGGGCTGTATAGCCGAGGGCGAAAGTGCCGCCATCCTTGGCGGGTTTTTCGCGCATCAGCATGTCTTCGTCCTTTGGCAGGCCTTTCTCGCAGCGGCCATCGGCGCCTTCGTCGGCGACACCTTTTTCTTTATCCTCGGACGAAGCTTCGCCGACCATCCGTTCGTGGTCAAACTGAAGGGCCGGCCGGGTTTCAGTCACGCCTATCGTCTTGTCTCCACCCATCCCGACATTTTCGTGCTGACGAACCGCTTTATCTACGGCCTGCGCCTTATCGGCGGCATCGCGGCCGGACTGTCCGGCATTG
This sequence comes from Mesorhizobium delmotii, assembly GCF_900149755.1. Classification (NCBI taxonomy): domain Bacteria; kingdom Pseudomonadati; phylum Pseudomonadota; class Alphaproteobacteria; order Hyphomicrobiales; family Phyllobacteriaceae; genus Mesorhizobium; species Mesorhizobium delmotii. Next base: position 19,081 of record NZ_FUIG01000002.1, on the reverse strand, counting down.
CCGTGACGCGCTTTGTCATTCTCAACGTCATTTCATCCATGGTCTGGGCCGGATTGTTCACCACCATCGGCTATGTGTTCGGGCTGGGCGCGGAGCGCATCGTCGGTCAGGCGTTGGCCCGTCACGAGCGATTGCTGATCGCCCTGGCGATTGGCCTGGCAGCGGCGGTCCTCGCCTGGTTCACCGCTCACACCATTGCCAAAAAGGAGCGTAGCAAGGAAACGTAGGGGTCGACAAAACCTGACCTCACCTTGCTCCGGGATGTGTTGAGATTCAGGTCAGGCCGAGTCGGAGTCGAAGACGGGCGCGAAGCGACCAAACAGGTGGGTTCCGAGAACCGGAGCGCAGCGTACTTTTGGGTACGTGAGCACAGGGAGCACAGGAAGCAGCCACTTGCAGGCCGGCATCACCTGAATATCCACACATCCTAGTCGATGCCGAGCGCGCGATCGCCACGATCAAGGATCAGCGGAATGATCAGGTCCTCCTCATCGGCAAGGTGCCTGGTCAGCATGGCGATCAGCCGGCTGTTCTCGTCGGCGTAGGCATCGGCGGCAAAGCGCTGCTTGTCCTCGCTCTCCTGAAGCGTGCGGATGAAGGCGTTTGCGGCCTCGGCATTGCGCTCCAACCCTTCATGGATCGTGTGATGATCGGCATCGAGAATCTCGAAACCGCGTTTCAGCCGGGTCTCCGCCTTGGCGAAGACCGGGAAATAATGATTGTCCTCGACGTTATGGTGACCGTCGAGATGACCGAGAAAATGGTTGAGGCGCGGCGCGAACCAGCGCGCGAACTCCGGCGCCGTCAGCCTGCCCTCGCGATAGTCGCCGATGCCGTTGGTCAGCATGCCGCCGAGCTCGCGGAACATGTCGTGCCGCTGCAGCCACATGTTGGCCATGCCATGGATATTGGAATGCGCCTGCCAGATCTCGCGCGGGTATTTCTCGGCAAGCCAGCGCAATTCGTCCGGCAGGCCTGCGCGTTCGAGCAGCAAAAAATCGACGGTTTCCGACACGACAGTCTCCTTTGGTAACCGCCATGTAGTAATCAGGAGCGCTAGATCGGTAGCCCCATGATTCGCTCGATGATGGCGATGCCCCAGACGCCGGCAACGATCACCACCGAAATCAGCACCGCCAGCGAACCACAGTCCTTGGCGAGCTGGATATCGACGTTGAACTCCCGGCTGAACGCATCGCATGCGGCCTCGATGCCGGTGTTCAGCACTTCGACCATGATCAGCAGCAGCACCGCGCCGATCAGCAGCGCATAGCCGCGCCACGACACCGAAACAAACCAGCCGAGCGGCAAGGCAAGCACGAGCAGCATCAACTCCTGCTGGAAGGCTTTCTCGCTGGAAGCCAATTTGCGAAATGCCCGCACTGAATTGAAGAACGCATCGATCAGCCGCTGCATGCCAAACCTTTCCGAACCACCGGGAGGGGATAGCGCAATGGCCGGATCAAGGGAATAAGGCGACCTCTGCAAAATCATTCGCCGGCGACCTAGTCACTCATCCGCGACCTTGATCGACGGCGTCGACTTCTCGAACTGCGGCAGCCCATCGTCGATCGTGTAGTAGTCGCCCTTGTCGCCGACGAAGATGTGACATTGGCCCTGAAGTCCGGTGGGCTTGTCGAACAGTCCGGCCAAAACCGAGACATATTCATCATCCTGCGGCTTCCAGAACAGCAGCGAGCCGCATGTCTTACAGAAACCGCGCCTGGCAAACGAAGATGCTTCGTACCAGGTGATGCTTTCCGCGCCCGCTATTGTGATGTCTGCGTTGGGAACATTGGTTGCAGCGTAGAAAAGCCCGCTCTGCTTCCGGCACTGCGAGCAGTGGCAGTAGATGACGCCGCGCAATGGCCCGCGCGTCCTGAACCGCACAGCCCGCACAGGCATGATCCGGTATGAGCGTCGTCCATCTTGCCTCCTAACTCAGTCGCCACCCTGAAATCGCCGTTGGCATCGGCGTGCTTGCCAGGATTCCAGTTTTGCAGCGGCTATGTCCCAGCAAATGCGACATTCGGCGGGCATGTCACGCATAGCACGGTTTGTACAAAGCGGCGGGCCGCGCGAGCAGCCTCTCGACGGTCCGCCAAATTGTTTAAAGCCAACATCTTTCCATATGAATTTTTATGGCATATATTTTCATCAGAAAGGAGAGACGCTTACAATGCAGCCCCATCTTGCCGCCAACCCGGCCGAAAATGCAGTCCTGACCAAGGCCACGCTGCGCGCCGCAGACCTGCTGGACATTACCGCCAGGATGCTTGCCTCCATCATCGGGGTCTCGGAAGCCACGGTTTCGCGCATGCGCAGACAGGAATTCCTGCTGGAGCGTGGAACCAAGCCATTCGAGCTTGCCGTGCTGTTCGTCCGGCTGTTCCGCTCGCTCGACGCCATTGTCGGCGGCGACGAGACCGTCGCCCGGGCATGGCTGAAGAATGCCAACACGGCCTTCGACGGCACCCCGCTCGAAAAAATCAAGACGATATCAGGACTTGTCGATGTCATCGCCTATCTGGACTCCCGACGCGCTCTCGTCTGAGGCAGCCAAGCGAGATGGCAAGTATGGGCTCGATGGCAAATACTGGCGCATGGTCGAGGCGCAGCACCGCGTCTCGACATTGAAAGTCGTTGACACGCTCGACGAGCAGGCCGTCCTCGAAGACCTGATCGAGGAAACCAAGCCGCAAATCCCCTTGGAATGCCGGCATCTGCATTATCTCCTGGCAACGCCCTTCCGCTACGGCTCGATCTACCCGCACGGTTCGCGCTTCCGCCGCGCCGGCAGGACCAAGGGCGTCTACTACGCGGCGGAAACCACGATGACCGCCGTCTCTGAGATGGCTTTTTACCGCCTGCTGTTCTTCGCGGAATCGCCGGCTACGCCGTGGCCGCGCGACGCCGCCGAATACACCGCCTTCGCTGCCGCGATACGCAGCACAAAGGTGATCGACCTGACGCGGCCGCCGCTCGACCGCGACGCGGCGGCGTGGACGCACCCGACCGACTACGCGGCCTGCCAAAATATTGCCGATGTCGCGCGCGAAGCCGGGCTGGAGGCGATCCGCTATCGCTCCGTGCGCGACCCGAAAGGCGCCAATGTGGCGCTACTGGCATGTAGCGGCTTTGCCAAGCCGAAACCGCTGGAACCCCATACCTGGCGCATCCGGCTGGGCGCCTTCGGCGTGCAGGCGATCTGTGAGTTCCCGGAAAAGCGGATCGAGTTTTCCAGGACGGCCTTTGCCGCCGATCCCCGGCTAAACGGATTGCGCTGGGAACGCGGGGCGCTGAGCAGATCCTGGTGATGAAAATCACACGCTTGGTGCACGCTAAACTACCGCTTGGGGTAGAAAGCGGTCGACTGTTCAAGCTACTCTGCTTCAGATGAACATGTGTTGGGTCTGATTCATGCTTGACGGTCGCGAATGGTTTGGCGTGCCGGGGGCCTCCGCTGAAGCGCTCGCTGAACTGAAGCAAGTCTCGCCAGTTGAACTGCCGGATGCGTACTACCGTCTCTTGACGTTCACTAACGGCGGAGAAGGGCCGCTGCCTGTTAATCCTTATAACCTGTGCCTCGATACCGCCGCTGAGGTCATGGAAGGGATTCGTACGCGAAATTATGGCAGAGACCATCTGGTAGGATTTGTTATCTTTGGAGGTAACGGTGGCGGAGAATTCTTAGCCTTTGACATACGGAAGAATTCGCCCTGGCGGGTGGTCATGATCGACATGATTGCTGGACCCGAAACTGCTGAGCAAGTTGTTCCTGATTTCGATGCATTCATCGAACTGATCGGCCGTGAAGCGGACGATGCTTGACGTTCCTGCACAGGGTCGAAACCGGCCGATTGTCGGATTGTCACCACTCGCAAAACCACGTCGAGCCACGCCTCAACCGGCGGGTGCGTAGCGCAGCAGCGTCACGCCCTGGGTAAGGCTTTCCTTACCAAGCGGCCTCAAGGTCAGCGACACGCCGGACTGGAAGTACGGCTTGCCGCCGCCCAGCACGACCGGGTGCATGTAGAGCCTGTACTCGTCGATGAGACCGGATCGTGCGAGATGCGCGGCAAGATCGGCGCCGGCGACGGTGATCTGGCTATCCGCTTCCGACCTGAGAGATTTCACCACGTTCTCGACATCGCCGTTCGCCAGACGGGCATTAGGTCCGACTTCCCGAAGCGTCGTCGAAAACACGATCTTCGGGGTTTCGCGCCAGGCGCGGGCAAAATCCCGCCCGATTTCGGCACCGGTCTCTCGGTCCGGACCGTCCCAGAAGCGCATCACCTCGTACATCCGGCGTCCACAGAGCGCGATCGAGGTCTGCCTCATCATGTCGCTAAAATGCCGGTGCAGCTCCCCTTCGGGTACCGGCAGGGCAATGTCTCCGTCCGGCCCGGCGATGTAGCCGTCCAAGGACATCAGCATGGCGTAGACGATCCTCGCCATTGGTGCCTCCGTTCTGTCCCCGCACGAAGGTGCATAACTGATTGCATTTCGCAATCAGTTTATCGCAAGGTGCGTGGAACGCAATACGGAACTTCCCAGGGCGCCCTCTTATGGCGTTTGAGGACCCCACTTGCTTACGAAATCTGAAGGAGCTTCAAGTTTGAGGCATCGTCGTCCTCAACTCAGGCCTCATTGCCATTGACAAAGATTGCCAAGCTCTCATTTATCGGGCAGCCCAGAGGCAGAGGAAGCGACATGGCAACGATGAACGTAAGCCTTCCAAGCGATATGGTCGAATTCGTGGAGCAGGAAGTATCCCAAGGCGGGTACGGTTCCTCGAGTGAAGTAGTCAGGGAAGCGCTGCGCCTGCTGCGACACGAAAAGGCCCAACAGGCGGAGAAACTCGCCATCCTTCGGCGCGAAATCAGTATTGGGGTGGAAGCCGCCGACGCAGGACGCTTCTCGAAGAAAAGCGTCAGTGACATTCTCGACGAGGTGATGCTCGAATCGCCCAGGAGATGAGACACGAGCTTACCGAACCCGCCGAACGCGATATCAGGGACATCTTGCGAAATACGATGCAGATGTTCGCTCCGCAGCAAGTCCGGGCCTATGCCCGCATCATCGAACTTGGTATCGAGCTAATCTCGGAAGACCCGGATCGACCAGGTTCCATCGAGCGTGCCGAACTCGCGGCGGGTGTTCGACTGCTGCACCTGGAGATCGCTGCGGGAAGGCGCGGAGGTGCTGCGCATTGCCTCTACTACATGAAGGGTCGCCTTTCGGACGATACGATCGGCGTCATTGTCGTTCGAGTGCTTCATGAGCGCATGGAACCACGGCATAGAGTGACCACAGCACTCAAGGACATGGCAAGAGCCAAAGTCGGTAGCCCGGACATACCCGACGGTGATGAGCCGTCCGGTGGTCCGGGTTCCTCAGGGACCGGGAATTTCTCCAACGCTCCTTGATCGATGGCGACTGAAATCAGCCGTTGACGGCCTGCTTGTGCTGAACCGGGTGGCTCTTCTTGAGCAGGTCCGACACCAGGAACGCCAGTTCGATCGCCTGGTCGGCGTTGAGGCGCGGGTCGCAATGGGTGTGGTAGCGATCCTGCAGCTCCTCGGCGGTGATGGCGCGAGCGCCACCGGTGCATTCGGTGACGTTCTTGCCGGTCATCTCGATATGGATGCCGCCCGGATGCGTGCCTTCGGCGCGATGTACCTCGAAGAAGGTCTGCACTTCCTTCAGGACGCGATCGAACGGCCGCGTCTTGTAGCCGGCGGCCTCGATCGTGTTACCATGCATGGGATCCGACGACCACACCACGCTGCGACCTTCCTTCTGCACAGCGCGCACCAGCTTCGGCAGATGCTCGGCGACCTTGTCGGAGCCGAAGCGCGCGATCAGCGTCAGCCGGCCGGGCTCATTCTCCGGATTGAGCAGGTCGATGAGCTGCAGCAGGCCGTCCGGCGTGAGCGACGGGCCGCATTTCAGGCCCAGCGGGTTCTTGATGCCACGGCAGTATTCGACATGGGCATGGTCGGGCTGGCGGGTACGATCGCCGATCCAGATCATATGGCCGGAGGTTGCGTACCAGTCGCCCGACGTCGAATCGACGCGGGTCAGCGCCTCCTCGTAACCGAGCAGCAGCGCCTCGTGGCTGGTGTAGAAATCGGTCTCGCGCAGCGCGTAATTGGTCTCCGAGGTGATGCCGACAGCCTTCATGAAGTCCATCGTCTCGGTGATGCGGTTGGCGAGCGACTCGTATTTCTCACCCTGCGGGCTGTCCGACACGAAACCGAGCATCCATTGATGCACGTTCTCCAGGTTGGCGTAGCCGCCCTGGGCGAAGGCGCGCAACAGGTTGAGCGTCGCCGCTGACTGGCGGTAGGCCATCTCCTGGCGTGCGGGGTCGGGAATGCGCGACTTGGCGTCGAACTCGATGCCGTTGATGATGTCGCCGCGATAGCTGGGCAGCGTCACGCCGCCCTTTGTCTCATTGTCGGACGAGCGCGGCTTGGCGAACTGGCCGGCGACACGGCCGACCTTCACCACCGGCTGCGCACCGGCGAAGGTCAGCACCACAGACATCTGCAGGAAGACGCGGAAGAAGTCGCGGATGTTGTCCGCGCCATGCTCGGCAAAACTCTCGGCGCAATCGCCGCCCTGGAGAAGGAATGCGTCACCGGCAGCGACGTTCGCAAGCTGCTTCTTCAGCTTGCGTGCCTCACCTGCAAAAACCAGGGGTGGAAAGGTGGCGAGCTGGGCTTCCGTGTTCTTCACCGCGGCAAGATCCGGATAGGCAGGAACCTGCTGGATCGGCTTTGCTCTCCACGAATTCGGCGACCATTTCGTCATCGTTGCACCCAACGTTCTTTCCAGCGGGTGCTATCGCCCGCCATTTCGCCCCCCAAATGGGGATCGCGGCTCCATACACGAAGCCGATTTCCTATTCTAGACCGGATTTGGACGTGTGGCGAATGGCCGTGATGCGCCGGAACTGCCGGCGTAGTCGTTGGCCAAAGCAGCAGCAACGCCTTGCTAGGCAGCCTTCTCCACCAGCCGAGCCAATTGCGTAATGACGACGGCGGCCCCGGCCAGACGCTTTTCAGGGGTCGGCCAGTCGCGGCTGAACACGACGCTGTGGTCCGGCCGTATCTTGGCCAGCGAGCCCTGCTCGGCAATGAGCGTGACCAGTCCGACGGGGTTCGAGAACTCCCGCTTGCGGAAGTGGATGACGACGCCCTTTGGTCCGGCATCGAGCTTTTCGACATTGGCCTTGCGGCAGAGCGCCTTGATGAAGACGATCTTCAGCAGATGCTTCACTTCCTCCGGCAACGGTCCGAAGCGGTCGATCAGCTCGGCGCCGAAGGCGTCGATCTCCTCGGTGTTTTCGAGGTCGCCGAGGCGGCGATAGAGCGCCAGCCGCAGCTGCAGGTCAGGAACATAGCTTTCCGGGATCATCACCGCCGTGCCGACGGCGATCTGCGGCGACCAGCCGCCATCCTGCACCTCGCCGGAATCCTTCACCTCGGCAACGGCTTCCTCCAGCATCTGCTGGTAAAGCTCGAAGCCGACCTCCTTGATGTGGCCGGACTGCTCTTCGCCGAGAAGGTTGCCGGCGCCGCGGATGTCGAGATCGTGGCTGGCGAGCTGGAAGCCGGCGCCCAGCGTATCGAGCGACTGCAGCACCTTCAGCCGCCGCTCGGCAGTGTCGGTCAGCTTGCGGTTGGCCGGCAGCGTGAACAGCGCATAGGCGCGCACCTTCGAGCGGCCGACGCGGCCGCGCAGCTGGTAAAGCTGCGACAGGCCGAACATGTCGGCGCGATGCACGATCAGCGTGTTGGCGGTCGGGATATCGAGGCCGGATTCGACAATGGTGGTCGACAGCAGCACATCGTACTGGCCGTCATAGAAGGCATTCATGATGTCGTCGAGTTCGCCGGGCGGCATCTGGCCGTGAGCGACAGCCACTTTCAGCTCGGGCACGGATTCGCGAAGGAAATCATGAATTTCCGCCAGATCACTGATGCGCGGCACGACATAGAAGGAATGGCCGCCACGGTAGCGTTCCCTGAGCAGGGTCTCGCGGATGACCAGCGGATCGAAGGGCGAGATGAAGGTGCGCACCGCCAGGCGGTCGACCGGCGGCGTGGCGATCAGCGACAGTTCGCGCACGCCGGTCAGCGCCAGCTGCAGCGTGCGCGGGATCGGCGTTGCCGACAGCGTCAGCACATGCACGTCGCTCTTCAGGTCCTTCAGCCGTTCCTTGTGCTTGACGCCAAAGTGCTGTTCCTCGTCGATGATCAACAGGCCGAGATTCTTGAACGAGATCGACGAGCCGAGCAGCGCATGAGTGCCGACGACGATGTCGACCGTGCCTTCGGCGATGCCTTTCTTGGCCTCGGCCAGTTCCTTGGCGCCGACCAGCCGCGAAGCCTGGGCGACGCGGATCGGCAAGCCGGAGAAGCGCTGCGAGAAGGTCTTGAAGTGCTGGCGCGAGAGAAGCGTCGTCGGCACCACCACCGCGACCTGAAAGCCTTCCATCGCCGCGATGAAGGCGGCGCGAAGTGCAACTTCCGTCTTGCCGAAGCCGACATCGCCGCAGATCAGCCGGTCCATCGGCTTTCCGGCGCCCAGATCACCCATGACCGAATCGATCGCCGTCTGCTGGTCGTCGGTCTCCTCATAGGGAAACCGCGCGGCGAATTCGCCATAGAGACCGTCCCCCGGCACCAGCGAAGGAGCGGCGCGCATATGCCGCTCGGCGGCGATGCGGATCAACTGCCCGGCCATATCGAGAAGCCGCCGCTTCAGCCGCGCCTTACGCGATTGCCAGGCGCCGCCGCCAAGCTTGTCCAATGTAGCTTCAGCCGAATCCGAACCATAGCGCGACAGAAGCTCGATGTTCTCCACCGGCAGGAACAGCCGGTCGTCGCCGGCATAATGGATTTCGAGGCAATCATGCGGCGCACCGACCGCCTCGATGGTGCGCAGCCCGATGAAGCGGCCAATGCCGTGATCGGTATGGACGACGATGTCGCCGGAGGACAACGCCGAGGCCTCGGCGATGAAGTCCGAAGCGCGCTTCTTGCGCTTCGAACGACGGATCAGCCGGTCGCCCAGGATGTCCTGCTCGGCGATAATGACCAGTTTCTCGGTCTCGAAGCCGGATTCGAGCGGCAGCACGGCAAGTCCCGCCTGCCCCGGTTCGAGCTTTTCCGCCTCGGCCAGTGTGGCGACCGGCCTGAGGTTGCCGAGGTGATGCTCGGCCAGGATCTGGCCGAGCCGGTCTAGCGAACCTTCGGTCCAGCCGGCGATGACGACGCGGCGGCGAGCGGCCCGCTCATCGGCAATGTGTTTTACGACGACGTCGAAGACGTTGACGTTGGGATCGGCGCGTTCCTCGACGAAGCTGCGGCCATGCCGCGAGCCGGCATGGAAGATTTTCTTGGCGCCGGCGTCGGGCGCGTCGAAGGGCGTGAAGTCGATCGCTTCGCGCGGGCCAAGCGAGGCGATGAGGTTTTCGGGCGACAAATAAAGCAGGTCCGGCGGCACCGGCTTGTAGGGCACGGCGTCCTTCAGCGCGCCGTCGGCCTGCTTCCTGCGCGCCTCGTAATGGTCGAGGATCAGCGCATGGCGCTCGGCCAGCGCCTCATGCGCCAGATGGTCGAACACGACAGGCGTGTCCGGCAGATAGTCGAACACCGTCTCCAGCCGCTCGTAGAAGAACGGCAGCCAATGTTCCATGCCGGCGAAACGCCGTCCCTCGCTGACCGCCGCATACAGCCCATCGTCGCGCGAGGGTGCGCCGAAGGCATCGATGTAGCTGCGGCGGAAGCGGCTGATGGTCTCCGGCGTCAGCGCCACTTCGCTCATCGCCTGCAGCGCCATCGACTTGCGCTGGCCGGTGGTGCGCTGCGTGGCGGCGTCGAAGACGCGGATCGATTCCAGCGTGTCGCCGAAGAAATCGAGCCGCAGCGCTTCCGTCCAGCCGGGTGCGAACAGGTCCAGAATGCCGCCGCGCACGGCAAACTCGCCGACCCCGCGCACGGTCGGCACCCTTTCGAAGCCTGATATCTCCAGCCGCGACACCAGTGCATTCATGTCGATCTGGTTGCCGGGTTCGGCGTGAAACATCTGCGCCTCGACGAGGCTTGCCGGCGGGATGCGCTGCAGTAGCGCATTGGCTGTGGTGAGGATGACGGCGCGGTGTGGTTTCTTCGCCAGCGCGATCATCGCTGTGAGTGCATCGAGCCGCCTTGCCGCAGCATCCGCCCCGGGCGAAACGCGGTCGTAGGGCAGACAGTCCCAAGCCGGCAGTTCCAGCACCGGCAGGCCAGGCGCGGCGAATGAAAGCGCCTCGACGATCGAAGGCAGGCGCTGGCCGTCGCGTGCCACGAACAGCACCGGCTTGTCAGGCGCGATCTCGTGTGCCGCCTGCACCAGCGCAAAGGCTTCGTAACCGTCGGCGACACCGTCGACGATGAACTGGCCGGCGCGGCCTTTCGGCAGGCCGATCGAGGGAATGAGGCTCATGGATTACACGTCGTTCAGAATGTCATCGTCTGGCGCGACGCCAGGATTTTTTGCAGGACGGCACAATCGATATTTGCCGGAATCGGGCGTTCGCCGGTGATCACGGGCAGGAATTCGGTGTCGGGAACATCGAGGAGCCTCTCATATTGGTCGAGTTCGTCGCCGGTCAAGGCGCCGATCTCGGCGTCTGCGAAACTGCCGAGAATGAGGTCCATTTCGCGCATGCCGCGATGCCAGGACCGAAACAGAAGCTTGCGGCGGCGGGCGTCGAGCCCCTCGCTTGATCGTCTCGTTCCCGTCATTGACCAGCATCCTTGCCTGAAGCGGCGCATATAGCGTGGATAGAGGGCGGTGTCAGCCTTGCGCTGCGGCTGTCTCGACATAAGCTGACATCATGCGCCCTTCCCTCCTCGATCCGCTGTTTGTCCCGATCACCTCGCTTGCCGGCGTCGGGCCGAAGGTCGGCGCACTGATCGAGAAAATCGTGCCGGCCGATCTCGGCGACCGCGCGGCGCGTGCCGGCGATCTTCTGTTCGTGCTGCCCCACGCGGTGATCGACCGCCGCAACCGGCCGGGTATCGCCGGTTCGGCCGAAGGCGCGATCGTCACCCTCGAAGTGCGCATCGACCGCCACCAGCCGCCGCCGCGCGGCAACAGATCGGTGCCATACCGGGTTTACGCCCATGACGACACCGGTGAGATCGCGCTGACCTTCTTCCATGCGCACGCCGCCTATCTCGAAAAGGCTATGCCCGAGGGCGAGCATGTCGTGGTCTCCGGGCGCATGGAATGGTTCAACGGCCGCCCGACTATGGTTCATCCCGACCACATCGCGTTGGCCAGTGAGGCGGAAAACCTGCCGCTGGTCGAGCCGGTCTATCCGCTCACCGCCGGGCTCTCGGGAAAAGTGCTGCGCCGGGCAATCGGCCAGGCGCTCGCTCGCTTGCCGGTGCTGCCGGAATGGCAGGACGGCGAGTTTCTGCGCAGCCGGACCTTTCCTGCCTTTGGCGACGCGCTCGCCCGCATCCACAATCCCGCCGACCCGATCGACGTGTCCATCGACGGCGCTGCCTGGCGGCGTCTCGCCTATGATGAGTTTCTGGCAGGCCAGGTGTCGCTGGCGCTGGTGCGCGCAAAAGTCCGCCGCTTGTCCGGACGACCATTGGTCGGCAACGGCCGCATCGTCGAAAGGCTGCGCGCCGCCCTTCCCTATTCGCTGACCACCTCGCAGGAAATGGCGCTTGCCGAAATCAACGCCGATCTCGGTGACCCCGAACGCATGCTGCGCCTGCTGCAGGGTGATGTCGGCTCCGGCAAGACGGTTGTCGCGCTGCTCGCCATGGCGCGCGCCGTCGAGGCCGGCGGCCAGGCGGCATTGATGGCGCCGACCGAAATCCTGGCGCGCCAGCACCTTGCGACGATTGCACCTTTGGCCGAACAAGCCGGCCTGCGCGTCGCCATCCTCACCGGCCGCGAAAAGGGCCGCGAGCGCACCGAGACGCTGGCCGGTCTGGCCAATGGCGAGATCGACATCGTCGTCGGCACCCACGCCCTGTTCCAGCAAACGGTGACGTTCCACGACCTTGTCCTCGCCGTCATCGACGAGCAGCACCGTTTTGGCGTCCACCAGCGGCTTGCCATCACCGCCAAGGGCGACGCGCCCGACATGCTGGTGATGACGGCGACGCCGATCCCGCGCACGCTGGTGCTGACCGCTTTCGGCGACATGGATGTGTCGAAGCTGACCGAAAAACCGGCCGGTCGTCAGCCGATACGCACTGTCACCCTGCCGCTCGAACGGCTCGACGAGCTGATCGGCCGCATGCGCGACGCCGTCGCCGACGGCCAGAAGATCTACTGGATCTGTCCGCTGGTCGAGGAATCCGAAGAGATCAAGCTGATGTCGGCGGAGGACCGTTTTGCCTCGCTGTATCAGCTGTTCGGCGACCGGATCGGCCTGGTGCACGGCCGCATGAAGGGCGCCGACAAGGACGAGGCGATGCGCGCCTTCAAGGCCGGCGAGACACGCATCCTGATCGCCACCACGGTCATAGAGGTCGGCGTCGATGTGCCGGATGCGACGATCATGGTCATCGAGCATGCCGAGCGCTTCGGCCTCGCCCAGCTGCACCAGTTGCGCGGCCGCGTCGGGCGCGGCGAAAAACCGTCCTCCTGCGTGCTGCTCTACAAGGATCCGCTCGGCGAGACAGCGATGCGCCGGCTGTCGGTGATGCGCGAGACCGAGGACGGGTTCCGCATCGCCGAGGAGGACCTGAAACTGCGTGGCGAAGGCGAGCTGCTGGGCACCCGCCAGTCCGGCACGCCGGGCTTCCAAGTGGCGCGCATCGAGGCGCATGCCGACCTGCTCGAAGCCGCGCGCGACGACGCACGGCTGATCCTGTCGCGCGATCCGGAATTGCAATCCGAACGCGGCGCCGCCCTTCGCATGCTGCTTTATTTGTTCGGCCGCGACGAGGCGGTGCGGCTCTTGCGCGCCGGCTGAGGCCCGGCACCCACCGGCGGATTGGCGATCTGCACGCCGATCGGCTTGCCGTTCAACGTCACCATTTTCGCCTTGACCTCCGGTGCCACCAGCCCGGCCGAGACGATCAGCTTGGCCCCGTCCTCGATCGTCATGTCGAGCAGCACGACATCGGATTTCGGCACATACATCAGGAAGCCGGTGGTCGGGTTGGGCGTGCACGGCATGAACACCGCGATCAGCGGGTTGCCTTCCTGGTCGAGCTTCTGGTTGATCTCGGTTTCCTTCTCGCTGGCGACGAAGACCAGCGACCAGACGCCCTTGCGCGGGTATTCGACCAGCCCGACCTGGCGAAACATGTCTCCCTTGTTCGACAGCACGGTCTCGAAGATCTGCTTCAGCGAGCCGTAGATGCCGCGCACCAGCGGCATGCGGCCGAGTAGGCGCTCACCAAACAAGACGATGGCGCGGCCGACGATATTGGCGGTCAGGAAACCGATCAGGGTGATCAGGATCAAGGCGACGATCAGGCCAAAACCCGGAACCGGCGCCGGCAAATAGCTATCGGGGTTGTAGCGCGCCGGAATATAGGGTTTCACCCAGGAATCGACCCAGCCGATGAAGGACCATGCAATGTAGGCGGTGATCGCCAGCGGCGCGCAGACAACAAAACCTGTCAGGAAATAATTCCGCAGCCGGGTCATGCCTGAGGTCTTGGAAGCATCGGACATGGTTCACCGCAGCACTGATTGCGGCACAACATTAGTGAACCGCATTCGGCTTTGGAACTGCGAAATTTTTAAACCACGGCTATTCCACAGTCACCGATTTCGCCAGGTTGCGCGGCTGGTCGACGTCGGTGCCCATGAACACCGCGGTGAAATAGGCCAGCATCTGGATCGGCAGCGCGTAGATGATCGGCGAGATGATTTCCGGCACGTCCGGCAGCACGATCGTCTCCATCGTCTTCACCGTGGCGTGCGCGGCACCCTTGCTGTCGGTGATCAGGATGATCTTGCCGCCGCGCGCAGCCACTTCCTGCATGTTCGACACGGTCTTTTCAAAGATGCGGTCATGCGGGGCAATAACGATGACCGGCATGTTCTCGTCGATCAGCGCGATAGGCCCGTGCTTCAGTTCGCCGGCGGCATAGCCCTCGGCATGGATATAGGAGATTTCCTTGAGCTTCAGCGCACCTTCCATGGCCAGCGGGAAATTGGTGTCGCGGCCGAGATAGAGCACGTTCTTGTAGTGCGAGAGGTCGCGCGCAACCTTTTCGATCTGGCCGTCGAGCTTCAGGACCTGGTTGGCGTAGCGGGGCGCTTCCGACAGTTGGCGGACCAGCGTCGTTTCCTGCTCGCGCGAAATCGTTCCGCGCGCCACGCCGGCCCGCACGGCAAGCGAGGCCAGCACCGACAATTGACAGGTGAAGGCCTTGGTCGAGGCGACACCGATCTCCGGCCCGGCCAGCGTCGGCAGGATGACGTCGGACTCGCGCGCCATCGTCGATTCGCGGACATTGACGACCGCGCCGATCTTCATCCCGGCCTGCCGGCAATAGCGCAGCGAGGCCAGCGTGTCGGCGGTCTCGCCCGATTGCGAGATGAAGAAGGCGGCGTCTGTCTTCGACAGCGGCATCTCGCGGTAGCGGAATTCCGAAGCGACATCGATGTCGACCGGCAGCCGCGCATAGCGCTCGAACCAGTATTTGCTGATCAGGCCGGCCAGATAGGCGGTGCCGCAGGCCGAAATCGCCAGCCGATTGATCTCAGCGAAATTGAACGGCAGCTCGAGCGGCTTCGAGACGCCGCCAACAAAATCCACATAATGCGCCAGCGTGTGCGAGATCACCTCGGGCTGTTCATGAATTTCCTTCTCCATGAAATGGCGCCGGTTGCCCTTGTCGACCATGAAGCTGGTGCTGAGCGACTGCTGGCGCTTGCGGTCGACCTTGTTGCCGTCCATGTCGAAGATGCCGACGTCGTTGCGGCGCACCACCGCCCAGTCGCCATCCTCCAGATAGGTGATCGAATTGGTGAAGGGGGCAAGCGCGATGGCGTCGGAGCCCAAAAACATCTCGCCATCGCCATGGCCGACGGCCAGCGGCGGGCCGTTCCGCGCGCCGACGATGAGATCCTCGTCTCCCCTAAACATGATGGCCAGCGCAAAGGCGCCTTCCAGCCGCTTCAGCGCCTGGTGCGCGGCCTCGACCGGCTGCAGGCCCCTGGCCAGTTCGCGACCCACCAGGTGTGCGACGACCTCGGTGTCGGTCTGCGATGAAAATGTGTAGCCGTCGCGCATCAGCTCGTCGCGCAATTCGGCGAAATTCTCGATGATGCCGTTGTGGACGATGGCGACGCCGTCGGAAAAATGCGGATGCGCATTGGTCTCATTGGGCACGCCATGCGTTGCCCAGCGCGTGTGGCCGATGCCGATCATGCCGTCGAGCGGTTCGTCCTTCAGCCGGCGTTCGAGATTGATCAGCTTGCCCTCGGCGCGGCGACGCGCAAGCTTGCCGTGCTCGACGGTGGCGACGCCAGCCGAATCATAGCCGCGATATTCGAGCCTTTTCAGTGCATCGACGATCAGTGGCGCGACCGGCGAGTGACTGACAATTCCGACGATACCGCACATAGACGTTGCCCCCGATTCCGGCATAAAAGCCCGGCGCCATTTAGGGTTGGCCGGGCTGCCGCGAAAATCACATTGCGTTTCGTCCCGTATCAGCCGGAACGATCTTGCACAGATGCACCATGACAGGGCGCTCTTGCAATCCGGTTACAGCAATCGCTCAGTTTCTCCGAGCATGCATCCTATCTCGCCTCGGTGGTTCCTGAAATCCGTCGAAGACATGATGCAGCTCGTTGCGGAGCTCCGTCAGGCTAGCCTTTTTTCCGGGCCGCCGCAGCCGAAGCAATACGCTCGCGCAATTCCTTGCCCTTGCCGGGCAGCGTCCTCTGGCGGGCGCGGCCGAAGGCCAATCCATCGTCGGGCACGCTTTCGGTGATCACGCTGCCCGAAGCGATGTAGCCGCCCTTACCGATGTTAACAGGCGCCACCAACGAAGAATTCGAGCCGACGAAAGCGCCCTCGCCGATGTCGGTGAAGAACTTCGAATAGCCGTCATAATTGCAGGTGATGGTTCCAGCGCCGATATTGGCGCCGGCGCCGACGCGAGCATCGCCGATATAGGTCAGGTGATTGACCTTTGCGCCCTCCTCGATCGTCGCCTGCTTGACCTCGCAAAAATTGCCGACCTTGGCTTTTTGCCGGAGATCGGAACCCGGCCGCAGCCGCGCGTACGGTCCGACATCGCAATCGGAAGCGATCGTGGCGCCTTCAATATGGCTGAAGGCATGGATCTTGGCGCCCGGGGCGATCTTCACGCCGGGCCCGAACCAGACATTGGGTTCTACGATCGTATCGGCGCCGATCTCGGTATCGTGCGAAAAGAACACGGTTTCCGGCGCGATCAATGTAACGCCGGAGAGCATGGCCTCGCGCCGCCGGCGCATCTGCCAGATGCCTTCCGCCGCAGCGAGTTCGGCGCGATTGTTGATGCCGAGCACATTCTCGAAGCCGGCCTCTGCGGCAACGACGTCAAAACCCTGCCCGCCGGCGATCTCGACGATGTCGGTGAGATAATATTCGGCCTTGGCGTTGTTGTTGCCGACTTGATCGAGCAGCTGCAGCGCATGCTTTCCCGCAATCGCCATCAGCCCGCCATTGCAGAAGGTGATTTTCTTCTCCTCGTCGGTGCAGTCCTTTTCCTCGCGGATGGCGATGAGCTTGCCGCCTTTTTCGATCAAGCGGCCATAGCCGGACGGATTTGACGTGCGGAAGCCGACCACAACGACGGCAGCGCCTTCAGCCAGCTTCAGGCGCGCAGCGGTCAGCACCGCCGGATCGATCAGCGGTGTATCGCCGAACATCACCAGGATGTCGTCGTAACTCTTTGATATCGCGTCGCGAGCCGCCAGCACGGCATGCGCCGTGCCGAGCCGCTTGTCCTGGACGAAGGTCTCCGCCTTCGGCGCGAACTTTTGCATGGCCTTGCGCATCTCGTCCGCGCCATGGCCGATCACCAGCGCCAGATCACCGCTGCCTGCGGCTTCCGCAGCCCTCACGACATGGGCGACCATCGGCAGGCCGGCGATCGGGTGCAGCACTTTTGGCACAGCGCTTTTCATGCGCGTGCCTTCGCCGGCGGCGAGGATGACGGACAGGCAGGTTCTCTGGCTCATGGAATGGCAACCATATGAAAAGGGTCGGGAATCAAGGCATGTCTAGCATTGGCGCCAATGCTGCGCCAATGCGGTTAAATTCCAGTGAGGTGGTTGTGCTGCGTCGCAAATTCGATTTCTAATCCGGCCAATGATCTATGCTGGCGCTGCCCCTCATCTGCCTGCCGGCATCTTCTCCCCGTATAGTGACGGGGAGAAGGAGGCTGGCCGCAACCTCGGCACCCTTTCTGGCGACGTTGGAGATTGGCGAAATCCTTTGCGAAGGCGTCCTTCTCCCCGTCACTATACGGGGAGAAGTGCCCTGCAGGGCGATGAGGGGCGGCGCAAACCTGAAGCGATTACCGTGCCGGCAACGCCAGCTGCGATAGCTGTGAGTCGCATCAAGCTTTCGACTTGATCTAATCAACCCAGTTGCCCCAGCATCGGGAAATTCTCCAGCAGCCAGTAGGACGCGGCCTGCACGCCTCCGGTCAGGAAAAAGACGCCGGCGACGACCAGCAGTGCGCCCATCGCCTTTTCGACACGGCCGAGATGGACGCGGAATTTCGAGAGAAAGCGCATGAAGGCGCCGGAAAACAGCGCCGCGATCAGGAACGGTATGCCGAGGCCGAGCGAATAGGCGGCAAGCAGCAGCGCGCCCTCGCCCACCGTCTCGCGGCCGCCGGCAAGCGTCAGGATCGGCCCCAGCACCGGTCCGATGCAGGGTGTCCAGCCGAAGGCGAAGGCCAGTCCCATGACGTATGCGGCAACGATACTGGCCGGCTTGCCCCGCGACTGGAAGCGCGCCTCACGCGACAGCAGCGGGATGCGCAATATGCCGAGGAAATTCAGCCCCATCAGGATGATCAGCACGCCGGCGGCCATGGCCAGCGGCTCCTGCCAGACGCGCAGCAGCCGGCCGATGGTCGAGGCGCCGGCGCCCAACGCCACGAAGACGGTCGAAAAGCCGAGAACGAAGGCGATCGAGGCATAGAGCAGCGCGCTGCGTGCGTCTGCCTTGGCCGCGACGCCGGCATTGCCTCGGAAATCATCGACCGATACGCCCGCCATGTAGCAGAGATAGGGCGGCACCAGCGGCAGCACGCAGGGCGACAGGAACGAGATCGCCCCCGCCCCGACCGCGCTGACATAGCCGATATCCAATGCCATTCCCGAAACTCCAACTGTATCGGCGCCGATATAGCGGCGCACGTCCTTGTCCGCCAATCACCAATGCGTGGCAAGTTGCCGCCTCGCATCGAGGAAGAAACGCCACACCAGGCGCGTTGATACAACGAGGCCGCGGCTTTCCGCGCGCTTCTCGACCATATCAGGGAGAGCGTCATGAAATCGATCACAGTTGGGCTGGCGGTGCTTTTGCTCGGCACCGCCACCTCCTATGCCGCCGAAGCGTGGAAAGAAGCCGATGTCGGCGGCACCAAGATCTACACCGATGCCAACGGCATGACCCTTTACACCTACGACAAGGATGAGACGGGCAAGTCGAACTGCTACGACAAATGCGCCACCAATTGGCCGCCGCTGAAGGCTGAGGCCGACGCCAAGCCCGAAGGCGAATGGACAATCGTCGACCGCACCGACGGCACCAAGATGTGGGCCTATGAAGGCAAGCCGCTCTACACATTCATCAAGGACAAGAAGGCCGGCGATGTGACCGGCGACGGCGTCGGCGGCGTCTGGCACATCGCCAAGGCCGACTAAGCCCCGAACCTCAATCCCCGCCCTTGACCGGCGGGAAATCCCTGGCTGCCGCGTATCCCTGCAGGCCTCCCGGCGGCCAGCTTCTTGTGCCGTCCCGCTGGACACACGAGCCCCACTCGCCACGCCAGTCTCGAGTTGTGTGCGTCAAGTTCTG
>NZ_FUIG01000091.1:0-281 GCF_900149755.1 Mesorhizobium delmotii | reverse complement strand
ACGGGGAGAAGGAAGAACCTCACGCATTCCACAGGCCCTTCTTCTTCAACTCCTCGATCTCGCGCACCGCGCGGTCGCGCAGGCGGGTGTCGCGGATCATCTTGGTCACCGCCGCGTCGTCGGACTTATCGGAGTAGCGGAACTCCGAGTCGGCGTAGCGGTTGACCTCCTGCATGACCATGTCCATCGAGAACGGGCCGCGCAGTTCCTCGATCATCGCCTTCTTGTCGTCGTAGCTCTTGTGCATGAAGACTTCAGGCTTCTCGAACCACTCGTCCGGC
>NZ_FUIG01000088.1:0-5153 GCF_900149755.1 Mesorhizobium delmotii | reverse complement strand
TTTTATAAAGCCGTGAGGATTCTCCGGTCTAAGTCATCCAGCGTGCGATGCCCGGCCACGTGGAGCCCAATAAGAATTGTGCCAATCTTACAAATTTGCGCGCCCCTTTATTGCAGTTCACCACCCAACAAAATGCGTTTCTGGCCTTTCACAACCCTGGAACAGGCGCAAGACTTCCTTGACCTGCCCCGCTTTTCCCCGACCTGCGGCGGGGTAGAGTTTCGGCCGGATTGGTGCCGAGGAGTGCAAATTCCTCTAAAGGTCCTGCCCCATCTCTTCGGCTGGTGCGTCTGCGATCGAAGATGAGCTGCCGCGTGCGGCCCGCAGAGGCCGAGGCATTTCAAACCGCCCCGGGTTCTGCAGCCCGTATTTCAGTAGCCGACGCATTTTGGCGCAAACGTTCCTACGCCAGGTGTTAATGTTTTCGAAGTGTAGTCTCCCGGTAAGTCATTTGTTGGAGAACGAGGTCTGCCGCCTCTTTGAGATCGAACGCCTCGCTCGTGGTATCGACAGAATTGATAGGTGCGGGGTTAACCGCGCCACTAACTCAAAAAGGGGAACGGAGCATGATAATCTCGCGACGCGACATCATTAAAGCGGGCCTGGCCGCCGGAACGGCTGTATCGATGCCGTCGGTGCTGCGGGCACAGACTGCGCCAAGCGACGCGCGGACTGTGCGGATGGTGAGGATCGACCTTAGCCTCTTCGACCCGTACTATACGACCGCCGACATCACCGCCGATCACGCCTTGGCCATCTACGACACGCTGTTCGCGCCCGACTCCAAGCTTCTGCCGCAGCCGCAAATGGTGGAAAAGTGGGGTGTTTCCGATGACAAGAAAACCTATACGTTGGAGCTGCGGGATGGCCTGGGCTGGCACGACGGCACCCCCGTCACTGCGGCAGACTGTGTCGCCTCGATCCGTCGCTGGGGCCAGACTGCCAACGGAAAATTGGCTATGAAGCGGGCCGGTGATATCTCGAAGAAGGACGACAAGACCTTCACGATCGTGCTCAAGGAACCGCTGGGGCTGCTGACCGAATTACTGACTGGAACATTCGTTATGCGCGAGAAGGATGCGGATCGCCCCGCTACTGAGCAGGTGACCGCGAACATCGGATCGGGGCCGTTTAAGTTCAATCAAGCTCTTGCAAAGCCGGGCGCAAGCTTCACCTACGATCGCAACGAGAAATATATAGCGCGCAAGGATCTGCCCGACGGATTGGCCGGCGCGAAGACCGTCAAGGTCGACCGTGTCATCTGGAACAATATCGCCGATCAGCAGACTGCTTTGGCGGCCCTGCAAGCGGGTGAGATCGATTTCCTTAATTCGCCGCCCGCCGATTTTTATTCAGTTATCGAGAGCGATCCCAATCTTGAGCTCCAGGTTCTGAATGAGGCGGGCTACAACATGTTCCTGCGCATGAACCACCTGCAGAAGCCGTTTGACAATGTCAAGGCGCGCCAAGCTATGCTTCACCTGATCGACCAGGAAGCGTTCCTTAGTGTCGTTGCCCCCGATCCAAAATACGGCCACACCGTCGCTTCGATATTTGGAAACAGTTCACCTTATTCGAATGACGAAAATACGGGATGGTTCAAGAAGGGGGGGGATCCGGAAAAGGCCAAGCATCTCTTCCAGGAGGCCGGATATGCCGGCGAGAAGGTCGTCATTCTCCAACCCACAAGCTGGGCGTCGGCCAGCAACGCCGCGCAGCTTTTGGCGGACTCGCTGCGCAAGATTGGGGTCAATACCGAGCTTGCGCCGAGCGACTGGGGCGGGGTTGTCGCGCGCCGGGCGAAGAAGGACCCGGTTGAGACCGGTGGCTGGAGCGTCTTCATCACGGATTCGGCTGATTATGACTTCACCAATCCGGTCTCCGCAGCCTTCCTAACGGCGGATGGCGAGAAGGGCTGGTTCGGCTGGCCCAAAAGCGACGAATACGAGGCTCTTCGAGCCAAATGGGCAGACGTCGCAACGCTCGAAGAGCGCAGGGCGCTGGCCCGCGAGATGCAAAGGGTTTGGTGGGACTTAGTTGGCTTCGTTTTCTTGGGTCGAGCTGTCTCGCCAATCGCGCGCCGGAAGACGCTCACCGGCCTCATTGGTACGCCGGTGGGCCGCCTCCCGATGTGGAATATGCAGAAAGCCTGAGGGCTTCGCGGAATGGTCTCGACCATCGCCGTCATGGCGCCGGTCCGGGATCTTCGTCCTCCTGCTGTCGGCCCGTCCTAAGATAATTGGACGGGTGCAATTTCCCGGTTGGCACGATCGGAGATCGCCTAATCGAGCCCAGCGGCGCGCTTGCGACGCCCGTCAGTACGTCCATGGGAATACGAGGTTTGGTTATGTCGCCAAAGACGGTCGGTGTCATCGGTGGGCTCGGCTCCAGGGCCACCGTCGCCTTCCTGAATTCTGTTCTGGAGCATACGCCTATCAAGAGCAATCGCGACCATCTCCACATGATCGTCGACTGCAATCCGAAGGTTCCCGATATCAACGCGGCTATCCTCGGCACGGGACCCATCGCGGCGGCTGCACTTGCCGCGAGTGGCAGACGCCTCGAAATCGCTGGGGCTAATTTCATCGTGATGGTCTGCAATGCTGCACATGTCTATGAGGGCGAACTGCGGCAGGCAGTTTCGGTTCCCTTCATCAGCATGGTCGAAGAGACAATGAGAACAATCCGTTCCGATTTCCCGCAGTGCAGGCGTGTGGGCCTGCTGGCGACGGACGGCTGCTTTAGGTCCAACCTTTATCAGGATCGGCTTGCCAGCCGTGATCTGATACCGATTGTACAGACAGCCAAAGAACTCGAACGGCTGATGCTCGCGCTCGGCCGGATCAACACCGGCGATCTAGGCCATGCAATACGATCCGAGATCCTTGGCCTGATCGCTGCGTTGATAGCGCGCGGAGCGGAGAGCATCATCCTCGGCTGCTCGGAAATTGCCCTGGTGGAACCGTATTCTGACAGCGGTATACCGCTGATTGATCCGGGCCTTGTACTGGCCAAGGCCACCGTTCGTTCCGCACTGAGCTAACAACAGTCGTGTGTGAACTATCTGCAAGCCCTTTGATTTATTGGGATCCGGGATGATAGCCGGTTTAGGATTGCAGAACTTGCGGTGTTTGCAACGGCGGTGTCCAGGCTGCGAGAAAGCGCGAGATCACCAATATGAATCACGAACCGGTGCAGTTGGCGCAGGCAATCGACCGGCCAGTACTGGAGGAACGCTTTGGCACGGTCTATCCGGACGGCCGGGGCATGCCACCATTGCCCTTGGCAGGCCTCGCGAACCTGAGTACACGTTCGGTCTGTCGGACAAGGAAGTGTGCGCCCGCTGTGCGGAGATCTCCGTACCTCCAGTATCTTTGCGGCGAAGAGTTCTTCCGCCACGAACCGCCGCCGCGGAAGTTGATGACGCTTCTCGGCCGCACCATTCGCGACGCCTCCCGCCAGATCGTCGGGCGAAGAGCAGCCTCGATACTATTTCAAATGGCCGCTCTGCCAAGCATCGACAGTCTGGAGGGCCGGTAACGCCAGCGCGACCGTAAGATCTACAGCCTGCGTGCACCGGAGTTCGAGTGCATCGGCAAGGCAAGGAGCCACGACGCTCGAGCGTTCAAAGGGCGGTCAGTTCGCCCTGCTCACTACAGCGTTGCCGGCATCTTTATGATGGCCACACTCTTCCAATCGTCGTCCTGAATATGGGAAAGACCATAGGCAACGAATAGACCGCATCCTCGCCGACGCCGGTTGTTGCGGCCACAAGTTCAGGGTCTTCACGGCCGTCAGAACTGTCGCGTAACCCTGGCCACCAAGCGCCGAATTGCGTCGCAATTCCGCCATCGAGTCCGTGATCGGCCACATGAAGGACGAGGATCGCATGGGCCGAAGCAACTCCCATGCACACGTCGTGGTTGCCCGCCTTGCGGCAGGACCGGGAACGGTTGAGGATCTTAGCGTTGATTCGACGAGAACGGGCACCTGTCAAATCTCGAAGATGGTGTCAGGGGCCAGCTCAGCCCCGCCGCTTGGGCCATCCCAGGCATCAGCGGAATGTCACGGGTGCTGCTCCTGCCACGGCAGCCGGAGCATCCATATCAGTTATCGCATGGTCCAATTTCGCTTTGTCGGCATCATAAAGCCCTCCTCTCCACCAGTGGGTGCTTGATGAGGAAATCGACAACCGTGCTTCACAGCCTTCTCCCGCACCGGTCACTAATCGGAATCGTGGCTGGCTTCAAATCGGCGCGGTCGGACTGCCGGCCGGCTTGACGTCAGAATGCCAGACAGACCGCCGACCGCGGCTCGGCTCCGCCCCTGGTCCGGCCTGAACCGCGCCCCATTCGGGCAAACCCGCCGCCGATCGGCGAACGGTGGGCGCGCCAGCACGTGGCACCCGTAATTGTGCCGTCAGCATCGAACTGAATGGCATCCATGCCGCCGCCAACGTTGCCGACAGCCGCCACATCATAACCGCGGTCGCGTAGTGCCGCGAGCACGCTTCCGGCACCGAAGCTTCATCGTCCACCCACATAGCCTTGCGTCCAGAGTCGCGGCGCCTCTGCTTCCTGAACGAGAGAGTTCGACAGCGCTTACATGATCGAGGGGAAGATGCTCAATCCGCCAGGCAGGCCGAGCGCGTAACCTAGCCTGCCGTCGCGCAGGATCATCACCGGTGACATCGAAGAGGTGACGCGCTTGCCGGGCGCGACCGAGCCGGCGCGACCCGGATGCGGGTCGAACGAGAACATCTAGTTGTTCGGAACCATGCGGGTGGCCGGCACGATATAGCGGGCGCCGACCAGGGAGTTGTCGTCTGGGTGCTGGCGACGACGTTGCCGAACCCGTCCGCCACCGTTAGGTGGGTGATATGAGCCCCTTCGCCAAGCCCACCCCTGCGCTTCATGACTGGCCGCGGTCCATTGTGATCGCGGCCGGCGCTCCGCGGCATAGTCCATGGCCAGCAGCTTGCCAACGGCACCTGGACGAACGCCGGATCGGCGGTCCGCCGCTGCCCGGGTCGGCGATAGCGATCTTCAGCAGGTGCAGCGTGTCCGGGGTTGCGAAGCCGAGCGCGCCGATGTCGTAGCCCTACTCACCGCGCACCTTCATTGCACTTCAACTAAAGCGTGTCGCGATTTAAG
>NZ_FUIG01000086.1:0-279 GCF_900149755.1 Mesorhizobium delmotii | reverse complement strand
GCATCCTGTTCGGCAAGTGGTCGGGCACCGAAGTCAAGCTCAATGGCGAAGACCTTCTGATCATGAAGGAATCCGACATCATGGGCATCATCGGCTGAATATCGGCCTCACCGTCACTTAAATCTTCGGGCTCAATTCAAGCCCCTGCCAGGAGCTAAAAATGGCTGCCAAAGACGTAAAATTTTCCCGCGATGCCCGTGAGCGCATGCTGCGCGGCGTCAACATCCTCGCCGACGCAGTGAAGGTCACGCTCGGCCCCAAGGGCCG
Organism: Mesorhizobium delmotii; assembly: GCF_900149755.1. Lineage (NCBI taxonomy): Bacteria > Pseudomonadati > Pseudomonadota > Alphaproteobacteria > Hyphomicrobiales > Phyllobacteriaceae > Mesorhizobium > Mesorhizobium delmotii. The sequence continues at coordinate 12 of NZ_FUIG01000086.1, read as the reverse complement.
CAACGTCGTCAT
>NZ_FUIG01000084.1:0-304 GCF_900149755.1 Mesorhizobium delmotii | reverse complement strand
GTCGGGATGTAGTCGTCGACCGCAGCCATCAATTCGCGGATCGAATCCTCGCCGATCTTCTTGTCGGAATCTTCCAAAGCCGCAAGTGCCGAACCCTTGACGATCGGAATGTCGTCGCCGGGGAACTCGTTCTTGGTCAAGAGCTCACGCACCTCGAGCTCGACCAGTTCGAGCAGCTCGGCGTCGTCGACCTGGTCGACCTTGTTCAAAAACACCACGATCGACGGCACGCCGACCTGACGGGCCAGCAGGATGTGCTCGCGGGTCTGCGGCATCGGGCCGTCGGCGGCCGACACAACCAGGA
>NZ_FUIG01000081.1:0-92071 GCF_900149755.1 Mesorhizobium delmotii | reverse complement strand
TTGCGGCAATGGCCGCAGACGATGTGGCCTTCGCCCGAAACACGCTGGCCGATCTTGTATTCGGTGACCGCCGCGCCGAAGTCGGCGACCGTGCCGACGAATTCGTGGCCGGTCACCATCGGCACCGGCACGGTCTTTTGCGCCCACTGGTCCCAATTGTAGATGTGGACGTCGGTACCGCAGATCGCGGTCTTCTTGATCTTGATCAGAACGTCGTTGGGGCCGATTTCCGGCACCGGCACTTCTTCCATCCAGATGCCCGGCTCGGCGCGAGATTTAACGAGTGCGCGCATCATGTTGGACATCAGCCAATCACTCCAAGTTCGCGACCCACCTCACCGAACGCAGCCACTGCCCGGTCGATATCGGCGGCCGAATGGGCGGCCGACATCTGCGTCCTGATGCGGGCCTGGCCCTTGGGCACGACGGGGAAGGAAAAGCCGATCACGTAGATGCCGCGCTCAAGCAGCATGTCGGCCATTTGCGAAGCCAGCGCGGCATCGCCGATCATCACAGGAATGATCGGGTGGTCGGCTCCGGCCAGCGTGAAGCCCGCTTTTTCCATGTTGGCGCGGAAGCGCGAGGCGTTGTCGTAGAGCCGGCGACGCAAGCCGCCGCCCTGCTCGATCATATCCAGCACCTTCAGCGAGGCCCCGGCGATCGCAGGCATCAGCGTGTTGGAAAATAGATAGGGACGCGAGCGCTGGCGCAGCCATTCGACCACCGGGCTGCTCGCCGCCGTGTAGCCACCCGAGGCACCCCCCAGCGCCTTGCCGAGCGTGCCGGTGAGTATATGGACCCGGCCCTCGACGCCGCAATATTCCGGCGTGCCGCGGCCGTGCTCGCCGACGAAACCGACGGCGTGGCTGTCGTCGACCATCACCATGGCATCGTATTTTTCCGCGAGGTCGCAGACGCCCTGGAGATTGGCGATGATGCCGTCCATGGAAAAAACCCCGTCGGTGGCGATCAGCTTGAAGCGGCTGCCTTCGGCCTTCTTCAATTCCTCCTCGAGCGCCGCCATGTCGTTGTTGGCATAGCGAAAGCGTTTTGCTTTGGAGAGCCTGACTCCGTCGATGATCGAGGCGTGGTTCAGCGCGTCGGAAATGACCGCGTCCTCCTCGGAAAGCAGCGTCTCGAACAGGCCGCCGTTGGCATCGAAACAGGAACCGTAGAGGATTGTGTCCTCCATACCGAGGAAGCTCGATATCTTTGCCTCGAGCTGCTTGTGCTCTTCCTGCGTGCCGCAGATGAAACGCACCGACGCCATGCCGTACCCGTAGCGGTCAAGCGCCTGCTTGGCCGCGTCGCGCAATTCGGCGCTGTCTGCGAGCCCGAGATAGTTGTTGGCGCAGAAATTCAGCACCTTTTCGCCGCCCACCTCGATCTCTGCCGACTGCGTCGAGGTGATCACCCGCTCGGATTTGTAGAGGCCGGCCGATTTCAGCCCTTGAAGTTCGCTGTCGATATGGGAGAGGAATGCCGCGCTCATGATCAGGCCCTGTTGAGATTTGAATGGACTGTCGCCCCGCGCGGGCGAAAAATCCACCGCAAAAGCGACCGCTTCGGTGACGCGACGGCCGGTGGCCAGAATGCCGCCCCAGAATGACGCCAAATGGCGGATATTCAAATGCAGCTGCGGCGCGAAAGAACGCGATAACCATTTCGCGAGCTTTCCACCGCTGTCGCTATCGCCGCTCTGTCGACTTCCAGAGCTGTTAACACTTTCAAGCCAATGGTTCTCACACCTAAACAATCTGTCGGCGAGAGGGACCGCCCCAGAAAATGTCGCAGCAACCGGCGCAAACCATTTCGGGCAGGCTGATACTGTTGATCAAGGCCGGCTATTGGCTGGCGCTGCTGATCATTGCAGCCATGGTGGTGGCCTCCTTCATCCTTCTCCAGCAGATGATGGCTGCCCAGCGGCACGACGATACGCTGCTCGATATAGTCGGCATGCAAAAGACGCTGTCGCAACGCATTGTCTTCCTTGCCAACGCTGCAGGTGCTGCTTCGCGCAACCAACAACCGGCTCTGGTCACCGCATTCAAACAGGCCACTGCGGAGTTCGAGAGGAACTACGACCTTCTGCTCGAGCGGGTCGTCGCCGACCCGGCGTCATCGGCAAGGTTCGATCCAAAATCAGTCGAGAGCGTGCTTTTCGCCAAGCCGTTTCATCTCGATTACTTCTCGGTCGGGCTTATCGCCAACGGCCAACGCCTGGTTTCGGCGTTTGAATCACGACTCGGTATGGCCGATAATGGCGGCTACAAGGGCGGCGGCGAACGCGTTAACCTCGACGCTTCCATCGCCAATGCGACCCTGTCGGGCTATGCGGCACTCGGCCAGCGCATCAGCGCCCATGCCGATGCGCGATCGGAAACACTTCTCGATCTCCATCGAACGCTGTTCTACACCACCATCGGCGTCATCGTGCTGGTGGCACTTTTCATCTTCAGACCGATGTCGAACGCCATTTTGCGCAAGACGCATGAACTGATCGATGCCCGCAATTCCATGGCCTTCATCGCCGTGCATGACGGCCTTACCGGCCTGCACAACCGCACCTTCCTGACCGACCATTTCGATACGCTGATCAAGGGGGCACAGCGCCGGCGAGAGCGGCTTGCGGCGGTCCACCTCGACCTCGACCGGTTCAAGCAGATCAACGACACGCTTGGCCACGCCGCCGGCGACTATGTGCTGGTGGTGACGGCGCAGCGCATGCGCGATTCCTGCCGGGCGTCGGATCTCTGCGTGCGTCTCGGCAGCGATGAGTTCGTAATGATCCTCAATGGTGCCGGCGGCACCGAGGACATCAACATGGTCGCCAGGCGCGTCCTGACGCAGATCAACGAACCGATCGTCTTTCGGGGCACGACCATCCTTCCGGGCGCCAGCGCCGGCGTCGCCGTCTATCCGGTCGACGCCGACAATGCGCAAGATCTGCTCGTCCATGCCGACCTCGCGCTCCACTCCGCCAAGAAGCAGAGTGGCGGCAGCCTCTCATTCTTCTCCGAGGAGTTGCGGCATGAACTCGATTTCCGCAAGCAGCTCGAGCATGACATTAGGGTCGCGATCGCGGAGAAGGCGTTCCAGGTCTATTTCCAGCCGCAGGTTTCGTTGTCGAACGGTACGGTCGGCGGCATCGAGGCGCTGGTTCGCTGGAAGCATGCCGAGCGCGGCATGATCGCACCGGGCGAATTCATTCCCGTCGCCGAAAAATGCGGACTCATGCCGGAGATCGGCCGCATCGTCATCGCCAAAGCAATCAGCGAGGCGGCCGAGTGGAGCCGCGCCGGTGTTGCCTTTGGACGGCTCGCCGTCAACGTGTCCGGCTCCGAACTGCGTGAGCCCGATTTCGACGCCTTCCTCTTCGGCGTGCTGGAAAAAACTGGCCTGCCGCCACAAAAGCTTTCGCTGGAAATCGTCGAATCCGTCATTCTCGACGACGAGAAGACCGGCATAGCGGCAAAGCTGCGGCACATCCGCGCCGCCGGTGTTCATCTCGAACTCGACGATTTCGGCACCGGCTACGCGTCGCTCAGCCACGTCAACCCGAACGAGATCGACCGGCTGAAGATCGATCGACGCTTCGTCCAAAATATCAATGAGAACGACGACAACACCAAGATCGTGCGGGCCATCACCGAACTCGCCCGCGGCCTCGGCATCTCGATCGTCGCCGAGGGCGCCGAAACCGAGGCCGAGCTCGATTCGCTGATGGCGATCGGCTGCGACCAGGTTCAGGGCTACTCCATCGCCTTCCCGATGCCGCAGGACACGGCACGCGAATGGCTGGTCGCGCGGGCGCCGAAGAAAGCCAGGCTAACGCTGCTGCGGGGAAGCCGGGTGTAAGGCGCCAACTTTGACATGCCGCCTTGGAATGGCGGCCTGACGGGTGAGTCCGGCTAAGGTGCCGCCGACTGTCGCAATGGCGGCAAATTCTTCAGCGGATTGAGCATCGGCACCCCGAGCGGTGCAAAATGACGCTCGTTGTCGGTCAGTATCGTCAAACCGTGGACCTCGGCCGTCGCTGCGATCGCTATGTCTTCGAACCCTGGCCGATGCGCCCTTGCCCGATCAAGGATGGCCCCGGCGGCATGTGCGGCGCAAATCGAAGGGAAGAACCCTCTTTCCTTGGGCCACTGAAACAATGCGTTCGGCAGTTGGGATCAATCGACATTTGCCCGCAGCGCCGCCAGGACCTCCGCGAACTCCGCCAGCCTGTCGTCGGACAGCCCGGTCCGCAGCCGCTTGTCGAAGGCGAGGGCTGCCGTGCGCAATTTCAGGAACAGCGCCTCTCCCGCTTCGGTCAGTTCAACCTGATGGACGCGGCGGTTTTCCGGATCGCGGCGCCGGGTCAGCAGGCCTTGCGTCTCCATCGCGTTCAGATGGTGGGTCAGCGTCGCGCCTTGGATTCCGATCATGCCGGCGAGCTCGCGTTGGTTGGCCAGCTCGCGCGACTTGATCGACAACAGAGTGACCCAGACCGGCAGCGTGCCGCCAGCCTCGACCAAGGCGGCGTCGAAGGCCTGTGCGACAAGCTTTGCGGTGCGGGCGAGATTCATCCCGACTGACGGGCGGTCAAAAAGCGTCATGATCCGACACTAGAGCAAGGGAAATGCCGATGGAACCGGCCCTTGACTTTACATTGACATCTAATCATTCGATATCTAATCCTATGGGAGCGGGAGCGGTGGGGAAAGGAGGAAATGCGGTCATGCAATATGTCTACATCATCGTCCTCGGCCTTCACGTCATGGCCGGTGTGTTCTGGGCTGGAACGACCATCGCTGTCGCCCGCGATCCGGAGATTCGGATCGAACGGTTTTTCAGGCCGCAAATGGGAGCGGCCGGCATGGTCTTCCTGACCGGCATACTGCTCTGGTATTTCTTCCACAGCGGTTATTTCGGTTCGATGGAAATCGTTCTGGCCCTGGGTATCGCGACGGCCCTGATTGCCGCCGGCGTTCAGGGCGCGCTGGTCGGCTCTGCCAGCAGGCGGCTTGCCGGCACTGACGCGGCGACGGAAATGCAGTTGCGCGCGAAAATGACAAGGGGCGAACGCATCGCTGGTGGGCTGCTTGTCATCACCATACTTTGTATGGCTACCGCCAGGATGTTCTGAGTGGGGCCTGCCGCAATCATGGTTCAAGAGATCGTACGGTGTCTGGCGGCAAGCCGACAGCGTGCGCGGCGCGCAGATCGGACCGACGTGCCTGATGGCTCTCCGTGCGGAGGTTCGGCTGCGCGCCACCAATCAATCCGTAGTGATCTTCAGATCCGCAATCCGAACCTGATGCCGTCATAGACTGCTGCGTGGATGTTGCGAGAGGCTACCGCATCGCCGATGCGGAAAAGCACGAAACCGCCTTGCGGATTGCGCGCCGGAAAAATGTCGCCGCCATTGACCAGCCGCTCGTAATCGACCGCGCCTCCGTTCTTCGACAGCGGTTTCAGTGCGAGATAGAGATCATCGAGCGGCAGCGTGCCGTGCTCGACCACCACCTGATCCACCCACCGCTCGCCGCGCCAGCCGTCAGCGAAGTCGGAGCTGAGCTCCGCAACCAGTTGATTGCCCTCGCGCCGCACCGAACGCAGCCGCGTGTTGATGGTGATGGTGACGCCCTTTTCCTGGAAGGCGCGCATATAGGGCACGTGGTTCATGCCGCCCATCTCCGGGGCGAAGAAGCGTTCGGGCGAAACCAGCTCAAGCTTTGCACCGCTATTGGCGATCAGTTCGGCCGCACCCATGCCCTGATGGCCGCCATTGTCGTCATAGAGCAGCACGTTTTCGGCCGGCTTGATGCTGCCGGCCATGATATCCCAGCTCGAAGTGACGAGATTGTCGCCCGCCGCCAGCGGCGGGTTCTGCGGCAGGCCGCCGGTGGCGACAACCACCACGTCGGGCGACAGCGCCAGAACATCGTCCTTCTCCGCCCAGGTGTCATAGCGGATCTCGACGCCGAGCCGGCCGAGCTCGGCCAGCCGCCAGTCGATAATGCCGATCAGTTCCTTGCGGCGCGGGTTTTGCGTCGCCAGCCGCACCTGGCCGCCGGCCTGGCTTGATGCTTCCAGCACCGTCACCTTGTGACCGCGCTCGGCCGCGACACGCGCCGCCTCCAGACCGCCGGCCCCAGCGCCGACAACGACCACGTTTCGCTTCGGTCCCTCGGTTCTCGAGATGATGTGCGGAATATCAGCCTCGCGGCCGGTTGCCGCATTGTGGATGCACAGCGCCTCGCCGCCCTCATAGATGCGGTCGAGGCAGTAAGTGGCGCCGACGCAAGGGCGGATTTCGTGCTCGCGGCCCTCCATCACCTTCCGGATGATATGTGGATCGGCCATGTGGGCGCGGGTCATGCCGACCATGTCGAGCTTGCCGGTGGCGATGGCGTGACGCGCGGTGGCGACATCGGCAATCCGCGCCGCATGGAAGGTCGGGAATTTCGTCGCCGCCCTCACCTCGCCGGCGAAGTCGAGATGCGGCGACGACCGCATGCCGGTCACCGGGATGACCTTGGTCAGCGCGGCATCGGTTTCAATCGAGCCACGGATGATATTGAGGAAGTCGACCTTGCCGGAGCCGGCCAGCCGCCTGGCGATCTCGACGCCTTCCTGTTTCGACAAGCCTTTTTCGAAGTCCTCGTCGGCGACCATGCGGATGCCGACGACAAACTTTTCGCCGACCGCCGCCCGCACGGCGTCAAGCACCATGCCGGTGAACCGCAAGCGGTTGTCGAGCGAGCCGCCGAAATCGTCGTCGCGCTGGTTGGTGGCGGGCGACCAGAAGCCGTCCATCAGGTGGCCATAGGCCTCGAACTCGATCCCGTCGAGGCCGGCGGCCTGGCAGCGCTGCGCGGCGGCGGCGTAGTCGGCGACGATGCGCTCGATATCCCAGTCCTCGATTGTCTTGGGGAAGGCGCGGTGTGCCGGCTCGCGCACCGGCGAGGCGGATAGCACCGGCAGCCAGTCGGCCTTGTTCCAGCCGGTGCGGCGGCCGAGATGGGTGATCTGGATCATCACCTTGCAGTCATGCTCGTGGCAGGCATCGGCGAGCTCGGTGAGCCAGGGCACGATGTGGTCGTCATAGACATGCAGATTGCCAAAGGCGGCAGGGCTGTCGCGCGAGACGATCGCCGAGCCGGCTGTCATGGTCAGCGCCATGCCGCCTTTGGCCTTTTCGGCGTGGTAGAGCCGGTAGCGCTCCTTCGGCATGCCGTCCTCGGAATAGGCCGGCTCGTGACTGGTCGACATGACCCGGTTCTTCAGCGTCAGATGTTTGAGCTGATAGGGCTGGAGAAGCGGATCGTTGGTGGTCATCGTCTTCCTGCTGTTTCAAATTGTGCTAAAGAGCGGCAAATTTTTGTTTTTATGCTCGTTGTCCCTACACCGCTGCGCAGTTTGGGCGACGTGCAGCAAGGAATCCGCCCATGACCGATACGAAAAACCTTACCCAACTCGGCACCAACGTCGAGGCGCCACAGAGCCCTGAAGCGGCAGTCCTGGAAACCGTGCCGTTTTCGCGCGGCGACGGGCCGCCGGCCATCGTTCGCTTCACCTGCCCGGAATTCACCTCGCTCTGCCCGGTCACCGGCCAGCCGGATTTCGCCCATATCGTCATCGACTATGCACCCGATACGCTGCTGGTGGAATCGAAGTCGCTCAAGCTGTTCATGACCTCGTTTCGCAACCATGGCGCCTTCCATGAAGAGTGCACCGTCATGATCGGCCGCCGCATCATCGCCGCGACCAAACCACTGTGGTTGCGCATAGGCGGCTATTGGTATCCGCGCGGCGGCATTCCGATCGACGTGTTCTGGCAGACCGGCGCGCCGCCGGAAGGCGCATGGCTGCCCGACACCGGTGTTGCGCCCTATCGCGGGCGCGGGTGAGCCTGAGTTTCTAAGGAACGCACGTTGCATCAGTTGAGCGGCAGCCGCCGGTAGCGTCCGGGATTGTTCGGGTCGCTGAAATGGCCCATCGGCCCGTGTTCGGCGAAGTGCCCCGCCCAGCGTTTAATTGCGGCGGGGTCAAGTTCGACGCCAAGTCCGTTGCCCTCCGGCACACGCACCGTGTTGCCGGTCTGCCGGAACGGACCGTCCTTGATGACGTCGCCGATTTGCCAGCGAAACAGCGATTGCGACGCTTCCGTGACCCATGGCGTCGCCGCGACGACGTGCAGATAGGCCGATGTCATGATGCCGAGATCGTTCGAGTAACACCAGAACCCCTTGCCCATTGCCTCGCAGGCGGCGATGAATTTCAGAGTTTTCGACAGTCCGCCGAGTGCTGCGAAATTGCAGACGAAGTAATCCGGCGCACCGAGCGCGACCGCTCGTCTGAGATCCGGAATGTGCGTGGAAAACGGAATGCGGGAATGCTGGCGCAGCGCCGCCATTTCCTCGAAGGTCGCGACCGGATCCTCGTAATTGCGGATGTTGAACGGCTCGATCTCGCGCAGCACCCAGCGCGCGGTGGTCAGCGACCACTGCATGTTGGAATCGAGTCTGATCTGCGCCTTGTCGCCAAGCGCCTCGCGCAGCATGCGCACGGTCCTGATCTCGAGTTCGGGATCGCCCATGATCAGCTTGCCCTCGAAGATGGTCGAGCCATGCTCCTCGCGCATCTTTAGGCAGTAGTCGACGATCGCTTCGGACGTCATCTCGCCACCCGTTCCGCCCTGCGCGGCGCGAAACGAGAAATATTCCGAAAACGGAATGTCCTTGCGCACGGCGCCGCCGAGGACTTTGTAGAGCGGCATGCCGAAGACCTTGCCTCTGATGTCCCACAGCGCCAGTTCGACGGCGCCGAACGCCACCGAGGCGGCATTCTCGCCGGTGTTGGCGGTGATCTGCCAGGGCGGCACGCAGCGCGCCTCGCAGTCGGCGATGTCGAGCGGATCGGCGCCGATCAGCGCCGGCGCGATCTCGGCCTTGATCACCTCGCCGAAATGCCACCACGGCGCCTCGCCCAGTCCGACCACGCCTTCGTCCGTCTCGACCTCGATGATCGATTTTGAGGCGCCGCTATAGAGACCAGCCGTCCACCAGAAGGGGGCATCTAGCGGAACGTTGACATGGGTAACGCGGATGTTGGTGATCTTCATCGGTTCTCACTCGCACTGGTACTGACTGAGCGCCCATTCGCCGGTCACCGACAGAAGGTCCGTGATCTTCCAATCGCCGTCGACCTTCCTGAATTTCCACTCCAGCCGGTGCGGATTGCCGGCGACGATAAAGGCGACGATGACCTTGGCCTCATCGCCCTTGACCGCTTCAATAGTCTTCAGGCTCTTGTCGATCTCGGCCCTGTCATACGCCGCATTGTCGAGCGCCATGTTGGGATCGAGACACTCGCCCTGCCCTGATTTCCGCAGCGCATCGCTCTTGTCGAGTACCGACTTCGCGGGATCGGCGAAGTGACTACGCTCTGCCGGATCGAGCTCAAGCCCGACATGCTCGTAGAACGGTTTCACCACCGCCGTTGGCGAGCCCGGCTGCACCGGGGCGGCCGGGGTCCCATCAGTCGGCAGGGACGCGGCCGGCGCATTTGCGGGCGGCGCGCCGATCAGGCCTTGAGCGGCGGTGCTGCTCAACCCCGCCGCCAGCAGGCACATAGTCGCCAGGGCCAGGGCGCGGGCCATGGCATCACTCCGGAGTCTGACCGGCCAGGCATTCGAGCGCACTCAGCGTCCAGCCGCTGGTCTTCGAGGTAATGTCGGCGATCTTCCATTTGCCGTCGATCTTCTTCAGCGACCAGACCATTTCACGTTTGGAGTCATCGCCTTCCGGGAAAAGGTTGAGCGTCACTGTTACGCTGGCGCTGTCGCCATCCACCGCTTCAGACAGCTTCAGCGTCTTGGCGACTGTCTTCTCATCATAGTCCTGCGCGTCGAGACCGGGGGCGAAGTCGATGCAAGGCACCTCATCCGGCTTGTTCTTCTGCGCCTGGTCGTTGAGGTCGAACAGCTTGGTCACCGGCTCGGTGAAACGGTCGCGGTATTTCGCGTCGGCCTCGAACTTGACCTCGGGCATGTAGAAGAACTTCACCGCGTTGGATGCCGGCCCGGCCAGGGCGGCCGCAGGCGCTGCGATCGAGAGGGCGGCGGCAAGCACAGTCAGTCTCATCCGATAATCTCCAGGCTTTCGTGGTGGGAACCGTTCAATACCACGAATCCTGCATCCCGGCTTTTTTGCAGCCCATGAAATCCCTTTGGGCGTTAACTCAGGCGCCCTTGGGCGTTCACTCAGGCGTCCAGCCAGACGTTCTGGAGATCCATCTCGAAAGTCTGGTGGACAGCGTAATTCTTCACCTTCTTGTTCATGTGGCTGTACAGCTTCTGCCAGAACGGCTGAATGATGACGCCCGAATCCTGCAGGATCTGCTCGACGTCCTTCATGACCTCGCGGCGCTTCTCCACCTCGATCAGCGAGAGAGCCTGCTTGAGCTTGGCGTCGAAATCGGGATTCGAATACGCCGTCTCATTCCAGGCCTCGCCGGTGCGATAGCCGAGCGCCAACACCTGAACGCCGAGCGGGCGCATGTACCAGATGGTCATGGAATAGGGATATTTCGTCCAGTCGTTCCAGAAGGTCGACCCCGGCAGCACCGTGCGCTTCACCTTGATCCCGGCATCGCGCAGCTGCCCGGCAATCGCGTCGCCGGTGTTCCTTTGCCAATCGTCCTCGACGGTGATCAGTTCATGCTCGAAATCGGCCTGTCCGGCCTCGGCCATCAGCGCCTTGGCGCCCGCCGCGTCGCGTGTCTTCTTAGGCAGCGGAAAATATTCCGGATGGATCGGGCTGACATGGTGGTTTTCACCTGGGGTGCCCCGCCCGGCGTAGCCAAGTTCGAGCACCGCATTGTTGTCGACGGCCATCTGCAGCGCGTTGCGGACCTTTTGGTCGTCATAAGGTTTGTGCGTGATGTTGGTCCGGGCAACGAGCGTCGTCGCTGTCGCGACCTCCGATTTCACCAGATCCATCTGGTCGAGGATGTCGATGAAGTCGGCGGGTGTCTCGAAATTGACGTCGATTTCGCCCGATTCGAAGGCATTCACCGAAGCATTGAAGTCGGTGCCGTAGTCGATGAATTCGACACTGTCGAGCGGCGCTTCACCGCCCCACCACTTGCCATTCTCACGACGCTTGACGACCGCTTTCTCGCCGACCGAATAAGACACAAGTTCGAAAGGCCCGGTGCCAATCGGCTTGGCGATCGGATCGGCGCCGTCGGCGTCGAATTTGCGATGGACGACGAGCGCCGGATAGTCGGTGAAATTCGGGATCAGCGAAATATCCGGTTCGTTCAGCTTCAACTTGACCGTATTGTCATCAACCTTGGTGATCGCTCCCTCCCTGGCCTTGCCGGTCTTTGTGTCGATCAGCGCACCGACGCGCGCGGCCATTGAATTGCCGGCGGCATCCTTCTCGCACCAGCGCGTCAGATTGTAGACAACATCATCGGCGTTGAAAGCATCGCCGTTGTTCCAGGTGATGCCCTTGCGCACATGCAGCACGTATTCGGTGGCGTCGTCGTTGACGTCCCAGCTCTCGAGCAAAACCGGCTCGAATGTGAATTCGCGCGTATAGCGGACAAGCGGTTCGAGCCAGGTGCGGGTGATGTTTGCCATCTCCACCCAGTCGTAAGTGCGCGGATCCTTCTGCGCCTTCACCGACATCGACACGTGCAGCGTTCCGCCTTTCTTCGGCTCTTCGGCCAAAGCCTGTTCGGGCACGGCAAGGCCGATCATGCCGTAGGCAAGGGCAGTCGATGCCCCGAAGGCGCTCGCCAGCGCCAGAAACTCGCGCCGGTCCATCCGACCTGCACGCGTCTCTGCCGCCATCGCCTCGATCGCATTCGGCACGCGATCACCGCTGCTTCTGAAGAGTGCCATTTTTTCCTCCCGTCTGGTTCCCGTCAGGTCTTCGCCTGTCCTATTAACTAACGCTGTCGGGCAGCTTCTCCTCGCGCAGCGCGATCAAATCTTCGAGACCATCGGCGATGCCCTCATCGAGCTTCGGCTCCTCATAGTCCGCCAGCATGTTGCGCGCTTTCTCGCGGCCGCGCGTGTCGTGGTCCTTTGCCCCTTCGGCCTTCCACTGTTCGTACGAATTGAAGTCCATGATGCTCGGCATGAAGAAGGCGGACTCGAAATGTTCAAGCGTGTGCTGGGTGCCGAGGAAGTGGCCCTGCGGCCCCACCTCGCGGATCGCCGCCATCGCTTCCTTGAAATCGTCGAACGGAAGCCCGCCTGCATATTTGTACCAGCCAACAAGCTGTTCGCAGTCCGTCGCGAATTTTGAATAGCCGCAGGTCAGGCCGGCCTCGAGCCATCCGGCGGAGTGCCAGATGTAGTTGGCGCCGGCAAGGATGGCGGCATGCATCAGCATGTTCGCCTCGTAGCCCGCCTGGGCGTCATTCAGCTTCGATCCGACATGGAAGCCCGACGTGCGCCACGGCAGCCGGTATTTCCGCGCCAGCGCCCCCATCAGATACATCATCTGGGCCGCCTCAGGCGTGCCGCCCATCGGCGCGCCGGTCTTCATGTCCACCGTGACCATGAACTGTCCGTAGATCTGCGGCGAACCCGGACGCAGCAGCTGTGTGAACGCGACGCCCGCCAGCGCTTCCGCATTGACCTGAGCGACCGCTCCCACGGCAGAGGCGGAAGTCGAGGCGCCGCAGAGAGCGAAGGGCGCAAGGATCAGTGGCTGGTTGTGGCGCGCATAGACCTTCATCGCGTCCAACATGGTGGCATCCCACACGAGCGGCGAATTGCAGTTGGTGATCGCCACCAGGACAGGGTTGTCACGGACATAGTCCTCGCCGAAAACGATGCCTGCCATCGCCATCGTGTCTTCGGCTCGATCCCTGGACGTCACGATGCCCATGAACGGCTTGTCGGAATGCTTCAGCGCTGAATGGATGATGTGGAGGTGACGCTTCGGGACCGGGATTTCCATCGGCTCGCAGATGATCGAGCTCGACGAGTGCAGCGCTGGGGCCATGTAGGCGAGCTTGTGGAAATTCTGCAGGTCGGCGAGCGTGCCATAGCGCCTGACGTTGTCGAGGTCGCGCACGTAAGGCGCGCCATACATCGGCACGAAGATGGAGTTGTCTCCGCCCACGCGCACCGACCGCTGCGGATTCCTCGCATTGAGCGTAAACTCCGAAGGGACCTTCGATACGAGCTCCATCAGGAGGGCGCGATCGATGCGGACTCTTGTGTCTGAGACATCGGCTCCCGCGGCCTTCCACATTGCAATGGCCTCGTCGTCGCGGAACTCGCATCCCACCTCTTCCAGGATGCTGAGCGACTCCTGGTGGATCAGTTCCACCGCCTCGTCCGGGACCATCTGATATACCGGAATCTTACGGACCAGGGTCGGAAACGACGCTATGGGCGTTCCCCGCAGCGCCTTGCGCCCCAGGCGGCCACCCGCTCGACGGTTGGCGTGTTCGGTCACTTCAGCGGCCGGTACGTTCATGGCAACTCCATCCTCCCAGAGCCAGTCAACTTAGCGAGACAAAATACAGCTGTGACGCTGGAAAATCCTGATCTCTTGTATAATTTCAGCTTATGCGAAGCCTGCGCCACCTGCTGCCGTCCGCCGGCAGCCTGATCGTTTTCGAAGCCGCCGGGCGGCTGTCGAGTTTTACCGCCGCCGGGCGAGAGCTTGGCATGACGCAGGCTGCCGTGTCCTACGCGATCCGCGGGCTTGAAGAGCACCTCGGCGCGAAACTCTTCCAGCGTCGCCATCGACAAGTCAGCCTGACCGAAGCCGGTGACCGCTTTCACGCCGACGTCTCGCTTGGCCTGTCGCACATCCGCAAATCGGCGGAGGATTTGCGCCTACAGGCGACCGGCGGCCATGTGACGCTTGCCGCGTCGACCGCTTTCGGCTCCTTCTGGATGATGCCGCGCCTGCAGCAGTTCCGCGACGAACTGCCGGGCATTGATCTGCGCATCCAGACCGCCGACCGCGATCTCGACATCATCGCCGAGGGCATCCCGCTCGCTGTGCGCGGTGGCGAGCCCCGGGAATGGCCGGACTATCATTCACTGCCACTGGCCGACGAGGAGATATTCCCCGTCGCCGGCGTGAGCTATGTGGCACGGTTCGGGCTGCCGGAAAGCGTCGAGGATCTTCCATCACACCGGCTCATCCATCTCGAAGAGCCGTTTCGCGAGGCCGCAAGCTGGGACGAGTGGTTCCACTCGGCCGGGGTCAACATCACCGATGCCGGGCGCGGCTTGCGCATCAACGATTATGCCCTGGTGATCCAGGCGGTGATGGAAGGGCAAGGCATTGCGCTCGGCTGGGGTCACCTCGCCGAGCGCCTGCTGGCGTCGGGACTGCTCGTGCGCGTCACCGACCACACAATGACGACCGGCAAGGGCTTTCATGTCATCTGGTCGAGAAACCGGGAGCTCAGCGACCATGCTCGCAAGGTGCGGGACTGGCTGGCCGCGCAAGCATGAGGCTCCCATTAATGCTCAATCAACCGTCACGACGATCTTGCCGAATTGCTCGTTCGACTCGAGAAAGCGATGCGCTTCGACGATCTGCTCGAATGAAAAGGTTTTGGCGATTGCCGGCTTTAGCGAACCTGACATCAATCCGTCGAGGATGAACGCCTTGGCAGCTTCCAACTTCACCGGATCGCCAGTGATCTCGTGGACGAGATAGCCGCGCAGCGTCAGCGTCTTGGCCAGCACAGCGAACAGCGGGAACGGCGTCGGCTCGGGGCTCAAGCCGCCATATTCGATGAGAATGCCACCCCGTGCCATCGCCGCCGTCAGAGGCGCGAAAATCGGGCCGCCGACCGCGTCGAACACCACTCGGATGTTGTCCGGACTGGCGATTCCCCTCAGCCGGGCTTCCAGATCTTCGTCCGCTGAAGCGACGACATGGGCCGCGCCGAACTTGAGCAGCGCCTCTCTCTTGGCAGATGTCCGCGTGACTGCGATCGCGGTCGCACCAACGATGTTGGCAATCTGGATCGCGGCAAGTCCGACACTGCTCGATGCTGCGGTAATGACGACAAAGTCGTCTCTGCTGAGCTTGGCAATGTCGATCATTGCACCATAGGCGGTGAGATATTGCATCCAGCCGGCTGCCGCCTCTTCCCAGCTGAGCGATGGCGGATGTTTGACCACGAGCTCGGCGGGATATGTGGCAATCTCACCATAGGCGGGCCAGCGGGCCATCGATAATGGCGGCACGACGCTGACGGCGTCACCTGGCGCAAAACCGTGCACGGCTTCGCCGACCGCTTCGACGACACCCGCTGCCTCAAGGCCAAGACCGGAAGGCAACGGCGGCGTCTGGATATAAGTGCCCGAACGCAGCAGCGCCTCGGCCCGGTTGAGACCCAATGCCT
Organism: Mesorhizobium delmotii; assembly: GCF_900149755.1. Lineage (NCBI taxonomy): Bacteria > Pseudomonadati > Pseudomonadota > Alphaproteobacteria > Hyphomicrobiales > Phyllobacteriaceae > Mesorhizobium > Mesorhizobium delmotii. Next base: position 76,678 of record NZ_FUIG01000081.1, on the reverse strand, counting down.
TGACCCGGATCTGAATCTCGCCCTGACCGAGCGCGGGAATATCGAGATTCTCGATGCGCAGAACCTCGGGACCACCATGCTCATGAAAGCGGACAACACGTGCCATGCGGTCATAACTCCAAAATATTTGAACCGAATACGCTATGCCAGCGGCCATCCGGCAGATAAATGGTTGATTGGGCAAGACAGTAGAAACTGGGAGTTTTGAATATGGATCGCCTTACGAGCATGGCCGTGTTCGTCAAAACCGTCGATCTCGGCTCGTTCGCGGCGACTGCTGCCGCTCTCGACCTGTCCGGACCGATGGTCGGCAAGCATGTCCGGTTTCTCGAGGAGCGTCTGGGCGTGCGCCTCATCAACCGGACCACACGCCGCCAGAGCCTGACCGACTTCGGGCGCGCCTACTATGAGCGCTGCCGGATGGTACTCGCTGAAGCCGAAGCTGCGGATGCACTCGCGGCCGATCAACTTTCCGAACCACGCGGAAAGCTGCGCGTCATCATGCCCGTGCACTTCGGCCGGCGCTGCGTTGCCCCGATCCTGCTGGAGCTTGCGCAGCGATATCCCGCTCTGGAACTCGACCTGTCGTTCAGCGATCCTATCGCCGATCTTGCAGAGGATGGCTGCGATCTTGCCATCCGGACCGGCAATCTGGAGGATCAGGCCGGCGTGATGGCGCGTCGCGTCGCGCGCCAGCGCATGGTCGTCTGCGCGTCGCCATCCTATCTCGAGATGCATGGGTTGCCACGGCAGATAGAGGATCTCGGCAGCCACCAGACCATCATCTACCGCCGTTCGGGCCGTGTCATTCAACCGTGGTTGTTCCCGCGCCACGGCCAGCCTGCGCTGGAAGTCATGCCGGTCAGCCGGTTGCGGTTCGACGACCTCGCTGCGATCGCCGATACTGCGGCAGCCGGCATGGGGCTTGCCTGGCTGCCATACTGGCTGGTCCGTGAGCGCATTCAGGCCGGCGCACTTGTCCCGCTGTTATCGGACCAGCCGGGATTTCTTTACGAAGCCTATGCGCTCTGGCTGCAGACACCTCACTTGCCGCTGAAGGTCCGCCTTGCCGTCGACGCGCTGGCAGCGGCACTGCCCAGGCTGATGACGTGAAATGCAGGAGCACGGTGAGCGGCGCGGATTTCTGAATTCGCCCCTCCCGCATGGGCGACGAATCCGCGTATAGTACCCCCATGCCCATCCGCCAGCTTTCCGAAACGATGATCAACCAGATCGCCGCCGGCGAAGTCATCGAGCGTCCGGCAAGCGTGGTCAAGGAACTGGTCGAGAACGCGCTCGACGCCGGCGCTGCCAGAATAGAGATCGTCACCGCCGGCGGCGGGCTGAACCTGATCCGCGTCACCGATGACGGCTCGGGCATCCCGGAGAAAGAACTGGCGCTGGCGATCGCGCGCCACTGCACCTCGAAGCTCGCCGACAACATCCACGACATCCGCTCGCTCGGCTTTCGCGGCGAGGCGCTGCCGTCGATCGGCTCAGTGGCGCGGCTGTCGATCCGCTCGCGCACGGCCAACGGCGACAGCGCCGCCGAGATCGGCATCGAGGGCGGCCGCGTATCTGCCGTCAAGCCGGCGGCCGCCAATCGCGGCACCACGGTCGAGGTGCGCGACCTGTTCTTCGCCACGCCGGCGCGGCTCAAATTCATGAAGGGCGAGCGCGCCGAAAGCTCGGCGACCAGCGACGTGATCAAGCGCATCGCCATCGCCTTCCCCGCCGTGCGCTTCACGCTGGCCGGTTCCGACCGCTCGACGCTGGAACTGCCGGCGACCGACGACAGTGCGGAAGGCCGGCTGCGTCGCGTTGCGCAAGTGATGGGCGCCGACTTTCCGGCCAATGCCATCGCTATCGACGCCGTGCGTGACGGTGTGCATCTCGCCGGCCACGTCTCGATCCCGTCCTTCAGCCGCGCCAATGCGCTGCAGCAATACGCCTATGTCAACGGCCGGCCGGTGCGCGACAAATTGATCGCCGGCGCCATCCGCGGCGCCTTCGCCGACGTGCTGCCGCGCGATCGCCATGCGGTGACGGTGCTGTTCCTGACGCTCGATCCGGCCATCGTCGACGTCAATGTCCATCCGGCCAAGGCCGACGTCCGCTTCCGCGATCCGGGGCTGGTGCGCGGGCTGATCGTCGGCGCCATCCGCGAGGCGCTGGCCAATGCCGGCATCCGTGCCGCCACATCAGGGGCGGCCGGCATGATGGCGGCGTTCCGGCCGGGCGCAGCGTCCTATGCGCATGCCGGTCCAGCCAACGGCCATCGCAGCTATGAGGCCGCCTACCGTGCCTCCGGCTTCGCCGGTTTCGATCCGGCCCGCTCGCCGCAGCGGCCGCTGGACATGGGCTTGGAAGGCGGGGGATTTGAGGACACGGAACCAGAAAACGGCGGCTTCGGCGAAAACGATCAGGTGGCGTTCGACGCCGGACCGCTTCACAGCGCCGACGCGCGTGCCGGACAGACTGAGGCGGCGGATGCGCTGCTCGGCATGGCGCTGGGTGCCGCACGCGCGCAGGTGCATGAGAACTACATTGTCGCGCAGACCAGGGATTCGCTGGTCATCGTCGACCAGCATGCGGCGCATGAGCGGCTGGTCTACGAGGCGCTGAAGAACGCGCTGCATGCGCGCGCCGTGCCGTCGCAGATGCTGCTTTTGCCCGAGATCGTCGATCTGCCGGAAGCGGACGCCGAGCGGCTTGCCTTGCATTCCGAAACGCTGGCTCGCTTCGGCCTCGGCATAGAGCGTTTCGGCCCGGGTGCTGTCGCCGTGCGCGAGACGCCGTCGATGCTCGGCGAAACCAATGTCCCGCAGCTGGTGCGCGACCTTGCCGACGAGATCGCCGACAACGACACGGTCGACACGCTGAAAGAGCGGCTGGACAGGATAGCCGCGACCATGGCCTGTCACGGCTCGGTGCGTTCCGGCCGCCTGCTCAAACCCGAGGAGATGAACGCACTGCTGCGCCAGATGGAAGCGACGCCGGGGTCCGGCACCTGCAACCACGGCCGGCCGACCTATATCGAGCTCAAGCTCGCTGATATCGAGCGGCTGTTTGGCAGGCGGTGAAGGGACTGAGCTTGTCAGTTCTGACGGCGCAGTCCCCCTCTCCGGCCGCTTCGCGGCCACCTCTCCCCCATTAAAATGGGGGCGAGGACCCCGGAAAACTTGGGTTCCTCGCCCCACGAAGTGGGGAGAGGTGGTTTGCGAAGCAAAACCGGAGAGGGGAAATCATAAAGAGCCGTTCGAAACAGATCTCTATGATTCAAGCAAACCTTCGAGCCTCTGATTTACCTCTTCAAATTCACCACGATCACGCCGCCCAGCGCCAGTGCGCCACCGAGAATGCCGAGCAGCGTCGGCACCTCGCCCAGCCAGAAGAAGCCGATCAGCGTCGCCACAGGCGAAACCAGATAGAGGAAGTTCGAGGCGCGCGCCGCCGGCAGCCGCGAAAGCGCTGTCGCCCAGGCGGCGTAGGCGATGAGGCTCGGCACGATGCCGAGAAAGACGACGGCGCTAAGCCCGGCGGTATCGGCAACCGCCGCCTGCGCCAGGCCGCTCGGCAGGAAAGGCAACAGGCAGAGCGCGCCGAGCACCATGTTCGAGGCCGAAATGGTCAGCGGATGATGGCTGGCAAACAACGGCTTTTGCACGATGGTGTTGACGGCCGAGCACAGCGCCGAGCCGAGGACCAGCAGCGCGCCATTGTTGAAATACAACCCTTGCCCCTCGCCCATGGCGATGATGCCGATGCCGGCGAAGGACAGCAATGTTCCGGCCCAGGCCAGGCCTGAGAAGCGTTCGCCGAGCAGCGCCATCGCCATGATCGCGGTGAAGATCGGGCTGACGTTGATGATGAAGCCGGCAGCACCCGCCGAAACGGTCAGTTCGCCGAAATTGAGCATTGCCGTGTACAGCGCAACGAAGACGGCGCCGCCGAACCCGAAGCGCCACAATTCATCGAGCCGGGGCAGCGCCGGCCGCTTGACGGCGAGGAAGATCGCCGCCGGCACCGCGGCGATGGCGAAGCGCAGCGCGCCGAGTTCCAGCGGTCCGAAAGCGACGAGGCCGGCGCGGATCGCCGGGAAGGCGGAGGCCCAGCCGACCACTGTCAGCGCCACCGCAATGGCCGCCGTGGTATCTATCCGCTGTGTCGTATTCAACGTGCCGGTACAGGCGTTCATGTCATTATTCCCGCGTTTCATGTCCTCAAACACACAAAACGCCTTTCCTGATCGGTTGACAAACGACCAAATCGAGGGTCATCTGTGACTATGGATCACAGCTCGGACGCAATACTGCCGCTCGAAACCCTGCGCGCCTTCGACGCCGCGGCGCGGACGGGCAGCTTTTCGGCGGCTGCCGAAAAACTCAACATCACCCATGGCGCCGTCAGCCGGCAGATCGCCAAGCTCGAGGACTGGCTCGGGCTGAAAGTGTTCGATCGCGGCGCGCGTGGGGTGTCGCTGACGATCGAAGGCAACCGCCTGCATCTGCGCACCACTGAGGCCTTCGCGCTGATATCCAGCAATTCGGACCGCTGGGTCGAACCGCGCGGCACCGCCGTGGTGCGGCTGACCTCGATCCCTTCGGTCAGCGGGCTGTGGCTGATGCCGCGCATGGCGGCGCTGGAAAACAATCCGTCCAGGCTGCGCATCGTGCTCGACGTCGACATCCGCCAGGCGGACCTTGCCGATGACGGTATCGATCTGTCGATCCGCTGTGGTCGCGGCCGCATCCCCGGCCGCGTCTCGGTGCAGCTGTTCGAGGAACATGTGTTTCCGGTCGCCTCGCCGGACCTCGCCCGCGAGATCGGCCGTGGCGACCCTGCCCGGCTGCTCAAATTCCCGCTGATCAACGATTCCGACGCCTCGGCCTGGCGCGCCTGGTTTGCCGCGCAGGACATGGACTATCGCCCGCGTCCGCAGGACCGCCGCTTCGAGGACTACAATCTGGTGCTCGACGCCGCGGCCCATGGCCTCGGCATCGCGCTGGCGCGGCCGCCGATGACCGAGCATCAACTGAAGTCAGGCCGCATCGTCGCTGTGGACGACCGCATCGTTCTCAGCCCGATATCCTACTGGCTCGACCGGCCTACAGGGCGACCGCGCGCCGCCGCCGCCGAGCTTGCCCGGCGCATCGCGGCCCAGGCCGGGCTGGCGGCGGAAAAGATCGAGGAGTTCATCGTAGCCGAGCAGTAGGATGCCGGACATCCGCTTTGCCGGCTTGCTCGGCTGGTTGTCGTCTGAAACAGAGCCGACCAAAGCCAATCTTGTCTCGCTCCAAGCTTGACCTTGCCGGCATTTTGTGGCGATGACATCGTCATGAACCTTGGCTCCATGTCATGATGAACCGCTTCGAAGGCCCCGGCGGCAAGGAAGCCCGTATCCGCTACCTGGACGGCGACTTCCAGGTGACCAGCCCCGGCGCCTTCGTGCGCTGCGCGGTCACAGGCGAAAGCATCCCGCTCGATGAGCTCAAATACTGGAGCGTCGCCAGGCAGGAGCCCTATGTGAGTGCCGCGGCCTCGCTGCGCCGCGAGATCGAGGCACATCCCGAAATGCGCAGCCGGCGCTAAACCGGTTACGCAGAATGAGACCCGATCTATAGCGATCCTTCGCCGGCATCTCCGCAAAAGTTCGACCCGACCGCCGCGGCGCTCGAAGGTTCTCTGATTCACCCCTGCAGTTTGCGCTGCCGCCAGGCATCCAGCGTCTCGTCGATGATGCGTTCAGGCACGTGGTCGGGATCGAACACGGTGTCGATCTCCAGCACATCGAGCTGTCCGAGGAAATCGGCGGACGCGGCATCATGGCGCAGCCGGGCGGCGTCCTTGGCGGTGGTGATGAGGCCAAGTCCGGCACCTCGCGCTGTCGCTGACAGTTCGGCAAGCTCGTCCTCGCCGTAGAAATGGTGGTCCGGAAACGACCGGGTCAGCGCAACCTCGCCGCCGGCCTGACGGACCGTGTCGAAGAATTTGTCGGGATGGCCGATGCCGGCAAAGGCGAGAAATCGCTTGCCGGCCAGCCCCGCCTTGCTGCTTGGCCGTGTACGCGCCTCGAAGATCGGCCGGCCGGCACGCGCCGCCTGGCGGACGACGGCATCGGCAGCAAGGCCCTCGCCCATCTTCAGCAGCGCGCTGGTGAAAACCAGTTGGTCGACGATATCAGCCCTGAGCGGACCGCCAGGAATGACGTGGCCGTTGCCGACGCCGTAGCGTGCATCGACGACGACCAGCGCATAGTCGATATGGATGCGGGCGCTCTGGAAACCGTCATCCATGATCAGGAAATCGCAGCCATGCTTTTCCAACAGAAGGCGCGCGCCGGCGGCACGGTTCGGCGTCACTGCGACCGGCGCGTGCTCGGCCAAAAGCAACGGCTCGTCGCCGACATGCTTGGCGGCGTCGTGATGCGGATCGACGACATGCGGCTGCGCGAAGGAGCCGCCATGGCCGCGCGACAGGAAACCGGGATTAAGCTGCATGCGCCTGGCCTGCCGGGCCAGGGCGATCGCCACCGGCGTCTTGCCGGTGCCGCCGACGGTGAAGTTGCCGACGCACAGCACCGGCGCCTCAACCTTTTCGCGCGCTGCCGAGCGCATGCGGCGGCCGGCAACGAGAGCATAGATCGCCGACAGCGGCGCCAGCGCCAGCGCCCGCCAGTCCGGTTCTTCCCACCAGAAGGGGGGCGCTTCGCTGGCCATCTTAGCGGCCGTTGGCGCCCTTGAGGCGCGACTTGACGACCAACGGCTGAATGTAGGGTTCGAGCGATTTCAAGGTGAGCGCCAGCGCGCCGCGCATCTCGTCGACGGTCGCCGCGCCGGCCGCCATCATCTCATGGCGAGCCACCTCGTTGCTCAACAGGAAATTGACGGCGCCGGCCAGCATGTCGCGGTCGCGCACCAGCTTGGCGCCGCCGCTGTCGAGCAGGCGCTGATAGGTCTCGCGAAAGTTCTGGACATTGCGGCCGGCCAGCACCGCCGTGTCGAGCATGGCCGGCTCCAGTGGGTTCTGGCCGCCCTCCGAGGTGAGCGAACGGCCAACGAAGGCGATCTCTGTCAGCCGGAGGTAAAGCCCCATCTCGCCCATCGTGTCGCCGAGCAGAATGTCCGTATCGGCGGTGATCCGGTCGCCCTTGCTGCGCCGAGCGACTTTCAGGCCCATGCCGGAAATCTGCGCGGCAAGAATTTCTGCGCGATCGGGATGGCGCGGCACGACGATCGTCAACAGACCGTGGTGACGCTTGTGCAGCATCGCGTGAACCTCGGCAGCGACCACCTCCTCGCCGTCATGGGTCGAGATCGCCGCCCAGGTCGGGCGGGCGCCGAGCTGGCGCTTCAGCGTGTACAGCGTCCTTTCATCGGCCGGCGGCGGCGTGGTGTCGACCTTGAGATTGCCGGATACGGTGACCGGCCGGGCGCCGAGCGAGAGGAAGCGCTCGCCGTCGACATCCGACTGGGCGACGACATGAGCGAGATTCTCGAACAGCGCCTCGGCGATGTTGGCGCGCTTCTTCCAGGATTTGAACGAACGGTCGGATAGCCTGCCATTGACCAGCACCTGCGGCACACGGCGCGCGCCGAGCTCCAGGATGGTCATCGGCCAGATCTCCGATTCGGCGATGATCGCCAGGTCCGGCCGCCAATGGTCGAGGAAGCGGCTGACCGCCGGCTTGAGGTCGAGCGGCACATATTGGTGGATGATGCGGTCGCCGAGCCGTTCGTCGGCAACCTGAGCGGAGGTGACAGTCCCCGTCGTCAGCACGATGTTGACACCGTGGTCGAGAATGCTCTCGACCAGCGGCACGACGGCGATCGTCTCGCCGACGCTCGCCGCATGGATCCAGATCACCGGCCCGTCGGGGCGCTCGCGCCCGGCGATGCCATAGCGCTCGCGCCGGCGAATTCGGTCTTCCTTGCCCCTGGAGGTGCGCCAGGCGACATAGGGCCCGATCAGCGGGTAGGCGGCTGCGCCAGCGAAACGATACGCCGTCAGGAAGGTGCGCGCCCAGCGCTCGCTCATTTCGAGCCATCCACGAGGCGGTAGGCCTCGGCGGTCGCGGCGTTGAGCGCGGCCGTGACCTCCTGGCGCTTGCGTTCCATTTCGGCCTCATCGGCATTGGCCGGAACGAAAACCGGCGTTCCCAGAACGATCGAGGAGCGGCCGAACGGCAGGTTGATCGTGGTCTTGTCCCAGCTGCGCTCCAACACCTTGCGGCGGCTGGTGGCGATGGCGGCGGGCAGGATCGGCCGGCCCGAAAGCCGCGCCAGGAGAACGATGCCAAGTCCCGCGTCGCGCGGCGTGCCATGCGGAATGTCAGCGATCATGGCGACGTTCTTGCCGGTGGCGAGTGACTTTTTCAGGGCGATCAGCGCTTTGGCGCCGCCCTTGTCGCGACGCTTCGAGCTTTCGCGTCCGCCCGAGCCGCGCACCGCCTCGATGCCGAATTTCTCGATCATCAGTGCGTTGAGCTCGGCATCGGCACTACGCGACACCATGGCGACCAGCGGCCGTCCCCTGGGATAGTAGGCTGGAGTCAGAAGATGCTGGCCGTGCCACAGGGCTATGATGCCGGGTTCGAACTCCGAGTAGGCGCCGCCCGACATCTGCGCCGATCCGTCGACAACACGGTTGGTCAGGCGGACGAGGCGAACGAACTGAGCAAACAGGCTGGCGATGGCGTTCTTGACGAATCGCGATTGCGCCAGCGGTTCGCGTATCTTGCGCCAGAATGTCTTCGAGGTGCCACCGCGGCGCCCTCTGACCGCGGACCTCGTGGCCGGCCCTTTCACGGCTTCATGATCCATCAAATGTCAACCGGCGGCCTTGTTGTCGGGGTCAAGCAACCGGTGCAGGTGAACGACGAAATAACGCATGTGGGCGTTGTCCACGCTGGCTTGGGCCTTGGCTTTCCACGCCGTTTGCGCGGATTGATAATCCGGATAGATGCCGACGATATCGAGCGCGTCGAGATCACGGAATTCGGTTCCGCCCAGCGTCTTCAGTTCGCCGCCGAACACCAGGTGCAAAAGCTGCTTCTTTCCGTCTTCCGCGGTCATGTCGGTCCTTCACATATCGTGAGTTTGTGACAGGTCTAGACCAAAGCCGCCGACTTTGGAACCATTGATGATATGTTCAACCGCCCAGCCCTGCGATGATGCCGGAGAGCACGGCGAGCAGTTCGCCGCTGCCGGCGACCAGCGCGCCGTGGTGGATCACTTCACCGGCATAGCGCGGTGCGCGGCCCTTCTGGTCGAGCAATGCGCCGCCGGCCTCGCGCAGGATGAGATCCGCCGCGGCGATGTCCCAGTCATGTGCATTGGGTTTGACGAACGTCGCGTCGAGCCTGCCACTGGCGACCATCGCCAGCCGGTAGGCGAGCGAGGGAATATAGGGCACGCGGCTCAGCCGGCCCTGCCATTCCGCCGGCATCAAAGCGATCAACGGCTTCGGCCCGCCAATTTCGACCATTGCTGCCGGGCGGCGCACGGCAATGCGACGGCCATTCAGGAACGCCCCCTCACCGGGCAGCGCCCAGTAGGTCTCCTCCGTGGCCGGACATTCGAGCACGCCGGCAAGCGTGCGGCCGTCCTCGACCACCGCGACGCTGACGCACCAGGAGCGCAGGCCTTCGAGGAAGCCGCGCGTGCCGTCTATCGGATCGACGACGAAGGTGCGGCGGGCGGCAAGCCTTGCCGGATCGTCGGCCGTTTCCTCCGACAGCCAGCCATAGTCCGGCCGCGCTGCAAGCAAGGTTTCGCGCAGATAGGCGTCGGCGGCGTGATCGGCCTCGCTCACCGGCGAGGTGCCGCCCTTCATCCAGACTTGCGGATTGTTGCCGAAATAGCGCATGGCGATGGAGCCCGCCTCGCGGGCAGCTTCGCGCAGCAGCGGCAGATCCTCGCGAGCCCCGGCGGAGGTGACCTGGTCAAGCTCCGGCAAGGGTCATGCCTTCGATCAGCAGTGTCGGTGCGGCGGTGCCGAAATTGCGATCGAGATCGCTCGCCGGAACCATGTTGAGGAACATGGTCTTCAGGTTCGAGGCGATGGTCACTTCCGCAACCGGATAGGCGAGCTCGCCATTCTCGATCCAGAAGCCGGAAGCGCCGCGGCTGTACTCGCCAGTCACCATGTCGACGCCTTGGCCGAACACTTCGGTGACGTAAAAGCCTGATTTGAGCGACTTGATGAGGTCCTCGGGCGTCCGCTCGCCCGGCTCGATGGCAAGATTGGTCGACGACGGCGAGACGGAGGAGCCGTTGCGCGAACCGCGCCCGTTGGTGGTCAGCCCCAATTCCCGCGCCGCCGAGGTCGATAGGAACCAGTGGTTCAAAACGCCCTTCTCAACCATGAGCAGCTTTTCGCCCTCGATGCCTTCACCGTCGAACGGGCGCGACGCCTGACCACGGAGCCGGAGCGGCTCGTCGGTGACGGTGATCGCGACCGCCGCCACCTGCTTGCCCATCATGTCGCGCAGAAAGCTGGTCTTGCGCGCGACGGAAGCGCCGTTGATGGCGCCGGCGAGATGACCGGCGATGCCGCGGGCGACGCGCGGGTCGAACACCACATCGACCGGCCCGGTCGCCGCCTTGCGCGCGCCGATGCGCCGCGCGGCGCGTTCGCCGGCCTTACGGCCGATGTCCTCGGGCGCGTCCAGGTCGGAAAAATGCTGGCGCGAGGAGAATTCATAATCGCGCTCCATGCCGGTGCCCTCGCCGGCAATGACGCTGGTCGAGCGCGAAAAGCGCGACGCGACGTAGTGGCCGACAAAGCCGTGCGAGGTGGCGAGCACCAGCCCGCCAAGCCCGGCGCTGGCGCCGCTGCCGGCCGAATTGGTAACGCCCTTGACGGCAAGGGCCGCCGCTTCCGCGGCCAGCGCTGCTTCCTTCAACTGATCAGCGGAAACTTCCGTCGCGTCGAACAGATCGAGGTTGCGCGGCTTCCTGACCAGCAAGGCCGGATCGGCGAGGCCCTGATAGGGATCTTCCGGCGAGACTTTCGCCATCGCCACGGCGCGCTCGGCTAGCGCCTTCGGGTCGGAGGCAGCGGTTGCCGAGACGCTCGCCACCCGCTTACCGACGAAGACGCGCAGCGAGACATCCTCGCTCTCGGACGCCTCGGTGCCTTCGACCTTGCCAAGCCGCACCGACACGCCGGTCGAACGGCCGCGCACCGCAACCGCGTCGGCGGCGTCGGCGCCGGCCCGTTTGGCAGCCTCGACCAGGGCCGCGACGCGGTCGGTCAATTTCGCTGAGTCCAGCGTATCGGTCATGCACATAATCCTGTTTTTCCGCCTGCCATAAAAGGGCGGCCGTTCCGCACCATCTATTGCTCCGATGTGGCTTGTGCAATGGCAGAAGTCGCAAGCAGGATAGATCGGCCAGCAGAGATCGGCGTTAGGCGGCATGATCGAAACGGTGCCTCAAAAGCTGCTTCGCGCCAGGTTCGGACTGGTCGACAACCTCTTTGATGCCGTATCTCGACCCCATGCGGACGTTCGATTGCGGTAACGCAGCCTATGTCCGTTCCACTCATGAACGTCACCTGCCCGAAACCGCTAAATTTAGCGATTTCTTGTGTATCCTTGGAACTTTGTAGCTTGCGTTCCATTTTCAACGGCATGCGAGACTCTGTGATCCAAGGCATTAGGACTGCGGTGAACGAGTCGCCGCCGCGGTACTCGCTGGTCCTTCCCATATACAATGAAGAGCAGGTGCTGCCGCGACTGATCGAGCGGATCAGCTCGCTGATCTGCAGGTTGGACGGAGAGGCTGAGGCGATCTTCGTCGACGACGGAAGCCTCGATGGAAGCGTCGAATACCTTCGGAACGTGGTCGCCGTCGAGCCGCGCTTCCGGCTGATCGAGCTTTCCCGCAATTTCGGCCACCAGGTCGCGATCACCGCCGGCATGGACGCTGCTGCGGGTGATGCCGTCATCGTCATGGATGCCGACCTGCAAGATCCACCGGAGGTGGTTCTCGATCTGGTGGCGAAGTGGAAGGAAGGTTTCGAGATCGTCTATGCCCGCCGTGTCAAGCGTGAGGGCGAATCCTGGTTCAAGCGCATGACGGCGAGTCTCTTCTACCGCCTGCTGGAGAAGATGACGTCGGTCGACATCCCGCGCGACGTCGGCGATTTTCGCCTGGTCGGGCGCAAGGCTCTGGAAACCTTCAAGCAAATGCCCGAACACGACCGTTTCGTCAGGGGCATGTTCGCCTGGATGGGGTTCAAGCAGACGGCGGTGCCTTTCGAACGTCCCGCGCGGACCCTTGGCCAGACCAAATACCCATTCTGGAAGATGATGCACCTTGCCGTTCACGGCATCGTCAGCTTCTCCGAGAAGCCGCTGCGCATCGCGTTGTGGGGCGGATTGGCCATCTCCGCGCTTGCGGTGGTGTTCGGTGCTTACGCTATCTTCGCCTGGATTTTTGAAACCGGCATCATTGCCGGCTGGACATCCACCGTGGTGATCGTGTCGCTCCTTTGCGGCATCAATCTTTTCATGACCGGCGTGGTCGGGCTCTATGTCGGCGGTATCCACGCCGAGGTCAAACGCCGTCCGCTTTACGTGATCGACAGGGTCGCCGGCTTCGACACGGCAGTGCGTTCCGCCACCCCGGGTGAGAGCCGTCGATCGTTTCGAAAACCCAGGAACGGAGCCTCGGCTGATGGCCGAACTCTTCGACAGCTATAAATCAAATTATGGCGAGGCGGTCGCAGGATCCATCCGGTTTTCCGGCCTCAGGCACGACTTCTTTCTTATCGCCAAAGCCGACCTGCTGCAGCGTCTTGTCGTCGAGCGAAGGCTTCGGCAGGATGGTGCCGGTGTGCGGGCGCTGGATATCGGCTGCGGCGTCGGATCGCTCCACCCTTATCTCGAAGGCGTCTTCGAGAGCCTGGATGGCTGCGACGTCTCGGAAGAATCGATCCTGCGCGCCGGCCAGGACAATCCGCGTGTGAGCTACAGGGCCTGCACCACGCCGAGCCTGCCTTATGAGGACGGCGCGTTCGATCTGGCTTTCGCCAGTTGCGTCGTCCATCACGTTCCGCCCGTTTCCTGGCTCGATTTCTTTCGGGAAATGCGGCGCGTCGTGCGGCCGGGCGGCGTCGCCTGCATCATCGAGCACAATCCCTATAATCCGCTGACGCGTCTTGCGGTGTTCAGGTGTCCGTTCGACCAGGATGCGGTCCTGCTCAACGCTGCCAAGGCAAGGTCCCTCTTTCAGGAGACGGGATTCTGGGATATCCGATCCGAGCACTTCCTGCTGCTGCCGTCGGCCAGGCCTTTTGCCAGAAGACTCGAGCGCCTGCTCGCGCCCCTACCGCTCGGAGCCCAGTATGCGTGCAGTGCGCATGTCTGAGGACCGTTCGACTGCCGGCGCCGGGCTGAAGCTGCTGGCGCGCTTCGGCTTGGTCGGCATCGCCGCGACGATCCTGTATGCCGTCCTGGCTGTCGCTTTGGTCGAATCGAAATGGATCGGCTTCTCGCCTGTCCAGGCGTCGCTTGCGGCTTACGCCATTGCTGCCGTGTTTTCGTATTTCGCCCACAAATCAGTAACCTTCATGTCGAACGGATCGCACCGATCGGAAGCTGCGCGTTTTCTGCTGCTGACGGCGACAGGCTTCGCCGTGGCTTACGCGGCGCCGGCGCTTTTGACGGCGAAACTCGGGCTGCCGCCCATCATTGCCATTCTGGTTACATGCCTGCTTATTCCGGCGGTCAATCTTCTCATGCTCGACCGATGGGTTTTTGCGCAGCGAAGACCCGACCGGCACGGCGACCGCTCCACCTAATCCGTGTCAATGGCATCGAGCCGGAACGACACCAGCTTGATGGATCGCTTGTAGATGTTGCTGGCGGCCGGCGTTGGCGGAATGCCGTCGAGATAGTCGAAGGCGATTTCGAGCGTATCGGCCTTGCCAAGAGCCGGCGGTGGAACGACGAACGAGACCGTTCGTGGTTCTTTGCCAGACAGCGTCTCCGCATGCACCCGAAACCCGTTCACCGAGATCACCACCCTTTGCGTGATCTGCGGTGGACGAATGACGGCGGCCATTTGCAGCGTGGCCATCAGCCCGTTGCGCAGCGGCGTTATCTTCACGCGAAGCCGGGAGGTCTCGCCCACGGAATGGGTGCCGTCGGCAACGGGTCCCGACCAGCCGCAGACCTTTATGCTGGCTGCCAGTTTGGCGCCGTCGTTCCGGAACGATATCGTCTGGCCAAGTGTGTAGCTGCCGACGGCATCGCGATTGAGACAGGTGGTCGTCCGATCGATGTAATAGGCGCGATAATCGGCATTGACGTTTGGATTGAGAGCAAACGCAAGGATGACGGTCTCGGACCCGGCCAGAACTGCCACAAGTGCGTAGCCGCCGATCGAGGCGGCGCGTCTGAAAGGCTCCCAAATGTCAGACCAGGGCAAGGTAGCCTCCGATCCACGCCACAGTCATGAAATAGCAGGCGCCCAGGAAGAGAACCAAAGCCGCGAGCCAAATGAGCTTCGACGCCGACAACAGGACGACGAGCATCATTGTCAGAGGCGCAAGCCCAACGACATATCTGACCATCGAGGCCAGGTTGGTAATCAGCGGCAGGATAATACCGAGCGCGCAGAAGAGTGCCGCGCCATATTGCCTTCGAGCCGCCAGAACGGCCGACAGCGCCAATCCGGTGATCGCGGCGAGCGCGCTCCATTGCGGCGCCGTGGGCAGCCATCCGGTGGTCGGAACCGCTGAGAGCCCGTCCCATAGAAAGACCAGGGGATTGCCGGCCACCCGTCCGAACGCGCGCTGGACATGCAGGAACGCAAAGCCGTCCCCGACCGTAAGGTAAAGAAACAGGATGTAAGCGAACAAACCGGCGGGCGAGATGAGGACAGCGACCAGCAGATCCGGCCGGCCAAGCAGCCATCGCGGGAAAGACAGCGTCGATCCGCCCTGCTGGCGGTGCTCCCTGAACATTTGAATGGCGGTCGCAAATACGACGAAGACCCCGACGAGCCTGGTCGCCGACAGGAGCGCAGATGAAACGCCCGCGGCGAGATAGCTGGAGCGTTTGAGCGCCAGAAAAACGCACGAGGTCAGGAGCACGAAAAGCGGTTCGCTCAGGAAGGTCGTGAAGTGAAAGGAGAACGGGCCACTGAGCAGAAATGCGCAATACAGCACATAGGCCCGCATATTTTTCTCGAGCAGCGGCCATGCGACCAGACAGGCGGCGTAGCTGCAGACAATGGAAGTGATGGTGGCGACCAGTATCGTAGGGAAAGGGAAAACAGACCGGATCGCCGCCACCAGCATCGGATAGAGCGGGAAGAAGCCCCAGCGACCGACATTGCTGTGGTCTGGAATGGGAAAGCGCTCGTAACCCTGTTCGCTGATGCCGATATACCAGGCGCAATCCCACCGGCAAAGCGCGCGGGCATAGGCCGCGAAACCTGGTTCCTCCGACACCGAAGCAAATGCCGCATAGCGAATGGCCAGACCGCTGAGCACGAACAGCAACGGCACCGCTGCGACGGTCAGGACCATGGCGCGAGCGCCAGCGCTCGGACGCGCGACATCTTCGAGCGCCAACTCTGCCTCCACCCATTCGAGTGGCTGGCGCCACTCTCCCCCTCTAAAATTAGCGCCGCCGGGGCAAATTCAAGACACCCCTTTCGTCGGCGGCATCATCTTCGTCCCCGGATCACGAGTCTCTCAGCCAGACCAGCATCTCGCCGGGATCGCGGTTGTCCCAGGCGAAATAGGGAACGGCGGTGACTTTTGCTTCCTCAACCGCCGGCGGTTCGGTGCGGTAGAGGCCGTTGTCCCAGCTCTCAAACGCCTCTTTCCTGGCCAGAGCCGAAAGCGTCACGACGCCGCCCAATAGGTTCGGCTGCTTATGCGCCTCGATGTTTGCCGTGCGTGGCAAGGCGATGCGGTGCAGCTGGCCGGCATTGTCGGTCTCCTCGACGCAATAGATCAGCGGGCCGCGGGCAAGCGCGACGCGGCCGATGTCCTGCCGCACCTCCGGATTGGCATAGAGCCGGTCGACGGCCATTTCCAGGTCGAGCTCGACCTGGTCGCCCTTGTGCCATTCGCGCCGGATCGCGGCATAGCCGTCGCTGGTGACATCATCCAGATCGACCGCCTCCCCGTTCACCTTGAGCGCCGCCTTGCGGCACCAGGCCGGCAGGCGCAGGTGCAAGGTGAATGTCGTCGGCGCCTCGGGTTCGACGCCGATCGAGACTGTCCCGTCCCATGGATAGTTGCTGGCCTGGGTCAGCTCTATTTGCGTCCCTGCGATATCGAAACGAGCCGTGCTGTTTCCATAGAGATGGACCGCCAATGCATCGTCCGACAGGCCGTAGAAATAACTGCCGATCGAAGCGACCATGCGGCCGATATTGGGCGGGCAGCACGGGCAGCGATGCCATTTCCAGCGGTTGTGCTTCCCCCGGCTTTCCAGCGGATTTTCATAGAAGAACAGCGAGCCGTCGAGCGACAGGCCCGAGATCGAGCCGTTGTAGAGCGCTCGCTCCATCATGTCGGCATAGCGCGCATTGGGGCCCATGCCGAGCATGCGGCTCGCCCAGAACACCAATCCGACCGACGCACAGGTCTCGGCATAGGCAGTTTCGTTGGGCAGATCGTAGTCTGCGGTAAAGCCCTCATTGTGCGACGACGGTCCAATGCCGCCGGTGACGTAGAGGTTCTTGGTGGTGAGATCGTCCCACAGCCGGTCGAGCGCCACCCGCAGCGAGTCGTCGCCATATTCGGTCGCGATATCGGCCATCCCCGAATAGAGGTACATCGCCCTGACCGCATGGCCGACGACCTTGTCCTGTTCGCGCACCGGCTTGTGCGACTGGCTGTATTCGTAGGTCTTGAAATGATAGGCTTTTGGGTCGGCGCCGCGGGCACGCGCCTCCTCGTCGAAATAATGCGGCTCAAGGCCGCGCTGGTCGATGAAGTATTTTGCTAGGTCCATATACTTTTGCTGGCCGGTCACGCGCGCGAGCTTGACCAGCGCCAGCTCGATCTCCTCATGGCCGCAATAGCCCTTCTTCTTGCCGGGCTCGGGACCGAACGTCTCGGCGATATGGTCGGCATAGCGGCACATGATGTCGAGCAGCTTGCGTTTTCCCGTGGCCTGATAATAAGCGACCGCGCCCTCGATCAGATGGCCGGCGCAATAGAGCTCATGGCAATCGCGCAGATTGGTCCAGCGCAAGCCGGGCTGGATGCGCTGATACCAGCTGGAGAGATAACCGTCGGGCTGCTGCAGCTTGCCGTACATGTCGATCACGGCGTCGATCTTCTTCTCCAGCGCGTCATTGCGGCGGCGATAAAGCGAATAGGCTGCGGTCTCGATCGTCTTGCCCCAGTCGCTGTCCCAGAACATCTGGGTCGTCACCGTCGATCCGGTGAACTCGTTGCCGGCGGTGGCTGCCTCGTCCGGCGATGGGGAGTGGAACGGAATGACGACGCCGGGCGACGGCCGGTCCGGATCGATCTGCTCGAGCATGCGCGCCTCGACGCAGCGGTCATAGAGGATGCCGGCGGTCCTGGTGGCGACGGCATCGACACGGTCGCCCCAGAAGCCGCGCGCATCGACCTGCGGCACCGGAAGCGGACGGAAGGCGAGTTTCGGCTTGCCCGGCGTGGTGCCCTGAAGGGCCGATTGCGATGCGGTCATGAATTTACTCCGTTCGATAGGGATCACTTCACGGCCCCTGCCATGAGGCCGCGGATGTAAAAGCGCTGCAGCAGGAGGAAGAGCACCAGGCATGGCACCATCATCACGGTGACGCCGGCCTGCACCGCGCCCCAGTCGATGGCGCCGAAGCGGCCCGCCTGCAGCGCCGTCATCATGATCGGCAGCGTGAATTTGGACTGGTCCGTCATCAGCACCAGCGCCGCCAAAAATTCGTTCCAGGCGCCGAGGAACGCGAACAGCGCGATGGTGACGATGCCCGGCCAGACCAGCGGCAGCATCACCTTCAAGAGCATGGTGACATTGTTGGCGCCGTCCATGCGGGCGGCTTCCTCGATCTCGCGCGGAACCGCATCGAAGGCGTTGCGCATCATGAAGATCGAAAACGGCAGCTGCAGCGTGACATAGACGCAGACCAGGCCGGTCAGCGTGTTGTGCAGGCCGATCTTGGTCAGCACCAGGAAGATCGGCGTCAGGATCGATTGGAACGGGATCATGATCGTCGACAGGATGAGGACGAAGAGCAGGTTCTTCAGCGGAAAGCGGAAGCGAGAGAAACCGTAGCCGGCCAGCACACTGACGATCACCGACAGCACCACCGTCATGACTGAGACATAGATGCTGTTTTGCGCCGGCAGCCAGAGGCCGTCACCGAACGTGTTGAGCGTGGCGTAATTCTCGACCGAAAAGCCGGTCGTCGGCCAGGGCGGCAGCGGCGGCTGGCGCGATTCCTGCGCCGGCTTGAACGCCGAAAGCACGGTCCAGACGATCGGCGCGAGGAACAGCAATGAGGCGATGATGCCCGTCGCGTGCTCGGCAATCTGCATTTTGCGGCTGCGTGCCTGCGCCATCAGTCAACGCCCCCCGGTTGGCGCAGCAGCCGTAGCTGGATAAGGCTGAGCGCGACCAGGATGACCAGCAGGATCATCGACAGGGCGGCGCCGTAGCCGAGCTTGAACGACACGAACGACTGGTTGAAGATCCAGTAGACGGCGGTCAGCGTCTGGTTGCGCGGCCCGCCGCGCAGGATGATGTAGAACTGGTCGAAGGCGAGCACCGAGCCGGCAACCGACAGGATCAGCGCCAGCGCCAGCGTGCGGCGCATCAGCGGCAGGGTGATGGCGCGAAACCGCGCCAGCGGCCCTGCCCCGTCGATCATCGCCGCCTCCTGCAGATCCGGCGGGATCGATTGCAGGCCGGTCATCAGGATGATCATGGTGAAGCCCGCCACCTTCCAGACGACCATGGCGATGATCGACCAGAACGCCGGCTGGAACGTCGCCAGCAGATTGACCTTCTTTTCGGTCAGGCCGAGCTCGAAGGCGGCCGGGCTGAACAGGCCGGAATCGACGTTGAGCAGCCACGACCAGAGCAGGCTGGCCGAGGCAAACCCGATGACGGCCGGCATGAAGAAGGACGTCCGGTAGAAGCCGGTCATCTGCCGCGGTCTTTCGATGAACAGCGCCAGCGGAAAGGCGACGGCGAAGATGACGATCGTCACCACCACCGTGTAGTAGCCGGTGAAACGCAGCGCGTTCCAGAACTTGGTGTCGCGCAGGATCGCCCAGTAATTGTCGAGGCCAATGAAGGAGTGCGCGCCCATCAGCGGCCAGTTGTGCAGCGACATCCAGGCCGTCATGCCGAGCGGGATGATGAAGAAGACGACGACGAGTGCTACGGCCGGCGCGACATAGAGCAGGCCGATCCACTGCCGGCGGCCGGCGCCGACCAGTTTGCGGCGGCGTACTGGGGTGGAGATTGCTGCGATGGAGGTCATGGCTGGCCGCTCATTGGGTTCAGGGCAACCGCAACGGCAAAAGACCCCCTCACCCGGATTGCCACCCGAATTGCAAAGGGCAATTCGGGGCAATCCGACCTCTCCCCGAGTGGAGAGGAGGTCGCCAGCGTTGACGCCAGCCTCTTCTCCCCAGCGGGGAGAAGGTGGCCGCGAAGCGGC
This sequence comes from Mesorhizobium delmotii, assembly GCF_900149755.1. NCBI lineage: Bacteria > Pseudomonadati > Pseudomonadota > Alphaproteobacteria > Hyphomicrobiales > Phyllobacteriaceae > Mesorhizobium > Mesorhizobium delmotii. The sequence goes on along the minus strand of NZ_FUIG01000081.1, from coordinate 57,011 downwards.
CGGATGAGGGGGTCTTTTCTCAATGCGATAGCCTTGCTGTTAGCGCGACGTCCCCCTCCTCCTTGAGGGGAGGGTCCGGCCGAAGGCCGGGGGTGGGGTCGTCTGCGAGGTGCGCCGACGGAAAGAGAACGTCGAGCACTGCCGCTGCGACCCCACCCGGACCTGCGGTCCGACCTCCCCTCAAGGGGGAGGTAGGGCGCCAGCTTACTGCTGCGGCGCCGAGTCGATGATCGACTGCATGGTTTCCTGCGCATTGGCGATGGCGCCGTCGACGTCTTCGCCGAAGAAGACCTCGTTGACCATCTGGTTCCACGGACCGTTGGCGGAGTTGATCAGGTCGTTGAACACCACCGAATAGGGCGTGCGGCCCTTGGCCATGGCCTCTGCGGCGACCTTGTAGCGCGGGTCGAGGTCCTTCAGCGCCTCATTGGCGATGTCGCCGCGCACCGGAAGGCTGCCGTATTTCGCCAGGATGGTCTGGCCTTCCAGCGAATAGGCGAAGTCGAGGAACTCCTTCACCACCGCGACCTTCGTGGTGCCCTTGGTGACGACGAAATTGTCGCCGCCGGCAAAGGACGACCAGCCGCCATCCTTGCCAGGCAGGAAGGTGACGCCATAGTCGATATCTGGGTATTGCGTGTTCAGCGCGCCGATGGCGAAGGCGCCGGACGGCGAAATGCCGATATTGCCGGCGGCAAACGCAGCAAAGAAGTTGGAGCCGGTGTCGGTCTGCGCGCCGGCCGGCACCAGGTCCTTCTTGACCATCGAGCGGTAGAGGTCGATGGCGCCGCGCAGCTGCGGGCTGTCCAGCGTCGCCTTCGAGCCGTCCTCGGTGAGGATGTCGCCGCCCGAGGCCCAGATCAGCGGCGTGAAGGTGAAGATGTTGCAGCCGCCGCAATTGCCGGAGAAGTAGAATCCCTTGGTGTCGCCGCCAAGCGCGTTGACCTTCTCGGCATAGGCTTCGATCTCGGCCCAGTTGGTCGGGCCTTTTTCAGGGTCGAGACCGGCCTGCTTGAACAGTTTTTTGTTCCAGATCAGCACCGAACTATCGGCGGAGAACGGCAGCCCGTAAATGCGGTCCTTGTAGGTGCCGGTTTTGACATGCGCCGGCGACAGGCTGTTGAAGTAAGGCAGCGATTTCGCCCAGTCGGTGATGTCTTCCAGTTGGCCGGCGGCAGCGAAGGACGGCGTGTAGATCAGGTCGAGCGAGAGCGCGTCGGGTGCTGTGCCGCCGGCGGCGGCGGCGCCATATTTCGGGATGATTTCGGCATTGGGGATGATGTCCAGCTTGACCTGGTTCTCATGCCCCTTGTTGAAGGCATCGACGATGCGCGGCATGAAGTTCGAGCCGTCGGCGCGAACCCAGATGTTGGCGGTCTCGGCGGCTGCGGCCAGCCCGACTGCTGCCAGCGTGGAAAAAATGCTCGCGGCAAAGGCGAGCCCGGTAACGATGGTCCTCATGTTCTCCTCCTCATGTTTTTCTCCTCATTCGGCCGCGCTGCCGTGCAGGCGCGCGCGACCTTTCGCTTTGATGCATGTCGTTGTCCCAAAACCGCTGCGCACTTTTGGGCGACATGCATAGTCTCAGCCGTCCGGCGGACGGCCGCATGACTGACGCACCACCAGCCGGCACGGCAGTTTTCGGATGCCCGGCTCGGCGGGTTCGCCGCCGACGAGCGAAAGAAGTGTAAGACCGGCCTCGCGCCCCAGTGCCGCCAGGTTCATGTCGACGGAGGTCAGCGGCGGGCGGGTTGCCTCGGCCACGATCTGCCAATTGTCGAAACCGATGACGCCGACATCGTCCGGCACATCAAGCCCGCGCTCGCGCAGCGCGTCGATGACGCCGCGCGCGATCTGGTCGTTGCCGCAGAAGACGGCATCGGGTTTTTCGACCTTACCATCGAAGAGCTTCTTCACCGCCTCGTGACCCCACGCCTCCGACCACGATCCGAGCAATGGTTCCATGACCGGCAAGCCTTTCTCGGTCAGCACGTCACGATAGGCCTGTGCCCGCTCATGCACCACCGCAAAGCTCGCCGGCCCGGTGACATGGGCGATGCGCTTCCTGCCCAGCCGGCAGAAATGCTCGACCGCCAACCGCGCGCCGCCTGAATCATCGGACACAAACGCGATGGCGCCGGGATCGGGCTGGGTGAAGGCATAAATCACGGGGATGCGCAGATTGGCGAGGTCGACCGGCAGATGGCGGTCGATGCGCTTGCCGGTGGCGATGATGCCGTCGACGCGCTTGTCGAGCATGGCCTCGACATGCAGCTGGGCGAGCCGCGGGTCGTCCTCGACATTGCACAGGAACACCGAGACGCCGGCATCGACCAGCGCATCCGAAATGCCTGACATGACCGGCAGCGAGAAGCGGCCATAGGTATCGTTGGTGAGCAGCCCGACGGTGAAGGAGCGCCGGCGCAACAGGCTCTGCGCCAGGCTGTTCGGGCGAAAACCGAGACGCTGCGCCGTCTCGCGAATGCGCTCGCGCGTCTCGGCGGTCATCCGCCCTTGCCCGTTGAGCGCTTTCGACGCCGTGGCCACGCTGACGCCGGCAAGGGAGGCCACCTCACGCAGGGTGACGGGCTGCTTGGCGGGCGCTGGCGAGGCGTCGGAAACCATGGTGCGCGGCGAATTCCTTAATTGGAAAAAGGTTTTCTCTTATTCGTCCTGCGAGGCGTTGATTGGTGGGTCAGCGAGCGTAGCGCGATTGGGAAAAGGTTTTCTCAGAGGAAACTAGGGGAAGGATGCGGGGATGGCAAGAGGGATAGATTTGGTTTTGGGCGTGTCTAAGATTTCTTGTGATCTACGACCGCTTTGCGCCAGCAGCGGACGCTTGGCGCCAATCTGCCAAACGTCTTGATTGGGCCGGAGAACGAACCCGCTGCGCGGGATGGGCGCGGCAACCGGATCTTGATCCCAACCTCACCGCGCGCGCCCATCCCGCGCAGCGGGTTCATTCGTCGCCCCAAAGCGGTGATCGTCGTGCTTGGCATGCGCCCCGACAACCAGAGTCGAGGAAGATACTCGCGTCCCGTCCTGTGCCTCTGCGTGTGCGAGCAATCAGCGAGCAGCTGAGGGGGATCGTGGAACCGCGTTCCCCGCCGCTCGTTTCTTGGTCAAACCGAGGTGGGAGTATCCAATTGTCGTGCACGCAGACGAAGATGCAACTGGTTGTGAATACCAAGCAGTAGCAGAAGGAGTCGGATCGATGAAGCTTTATTCTGCACCCGGGTTTACCAGCCTGGCCGACCATATCGCGATGCTGGAGGCTGGAATTCAGTTCGAGGTGGTCAAGGTCGATATCGAGACCAAGCAGATCGAAGGGGGTGGCCGCTATCTCGATATCAATCCGAAGGGCTATGTGCCCGCTCTCGTGTTCGAAGACGGTGAGGTGCTGACCGAGAATGTCGCTATCCTGGCTTGGGTCGCGGATCGCGCGCCGGAGCTCGCGCCGCAGGGTCATCTGGGCCGGTACCGCCTGCTTGAGATGCTGAGCTTCATCGCGACCGAGATTCACAAGCGCTTTCCCACCTACCTTATGCTTCCTGAAGACGTCAGGGAGCCGATCGCCCAGGAAATACTGCGATGGTTCCGCTTCGCCGCAGGCCGGCTGGAGCGGGGGTATTTGTTCGGAAAGACTTTCACCGTCGCGGATCCCTATCTCTTCCAGCTGGCGCGCGGCGCGGCGGAGCTCGGATTTCAACTGCCCGAGCCGCTTCGCGATTACATCGCACGCATCGAAGAGCGGCCTGCCGTACAAGCGGCTCTGCGCCGCGAAGGACTGGCATGAACGATCTGGTGATCCGCGCCGATGGGGTCGAGCTCGCAACGCAGAGCTTCGCCAATCCGGCCCAGCCGCCGATACTTCTCATCATGGGCGGGATGGCCTCGATGCTCTGGTGGCCCGAGGAATTCTGCCGCCGACTCGCCGCGCGGGGCCGCTTCGTCATCCGCTACGACCAGCGAGACTCCGGTGTTTCGACCAAATATCCGCCCGGTCGGCCGGGCTATGGCTTTGACGATGCGGTCGACGACGCCTTTCGCGTGCTCGACGGCTACAGGATCACGGCGGCGCACGTCGCGGGCTTCTCCCAAGGCGGAATGGTCGGCCAGGGTGCGGCGCTCAAACATCCAGAGCGGGTGCTTTCACTGACGGCGATCAGCACCTCGCCGATCGGGGTGGACTGGTCCAGCCTCCCCAAGAGCGGTAAGGCCTGGTTGGAACATATGGCTGTGGACGTGGACTGGTCGAACCGGGCGGAGACCGTCGCATATTGCGTCGAGGACGCGCGCCTGATCGCAGGAACAGCACACCCGTTCGACGAAGCCGAGACAAGAGCCTTCATCGAGCGGGACTTCGACCGTTCTGGCGGCTATCTCAGCGCCACCAATCACAGTGTTCTCTTCGAGATCGGCAAGGCCTGGCAGGGCAGGCTGGCCGAGATCAAGGTACCGCTGCTCGTCATTCACGGCACCGCCGATCCGGTCTTTCCGGTTGAGCACGGCGCAGTACTGGCCGAAGCGGTCGCGGGCGCGCGGCTCCTGAAGCTCGAAGGCGGTGGGCACGAGCTGCACCCCGGCCATTGGGACCGGATCGTCGAGGCGATCGCCGAACACACGGGTTCGAAGCGAGCGGTCGACCGGCGCTGACAAGATTCCCTCCATGGTGCGAGCCGTGTGACGGCAGGGCTTGGGCACAAGCGGCCTTTGGCCTGAGCATTTAGCGATGTCCGCCTTTGGTGAATCGACGGGACCGTAGTAATGACTGCCATGTGGCGAAAGCTGTCGTTCCCGAAGCGCGGCGAGAGCGGCCGGAAAGGGTCAAAAGTGGCCGTTCCAACTCACCCACCAACACGCCGGACGCCGCCTCACTGCTTAAAGCAGTGTTCGCGGTGCCATTGCAAGAAACGAGGATGCGGGCGTTCAAACCGTCGGCCCGGCGGAAGCGCGCGGCGAGTCTTGTTTATGAATGCCTGCACGCTATCGAGGTCATTGACCTGTCGCGAGATCAGGATTTCCAAGTCATCGGATAGGCTGATCAACCCGCGATCGAACATCCAGTGCGCCGTGCCGGACAGAGCGATCCCATTGTTGATGACGTCGGGCCCGTTCGCTTCGACCGGTCTAATATGTGCGGCAGAAACCTCTGCTCGGCCGCCGCCATTTATCAACTTCAGTCCCGTGATCGCGCACCGCTCATCATAGGCGCGCAAGACGATGCGACGGAAAATTCGGTCCCGCACGATTCGCGACCCGATGTAGTTTACGCGATCACGGCTCTGCTCGAAATCGAATGGCGCCTGCTCATCCTGAAAACCAGCAGATGTTTCGACCTCATCAACGCGCGGCAGCAACAACTCATGCGTGTCCAGGCCGAGATCAATAATGCGGTTGAAATCGGCTGGGCTGATTGGGCGGACGGCCGATTGGGCGCGACCGGAAATCCGTCCTTGGTCGTTGAATAAGCCTCGTTCAATGAGACCATCAGGTCCGTTAAATGGAACAGGATTGACGAAGTCGAGATAGGTGCCGGGCTCGATTAAAGCGAGGTACATATCAGGCGTCACAGGATCGGGAATGATCTGTTGGACTTTGGCTACGGCGTAATAGCCACGGGTATCGGTTACCTTGCTAGGCTCGTAGTAAATGATCCAGTCGCCGACGCACGCTTCGACGCGGCTTAGGTACGGGCGAGGAAATTGGTATTGTTCTGCGGGACGGTCATTGTAGATCGAATCTGAGCGGTGAATGAAGACCCCGAATCCCATGATCTTCCTGCAATGCGTCCTTTGGGAATATCTGCCTCGGATGTAACACCAATCCGATCTTGGGAACTTAGTCCAGGTCGGAGAAGCTTTTCCCCATGGTATCGGTCCTTTGGAGGCGAATAGCCCTAACAAAGCGCCGCGCTATTTTTCACCAAGCTGTCGTAAAAGGCCCGCGCCGTCCGTCCTCTGACTGAAGGAGCCCGCCATGCGAAAACTCATCGTCACCGAATTCATCAGCGTCGATGGCATCGCCGAGGTCGAGAAGCTGCCCGACGTGACCTGGAACAATGAAATGCAAAAGTTCAAGGAAGACGAGCTTGCCGACAGCGGCGCCATGCTTCTGGGGCGCACGACCTATGAGATTTTTGCCGGCTCGTGGCCTGAGGAAACCGGAGACTTCGCCGAGCGGTTCAACGCGCTGCCGAAATATGTCGTGTCGACGAGCCTGAAGGCGCTCGACTGGAAACCGGCCGAGCTGCTGCAGGGCGCACTGCCGGAAGCGGTCAGGGAATTGAAGCAAGGCAGCGGCGGCAACATCTATGTGCATGGCAGCCTCAGCGTCGCGCAGGAATTGCTACGCCACGGCCTGGTCGACCGCGTCAGGCTGCTCAGCTATCCCGGTGCCGTCGGCCAGGGCAAGCCGCTGTTCCCGGCCGGCGAGCAAGTGCCGCTCGAGTTGATATCGGCCACGCCATTCAGCAACGGCGTGGTGGCGCTCGGGTATGCGCCTGTCGTGGGGAAGTCGTGAGACGCGTAACGGTGCAATGTACGATTTCGTTGATGAGTTGACGGGACAGCCCCCCCCTCTGCCCTGCCCCCTTTGCCACCACTTGGCATCTCCCCCACAAGAGGGGAGATCGGCAGTTCGGGCCTTGGCGCTCATCTTGCAACGCTGGGTGATTGGCGAAGGCGCAGATGACAGCCAATCTCCCCCCTTGAGGGGGAGATACCCGGCAGGGCAGAGGGGGTCGGTTCGACCGGGCGCGACCTCCTCTCTTGCGACAGTGGAGGTTGGCGCACTACGCGAGACAACCCCCTCTGGCCTGCCGGCCATCTCCCCCTCAAGGGCCCGCAAGGGGGGAGATCGGCAGCTTCGGCCTCGGCGCGTAAAGCAGCGCCTCGCCCCGATCTTACGGCGCCCGTCCCTCCCCGCTTCACCCCTTCTCCTGCTCAGCCGCGATCAGCATCTCGACAAACCTCGTCACCTTGGGCGGGCGGAAGCGTGCGGCGGGGTAGACCGTGTAGATGCCTCCGGAGGGCAGCTGCCACTCGGGCAGGATGTGGACGAGCCGCCCTGCGGCCAGCTCATCTCGCACCAAAAAGTCCGGCAGGACCGACAGGCCGGCGCCGGCGCGGACGGCCGCCAGCACTGCCGGCGTCGCGTCGATGGCGATCGTGGCCTGCATGCGCACGGCGCGGTGCTCGTCGTCGCCGCGCGAAAATTGCCATAGCAGCGGTTCGCGCAGCGCCATGTTGGCGACGAAGGGCAGCCCGGCAAGGTCTTGCGGTTCGCCGGCCGTGAAGCGGCCGGCAGACTCGGCGCCGCACACCATGAATTGCCGGAAAGTGCCGATCCGCCGCGCCTGCAGGCTGGAATCGGCCAGCCAGCCGACGCGGATCGCCACGTCCATCCCACCAGAAGCCAGGTCGATCGTCTCGTCGCCCAGCGTCAGTTCCACCCGGCAGGCGGGATAGCGCGCGCTGAAGGCGGCTACCACCGGCACCACCGCCGAGGTGCCGTAGTCATTGGACGCCGCGATGCGCAGCGTGCCGGTCGGCTCGGCGGCCGCCTGCGCGAGCTCGTCGAAGGCATCCTCGGCCTGCTGCAGGACTTGCAGGCAGCGGGCATGGAATGTCCGGCCGGCCTCGGTCGGATGGACCCGCCGCGTCGTGCGGATCAGCAGCGTTGTTCCGACATCGCGCTCCAGCCGCGCCACCTGCTGGCTGACGACCGCCTTGGTAATGCCGAGCCGCTCGGCGGCCCGCGTGAAGGAGCCGGCATCGACCACCGCGGCGAAATAGGCCAGCCGGTTCAGGTTCATGCGCTGCTCATGGCAGGTGCGACCTCATTGTCAGGCAATTGTCAGGCAATGGCATACATTACGTCTATTTTGTTGGCCTTCAATACGCATTCCACTTTTGCCATCTTCCTGAGATCGAGGCTGCGCGGGAGATGCGCCCGCCCGAATTCCGCATTCTAAAGCCCCAGGAGACAATCATGTTCACACGGAGAGCCATCATGAAAACCACCCTCGCCGCCGGCGCCGTTGCCGTCTTCGCTCCCGCCGGGCTTGGCCATGCGGCCGCGGGCCTTTCCTGGAAACATTTCCCGGCCGGGGAAAACGGCTTCTTTCGCTCCCCCGTGCTGATCACCGGCGCCTCCGAGGCGCTGCTGATCGACGGTGGCTTCACCTACCCCGACGGCCGAGCCGTGGCCGAGGCGATCAAGGCGACCGGCAAGACGCTCACCACCATTTATGTCAGCCAGTCCGACCCGGACTATTATTTCGGCCTCAAGCCGATCAAGGAGGCTTTTCCGCAGGCACGGGTGATCGCCGCGGCCGAGACGGTGGCCGCCATCAATAGCAGCGTCGACAGGAAAATCGCCGTTTGGGGGCCGCAGCTCAAGGAGAACGGCCCGCAGGCGCTCGCCGATATCGTCATCCCCGACGTCTTCGACGGCAAGACGCTCACTGTCGATGGCGAGACCATCGAAATCGTCGACGCGGAAGGCCTCGCCAACCGGCGCTATCTCTCGGTGCCGTCGCTGAATGCGGTGTTCGGCGGGGTGATGATTTTTTCCGGCGTGCATGTCTGGACCGCCGACACGCCGACCAAGGAGCAGCGCGCCGCCTGGCTCGCCAATCTCGAAAAGATCGCCGCCGCCAAGCCTGAAATCGTCGTGCCCGGCCACATTACACCGCAGTCCGCCACCGACCTTTCGGGCGTCGAGCACACCAAAACCTATCTCATCGCCTTCGAAGAAGAGCTGGCCAAGGCCAAGGACGCGGCTGCGCTCAAGGGCGCCATGGAAGCCCGCTTCCCCGGCCTCGGCATGGGGGTTGCGCTCGACATCGGCTCCAAGGTCGCCACCGGCGAGATGAAGTGGGGCTGAGGACCAATCTCGATCTGATCCGCAGGGGCGCGCGGTCGGTGAGTCAAGACCTGGTTCCTCGCCCACCGCGAAGCGGGGGAGAGGTGGCCGCGAAGCGGCCGGAGAGGGGGCTTTCGTAAGGCGCAGTCCCCCTCTCCGTCTCGGCTTCGCCGAGCCACCTCTCTCCACTTTCGTGGGGCGAGGAACCCAAGCTGGAATGAAGCCACGCCTCTCACCCAACATCTGCCCGACAAGGCAGAGGGGGGTGCTGTCCCTCCGACCTGTCAGGACCTGGGTTCCTCGCCCACCGCGAAGCGGGGCTTTCGTAAGGCGCAGTCCCCCTCTCCGTCTCGGCTTCGCCGAGCCACCTCTCCCCACTTTTCGTGGGGCGAGGAACCCAAGCTGGAAAGAAGCCGCGCCGCCCCTCACCCAATATTCTGAATCCGCCCCCAGGTGCTCTTGGTTCCCCAGATGCCGGAGCGAAGCGCTTCGAGCTGCACGATCTGGCTGTGGTCGACAAACAGATTGATCTCGTTGCCGTAGTTCTTGACGTACCATTCGAAGACCGCGGGGTCGGCGGCTTCGAACATCACCGCCTCCAGGCCGAGCTCGTTGATGATGCGGGCCACCACATCGGTGCGCCAGGACGTGACGTTTTCGGTAATCCCTTCACTCTCGATCATGATGATGTCGGCGCCGGCATCGAGGGCGCGCCTGGCCTGCGCGACCAGCCAGCCGACATCCCTGGTGCCTTCGGCTTCGAGCTCCCTGGCCGATGTGTCACCACCGGCCCCGAACTGGATACCGAGCTCCGGCTTGGCCTTGAGACCGGCCTTTTTCACTGTTTCGACCAGACGCAGCAGCGCTTCCGTCGGCAGGCTGATGAAGCCGGTGGAGATCTCGATCACATCGAACCCCAGCGCCTTGGCTTCTTCGATGTAGCGGTCGACGGCGTCGGGGCCGAAGCGGAGGACATTCTCGATCCAGCCGCCGGTCGACACATAGGCGTCGTGATCGTGCGCCAGCTTGTTGATCGATTTCACCGCTTCGGGCGGCATCAGCGCGAATGATCCGCCGGCAAATTTGATGCCGTCGATCCAGTTGCCCATGATTTCCAGGACGTCGGCCAGATGACGCGGCCCATAGGCGCTGTAGTAGGGCCCGCGAATCTCGGTCAGGCCGGTCTTGCGCGGCTTGGAAGAGCGCGCGGCGCGCGGGATGAAAGAAAAGGCGGTGTCGGTCATTTCAGGCCTCGGCGGTCGGTTCTCCTGCATTAACGACTGGGCCCGCGATCCGATCCGCGCAAATTGGGCTGGAACCCTCGGCCTCGCTGGTTGTTGGCGGGGAAGGAGGTCTGGGATGCCGCAGATCGCGAACAACGCCGCCGCAGGATCTGAACGGCCCGTTCGAAGCAGCGCAAAACTGTTCCTGTGCGGCGACGTCATGCTCGGGCGCGGCATCGACCAGATCCTCGCCAGTCCGGGCGATCCGCACCTTGGCGAGCGCTATGTCAAATCGGCGACGACCTATGTCGAGCTTGCCGAACGCATCAATGGACCGATCCCGAGAAAGGTCGACGACACGTATGTCTGGGGCGATGCGCTCGCCGAACTGGACCGTGAAGCACCGGACGCGCGGATGATCAATCTCGAGACCAGCATCACCACCAGCCTGTCTTTGGCGCCCAAGGGCATCAATTACAAAATGAACCCGGCAAACATCGGCTGCCTGGCGGCGGCGCGGGTAAGCTGCTGCGTGCTCGCCAACAACCATGTGCTCGACTGGGATGAGCCTGGCCTCGTCGAAACCCTCGATACGCTCCGGCTTGCCGGCCTCGCCTATGCCGGGGCCGGGCTTGACGCGGATGAGGCGGCGGCGCCTGCCGTCTTTGAACTGGCCGGCGGCGGCCGCGTGCTCGTCTTCGGCTTCGCGCTCGGGACGAGCGGCGTTCCAGCTTCATGGGCAGCCGGAGCATATAAGCCAGGGGTCAATTTGCTGGCGGATGTCTCGGCCCGGTCGCTCGCGCAGATCGCCCGATCCGTGCAGGCCATAAAACAGCCTGGCGACCTTGCGGTGGCCTCGATCCACTGGGGCGGCAACTGGGGCTACCAAGTCCCGGCGGAAGAACGCGCGCTTGCTCATGCTCTCATCGATGTTGCAAGGTTCGACGTCGTGCATGGGCACTCCTCCCACCATCCCAAGCCGATCGAAGCCCACAACGGCCGGCTGATCCTTTATGGATGCGGCGACTTCCTCACCGACTATGAGGGGATAACAGGGTACAAAACCTTTCGCGGTGAGCTTGCGCTGATGTACCTGCCGCGGCTCGCGATACCGGACGGTACGCTTGTTTCGCTCGACGTCGTGCCGTTCCAGCTCGCCAAGTTCCGGCTAAACCGCGCCTCGCCCGAAGATGCCGCCTGGCTCGCGGCCATGCTTGAGCGCGAGTGCTCGCCTTTCGGCACTCATGTGGCGCTCGGGAGCGACGGCCGTCTCGCCGTCCTTTGGTGAGGCGCCTGCGGTCAGCAGGCAATGGCACTAATTTTCAAGCCGCTCAGGCCGTCCTCGGCCAAGCGCACCGTCGGCGCGGGCCTGCAGGTAGGCGTAGATGTCGTCGATGTAAGGAGCGACGTTGGGGTCGTCGGCGAAGCCCTTCATGACCGAAGGGCCGCTGCGCACGCCGTCGCGAACATTGCGCCGAAAGACCTCGATGCCGGGCAGCCGGTCGACAAGGGCCGAGGCGAAGGTCGAGCCCATGCCGTCGGGCCCGTGGCAATGATTGCAGCTGCCATGGTAGCGACGGAAGCCGTTATAGGTTCGCGCATCGACCTTGCCGCCGACAATTTCGTAGAACTTGCCTGTGGCCAGGTCAGCTTGCGAAGACACGCCGAAACCGGCGCCGACGGTAAAGACGACGACAGACGGGAGGACGAGCCACAGGGACATCGTCTGTCGCCCACGTTGCAGGCTCATCCAGCACCGCCGCAACGCGCATGCCCCCGGATCACTCGACCTTGGATCACTCGACTTGGATCAGTCGACGGCGGGCTTCGGAGAAGAAACCACGATCCCGTCTATCGGATGCGGGCTGACGACAAGCTTGCCGCCAACGCGCAATATCTCGACGATCTGGTCCGACTCTCCCAGTTTTCCCGGCACGGAGAGCGCGACCTTCTGGTTCTCGGTCAGTATCGCCACGAAACGCACGGGCAGGCCAGCCTCGCCCTGCGCGATTGTGGTGACCACCCGATAACCGTCCTCCTCGGGCGTATAATAGACGACACCAAGAAAGCCGGCGAGATCGATGCTTTCAGCCTTCATGGCTCCAAGCTCGCCGGCATGGGCGGGCATCGCCGCCATGCAAAGTGCTGCAAAAGCAATGTACCTGTTCATAATGCTGCTCCATCCCGAATCATAATGCTGCTCCATCCCGAATTGTCCGGGCCGAGCCCGGCTTAAGTTTCAGCAATAGGCGCTCACGCCGTGATAGTCGGCGCACGCAGGCAGAATTCTTGATTAGTGCCCCCGGCTGCATCACAGTGGCGAAGGCCCGCGAGCCGAGAACGCGCTGAACCCCACTGGTTGTCACAGTTAAGTGTGACCTTATCTTCTGGGCGAGTATTTCACCGCCCGGGTGCTTGCGCATCCCCTGTTTGGGGGAGATAATCGGAATTTAAGCGATCGCTAAAGTTTGGAGAGGCGAGAGCACCGGTGAGAGCGCGCGGCTTTCCGCGTCGGGCGCGCTGTCGACATGCGGGGGGCCGTCGATGGCCAAGGCATTGTCGCATCATGAACTGTCGAAGCTGATCGGCTCGATCTACGATTGCGCACTCGACCCGGGACGATGGGTGCACGCGCTGGCTGGGATCAGGGATGCGCTCGATGCCCAGACTGCGGTCCTGCACCTTGACGACCTCGCCAACGACCGGCTGCTGATCTACAGGACCGTTGGAATAGAGCCATACTGGCTGGAGCAACAGGCGAAACATATCCCCGAGATCCATGCCAGGCTGATCGAGGACCTCTCGACATGGCCTTCGCTCGAAATGCCGCATGTGGCCTCGCGCGATATCCCTCAAACCTATCGGGAGACCTCGCGATATTTTCAGGAGTGGCTGAAGCCGCAAGGCCTGATCGACGTCATGTCGTTCTTCCTGATCCACACCCCTACCCGCCTTGCCGGCCTCGCCGTTGCCCGACATGAGCGGCAAGGCATTATCACCGAGCGTGAAATCAAGCTTGGCGGACTGTTGCTGCCGCATGTGCGCCGTTCGGTGATGATCAGCAACATGCTGGACATCAGCACGATCGAGCGCGCACGGACGGCCGAGGCGCTCGATGCCCTCACATGCGCCGTGGTCCTGACAAATGAACGTGGCGCCGTCCTGCACGCCAACCGCTCGGCCAAGCACATGCTGCGGAGCGGCGGCCCGATCCAGGATGTCCGGGGCATTCTGCAGGCGAAGATCCCGTCGGCTTCCAGGGAGCTTCACAGCGCCATCATGCTTGCGGCTCAGGATGAGGTCAGCATCGGCAAGACAGGGCTTGCCGTCCTCCTCAGCGAATCCGGCCTGCCGCCGGTCTTCGCCCGCGTGCTGCCGATGGCCGGCGGCGACCTGCGCGCCGGCATGGAACCCGCGGCGGTAGCCGCGGTGTTCATCGGCAATGCACCGGACGAGCATGACGCCGCTGGAATGCTGGCGAGAGCCTTTGGGCTTACGCTGGCCGAAACCCGCGTGCTCGCCAGCCTTGTGGCCGGGCACACCCTGGCCGAGACCGCCGCCAGCCTTCACATTGCCAACGCGACCGCCAAGACGCATCTCGACAATATCTTCCAGAAGACCGGCGCCTCCCGCCAGGCCGATCTGATGCGCCTTGTCATGCAGATCGTTCCGCCCGCCGGACAGCCCGGTCCCTGAACCACGCTCATTCACCGCCTTGGATACAGGTATCCAACGCCGCGGATCGTCTTGATCAGTTCCGGCTTGGCCGGGTCCTTTTCGAGCCGGCGGCGCAGCCTTGTGATGCGGCTGTCGATGCTGCGGTCGAACGGCTCGTCGCCCCTGGGCGGCGCCAGATCGAGCAATTCGTCGCGACCGATGACCTGGCCGGCCCGGGTGGCGAAGGCCGCCACCAGATCGAGCTCCATCGGCATCAGCGGAATGGCCACGCCGTCGGCGTCGATGAGGTTTCTCGCGCGGGCCTCGAACACATAGTTTCCGAAGGCGAAATGCCCGGCCGGCAAAGCGTCGGCATTGTCCGTTCCCTTCGGCCTGCGTCTGCGCAACACCGCAGCGATCCGCGCTTCCAGCTCGACCGGTGAAAACGGTTTTGCCAGATAGTCGTCGGCGCCGATCTCGAGGCCCGCCACCTTGTCGAACACCGAATCGGCACCCGTCAGCATAAGGATGCCGGTGTCGTGATGCTCGCGAAGCCAGCGGGCCAGGCTAAAGCCGTTCTCGCCCGGCATGTTGAGGTCGAGAACGACGAGATTGGCTTTCGCCGCCGCGATCGCCTCGCGCAATTCGGCGCCGCCGGATGCCATGCGAACGCGATAGCCTTTCGCCTGCAAATAGTCGGCGATCATGAACGCCACGTCGGTCTCGTCGTCCACGACAATGATGTCGGCCATGCGTTTCCCCCGCGGCGAGCGACGCTCCAAACCTACAGGGCGCATTCACTCCGGGTCAATCGGCCCCGCCTGCTGCCGATTTCGGACTGGTTCGACACAATTGAAACAATAGAAGCCGGGAAACCCGGCTCACGGCATCATCGTGAAACATCCACGCGGTATCTGTCCAACGGCGCGGGCAGATGGCCGGGCAGGCCGGCTTGACAGGCCGCGGGCCGTTCAGTCCACTGGCCCGCACGGGAACAGCAACCGTCGTGACGGCGCATCCGTCTGTGGAGATCTCGCCGTGCCGACCTCCTCGAAGCTGTCCAGGCATTACGCGTTGCTGATGGCGGCCTGCGTTTTGCCGCTGCTCGTGCTTGTCGCCGGTATTGGCTTCTATCAGTCCTACGCCCTGCAACAGTCGTTTTTTCCTTACGCGCTCATTTTGGTCGGATCGCTTGTCTGCGTATTCGCTTTGCACGGAGTGCTTCTGAGAGAGATCGTCGTTCCTGCGACCTCGCTCGTCGACCATATCCGCTCCGGCGCCGCCGGCGAGCCCGGGGCCACCGTCAAAACCTCGGCGCTTTGGCAGCCCTGGATCGACATGGTCTCGAGCATCTTTGCCGAAAACCGCACGGCCCTGCGCGAACTGGCCGACAGCGAACAGCGCTACCGCAATGTTGTCGAGGCACAGACGGAGTATATCATCCGGGTCGCGCCGGATGGGCGCATGAGCTTCGCCAATGACGCCTATTGCCGCCTTGTCGGCAAGACACGCGAAGAGTTGCTCAGCCCGGACTGGCACTATTTCAACTCGTTTTCCGCCGATTTCGGCAGCTTCGACGAGATCATCGGTCGAGTGACCCCCGAACGGCCTGTCTGCGAAGTGGATGAGGCCGGCGCCCTGAGTGATGGCCGCGAGGTCCATATCCATTGGACCGATCGCGGCATCTTCGACGAAAGCGGCAAGCTCATCGAAATACAGTCCATCGGACGCGATGTTGCCGAACAGAAACTCGCCCGTCAGGCACTCGAGGCCAGCGAGCAGCGCTACCGCAGCGTGGTCGAGCTGCAGACCGAGTTCGTCGTCCGGATGTCGCCGGAGGGTCATTTGAGCTTCGTCAACGACGCCTATTGCCGGGCGTGCCGGATGACGCGCGAAGAGCTTCTCGACCCGTCCTGGTGCGAACTCGATGTGCTGCCGCCCGACGAAAGGCGCAGGTTCCTGGATCACCTTGCCCGCCTCACTCCGCAAGCGCCGGATGCCAGCATGGAACTTCTCAATGCGATGCCGGATGGCGCGCGCAGATGGCTCGCCTGGAACGATCATGGCATTTTCGACAGCGAGGGGCGCCTTGTCGAAGTGCAGTCCGTCGGCCGCGATATCTCGGACCGCGTCCTGGCCGAGCAAGCCAGGCTGGAAGCCGAGAAGCTGTTGGCCGAAAGGGAGGCGCAGTTTCGCGCCGTCGCCGAAGGCGTGCCGCTGCCGATCATCATCTCGGCACTTGATGGGCCCGAAATCCTGTTCGTCAACGAGCCGGCGCGCAAGACGCTCGGCGTCGAGGTCGGCCAGATCGGAGCCGAAGCGACGGCGACCTGGGAGGATCTCTCTCGGCGAGATGATCTCCTGCGGCTTTTGCTGAGAGATGGAATTGTCGATGCATTCGAAGCCGGCATGACCAATATGCAGGGCTCAAGAATGGATACGCTGGTTTCGGCACGGCTGATCACGCAGGCCGGCCGTTCGGCCATGCTTGCCGCCGTCACCGACATCACCCGCCAGCGCGAGGCCGAGGCGGAGATCGCTAGCCAGCGCGAGACGCTGTACCAGTCGGAAAAACTCGCCGCTCTCGGTTCGCTGCTGGCCGGCGTGGCGCATGAACTCAACAATCCGCTGTCCGTCGTCATCGGCTACAGTTCGATGCTGAAGGAATTCTCGACGGACAAGGCGACCGTGGGACGCGCCGACAAGATCCATGCGGCGGCCGAGCGATGCTCGCGCATCGTCCGCACCTTTCTGGCTATGGCCCGCAAGAAGCCGCCGACAAGGGGCGCCGTCGACATCAACGAAGTCGTCGTCGCTTCGCTGGAACTTGCCGCCTACAGCCTGCGCTCGGCCGGGATCGAGATCCGCACCGAACTGGCGGAACCGCTTCCCAATATCTGGGGCGACAGGGACCAGCTTCATCAGGTGGTCACCAACCTGGTGGTGAACGCGCAGCAGGCTTTGCTGCAGGTTCCGCACCCGCGGCGGCTGACCATCGTCACCACCGGGGAAGACGATGCCGTCGAGGTCGTTGTCGCTGACAATGGTCCGGGCATGCCGGAGACGGTCCGCGCGCGTGCTTTTGAGCCTTTCTACACGACCAAAATGGCCGGCGAAGGCACCGGGGTCGGGCTATCTGTCTGCCAGGGCATCGTGACGGCGCACGACGGCAACATAGAACTGGATTCGACGGAGGGCGGCGGTGCACGGTTTACGATCCGGCTTCCGAGCGGTCGAGCCGAGACGGTTCCTGCGCCCGAAGCTGCAGGCAGGATGCCGCCCACGCCCTCGGCCGCACGAATTCTGGTGGTCGACGACGATGCCGACATTGCCTCGATGATCGCCGAGATGCTGCGCCGCGATGGCCACGACGACGTCACCATCGCCGACGACGCGAATGCTGCCCTCAAAGCTGTGCGCGAGGGAGGAATCGACCTTTTGATCAGCGACATACGCATGCCCGGCCTCGACGGCCCCGGCCTCTACCGCGCGCTGGAACAATTGCGCCCCGGGCTCACTCGCCGGCTGCTGTTCGTGACCGGCGACACGCTGGCACCCGAGATTGACCGCTTCATCGGCGAGACGGGCGCGCCGGTGATCGAGAAACCGCTCGATCCACAGACCTTTCGCAGGCTCGTGATGGAACGCCTAAGGGCGATGAAGACCAGCGCAATGGAAGAGGCCGAAGCGTGACAAAACAGAAATTGCTCATCGTCGACGACGAAGCGCCGTTGCGCGAGATGCTGTCGGATTACCTGCTCGCTCACGGCTTCGATGTCCGTTCCGTTCCGGACGGGACGGGAATGCTGACCGAGCTCGATCGCTTTGGCCCCAACCTGGTCATCCTCGACGTCAATCTCGTCGGCGAAAGCGGCTATGATCTCGCCCGCGAAATCGCCAGACGCAGCCGCACGGGAATCCTGATGCTGACCGCAGTCGGAGACCTGCCGCATCGGCTCGAAGGTCTTGCCGCAGGCGCCGACGACTATATGGCCAAGCCGTTCGAGCCACGCGAGCTTCTGGCGCGTGTCAGAAGCGTCATCCGGCGCTTGGGCGAGGAAGAGCGGACGCCGGAAAACCGCATCCGTTTCGGCGGCTGCATCCTCGATATGGACGGCCGCACGATGGTCGACCCTGACGGCGCCGACGTGCAGTTGACGTCCATGGAATTCGACCTGCTGTGCGTCTTCGCGCGCCATCCCCGGCAGATCTTGTCGCGCGACCAGCTGTGCAGGCTGGCCCACAACCGCGACCTCGAGCCGGGCGACCGGAGCATCGACATCCGCATCACGCGACTGCGCAAGAAGTTCGAGACCGAACCCGACGCTCCGGTGGTCCTGGTGACGGTTCGCGGCGAAGGCTATGTCTACGAGCCTGCTTACGATGAGGCACGGCGCCGCTAGAAGAAGATGCTCAGGGAAGATGGTGAGGGCCAAAAGGGCCAGGTGAGGTGCTGCCCCTACTGTTCAACGCAGCAGCGCCCGAATATTACGGCATGGATCAATCCATGCCGTTACAGTGGCCGAGGAGTGCAGCGATCCGGCGACTGATTGCGCGCCACTCCTTGGCTCGACCTGAATCTCAACAGAACAGAAGAGGCTAAGGCCTCCAGCCAGGACGGATCAGAGCCGTCCATTGCCTCGCCTTACGCGATCGGCTTGCGCGCCCGGCGATATTCCCGTCGCAGGCTTCGCACCGTGTCCCGCACGACGGGAATGGTCCAGCGCGCGGTCATTGTCGCGATCAACAGCCCGGCAATCGGATCGATGACGCGGGCAACCATCGTGCCTTGCCAAATCATCGCTGTTGCGAGCGACGCGGCGATGAGCAGGTTCGACGAGAGCTTGTCCGAGAACAGGCAGATTTGCGCGCGGGCCAGCGCGGAGGCGGCAAGCCTGTTGCGGGCCTTCCATCGGCGCAGGATCCAGAAATTGACCACCGCATAGGCCAGGTTCAGGTTCATGGCGAGAAAAACGCCTTGGCCGTGGGGTTCGACACCGCCGGCCGCGATCCGCTGGACCGCGATGCTGGCGACGACAGCCATTGAAAGGCACATGCCCAGCGCAGCGAATGCGTTGGCGAGCGTCTCGGCCAAGGCCGCCTGACGCTTGCGACCGATGCCCTCGCCCTTGCGTCCGCCAGCCACGATCGCGACGGTGACCAGCACCAGCATGTCCATCAGCGTCAGTGCGAGATCGGCGCGGATGGTCAGCGACGTCGACGTCGCCGCCGCGTATGCCGTCAAGAGAAGCCCCGGAGTGCCCGCCAGCACCGCCAGGCGTGCGGTCCGCGCCGCCGTCGCCTCGCCGTTCGATCGTTCGTTGGTTTTTCGCAGAGGTTGCATCGCCAGAAATCTCCTCGTTTCTGGCGTCACCGATGAGGCAGGGATGTTGCGCGGATTTGCCGATTTGCCGGCTGAAGGTTTCCTTTGTGTCGTCGAGCCGTGTGTGCACGGCAATTGTCGTCATTGGGGCGTGCAGGCGGCGTGGGGTGCGGACGGTGCGCTTTGCGTCAGCCGCACCGGAATGCCCGACCTGCTCTCGATGGAAGGGCTGGCGGCGGTCTGTCCGGGTGTGCGGCAATAGCCGCGAACAGCGGCCTGCGAAAACCATGCCGGGGCGCTGATCCTCAATCGTTCGATCGACCCGCGCACGGTTCAGGCCGCGGCGGAATAGTCATACCGCGGAAGGTCTACTGGGCTCGTCGGAGTGCGAATGCTCCAGATGATCAAAAGCTTGCGCTCGTTGGATTGAGGCCGCCAGGCGTCAGACTTTCCGCGCCTCACCCACCCACGCGCTTGGTGCGCTTGCCCGTGTCGACCTTGGCGCGCGCCTCCACCGCCTTCTCGATCTCCCGCTTCAGCTCGTCTTTGATATCAACCGTTTCGGCCATCAAGGCGTCGATCTTCATGAAATCGAGCACGCGGTATTTCGACACCGCCGGCCTGACCAGTATGTCCGGCTGGCATTGCCTCAGCTTGGCGGCGATGATCGACTGCATCATCAATTGCGTGGCGCCGAACATCAGGTCGACGGAGGTCGGGTATTTGCGCCCGCCTTTGGTCGGCGCGCCAACGACGTCGACGGCGATGATGATGTCGGCGTCGTGCTCGATCAGGTCGAACGGCACCGGATTGTAGATGCCGCCGTCGATCAGCAGCCTGCCGTCGCGCATCACCGGGCGGAATACCGCGGGAATAGCCGCAGAGGCGGCAAGCGCCGAATGCAGGTCGCCGTCGCTAAGCACGGCGAGCTTATGGCCGAAGAAATCCGTCGCCGTCACCTTCAGCGGTATTTTCAGCTCGGCAAAGCTTTCGGGTATGGCGTCGGGCATGAATGCCTTGAGGATGCGCTCGACATTGAACTGGGTGACACGCAGCCCGCCCTGCAGCGCCTCGGCAAAGGTGCCTGGCCGCGCCCGCCACATGCGCGCCGCCACCTCGGCGCGGCGGCCGAGGATCGAGCGCATGTAGTCGTGAATGTCGCTGCCGGCCATGCCCGAAGCCATGCCGGCGCCCATGATGGCGCCGATCGATGAGCCTGATATCGCGACCGGCCTTATACCCAGCTCGTCCAGCGTCTCGATGACATGGATATGCGCCAGCCCGCGCGCGCCGCCGCCGCCGAAGGCGATGCCGAAGCTCGGGCTCATCCCTTGCCCCCCATTTGGGCTCACTCCTGCTTGGCTTCGCCGTGCTTCGGCCCGACGATCATGATGGCCGGCTCGGCGGAGAGCAGTTTTTTTGCCGCCGCCTTGACCTGATCCAGCGTCACCGCGTTGATGAGGGCGGCGCGGCGCTGCATGTAGTCGATGCCGAGCTTGTCGAGCTGCAGTTCGAGCAGCGTCGCGGCGATGGCGCCGGAGGAGTTCAGATTGTTGATGGCATAGGCGCCGATCAAGTATTTCTTGGTCGCCGCCAGTTCCGCTTCGGTCGGCCCCTCCTGCGCCATGCGCTTCACCACCTCGCGCACGACAGCCAACGTCTCCGCCGCCCGGTCCGCGCGGGTCGCCGTGGTGATGGCCAGGGCGTTGGCGTGCTGGTGGTCGACCAGGTCGGAACTGGCGCTGTAGGCCAGGCCGCGTTTTTCGCGCACCTCGTCGAACAGCCGCGAGGTGAAGGCGCTGCCGCCGAGGATCTCGTTCATTAGCACCGCGGCGAAGAAATCCGGCGCACTCCGCTTGACGCCGGAATAGGCCAGTTGCAGCCAAGTCTGGGGCTGGTCGTAATTGACCTCGAGCTGCTGGTTGAGTTTCGGATCGACATCGGCGACGGGCGCGAGCGCCTGATGTTGCGGCAGGCCGCCGAAGACCATATCGAGCTTTTTCTTCAACGTCTCGGCATCGATGGCGCCGACCACCGCCACATGCAGGCCATCGCGAGCAAAGTTCGCCTTGTGAAAGGCGATAAGATCGTCCGGCGTGATCGTGGCGATGCTTTGCCTGGTGCCCTGGTCTGGCCGCGCGTAGGGATGGGTGCCGTATAGTGCTTCCAGCCATTTGCGCTGGGCGAGCGTGTCGGGGTCAAGCTCGTTGGCGATGATGCCGGACAGGACCTGGGCGCGGATGCGGTCGATTGGCGCCTGGTCGAAACGCGGCTCGGTGACTGCCAGCCGCAACAGGTCGAACGCCGCGTCTCGCTGCTCGGCCAGCATGCGCATCGAGCCGTAGGTGCCGTCGCGCGCCGCCTCGAAGCTCATCTCGGCGCCGACGTCGTCCAGCTTTATCTGGAAGGCCTCGCTGTCGAGATTGCCGGCGCCCTCGTCGAACAGGTCGCTCATCAGATTGGCAAGCCCTTCCTTCCCGGCGGGATCCTGCGTCGTGCCGCCGTCGAAGACGAAGCGGATAGCGACCAGCGGCACGGAATAATCCTCCACCAGCCAGGCGGTGATGCCCTTTGACGAGGTCACGTCCTGGATGCTCATTGCCGCGCGAGCGGAAAGCGCCGGCAGGACGAGGAAGAGCAATGAGAGGAACAGGGTGGCCAAAGGGGCTATGCGTGACCTTCCCTTCTCCCCCCGTGGGAGAAGGTGGCCGAGCCCACGGGTCTTGCCTCCGGCAAGCCCGAGGACAGGCTCCGCTCGGTCGGATGAGGGGTGTTCCAGCTTGGCACCGATGGCGCTCCGGCCAACACCCCTCATCCGTCTTGGCGCTTCGCGCCAATCCACCTTCTCCCACAAGGGGAGAAAGCAAAACGCGCCGCTATGCTGGTTCCTCGTCATCACATCAATTCCCTGCCTGTGTCTGCGGCAAGAGATAGCCTGATGTCGAATGGTTGAGATTGAGATAGCGCGCGGCAACGTCCCTGACTTCGTCGGCTGTGACCTTGCGGACGCGGCCCGGCCATCCCTCGACGTCCCGGACGCTGCCGCCGGTGGCGAGCGTCGCGCCGTAGATGTTGGCCATCGAATCCTGCTTGTCGCGGGCAAAGATCATCGAGCGGACGAAACGATCCTTGGCCTTCTCCAACTCGCCTGATGTGACGCCGTCCTTGGCGATGCGGGCAACCTCGACCTCGATCGCCGCCTGGACATCGGCCAGCTTGGCGTCGCCGCGCGGCGCGCCATAGACGGTGAAGTTGGTGGCATCGAGCATGGTGCCCTGGAAGAAGGCGCCGGCCTCGGCGGCAATGCCCTGCTTGACGACAAGCTGCTGGTGGAGCCGGCTGCGGCTACCGCCGCCGAGGATCTCCGCCAGCAGGTCCAGCGCTTCGGCTTCCCCCGGCTTTGCAGTGTGATAGGAGGGAACCACCCATTGCGTCGAAAAGTTCGGCACGCTGACACGCGCATCAGTGAGCGTCACCGTGCGCCTGGTGTTCTGCTCGGGTTCGACCGGACGGATGCGCGGCGGCAGGTCTGGACCACGCGCAATCTTGCCGTAGGTCTTTTCGGCCAGCGCCTTGACCACCTCGGGGTCGACATCGCCGGCCACCACCAGCACGGCGTTGTTGGGCGTGTAATATTTGTCGTAGAAAGCCTTGGCGTCGGCGCGGTTCAGCTTCTCCATCTCCTGCATCCAGCCGATCACCGGAATGCGATAGGGCTGGTTCTGCCAGAGCGTCGCGTCGACCTCCTCGCCGAGCACCGCCTGCGGATTGCTGTCGATGCGCGAGCGGCGTTCCTCGAGGATCACGTCGCGCTCGGTGGCGATGACGTCGTCGTTGAGGATGAGGTTGCGCATGCGATCGGCCTCGAAATCCATCATCTGCTCGAGCGCTTGCGGCACCACCGCCTCGTAAAAGGCGGTGTAGTCATAAGAGGTGAAAGCGTTGTTCGAACCGCCGATGGCGGAGACGGCGCGGTCGAACGCGCCGGCCGCCTGATTGGTCGTCGCCTTGAACATCAGATGCTCGAAGAAATGGGCGATGCCGGATTTGCCGGGCGGCTCATCCGCGCTGCCGATCTTGTACCACACCATATGGGTGACGATCGGCGCCCGGTGATCGGGAATGACGACAACCTCCATGCCGTTGTCGAGCAGGAAATTCGTCACCTTGCCGTCGTCCGGCTTGTTGTCGGCCAGAACCGGGCCGGTCATCACGAGAGCCAGCGCCAAGAGCGTTCCGCGCAGCCATTCAGCCTGAGATGTCATCAATGGCTCCGGTTGTCATGGGGTGGGACGATAGGCGGGGGTGTTGCCACAGGCAAATTGATTTGTTGGTCATTTTCGAGGCGCTCTGTTCCTCGCCCCGGCGAAGCGGGGGAGAGGTGGCTCGGCGAAGCCGAGACGGAGAGGGGGTCTGCGCCGACAAACCGAGGAGGAGCTGACTTGAACGTCTCGAATGGTGGAGGGTCGCACAACCGTCCCCCTCTCCGGCCGCTTCGCGGCCACCTCTCCCCCAATGAAGGATTGGGGGCGAGCAAGCGCCCGCCGCGATCACCCAACCTCGATAAACCGGATGACCGTCTCGCCATAGCTGCGCTCGTCGACAACCGAAAAGCCCGGCCCTGCCTCGAACGGCGCCACTGCCGCCTCCTCGACGACGCAGAGCGCGCCGCGGGCGAGCCAGCCGCCGGCCTTGGCCGAACGCAAGGCACGCTCGCCCAGGCCCTTGCCATAGGGCGGATCGGCGAACACCAGGCTGAACGCGGCCATCGTGCCCGCCTCGCCCAGAGCCGTCGCTTCGCGACGGAATATCTTGGTACGCCCGGTGAGGCCGAAGGCCTCGACATTGGTGCGGATCAGGCCGCGCCCTTCCGCTGATTCTTCGATGAAGACGCCATAAGATGCGCCGCGTGACAGCGCCTCGAGGCCGAGCGCGCCGGTGCCGGCGAACAGGTCGAGCACGCGCGCGCCGACCAGCCTATCGGGAAAGCGATGCGCCAGCACGTTGAAGACAGCCTCGCGGGTGCGGTCGGTGGTCGGACGGATGGCGCTTGAGCGGGGCGTCGCCAGCGGACGCCCGCGAAACTCACCGCCGACGATCCGCATTGCCTCCCCTTGATCCCTTGGGACCACTGCGCGGCCGGTCGCCGCCTTTGCCGCCGCTATCACTGCTGCCCGAATTTGGGCGTTCGCCACGCGGCTTGCCGAACGGCTTTGCGCCTCCGGCTTTTCCCCCTCCCGGTTTTCCATGGGCGGGCTTGCCATAAGACGGCTTGAACGAAGCCTTGCGTTCCTTGGCTTCGGCCGCCTTGGCGGCATCCGCGTCCGCCCTGCCCCTGCCGATCGGCCGCGCGCCCGGCGCCATCCAGACATTGGCCTTGCGCTGGCCCGGCGGCTCGATCGGGCGCTGCTCGCGTTCGGACTTTTTCCCGCCGCCCGGTTTGCCGCCAAAGCCGCCCGGCCCACTCCGTTCAGATTTGGGGCCGCGATCGCCAAAGCCGCCGCGTTCGGGGCCGCTGCGTTCAGATTTGGGGCCACGCTCACCAAAGCTCTTTTCCGGCCCAACGCTTCTGCCGGGACTTGTCGACAGCTTGCCCAGCGCCTCGTCGCGGCTGCCTTCGCGGCGTTTGCGGTTCTTGATCAGCCCGCCTTCGCCGATCGGACGGCGTTCGCCGTCGCGGGTGAACTTCGGCCGCTCCGGTTCCTCTTCCCGCACCGCTTCGCGCCGCACCGGCCTGTTAGAAAACGGCTTGGTGATCTCAGCGTCGAAATTGGCGCCGGACTCCTCGACCAGGCGTTCGCCGAGCTGGTCGCGCAGCACGCGGCCCTTGATCTCCAGCACA
The DNA here is from genome assembly GCF_900149755.1 of Mesorhizobium delmotii. NCBI lineage: Bacteria > Pseudomonadati > Pseudomonadota > Alphaproteobacteria > Hyphomicrobiales > Phyllobacteriaceae > Mesorhizobium > Mesorhizobium delmotii. The sequence goes on along the minus strand of NZ_FUIG01000081.1, from coordinate 32,098 downwards.
TGGCCCTCGGGCAGGTCGTCGAGCTGGAACGGCCCGTAGGAAATGCGGATCAGCCGTGTCACGTCGAGACCAAGCGAGCCCAGTATATTCCTGACCTCGCGGTTCTTGCCTTCGCGCAGGCCGAGCGTCAGCCAGGCGTTGGTGCCTTGCTCGCGGTCGAGCGTCGCCTCGATGGCGCCGTAGAAGACGCCGTCGACGGCAATGCCTTCGCGCAAGCCGGCGAGCGCACTTTCCTCGACCTTGCCGTGCACGCGCACGCGGTAGCGCCTGAGCCAGCCGGTCGCCGGCAGTTCGAGCACGCGCGCCAGCCCGCCATCATTGGTGAGCAGCAGCAGGCCTTCGGTGTTGATGTCGAGCCGGCCGATGGTCATCAGCCGCGGCAGGTCGGCCGGCAGCACGTCGAAGACGGTCTTGCGGCCCTCGGGATCACGGTTGGTGGTGACGACGCCGGCCGGCTTGTGGAACAGGAACAGCCGGGTGCGCTCGATCGGTGGGATCTCCATGCCGTCGAGATGGATGATGTCGCCGGGCATCACATTGAAGGCGGGCGAGGACAGCACCCTTCCATTGACCTTGACGCGGCCGGCCGCGATCAGTTCCTCGGCATCGCGGCGCGAGGCAAGGCCGGCGCGGGCCAGCCGCTTGGCGATGCGCTCGCCTGGCTCTTCCGTCGCTTCGGCCGGACGTGGACGCGGCTTGAAACCGCCGCCCGATGCCCCTTGGGCAGCGCCAAAATCGCGCTTGGGCCGATCGCCGAAGTCGTGCTTGGGACGGTCGAAGCGCCTTTCGCTGCGCTCGCCTTCGGCAGCCGTCGGGCGGTCGCCGCGCGGCGCGTAGGGCTTGCGCGGACCTTCGCGCTTCTCATAAGGCTTGCCTTCCGGACGCGGCCCTTTGCTGAACGGCCTGTCGCCGGCCTTGAAGTCGCGCTTCGGCCGCTCGCCGTCGGCCGCCATCGGCCGGTCGCCGCGTGGCGCATAGGGTTTTCGAGGCCCCTCGCGCTTTTCATAAGGCTTGCCTTCAGGGCGCGGCCCCTTGCTGAACGGCCGGTCGCTACTCTTGAAGTCGCGTTTCGGCCGCTCGCCGTCAGCCGCCATCGGGCGGTCGCCACGCGGCGCGTATGGTTTGCGCGGCCCCTCGCGCTTTTCATAAGGCTTGCCTTCAGGGCGCGGCCCCTTGCTGAACGGCCTATCGCCGCTTTTGAAGTCACGCTTCGGCCGCTCGCCGTCAGCCGCCATCGGACGGTCGCCACGCGGCGCGTAAGGTTTTCTTGCGCCGAAGGACGGCTTGCCGCCCTTGCCGGCAGCGGCATCGCGACCACGCGGGCTCGACGGTTTCGGGCCGTTCTTGCGCGGGCCCTTTTGGCGCGGGAATTTCTTGTCTTTGTCGTCCATGTGGCTTTTGCTCGTTTGCACTACAGCGCCGCGCGTCCGTACGGACGCGCAAAGGACGCTGTAGGACTTTGATTTGGCGCATGATCCCCTCCGAAACCGATTCCGGTTTTCGGGGTCATGCGCTAGATAACAGGATCACGCCGGAGTAGCGAGGAGATAATAGGAATGGAAACCGCTTGAAGCGGCCGGATTTCATGGCGCTGGCGCTGAAGGAGGCCGAAGCCGCCGCCCTGCGCGGCGAAGTGCCGGTCGGCGCGGTCATCGCCAGCGGCGATACGGTCGTTGCCAGTGCCGGCAACCGCACCCGCGAGCTTTCCGACCCCACCGCCCATGCCGAGATGCTGGCGATCCGCGAGGCCTGCCGCAAGCTGTCGAGCGAGCGGCTCACCGGCCACGATCTCTATGTGACGCTAGAGCCCTGCGCCATGTGCGCCGGCGCCATTTCCTTCGCCAGGCTGCGCCGGCTCTATTTCGGCGCCGCCGACGAGAAGGGCGGCGCTGTGGTCAACGGCGTGCGCTTCTTCGCCTCACCGACCTGCCACCACGTGCCAGACATCTATCCAGGCATGGCCGAGAGCGACGCAGCGCTGCTTCTGAAGGATTTTTTCAGGGAGCGACGCGAACCGTAGCGTCGGCAGCTTTCCCCTAAAGCGCGTCGCGTTTGACCGGCCTCATGCGACGCGCTTTAGGTTGCCGTTTTATGCATGTCGTTATCGCAAAACCGCTGCACACTTTTGCGCGACATGCATTAGCGCCGGCAGCTTACCACGGCAGCCAGTCGAACATGCCGCCGCTCTTGTTCTTGGCGGCCGCTTCCTTCTTGAGGCGGCGTTCTTTCTTGTACTCGTCCTCGCCGAGGTCGTCGACCGGCGCGGTGCCGGCAGCGGCGCGATATTGCACCGGCGGCTCGCTCAGATATCTGCGGGTGTTCGGGTCACCCTGCTTTTGTTCGGCGAGGCGGCGCTTGACCTCGGCGGCGCGGCCCTTGTCCGAATCCGCCGGCTTCCAGGCCGGCGGATGACTGGAACCCGACTCCTTCAATGCAGCCTTGATCGCGGTTGGATCCGTCTGCACGTCATCGACGATCTGCGCCTGGTAGGACGGATCGTCCTGATTGAGCGTGGCCTCGGCACGCAGGCGAGCGCGGCGTTGCTCGGGCGATTCCGGCCAATCGGCGCTTGCCGTCGCGATGCTGTCCTGCGGCGGCGGCAGTTCCTTCTGACCCGGCGCCGGCTTCACCAGTTCGGGGCGCGGCTTGTAGTCGATCTTTTCCTTGTTCTTCGGCGTGACGGAAAAAGCGCTGGTGAGATCGCCGGCAAGCTGGGCGGAGGCGGTCTTGTCGGTCCCGTAAGTCGGCGAGCCCATGCAGCCGGTCAGGGCCAAGCCGGATACGACAAGCGGCGCCAGCAGCGCAACGCGCGCGCAAGTTCTTTCGGTCATGCCAAAAAGTCCCACTCTAGACAGCCTCTCGATCGCCACCGGCCAAAGGTCCGGTCCCCATCGCCTATGCTCTTCCGACGGAAATCCGGCGACAATTTGTCGTCCGGAGTTTCGCGTGTTTACCTCAACCACTCGTTAAGGGCAACGAGCGGGGGCTGATCAGCCGCCCGCCGTGGCATTTGTGCACCGCCTTATATACGACCAAGCGCCTTCAATTCATGCAGAACCGCCGCGTCCCGCGCGGAAACGTCGGGGAATTCCCTGTCCTGCCCGACATCGGCCGTGTAGCGCCATGAGCGCGCGCATTTGACCAGGCCCCGGTCCTCGGCCTTCTCGATCACCACGGCGACGCCCTTGACTTCGTCCAGCGTGAAGGCACCAGAAGGCGCGTTGCCCTGCGCAATGACCAGATCGCTGGTGATCGCCATTTCGGCCATGTCGACATCTGATATCGCTGCTTCGAGCGCCGCATCGTCGAGCGTGACGACCGGCACCGCTTCCAGCGACGACCCGATGACCTTCTGGGCGCGTGCGATCTCCAGCGCGCCGGTGACGACACGGCGAACCTGCCGCACCTTGCGCCATTTTTCCGCCAGCACCTCATTCTTCCAGTCGACGGGGATTTGCGGGAACTGGTCGAGATGTACCGAAACGGCGTCCGGATGGCGATCGAGCCAGGCCTCCTCCATGGTGAAGGGCAGCATTGGCGCCAGCCATTTCACCAGGCAGTCGAACAGATGGCGCACCACCTGCACGGACGCCTTGCGCTTCACGCTGGACGGCGCTTCGCAGTAGAGCGCGTCCTTGCGGATGTCGAAATAGAAGGCTGACAGCTCGACCACCATGAAGTCGAGCAGCGTGCGGGTGATGCGCTTGAACTCGAAGGCGTCATAGCCCGCGCGCACGATTTCATCGAGTTCGGCGAGCCGATGCAGCATCAGCCGCTCCAGCTCCGGCATCTTATCCAGCGGCACTTCCTCGCCATCGTCATGAGCAAGCGTGCCCAGCATCCAGCGGATGGTGTTGCGCAGCTTGCGGTAGGCGTCGATATTGGTCTGCAGCACGTTCTTGCCGAGCCGCTGGTCTTCCCAGTAATCGGTCGTCACCACCCATAGCCGCAGGATATCGGCGCCCGACTGCTTGATGACATCCTGCGGCACCACGGTGTTGCCGAGCGACTTCGACATTTTCCGTCCCTCCTCGTCCATGGTGAACCCATGAGTGACGACGGTGTCGTAAGGCGCCCTGCCCCTGGTGCCGCAGCTTTCAAGCAGCGAGGAGTGGAACCAGCCGCGATGCTGGTCGGAACCTTCGAGGTAAAGGTCGGCCGGCCATTTCAGGTCCGGGCGATCCTCGAGAGTGAAGACATGGCTCGAGCCGGAATCGAACCAGACGTCGAGGATGTCCATCACCTGCTGCCATTTCGAAGCATCGTGGTTGCCGAGGAAACGCTCCTTGGCGCCGGCCGCGAACCATGCGTCGGCGCCCTCCTTCTCGAAGGCGTCCACGATGCGCTGGTTGACCGCCTCGTCGTGCAGAACATTGCCGTCGGCATCGGCGAAGACGGCGATCGGCACGCCCCAGGCGCGCTGGCGCGACAGCACCCAATCGGGACGCTCCTCGATCATGGCGCGAATGCGGTTCTGGCCGGCGGCCGGCACGAAGCGGGTGTCGTCGATGGCCTTCAAGGCACGGCTGCGCAGCGTCGTGCCGTCGCTCAGATCCTTGTCCATATAGACGAACCATTGCGGCGTGTTGCGAAAGATGATCGGCTTCTTCGATCGCCACGAATGCGGATAGGAGTGCTTCAGCCGCCCGCGCGCGAACAGCGCGTTGCGCTTGATCAGCTCGTCGATGACCGCCTGGTTGGCATCGCCCTTCTTGCCGTTGTCGTCGATGACGCGCGCCGCTCCGCCCTCGCGGTCCGCGCCGAAGCCCGGCGCGTCCTTGGTGAAGAAGCCGGCATCGTCGACAGGAAACGGGATCGCCGTGTCGATGCCGCGTTGGCGCAGTTCCGACGCAGCGTCCGTCCAGGCGTCGAAGTCCTCGCGGCCGTGGCTAGGCGAGGTGTGAACGAAGCCGGTGCCGGCATCGTCGGTGACGTGGTCGCCGGCGAGCATCGGCACGGGGAATTCGTAGCCGCCGTTCAAACCGTTGAAGGGATGAGAAAGCGTAAGGCTTCCAAGCTCTTCGGCCGAAACGTTACGGAGACGATTTATCGTCACTTTGGCTTTGACCGCAGCCTCTTCGGCCAGCGCGTCGGCAAAGATCAGCTTTTCGCCAGGTTGCGGGCCGAAAGCATTCTCTGCTGCCGTGACCTCGTAGAGGCCATAGTTGATGCGGGGCGAATAGTTCACGGCGCGGTTGCCGGGGATGGTCCACGGCGTGGTCGTCCAGATGACGACGTGGGCCTCCAGCAAGTCCAGTGACGTCTGCGTCAGCTTTGGATCCAAGGCTGGCTGCCCATCTTCGACGTTGGTGACCTGACGAGCGAGGCTGACGACCGGAAACTTCGCCCAGATCGTATCGCTGTCGTAGTCCTGGTATTCGACCTCGGCCTCGGCCAGCGCGGTGCGCTCGACAACGCTCCACATCACCGGCTTGGAGCCGCGATAGAGCTGGCCGGACATGGCGAATTTCAACAGTTCGCCGGCGATGCGCGCCTCGGCACGGAACGCCATCGTCGTATAGGGATTGTCGAAGTCGCCGACGACACCGAGCCGCTGGAATTCTGCGCCCTGCACCTTGATCCAGTGCGCGGCGAACTCGCGGCATTCCTTACGGAACTCGTTGACCGGAACCTCGTCCTTGTTCTTACCCTTGGCGCGGTATTGCTCCTCGATTTTCCATTCGATCGGCAGGCCGTGACAATCCCAGCCGGGCACGTAGTTCGAGTCGTAGCCGCGCATCTGGAACGAGCGGGTGATGACGTCCTTAAGGATCTTGTTCAGCGCGTGGCCGATGTGGATGTTGCCGTTGGCGTAGGGCGGGCCGTCATGCAGCACGTATTTTTCGCGGCCGGCGGCGTTGTCGCGCAGCTTGCGGTAGAGGTCCAAGTCCTGCCAGCGCTTGACCAGCAGCGGCTCCTTCTCGGGCAAGCCGGCGCGCATCGGGAAATCCGTCTGGGGCAGATAAAGCGTTTTGGAATAGTCGATCGTTTCAACAGTGTCGGTCATTGGGGTATCGGTCATTGGTCTGCCATATGCATTGCCCGGCGGCAAAAGAGCCCGGGCGTTGAACTATCATGATCTGGAAAAAGCGCGAGAGGCCGCGCGCAAAATTCCCGGCGGCTCCGGCGGCGGTCAGGCCGCCCGGAACACCGGGCTCGTAATTCGTATCGTCAGCGCGAAAAGGCGCGAAAAGCTCGTCATGGCTGGGCTTTTAACCGAGACAGGCGATATTGAAAAGCCCCGAACTCTAGTGGTTTCCTTGCATCATGTGCCAATTGCGCCTACATCTTTGGGCATATGGCAGCGGAGCTAAAACATGTCCAGCTTGCACATCAAGGGTCAGCCGAGCCCAAATCCAAAGGCCGAGCGTATCGGCGCCGCAATCCCGGACACCGCAACGGAACGGTTTCTCGTTCATGTCACCAGGGTCGAAGGACTTCGCCAGCGTGGCTTCAGCAATGACGAAATCTATAGGATCGTCGGCCCGCGACGGACATTGGCGCGCCGCAGGGAGCGAAACGAGACACTGACGATCGCCGAGTCCGACCGCGTCATGCGGCTTGAACGGATTTCGACGATGGCGGATCGGGTTTTCGGTAATCACGAAAAAGCGCAGCGTTGGCTGCGCAAGCACAGCAGGGTGCTTAACGAGACACCGATCAACCTCTTGCAGTCAGAAACGGGTGCAGCGCTGGTGGAAGAAGAGCTCCATCGCATCGACCATGGCATCTTCGCCTGACATATGCGGCTCTGGCGCATTTCCGGCTACGCCGACCTGCTGGGTGTCGGTGGTTTGGTCAGCGGCGGCCGTTGGCATGCCATGGGAACACCAATTGTCTACTGCGCCGATCACCCGGCCACGGCACTTCTCGAGATACTTGTGCATGTCGACGCGGAAGACATGCCCCAGACCTATCAGCTTCTGGAGATCGAAATGCCGGATGACGTTGCCATCACGTCTCCTGGTTTGCCTGATGACTGGAAGGACGATCTGGCCATGACACAACGGCTCGGGACGAACTTTGTCGCTGCTGCCACCCACGCCGTCATGGAAGTTCCTTGTGCAATTGTCCCGTTCACAAGAAACTATCTCCTCAACCCGGATTTGCTGGCCCGCGACTGCATCCGTATCGTTGGGGTCACGAACCGTCCGGTCGATACGCGATTGCTGGGATAGCACTCACATCGAGAATTCGAAGCGATACGTCGTCGAGACGCCGATCATGAACTGATCTCTTGAGCCGCGCTCCTTGACCAGGCTGGAATCGGCTGCCGGGCCCATCAGGCGCGAATATTCGCCGAACAGGCTGGCCGTCATCGGCTCGGTCACTTTCCAGGTCACCGCGCCGCCGAGGCCCGCCGACTTCACGCCGCCGCCCGGACGGTATTGGCTGAGGCCCGAAGCCACGGCTTCCTCGGCGTTAACGCCGTAATAGGCGTCGAAATAGTCCGACGAGGCGAACGAAACGCGCGGCCCGCCCGAAATTCTGACGTCCGGCGTCACATCATAGAAGGCGTCGGCGGCGATGTCGGCGACAAAGCCGCTATGGGCGCGAATGCCATGCCGCAGGTCGGCGCGGGCGCGCAACCAGTCAAAAGGATAGAATTCGAAGAAGCCGCCGGCCTCGCCACCCCAGCGCACCGGGTCGAGGCCTTTCAGCTCGTCGGCGTCGTCGCCATCGCGCGAAAACAGCAATTTTCCGGTCAGGCCGGCGCGGAGGCCGCCGTCGTCGATCAACCCCAGCGAAATGTTGTCGTTGCGCGAGGTGAAGCGGGCCGCAGGACCGGCCTTGCCGAACGAGATGATCGGCGAGGCGCTGAGCAGGTACTTCTTGCCGCCCTCGAAGTTCGGCGCGACCATGCCGGTGGCGCCGACCGTCAAATACCAGTCGCCGGACAGCCAGCCCAAGGCGCCCTCGCCGGCTTCGGCGGCACCGGGCGCGCCCAGCATGAAGCTGGCCAAGGCCACCTGAAACACCCTGACAGAACGCATCGTCACTCCATGCGCACAAAACACAGGCGGGAACAACCAGCCTGGCCAAGAGCCATGGCGCCGGTTCAGTAAACTTTGATTTAAATTCGAAACGCTGCCTCGCTTTTTTGGCGTGCGTCCGGCGCGTGCTGCTCGCTGGACGAGCAAGGCCTTCGGCGCTACCCTCCAAATTTGGCAAGTTGCCAGGCGACGATGGAGATGGCGGCAATGACCCTGCAGGGCGATGCTTTAAAGGATGCAATCGGTCAGACGCGGGCGAAATGGGGATGGTTCGTCGGGCTCGGCGTGCTGCTGCTGATCCTCGGCGGCATCGCCTTCGGCAATCTGTTCATCGCCACGGTCGCCTCGGTCTACGTCGTCGGCTGGCTGATGCTGATGGCCGGTGTCATCGAGATCATGCATGCCTTCGGTGTGAAGACTTGGAGCCGGTTCTTCTATTGGCTGCTCAGCGGTCTCCTCTATGCCGTCGCCGGGTTCTTCGCCTTCTACAATCCGCTGCTGGCCTCGGCGGTGCTGACCTTCCTGCTGGCGGTCGCCCTTCTCGCTTCAGGCGTGCTCAGGGCCTGGGTCGGGTACAAGCACAGACCGGAAAAAGGCTGGGGCTGGCTGGTGGCGGCCGGCATCATCAGCGCGCTGGCAGGCCTGGTCATCGCCATGGGCTGGCCAGTCAACAGCGTATGGGTGCTGGGGCTGTTTCTCGCCGTCGACCTGATCTTCCAGGGCTGGGCCTTCATTGCGGTCGGCCTGGCGCTGAAAAAATAGGTCCTTGTTTTAGCATGATCTTGTCCGAAAACCGGTTCCCACTTTTCGGGATCATGCTTTAGAAAGCAATGGCCGCGTCGAGCTCGGAAAGCGGGCTGACGCCGGCAAGCAGCGCCCTCGCCTCGACTTCGTCGCGCTTCATCTGCCCGACCAGCGCGTCGAGCCCGTCAAACTTCACCTCGGCGCGCAGGAAACCAAAGAAGGACACCGCGCATATCTCGCCGTAGAGATCGCCGGAAAAATCGAAAACGAAAGTTTCCAGAAGCGGCGCGCCGTTGTCATCGACGGTCGGGCGGCGACCGAAGCTGGCAACACCATCATGAAGCGTACCGTCGGCGCGACGGAAGCGGACGGCATAAATCCCTTCCTTCAGAGTGGCTTCCGGCGAAAGCCTCATATTGGCGGTTGGAAAGCCGAGCGTCCGGCCAAGCTGCTGGCCGCCGATCACCTCGCTTTCCACCGTGAAGCGGTAGCCGAGCAGGCCGGCCGCCTCGCCCACCGTGCCTTCGCATAGCAGCGCGCGGATCCGGCTCGACGACACCACCTCGGCGCCCTCGTCGCGAAACGCGTCAACCAGGGTGACGCCGAAGCCGTGGCGTTCGCCGGCCGCCATCAGATAGGCCGGGCCGCCTTGCCTGTCCTTGCCGAAGTGGAAGTCGAAGCCGGTCACGGCGTGAATGATGCCGAGATTCCTGTCCAGCACGTCGGTCACGAACGCTTCCGCCGACAGTGCGGCGAAGTCGCGCGTGAACGGCTGTTCGACGAGTGCGGCAAAGCCTAGATACGACAACAACCGTGCCTTCATCGGCGGCGGCGTCAGCACGAACAGCGGTATCTCAGGCCGGAACACCTTTCTCGGATGCGGCTCGAAGGTCAGCACCAGAGCCGGCACGCCGCGCCGGCAGGCCTCGGCAAGCGCGCGCTCGAGCACCGCCTGGTGGCCGCGGTGCACACCGTCGAAATTGCCGATCGCCACCACGCCACCCCGCAAATGGGCCGGCAGCGGCGAGATTGCAGAAACGCGTTCGAAGGCTTCCGTCATCGATCGACCCTACTGCAGTCTCGCAATGACCGCGACCGGCCAGTAGCCGTGCCTTTCCAGAAAGGCAATTAGCCTGGCCGGATCCGGTTGTAGCGGATCGCCGTAGTCGCGGGCATGGATGCCGCCCGACACGTAGAGCACGTCGAAGCCATTGTCGGCAGCACCCTTGATGTCGGTCATCATGCCGTCGCCGATGGCCAGCACGTCCGCGCGCTCGACCGGGTGGCCGAGGAGGTCGGCGATCTCCTTCATCGCGACGTCATAGACCGGGGCATAAGGTTTTCCGGCGATCAGCGTCCGCCCGCCGAGCTGGGCATAGTCGCGGGCCAAGGCCCCGGCGCACCAGATCATCCGCTCGCCGCGCTCGACCACGATGTCGGGATTGGCGCAGATGAAGGGCAGGTTCCTGGCGCGTAGCCGCCGCAGAAGATCGGCGTAGTCTTCCGGCTTCTCGACCTCGTCGTCGAACAGCCCGGTGCAGACCACGCCGGATGCCTCGAACTCCTCGACGAGTTCGACATCAAGCCCGTCATAGAGCGTGAAATCGCGATCGGCGCCGATATGGAAGATCCTTCGCGGGCCCTCGATGATCAGGTCGCGGGTCACATCGCCGGAGGTGACGACGCGGTCGTAGGCCTCCGAGGGAACGCCGATCGCATTCATCTGCGCCACCACATCGGCGCTGCGGCGTGGCGAATTGGTAATCAGCACCACAGGTATCTTGGCTTCGCGTGCGGTCGCCAGCGCCAGAGCCGCGGCCGGAAAATGCCGTTCGCCATTGTGGACCACGCCCCAGACATCGCAAAGAATGGCAGAATAGGCTGTCGACAAATCCGCGAGCGAGCCGATGATATCGGGCGAATCCGCCATATCGTTTCCCAGGTCATGATGGTTGCGAGCGCCGCCGCCGACGATCCGCAGCGACCGGACCGCATTAACCGAAGCTCTTGACCCTGTCACCAGGCTTTCGCCGCATTCAGCATCGCCGCCCCGAAATGAAGGCACGATCGCACGGCACAAAAATTCTCGTTTTCCAGAGCTTTAGCCGATTCTGGAGGGTTCCGCGGCGGTCCGATCGCGGGCGGCATTGCCTCCAGCGGCGGCGTGGTTAACGAGCTTTGAAAAAACGTGTCGGTCTTGGACGCATTTTAGCAATCTGAAATTTAAGGATTGGTGGCATCACTCGCCGACTGGCGGGGTGCTGAAGGCAATGATCCGAAAATTCGGTAGGGACCGGCGTGGCAACTATACGCTGATGACGGTCATCACCATGGTGCCGCTCATGGGCGGCTTGGCGCTCAGCGTCGACTACTCGGAACTGCTCCGCCAGAAGCACGCTACGTTGAATGCCCTGGACGGCGCCGGCCTCGCCACCGCTCATAAGATCGTCTCCGGCGCAAGCGACGACGACGCCAAGGCCTATGCCAAGACTTTCTTCGAAGCCAATCTCGGCCCTGTCGATCCGGCCAATACGTTGCTTACCGTCACCCTGCCCAACAACAATGCGGGTGGCGGCACGTTGAAGCTCTGCAGCGCCCTGACGTACCACCCCTATTTTCTGCCGGCCGCCGCCATGCTGATGGGCGGCGGGACCACCAGCGATACAACCTTCACGGCGTGCTCGGAAATCCGCCTCAAGAACACGCTGGAAGTAGCCCTTGTGCTCGACAATTCCGGCTCGATGAATAATCTGGGCTCCGGCACCGGCGCGAAGCGAATAGACCTGCTGAAGACTGCCGCCAAGCAGCTTGTCGATACGTTGGCGCTGCAGGCACAGCAGATGAAGCAGGTCACCAAACCGGTGCAGTTCTCCCTCGTGCCGTTCGCTGCTGCGGTCAATGTCGGTCCCACCCATGACCAGGATAGCTGGATGGACCAGGACGGCATCTCCCCGATCCAGCACGAGGATTTCGACTGGACGATGATGACCCCCGCCGACGATCCGGACAAATACGCCGAGAAATTCAGCGGCGTCTGGTACAAGCGCGGCACCGGCTGGGGCGACACCCAGGATCAACCACTGACCCGTTTCAGCCTCTACGCCGACATGACCGTCGAGTCCGGCCGCGAAGAAGTGCCCAACAGCAAGCAATATATCTGCGACGAATACAGGAGAAACGGCACTTGCCGGACCGGCCATTGGACCACCCCGGAATATATCTACACCACCAGCCGCTATGCGAGCTGGCAGGGTTGCGTCGAGGCGAGGCCGCACCCGTATAACAACGACGACACCACCCCGAACACCGCCACGCCTGCGACGCTGTTCGTGCCGATGTTTGCACCGGACGAGCCTGGCACGCTCTGGCTCGATTTCAACCACGACGGTGTCAACGACGTCGGCAGCACGTTGTATAATTACGGCAACAACTGGTGGGCTGACTGGCCCTTCGCCGCAGATCCGACCGCTTCCCAGCGGCAGTCGGACATGCGCAAATATTTCCTGGTCAAGCCCTACGGCTCGACGTCGGCCGCCTCGGGCGATGGCCCGAATGCGTCCTGCACGACCAACCCGATCACGACGCTCAAGGACGTGAGCCAGCTTGCCGAGAAAGAGGAGATCAAGAACGCCATCGACGCCATGGCGCCGAACGGCAACACCAACGTGCCGGAAGGCCTTGCCTGGGGCTGGCGGACGGTATCGAGCAACGAACCTTTCACCGAGGGCCGGCCGAACACCGAAAGGGGCAACGACAAAGTGGTGATCGTGCTGACTGACGGCGCCAATACCTACAGCGCCGTCAGCGACAGCGGCTATGCCAACAACAGGTCGACCTACGCCGCTTACGGCTACACCGGTCTGACATATCCGGGGTCTGGAAGCCTGACGCGCCTGTTCATGAACACGAGCACCGACATCGGCAAGATCACCTACACCGGCGCCAACTACACCGCCGCGCTGGACGAGCAGATGCAGACCCTTTGCGCCAACACGAAGAATTCGAACATTCTCGTCATGACCGTCGCGCTCGACCTGTCGACCAGCGATGCCGGCGACAAGAAAGCACTCGACGCGCTGAAGGCATGCTCGTCGGACTCTCGCTTCCGCATGGATCCCACCGATCCGACCAAACCGGCCAAGCTGTTCTGGAACGCGACCGGGGCGACGCTGTCGGACAATTTCAAGGAAATCGCCAACGAATTGTCGAACCTGCGCATCGTCGGCTGAGGATGACCTCGCCGAAGCTGCCGATCTCCCCCTTGCCCACAAGGGGGGAGATGGCCGGCAGGCCAGAGGGGGTGGGAAGGATCGCAGACTTTTTGTGGGATCCATTTCCAACTGGAAACCGGCCTTGTGGCGTTGATGCGATTGTCTGATAGGCCGGCGGGACAGCACCCCCCTCTGCCCTACCGGGCATCTCCCCCGCACAGGCCCGCACGGGGGGAGATTGGCAACGTCGCCGCTTTCGCCAATTGTCAACGCTGGCGCAAAGGCTATCGCCACCTTGCCCTTGCGGCGGTCGAACGGACATGGTGAGTGTCCCCACCGCCATCCGGAGATGCACCTGTGCCCGAAGCCACCAACCATCTCGCCTTCGCGCTGGTCTGCTTCGGCATGGTGCTGACGCCTGGCCCGAACATGATCTATTTGATCTCGCGGTCGCTGTCACAGGGACCGAAGGCCGGCCTGATCTCGCTCGGTGGCGTGGCGCTCGGCTTTGTCTTCTACGTGTTGTCGGCGGCATTCGGCATCACCGCGCTGCTGCTTGCCGTGCCTTACGCCTATGATGCGCTGCGCTTTGCCGGCGCGCTCTACCTTTTGTGGCTTGCCTGGCAAGCAGTGAGGCCAGGCGGACGCTCGCCGTTCCGGGTCCGGGAACTGCCGAAGGACGGGCCGCGCAAATTGTTCGCCATGGGCCTGATGACCAATCTGCTCAACCCGAAGGTGGCGGTGCTTTATCTGTCGCTGCTGCCGCAGTTCATCAGCCCCGGCAAGGGTCACGTGCTGTCGCAGCTTCTGGTGCTCGGCACCACGCAGATCGCGATCAGCCTCACCGTCAACGCGATCATCGCGGTTACGGCCGGCTCGATCGCCGTCTTCCTTGCCGGCCGGCCGCTATGGCTGGTGATCCAGCGCTGGATGATGGGCACGGTGCTGACCGCACTGGCCCTAAAGATGGCGACCGACGCGCAGCGTTAACCAGAGCATCGGACCCAAAAGTGGGTACGGTTTTGGGAAAATCCGATGCTCAAACAAAAAGATAAGGCGGCGGCACCGCCGCGCTAGCCTACATCGGCCGCCGGTCCTGCTGCGCCCGCTCCGGTTCGACCACCCTGCGATAGAGATGCCACGTGGCATGGCCAAGCACCGGCATGACGACGGCGAGCCCGGCAAACACCGGGATCGAGCCGATGACCAGCAGCACCGCGACGATCAGGCCCCACAGCGCCATCTGCAGCGGGTTTGTCATCACCGCCCTTGCCGATGTCTCGATTGCCGAGACCGCGCCGACATCGCGGTCGAGCAGCAGTGGGAAAGCGACGACTGTGGTCGCCAGCACGATCGCGGCGAAGACGAAACCGGCCGCATTGCCGAGCAGGATCAGCGTCCAGCCTTTGGGCGTTGTCAGCACCTCGCGCACAAAGCCGCCGATCGAGGCCGGCGGCTGATTGCCGAACAGGCCGGTGTAAATCGATTGCGCGGTGTACAGCCAGAGCAGGAACAGTGCCACCAGCATAGCGCCGATGACCGCGATCGCCGGCAGCGCCGGCGAGTGGCGCACGTCGAGCGCGTGCCACCAGGACGTGTCCATGCCGAGTTCGCGGCGGCGGCTGATCTCGTAGAGACCAATCGCGGCGAACGGTCCAAGCAGGGCGAAGCCGGACATCAAGGGATAGATGAGCTGGATGGCGTTGGCGCCGGATGTCCATTGCGCCAAGATCAATCCGACCACCGGATAGATCAGGCATAGGAACACGTAATGCGATGGCTTTGCCCAGAAATCCTCGACGCCGAGCCGCAGCACATCCATCAGATCCGCCGTGGTGATGCGCCGCACCCTGGGCTGCACGTGCATCCCACGCGCGTCCGACATGACATGAAAGCTGGCCATAACCATTCTCCCGTATCCGGGGGCGGCCACCGCCAGGATGGCCGCCCGTAGCTGCCACTTCAAGAGCGATGGCATGATAGCCGAATTTGATGTGCTTGTCGCGAATCGGGTGGTGTTGAAGCGAACGCCGCGCGGCATAGGGCGTGTTCGTGCCGCGCGGCTGAAAAGAGGCTAGGCACCAAATCGTTCAAGGACCCCGGCCAGCGGAATATGGCCAAGGCAGGCGCCCGAACCCGCCGGCTTTTCGCCGTCCTCGATGGCCTGCGCATATCGCACGTCCGGATCGCTTTCGATCCGGCGGCGCAAGGCGGCCAGTTTGGGGTAAGCCGCCCCGTCGACCGCCTGGTGGAATTCCGCCCAGCGCGCCACGCCAATCAGCGTGGTGTCGGCAAGCGTCAGTCGATCGCCGACCAGAAAGGCGGTGTTGACGATCATCGCCTCAAGCCGGTCATGGCGCTCAGTAACGGCCTTGCGGCCGAAGTCGCGCAAGGTCGCCAGCAGGACCGGCTCGGCCGATTCCATTTCATATGCAGCCCAGAGCGGGGTGAAAGCGGCGGTGAAACCAGTGTTCACGAAAGCCATCAGCTGATGCACCCGGTCAGCTTCCGGCGAGCGAGGATCGAAGCTGATGCGACGTTGCGTGTCGCGGGCTTCGAGCCAGGCGCCAATCGCCATGGTCTCGGTGAGCACTCTGCCTTCGTCCGTGATCAACACCGGCGTTTCCTGACGGCCGTTGATGCGGGCATAGGCGTCGTTCTTCATTTCGGTGAGCATGTCGACGCGACACAGGCGGTAGGGCTGTCCGACGCGTTCAAAAGCAGCGACAAGCCCCATCGAACTTCCCGCCGGGACGCCGTAAAGGAGGATAGGTTCCATTTCTTTGTCTCTTCCATGTTTAGGGATCACGCTGCGCAGCGAAGCTTGACCCTAAACGCTGGTCGTCCCATGTAAATTACGCACTATTCTGTAACCAGGGACCCGCCATGAAAGATGTCGTCTCAAGCTGCCCGATCGAAGAGACCATGCGTGTGCTCAGCGGTCGCTGGCCTACCTTGCTGCTCTACTATCTCAAGGACGGGACCAAGCGCTTCAGCGACCTGAGGCGTGATAACCCGACCGTGTCGCACCGCATTCTGGCGCTGGAACTGCGCAAGCTGGAGGAAGCCGGGATCGTGCGTCGAACGGCGTATGCCGGCTATCCGCTACGCGTGGACTATGATCTCACGGCAGCGGGTCTCAAGCTTGTGCCGCTCATCGACGCCCTGGGCGACTGGTGGCAAGATACCGAGGACGATCGGGCCGGCGGGGTCTCATCGACGGCGGAAACAAGGCTCGTGGCGGCGGAATAAACAGTGGGGAAAATCCGACGCTTGCCCGAGGCTGGACAACCGCCTTGGGTTGGATCTGCCGTCCGGGCCGGATACCGGATGCGCGCCGGAGACGGCCAGTCGAGTGCGGGTCATGTGGTGCAGACCGGCAGATTCGGGCTGTGAATATTCAACGAGCGGACATTCGAGCGGCCGCCGAGTGACGGCGGCAAGCTTTGCGGCGCTCCGCGTCCTGCCGGGTGAGGCACCTTTGTTACCGCAACACGGTCAGGATCACGCCCATTGCCACCATGCTGACCAAGCGATAGCCGGCATTGATCGCATAAAAGCGCAGAGGCCGGTGCTCATAGGTCACCGAATGCAACAGCGTGACAGCGACGAAGCCGAGCCAGAGCAGGAAAGTGCAGAGGACAGTCGAGACGATCGTCAGCGCGCCCCAGGCGTGAAGTACCTGATCGAGGATAAACGCCATGACCGCAAACGAGGCAAGGTCGACCGCAATCGCCCGCCGCAGGCCGGCGGCGAATTTCGCGCCGTCGACGCCCGACATCTCGGCCCACGGTCGGATGAAGAGCAGCGGCGAATACCAAAGCCCAGCGACAACCCAGGCCGCCAGGACCGCAGTTCCAATCCCCCAGAGGTTTATCGGCACAAACTCGATCATGCTGCTCCTCCTTCCAGCCTACTGATTCAATGATCTGGCGGTTATATTGGGTATAGCTTACTATATCCAATATGAATGACAATTCAAAGACCCGCAGGCGCTACGACGTACGGCTGCGGTCGGAGCGCGCTTCCGGCACGCGCCAACGCATTCTCGATGTGGCGAAAGAGCTCTTTACTGCGCGCGGAGTGGAAAAGGTCACGATCAATGACATCTCATCAGCCGCCGGTGTTTCGGCATCGACCGTCTATGCCCTGTTCCAGTCGAAGACCGGCATTCTAAGGGCCGTGGTCGAGCGTTCCTTCTTCGGCCCGCGCTATGCGGAAATAGCCAGGCAGGCCGAGAACGCGAGAGACGCCGAGGAGATTCTGCGTATTACTGCCTCGATCTCTCGGGTCATCCTTGATGCGGAACGCGAGGAGATCGGCCTTATGCGCGGCGTCTCAGCCCTGTCTCCCGAGCTGAAGGCGATCGAGACGGAGTTGGAGACCGTCCGCTTCAAGCTCCAGGAAGCGCGTGCCAAGCTTCTCGTTGCATCCGTCACTGTGGCGCGCCAACTCGGCTTGGCCCGGGTGCGCGACATCTTGTGGATGTATACTGGCCGCGACGTCTATCGCATGCTCGTGTTGGAGCGGGGTTGGTCTTCGGACGAATATGAAAGCTGGCTCGCCGAGACGCTGATCAAAACGCTGATGGGGCGAGACTAAATTGCGCTCTGATCAGTGCGTGGAGATCAATTTCATGGCCCGGCGGCGCTCATCTCACACCGCTCCAAACGTCAGCTCGCGCCTCAGCCGGTCTGGACCGCTTCTCCCTGATCCCCGGCTCGAACATGCAGCCATGCAGCAGGCCGGCTATATGGCGCGTGGCGGCCGCATGACAGCGGCTTGAACAGGTTTTCCTTCCCAGATGATTGTCTCTGCATCGACAGATTTCCTGTCGATGCCAGGCAGCTTATTCCTGACGCACCCAAATCTGCGAGCGACCCAGCATTGAGACACCAATGTAGTCGCGCACGTTGAGCTTGTTGCCGCCTTTCGTCGGTTGGATTTTGCTGCTGTAGACCTTACCGCTGTCGGGATCGAGGATCCGGCCGCCTGTATATTCGGCGCCGTCCTTCTTCAGGCCGGATAGGATCACCAGGCCGATGACGGGTGCATTCTTCAAGGCGCCGTCGCACTTCGTACAGGTCGGGCTTTCGTTCGGGGCAAGGAAGACTTTTTCGATCTTGCCCTGCAAAGTGCCGTTCGATTCCGTGATGCGGATCAACGCCCTTGGCTTGCCGCTGACGTCGTCAATGTTCCTCCACAAGCCAACTGGCGAGGCATTGTCCGCCCACGCTGCCGAGGAGAGTGACGCCACCACGGTGAGCGCGAAAACGGCCGATTGTTTCAGTATACGCATGGCGATGATCTCCGAGAGTACGAGGCGCTGCTGCCGATGTGGGATGGCTGCCTCGCAGGCGCGGCCCTCCGATGGCTCATGGGTGGCTTGAGGCGGTGATCGCGGGATAGTCGGTATAGCCGGCGGAGCCGCCGCCATAGAGCGTCGCCGGGTTGAACTCCGCCAGCGGCGCGCGCGTCTTCAGCCGTTCCACAAAGTCGGGATTGGCGATGAATGGGCGTCCGAAGGCGAACAGGTCCGCCTTGCCGTCGGCGAGCTGCGACGCCGCGAGTTCGAGGTCATAGCCGTTGTTGGCGATATAGGTGTTGTTGAAGCGCCGGCGGAGCGATCCGAAGTCGAAGGGCGCGACATCGCGCGGTCCGCCCGTGGCGCCCTCGACGACATGGATGTAGACGATGCCCAAGGCGTCGAGTTGGTCGACGATGTAGTCGAACTGCGCCTGGGGGGCGCCGCTCGAGACACCGTTGGCGGGCGAAATGGGCGAAATCCGGATGCCGGTGCGCTCAGCGCCGATCTCCTCGACCACCGCAGTCGCAACCTCCAGCATCAGCCGGGCGCGGTTCTCGACCGATCCGCCATAAGCATCGGTGCGGACATTAGCGCTGTCCTTGGCGAACTGGTCCAGCAGATAGCCGTTGGCTCCGTGAATCTCGACGCCATCAAAGCCGGCCTCGATGGCGTTCGCGGCCGCTTGCCTGAAATCGTTGACGATCCCCGGAAGCTCGTCGAGCTCGAGCGCGCGGGGCTTCGAAACGTCGACAAAGCCGTTGCTGACGAAGGTCTTGGTCGCGGCCCGGATCGCCGAGGGCGCGACGGGGGCGGCGCCGTTCTCCTGCAGGTCGACGTGCGAGACGCGGCCGACATGCCAGAGCTGCAGGAATATCCGCCCGCCCTTGGCGTGCACGGCGGTCGTGACCTTGCGCCAGCCGTCGATCTGCGGCTGGGAGTAGATGCCGGGCGTGTCCTGGTAACCCTGTCCCTGCTGCGAGATCTGCGTGGCCTCGGAAATCAGCAGGCCGGCCGACGCGCGCTGGCCGTAGTACTCCACGGCGAGGTCGCCTGGAACGAAGCCCGGGCCAGCGCGATTGCGCGTCAGCGGCGCCATCACGATACGATTGGAGAGGGTCAGCGAGCCGAGAGTATAGGGCTCAAACAGCGTTGTGCTCGTCATGGGTCACCTTTGTTTGTCCCCGCCGCGGCGGGTCGTTTATCGAAACGGCTTCGTTGGTGCTCAGGCGACCGTGCGGTACCGCTCGGCGGGATGTTCGTTCCGATAGTTCGGAAGCATGGCCTGGCGTGCGGCCTGAAGCGCGTCCCACTGCCCGGCATCGGGTAGCGGCGGGATGGTCACCGGTTCGCGGCGGTCGAAGCCGACCAGCGCCGCATCAACCAGATCGCCCACCTCCATCACGTTGGAAAGCGTGTTGACGTCGGCGCCGACATGTCCCCAGATCTCCGTTCGCGTCGTGGCGGGAAGCACGGCCTGGACGTAGACACCCTTCGGCGCGAGCTCGAGGCTGAGTCCCTGCGACAGAAACAGCACGAAGGCTTTGGTTGCGCCGTAGACCGTCATGCCGAACTCCGGCGCCAGGCCGACCACGGAGCCGATGTTGACGATTGCCCCTTCGCTGGCCGCCGCAAGACGTGGGGCGATGGCGCTGGCAAGCCGCAGAAGCGCGGTCGTGTTGAGCGCCACCAGCCGCGCGACGTCATCGGTGCTCTGCTCGATAAAGCTTCCGCCGATGGCCGTTCCGGCATTGTTGACGAGGATCCCGATGCGGGCGTCATCGCGCAGCCTCGTCTCTACCGCTGCAAGCTCGGCAGGCTGCGTAAGATCAGCCTGGATGATGTCGATCGCCACGCCGTTTTCCTGACGCAGACGGGCCGCCAGGGTCTCCATTCGTGCCATGTCACGGGCAACCAGCACGAGGTCGTGCCCGCGGCGCGCGAAGCGCTCGGCATAGGCGGCTCCGATGCCGGTGGAGGCGCCGGTTATGAGGACTGACGGAATGGTGGTCATGGCATTGCTCTTTTCTCTGATGGAACCTATATTCATGACGATCATCATGATTGTGCCTAAATATGATAACCATCATGTAAATGTCAACGGCGCCGGCGGAGAATTTTGAAATGAAGGTCAGTCGAGAACAGATGGCGGAGAACCGTCGCCGAATTCTGGATGTTGCCAGCCGGCTGTTTCGCGACAAGGGTTTTGACGCGGTCAGCGTGGCGGAGGTGATGAAAGCCGCCGGGCTCACCCATGGCGGCTTCTATGGCCATTTCAGCTCAAAGGACGACCTGATCGCGCAGACCCTTGCCCATGTCCTCGCCGCGGACTCAGGCGGAGGCGGCGATCTTCGCGCTTACATGGATGCCTATCTTGCGCCCCGGCATCGCGACAACGCCGCCGGTGGTTGCCCGACAGCAGGCCTTGCCGCGGCCATCCGCCATCAGACCCCGGCCGCACGCTCGGCCATGACCGAAGGCCTTCGCTCGCAAATCGACCGTATCGGCAAGGCGCTCCCGGAGTTGGCCCCGGCAGACAGACGCCGCGCGGCGATCGGATGCTGGGCAGCGATGGTGGGGGCAGTGATCCTCGCCCGGGCCATCGACGATCCCGCGCTTTCGGATGAAGTTCTGGAACAGACGCGTGCCTGGATCGATACCGGGATCAGCCAAGTGTCTGCCAGATAGGCGGTCTGCGGCAGGAATGCTCTTGTCGAGAGCAATGCGGCCATCGGCGGTGGTTGGGTGACTATCTTGGAGAATATCGCGCCGTAGCGTGCAATCAGCGGGGCTCGCGGACGGCTAGGGGCGCAGCGAGCGAGATTCTTGAGCACCTGCCCGGCAAAAGCCATCATCACCGCTATCTCAGGCGGGCATGACCGTTGCCAAAATCGAAAATTCCGATGCCCGATCAAACTTTAACAGGCGAATGCTGCTTAGAGCTGCCGGCCTTGCCGCGCTGGCCGGGCTTGCCGCTTGCGCCACTGTGCTGCCCACCGGCGAAGGCGCCGGGGTCTCCGCCTCCGCCGTCGGCACACTGGCGGGCATCCGCGCCTCAGCCGGTCTCGAATCGCTTGTCCCCGACCCTCAGCTCGAACAGGCAGCCCTGCAGCAGTCCGGCTATATGGCGCGCGGCGGCCGCATGACCCACTCCACCGGCTGGGGCAAGGGATTTGCCTCGCGCGTCAAGGGCAACGGTATTGCCGGTGCTGCCGCCGAAAACATCGCCGAGGGCCGTTTCGATCAGCAGAAGCTGTTCGACATCTGGATGCACTCGGCCGGCCACCGCCGCAACATGCTCGACCCGCGCTTCACCCGCTTTGGCCTGGCCTATGTGCGGGACGGCCGCGACAGCTCGCTGCGCTACTGGAGCCTTGTTCTCGGCAAATAGAAGGGTGACCGGCACGTCGACCGATCCCTACTCATCAATCCATATGCGCGGCAGGCGCCCCGCCGGCGGTCGGACCGGCCTTTGGCTTGCGCAGCAGAAACACGAACGGGATGGCAATCAGCGTCATCATCATCAGCAGCTTGAAGTCATTAACGTAAGAGATCATCATCGCTTGGATATTGACCATGCCGTCCACTTGGGAAAGCGCCGTCGGATCGCCGCCCGCCGCTGCCGGTGACGCCGCCCAGAGGTTGGGATTGAACGGATTGATGTAGGCCGAGAGCTCGGCATGATTGACCTGCGTGTTGCGTACCAGCAGAACCGTCACCACCGATACGCCGATCGACGAGCCAAGATTGCGCACCAGGCTGAACAACGCCGTGGCATCGGTGCGGAAGCGTGCGTCCAGCGTGGCGAAGGCCACGGTCGACAGCGGCACGAACACCATTCCCATTCCAAGGCCCTGGATGACCCCGGAGCTGAGGATGAGCCAGTTGTCCATCTGCGGTGAAAAGCTAGACATGGTGTAGAGCGATTGCGCGGTCAGCAGGAAGCCGATGACGACGAGGATTCGGGCATCGACCTTGTGCATGATGCGGCCGACGACGAGCATGGCAATCATCGTGCCGACGCCGCGTGGTCCTAAGACAATGCCGATGGTGAGGGTCGGATAGCCGAAGATGGTCGACAGCATTGGCGGCAGCAGCGCCATGCTCGCCAGAATGAGCACGCCCATGACAAAGATGAACGCCAGTCCGGTGACAAAATTGCGGTCGAGGAATATCTTCGGGTCGATGAAGGGCTGCTCCGCCGTCAAGGTGTGAATGAGGAACACCCAGAAGCCGGTGATGGACAGACCGAGTTCGATCCATATCTCGACCGAGGAAAACCAGTCGACCTCGCCGCCGCGATCAAGCATCAGCTGAAGCGCGCCGACACCAAGCGAGAGCATGGCGAAGCCGAAGAAATCGAAGCTGCGTATCCGCCTTGCAACGGCCGGCAAGTAGGCGGCCATGCCGAGGAAGGCGATGATGCCGACCGGCAGGTTGATGAAGAACACCCAGCGCCAGCTGAAATTTTCGGTCAACCAGCCACCCAGAGTCGGGCCAAGGATCGGTCCCAGCATGATGCCGGCGCCCCAGATAGCCATCGCCTGGCCGTGGCGTTCCCTCGGATTGATGTCGAGCAGGAAGGTCTGCGACAGCGGCACGATCGCCGCGCCGAACACGCCTTGCATGAGGCGGAACAGCACCATGGTCTCAAGGCTCCATGCCAGACCGCACAGCATGGAAAAGATGGTAAAACCGACCACCGCCGTCAGGAACAGCTCCTTGCGGCCGAAGCGGTCGGCCAGCCAGCCGGTCACCGGCGTCATGATCGCCGCGGCAACGATGTAGGAGGTCAGCACCCAGTTGATGTTGTCGGGGGAGGCGCCGAGGTCGCCGGTCATGGTCGGCAGCGCGACGTTGGCGATCGTGGTGTCGAGCGCCTGCATGATCGTCGCCAGCATGAGTGCCACGGTGATCAGGCCGCGATGCGGCACTTCGCGAAAGGATTCTGGCGTGCTCATGATGTGGAACTTCCGGCAGGTAAGAAAAACGTGTAACCAGAGCGACGTGCGTCCATTTGGACGCACAAAGTAGCTTCCGGGCGGCGAGGCCTTCCGTGTGGAGAGACCCTCATCGCGGTGGGACGCGAAATCGATGTGGGGGTTACATCGACCGAGCGTCTCGATGACGGGCGCCTGCCGCCCGGAAACCTGAGGACCGAAGGGGCCTGCGTCGGGTTGTCCAGGCTTCGATCTGGCTGCGACGCAGCCTGGTCCGAACCCCAACCCTCACCGCATCCCCGATCGAACCAATCCTGTCAGCTGCATTCCTCTCCCTGCGCGGCCTGCATTCTACTTGTTGCGTCTCAGACCTCATCATCCAATGGAACGAGGTGGTCTAGAGCGGTTCATCGTTTCACGGAAACGCCGAACCGCTCTATCTCTTTGTTTTTGCGCAATTCCGGACGGAAAACCGTTTCACACTTTTCCTGGAATTGCTCTATTGCGCCTCACCCGCCGTGGCGTGGCCGAATATGCTCGGAAGCCCGCGGGAAACGCCGGTGTCCACCGTGACGGTCGCGCTCATGCCGGTGCGCAGCACCATCTTGGCGTCGGCATCGGCCAGCTGCAGGCGCACCGGAATGCGCTGGGTGACCTTGACCCAGTTGCCGGTGGCGTTCTGGGCTGGCAACAGCGAGAACTCGGCTCCGGTGCCGGCGCCGATCGCCTCGACCGTGGCTTCGAACGTCTTGCCCGGATAGGTGTCGACGACAATTTCAGCCTTCTGGCCGGGCTTCATATGGGTGAGCTGGGTTTCCTTGAAATTGGCATCGATCCAGGTATCGCCGGTCTCGACCAGCGAAAACAGCGGCGTACCGGAGCCGACATATTGGCCGACCTTGAACGAGGCAGCCTGGCTAATGATGCCGTCGGCCGGCGCCGTGACCGTGGTCTGCGCCAAATCGTAGGCAGCCTTGTCGCGCGCGGCGAGCGCCGCCATCACGGTCGGATGCTTGTCGGTCTCGATATCGGGATTGCCGCCGAGTGCCGCCTTGGCGCTGAGGATGCCCTGCTGAGCCACCGCCATTTGCTGCTTGGCCTTGTCGAGATCGTTCCTGGCCTCGTCCAGCGACGACTCGGCGTTGATGCCCTTGCGGGCAAGGTCGGCGGCCCGGTCGTATTGCGACTGCGCGTAGTCGACCTGGCTGGCGTCGGACTTCTCCTGCGCTACCGCCTGGCTGTAGGCCGCACGCAACTGCTCGACATTGAGGCGCGCGCCGGCCACCGTCGCATCGGCCTGGGCCAGTGCGATCCGGTAGGGCTCGGAATCGATGGCGAACAACACGTCGCCCTGCTTGACGGACTGATTGTCGAAAATGTCGACCTGAACGATGCGACCTGCCGTATCGGCGGCGATCGAGACCTTGGCCTGCTGCAGATTGGCATTCTCGGTCTCCTGGTAACGGCCGCCGGTCACCCAGACGTAGCTGCCGCCAGCGATCAGTGCCACGGGGAGCGCAAACATCAAAAGGAAGCGGCCGGCACGGCGCTTCTTCTTCGGCGCCACCGCCGCCGGTTCTACCTGCGGAGCGTCCGTAACCGGGGCTGCCGCCGGCTGCACGGGAGCTTCCATCTCCAGCTTGGTCGCATTCTCATCTACCTTGGCTACCGCGTTCATGCTGCTGCGCCTTCTGCACTCTCGACTTTTTCGGAGGACGCCGTCTCGCCGTCCGCCAGGTTCCTGGCCATCGCCTCCAGTGCCTTGATCAGGATGCGGCGATCTTGCGGCGACACGCCGGTCAGCGATTCTTCATAGACTTCGCCGGCGAGGCTCTTGATCTCGGCGTAGGCCTCGCTCGCCTTGGCGGTCGGGAAGATCATGCGAACGCGGCGGTCGGCGGCGTCGGAACGGCGCTCGATCCAGCCGCTCTCCTCCATGCGGTCGACCAGGCGCGACACGCTGATCGGCTCGATCTCGAGAAGTTCGGCGAGCCGCGCTTGGGTGATGCCTTCTTCCTTGGCGACGCGGACCATAAGCCGCCATTGCGCCGAGGAAAGGCCGAGCCCGCCGGCCCTCGCCTCGAAGCGCTTGCGCATCAGGCGCTGCACGTCGTGGATCAAAAAGCCCAATCTGTCGATGCCGTCGGAAACCATGAGCTGCATATATTATAAGCGTGCTTACTATTCAAGACGCGGCATTATGCCAGAAGCCGGCAAAGCTGCATGGCAGTTATGCAATGCGGTCATGGTTAGCGATTGCTGAATGGCAATGAAGGAAGCCGCGTTCCCATCGGCTTCTGCCTTGCACCGACACCGGACCACCCATCGAACCTGATAATCATGCTTGAGCTAATTCTACACCAACGATCCCATCCAGGCAGAAAAGGCCTCGATGTGCGGCTGCAAGGGGTGGTTAGGGACGTAGACGAGATAGAAGCCGTAGCCTGGCAGAGAGAGATCGTGTGCCTTGACCAGCGCTCCACTTTTGAGTTCGCGGCTGACGACCACGTCGCTGCAGATAGCGATACCCTGGCCTGCCACGACCGCGTCGATCGCATGCAATTCTTCGCGAAAGCTTAGGTCCCACGCTTTGTTGGTATCCGGGATGCCAGGATCGACAGAGCGTGCCGCCGCCAGCCATCGCGACCAGGTAGGCGCTTCGCGATCACGGTTCATCCAATCAAAATGGATGAGCGGATATTGCAGCACATCGGCGGCCCGCTCGATCTGTCGGGTGCCCTTGGCGAGCAAATCAGGGCTGCACACCGGAAAGAACGTGTCCCGAAAAATTTCCTGGGCGGCAAGGTCCTGAGGCATCCTGCGCGCGTAGCGGATCGCGACATCGGCATTGCCGGCGCGCAGGTCCAGCACCGAGTCGGTTCCGATAATCTCCAGAGGAATCTTCGCGTGCTCTTCCCGCCATTTTGGCAGACGCGGTACCAGCCACCGGCTGGCAAATGCATTCGGGCTTGTCACCCGTAGCGGGCGTTGGCCGACGCCGGCCGAAGCTGACGCAATTGCGGTGGCAAAGGCGTCGAAGCCGTTGCGAATGACCGGGAACAGCCGTTCGCCCACGTCCGTAAGCACAAGCGGCCGTGGGCGCCGCCGAAACAGGGGTTGTCCGCAGATGCCCTCGAGCAACCGAATCTGGTGGCTGATGGCCGTGGGCGTCACGCCGAGTTCGATCGCGGCCTCCCTGAAACTCATGCGCCTGGCAGCAGCCTCGAAGGCGCGGAGGGATCCGAGCGGCGGAAGTTTTCTCATTCACGCAGTTTAGATGAATCCAACTCATCTAGCGACTGAGATATTCGACTTTGCGGCGAATGAAGGCCCATGAGATTATTGCATACAGCCTGTCCTCGGATCACGAAGGGAACCCCCTCGATGAGCACGCTCAAGCTTGCGGAGGATCCCGGAACCGGGTCAGCCCTGAAGGCGTCGGATATTGCGCGGCTCAGGCAGGCAATTCGCGGGGATTTGGTCCTCCCGGACGATCCTGGCTATGCCCAGGCACGCAGAGTCTGGAACGGAATGGTCGACAAGCGACCAGCAGCGGTGATCTATTGCGCCGAATCCCGCGACGTCGTCACAGCTGTCAGCTTTGCCAAATCGCAAAACCTTCTGGTCGCCGTTCGCGGCGGTGGTCACAACGTCGCCGGCAGTTCGGTTTGCGATGGCGGCGTGGTCATTGATGTGTCGCGCATGAAGCGGATCGAGGTCGACCCGGTCCGCCGGGTTGCGCGCGCCGAGGCTGGCTTGAACCTGGGAGAGTTCGACACCGCCACGCAGGCTCATGGTCTCGCGACGACGATGGGCGTCAACGCCGATACCGGCATTGCCGGACTGACACTCGGTGGTGGGTTCGGCAAGCTTGGCCGCAAACATGGACTGAGCTGCGACAATCTCATAGCAGTCGAAATCGTGACGGCGGACGGCCGGCTGCTCAAGGCAAACGCGGCTGAAAACGCGGATCTTTTCTGGGGCATTCGGGGCGGCGGCGGCAATTTCGGAATCGTTACAGCTTTCGAATACAGGCTTCATCCCGTGGGTCCCCTTCTCATCGCGGGGTCAGTTCTGCACCGCTACGAACATGCGCGCGAAGCAATGCGGTTCTACCGCACGTTTTCGAGCAAGGCTCCCGATGAGCTGAGCCTGGACGCGGCGCTTGTGACTGCGCCCTCAGGTGAACGTTTCTTCAGCATCTCGGCGTGTTACATCGGCCCGCTCGGCGAGGGCGAGCAAATCGTCCAACCGTTGAGAGAATACGGCACGCCGGTTGAAGACCGGATTGCTCCCGTCCCGTATCTTCAAATCCAGTCGGCCGGAGACAGCATCTTTCCGCGCGGGCGGCGCTACTACTGGAAGGCGCAGTTCATGCGCGAAATTTCAGACCAGGCAATCGACACAGTGCTCTCAGCTTACGCGACCGCACCCAGCGAGTCGCTTCTTGTCCTGCAGCAGGTTGGCGGCGCAATCTCGCGTGTGCCAATAGGCGAAACTCCCTACGCCAACAGAGATGCGCTTTACGATTGCTTCCCGATATCGATCTGGGATAATCCGGCTGATGACAAAATGCACATCCGATGGGCGCGTGACCTATGGGATGCAATGAGACCGTTCTCGACCGGCGGCGTCTATGCCAACAATCTCGGCGAAGAGGGCACGGACCGGGTTCTGGCAGCTTATGGCGAGAACTACCCGAGATTGGTTGCTTTAAAAAACAAATATGATCCTACCAATTTCTTCCGTTTGAATCAGAACATCAGGCCGACGATCTGAGCGATTTCCGCCGCGGCTTCGGGTCCGAAAGCGGACTTAGCACGTCGATTGGTAACCCGATCGACAAGGCGACACGCTTTGGCAACACGCCCGACTTCATCAACTACAACTTCAATTCAACGCCGGCAGCGCTGACGATCATCATCGTTTCAATTTTGCGCCGGGCGCAATTTCGATCAAACTGGTCCTGCAAGGAAGCGGCACCATGGCTGCGCCAATCGCGAGACGCGGAGAGACATGAACCCGACCGAGAAAGCGCTATGGTTCGTCGAAAGCCATTTGCCGGAATCCGTCTCCCTCGACGATGTCGCCAAGAGCAGCGGCGTGTCGCGCTTTCACGTGACGCGGGCTTTCGGTGCGGCGACCGGCCGTTCGGTGATGGGCTACGTGCGTTCTCGCCGGCTGACCGAAGCGGCTCGCAGGCTCGCCGCCGGCGCACCCGACATCCTCTCGGTCGCGCTCGACGTCGGCTACGCCTCGCATGAGGCCTTCACCCGCGCCTTCCGCGACCAGTTCGGCACCACGCCGGAACTGGTGCGCGCGCAAGGCTCGCTCGACAATCTCGATCTCGTGGAGCCGATCCTGATGGACCAGTCCTTCCTCACCAATCTCGAGCCGCCGCGTTTTGAGACCAGCCGGCCGTTTCTCATCGCCGGTCTCGGCGAACGCTACAGCTGCGAAACCAGCGCCGGCATCCCGATGCAATGGCAGCGGTTCGGCCCCTATATCGGCAATATTCCGGGCGAGGTCGGCGACGTCGCCTATGGCGTCTGCGTCAACGGCGACGATGCAGGCAATTTCGACTATATCGCCGGCGTCGAGGTGTCCGATTTTTCGGACCTGCCGAGGGAGTTTTCGCGCGTGCGCGTGCCGGCGCAGAAATACGCCGTGTTCGCCCATCGTGACCACATCTCGACCATCCGCCGCACGGTCAACACGATCTGGAACAAATGGCTGCCGGCCTCCGGGCACGAAGTCGCCGATGCGCCCGAATTCGAGCGCTACGGCCCCGAATTCGATCCGCGCAGCGGCAATGGCGGGTTGGAAATCTGGATACCGGTCAAGGCATGAGGAAGGGCCAGTTTTCAACTTGTGTTGGAGATTAGTGTCGAAGCCGGCTCCGCCTTATCTTGCCTTCTCCCCTTGTGGGAGAAGGTGTCGCCGAAGGCGACGGATGAGGGGGGCTCCAGCTTGGCAGCGGCACCACTCCGTCCAACACCCCTCTTCCGTCTCGGCGCTGCGCGCCGATCCATCTTCTCCCACAAGGGGGAGAAGGGAAGAGCACTACAGCTCCAGGTTCCAGTTCTGGCCGACCAGATCCTTGCCGAAGGCGTGGTGGCGCTCTTCGTCGGCCAGCTTGAAACCGGCCGCCTCGTAGATGCGGCGCGCTGAGGTGAGCACGTCGTTGGTCCACAGCGTCAACGTCTTGTAGCCCTTGGCACGGGCAAAGCCGATGCATTCCTCGACCAGCCGCCTGCCGATGCCGAAACCGCGCGCCGAGGGTTCGACATAGAGCAGGCGCAGCTTCGCCACCGCGTCCGACTGGCGCACGACAAAGACCGAGCCGACGACATCCCCTTCCCGCTCGGCGATCCAGCTGCGTTCCCATTTCGGATCGAAGGATTTGACGAAGGCGCCGAGGATTTCGGCGACCAGAGCCTCGTAGGTTTCGTCCCAGCCATATTCCTGCGCGTAGAGCAGGCCCTGGCGATGGATGATCCAGCCGATGTCGCCGACCTGCAAAGGCCGCAGCATGTAGGGAACCTTGGGCTCTGCACTCTCGCCCAGCAGGCGCTGCACCGTCTGCATGGCGTTGACCAGCCTGTCCTGTTCTTGAGCGGGAAGCCGGTCGAGCAAGGCCGCGACCTGATCGTGCGAACCCTGGTTCAGCGGCGCGAAGGCCGCCCTTCCCGCCGGCGTCAGCGCGATCGACGAGCGCCGCGCATCGGCTTGCGTCGCGGCGCGCTCGACCAGGCCGCGCTCCTCGAACTTTTTCAACAACCGGCTGAGGTAGCCGGGGTCGAGACCGAGATGGCGCGCAAGATCGGTGGCGGTCAGGCCATCGCGATGCGCCAGTTCGTAAAGCACCCGAGCCTCAGTCAGCGAGAAGGCGCTGTTCAGCAGTCCTTCGTCGAGCAGGCCGATCTGGCGGGTGTAGAAGCGGTTGAAGCCCCGCACCGCATCGATCCGCTCCTTGCCGGGTTGATGATGAATCGTCATGGCATCCTCCTGCCCGCACAAGATCAACCACTTATTTGACTCAGTCAAGTATCTGTTCGAAGCAGGGCATTGTCCAATTCGGCGGATGAGCCTTCGAACGACTTATTGCTTCGCGACACTTGGCATGCTCAGTTTCGACGAAGTGCGCGTCGGGCGAGCGGCTCCTATCCGCTGGCGCGGATGCTCACTTTGGTGCTTGGTTCGCAGGGGGCGCTGAGGAGAAGAGCATAGACACGTTCGCACGACCCGGAGATCTTGAATTTAGCTTCATCGGGTGAGGCGATCCAATCGCAAAGATCATCGTGTCCGCGCATTCCGGATTGTTGGAACTGCGCTGGCCAGTAACACGGGCGGGGGTAATGAAGAATTTTTTGACGACATTACTGCTAATTTTTGCAGTCCAGTCGTGCTTTTTACCTGCCTCAGTCGACGCCGAAGGGCTTCCAACTAAGGTGCCCTTAATCAAATTGGAATACCCAGGAAAGCCAAAGAACATTCGCATGCTCTATGTGAAAATTCTTTCGTTGGGCAATCGGACGGTCAACCAACCGTTGCTGCTCGATACCGGATCGAGCGGAATGACGATCGATTGCAAATCGGTGCTGCCCGCCGAAACCTGTTCAGACACAGGAATAAAGATTACGCAGGATCAGCAGATAGACGGGATAATGGTGACCACAGAAGCAGCGGTCATGAACTATGGAACTTACGATGAGTACGGCAACGTTGCCTACGCTCGCGTGACTTTTGGTTCGCCGGACTCCCCGGTCTCCACCATCACCTCGATCCCATTCCTCATCCGCTACAAAACAGTCAATCGGAGTACCGGAGAAATCGTTGGCGGCCCGCTTTGGCCCAAGGGCAATTTCGGTATCTCTCCTGTTGGCGGAGGCGGACCAGACCAGATGATCAAGTCCCCGATGGCGTACGTCAGCGTTGGGCCCGGCCTGCACAGGGGCTATTATCTCTCTCCGATCGGCACCAAGTGGACGGTCTGCACGAACGAGGACGGCAACTGTCCGCAAGTAGAGGCGCTCCACATCGGCGTGCCGAAAGATGTTAAAAAAGACTTCAGGGTGCAAAGGTGGAAACAGACCAATTGGCGATACAATTTTCCCACCCTCGACTCCTGTCTCTCTTGGGGATCTGAACCCATTTGCCGGCCAACGCTCTACGACACAGGCAACTCAACGATTATGGTCGTAACCGACGCCTCGAAGCCTCGCACGTCATTGAAGACCGGCACGAAGGTCTTGGTAAAAACTGACGGCCAGGAGGATTGGAACTTCACGACCACATACAATCCTGAGGTAGAGATCGTTCCTGGGCTCGAGCACAACATTGTCGGCATCCGATATTTCGAGAAGAACAGCCTGCTGTTTGATTTTGAAACTCGGGAGATCGGCTTGCGTCTCGGACACTGACTTCCGTTCTAACTGTCAGTAAGATTCGACCAGATCTCAGGTGGCAATTGAGATTTTCCACAATCGCGTTGCGGGATGGAAATAATTTCGCGCGGCGGTACCCTCTCTCTCGCCTTGACTCTCGCCAGCCATCAGCTTATCTCACCGCCACGTTAGCACTCGCCATTGGTGAGTGCTAAGCGTAGGTCCGGCGTCGCCGGGCTTATAGGTTGTCCGGCGCCGCCGGACGGAGGAACTGTTCTCACCATTCTCATCGAGGAATAAAAAATGGCAAAGTCGAAGTTCCGCCCGCTTCATGACCGCGTGGTCGTACGCCGGGTTGAATCCGAATCCAAGACTGCCGGCGGGATCATCATTCCCGACACGGCGAAGGAAAAGCCGCAGGAAGGCGAGATCATCGCCGTCGGTTCCGGCGCCCGCGACGAAGCCGGCAAGCTCGTCCCGCTGGACGTCAAGGCCGGCGACCGCATCCTGTTCGGCA
>NZ_FUIG01000079.1:0-917 GCF_900149755.1 Mesorhizobium delmotii | reverse complement strand
GCGATCGTGTACCAGGTGGCGACGAAAAGCGGCGAGTCGTCGAAGCAATGTGCGGCATAGAAAGTTGCCGCCAGCCCACCGGCGAGCAGGCCCGCCACCGTTCCGGCAAGCACCGGCCGCGTCGGCGCGCCATAGCGCAGCACCGCCAGGAAGATGGCAAGCGGACCGATGCCGATCAGCGGAATGAACGTCAGGCAGACAACCATGTTGCTGCCGACCAGCCGCCTGCCCCAGTCGGCTGCAGGCACGGAAAGGAGCTCCAGCACCACCGCCACGGCCACCAGCAGCGGTGCGGCAATCATACAGACCGCCGCCC
The DNA here is from genome assembly GCF_900149755.1 of Mesorhizobium delmotii. Classification (NCBI taxonomy): domain Bacteria; kingdom Pseudomonadati; phylum Pseudomonadota; class Alphaproteobacteria; order Hyphomicrobiales; family Phyllobacteriaceae; genus Mesorhizobium; species Mesorhizobium delmotii. The sequence goes on along the minus strand of NZ_FUIG01000079.1, from coordinate 601 downwards.
TGCCCGTCGATGCACCGGGTGTCGACAGGGCGCGGATCAAGGCGAAGGCGCTGACGGCCAGAGCCATCGTGAAGACGAACTTGGCAAGGAAGCGCATCGTATGCATGGCGGTGGCGATGTCGGTGCGTGGGCCGATCGCCAGCCAGAACACGACCGCCGCGATCACCGTAGCCGCACCGGCGCCTATCCACCAGGCCGAGCCAAGCGGCATCGCCGTGCTGCGGGCATCGGCGTCGAGCGCCTTGATGAGATCGTCGGTCCTCATGTCATTCCCGCCCGAATTGTTTGGCCCCGAACCGTTTGGCAATGGCTGCGAGCCCACGATGCAGCGACACGCGCACCGCCGTCTCGCTGATGCCGAACTTCGCTGCCGTTTCACCAATGGAACGGCCTTCGACCGACACCGACGAAACCACGGAACGCTGCGACGGCGGCAGGCCGTCCAACGCCCGATTGATGTCGCGCTCGCTGACCGTTTCGGCCTCCGGTTCGGCGAAGGTCTCGGCGATCTCGTCGATCTCGATCTCGATGCGCCGCCCGCGCCGCCGAAAGGCGTCGATCAGCTTGAAACGCGCTATGGCGTAGACCCAGGGCAGCACAG
>NZ_FUIG01000078.1:0-1185 GCF_900149755.1 Mesorhizobium delmotii | reverse complement strand
GCTAGTGTCATGATCGCGTAATTCGTGCGATTATTGCGTTGATTCGATTGGAGATGCAATGCATGGGACGAGTTGCTGCAACCATCGACTTGAGCGCCGAGGAACGCAAGGAGCTTGAAGGTCTGTCGCGCCGGCGGCGAACGGCGCAAGGTCTGGCACAGCGGGCAGAGATTGTGTTGTTGGCGGCCGAGAGGCTTGAGAACAAAGTGATCGCGCAGCGCGTCGGGGCGGTTGAGAACACGGTCGGCAAGTGGCGACGCCGCTTTGCCCAAGATCGGCTGGATGGCCTCTACGATGAGCCGCGGCCGGGTCGGCCACGAGAGATCGGCGATGATGCGATTGCCGAGACGATCCGCCTGACGCTGGAGACGACACCGCGCGAAGCCACGCATTGGAGTCTGCGCTCGATGGCGCGCGCGGTCGACCATGCGCCATCGACGATCCATCGGATATGGAAAGCCTTCGGCCTTCAGCCGCACCGCGCAGAAAGCTTCAAGTTGTCGAGCGATCCTTTGTTTGTCGAGAAGGTGCGCGACATCGTCGGCCTCTACATGGCACCGCCCGAGCACGCGCTGGTCCTGTGCGTGGACGAGAAGAGCCAGATCCAGGCACTCGATCGCACCCAACCGGTGCTGCCGATGCGGCCCGGCCAGATCGAGCGGCGCAGCCATGATTACAAGCGCCACGGCGTGACGTCGCTGTTCGCAGCGCTCGATATCGCCACCGGACGCATCATCGGCAAATGCTATCCGCGCCACCGCTCTACGGAGTTCCGCCGCTTCCTCGACGAGATCGAAGCGGCGGTTCCTGAGGACCTCGACATCCATTTGGTCATGGACAACTACGCCACGCACAAGACGCAACCCATCCGCAACTGGTTCGCCAAGCGACCCCGCTGGCACGTCCACCTAACACCCACCAGCGCGTCCTGGATCAATCAGGTCGAGCGCTTCTTCGCCGACCTCACCGACAAGCAGATCAGGCGCGGCGTTCACCGCTCAACCGGAGAACTTGAAGCCGCCATCGAAACCTACATCAATGCTGTCAACGCCGACCCGAAGCCCTTCAGATGGACAAAGTCCGCTACCGACATTCTCGCCTCGATCGAACGCTTCTGCCTCGCAACCCTCAAAACCGGCGACCAACAGGCCAAAATCGTCAGAACTTCGGAATCAGGACACTAGC
>NZ_FUIG01000012.1:0-489 GCF_900149755.1 Mesorhizobium delmotii | reverse complement strand
CCTCTCCCCAACGGGGAGAGGGTGGCCGGAGCGAAGCGGAGGCCGGGTGAGGGGGTAGAAATCTTTCCGTCGAGGCAAGCTAAGACCGTATCAAGGACCGCTCGGCGTTCGGCCAAAACTTCATGGTTCCAGAACCGAAGAACGGAATAGCCGTGGTCATTCAGCCAAGCAGTTCTCGCGGCATCGGTTGGAGAATCGGCGTGCTGGCTGCCGTCGATTTCCACAATCAGCGCTCTCTCGCGACAGACGAAATCTGCAAAGAAAGGCCCAAGCGGCACTTGCCTCACAAATTTGTAGCCGTTGAGATGACGTCCTCGCAGTTCCCCCCAAAGCCTGTATTCAGCCTCGGTCTCGTCAACCCGCAGCTTCCGAGCGCGAGCGGTTGCCTTCGCCCTTCTTTTGGTCGGATCTGTCGGCGCCGCCCCCTCACCCGACCTCCGCTTCGCTCCGGCCACCCTCTCCCCGTCGGGGAGAGGAGGGAGCCCATCC
>NZ_FUIG01000077.1:255-2512 GCF_900149755.1 Mesorhizobium delmotii | reverse complement strand
CGCCTCGCCGGCTTTGGCGCGTTCCACCGCCTCGCCGATGCTGATAGAAGTGTCTTGGGCGGAGACAAACGCGCGTGTCTCCCACGCATAATCCATAAAGTCCTCGGCGATGCGCTGCGCCTCGGTGGTGTCGCCATCGGCGGTAACGGTGACGCTGGGCCCGGCGTCGTAAATGTCACTCTGAGAAAAACCGGCGCAGACGCTGACCACGAGCGCCTTGCCAGAGTCTTCCAGCGCATCGCCGCGATCAATCAGCTCGCGCATCGGGCCGCTCTGGGTGCGCCCGTAATCGAGACCGCGCAGCATTGGGCGTTTGGCGATGACGGTGCGCGGACGGATCTGGCCGCGAAGGGCGCGATCGAGCAGCGCGGCCCCCTGCCAGGCGCGTTGGCGAGCGGCGAGGGTGTGGCATCCTTCGCTGTTTCAAGCATCATCAGAAGGAGGCGTCCCATGTCGCAATCTTTTGACGCGAGCCGGTCCCTTGCCGCTCTCGAACGGGTAACACGATCATCGCCGTCATCGAAATGAGCAAGGCGAAGTGGCTCGTCGCCGCGCTTGTTCCAGGTCTCAAGCGCCAGCCCCTCAAGAAGATCGATGCCGACGCGCCAGCACTGTTGAAGCTGCTGCAGCACTGGCGCGACGAAGCCGGCCGGGCCGGGCACACGGTCCAGCGGATCGCCGTCGCCTATGAGGCGGCCGGCGACGGCTTCTGGCTGGCGCGCTGGTTGCGGGCGCACGGCATCGAGGCCTATGCCATCCATCCCTCGAGACCGATCGCCTCGATACCGAGCTTCTGATGCGCGCTTTTCTCGGCTGGCTGCGCGGCGAGAAACGCCATTGCTCCATGGCTGCGATCCCGACGCTCGAAGAGGAGGACGCGCGGCGGCCGAACCGCGAGCGGGGGACCCTGGTCGGCGAGCAGACGCGGCTCATCAACCGCATCAAGGCGATCCTCGCCCGCTTCGGCATCCGCAGCTTCCGGCTGAGCCTGCGCCAGGCCGCGGACAGGCTGGAGAGCATCCGAACGGCGGAGGGAACGCCGCTGCCGGACAACACCCGCGCCGAGCTCTACCGCTTCCTTGAGCGGCTCAACCTCGTGCGCGCGCAGATCCGCGCCATCGAACAGGAGCGCCTGCGCCGGCTGGCGGCGGCTCCGGCTGCGGCGAACGGCCCGCACGCGATGGTTCGCCTGCTCGCGCGGATCATCGGCATCGGCGTCGAGACGGCCGACATGCTGGTCCACGAGATGCTGTCGCGCAAGCTGCGCGACCGCCGCGCCGTGGCGCGCTATGCCGGCCTCACGGGGTCGCCGGACGAGAGCGGCAAGCGCCGCCGCGAGAAAGGGCTGGCGCGCGCCGGCAATGCCCGCGTGCGGCGCGGCATAATCCAACTGGCCTGGCGGTTCCTGCGCTTCCAGAAGGACAGCGACCTCGCCCGATGGTTCCAGGCACGCACGACCGACGGCCGCAAAAACGACGCGCAAGACGATGATCGTTGCGCTGGCGCGCAAGCTGCTGATTGCGCTGTGGCGTTTCGTCACCGCGGGCGAGGTGCCGCAGGGCGTCATCGTGCGTGCGCCGTGATGGAGGCACGTGGGAAGAGGGAGAACAAGGCACACCCCAATTGGCAAGGCCCGCAGCAGGGTCTGCCGATGACGATCCGAGGTGGCGGCAACCCGAAGCTACACATGGTCCTTCGGACCGCCGACGTAGAATGGGCCCCGCCGCCCCGGAGCTTCGACACCGATGCGCATGCTGCATCATGGTCAGATCCACTGCGATCTACCGCATGCAAGTCTGCCGCGCGATCTTCGCGCCCGGCTCATGGCGAGCTCGCCTCGGAAATCTGTCGTCGGCATTTGGCCCCACCGGAAACGGCTCACCCGACCCGGCGAAGCCTGCCGCCCGTGCTCGTGACCGTCAAGGACAAGTCGCTTCGCGATGGCCCACACCCTTGACCGTCACTGCGCGCGGCGGCCAGTTCGAAACAGGTCGGCACGAGGGATGAGGAAACGAACCAGGAGCAAGCTTGACAATCATCGCCTCATACAAGTCGATATGAGGATAGGTGCGCACGGCAATAAGCGCCGACGCGTTCGCCGCCATCTTCTCGGTCACGTTGGCGTGCAGGTCGAGCGTGACGACGATTGGCGCGTCGGGCCCGAGGATCGCGCGCAACCGGACGAGGATCTCGCCTTCTGCGTCCTCGCAGCCCTCAGCGACCATCGCACACTGCAGGTTGAGCAGCTCAAAAGCGC
>NZ_FUIG01000077.1:0-245 GCF_900149755.1 Mesorhizobium delmotii | reverse complement strand
CCGGCCAGGGGTGGCGCTCGCTACGAGCGGATGAGAGAGCGTCCAGCCGAATTTCTCCGCCGCCTCGAACGCTGCGCCCAGCGCGGTGCGTGTGCCCCGCCGCGCCGGCGGAACCTCGTCGCCCAGCACCAAGGCGCCGGACCGGAAATGCTCGAGCGTGGTCGGCACCTTGCTGAAGGTGTTTGCCTCATGTTCGATCTCGCCAGTAAGGATGCGGTACTTCATGGGAACGTCTCCGGATTGCA
>NZ_FUIG01000066.1:22926-37450 GCF_900149755.1 Mesorhizobium delmotii | reverse complement strand
CGGAAGTCTCCCTCCCCCTTGTGGGGAGGGGTTAGGGGTGGGGGTACATCGTAGAGCGAAAGCCTCGGCTTTCCACCTGCGATAGCCCTGCTATTGATCGCGAGATTGCCGATCTGATCGACGCCGCTGGGTGAAACCCGGCGGTTTTTTCTTATCCGCAAGCTCACCAATGCGGCGGCTTGGTCACCGGTACGTCGGGTGCAGCCTGCTCCTCCAGCGCCAGGAAGCGGTCGGTCAGCGCATCGAGCTTGCGCTGCATGCGCTCGATCACCTTCCACTGCTCGGCGATCTGGCCGGACAGTTCTTCTATGGTCTTCTCCTGCTCGGCGGCGCGGATTTCCAGCGTCGTCAGTCGGTCGGCGGGCATCATTTGAAAAGCCTCGGGTTCTTGCTGCGCAACTCCCAAGAGGTGCGAATTTCAGATTCGGCACAATAAAGCGACGTGCATCCAATTGGACGCACAAAGTACGCTCTAAGACTTGCAATCTTCGCATCGTGCTTTCCGAAAATCGAATCCGATTTTCGGGCCGATGCGATAGCGAATGTGAAGGCTGCGGCCGCGTTCGAAATTGACAAGCGCGCGGGGATTTGTCGAGAGTGAACGCTGCTCCGGCCGATTGGCACAGACGGGGCGTCATGCTAGGCATTTTGACCAAGCGATAAAAAAATAACAGTGGGACAGGCTGCATGGCGCAAGCCGCAATCGAGCTGATCGGCATTGACAAGAGTTTTGGCGCCGTGCGCGCCAACCGCGACATCAATCTGGAAATCGTGCGCGGCACCATCCACGGCATTGTCGGCGAGAACGGCGCCGGCAAGTCGACGCTGATGTCGATCCTCTATGGTTTCTACCAGGCCGACAGCGGCGAGATCCGCGTCGGCGGCCAGCCGGCGTCGATCAAGTCGCCAAACGACGCCATCGCGCTCGGCATCGGCATGGTGCACCAGCATTTCATGCTGGTCGACAATTTCACGGTGCTGGAAAACGTTATTCTCGGCGCTGAAAGCGATGCGCTGCTGAAGAAGAGCATCGCCAAGGCGCGGTCCGAACTGGAACGGCTCGAGCGCGAATACGGGCTGGAGGTCGATCCCGATGCGATCATTGAGGAATTGCCGGTCGGCCTGCAGCAGCGTGTCGAAATCCTCAAGGCGCTGTATCGCGGCGCCGAGATCCTGATCCTCGACGAGCCGACAGGCGTGCTCACCCCGGCTGAGGCCAACCATCTGTTCCGCATCCTCAAGCAGCTGAAGGAGCAGGGCAAAACGATCGTGCTGATCACCCATAAGCTGCGCGAGATCATGGCGATCACCGACACGGTCTCGGTCATGCGCCAGGGCACGATGGTGGCGACACGCGAAACCAGGAAGACCACCGTCGAGGAATTGGCCGAGCTGATGGTCGGGCGCCGCGTGCTGCTCCGGGTCGAGAAGGGCGAGGCAGAAGCCGGCGGCGTCAAGCTCGCGGTCAAGAACCTGACGGTGAAGGATTCGCGCGGCGTCACCATGGTCGACGACATCTCCTTCGATGTGCGCGCCGGCGAGATCGTCGGCATCGCCGGCGTCGCCGGCAACGGACAATCCGAAATGCTCGAGGCGATTTCCGGCATCAGGCGCGCCGTCTCGGGCTCCGTCATGCTCGACGGCAAACCGATCGATCTGACCGGGGCCGCCGATCCCGGCGAACTGCGCGATCGGGGTCTCGCCCATGTGCCGGAAGACCGTCATCATGTCGGGCTGGTGCTGGCCTTCGAGGAAAACGAGAATTCGATCCTCGGCTATCACGACGATCCCCGCTACCTCCGGGGGCCGTTCCTCGACATCGATGCCATCCGCGACGACGCCAGGGACAAGATCACCAAATACGACATCCGCCCGACGGACTGCCGGCTCAAGACCGCGAATTTCTCCGGCGGCAACCAGCAGAAGATCGTGCTGGCGCGGGAAATGGAACAGGATCCGGGTGTGCTGATCGTCGGCCAGCCGACGCGCGGCGTCGACGTCGGCGCCATCGAATTCATCCACAAGCGGCTCATTGCCATGCGCGACCAGGGCAAGGCGGTGCTGGTGGTATCGGTCGAGCTCGACGAGATCCGCTCGCTTTCCGACCGCATCCTGGTGATGTTTGCCGGCCGCATCGTCGGCGAGCGCGGCCCGGAGGCGACCGAAGGCGAGCTTGGACTGCTGATGGCCGGCGTCGAGCACCGGGAGGCGGCGGAATGAGCACGGTAGGCCGAACAGTGCGGATGTTCTTAGTCGACGGCTCTCCTTCGGGGATAGTAACCGCTGAAATAATGAACTGGACTGGCCATGCTCTCTTGGCGCCGCGTAGCGAAATAGGGCGAATCCGCAAAAGGCCCGAGTCTCAAAAGACGGGCATCTACTTTTTGCTGGGCGAAGTGGCCACGTCTTCCGAAAAGCGTCCAGTGTATATTGGCGAGAGTGATGATGTCGGGAAGCGCATTGAGCAACATGCATCATCAAAGGAAGAAGACTTTTTCGAGAGGTTCTGCATATTTACCAGCAAGGACGCAAATCTTACCAAAGCCCATGCTCGGTATCTGGAAAATAGACTTAGCTCTATCTCCGCTCATTCTGGAAGGGCCACTCTACTGAACAACAATACACCGCCTCCGGGGAATCTTCCAGAATCAGACATAGCCGATATGGAATTCTTCATTTCTCAAATAGAGCTCGTTCTGCCAGTACTTGGCTATGACTTTCTGAAGGGACGTCCGTCGAAGATAGCGCTCAAGCTAAGTGTAGAAGATTTCATTATCGACAGTTCTGGAATTAATGACAGGGACCGTGAAACCAACGAAGTCACGCAGCTTCGACTCGTTGACCCGAAAACGGGGGTCGACGCCACCGCACTTATGAGCGGCGGAGAGTACTTAGTGCTTCGCGATTCGTCTGCGAGAGCTAAGGCAATGGATTCTCTAGCCAAACACCTGAGCGGTTACAGTGCCCTCCGCAATTTGCTGATTGGTGACGGGTCGCTGGTTCCTCACCCGACACGCAGCGATATTTTGACCTTTAGCAGAGACGTTGCGTTCCGGAGCCCCAGCGCTGCGTCTGCCATCATTCTTGGACGTAGCGATAATGGCCGGTCCTCTTGGAAGATTGGAGATACTGGGGAGACGCTGGCCCAATTTCAATCAAGAAAAATAGCCGAGGCGGCGGAATGAGCACTCCCTACGCGAAGCTGCCGGCCTGGGCCGATTACGGGCTGATCCCGGTGATCAATCTCGCCGTTGCCTTCGTCGTCGCCGGCTTCGTCGTGCTACTGGTTGGCGAAAATCCGTTCCGCGCGGCCGCCGTCCTGGTCGAGGGCGCCTTCGGCCGTGGGCAAGGCATTGCGTTCACGCTTTTCTACGCCACCACCTTCATCTTCAGCGGGCTCTCGGTGGCGGTTGCGGCGCATTGCGGCCTGTTCAACATCGGTGGCGAGGGCCAAGGCTATATCGCCGGTCTCGGCATCGGCATCGTCTGCCTCGCCTTCGACAGCGTGCTGCCATGGTGGCTCACCTTCCCGCTGGCAATCATCGCCGCCGCTGCGATGGGGGCGCTGTGGGCGCTGATCCCGGCCTATCTGCAGGCCAAGCGCGGTTCGCACATCGTCATCACCACCATCATGTTCAACTTCATCGCCGCCAGTGTCATGGTCTACATGCTGGTCGGCATGCTGAAGCCCGCCAATTCGATGGCGCCGCAAACGCGTACCTTCCTCGACGGCGCGCAACTGCCGAAGCTCAACTGGGTCATCGAGCTGTTCGGCGCCAAGATACGCTCGGCGCCGTTCAACATCAGCTTCCTGCTGGCGCTGGCCATGGCCTTTCTGGTCTGGGTGCTGATCTGGCGCACCAGGCTCGGTTACGAGATGCGCACCTTCGGCCACAGCTCGAAAGCGGCGCGCTATGCCGGCATTTCGGAGACCCGCATCATCATCGTCGCCATGATGATCTCGGGCGCGCTCGCCGGCATGATGGCGCTCAACCCGACGATGGGTGACCAGCACAATGTCGCGCTCGAATTCGTTTCGGGCGCCGGGTTCGTCGGCATCGCCGTGGCGCTGATGGGGCGCCTGCACCCGGTCGGCATCGTTCTCGCCGCGATATTATTCGGCATGCTCTACCAGGGCGGCGCCGAGCTCGCCTTCGAGATGCCGGCGATCAGCCGCGACATGATCGTCATCATCCAGGGCCTGGTCATCCTGTTCGCCGGTGCGCTCGAGCACATGTTCCGGCCCTATGTCCAGGCGCTGTTCGCCTCGCTCAGCCCGAGATCTGTCGGTATGGAAGCGATCAAGGGGAAGGGGGCCTGAGATGGATTTGTTCAACGCCGTCATCCAGGTTCTGGACTCGACCATCCGCCTGTCGGTGCCCTTGCTGCTCGCCTGCCTCGCCGGCCTTTATTCGGAGCGGGCCGGCATTTTCGACATCGGGCTCGAGGGCAAGATGCTGGTCGGCGCCTTCGCCGGCGCCGCCGCAGCCTCCGTCTTCCATTCCGCCTATATCGGCCTCGGCATGGCCATTCTCATCTCGGTCGCTTTCGCGCTGGTCCACGGCTTTGCCTCGATCACCCACCGCGGCAACCAGATCGTCTCCGGCGTGGCGATCAATTTCATCGCCGCCGGATCGACGATCATGCTCGGCCAGGCCTGGTTCCAGCAAGGTGGACGTACGCCGGCTCTGGCCTCGGATGAGCGGTTCGGGGCGATCATCTGGCCCGGTGCGGACACGCTCAGGAGCGTGCCGATCCTCGGCCCGATATATTCGGAACTCATCTCCGGCCATTCCGTGCTGGTCTATGTCGCGTTTCTCGCCGTGCCGTTCACCTGGTGGGTGCTGTTCCGTACCCGCTTTGGCTTGCGCATGCGCGCGGTCGGCGAGAACCCGGCCGCGGTCGACACCGCCGGCATCTCGGTCGCCTGGCTGCGCTACCGGGCGCTGATCTGCACAGGCGTGCTCACTGGCATTGCCGGCGCCTATCTGTCGATGGTGCAGAATGGCGGCTTCGTGAAGGACATGACCGCCGGCAAGGGTTATATCGCGCTGGCCGCGCTGATCTTCGCCAAATGGAAGCCGGTCAACGCCATGTTCGCCTGTCTGTTGTTCGGCTTCCTCGACGCGCTGTCGATCCGGCTGCAGGGCACGCCGCTGCCGCTGATCGGCAAGGTGCCGGTACAGCTCATGCAGGCGCTGCCCTATATCCTCACCGTCATCCTGCTCGCCGGCTTCATCGGCAAGGCAATTCCGCCGCGCGCCGGCGGCGTGCCCTATGTCAAGGAACGCTGAGCATGGTCCCGAAAAGTGGATGTCGGTTTTCGGATCGGGCCATGCGAAAAGGAAAATATGAGCATGATCCCGAAAAGTGGAAGCCGGTTTTCGGACAAGATCATGCGAGGGAAAAATATGAGCATGATCCCGAAAAGTGGAAGCCGGTTTTCGGACAAGATCATGCGAGGGAAAAACAATGTCGCATGATCTGTTCGAAGCGGCTAAGGCCGCCATGGCCAAGGCCTATGCGCCCTATTCGAAGTTTCCGGTCGGGGCGGCACTGCGCACTGAGGACGGCCGCGTCTTTGCCGGCGCCAACATCGAGGTCGCTTCCTATCCGGAAGGCTGGTGCGCCGAAACCACCGCGCTCGGCCACTACATCATGGGCGGCGGCGGCAGGATCACGGAGATCGCGGTGATCGCCGAGCGCATGGCGAAATGCTCGCCCTGTGGCGGCTGCCGGCAGCGGCTGGCCGAATTCTGCCGGCCAGAAACCAAACTCTATCTCTGCGACAATGGCGGCGTGGTCGAGACTGTGACCATGGGCGAGATGCTGCCCTACGGCTTCCAGGGCGACACGTTGAAATGAAGAGCTGGTTGAAATGAAGAGCTGGTTGAAATGAAGGAAGCGCTTGATCGTCTCGTCGAAAGGTTGGACGGGCTGGCGCCCGCCACCGCGCTGGTGCTGGGTTCGGGTCTTGGCGGGCTTGTCGACCAGGTCGAGGACGCTGTCCGCATTTCCTATGCCGAATTGCCGGGCTTTCCCAGAAGCGGCGTCACCGGTCATGCCGGCGAGGTGGTGGCGGGACGTTTTGCCGGCGCGCCAGTGCTGATGCTGTCCGGCCGCGCGCATTATTACGAGCATGGCAACGCGGCTGCGATGCGGCCGGCGCTGGAGGTGCTCGCCGGCCTCGGCATCTCGCAACTGATCCTCACCAATGCCGCCGGCTCGATCGATCCGGACATGGGGCCGGGCTCGGTGATGCTGATCACCGACCACATCAATTTCTCGGGCTCCAACCCGCTGATCGGCGAGCCGAGCGACCGCCGCTTCGTCGGCCTGACCGAAGCCTATGATGCCGGCCTTCGCTCAGCGATCGAGACGGCGGCGACGGCGACGGCTACCGCGCTGCACAAGGGCGTCTATATGTGGTTTTCCGGGCCGTGCTTCGAGACGCCCGCCGAGATCCGAATGGCGCGCGTCATGGGCGCCAACGCCGTCGGCATGTCGACCGTGCCGGAGGTCGTTCTCGCCCGTTTCCTCGGCCTGCGCGTCGCTGCCTGCTCGGTCATCACCAACCTTGCCGCAGGGATGACCGGGGCGGAGCTTTCGCACCAGGAGACAAAGGACATGGCGCCGGTCGGCGGCGCGCGTCTGGCGACGATCCTCCAGCGTGTGTTCCACGATGGCTTGCCGGAGGGTAAGGTCCCGGCCTGATGCTTCCCCAGGAAATCATTCGCAGCAAGCGCGACGGCCACAAGCTGTCGACGCAGGAGATCGCCTGCTTCATCGAAGGCGTGACCGCCGGCACCGTCTCGGACGGGCAGGTCGGGGCGTTCGCCATGGCGGTGTTCTTCAACGGCATGAGCCGCGACGAGGCGGTGGCGCTGACGCTGGCCATGCGCGATTCCGGCGACGTGCTCGATTGGTCAGACCTGCCGGGCCCGGTCACCGACAAGCATTCGACGGGCGGCGTCGGCGACAATGTCTCGCTGTTGGTGGCGCCGATCGTCGCCGCCTGCGGCGCCTATGTGCCGATGATTTCCGGCCGCGGCCTCGGCCATACCGGCGGCACGCTGGACAAGATGGATGCCATCCCCGGCTATATCAGCCAGCCGGATGTGGCGGGCTTTCGCAAGTCAGTGCTCGAAGCCGGCTGCGCCATCATCGGCCAGACCGCCGATCTCGCGCCCGCCGACCGCCGGCTCTATGCGATCCGCGACGTGACGGGAACCGTCGAATCGGTGCCGCTGATCACCGCCTCGATCCTCTCGAAGAAGCTGGCCGCGGGCTTGCAGTCGCTGGTGCTCGACGTGAAGGTCGGCAACGGCGCCTTCATGGAAAAGTCGCGCGACGCGACGACACTGGCAAACAGCCTGGTCGAAGTCGCCAATGGCGCCGGCCTGAAGACCTCGGCGCTGGTCACCGGCATGAACGAGCCGTTGGCGTCGGCAGCCGGCAACGCGGTCGAGGTGCAAAATGCCGTCGATTTTCTCACCGGCCGCGTCCGCGACCGACGACTGGAGGATGTGACGCTGGCACTGGCCGCAGACATGCTGCAGTCGGCTGGGCTGGTCTCGGCCAACCAGGACGGCATGCGGCGCGCCGCCGAGACGCTAGCCGGCGGCGGTGCCGCCGCCGTCTTCGCGCGCATGGTGGCGGCGCTCGGCGGTCCGGCCGACTTCGTCGAGAACCCGGAAAAATACCTGCCGAAGGCGGCGACGGAGTTTGCGGTCAAGGCCGCCGAAAACGGCTTCGTCACAGGTATCGCCACCCGCGACATCGGGCTTGCCGTCGTCGGGCTTGGCGGCGGGCGCATACGGCGGGACGACAGGATCGACCATGCGGTCGGCATCACCCGGCTGTTGCCGGTGGGCGCGGAGGTGCGCGCCGGTGAGGCGCTGGCGCTGGTCCATGCCCGCAATGCCGGGGATGCCGAAGCGGCCGCGGCCGCCGTGCTTTCGGCCTATGCGATCGGCGCTTCGAAGCCGCCTGCGGAAAAAACCGTCATCCGGCGGATCCTGCCGCGCGGTTGATCACTGGACGAGCAGCAGCGCGCCGTTCTCGACCTGGTATTTTTCAAGCCGCTGGAGAAAACTCAGGCCGATCAAATTGGTGCGCAGCGCCTTGTCGTCGAGCACCACCGCCTGAACGCCGTCGACCGTGATCTTGCCGATCTGCAGCCGATCGACGGTTACCAAGGCAGCCTTGATGGCGCCGTTGGCGGTGTTGACCTGGTGTTTGAAGTCCAACGCGTTCAGCGAAATGCCGATCCTGCGTGCCGTCGAACTGTTGATGGCGACCAGCGTTGCGCCGGTGTCGATCATGCCGTCGACCGTTCGACCGTTGAGCTTGAACGCCGACGTGAAATGCCCGCGCGCGTCGGCGGTGACCACGACCTTGCGGCCGAGCGGCTGCGGCATCGCTGGCCTGTCAGGGACCGTGGCCAGGTTCAGGTCCGTTTGCGTTTCGACCTCCGGCCTGGCCCCGACCGCCGATTTCAGCAGGCCTTCGATCATCTGCGGATTCGACTGATAGAGCATCGGGAACGACGCCGATGTTACGGCGAACACGCCGAGGATGAGAAGATTGCGCAGCATGGACGGCCTTCGTGAAGGCCCACGCTTATCGCGACATGGTGTTTGCCGCTTTAACAGATGCGGAAAGCGGCCGTTTGCGTAAACGATCGGTAAACGAGCGGCACGGTCATTTGGTCCCGTACAGACGATCGCCGGCGTCGCCGAGACCGGGCATGATGTAGCCCTTCTCGTTAAGCTGGCGGTCGATGGAAGCGGTGAAGACCGGGACATCGGGATGCGCCTTGGTGAAGCGCTCGAGGCCCTCTGGCGCCGCCAGCAGACAGAGGAAGCGGATATTGGTGGCGCCGCGCCCTTTCAGCTTGTCGATCGCCGCGATCGCCGAATTGGCGGTCGCCAGCATCGGGTCGACGACGATCACCAGCCGGTCGGCGAGATCGCTCGGCGCCTTGAAGAAATACTCGACGGCTTCCAGCGTTTCATGGTCGCGGTAGAGACCGATATGGGCGACGCGCGCCGCCGGCACCAGGTCGAGCAGGCCTTCGAGCAAGCCGTTGCCGGCGCGCAGCACCGAGGCGAAGACCAACTTCTTGCCTTCCAGCGTCGGCGCTTCCATCGTCTCGATCGGCGTTTCGATCGTCGTCGTGGTCAGTTCGAGGTTGCGGGTAACCTCGTAGCCGAGCAGCAGCGAGATCTCGCGCAGCAGCCGCCGGAAGCCGGCCGTCGAGGTTTCCTTCTTGCGCATGATGGTCAGCTTGTGCTGGACAAGCGGGTGGTCGACGACGGTGACGCCCTGCATGGTGTTCTCCTAGCTGCGCAGGTGAATAGTGAATGGTGAATAGTGAATAATGAATAGGTTTGCGAGTCCTTGGTTCAGCGGAAAAACTCGCGGTTGACGGACCGAAGCGCCGGGTGAACCATTCACCATTCACCTGCCCTTGACGTCGAGCCGGCCCAGCAGCATTGCCTTGGTCTTCCTGTCGACGAAGGCGGCCTCGACGGCGGTTCTGGTGACGGCGGCGAGCGCCTTGTCGTTCATCGAAAAATGCTCGGCGGCAATGTCGTATTCGCGCTTCAGCGACGTCCAGAAATAGGGCGGATCGTCGGAGTTTAGCGTCACCTTGCAGCCTGCCGCCTGCAGTGCCGGAAAAGGGTGATCGGCGAAACTGTCGAAGACCTTCAGCGCGACGTTGGAACTGGGACAGCATTCGAGCACGACGCCTTCGTCGGCGATGCGCCGGACAAGGTCGGGGTTTTCGATGGCGCGCACGCCATGGCCGATGCGGGCGGGGCGGATGTGATCGAGTGCGGCCTTGACACTCTCCCAGCCCATCAGTTCGCCGGCATGGACGGTGATGCCGAGGCCGGCCTCGCGCGCGATTTCGAAGGCCCTGACATAATCCTCCAGATCGCCCATCCGCTCGTCGCCGGCGACGCCGAAGCCGGTGACCAGCGGATGCCCGCAGCGGGCGGCGAAGCGCGCCGCCTGCTCTATCGATTCGACGCCGGCGTTGCGCACGCCGGTGACGATCATGCGGCCCTCGATGCCGGTCTTGGCCTTGGCGCGCGCCATGCCTTCGCCAAGCGCATCCGTATAGGCCTTGGCCGACAGGCCGGCCTTGCCGGCGTGGTCCGGCGAGGTGAAGATCTCGGAATAGATGGCGCCGTCGCGGGCGAGGCTTGTCAGGTAATGATCGGCCAGCCGCGCATAGTCCTCTTCCGTGCGGAACAGGTCGGAGGAGAAGTCATAGGCGGCGAGGAAGGAGGTGAAATCGTGCCAGACGAAAGAGCCGTCCTGAATGTAGGGCGAGGTGTCCTTGCCGTATTTCTGCGCCTGGCGGACGACGAGTTCGGGCGCCGCTGCCCCTTCGATATGGCAGTGCAGTTCCGCTTTCAAAGGCATGCAGTCATCCCGTCAGGTCAGTCCAGGTCGCGCACCCATAAGCATGATTCCACGACCGGGAAGCGCGGCCGAACACCGCGCCTTAAACAATAGCGTCGGCACCATCGATCGGCTATGGTCCCGCCGGTTTTATGGCGGATCAAAAATAATGTCGGTTGAGAGAACCACGGCCGTTGGCGGCATGGAAACGTCCTATGGTTTCAAGCGTGTAGGGGCAGGCGAGAAGCAGTCCCTGGTCAATGACGTTTTCCACAAGGTCGCGAACCGCTACGATCTGATGAACGACCTGATGTCGGCCGGGCTGCACCGGCTGTGGAAGGACGCCATGGTCACATGGCTCAATCCACCGAAACGACCGGGCTGGAGCGTTCTCGACGTTGCCGGCGGCACCGGCGACATCGCCTTCCGCATCGTCGAGGCGAGCGGCAGGAACGCCCATGCCACGGTTCTCGACATCAACGGCTCGATGCTCGCGGTCGGCCGCGACCGGGCCGAAAAAAAGGGCCTGACGGCAAATACCGATTTCGTCGAAGCCAATGCCGAGGAGCTGCCTTTCACTGAGGCCACATTCGATGCCTATACGATCGCTTTCGGTATTCGCAACGTGCCGCGCATCGATGTGGCGCTTGCGGAAGCCTGTCGCGTGCTGAAGCCCGGCGGGCGCTTCCTCTGCCTCGAATTTTCCGAGGTCGACATGCCGCTGCTCGACAAGGTCTATGAGGCGTGGTCGTTCAATGCCATCCCCAGGATCGGCAAGGCGGTGACCGGCGACGGCGAGCCCTATTCCTATCTGGTCGAGTCGATCCGCAAATTTCCCAATCAGCAGAATTTCGCGGCGATGATTTCCCGCGCCGGCTTCGACCGCGCTTCTTTTCGCAATTATTCCGGCGGCATAGCTGCGCTTCATTCGGGCTGGAAGCTTTGAGGCTGGCGCAGTCATGAGCAGTGTCGGCGCTGGTTTCAGGCTCGTGCGGGCCGGCTGGGTGCTGGTCCGCGAAGGCGTCGTCGCGGCGCTGCCGGGCGACGAACTCTTCGGTCTGCCGAAACTCGGCTGGCGGATGGCGCGGCTGTTCACCCGCCGCCGCGCGCTTGCCTATGAGCGTGGCGACCGGCTGGCCAAGGCCGTCGTCCGGCTCGGCCCATCCTATGTCAAGCTCGGCCAGTTCCTGGCGACCCGGCCCGATGTCGTGGGCAACGACATAGCGCTCGATCTCGCCATGCTGCAGGACAAGATGCAGACCTTTCCGCAGGCCGATGCCATTGCGGCGATAGAAGCTTCGCTCGGGCGCAAGGTCGGCGAGCTCTACGCCAGTTTCGGCGAGGCCGTTGCCGCGGCTTCGATCGCTCAGGTCCATATCGCGGAAACCCTGGAGAACGGCGTCGGTTCGCGGGTGGCGGTGAAGGTCATCCGGCCGGGCGTGCGGCGCCGCTTCTTTCGCGATCTCGAAAGCTATTTCCTCGCCGCTCGTCTCCAGGAAAAATACATCCCGTCGTCGCGCCGGCTGCGGCCGGTCGAAGTGACCGAGACGCTGGCGCAGACCACCAAGATCGAAATGGATCTGAGGCTCGAGGCGGCAGCGCTTTCGGAGCTCGGCGAGAACACCAAGGACGATCCCGGCTTTCGCGTCCCGTCCGTCGATTGGGAACGCACCGGCCGCGACGTGCTGACCATGGAATGGGTCGACGGCATCAAGCTGAACGACATTGCCGGCCTCGCTGCCGCCGGCCACGATCTGAAGGCGATCGCCGCCAATCTGGTCCAGTCGTTCCTGCGCCATACGCTGCGTGACGGTTTTTTCCACGCCGACATGCATCCGGGAAACCTCTTCGTCGAGCCCAATGGCACCATCGTCGCTGTCGATCTCGGCATAGCCGGCCGGCTCGGCAAGAAGGAGCGCCGTTTTCTCGCCGAAATCCTCTACGGCTTCATCACCCGTGACTATCTGCGCGTCGCCGAAGTGCATTTCGAGGCCGGCTACGTGCCGCGCCGGCATAACGTCGCTGCGTTCGCCCAGGCGATCCGGGCGATCGGCGAGCCGATCCACGGCCAGCCGGCCGAGACCATCTCGATGGCCAAGCTCTTGGCGCTCCTGTTCGAGGTGACCGACCTTTTCGATATGGCGACGCGCTCCGAACTGGTGCTGCTGCAGAAGACCATGGTGGTCGTTGAAGGCGTCGCCCGCACCCTCGACCCGGCCTTCAACATGTGGAAGACGTCCGAACCGGTGGTCGGAGGCTGGATATCAGGCAATCTCGGCCCGCGTGCTCTGCTGGCCGACGCACGCGACGGCACAAACGCACTGCTGGCACTGGCCCGCCAGGCGCCGGACCTCGCCGCCCGCACCGAGCGGCTGTCGCGCGAGATCGATCTGATGGCCGAACACGGGCTGCGCTTCGACGAAAGGACGGCGCATGCGATCGGCAAGGCCGAGGCGCGCTATAGCAGATCCGGCCGGCTGGCGCTGTGGGTGATCGCGCTGACGCTGGTCTATATCGCGTGGCGGATTTTCTAGCCGGCTTGCCCTGAATTGATTGCATTGCTATCATTGCATTCAACATATCAGCAAAAATGCAATCATATGGCCAGCATCACCATTCGCAACCTTGATGACGAGGTCAAGGACCTGCTGCGCCGGCTGGCGGCAGAGAATGACCGGTCGATGGAAGAACAAGCGCGGGTTATGATCCGGGCGGCGGTCGAAGGGCAGCTCGGTCCGGTCGGCCGCATCGACCAGATCGAGAAAACCCTGCGCGAATTGACAGGCTCGCACGGTCCGGCAACGCCAGTTGCCGCCGTGTCCAGCCAGATCCCGCGAGGCACCCTCTCCGGCAAGCGAATCCTGCTGATCATCGGCGGCGGCATCGCCGCCTACAAGGCGCTCGACCTGATCCGCCGGCTGCGTGAGCGGGGCGTTGTGGTGCGCGTGGTGATGACCGCCGCGGCGCAGGAATTCGTCACCACGCTGTCGGTCGGGGCGCTGTCGGCCGACCACGTCTTCATCGATCTGTTCGACCGCAATGACGAGCACGATGTCGGCCACATCCGCCTGTCGCGCGAGGCCGACCTTGTCGTCGTGGCGCCGGCCACCGCCGACCTGATGGCGAAGCTTGCCAACGGCCATGCCAACGACCTCGCCTCGACCGTGCTTATCGCCACCGACAAGCCGGTTTTGATGGCGCCCGCCATGAACCCGAAAATGTGGTCGCATCCGGCGACCCGGCGCAACCGCGCGACGTTGCAGAAGGATGGCGTCGCATTCGTCGGCCCGGCAAAGGGTGAGATGGCCGAGAGCAATGAGGCGGGCGAAGGCCGTATGGCCGAGCCGCTGGAAATCGTTGCCGCGATCGGGGCGCTGCTCGATATCAGTCCGAAGCCGCTGGCAGGCAGAAAGATCATCGTCACCTCAGGGCCGACGCATGAGCCGATCGACCCGGTGCGCTACATCGCCAACCGTTCGTCCGGCAGGCAGGGCCATGCCATCGCGGCGGCGCTGGCAAGGCTGGGCGCCGATGTGCGCCTCGTCTCCGGTCCGGTTGGCATTGCCGATCCCGCTGGTGTCACCACGCAGCATGTCGAAACCGCGAACGAGATGAAGGACGCGGTTGAACAGCTTTTGCCGGCGGACGCGGCCGTATTCGTCGCTGCGGTCGCCGACTGGCGCAGCGAGACTTCGGCCGGCGAGAAGATCAAGAAGGTGGCGGGCGAGGGGCCGCCGGCGCTGCAGATGATCGAAAACCCTGATATTCTTGCCGGTGTCGGTCATCACCGGAAGCGGCCCGGCCTGGTCGTCGGCTTCGCCGCCGAGACGCAGGATCTGGTCAGGAACGCCGAGGCCAAGCTTGCGAAGAAGGGCGCCGATTTCATCGTCGCCAACGATGTGTCCCACGAAGGCGGGGTGATGGGCGGCGATCGCAACAAGGTGCGGATCGTCTCGAAGGCCGGTGTCGACGAATGGCCCGAGATGAGCAAGGACGAGGTGGCGACGCGGCTTGTAGCACTGATCGCCGAGCGGCTTAAGACGGTTGTCGTCTAGTCAATCTCCCCCCTTGTGGGGGAGATGGCCGGCAGGCCAGAGGGGGGCGCTGT
>NZ_FUIG01000066.1:0-22916 GCF_900149755.1 Mesorhizobium delmotii | reverse complement strand
CCTTCGCGCCCCCCTCTGCCCTGCCGGGCATCTCCCCCACGAGGGGGGAGATTGGCAGCTCCGCCGGCCGTGGGGCTGGCGGCCCCGAGATCCTCAGGGCTGCAAGGCATCCCAGAATCCCGAGCGGCACGAAGGCGAGGAACAGCCAGGTGGCGACGTTCGCGGCCGCCTCACGGTTGAGGCCTTCGGAAAAGCCGCTGGCGTTGGCGACGATGCCGGTCAACGCGGCACCGACCGCGTAGCCGATGCGCTGCATCGTCGGCACGGCGGCGGAGGCGATCGTTTGTTCGCCGTCCCTAGCCGATGCCACGATCACGCGTGTAACGAAGGGCCAGGCAATGCCGAAGCCGCCGCCTTGCAGCAAAGCGCAAAACAGGATCAGCGGAATCGAACCTGCCGGCACGGCGTAGGCGAAACCGGCGATGCCGGCCGCGATCATCAGTGCGCCGCCGGTGATGATCAGCCTCTCGCGTTCCGGCGGCGCATTGGCGACGAGGATCGACAGGATCGACCAGGCGATCGATTCGGCGGCGATGATATAGCCGGTGGTCAGGATCGGAATACCGTGCAGGCTGGTCAGAAGCAGCGGACCGTAGACGGCGAAGGAACAGGTCGCCACCGAAAAGGCAGCGACCACGGTCATGCCTGCGCCGACCGGCGAGCGCCAGGAGAACAGCCGCGACGGAAACAGCCGCGAGCCCGGCTTCAGCGCGTCGATGCGGATGAACAGTGCAAGCCCGATCAGGCCGAGCGTAAGCAGCAGGGACGAGCGCAGCAGGGCAATGTCGACACCGGCCGTGGCGATCAGCACGACGCTGACGGCCAGGCAGCCGAGCGCGGCAAAAGGGAACGGCGGCGCCGTTCCAGTGATCGCCTGCGGCCTGGTTGCCTCAGGCGTGTCGAGCACGATGAAGCTCGCCAGCGCCATGGCCGTGCCGCCGACCGTGAAGATACCGAAAGCCCAACGCCAGGAGAGCAACTCGGTCATCAACGCACCGAGCACCGGCCCGCTGAAGGCGGCGACGCCCCAGATCGCCGACATGACACCGAAAAGCTGCGGCCAGATGGCGCGTGGAAACAGCCGTTCGACCGAGACGAAGGCCAGCGACACCAGCGCGCCGCCGCCAAGCCCCTCGATCAGGCGGCCGGTCAGGAACAGCGGCATGGAGGGCGCGATGGCGCAGACCAGGGCACCGGCGGCATAGAGCAGGGCGGCGACCACCATGTTGGTGCGCAGCGCGACATAGCTCACCAGCCGTCCGGCGGCGGCGCCGGCGACGATGGCGCCGAGCTCGTAGATCGCCAGCGACCAGCCGACCAGCTGAACGCCGGCGAGTTCGCCGACCATGGCCGGCATCACCGTTGCCACCATGGTTTCGTTGGTGGCGTGCAGCAGGATGCCGAGGCTGATGAAGCAAAAGCGCGCCAGATCGCCGCTCGCCCACAGCGCGCGCCAATCGACCCTGTTTGTGCTGGTTTCGGTCACCCCGCCCTCCGAACTTTCTTATACGCCGATTCAAAAATGGTGGAGCGCTCTTCGTCTCCAACGGGCACGCGGCGCTTCGGGGACGGGTTGTAGAACCTCAACCGCAGTTGAGCTCAAGCGGTTTTTTGCGGGTGCGCTGAGATGCTGATGAACGCGGGAAGTCAGGGTGATCGAAGGTTGATGCCGGCGGCGATCATGGCGTCAGCGATGATCATCGTTGGCATGGCGGTTTTCCAAAAATCATGCGGCGCGGAACAGTCCAATCCTGTTCCGCGCCGCAGAGCCACGCTATGGCGCTTATTTGAACGAGTGGATCAGCTCCAGTGAGGTGACGGCGACGGCCAGGTTGACACCGGTCTGCGCCTGTACGTTGAGAGGCTGCAGCGAGAAGGCGCTGTTCAGTCCGCCGACCAGAAGGTTGGCGCCGCCACCGGTCACCAGGCTGGCCTCGGCGTTGACGCCATAATAGCTGCCGGCAAGATCGCCGGAATTACGATCGCGGGTGGCCGCCAGAACTGCCCATATCAATTCGCCCTGGTACGTCCTGCCGACGTCGACGCCGAGCTTGGAAATGACCCCGGTATAGGCTTCGGGGGGACCGCCATGATGAGGGCGAAAGGTGCAGGCCACGCCTTTGTTGGATGTGACGATGTAGCCGGTGCCGCCGTCGATGGTGCAGTCGAGCACGCCAAGCTCCAGCCTGCCCGCGCTGGCAGGGGCAGCAAGCACCGTGGCGGCGAGGGCGGCGGCACAGGCGAGTTTCTTGATCATGGGAGGGGTCCTTTTCGCGAATTGCCTTGAACAACGGCTGAACACCCCGAGCGTTCCGCCGAAAACTTGGCGCGATCAAGGCGAGCGTCAATGCACAGTCATTGAAGGTTTCGAAGGCATGCCAAACGGCAGGCCTGCCATATCAGGCCGAAACGCCGCCGTCGGTCAGCCGGTGCTGGTGCGCGCCAGGCCGTCCCTGGCCGGCTGGTAGGTGGGGTTGAGGCGCACCGCCTCGCGGTAGGATTTTGCCGCCTTGGCCTTGTCGCCGCGCCGCTCGTAGATCAGCGCCTGGTTGGACCAGGCCTCGGCATTCTTGCCGTCGAGCTTGATCGCCATGTTGATGTCGGCGAAGGCATTGTCCTCATCGTTCATGGCGAGGTAGGAGAGGCCGCGGCCATTGTAGGGTTCGGCGGCGTCCGGCGCCAGCGAGATGGCGGTCGAGAAATCCTCGATGGCGAAAGCGTGCTGGCCCTGGCTCTGATAGATCAGGCCGCGATTGTGATAGGCGCGCGCATCTGTCGTGTCGAGCTGGATCGCCTTCTGGAAATCGTTGAACGCTTCCTGGATGCGGCCGGCTTTGCGGTAGAGATTGCCGCGGCCGATATAGGCGGCGTCATAGTCGGGATTGATCTGGATCGAGCGGTTGTAGTCGGCAAGCGCGGCCGCCTGGTCGCCGAGGAAGCGCTGGATGAGAGCGCGATTCGAATAGGCCTGGTAGAAATTCGGATTGAGCTGGATGGCGGTGTTGAAGTCCTTGAGCGCCGCCTGATACTGGCCGCCGCGGCCATAGGCCGAGCCGCGCACATTGTAGCCTTCCGGATCCTGGGGACTGCGCTGGATAACGGCCGACAGCGAGGAGATGTTCTCGGCCGACCCTTGTGCCTTGTCGATGTTGGTGAATTCGCCGGTCGGGGCTGTCTGGCAGCCGGCGAGCGCCAATAGCAGGGCTGCCGTCAGGGCGAAGCCGCGCATTGCGGTTCTGCGCTCCACGCTTGTTGCATTCATGTCTGCTCTGTCCTCACTGCCCGCCGCGCCGTCAGGTCTGTTCCCTCTCCGAACCGGCCGTCTCCGAACCGGCCCTCTCCGAACTGGTCGAATTCAACAAAAAGGTGGCGGCGATTACGCATCGCGCCACCTTGGGTATCCTTCGAAAAGGACGAAAAATTGGCGTCAGAACCGCGGCGGACGCGGAGCACCTGCACCAGCAGCACCAGCCGCCACCGGGCGCGGCGTCATCGGCAGCAGGCCTTCGCGCTGGGCGCGCTTGCGGGCCAGCTTACGGGCGCGGCGAACGGCTTCCGCCTTTTCGCGGGCGCGCTTCTCCGAAGGCTTCTCATAATGTCCGCGCATCTTCATTTCGCGGAAGATGCCTTCGCGCTGCATCTTTTTCTTGAGCGCGCGAAGCGCTTGATCAACATTGTTGTCGCGAACGAGTACCTGCACGGGCAATCCTGTCTTTCGGGTTTGTTAACAACAGGCAAGGGGCCATAGTCGCTTGCCTCCGCGGCGGTCTACACCACGAATTGTGGCGGCTGATAGCAGAATCATGCTGCTCTGTCCACTGCCGAAACGAAAAACCCGCCTCAGCGGCGGGTCGTCGGCGCAAATCAGCACCGTGGGCAGATCAATAGCATAACTGCCGTCACAAAGCAAGGAATTACGACCTCTGGTAGTAGATTCGCCTGCTCGGGGCTCTCCGCACCGATGAGCGATCGTTGGCGTTTTCTTCGCCACCGATAAATTCTGGCTGCCCCAATTCGGCAGAACGCTCCGCCCGGCTCTATCAACGAAGGAACCAACCTCGTTCCCCAATGGTTGTTGCGGCGAAACAAGCACAGGGGAAAGCCCGATGTCAGGCACCCGTGAATGGCTCGTCCAATGGCTCAAGGACGCGCATGCGATGGAGGAGCAGGCCGAAACCATGCTGAACGGACAGCTGAGCCGGCTGGAGAGTTATCCCGAGCTCAGTAAGCGCATTAGCCTGCACCTCGATGAGACGAAGGGACATGCCGCGCGCCTCGGAACCTGCCTCGAAAGATTGGGCGAAGATGCATCCGCGCTGAAGGACGCCGGCGGCAAGCTGCTGGCGATGGCGCAATCCCTAAGCGGCGTCTTCGCCGACGACGAGGTGATGAAAGGTTCACTGGCGAGCTACACCTTCGAGCATATGGAGATTGCCTCCTACACGATCCTCATCGCAACCGCCGAGTCCCTCGGCGAAACGGAGATCGCCCGGGCCTGCGAACAAAATCTGCGTGAAGAGGAGGTGATGGCCGAGTGGCTGAAAAACAAGCTGCCCGCGACTACGGGGCAGTTCCTGGCTCGCTCGGCGTCGGACAGCGACAATGCCAAGCGGTAACGACAGCAGGCCTGCGGGCAATGTGAAACGACCTTCGGTGTGGCGCGCCTACAGCTACGCCTGGATCACGCTCGGCTTCTTCATCATTTCGCTTGTCGGCCACTGGGTTTTCGGCTGGTTCGCCTATCTCGACGAGCAGCGAGCGCTTGGCCAACCGCCTGAGTTCGGCGGCTATCTGATCGAGATGAGCCGCGACACGCTCGAGAACTGGCAGTCGGAATTCCTGCAGCTGCTCTGGCAGGTCGGTGGCCTGGCGTTCCTGCTCTTCGTCGGATCGCCGCAATCGAAGGAGAGTACCGACCGTATGGAGGCCAAGATCGACGCGCTTCTCAGGCTTGTCGATCCGACGAAAGGCCAGGAGGCGATTCGGGAGCTGGACCTGCAGTACGACGGCCGCCACACCGACGAGCCGCATTCTCACCGGAACTAGGGCTGGAAACGTGGCCTGGAGCCGGTCGTCGACCCGGGCCGTTTTATGGTCAGCATTCGCAACAGAGCAAGCGGACAGGCGCTTCCTCTATGCCGTGGCCAAATGAAGCCGCCCGAAATCCTCGAAGAACTCGCCATAGTCGCAGGTTATCTCCTCGCCCGCCGCTATGTCGCGGATCGCGGTTGCCCCGCCATACTGCGAAAAATCCGTGTTTGGCCTTTCGGAATGGTTCATGAAGCGGCCGTTGTCGACTTCATAGACCATGAATCCGGGCCGGTCCGGGCTTGGATAGGCATATCTGTCGAGTAATTCCCTGAGGTGGGGCGGCGCCGTCTTATATTTTTCCATCGGGATCAGCCGGTCGAAATCCGGATCGAGCCGCCAGATCGACGCTCCCTTCCTGATCGGCTCGGCGGCGAACACGCCGACGCCCTCGATTGCGCTCGCGGCGATGTAGGTCCTGATCAGCAGCATGTTTTAGGCCCGTCTTCGAACAAAAGTGTCCGAAGAAATCGCCAAATCGCGCTGGAAAGCAAGACCGCTTTTGCGAGATTGCGGCTCGCTCGCCCACGCGGGAAACGCCTCACGTCCGGCTGATCGAGACACCGCCATCGGCAAACAGCGCGGTTCCGGTGGTGAAGCTCGATGCATCCGACGCCAGATAGAGCGCCGAGCGGGCGATCTCTTCAGGCTCGGCAACGCGCTTCAAGGCATGCAGGTTTTCGACGAACGCTCGCGATTCAGGTGTCTTGAACGTTGCCGAAGGCGTGTCGGTGCCGCCCGGCAGCAGTGCGTTGACCCGCACGCCTTTCGCGCCATACTCGGCGGCAAGCACCTGCGTCAATCCGATCAGCCCTGCCTTGCTTGCGGCATAGCTGGTCATGCCGGGCATGCCGACGGTATGGCCGACGAAGGTCGAGGTGAAGATCAGCGATCCGCCGCCGCGATCGATCATCGCCGGCACCTGGTATTTCGCGCCGAGAAAGGCGCTGGTGAGATTGGTATCGAGCGTCTCGCGCCAGCCCTCCAGCGAAAGCTCGGATATCGGACCCATCTTGCCGACCGAGCCGGCATTGTTGAAGGCGATATCCAGCCCGCCGAATTTCTCGACCGCCAGCTCGACAAGGGCTTTCGCATAGGCTTCGTCGCGGACATCGCCGGCAAGAGCGATGGCGGTGCCGTCGGCGTCTTCGATTTCGGCAACGAGTGCATCCAGCTCTGCCTGGCGGCGGGCAGCGACGACCACCTTGGCGCCAGCCTCGGCAAACACCTTGGCCGTGGCGCGGCCGATGCCAGAGCTGGCGCCGGTGACGATGGCGACTTTGTTGGCGAGTGCGAGCATTTTTGCATCCTTTTCTTTCGCGCCAGCTTTGCCGGCAATCGGGATGTTGATCGCAGGTCGAGGCGGTGCGAGCCACCCGATACCTGCGAAGGCGTCCGGATGCGTCGTTCGGTTCGTTGCTTCGACAGGTCTTTTTGGCCATGGCGCAAAACGGCAAGCGCCGTCGCAAACAGCGCAAGGCTGGCAGCGCGGTTTCGCTAGTGATACACCTCGCGCGCCGGGGCTCGATTGGATGTCCGGCCGCTATCTGCGAGGCTGGAACGTTGAAGAAATATTCGGTATTCGCCATCGCCCGCGAGGCCATGCGCGGCCACAAGGGCTGGGAGGAACAGTGGTCCTCGCCGGAGCCGAAGAAGGAGTACGACGTCATCATCGTCGGCGCCGGCGGCCATGGCCTGGCCACCGCCTACTATCTGGCAACGGTGCACGGCGTCACCAATGTCGCGGTGCTGGAAAAGGGTTGGCTCGGCGGTGGCAACACCGGCCGCAACACCACCATCATCCGCTCCAACTACCTCTATGACGAGAGCGCTGGAATTTACGACCATGCGCTGAAGCTGTGGGACGGGCTCAGCCAGGAGCTCAACTACAACGTCATGTATTCGCCGCGCGGCGTCATGATGCTGGCGCACAATATGCACGACATCCAGGTTTTGAAACGCCACGTCCATGCCAACCGGCTGAACGGCATCGACAATGAATGGCTGACGCCGGAAGCCGCCAGGGAGTTCTGCCCGCCGCTCAACATTTCGCGCGATGCCCGCTATCCGGTGATGGGCGCCACCCTGCAGCGTCGCGGCGGCACCGCGCGGCACGATGCGGTAGCCTGGGGCTATGCGCGCGGCGCCTCGGCGCGCGGCGTCCACATCATCCAGAATTGCGAAGTCACCGGCGTCAAGCGGGCGCCGAATGGCGCGGTCACCGGCGTCGAGACGACGCGCGGCTTCATCGGCGCCAAGAAGGTCGGCGTCGTTGCCGCCGGGCATTCGTCCGTCATCATGAACATGGCCGGCGTGCGCATGCCGCTGGAAAGCTATCCGCTGCAGGCGCTGGTGTCGGAGCCGGTCAAGCCGGTCTTCCCCTGCGTGGTGATGTCGAACACGGTGCACGCCTATATCTCGCAGTCCGACAAGGGCGAACTGGTCATCGGCGCCGGCACCGACCAGTATATCTCCTATTCGCAGACCGGCGGCCTGCACATATTGCAGCACACGCTCGACGCCATCTGCGAGATGTTCCCGATGTTCACGCGCATGAAGATGCTGCGCTCGTGGGGCGGCATCGTCGACGTGACGCCCGACCGCTCGCCGATCCTGGCCAAGACGCCGGTGCCCGGCCTCTATGTAAATTGCGGCTGGGGCACCGGCGGCTTCAAGGCAACGCCCGGCTCGGGCCATGTCTTTGCCCACACCATCGCCAGGGACGATCCGCATCCGATCAACGCGCCCTTCACCATCGAGCGCTTCCGCACCGGTCGCCTCATCGACGAGGCGGCAGCGGCAGCGGTGGCACACTGATGATGGCCGCTGTCGCCATGGGCCAGAGGCTTTGCGATCAACCGGCCGGCGCCCGCGTCGGCCACGGCGAATTGTAGGAACAACCATGCTTCTCATCCGCTGCCCCTATTGCGAGGAAGAGCGTCCGGAACTCGAATTCCGCAACGCCGGCGAGGCGCATATCGCGCGTTCGGCTAACATGGCCGGCGAGAGCGATGACGACTTCGAAAAGTTCTTCTTCATCCGCTCGAACCCCAAAGGCATCATCTATGAGCGCTGGCGGCACATGCATGGCTGCGCGCGGTTCTTCAATGCCGTGCGCGACACCGTCAGCGACAGGTTCCTGATGACCTACAAGGCCGGCGAACCCAAGCCGGCGAAGCTGCCGGGAGCCGCCAAATGATCGCAGCGTTCCGCATTCCAGGCGCCGGGCGCCTCAAGCAGGCAGAGACGACCCGCTTCAGCTTCGACGGCCAGTCCTATGCCGGTGTCGAGGGCGATACGCTGGCCTCGGCGCTGCTCGCCAACGGCGTCCATCTGGTCGGCCGCTCGTTCAAATACCACCGACCACGCGGCTTCCTGTCCGCTGGGGCGGAAGAGCCCAATGCGCTGGTCGAGATCAAGCGCGACTCCGCCAGGAAGACACCAAATGTCCGCGCCACCGTGCAGGAGCTCTATGACGGGCTGACGGCACAGTCACAGAACCGCTGGCCGTCGCTTTCCTTCGACGTCAGTGCGGTCGGCGACATCGCCTCGCCGCTGCTATCGGCCGGCTTCTACTACAAGACGTTCATGTGGCCGAAGTCCGCCTGGAAAAATCTCTACGAGCCCAAGATCCGTGCCGCCGCCGGCCTCGGCGTCGCCCCCGACCAGCCGGATCCCGACCATTATTCGGCGCGCTTTGCCCATTGCGACGTGCTGGTGCTGGGCGGTGGTGCTGCCGGCATCGCCGCCGCACTTGCCGCGGCCGAAACCGGCGTGCGCGTGCTCCTTGCCGACGAGCAGGCGGATTTCGGCGGCAGCCTGCATTTCGAGAGCGGTGCCAGGATCGACGGCCAGGACGGTTTTGCCTGGGCGCAAGGTGCAGTCGCCAAGCTCAAGGCGATGGACAATGTCCGCGTGCTGTCCCGCACCACGGCCTTCGGCTATTACGCGCAGAATTTCGTCGGGCTGGTCGAGCGCGTCAGCGATCATCTGCAGAACCCCGGCCGCGACCTGCCGCGCGAGCGGCTGTGGCAGGTTCGCGCCAAACGCGTGGTGCTGGCGACCGGCGCCATCGAGCGGCACATGGTGTTTGCCGACAACGACCGGCCCGGCATCATGCTGGCGTCAGCGGCGCGCATCTATCTCAACCATTACGGCGTCGCGGTCGGCAGGAATGTCGGCGTCTATACGGCCAATGATTCCGCCTATGCGGCGGCGATCGACCTGAAGAAGGCGGGCGTCGGCGTGGCGGCGATAGTCGACCTGCGCGACAACCCGACCGGGTCGGTGATCGACGAGGCGAGGGCGCTCGGCATCGAGGTCAATTTCGGCCGCGCGGTGATCCGCGCCGCCGGCAAATTGCGCGTCTCATCGATGACGGTGCAGCCGAAGAATGGCGGCGGCGAACGCACCATCCCGGTCGACGCGATCCTGATGTCGGCCGGCTGGACACCGTCTGTGCATCTGTTCTCGCAGTCGCGCGGCAAGGTTGCCTTCAACGACGAAACCAAGCGCTTCGTGCCTGGCACCTATGCGCAGGACTGCGTCTCGGTCGGCGCCTGCAACGGCACCGACGGCCTGTCGGCGACGATTGACGAGGCCTATGCGGCAGGCGCCAAGGCGGCCAAGGATGCGGGCGTCAAGGATGCCGGCGCCAAGGGTACGAAGCCGAAGGTCGACGCCAGCGAAAGCTGGTCGCGCGGCATGCTTGGTGCGGCGCCTGGCGCCGGGCCGGACACGACGGTCAAGGCCTTTGTCGATTTCCAGAACGACGTCACCGCCAAGGACATCCGCCAGGCGGTGCATGAGGGCATGCGCTCGATCGAGCATGTCAAGCGCTTCACCACCAATGGCATGGCGACCGACCAGGGCAAAACTTCGAATATGCATGGCCTGGCCATTGCCGCCGAGACGCTGGGCAAGCCGATCCCGCAAGTCGGGCTGACGACGTTCCGGGCACCCTATACGCCGGTCACCTTCGGTTCGATCGTTGGGCACGCGCGGGGTCCGCTCTTCGACCCGACCCGCAAGACGGCGATCCATCCCTGGGCCGAGGCTCAAGGTGCGGTGTTCGAGGATGTCGGCCAATGGAAGCGCGCCTGGTATTTTCCGAAGGCGGGCGAGGACATGCACGCCGCCGTCGATCGTGAGTGTGTCACTGTCCGCAAGACGGCCGGCCTGTTCGACGCCTCGACGCTGGGCAAGATCGAGGTGGTCGGGCCGGATGCGGCCAAATTCATGGAACTGCTCTACACCAATCCGTGGGAGAAACTGGAGCCCGGCCGCTGCCGCTATGGCATCATGCTGCGCGAGGACGGTTTCATCTATGACGACGGTGTGGTTGGAAGACTGGCGCCGGACCGTTTCCATGTGACGACGACGACGGGCGGTGCGCCGCGCGTCATGAACCATATGGAGGATTACCTCCAGACCGAGTTCCCGCATCTCAATGTCTGGCTGACCTCGATCACTGAGCAATGGGCGGTGATCGCCGTGCAGGGACCGAAGTCCCGGGAGATCATCGCGCCGCTGGTCGATGGCATCGACATGTCGGACGGGGCGCTGCCGCATATGTCGGTGCGCGAGGGCAGGATTTGCGGCGTGCCGACAAGGTTGTTCCGCATGTCGTTCACCGGCGAGCGCGGCTTCGAGGTCAACGTGCCGGCCGACTACGGCCAGGCCGTCTGGGAAGCGCTGTGGGCCGAGGGCCAGAAGCATGGCGCCGGCGCCTACGGCACCGAGGCGATGCACGTGCTGCGTGCGGAAAAGGGCTACATCATCGTCGGCCAGGACACCGACGGCACGGTGACGCCAAACGACGCCGGGCTCGACTGGGCCGTCGGCAAGAAGAAGACCGATTTCGTCGGCATTCGTGGCATGGCGCGGCCGGATCTTGTCGCCAAGGGCCGCAAGCACCTGGTCGGCCTGAAGACCAAAGACCCTAAGGTGGTGCTGGAAGAAGGCGCGCAGATCGTCGGCGATCCGAAGCAGGCGATCCCGATGACCATGATCGGCCATGTCACATCGAGCTACTGGTCGGAAAATTGCGGTCGCTCGATCGCGCTGGCCCTGGTTGCCGGCGGCCGCGACCGGATGGGTGAGACGCTTTACGTGCCGATGCCCAACGGGACGATCGAGGTGGAGGTCACCGGCATGGTGTTCTTCGACGAGAAGGGGGAGCGCCTCAATGGCTAAGGCTGCCGCGAAGAAATCTGCAGCCGCTGCGCCGTCGGTCGAACGCCGGCCGGCTTCCGCCGGTCAGGAGCTTTCCGCAACCGGCGTCGCACTTGCTGTGTTGCCACCGGCGGAGCGCATTTCGCTGCGCGCGCCGGACGCCTCGGTCGCGCCGCTTTCGAAGACGCTCGGCGTGACCCTGCCGCGAAAGCCCAAAACCTCGGCGGCGAAGGCCGGGCGTACGGCGTTGTGGGTTGGGCCAGACGAATGGCTGGTCATCGATGAGGTGGGAAGAGACCCGCTCGCCGACTGCGCCGAGGTGACAGTGCTGCATTCTGCGGTCGGCATCTCGCATCGCAACGTCGCCATATCGGTCACCGGCCCGGCAGCGGCGGCGACGATCAATTCAGGCTGCCCGCAGGATCTGTCGCTCGACGCCTTTCCGGTCGGCGCGGCGTCGCGCACCATTCTGGGCAAGGTCGAAATCGTGCTGCTGCGCACCGCGACCGACGCGTTCCGCGTTGAATGCTGGCGTTCCTTTTCCGATTATGTCTTTACTTTCCTGTCGGAGGCGGCAGGCGACGCAGCGGCTTAGGAATACTCGCTGCGCTCGGCTGTTGCCGGAGCAGCCGAGGGAGAATGTCGATGCCGTCGAAATCCGCGCCGAATCCACCGGTCCAGAAGACGCCGGCTGTGCGCTCGTTCGAACACGAGCAGCACCAAGAACCAAACATTGAAGAGGAACTCGAGGAAGGGCTCGAGGATACGTTTCCGGCCAGCGATCCGGTGTCGATCACCGGCACTTCTATTTCCGGCGCGCCCGCAAGGCCCGGCAAGGCCAAGATCGTGGCCGGAAGGAAGAAGCGCAGGAAATAACTTCCATCGGGCTCCGGCGGAGCCGGGCTGAAATGGCCACGAAAACGGGCGGTCAGGTTTCCTACCGCCCATTTGTTTTGAACCTCAGAACGTGCTGGGCACGATCCACGGATTGATGTCGATGCCGAGCCGCGGGTCCTTGTTTTCAGTCGAGCCATTGCGAGTGGCTGAGCCTGACTTTTCGACCGATCCGGTCGCGCTGCAATCGAGCTCGATGTTGGTGTCGGCGCAGGCCGCAGCTTGCTTGCCGGGCTGGCTCTCGCCGGCGAAGGCCGCGCCCGAGAATGCCAGGACGGCCACGAGGGCGAAGATCGGCTTTTTCATTGTTTGTCTCCGGTTCAACCGCTGATTCTTTTCCGTACATGTACGATACGACGTACATATACGTCCGACCATCGCGGGGTTCAAGTCAGAAGTCGTACATGTACGAACAATTTTATTTGAATGTTGGGAATCGCATCGCGCCAGCACGCGACGAGTTGCGCACGCGGCGCCGTTCACCCGTGCCGTACACGATCTTCAGGTACCCGAAACCGAAGGAACCCTTCAGCAGCAGTTGACCGGCGTGTCGGTCAGCGGCGGCACGTCCTGGGTGGCCAGCGCGGCAAGCGTGAAGTCGCACATCCGCTTGACGAAAGCCTGCTGGTCGCCGAACGGATAGAAAGGAAAGGTAATCAGCAGCGAGATCGTGCCGTGACCGACCGCCCATAGCATGGTGGCGATGGCGCGCGGATCGCCCTTCAGCCTGCCGGCGGCAACGCAGGCCTCGACCCTATTGATCAGCACTTTCATCAACGGGTTGCCCTCCTGCATCTCGGCGAAGGTCCTGCCTTCCGGAGGCTTGACCTTTTCGGTCATGAACACTGTGCGATACTCATTGGGGTTGCCAAGGCCGAAAGCCGCGTACTCGGTCATCACCACCTGCAGCGCCTCGATCGGATCGTCGGCCGGGTGATCCTCGATACGCTTTGCCAGAGTCTCGAACGCATCCTCGGCCAGCGCGAACAGAATGTCCTGCTTGTCGGCAAAATAGGAATAGACTGACATCGGCGCATAGCCGACACGCTTGGCCAGCTTCCGGATGGTGAGGCCTTCATAGCCTTCTTCCTGGACGAGCTTGTGCGCGGCGTCGACAAGTTCGGAGCGCAGTTCGGCCTTTTGTTTCTCGCGGCGTGTCTGGGCACTAAGCGGCAATTTTCGCCTGCCTTCTGTTAGTGGCTGGCTAAACTATATACGCTGTACGGAATCGGACAAGGCTGCCAAATCAAGCATTGGCAAATCGGCGTCGCAGCACTGCGATTGGGGATACCGCGCCGTGCATGCAGGACGGCCGGCACTTTGAGATCATCTCTGCCAAGGCTCGTTGAGCCGTTCAAGCCGCTTCTGGCTGGCGTTCGATCAATGTCAGCGTCAGCCAGCGCGCGGTCAGCGCCGGCTTTTTCGAGCCCTCGATCTCGATCGTCACGTCATGCGCGGTCTGCACCCAGCCCGACGGCCTGACCTTGACGTCGGCCAGCACGAAACGGGTGCGGATGCGCGCGCCGGTCTTCACCGGCGCCAGGAAGCGCAGCGAATCAAAACCATGGTTGACGCCCATCTTGCTGTTTTCGAGCGGCGGCATGGTCTCGAAGGTCATCGCCGATAAAAGCGAAAGCGACAGAAAACCATGCGCGATGGTGCCGCCGAACGGCGTCTCGCGCTTGGCGCGCTCCGGGTCGCAATGGATGAACTGGTGGTCGTCGGTGGCATCGGCGAACTGGTCGATCATGCGCTGCGAGACCACCCGCCACGGCGACACGCCGACCTCCTTGCCGACGCTGGCCAGAAGCACATCGAGACTGATCGGTTCCACGCTGATGTCCTCCATTTCAACCGTCCGGAGCGGCTTCATTCCTTGAACAGTGTCAGCCCATGCTGCACCGACTGCCCGCCATCGATCGGCAGGATGGCGCCGGTGACATAGCTGCCGGCACGGCTGCACAAATAGAGCGTTGCGCCGGCAATGTCATCCGGCGCGCCGATGCGGCCGATCGGAACGTGGCCACCGATATGCTTGGCCTGGTCCTCGGTCGCGGTGGCGAAGGCGGTCATCCGGCTCTGGAAGGGACCGGGGGCGAACGCGTTGACGGTGATGCGGCGGGCGGCGAACTCGACCGCCAAGGTGCGCGTCAGATGGTGAACAGCAGCCTTCGAGGCGGAGTAGGAGTAGGCGTCGTCGGCCAATGGCTGCGTGCCCATCACCGAACCCAGATTGATCACCCGGGCCGGATCGGCATCGCTGGCGGCGGCGTCGAGCAGCGGCAGAAGCTCGCGCGTCAGATGGAAGACGGCGGTGACGTTGACGCCGAACACCTTGGCCCAGCCATGGTAGGGGAAGCTTTCCAGCGGCGCGCCCCAGGAAACGCCGGCATTGTTGACCAGGATGTTCAGCCGCTCGGTCCGCGCCTTGACCTCATCGACCAGCGCTGCGATGCCAGCTTCGCTGGAGACATCGCCGGCAAAGCCTTCGGCCCGGCCGGAGCCGCCGAGGCCGTTCAGTTCGCCGGCAACCCTGATGCAATCCTCGCCCTTGCGCGAGGCGATCATCACGGTTGCGCCGGCCCTGACCAAAGCGGTTGCAGCCATGCGGCCGATGCCGGTCGCAGCCCCGGTCACCAGCGCGGTCTTGCCGGCCACCGAAAACAGCTCGTCCAGATAGCTCATTGCAATTTCCTCAGGATAATTCCCTCGCTCCTGCCCCCTTGTCCAGACGAAATGGCTCGCGTTGACAAGGCTTCCCGAAGTACGATCATTCCTTGCCACGGGTAAAGTGCCTAAACCGAGGCGATGGGGCGCGTGTTGGCTGACTGGCCGGGCCCGGCGGCACGGTGTTGATCGGGATATGGCTGCGGAATGATTGCGAAACGCCCGCTGCTGTACACCAACCATGCCGAGACAGTCATTCGTGAACGTTCGCTCGACAAACGCTGGATCGAACGAGCTGTGTGGGAACCGGATTGGCAAGCGGCGGATGTGAAAGACACCTCGGTGATACGTCTGTACAAGCGGGTGCCCGAAAATGGCAATCGCATCCTGCGCATCGTCTGTGTGGTAACGCCTGAGGAAATCCGTATACTGTCTGTCTACTTCGATCGCGGGGCGAGAAGGCCGAAATGACACTCAAACTCGAATATGACCCGGAAGCTAATGCTGCCTACATCCGTTTTTCCTCGGAAGCGATTCAGGAAAGCGAGGAAGTTTCCGCAGGCATAGTCCTCGACTATGATGCTGAGGGTCACATCGTCGGCATGGAGGTGCTGGATGCCCGAGAACACCTTCCCGCCGCGATGTTGAAGGCTGCCTGACCCGAACCTACTCCGCCGGGTCGACATTGGTGTAGGCGGCTTCCTCGAGCTCGCGCTTCAGCCGCGATGCCTCTTCCACCTTCGGCGTGACGAAGCGGCCGAGCAGGAGATAGGCGACCGGCGTCAGGAACAGCGTCGACACGGTGGCCAAACCCAGGCCGCCGACGATCACCCAGCCGAGCGCGATGCGCGCCTCGGCGCCGGCGCCGCTCGCCAGCACCAGCGGCACACCGCCGAGCACGGTGCAGATCATCGTCATCACCACCGGCCGCAGCCGGATGGTGGAGGCCTGCTCGATCGCCTCGCGCACGCCGAGCCCGCGGTCGCGCAACTGATTGGCGAACTCGACGATCAGAATGCCATTCTTGGCCATCACGCCGACCAGCAGCACCAGGCCGATCTGGCTGTAGGCGTTGAGGCTGGTGCCGCTGAGCAAAAGGGCAAAGATCGCGCAGGCAAGACCGAGCGGCACCGTCGCCATGATGATGACCGCGCTGACGAAGCTCTCGAACTGTGCGGCGAGCACCAAAAGAATGATGACCAGCGAGAAGCCGAAGATGGTGATCATGGCGCTGTTGGTCTCACCCAGCGTCGCCGCCTCGGCCAACGGAACGATGCGGCTGCCCGGCGGCAGAAGCGGTGTGGCGATTGCCTCGGCGCGGGTCAGCGCCTGGCCGAGTGCGAAATCGCCGCTGAGGTTGGAGGTGATCGCCACCGACGGCTGCTGCTGCTCGCGGGTCAGCGAGGGCGGCACGGCGCGCTCGGTCAAAGTGGCGATGGTCGACATCGGCACGAAGCGGCCGTCGGCCGTCTTCAGGAAGATGTTCTCCAAATCGGTCGGATCGTTGATCGGGTTGGTCGTCGAGACGAGCTTCACCCCGTAGCTGCGGTCGGCGATATAGACGTCGACGACATCATTGCCGTCGAGCATGGCCTGGGAGGTATCGGCAAGCCCGGTAATGTCGATGCCGAGGTCGGAAGCGCGCTCGCGGTCGATGGCGACGGAAAGTTGGGGTTGCGTCGGGTCGACGGAGAGCCGCGGCGACTGGAAGCGGGGATCCTTCTGCATCTCGGCGATGATCTTTACCGCAGCGTCGCCGAGCGCCGCACGGTTGTTGCCGACCAGCGCGAACTGCAGGCCGTTGCCGGCGCCGCGAATACCGAGGCTGTTGGGCTGTATCGGAAAGACGCGCACGCTCGGCACCTGCCGGGTGAGCCGGCTGATGTCGGCCATGATCTGCTGCTGGCTGCGGTCGCGCTCGTCCCATGGCGCCAGCGTCATCACCATGAAGCCGGCGTTGTAGGCGCCGTTCCGGCCGGCGCTCTCGAAGGTGTTGCGGATTTCGCCGGAATCGCGCAGCGGCTGGATCAGTTTTTCGATCTTCTGCATCTGCTGCGTCGTGTAGTCGAGGCTGACGCCTTGCGGCGCGTCGACGCGCATGAGCACGACGGCACGATCCTCGGTCGGCGTCAGTTCCTGGCGAATCGTGCCGAACAGCGTGAAGGCGGTGGCTCCAAACAGCAGCGCGACCAGGAGCACGATCCACGGCGCATCGAGGCAGGTGCGCAGGCAGCGCCGGTAGAGCCTGTTCAGCGCGCCGCCGATGCGGGCGCCGATGCCGCTGCCGCCTTCGTGATGAAGCGGCGCGACCGACAGCATGCGCGAGGCAAGCATCGGACAAAAGGTCAGCGCCACGACGGCGGACAGAAGCACCGATATTGCGAGGACGAAGCCGAATTCGCGAAACAGGCCGCCGGTCTGGCCGGGCAGGAAGGAGATCGGCACGAACACGGCGACCAGCGTCAGCGTCGTGGCGATGACGGCGAAGAACACTTCCTGGGCGCCAAGCACGGCCGCGGCGCGTGGCCCCATGCCTTCGTTGCGTCGTCGCACGATATTTTCCAAAACGACGATGGCGTCATCGACGACCAGGCCCGTCGCCAGCACCAGGGCGAGCAGCGTCAATATGTTGACCGAGAAGCCGGCGAGATAGATGGCGGCGATCGTCCCGATCATGGCGACCGGCATCGCAAGCCCCGGAATGAGCGTCGCGCGCCAGTCGAGGAGAAACACGTAGATGACGATCAGCACGATGGAGACGGACAGGCCGAGTGCGATTTCGACTTCATGCACCGCGCCGTTGACGAAGACCGCATCGTCGCTGGTGACCTTGATCGACATGCCCTGGGGCAGATCCGCCTGCAGCGTGGCGACCGCGGCCCTGACGCCGGTCGAAATATCCAGCGTGTTCGATTCCGCCTGGCGGATGATGCCGAGACCGATGCCGGTCTTGCCGTTCGAACGCAATGTGGTCTGGCCGATGTCGGGGCCGAGCGTGACGGTGGCGACGTCGCGGATGCGGGTCGTGCCGCCGATGATGATGTTTTCGAACTCCTCCGGCGTGGTCACGTCCGCCGTCGGACGCACGATCAGGTCCTGGTTGGTCGTGGTGATCGAACCGGCTGGCGAATCGAAAGCGACCGAAGCCAGCGCTGTCCTCAGGTCGGCGACGGTGAAGCCCAGGCTGGCAAGTTTGTTCTGGTCGACATCGATGCGGAAGATCTTGTCGCGGTCGCCATAGACCTGGACGTCGGCAACGCCGGGCACGGCGGCAAGCTCGTCCTCGATCTGGTCCTGGACTAGCACCGTCATGTCCTGCACCGACATGGTGTCGGAGGTGACAGCCAGCCGCATCACCGGCTCGGAATTGGCGTCGGCCTTGACAATGCGCGGCGCATCCGCCGTGTCAGGCATCTGGTCGACGACGCGGCCAACGCCATCGCGCACATCGGAGGCGGCGACGTCGAGGTCGACGCCGTCGTTGAATTCGATGGTGACGCGGCTCGTGCCGAAGGACGAGGTGGACGAGATCGACTTCACACCGGAGACGCGGGCGACCGCGCCCTCAATCACGTCGGTCAATTCGCGGTCGACGGTCTCGGCCGCAGCGCCTTCAAAGGTCGTGTTAACGGTGACGACGGCGCGATCGACATCAGGCAGTTCGCGGACCTCGACACCGTAGAAGGCAGCAAGGCCGGCGACCGCGATCAGCGTGTTCAAGACCAAGGCCATCACCGGCCTGCGGATGAACAGCGCGGTGAAACCTGTGTCGCCGGCGGCGTTGTTGGTTGCGGTCATCAGCCGTCGGCGTCCGCGGCGCGCTGTTCTTCGCCGGCGATGCGGACCTCGCCGCCTTCGCTGACGCTCTGGGTGCCTTCGGTCACCACCATGTCGCCGCTGACGATCGGGGCGTCGATCAGCACGGTCTCGCTGTTGCGCTGGATGATGCGCACGGCCACCCGCTTGGCCTTGCCGTCCACGATGGCCCAGATATAGGCGCCGTCCGAACCCCACTGGATCGCCAGCGGACTGACCGCCGGATAGCTGTCGCCGGGGAATTTCATGGAGATCTGGAAGGACATGCCGGCACGCAGCGAATCGGCCGGGTTGGCGATCTTTGCCTTGACCAGGAGGGTACGGCTGGCTTCATCGATGTGGTTGTCGATAGCGGAAACCGTACCGGTATAGGCTTTGTTGGGATTGGCAATCGGCGTCGCCGACAATTGCGCGCCGATCTTGACGGCGGCGGCGAAGCGCTCCGGCACCCAGAATTCGACCAGTATGCTGGAGCGGTCGTCGAGGGTGGCGACCGCCGACTGGCTGGTCACATAGTTGCCGGCGGCAATCGGCAGGATGCCGACGACACCGGCGATTGGTGCGACGATCGAGCGGCGCTGCAAGGCCAGTTCCGCATCGCGAAGCGCCAGCTTGGCATTGGCCAGCACCACTTCGGCATCGGCAACGGCGACCGCTGTCGCAGCGTTGGAAGCCCGCAGCGATTTGACCCGGACGAGCTTGGCCTGCGCGTCCTGCAAAGCAACTTTGGCGCGGTCCTGTGCGATCACCTCGGTGTCGGAATCGAGGGTGGCGATCACCTGCCCCTTTTCGACATGCGCGCCGGACTCGACCAGGAATTCTACGAGGCGGCCGGAACTGTAGGGATTGACCGTCACCGAGGCGTTGGCGCGGCCGGTGCCGATCGCCTGCAGGCGATCGTTGATGATGGCGGCGGACGCCGGCAATGCAACGATAGTCACCCGCTGGCCGGCGGCGTTGCGGCTGCCTGCTTGCCCGGCGTTATCGACGGCGCCCGTTGGTGGCGTTGCAGCATAAGCCCAGTCGATGCCCCAGCGCGCCAGCACATCCGGCGCGCCTGGAAAAAAGCGAACCCAGGCGGCCGCAGCCGCGACGAGGATCACAAGTGCAAATACGATCTGTTTCCAGGTGGCCATCGGCGCTCCGGTTGGCAAATATACCGCCTACGGTTCCCAAGGTGAAGTAGACGCGACGGCACACTCCGACACGCAGGATGACTCGTCGATATCAAAGCTTTATGGCAATTCTCCCGCTCGCTTGCACATTAAATCGGCGTAACGTTGGTAGGGCTACGCTTGAGTCAAACTGGATCGGACGGCTTCAGATGTGGCTCCCTTTGCTGTCAATCCTCTTCAAGTCGAGCCGCGGAATGAGGAAGTCCAAGAATGCTTTAACCTTGGGCGGCTGAACGCCGCCTCCTGGCCGGATCGCATAGAGGGTCGGTTCGGGTCCCTGCCCACTCGGGTAGGACACGAACCAGTCTTCCAGCCGCAACGTCCGACTTGACGCGCACATGGTTGGTCATGAACAGGCCAACTCCCTCCAGCAGGAACCCGTGAAGAGCCTCTGGATCGCTGGCGACGGCCACTGCTCGTACTTTGAACTGGGACCGCTCGCCGCCGCTCGACAGGGGCCATTCTACAGCCGGACGATTGAAATAGAACTCTGTCAACAGACAGGCATGTTCCGTCAGCTCCGATGGATGCTGCGGCGTCCCCGCACGTTCCAGGTAGGTCGGGGCTCCATAGATACCCATCGGCAATGCGCCGAGCCGCCGAGCCGTGAGCGTGGAATCGGGCAGGGTGCCTTCCTGGAGCCGGAAAGCGATGTCTATGTCCTTGGCGACGAGGTCGACGACCTCGTGCCCAAGAAGCAATTGCGGGAACACCTCTGGATAGAAGCGGCGAAACTCGGTGAGCAGCGGAGCGAGGACGCGAGTTGCCAGCCAGTACGAGGCTGTAATCCGAAGCCACCCGCGCGGATGTTGCTGCAACTCCGCCACTGCGTTCTCCGCATCCTCCAGATTCTTCACGACTCGCTCGCAGTGCTGGAAATATACCGCTCCCGCTTCAGTCAGCTTCAGGCTGCGCGTTGTCCGATTCAGCAGTTGTGTCCGCAGTCTGGATTCCAGCTCCTGCACCTTTCGGCTGACCCGTGTCTTCGGCACCTTGAGCACGCGCGCAGCCGCTGTGAAACTCCCTTCCTGCACCACCTTTACGAAAGCGACCGTATCGCTGAAGTCGCGCAGCATATGGGTCCTCCAGCAAATTCGGATTGTCTCTCATTTTGAGACACTGATGTCCGAATCCGCTCGATAATCAAGCCACATCCTTGGGGTAGATCATGATTGTCCTATCAACAGCAAAATCCAACTGGAGAATTACCATGATCGAATCCCGAGCGATCGCCGTCGGTGCGCTGACGCTTTCGGCAACTGCTGCCGACGCACAGAGCGCGCCGCTCCGCAACATCGTTCTCGTCCACGGCGCATTTGCCGACGGAACTGGATGGCGGGGCGTCTACGACCAACTGACAAGTCGTGGCTATAAAGTCTCGATCGTCCAGAACCCGCTCACGTCGTTCGAAGACGATGTAGCCGCAACGCGTCGCGTGCTCGCCCGGCAGGATGGGCCAGCCATTCTCGTCGGTCATTCCTACGGCGGCACGGTAATTACAGAAGCCGGCAACGCTGCCAATGTCGCGGGCCTCGTCTATGTCGCCGCCTTCGCGCCGGAGGTCGGTCAATCCACGCTGGACCAATATGCCGAGGTTCCTCCGCCGCCGAACTTTCAGCCTGACGTGCAGCCCGATGGCTTCGCATTCCTGAAAACTGAGACGTTTAAGGCCGGCTTTGCTGGGGACACCGACAATGCCGACGCCGCATTCCTGCGCGACTCCCAGGTGCCGATCGCTATGAAGGCACTTGAGGCCAAGGTGACGACGGCGGCGTGGAAGACCAAGCCAAGTTGGTACGTTGTCGCGACTGAGGACGGCGCTATTGCGCCCGAACTGCTTCGGAGCACCGCCGATCGTATTGGAGCGGTCACGACCGAGGTCAAGGGCAGCCATGTGGTGTTCCTTACGCAGCCACAGGCTGTAGCCGACGTCATCGAACAGGCTGCCAAGGGTGTGGTGCTGGGCGATACCGCGGTGGCACCGAACTGACATCGCCCAACCGTAGCTCTGAGTTACGGCCAAGAGCGCAAGCGGGAAACGTGCAAGATACTGGTGCAGCCGGGAGGGTCATCGACGCTCCCGGGCAATATGACAGGAAGGTCTGATTTAGGGCCCGGTCGAGCCGTCGCTTTGAGGCGCGACAGCGCTAATGCGGGCCGCTGAACTCAGTCCGATCTCGCCTGCCGGGCAACACGCTTACGTCGCGTGTGCGCCGCCGGGTACGACCACGCCGGACATCGCGATACCGACGGTTGCCGGATCTTCCTTCAGCGCCGCATCCGCGAGCGAGACCACGCCCACCAGGCGCTTGTCGCGGTTGAGGACGGGCAACCGCCTGACCTGGATATCACCCATGTTCTGGACGACGTGCTCGATATCTTCGTCCTCGAAGCAGTATTTGACATCCTTGGTCATCACGTCGCGGACCGTCGCGTGGCCGTCCTTGCCTTCGGCGACCGCACGCACGACGATGTCACGGTCGGTGATCGTTCCGACGAGTCGGTCGTTTTCTCCGACGGGGAGGAATCCGACATCGTCAACCGCCATTCGTTTCGCGATTTTCTGCAGTGACTCGTCAGGACTGGCGAGATGGACGTTGGGGGTCATTATCTCAGCGACTTTCATGGTGAATCTCCCTGTTTGCGCCCAGAACGGCACCAGCGCTCTGCGGTCGCCGACCGATATTGGTCTGAAGGACTTATTGAGGGCCTCAGGCCTGTCGCGCTGCGACGCTCGCTCGGCGGTCCCGTTCTTCGCTGATGGAACTAACAGCCGGGCCGAATGGTTCCAGCCATGATCCTTGAATTTTCCTGTTTTGTTCCCATATAAGCTCCCACGCCGGAGACGGCTCCGCCGCATGGGGACAGGTGAGCTCCTGGTCCCGTGCGGTTCAAATTTTCATGGTGAGAACCTTCGGATCTTGGCGATCCAGCCGGTCTACCGGAAGTTGTCCAGCCCGGAGACATAGGTAACAAATCGTACCTAAGACATGGTGTAGTGCACCCCGATTCTGAGACACGAGAAGGGTAACAGTTCTCCGTAAAAAAGACGGAAATGGTTGTTGACACTTTGGACGGGTGCCGACTATATACGCCTCACCA
>NZ_FUIG01000067.1:227-31216 GCF_900149755.1 Mesorhizobium delmotii | reverse complement strand
CCCGAGGGGTGCACTTCACCATGTCTCCGGTATAAACCGTAACCTCCAGAATGGACCTTGAAAATACTGGCGATCCCGACAGGATTCGAACCTGTGACCATCGGCTTAGAAGGCCGGTGCTCTATCCAGCTGAGCTACGGGACCGCTGGGCCGACGCCAAGGGCCGGCTGAGTTATGCGCTGGGACGGCTGCCCGGCATTTGCCGGTCAATGTGTCCAGGGCGTCCTGCGGTCATAGCGGAAATTTTCCGCATAGGAAATCTGGCGGCGCTTGGATTCCTTCGGCTCCTCAACACGGTAGGCCAGCCCCTCTTTCTCCGCATAGGCCACCGCCTCTTCCCGGGTATCGAAGGTGAGCCTGATCTGGCTCCGCATGTCACCCGACGTGGTATAGCCCATCAGCGGATCGATTTTCTTGCGCATCTCGGGATCGAATTCCAGCACCCAGTGGCCGGTCTTGGCCTTGCCGGACTGCATCGCGGTTTTGGCTGGGCTGAAAATGCGCGCGGACATGGACACCTCGTTGCTACGTGCAAGCGGCACCGCCGCTGTATTCCCGTCATTACTGCGCAATGCCGCCGGCGGCAAGGCCGCTGCCTGCCGTACCCCTTCGGTACGGCGGGCCACCGACGATGATCGCGCGAGGGTTCACGGCAAAAGAACCCATCCCCTCAATCAGCCTGAGCAGTTTGCTACAACGCAGAACTAACAAGGAGCGGCCACCGCTGTGGACGTTCGCCGGCCTGACCTTGCTAGCAGGCGGGCCTGCGGTTCTCGGCATGCGGCTCGGCAGCCTGGCCTATGCGCCGCAATGGTCGGCGCTGGCGCTTGCCATCGGCGCCGGGACGATCCTGCAGGTCATCGTCGAGGTCGGCGCCTATCTGATGCGCCGCAGCCAGAAGGGTCTCGATGCCTTCTTCACGCCGCCGGTCCTGGGTGGGCTGGCGGCCGGCGTCGCCTTCATGTATGCGACGGCCGCCTTGGTGAAGGTCTGACCGGACAGCAACCTGGGCGCCGAGACGGCGCTACGAAACCGTTGCGCTGGACCCGGCTGGCTGCATTTCCGGCCCCGCTCTCGGCCCGGGCCTACCGTTTGTTCCGTTCTCGTCTTTTCAAGGGGTTGCGCAGCCAAGCCCGCAACCTATAGCCCGCAAGGACTCGGGCCGCGGTAATCAGCTCTTAGCGGGAGCTGCTGACGAGCACGTTGTGTCGGGCGCCCAAGGCGCTTGGCCAATCCCGAAGCAAATCGTTCTCGTCTCGCTTTGGGACAATGGGATTGGCATCTGAATTGCTACATCTGAATTGCTAATTGAGACTCGCCAGCCACAGCGCTTGCGAAGGGGACGGAAATGGGCTTAGCCGAAGACTTGTCTGATGTTGCGCTCACATTCGAATGTCCGGATTGCTCGCATCCGGCGGTAAGGAAGGGCTCCGCGCTAAAAACGATCGCGCACTTCAGATGCGACGGGTGCAACGCCAAGGTGCGGATCACTTATCCGCAGAAGGTAGCGATCTTTGAAAAGCACAAGCTATTGGCCGCCAGAGCGGCGTTGCGATTGGCTAGCTAAGCCTTTCCCAGGTTGTCGGTCGCGCGGATTTCGATGAGAA
Organism: Mesorhizobium delmotii; assembly: GCF_900149755.1. Classification (NCBI taxonomy): domain Bacteria; kingdom Pseudomonadati; phylum Pseudomonadota; class Alphaproteobacteria; order Hyphomicrobiales; family Phyllobacteriaceae; genus Mesorhizobium; species Mesorhizobium delmotii. The sequence continues at coordinate 29,609 of NZ_FUIG01000067.1, read as the reverse complement.
CAAGATGCAGAATTCTGAGGATGATATCGTTGGTGACGGGCTGAGGATCGCTCAATTCAAGCAGCTTTCTTGCTGGCGAAGCGATTGATGTTCCAAGCACCGCCGCCGGTTGACGCGCCGCCGACTAGTTGAACGCGAGCCGGTAGCGCCAGAGGGCGACAAGGCGCGGCTACTTCATTTTTCTATCCATGAGGAGCGCGATGAACAGCCGTTGGACTTTTGGTGGACTTTTCGTGCAACTCCCTGTCACTGTATTGCGTTCGTTCCGTTTTTGTCGTTTCGGGGGTTGCCTTCCAAAGCCCGGAACCCTATAGCCCGCAAGGACTCGGAGTGTAGCGCAGCCTGGTAGCGCATCTGGTTTGGGACCAGAGGGTCGGGAGTTCGAATCTCTCCACTCCGACCATTCATTCACACCGCGACGAGCAGCAGCCGTGCCGGCGCAGCTGCGCCGGACAGCATCTGCGACGGACGAAGCACCCCAGCGACCGACGGGCGGCCCGGATTTCCGGGCGTGCCCGCCTGAAGCTTGCGAAGCGTCAGCCTTGGATGAACGCCAGGAGATCCGGATTGATGATCTCCGGGTGGGTGGTGCACATGCCGTGCGGAAGGCCCTTGTAGACCTTGAGCGTGCCGTGCTTCACCAGCTTGGCTGCAAGCAGAGCGGAGTCGGCAATCGGCACGATCTGGTCGTCATCGCCGTGCATGATCAGGACAGGCACGTCGAGCTTCTTAAGGTCCTCCGTAAAGTCGGTCTCGGAAAAGGCCTCGATGCAGTCGTAATGGGCCTTGGCTCCGCCCATCATGCCCTGGCGCCACCAATTGTCGACAGCCCCTTGCGAGACCTTGGCGCCCTCGCGATTGAAGCCGTAGAACGGGCCGGCCGGCACATCCCTGTAGAACTGGGCGCGGTTGGCGACCAAAGCGGCACGGAAGCCGTCGAAGACCTCGATCGGCAGGCCGCCGGGGTTACTGTCGGTCTTGAGCATGATCGGCGGCACCGCGCCGATCAGCACCGCCTTGGCGACGCGTCCCTCGCCACCGTAGCGGGCAACGTAACGCGCCACCTCGCCGCCGCCGGTCGAGTGGCCGATATGGACGGCGTTCTTGAGATCAAGGTGAGCGACCAGAGCCGCGACATCGGCGGCATAGGTGTCCATCTCGTTACCGGTTGCCGTCTGTGTCGAGCGACCGTGCCCGCGCCGGTCATGCGCGATCACGCGATAGCCCTTGTCGAGGAAGAACAGCATCTGGTTGTCCCAGTCGTCGGCGCTGAGCGGCCAGCCGTGATGGAACACGATTGGCTGCCCTGTGCCCCAATCCTTGTAGAAGATCTCGGTGCCGTCCTTGGTGGTGAATGTGCTCATCGTCGTACTCCTTGATGTGGTTGGCTGAATGGTTGGGGGAAGGTTCGTTCCTTCTGTGGACAAGCTATTGCAACGGAGTCATGGTGAGGATTGGCAAAACAGACATTGTACATGGCAAAACTGACAAATGATTGCGGCGCGTGATCCGGTCGAAATCGGCCTCGTTGTATATCCTGGCGTTCAGGGAGCGGCCGTTCTTGGGCTTACCGATCTCTTCCAGCTGGCCAACCGGCTGGCTGCCGAACGGTCGCCGGACGTGCTGAGGCTTCGTGTCAGCCATTGGCAGTTGCAAGAGGCGAGCCAAACCGTCATCCGCACCTTCGACAGCGAGCCCGGCCCCGGTCATGGACCTGCCATGGTCATCTTGCCTCCGACCCTGGGTGATCCGATTCCGCGCGAGGCGGCCGCGCCCTATGCCGACTGGCTCAGGGCCCGCCATGCGGCGGGCGCGACGCTCGGCTCGGTCTGCGCCGGCGCCTTCGTGCTTGCCGAGACCGGTCTGCTGTCGGGTCGTGCGGCGACCACGCACTGGGCCTATCGCGACGCGCTGGCGATACGCTTCCCCGACATCGTGCTGGATGCGGACAAGCTGGTCATCGACGATGGCGACATTATCACCGCCGGCGGCTACATGGCCTGGACCGATCTCGGCCTGAAGCTCGTCGACAGGGTGCTCGGGCCGACCGTGATGATAGAAACCGCCCGCTTCATGCTGGTGGACCCGCCGGGGCGCGAGCAACGCTTCTATAGCCCCTTTGCTCCCAGGCTGAGCCATCGCGACGAAGCTATCCTCAAAGTGCAGCACTGGCTCCAGGCGAGAGGCGCGCGCGATGTGACGCTTGCCACCATGGCGGAGCATGCGGCCTTGGAGGAGCGGACCTTTTTGCGCCGCTTTCGCAACGCCACCGGCCTCAAGCCGACCGAGTATCGCCAGCACCTGCGCGTCGGCAAGGCGCGTGAGATGCTGGAAGCGACGACCCGATCCATAGACCAGATCGCCTGGGATGTCGGCTATGACGATCCTGGCTCCTTCCGCAAAGTTTTCGCCAGGATAACCGGCCTGGTGCCCGGCGATTACCGCAGGCGCTTCGGCGTGGAACGGGCGGCGCCGCCGGACGGTGGGATCTGAACGTGGCGGCAGTGGCGGCACTGCCCGACGGCTGCGCGAGGCGATCGGACTGAAGCGGAAGCGCGGGTGAGCCAATGACTGACCGATCAATCACGAGTTGCGACGAATGCGGCAGCAGATATTTCGTCGAAAGCAGCGCAATGACCAGCCTTTGTGCTGAATGCGCGTTTCATCTCTATGGATGCCCGCCTGCGAACATCAGTTCGAAAACGGCCGATGCACAGGCTGCGGGTGGAATGGCTCTCGGTCAAAATCTATCGCCGACATTATCTCGTGGGAGAGCTCATAGGCGGGAGCGTCGACCTCGCAGCATTGTCGCGCGCATCTGGCGCAGACAATCCATGTTTAACGAGCGCTTTCGACGAGACGATTTGCCTGTCCCTCAACCTGAGCGCCAAATTCTGCAATGGCAAACGAAATGATGCTGCTTAGGCGTGGCGCCATGCGTCGGTCACGGTGGTAGATGAGAGACATGGGCCGTTCATTCAGGTGCCAATCCGGGAAAAGCCGGACGAGAAGGCCAGCGCGTATATCCGAAGTCAGCAGTATGGATGGTTGCATAATCACGCCCAACCCAGCACGCGCAGCCATGCGGACAGCCTGACCACTATTGACGGTGATCGAGATTTTGGGAGCGACTTCGACCAGATCCTTGCCTTTCGATAGCCTCCAGGGCGACCGGGCTGCAGGGGTAAAGCCGATGGCTTCGTGGACGGAAAGCTCGCGAGGATGATCCGGGGTGCCCATGCGGGCAAGGTAATCCGGTGCAGCACAAATCATCATTCGATAGGGAGCAAGGTGACGAGCAATAAGGCGGCTATCCGGCAACGCTCCAATGCGAAACGCGATGTCGAAGCCTTCTTCCACGATATCGACATTGCGGTCGGTCAATGTGATATCCAGCGTCACGTCAGGGGCAATGTCGCGATAACGCTGCAAAGCTGGCATTAAAACCTCCGTCCCAAAAGTCGTCGGCGCTGTGATCCTCAGTAGCCCGCGAGGTTTCGTCTGAGATGCCTCTGCGTCCTGATCCGCAACAGCCACACGATCCAGGATGTCCCGGCACTGCTCGACATAGCTCGTGCCAAAATCCGTCAAGCTCTGACGGCGGGTGGTCCTATTCAGAAGGCGTGTGCCGAGCCGCTCCTCCAGCGCGGCCACATGTTGCCCCACCATCGCTGGCGATATGCCGAGTTTTGCCGAAGCAGCGCTCATTGAGCCCTCTTGGACCGTCGCGACAAAAACCTGCATGGAGCGAAAAAGAGCCATTCGATACCTCTGCTTTCAAATGAATAAGCGTTTTGCCGAATTATCATGAGATAGCACAGGAATTACGCTGCCATGTTGCAATTCACCGAAGGAACAAAGACATGGCACAAACCAGATTCATGGGCAAAACGGTTCTAGTTACGGGTGCGGGAACGGGTATGGGGCGGGCCGCTGCCCTTCGGCTGGCTGACGAAGGTGCACAGATTGCCCTTGTCGGACGCCGTTACGATCCGATCAGCCAATTGCAGTCGGACATCGAGGCAGCAGGCGGCAACGCAGTCGCGATTGCTTGCGATATTGCTGACAACGATGCAGTCGCGGCGACTGTAGGGAAGATAATTGAACGCTTCGGGAGACTGGATGCCGTATTCGCCAATGCCGGAATTTTGGGCGACTTCAAACAATTGGCAGTGACCGACGCGGATGATTTCGACGTGCTGATCGGCACCAACCTTCGGGGGACGTTCTTTACGATCAAGCATTGCCTGCCGTTTCTGGAAGGCGGCAGCATACTCATCAACGCCTCCTGGACGGCGGGCGCAGTGATGCCGGGGGCCGGGGCTTACGCGAGTACAAAGGGCGCATTGCTTGCCATGATGCGTACGTTCGCGGTCGAGCAAGGCCCTCGGAACATCCGGATCAATGCCATCAATCCGGGTATCATTCTGACCCCGATGGCGGATGATGTCATAGACCCTGTTTTTGCCAAGCGCCTAGCCGCCCACACGCCCCTCCGCCGTAACGGCGTATCAGAAGATATCGCAGGTACAGTTGCTTGGTTACTTTCAGACGATGCAAACTTCGTCACGGGGCAAGAGATCACTGTCGATGGTGGGTACACTATCGGGGGTCTCCGGCCGTAGGTTGATCCACCGACGCACCAATTCTGTCAGCTGTCCCTTGGCCTCTGTAATGGCTACCTGCATCGGCCCCTCTTCTATGGACCATCCTCTGGTTCATATTTACGATGAAAATAGACCATTCAACGGTCCATTATAACGGCCAAGACGGCGCGGTACTGCGATTGTCCGTGAGCGCTGTTGCCAGTGCCGTATACGCGACTGGCCACCCCTCATTGAAGGCAAGCTCGCCGGGAAGAGAACCCCAACCGCCTCAACTCCCGGCGAGCCTACAACCTGATTTGATACGCAATCAGGACCGGGGTTAGCCGGCAAGGCTGACGTTGCAAGATGGATGCCAGTCATCGTTTCCCGAAATGGGACACCGGCAGGGGTGGTCATTTTCCGCATTCGACCAATCGGTGTTCGACTTTGACGTAGCGTCCGGCGTCGTGTCATCCTGCGGGAACGGCGGGACGCCGATGTGAGGCGGGGCAAGTAGAATGAATGCTTCCTACCCTGGTGAAGAGGCAACAGCCGAACAGGTATTGGGACTCGCAAGCGAATTCAGAAATGCAGCGATCCGCCTGCTGGAACATCGACGCAAGGGTAACGCGCTTTCCCTGGTGCCCTGCCGTTTCACCGCCCTTCACGCAATCGAACTCTACCTCAATGCCCATCTCCTGCTGACTGGTTCTGATCATAAGGCGTTGCGTGGCCTGCAGCACGATTTTGCGACACGTACCGCAAAGGCGATCGCCTCGGGACTGGTCCTGCGGAAACGCACGGCACACCATCTGTCCCAACTTACTGGAAACCGAGAATATTTAGTGACGCGATACGGTCCAGAGATGACCACCGCCCTGTCGCAAATCAACAGGCTGATAGCGACCTTAAATGAAGTTGCGGCGAAAGTGGAAGAGCCTGCGGCCCTCCGAGGCAGCACGCCAAAGCCCACTACAGTCTAAATCTCGAACTCGCCCTGCCCCTCATCCATGGCGCTGACGGTTTCGGCGGCGAGCGCCCTCGTGATCGGCGTCTTGCGCTCGAGCGCGGTGCGATCCAGCCGCTCCACCACCCGCATCGCGGTGGCCAGCGAGCGCTCAATGCGGCGCACCAAATATTGCACGACATGCGGCTCGACCTCGACCTGGCGGTCGGCGAACAGTTTGGTGATGACGCCGGCCAGCAAGTGATCGTCGGGCTCGTGGATCTCGACCGTCGCCGCCGCCTTCAGCCGCGAAGCGAGGTCCGGAAGCCTGACGCCCCAGGCGGACGGAAAGCGCCGCGCGGTCAGCAGCAAGGTCGAGCCGGCCCCGCGCACCGCGTTGATCAGATGGAACAGCCCCTCTTCATCGACCGGACCGGCATCGACATCGTCGATCAGGGCCGGCCGCGCGCCGAGGCTGGCCATGCAGTCGCCGATCCGCCCGGCGTCGACTTTCACTGCGCCGGCGCGGGCGCGCCAGATCGAGGCCAGGTGGGTTTTTCCAGAGCCCGCCGGACCGGCGAGCACAACCACCGGCGACGGCCAGTCCGGCCAGCGATCGACCAGCGCCACCGCCTGGCTGTTGGTGCCGGAGACGACGAGTTCGTCGCGCGAATAGCCGGTGCCGTGGCCGAGATCGAGCGGTAACTGGCGCGGCGGGTCGATCTTGTTGTTGTCCGGCATCTGGCTCAACTGCGCGGTCCACCGCTCCCGCGGCGACGCGCCGGCAGCGGCGGGACAGGTTCGGTACTGTGGCCCTTGTAGAGCGGCGACTCCAGGTATCGAGCGATGGCAAAACGCACCAGAACGGCAACCGCAGCCGAGGCCGGCACGGCGATCAGCAAGCCGACGAAGCCGAACAGCGCGCCGAAGGCAAACAGCGAAAACATCAGCCACACCGGATGCAGGCCGACGCTTTTGCCGACCAGCCTCGGCTGCAGGATGTTGCCCTCGATGAACTGGCCGACGAAGAACACGCCGGCCACCGCCGCGACCATGGTCCAGTCCGGCCAGAACTGAACGAAGGCGACGCCGACGGCCAGCACCAGCCCGGTCAGCGAGCCGACATAGGGAATGAAGGAGATCAGCCCGGCGAACAGGCCGATGAGGATGCCGAAATTCAGGCCGGTCAAGGTCAGGCCGGTGGCGTACATGGCGCCCAACACCAGGCACAGCGTGCCCTGGCCGCGCACAAAGCCGGCGGTGGCGGTGTTGATGTCGTTGGCGATTGCCCTGACGGTCTGGACATAGTCGCGCGGCACCCAGCTGTCGACGATCGCCACCATGCGGTCCCAGTCGAGCAGCATGTAGAAGGCGACGACGGGCGTGACGACGAACAGGCTGACCACCGACACCAGCGCCACGCCGGAGCTCCAGATCGAGGTGAACACCGTGGTCAGGAGGCCGAAGCCGGAGGTCAGCAGCGAGTTCAACCCTTCGCGCAGGCCATTGGCGTCGACGCCGAATTGCTCTTCCAGCCATCTCGGATCGAAGCTGGTGATCAGGCTCTGCAGCCGGGTCAGGTATTCCGGCAGCTTGCTGGCGAAATCGGCCATCTGCGAAGCCAACACCGGAATGAGGATGACGAAGGCCAGCACCAGAACGACGATGAAGGCAAACAGGATGACAATCGTCGCCATCAGCCTGGACAGGCCGAGCCGCTGCAGCCGGTCGGCGACCGGGTCGAGGAAGTAGGCTAGCACCATGCCGGCGACGAACGGCAGCAGGATGCCGCTGAAGACATAGAGGAAGATCGCGAGGATGATGGCGCTGATCAGCCAGAAGCGGATCTGGCGGCGAAACACGCCGGACGCGGCAGCATCGGCGGCCGCAGCCTCGGCTGCCGCGTCGATGTCCTGGTCAGGTGTCCGGTGTGGAGCCTTCGCCATAGCCGCTCATATGCCTCAGCCAAGCCACGAGATAGGCCGCGGCCGAAGCCACGGTCAAGACCCCGGACAGCAATATGAGCACCGGCCTGAGCGGATCGAGATCGAGGGCGAGGGCCAGTTCGCCCAGCACCACCGCCGCCAGCCCGATCTGGATGGCAGTGTTGGCCTTCGACACGAACAGCGGCTTCATCTCGACCGGATGGGCCATGACGGTTGACAGAACGACGGCGCAGACGATCAGTGCATCGCGCGACACCATGGTGACGACCAGCCACAGCGGCAATTCACCGATGAAGCCCAGCACCACGAACACCGAGACCAGCAGCAATTTGTCGGCCATCGGATCGAGATAGGCGCCAAGCTGGGAAAACTGATTGAAATGGCGGGCAATGAAGCCGTCGACGCCGTCGGAAATGCCGGCAATCAGGAAGCCGGCAAAAGCCCAGTCCCAGCGCGCCTGCAGCATGGCCAGCACCACGCCCGGCACCAGCACGAAACGCATGATCGTGATCATGTTGGGGATGGTCAAACGCATATCCCGTCGCTTCTGTTTTGATGATACATGATGGAGATGGGAGGCTAGGGCAAGTGAGAGCGACGCAGAAGCTGCCAATCTCGCCCCTTGTGGAGGAGAGATTGGCTGTGTTCAAGGCTTTCGCCAATCGCCAATGTTGGAGATTTGCCTGAAGCCTCTGTCCACTCTTTTGTGATGCCGAAAGTGCCTGAGCCAGCCGTTATCCTTGCGAGGCGCAGCCGTTCATGCGAAGAGCCCCGGAAAGCAGGAAAGAGTGATGAGCAAGCGCAAGAACGGGCTCACCTATGCCGAGGCGGGTGTCGACATCGATGCCGGCAATCTCATGGTCGAGAAGATCAAGCCGCTGGTGCGCGCGACGCGCCGGCCGGGCGCCGATGGCGAGATCGGCGGCTTTGGCGGCCTGTTCGACCTCAAGGCCGCCGGCTTCATCGACCCGGTGCTGGTCGCCGCCAACGACGGCGTCGGCACCAAGCTGAAGATCGCCATCGATGCCGGCAAGCACGACACGATCGGCATCGACCTCGTCGCCATGTGCGTCAACGACATCGTCGTGCAGGGCGCAGAGCCATTGTTCTTCCTCGACTATTTCGCCACCGGCAAGCTCGACCCCGACCAGGGTGCGGCGATCGTTGGCGGCATCGCCGAGGGCTGCCGGCAGGCCGGATGCGCGCTGATCGGCGGCGAGACGGCGGAAATGCCCGGCATGTATCACGGCAACGACTACGACCTTGCCGGCTTTGCCGTGGGCGCGGCCGAACGCGGCCAACTGCTGCCGACCGACGACATCGTCGAGGGCGACGTGCTGTTGGGACTGGCCTCGTCGGGGCTGCATTCAAATGGCTTTTCGCTGGTCCGCCGCATCGTCGCCACCAGCGGCCTTGCGTGGACCGATCCAGCGCCCTTCAACGATGAAGCCACGCTGGCCGAGGCGCTGCTCGAGCCGACCCGCATCTACGTCAAGTCGATCCTCAAGGCGATCCGTAACACGCATGGCATCAAGGCGCTGGCCCATATCACCGGCGGCGGTTTCCCGGAAAACATCCCGCGCGTCCTGCCGAAGGATTTTTCCGCCGAGCTCGACCTCGACGCCATCGAAGTGCCGGCGGTGTTCTCATGGCTGGCCAAGACCGGCGGCGTGGCGCCCGAAGAGATGATGCGCACCTTCAACTGCGGCGTCGGCATGATCCTCGCCGTCGCCTCCGGCCAGGCGGCACAGGTCGCGGCCGTGCTGCAGGAGGCCGGTGAGAGCGTGACGCCGATCGGCCGCATCGTGCCGCGCCGCAACGCCGGCGTGATCTATCGGGGCTCGATCGGCCTATGAGCGCGCGCAAACGCACCGTGGTGCTGATTTCGGGACGCGGCTCCAACATGACGGCGCTGATTGCCGCGGCCAGCAACTCGGACTATCCGGCCGAGATCGTCGGCGTCATTTCCGACCGGGCCAATGCCGCCGGTCTCGGTATCGCGGCGGCGCGCGGCATCGCCACCAAGGTGATTTCGCGAGCGGACTATAGCAGCAAGGAAGCGCATGACGGGGCGATCGACGCCGCACTTGTCTCGTTCGGCGCCGAGATCGTGGCGCTGGCCGGTTTCATGCGCATCCTCGGCGCGCGCTTCGTCGAGAAATGGCTGGGACGGATGATCAATATCCACCCTGCCCTGTTGCCGGCCTTCAAGGGGCTGGATACGCATGCGCGAGCTATCCGCGCGGGCATCCGCATCCATGGCTGCACGGTGCATTTCGTCACGCTGGACATGGATGACGGCCCGATCATCGCCCAGGCCGCCGTGCCGGTGATGGTCGGCGACAATGAGGATACGCTCGCCGCGCGCGTGCTGAAGGCCGAGCACCGGCTTTATCCGCTGGCGCTCGGGCTGGTCGCCGAAGGCAAGGCACGGATGGAAGGCGGCCGCACCGTGCTGGCCCACTTCGCCGACGATGCCGACAACAGCACCTCCGTGGTGATGGCGCCCGATCCGCTGCGCGAGGAGACCGACCTCGAGCATCTGGCGCGCATCACGCCATGAGCAGGACAAGGCTGGCATGACGACAACGAAGCAACTCCTTCTTCTGCGTCATGCCAAGTCGAGCTGGGACGATCCTGACCTTATCGACTTCGACCGGCCGCTTTCCGGGCGCGGGCTGAAGGCCGCGCCGCTGGTCGGGCGCGAACTGGCCAGGCAGGGCTGGCTGCCGGACCTGGCGCTGGTGTCGCCCGCGTTGCGCACCCGCGACACATGGCGGCTGGTCTCGGCGGAATTGCCGGCGAAAACGCCGGCCAAATTTGTCCAGGCGCTCTACGAGGCCGGTGCGGCAGACATTCTCGCCAAGGTACGGCAGGCAAAAGCGGCAACAAGCAGCCTTTTGGTGATTGGCCATAATCCCGGCCTGGAGGAATTCGCGCGCCGGCTTGCGGGCGCCGGATCGGATGCCGCGGCACTCAAAAAGCTTGAAGAGAAATTCCCGACGGCAGCCCTGGCCCGCTTCGTTTTCGACGGTGACTGGGCACGGCTGGCCCTCGGCGATGCGCGGCTGACACACTGCGTTTGGCCGAAGGACCTGCGCTAAACGAGGGCTGTGACTTGATATACAAAAGCAAGAACGGCGGGCCAAGCCCGCCGCTCTTTGAGTTCCGAAGCTTGAGGATTTAGCGGCCCCAGTTGCCCCGGCCGGACTGAGGCACGACCGGTTCAGTCGTGCCGGGCTGGATCGTCGCGTTGGTATTGACGGTATTGTGCTCGGCTGTAAACGGCTTGCGGATCGAACCCGTGAACATATTGTCGACAACAGGCGCATTGCCAACAGGCGCGGCCGGCTGGTTGACGCCGTCCGAACCATAATGGTCGCTGCCGGCAAAGGCGCTGCCCGTGGCAATGAGGATGGCGGCAGCGGTGAGAGCAATCTTGGTCATTTCAGGTACTCCAGTACTTTCATACTTTCAGTATTGTTGTCCGTCTCGTGGCGTGCCTTGGGAGGATTTCGCGTCGCTCGGACCACCCCGAGGTGGGTTGGCCATGCAGCAGTTTCCAATCACAAAGATGTTCCGGCCACGCCCTGAACCGGGTGCTTGAAATCCGCTAAAAGGCTTCCTTCGCCACAATCTTTGAACTTCTTCTCAATGCTTTAGGCGAATACGTCTGCCGCGCGGCCTGGCCATTTGCTGAGCCGACGTTCACTCTGTCTTGCACAATGCGTCAACAAAAACGAACCGATCGGTTCGATTTCCTGCACAAATGAAATCGCAGATCCGCCGGTTTTGCGCTGCCGCTCTAGACGTGCACGTCACCAAAGGAGAGTTCGCCCTCGTCGCCGGCGGTCAGGAACGCCGTGACCAGCAGGCCGGCATAGAAGGCGGCGACCAGCACGACGATGACCACGCCGGGAATGGGCCCCAGGGCCGCGCCGGCAACGGCCTCGCGCACCGAACTGACGAAGTCGATGCGGACACCTTCGGTTAAAAGACTGGGGGTCGACAGTTTGAGGATCCAGGCCAGCAGCAAGATCAGCAGCATGTGGATGTAGTTTCGACGCAGACGGCGCGCCAACGCCGCTCGTTGCGAAATGAGGAATTTTGGAGCGCGCAGGCTTTCGCCGACGACCAACAGCCAATCGGACGCGAAGTCCGGCTGTGGCGAGAATATCTGCGCGAAATAGTGCCGTTCGAACTGGCGCACACGGGCCCGGTAAACGTCGAAGAAGCGATATCGCCGCGCTTCTATCCACAGCAGCAACAGGACAAGCAGCATAGCAAAAAGCAGCACGCCGTGATGCGCGCTGGCTGTCGAAAGCGAGATGGACAACATCGCCGCAACGACCGTTATCGCCCAATTGCTCGTCCGGTCCAGGCGGTCGCGCCACCCCGTCATGCGCAGAATCTCGGCGCGATGAAAGTGCGACATCGTGGTCACGAGTTCGCCGGGCGAAAGCGTTCTTCCAATGGGGTCCGGCGCTGCCAACGCTTCTGCCATCACCATGTCTCCACCCGCCACGCAAAAACGGCTGGATGGATATATCGTTCCGAAGCGTCAATTGGCCGGGCGCAGCCAGACCTTGTTGTCGTGGAACGCAGCACCGCCATAGGGCGCCGGCGCGTCGGCACCGGTCAGGACGTTGATGCCCTCGCCGCGCTCGTGGGCGCTGTTGGGCCAGATGCCTTCGGCGACCACGACGCCGCGCTTGATGCCGTCGAACAATCTTGCATGCAGCACGACTTCGCCGCGCACATTGCCGATCTCGACGCGGTCGCCATTGTCCAGCCCATAGGCTGCAGCATCGTCCGGATGCAAAAGCAGTTCCGGCCGGCCCTCCTTGGCCTTCGACACCGGCGTCTCCGAAAAAGTCGAGTTGAGGAAATTGCGCGCCGGCGAGGTGGTCAGCCGGAACGGATGCGCCGCATCCGCCACCTCGATCAGGTCGACGTGGTCGGGGAATTCCGGCAGGCTTGCCACCGGCCCCAACAGGCCCATGCTTTTCGGCGGCCGGTTGGGCGCCGCCTGCCCGATCCAGTCGGCGCGGAAGCGGAATTTTCCGTCCGCGTGGCCGAAGCCATCGACAAAATGCGCCGCCTCGAAGTCCGGCTGCAAATCGACCCATTTTTCTCGCCTGAGGCTCGCAAAACTACCCAGGCCGCGCTTGCCCAAAATGATGTCGATGTGCTGCTGCTCGGTCATGCCGAAGCCAGGCTTGTCGCCAACACCGAGCCTTTTACCGAGTTCCTCGATGACGAAATGGTTGCTGCGCGGCCCTTCCGGCGGGTCGATCAGCTTCGGACCGAGCGTGATGTGCTGGTTGCCGCCGCCTTTGTAGACATCGTCATGCTCTAAAAACATCGTCGCCGGCAGCACGACATCGGCGAGTTTTGCGGTGTCGGTCATGAACTGTTCGTGCACGCAGGAAAACAGGTCGTCGCGCAGAAAACCCTGCTTCACCAGCCGCTGCTCCGGCGCAACATTGACCGGATTGGTGTTCTGGATCAGCAGCGCGGTCACCGGCGGGCCGCCATAGAGCGCGTCCGCCGCCCCGGTCAGCACCGGGCCGATGCGCGAATGGTCGAGGTGGCGGATCGCGGGGTCGCGCATCCGCGTGCCTTCCAGCAGTTCCTGGTTCAGCTTGAAGATGCCCGAATTGGAATGGAAGGCGCCGCCGCCCTCATATTGCCAGCAGCCGGTGACCGCGGCGATCGAGGCCGCGGCATGCATGTTGACCGAGCCGTTGCGCTGGCGCGAGAAGCCGTAGCCGAGGCGGAAATAAGTCTTCTTCGTCGTGCCGACGAGGCGAGCAAAGGTCTCGATCTCGTCGACCGAAAGCCCGGTGATATCAGCCGCCCATTGCGGCGTCCTCGTCTGAAGATGCGCTTCCAGACCGTGCGGGTCGTCGGTGTATTTTTCCAAATAGGCGCGGTCGGCCATGCCGTCACGGAACAGCACATGCATCACCGCGCAGGCCAGCGCGCCATCGGTGCCGGGCTTCAGCATCAGGCCGAGATCGGCCTGCTTCATCGTCGCGTTTTCATAAACGTCGATGACGACGATCTTGGCGCCGCGTTCCTTGCGCGCCTTGATCGCGTGGGTCATTACGTTGACCTGAGTGACCACGGCATTGGTGCCCCAGATCACCACGCAGTCGGACTTGGCCATCTCGCGCGGGTCGGGACCGCGCAGCGCGCCGGCGCCCATCATCCAGCCGGTCCAGGCCAGATTGGTGCAGATTGAACCGAAGAAGCCGGAGTATTTTTTCGCGTGGCGCAGCCGCTCGATGCCGTCGCGCTGCACCAGCCCCATCGTGCCGGCATAGTAATATGGCCAGACCGTCTCCGAGCCGTATTTTGCCTCGGCCGCGATGAACTTTTCGGCGACGAGGTCGAGTGCGGCCTCCCAGCTCGCTTCCTTCCAAAGGCCCTCACCCTTGGCGCCGGCACGGATCAGCGGCTTCAGCAAGCGGTCGGGATGATGGACGCGGTCGGCGTAACGGGCGACCTTGGCGCAGATGACGCCGGATGTGTAGGTGTTGGCCCTGGCGCCATGGACGCGGCCGATGCGCTTGCTGTCGAGCAGCTCGACCTCGAGCGCGCAGGTTGACGGGCAATCATGCGGACAGGCCGAATGGCCGATCCTGAGCTTGGCGTGCTGATTCATGGGAGCAGACTAGTCGGTTGCGAAAGCGGCGTGTAGGGCCAGATGCAGCGCTAACTTGCTTCTCCTTGCTGAGGCAAGCTGAAAATCTGGCGACCGCCAGCGCGGAGCCGTTAGAACTGCGGCGTCAACGCCGTCAGCCACTCGGGCGAAGCGTTGACGAGTGCGGTTTCCAACGCCTTGTCGAACCCAGACAGAATCGCGGCGGCGGTCATCACCAGCAAGACGCCTAACGCGACCTTCAGCCCGCTGCCGGCGCCGGCGATGTGGCTGCGCCAACTCAGCAAGGTCTCGCGGGACATTAGTCCGAGGATCAGCAACGGCACGGCAGCACCGAGACCAAACAGGACCATGGTGACCCCAACCTGGCCAAGGTCTTGGCCCTGCGCTGCAAGGACGGAAGCGGCACCGAGAGTCGGGCCAACGCAAGGGCTCCACACCGCGCCGAGCAGCAGACCGACGCCGAACTGCCCCCAAAGGCCAACGGAGGAAAAGGCGCCAAACCGCTGCTCGACCCAGTTGCCGGCCGGACCGGCCGCAAGCGCGATATGCGCCTGGAATGCCGGCACGATCAATATCGTGCCGAGGACGAGCATCAGAACTGCGGCGGCGCTGCGAAAGACACCGCCGTCAAGCCCGACGGAGAACCCGATCGTGGCGACGAAAAGCCCTATGGCCGTGAAGGACATGGCAAGTCCTGCGGCCAGCGCGATGGGGCCATAGCGATGCTGACTGACGGCAGCACCGAGCACGACCGGGATCAGCGGCAGCACGCATGGCGACAGCGTCGACAGCACCCCGGCCAGGAACGAAAATATGAAGCCGAGTAGCATCGCCGCCGCTCAGATCGTTTTATCAAGCAATTGCTTGATGGCATCCGCCTTGGTCACGCCAACAAGCCGACCGACTTCCGTTGCGCCCTTGAAGGTGATCAGCGTGCTCTGCATCCGCGCACCAAGAGCCCGAACAACCTCTTTTTGGGAATCGAAATCGACTTCGAAAACGGCCAGGTTTGCGTGCTCGGGCGCAGGCAGCAACTGGCCGAGCACCCGCTTCTGCGCCTTGCAGATCGGACACCAGCTGGCGGTGATCTCGACCAGGATCGGCTTGCCTGCCTTTTGCGCCTCTTCGAAGGCCTGCCGTGTGTAGGCCATGCGGCTGGCAGCCAGCGCCGGAGCCGAGGCGAGGCCCGATATTGCGGTCAGGCCGATGAGGAAGGTGCGACGGTCTAGCATTTCTTGACTCCTGAAGGTGTCGGCGGGCAAGTAATCCCGCCATGGCGGACATGAGGATACGGTCCGTTGTTCGCGCCAGCGACGGCGAACGTTACAGGCTCGCGGTAATGTTACCGAGGCCGCCCTTCGCTTGTGTCCACGTGCATTCGACGCCGTCAGCAGCCATCAGGTTGCTCACGCCAAGCGCACCAGTGGCTTCAGCAAGCGCTCGGGATGATGGACGCGGCGGCGTAACGGGCGACCTTGGCGCAGATGACGCCTGATGTATACGTATTGGCCTTGGCGCCGTGGACGGGGCCGATGCGCTTGTTGTCGAGCAGCTCGACCTCGAGCGCGCAGGTCGACGGGCAATCATGCGGACAGGCCGAATGGCCGATTCTGAGGTTGGGTTGGTGATTCATGAGGCCAAACTAGCCGTTTATGGCGGCGGCGTGTAGGGCCAGATGGGCCTTCCCTTCTCCCCTTGTGGGCGAAGGCAGAGGGGCGTCGCGCTACTCCGCCGTGCCTTCCTCGTATTCCGCCGACATCGACAGCCATTTTTCCTCATGGGCGGAGAGCGTCTGGGCCAGCTGCGAGCGCTCCTTGGCCAGCCGTGTCGCCGTCGACGGGTCCTTTTCATAGACCGCCGGATTGGCGAGCTCGTCCTCGATCAAGTCGATGCGCTTGCGGATGCGGTCCATCAGCGCTTCGGTGGCGCGGATCTCCTTGGCCAGCGGCTCGAAGGTGGCGCGGCGTGCGGCCGCATCGCGGCGGCGGTCGGCCTTCGAGGCTTTTTCGGCCTCGCGCTTGCCGCGGCGGTCGCCTGATACGCCGGTGACCAGCGTCTTGTAGTCATCAAGGTCGCCGTCATAGGGGTTGACCGTGCCGTCCTTGACCAGCCACAGCCGGTCGGCCGTCGCCTCGAGCAGATGGCGGTCGTGCGAGATCAGGATGACGGCGCCGGGAAATTCGTTCAGCGCATGGATCAGCGATTCACGGCTGTCGATATCGAGATGGTTGGTCGGTTCGTCGAGGATGAACAGGTTTGGCCCCTCGAACGCCGACAGGCCCATCAGCAGCCGCGCCTTCTCGCCGCCGGACAGGTCCTTGGCGGCGGTGTTCATCTTCTCGGTGGTCAGGCCGAACTGGGCGACGCGGCCGCGCACCTTCGATTCCGGCGCTTCCGGCATCAGCCGGCGGACATGCTCATAGGCGTTTTCATTCGGTCGGAGATCGTCGAGCTGATGCTGGGCAAAGATCGCCACCTTCAGGCCGGGCGCCACCGTCATGGTGCCGGTCTCCTGCTTCAGGCGGCCGGACAGCAATTTGGCGAAGGTCGACTTGCCGTTGCCGTTGGCACCAAGCAGCGCGATGCGATCGTCGGCATCGACGCGCAGCGTCATCTTCTTCAGGATCGGCTCACCCTGGACATAGCCGACATTGACGTTGTTGAGCGCAATGATCGGCGAGGCCACGGTCTTCACCGGCTCGGGAAAGGAGAACGGCCGCACGTTGTCGTTCACAATTGCGGCGATCGGCTTCATCTTCTCCAGCGCCTTGATGCGCGACTGGGCCTGTCTCGCCTTGGAAGCTTTGGCGCGGAAGCGCTCGACGAAGGACTCCATGTGCTTGCGTGCAGCTTCCTGCTTGACCCTGCCCTTCTCCTGCAATTCGCGCTGCTCGGTGTATTGGCGCTCGAACTGGTCGTAGCCGCCGCGCCAGAAGGTCAGTTTCTTCTGGTCGAGATGGACGATCGAGTTGACGGCGCGGTTGAGCAGGTCGCGGTCGTGCGAGATCAGCAGCACCGTGTGCGGATATTTCGACACGTAGTTTTCCAGCCATAGCGTGCCTTCGAGGTCGAGATAGTTGGTCGGCTCGTCGAGCAGCAGAAGATCGGGCTCGGCAAACAGCACCGCCGCCAGCGCCACCCGCATGCGCCAGCCGCCGGAGAAGGACGAGGCCGGCCGCCGCTGGGCGGCGTCGTCGAAGCCGAGGCCGGCGAGGATGGTGGCAGCGCGCGACTCGGCCGAATGGGCGTCGATATCGGCCAGCCGCATGTGGATATCGGCGATGCGGTGAGGATCGGTCGCCGTCTTTTCCTCCTCGATCAGTGCGGAGCGTTCAAGGTCGGCCTTGAGCACGATCTCGATCAGCGGCTCCTCAGTGCCGGGCGCTTCCTGCGCCACCTGGCCGATGCGCGTGTTCTTCGGCAGGCCGATCGAGCCGCTCTCGGAGGCGAGGTCGCCGGTGATCGCCTTGAACAAAGTCGTTTTGCCGGTGCCGTTGCGACCGACAAGCCCTGCCTTGCTGCCGGCCGGCAAGGTCAGCGAGGCATGGTCAAGAAGCAGGCGTCCGGCCATGCGGAGCGAAAGGTCGTTAATGATCAGCATGGCCGCGCTTTTGCACGGGACGTCAGCGCTTCGCAAGACCTTGAGCGCCGCTTGGCCGGATAAGGTATGAAAATGCCCGGCGCGGCCGGTTGCTTTATGCCGCGGTGGGGAAGACGATTGATCCGATTGCCGGCCTCGCCGGATCAGAGGGCCAGCTTTGAATTGGGCCGGGACCCTGCTGCGACGGCGCGGCGCCTGGCGAGCATCGACTTCTCGCATCTGAAAATTGCAGTTTTGTCACATTTGTCAGTTGATTGCCTGTTCAAGGCGGTGGTCTTCCGCGATCACCCCATGACGCAACGGCAAGACTCAGCTATCTCTAGGTATGCGGCGGACCTGATACCCGCCTGGCCGGCGTCATCGCTCCCCTCCCAAGCGGCGCCGGCCACCTTTCCTACTGCGTTCCATCACTGCGCCGACGGCGCGCCGGGTTGATCATCGCCTGACGTCGAGTTGGGTGCAGGGTCGACCTGCGGGTTTTGATCGGCGCCGGGGGCCTTTGTCGGTGGGATGTTGTTATCGCAAGCCGCGACAGCCAGCGCCGCCGCCAAAGCCAGCGAGATTGATAGCTTGTTCATCGCAACCTCCTGTCACCGGGCAAACGAGACGGTGCCGATTTGGTTGCACCCTCAGGCAGAGCTCGGGGCCTTTGGAAAGCGGGGAACAAAACGCGGCCTCTTCGGTTGGTTTATACCAGTGGAGAAAATCATGATCCGTCTGCTCATAGCCGGGGCCGCCATCTACGTGGCCTACCGCATAGTCAGGGAAATCATTGACGAAGTGCCCGACGACTTCGATCCGCTGTTGCTGCCGCCTCCCGATGACGACAAGTCGTTGCCGCGGCAGTCGGCGGCGATGGGCGTAGAGGCCCAGCGCTAGGCCCAGTTCATCGGCTGGTGCGCCAGTAGAATCGGACGCATCGGTCGCAACTTTCACGTCGAGAGCGTTGCGAACAAAGCAGAAACGATGCTTGATGGGCAATGAACCTCGCTGCACGTGATTCGACCTTCCGGCCTGCCTATCTCGCAAAGCTGAATGCCGAGCAGTGCCTTGCCGTCGAGCATGGCGACGGCGCGGTCGCCGGGCCGTTGCTGGTGATCGCCGGCGCCGGCTCCGGCAAGACCAGCACGCTGGCGCATCGCGTCGCGCATCTGATCGTCAGGGGCGCTGACCCCAGGCGCATCCTTTTGATGACGTTTTCACGTCGCGCCGCATCGGAAATGGCCAAGCGGGTCGAGCGCATCGCCGGCGAGGTGCTCGGCCGGGACGCTTCCATTATCACCGATGCGCTGAGCTGGGCCGGCACATTTCACGGCATCGGCGCCAGGCTGCTGCGCGACTACGCGTTGGAGATCGGCCTCGATCCGGCCTTCACCATCCACGACCGCGAGGATTCGGCCGACCTGATGAACCTCGCCCGGCACGAACTCGGCTTCTCGAAGACCGAAGGCCGTTTTCCGACCAAGGGCACCTGCCTGGCGATCTATTCGCGTGCCGTCAACGCGCAGGCGCCGCTTGGCGAGATTCTCGGTTCGGTGTTTCCCTGGTGCGCGGGTTGGGCAGAACAGCTTAAGGCGCTGTTTGCCCGATATGTCGAGGCCAAGCAGGCGCAGAACGTGCTCGATTACGACGACCTGCTGCTCTACTGGGCGCAGATGGCCGGCGAGCCGGAGATATCAGCGCATCTGGGTGGGCGTTTCGACCATGTGCTGGTCGACGAGTACCAGGACACCAACCGGCTGCAGGCCGCGATCCTCACGGCGCTCAAGCCGGACGGATCCGGGCTGACGGTGGTCGGCGACGACGCGCAGTCGATCTATTCGTTTCGCGCGGCGGAAGTGCGCAACATCCTCGACTTCCCCAAACAATTCGCGCAGCCGGCCGAGATCGTCATGCTGGAGCGCAACTACCGCTCGACCGAGACCATCCTGGCCGCCGCCAATGCGGTGATCGGCGAGGCCTCGGAGCGCTTTACCAAGAACCTCTGGTCGGAGCGCAGATCGACCGAAAAGCCGAAGCTGGTCAGCATTCGCGACGAGGCCGAGCAGGCGAGTTACGTCTGCCAGGCGATCCTGACCGAGCGTGAGGCCGGCACGGCGCTGAAGGCGCAGGCCGTGCTGTTTCGCGCCTCGCACCACAGCGGGCCGCTGGAGATCGAGCTGACGCGCCGCAACATCCCGTTCGTCAAGTTCGGCGGGCTGAAGTTCCTCGACGCCGCCCATGTCAAGGACGTGCTGGCGGTGCTGCGCTTCGCCGAAAACCCGCGCGACCGCGTCGCCGGTTTTCGCGTGCTGCAGCTTTTGCCCGGCATCGGCCCTTCGGCGGCTTCGCAGATCGTCGACACCATGGCGACGTCGCTCGACGAAGCGATGGGGCTGGCGCGCTACCGGCCGCCGCAACGCGCCGCCGACGACTGGCCGGGTTTCGTCGCGCTGTTCTCGCAGCTTCGCACCGGGTCGGGAAAATGGCCTGTTGATCTCGAACAGGTCAGGCTCTGGTATGAGCCGCATCTTGACCGCATCCACGAGGACGCAACGACGCGCCGGGCCGATATTCTGCAGCTCGAACAGATCGCCTCGGGCTACGCCTCGCGCGAGCGTTTCCTCACCGAGCTGACGCTCGATCCGCCGGATGCGACCAGCGACGAGGCCGGGCCGCCGCATCGCGACGAGGACTATCTGATCCTGTCGACCATCCATTCTGCCAAGGGCCAGGAATGGAAGAACGTCTTCGTGCTCAACACCGTCGACGGCTGCATCCCTATCGACCTCGCCGTTGGCAGCAAGGCGGACATCGACGAGGAGCGCCGCCTGCTCTACGTGGCGATGACGCGGGCCAAGGACGGCCTGCACCTGGTCATGCCGCAGCGCTTTTTCGTCCACGGCCAGGCGGCGCGTGGCGATCGCCACGTTTACGCCTCGCGCACCCGCTTCATCCCGGCCTCGATCCTCGGCGCCTTCGAACAGACATCATGGGCGAGCGTTCAGGCCAAGGATGATCCGCGCCGCCAGCCGCAAGTGCGCGTCGACCTTGGCGCCCGCATGCGTGACATGTGGAAATAGGCAGCCGCCTCGGCACGGCATTCATGCCACGGAGCTTGGTGGCGAAAATCGATTTCGGCAACATGGAACCTGATGCCGCAATCCGCGTTTCTGGGCGTCCGATTCAGATCGGAGAGCGGCGTCCGCCGTCACCTCCGCCCAATTCAAGAGGCCCAGAATGCACGACACGACATTTTTCACCCCGGTCGCCGTTACCGTCGGCGCCGGCCATAAGCGCATGCTCGCTTCGCTCTTCGACATGCATGAGTTCCTGACCGAGTTTCCGCCATCGCGACGACGCCTGAGCTATGGCGCGGCCGTGAAAGCCTGCGAGGCGGCACGCGCCGGCGAGATCTCGCCCGAAGCGGCGCGCGATGCCTTGGTCACCTTCGCGGTGACGGCAGGCATTCTCTGGCCTTCCGCCCAGCCGGCCGTCTCGGTCAAGCCGGTCGCCCGGGGCCAGGGCGGATACGCCGCCTGACTGGCTAGGCCTCTTTTGCGACTATGGCCCATCGAAGATGCTGTTCGTCTTCGACGGGTTTTCCTGTCAATTCGATCCGGATAATCCGAAATCAGGCGTAGGCGCGCCCCTCTTCGCTCCGCTGGAACAGCGTCAGGTCGAGTGGCACCGAAGGCCGGCCAAGAACGGTCAGGATCGCGTGCGCCTGGCCGCGGTGATGGGTCTGGTGGTTGAAGAAATGATCGAGCGCCGGCGCCAATCGCTGCGAGACGGTGCGCATGTCGGAGACGGTCATGTAGGAGAAGCGGCCGGACAAAGCCTTGTCGCTTAACGCCCTGACCCAGTCGATGATCCTTTTGTCTTCCGCCTCGCGCGCCAGCCGCAGACCCGGCAAGGCACGGTGCAGGATCGTGTCGAGCCTGGCCGGCGCGTCGCCCTCGCCGGTAAAGCGCCTCATCCAGATGCGGTCGGCGGTCAGAAGGTGGTTGAGCGTGCCCATCATCGAGCCGAAGAAAACCCCGACATTGCGGTGGAATTCCTCCTCATCGAGATCGGCGGCGGCATCGTAGATGCGGCTATTGGCCCATTGATTGTAGGCCGCAAACATCATGAAGTGCTGTTTCATCTTTTTCTCCCGACCCGCGAGACTCCGTTTCGGGTGCCTACCGCATCGGCCCGAAAATCGGTACCGTTTTCGGAAACCACGATGCGTAGTTTCAAAAGTGCTAGAGCGTACTTTCCACGTGGACGCACATCGCTCTAGTAGACCGCAAGGAAGCTGCCGCCAATGACCATTCTGCTCTATGACCTCGTCGGACGCGATACCGCCCGTCCGTTCAGCCCGCATTGCTGGAAGGCGGCGATGGCGCTCGCCCACAAGGGGCTCGACATCTCCACCGTGCCGACACGTTTTCTCGAAGTGCCGACAGTTGAAGGCGGCGTTTCGAAACTCGTTCCGGTGATCCGCGACGGCGAGAAGGTGGTCGCCGATTCCTTCGCCATCGCGCTCTATCTCGACGAGGCCTATCCCGAGCGGCCGACATTGTTTTCCGGCGACGGCGGCAAGGCGATGGCGCGCTTCATCGAACGCTGGTCGCAACTGACCATCCATCCCTATGTCACCACTGCGGCGATCATGGACCTCCACGCCATGCAGGACGAGGCGAACGCCGCCTATTTCCGCCAAAACCGCGAGCAGCGCTTCGGCAAGAGACTGGAAGAGGTCATGGCGGCGCGCGACGCCGGCCTTGGCGCCTTCCGCGCCTCGCTGGAACCGTTGCGCTCGACGCTCGCCTATCAGCCGTTCATCGGCGGCCAATCACCGCTGTTTGCCGACTACATCGTCTTCGGCGCCTTGCAATGGGCGCGCATCGCCTCGCCCTTCCGGTTGCTCGACGACAGCGATGTGGTGGCGCAGTGGTTCGAGCGCTGCCTCGACTTGCATGATGGCCTCGGCCGCAAGGTGGCGGCGGCCGCCGCCGCCGCCGCATAGGGGAGTAAGGCAGTAAGGGAGTAGGGAGTAGGGAGTAGGGAGTAGGGAGTAGGGAGTAGGGAGTAGGGAGTAAGGAAGTGCCGTAGTAGTTCTCAAAGGAGAAGGCCGTCAGGATGACGATCGTCGTCATCCACGGGTGCATCATTCTTTCGGGGAAAGTTCAGGGCGCCGTTCAATGCCACAAAGATATCGATCGGCGCACTTGCCGTGGCAGCTGCCTTCACTGAAATGCCCGCTCTCTCGAGTTTTTCCAGGAAAGCCATCGTCACGAAGCCGCCCTGCGACCACCCGGCTAGGAAAAGTCCGGCGCTCCCGATCTTCAGATGATCAAGCACGGCCCGGCTTGCTGCCAGCATGTCGAAAGTGGCCTGGCCTGCTGATGGCTGCCCTTCACCAGATAACCCTCGGGCTCGTCGGAGTCCCCCAAACCAAAATAGTCCGCGCCGACAAGGACGTATCCTTGGCCGGCGAACTGAGCGATCATTAGCTGGGTTTCCGGGGACTGGTCCGGAAATGAGGGCACTTCCTGTTTTCCATACGCGGTTCCGTGCTGGTATGAAATCATCGGGAAGGACGTCCCGTCCCTGTCAGGAACGGCAATGAGCCCGGTTGCGGTGGTCGGCTTGTTGCCGCGCTCTGGAACAATGGACGAATAGGTGACGCGGTACAGCCGGACAGCGTTGCGGGCCGGACTGTAGGTCTCGGACAACCCGGCGAACCGATGCGTATCGGTTTGGAGTATTTGTTCAGCCGATCGACATCCCAGCGATCGAGATATTCGTATTGCACATCGGAGGTGACCCTCTGACCGGGTCGCTCTCCTGTGCTGCGCAGGGCAAGCAAGCCAAGGCATTATTGGCTAGGAGAAGCGCAACGAATGCGAACGTCCGAACAAGACTCGTCATTTGTCGTGTCCCATCAACAGGTGGCGCGTCACTTCGATTGTCAGCGCGCCGATACGTCCCGCTGATAATACGACTTTATCGGGGTCGTCGTGTAGCCGCTTTCTCCAATCGGCCGCTTAAAATGACAACCGAGATGCGCCAGAGCCTCCGCTAAATCAGAGCGCCGCTTGTCTCAAATTCCCTTGCGAAGTGTTGAGAACGAATGTCCTGCGCGCCATCGGCAAAAAAATGTCTGCCCCGGCGGGCAGACATCAATAAGCTGGATAGCGGTAGGCGAAACCCTAATTCGCGATAATGAACACTCTCCAGACGTTCATCGCCATCATCGCGCCGCTGCTAATCCTCGTGGCAGCGTTGTATGTCCTGTCGTTATGGTTCTAAGTGATGGCGGTGGATCCGCTTGGGCCTTTCGGGCAGTGACCTCGAATGCAAGCCGCGCCTCTTCGCGATCGCCTTGCGTCAAGTCTGCTTTCAGCTTTCGGCGGCCGCTTATTAACTCCAGTCGCACAACCGTGTCACCTTGAGCTGATAGACTACGGACCCTGACATCCTGCTCGGCCATCTCGGCCTTGAGCAGTTGCGACAGCTTCGGGATGGCGGGAGCCCTTTGAGTCCTGCGACGGCCTGTGCCATGCCGTGCATCTTGGCTTTCTGAGCATGCCGACGATGGCGGCGCTTGCGCGATCATGACGAGCATCAACCTAGCGTCCGCCGCTCTTCACGACATGGATAATGCCGCTGATTGCGCGACGAACATCGATGCGCGGCCTGCCTCGGGAGTCAGTCCGCAGATGTGGTTCAAGCAGCCCAAACTGCTCCTCGCTGAGCCAGAAATGTTCGCGATTGATAATTGGTCTCCCCCTCAGAGATCCGCGCAGCCTGCTGCTTATAATCACAGCCGTCTCGATCGACCGTTTAAGGCTTCAGGTTTCCAGGCTGCCCTTCGACTGTCAGGCCATCTTCCTCTCGCCACCCGCAGATTGCGGCGTCTGCACAGCGGCCGATGACCTATGGTGCCGCGATAGCCGGACAGGACTCTTGCCGACTTATCGGCGGAAGAATGGACGCGTGGGTTGTACTTGCGATCTGTCAGTCGCGGCGGTCAGGAACTCCCGATCGCGGGCAATTTAGCCCTGCAGCGAGGCGACGTGCTACATTTGGTAGGCCCGGAGCCAGTGGTGCAGAAAGCTGCTGCCACAATCGGCACCATCGTCGCTCCGCACCACGCTACCGATTTCATCGTGCTGGGCCTGGCGATCTTTTTCGGCGGTGTCGTCGGTGTCCTGCTGACTTTTTCGGTCGGCGGCATCAAAATCTCGCTAAGTACCAGCGTGGGCACTTTGCTCGCCGGGCTTCTGGTCGGCCATTTGCGGACTCGTTACCCGCTGTTCGGGCGCATTCCTGATGGCGCCATAGCGTTCATGACATCTCTTGGACTTGCAGCTTTCGTCGGGCTGACCGGAATCCACGCCGGGCCAATCTTTCTGTCGGCTCTTAAGGAGGCGGGCCTCGGGTTGCTGCTCGGAGGCATGGTGGTGACTTGGCGCCACAGATCGTGGGACTGGCGTTCGGCCATTTCGCCTTGCGCATGAATCCGATTCTCCTGCTTGGAGCGTTGACGGGGGCGCAGACGGTGACCGCAGCAATGGCCGCCATCCAGGAGCGATCAGGAAGTCCCGTAGCGGTGCTTGGCTACACGCCAGCATATCCAATCGCAAACATCCTGCTGACAACTTGGGGAACGATCGTGGTCGCGGTAATTGCTAGCTGAAAATAGCATGAAAAGGTTGCTAGGCGAGAACGACGTCGCCAATCCCATCAAAGTCTATCCAAGTGAAGCCCAGCGAGATGGTGTTCGAGATCAACCCTAACGTAATCACCTCGGCGGGGCGCTGATGTCCTTTAGGTTCGGACGGGATGAAACCTCCTATGGATTGCGGCAAGCATAGGATGCCGGGCTCGCTTACGCTGGCGCTACGGTCGAATTTCAGTAACGCTCGCTTCCCAACATGTCGCAGCATACAAAGGCCGGCGTCGAATTCATTCCCGAAAAATGGCGGAGGGTCCGGAGTGCGGCTGCGGAAGTCAAAATCCTCTGACGGATTGCAAACTTGAAATCGGAATGGCCAAGGCCATTCGATTCGCGTCGGGCGTCCAACACTCTGGTCCGCCAGCTTTCCGCCTTCCCTGAAACCGCGCTTGGGGGTATGGGACGCTTTCCACGATTTCGTAGCTAGAAATGCAGATAGATGCTCACTCCTGAGCCATTGTAGTAGTGCGGGTAGTAACCACGGTGGCCGTAATAGGGGCTAAAGCCGTAGTAGGGGCTAAAGCCGTAGTAGGGGCGATAAAAGGGTCTGTAGTAGGGCCTATAATAGCGGCGCGGGTAACACCCATAGTAGCCACACCCCCGCAATGCGTATCGTCGGTTCCAGTGACGACCACCCCGCCAGTGACCATAGTTGTGTCGCCAGTGTCTACGGTGCCTAACCTGTTCGACGGCGCTGTTCTGCACCTGCTCAGATTTCGGAATAGAGAGAGGCGCGGCATTCAAAGGCAAGGCAAAAGCCGTACCGAAAACTGCGGCCACAAGGACAGACAAGAGCTTTTTCATGGCCCTCCTCCTTCGCTGGGCCAATGTTACACCATGGAACCTGAACCGCCGATGAACGCGGGCGCGTCTGATCCGACTGTGAACCAAAATAGCCCGGCCAGGGCGAGCCGTGCGGGCGATAGAGTTGCGGCGAGTTTGTCCTCTGGGACCGATCATTGCCGGCACCTTCGCAGCTTCCACACCCATCTTCATCCTGATGGTTCTGGGCTCCGGCCTTGGCTTGGCCATGGTTTCCCCCAGATCCGACGAAAGCGCGAGCGTCACGACCTTCGCCGTGTCCACGACGATCTGGCTGGTCATTGTGTAATGGCTGTCGTCGGGCCTTGGCGGTTATCTGACCGGGCACCTGCGCACCAAATGGGTCAGCATGAGCACGGCTTCATAGCTTGGGGTCTTGACGCCTTCGGGAAGCTTCAGGGCATGAGGTCTTCGATGCGGCTCTGCGGGTGACCGTCGAGTCTGGACGACGTCGCCGCCTCCGCTGTTTACGGCTCCGCGAGACGCGAGCGTTATCCAGTTGCATCCCGACTCAGTCGGAGTATCCTACCAATTGACCGCAATCCCTTGCCGCGGCTGACTGTTGCTCGGACGAGCTCGTGCGAGTGAACGTGGGGTATGGAAGCATGTCCGAGGCAATGCATACTGCGGCCCCGCATCATCTACCGCCTTTTATAACGGCCCCTGGCGAGACCGATATGTTATTCACTGGGTCGGTCCCAAGCGCCACCCGGTGCAGCCGAAATATTTCGAATAGGAATAGACACCGATCGTGTTGTAGGGCAGTTCGGTCAGCAGCGAACGGAAGTTCGGAACGAACGTGCCGTAGACATCGTCGGTCAGGAGGATGAGGTCCGGGCGCTTCGTCTTTACCAGGTCGACGAGCTTCTTCATCGTCGCGGTGTCGATACCCATCGACGTTGGGTTGCCAGGGTTCACGACAAAGAATGCCTTGACCCTGGGATCCTCGAGCTTCTTCAGCTCTTCGTCGGTGTACTGGAAACGATTCTCCTGCGGCGCTCTGATGTGGACGGCCTTGAAGGCGTAGTCTTCGAGTTCGGCGATCTCGATATACGGGGTGAAGATCGGCGTCCCTATAGCGATCGTGTCGCCCTTCTTGAGGATGCGGTTTGCGATCAGCGACTTGAAGATGTAGCACATGGCGACCGTGCCGCCTTCGACGGCATAGAGGTCGAACTTCCCGGATTGCTGGCCGTCGCCGCCCATGGCCCACATCAGGTAGCGGTGGGCCACCTGCTCGGCGTGGACGAGCATACGGTCGGGAACCGGGTAATTGTCGCCGATGATCGAGTCGGCGAGTTCGTGCACTAAGGCGTCGGCATTAAAGCCGAACATCTTCACGCCATGCTCCACCATGCTCGAGATGAAAGCGGCGCCTGGCATGTCGGAATGCTTCTCAAGCCAGTTTTCCAGGCGAGCGGCTATGCCGTTCATCTGCAGCATCCCGGCAAGGCCTACCTTCGGATCGTCCATGGTGCGCCGGCTTTCCGTCAGCGCAAATTGGCCGAACAGGAAGAAGGCTTCCCGCGGGGCGGTCGCGATCCAGTTGGGATTGCCGCGACCGGCGTTGAGCAGCGCATACGCGGATTTTTGCGCGCTTTGCTTGGCAAGCTTCAGCAACCCGTCCTTGATCTCGAACGGGCTCATCTTCTCGTATTCGCGGTAGTCGATCGTGGCCATGACACTCCTCCCGAAATGGCGAGCAGCGACCATCGCCTGCTCCGACCCATTTCCTGATGACCACGCGGTGGACGATCAGCGATACAATTCGTTCGTGCAGACGGAAGTGTCCGGCTGCTGAACGCGATACCGCGCGGCCGGCTTCAGAATTTTATCCGTGCTCCTGCGAGCACTGCGAAGCTGTCGTCGAATTCCTCTTCCTCCTCATCGTATTCATACGAGCGGGCGCCGAGATAAAGTTCGGTCTGCAGATAATCCAGATTCTGGACCAACTGAGCTCCGAAGGACGTGCTGTCGCTTTCCAGAGCCGCGATCTCCTCGCCAAAATAGGCGTCGACGGAAAAAGCTGTTTTGCCGACTTCAAAGATATCGGTCTGATAACCGAGCTTGGCGTAGCCATAGCGCCCATCGGTCACCAGCTCATCGGAATATGCCGCAGCAAGCGTGAGGCTCAGACCCGTCGGTTCATGCAGAAATGAAACGGATCCATCGTATAGCGAGTCGTCCTCGGTTGGCTCTGAATAGGCAACCGCGGCGGCAACCTTGAAGTCCCCGAACGTGTTGTCGTATCGCGCGGCAATGTCCCAGACGGTGATGTCTGTTTCGACCGGAACGAACTGCTCGCCAACCGACGCCGCGAGGCTGAAGCCGGCGAATTTCGGAGTATCATATCGCACACGCAATTTACGGCCGAGGCCGTCGAAATTCGTGAACGCATCCTTGACATGCACTGAGGAGAGGTCGCCGTCATTCAACCGGAAGAACGGTCCGCCGGCCATATCGGAGACAAGCGAATAGCCAACCACCGACGTCCCGGAGAGGTCGACCTCCGCCGTTGCATCGGAAGCCATGCTGCCCTGACCGACCCACAACTTGCCGAAAGTTTCGGATTCCAGATAGACTTCCGCCTTGCGGAGCAAATCCGTCTCCCAATCGAAATCGTCGCGGTTGAGCTGATTTACGTTGGTGGTCGAATAGGGGTTCCACTCCCATTCGAGATTGCCGCCGAACGACCATCCCTCGTATAGCACGGTATACAGTCTCAGACCGACGCGGGACGACGAATTGCCATTGTCGACCGGGATATACCCCAGCGTCGAGCCGCCATCGTCGAAGACCACCACGCCCTTGTTGATCTGTCCGTAAAATTCGAGATAGCCGTCGTCGTCGCCAAGGCGCAGCTTCGGAATCAGCGTCTCCCGGGTTTCCGTAGCTGGGACGGCTGCCTCCACCGGCGGCGCTGTGTCCGCGGCGGCGGCCGGTCCCGAAACCACCATGGAAACAAGTGGAACGATCAATGCCGCGGTCGCAAGATGAAGATTTGACGCCATGACGTCCCCTCCTGGCTTATTCCCGCATCGGTATCAAGTATCATGTGCAGGAG
Source organism: Mesorhizobium delmotii (assembly GCF_900149755.1). Lineage (NCBI taxonomy): Bacteria > Pseudomonadati > Pseudomonadota > Alphaproteobacteria > Hyphomicrobiales > Phyllobacteriaceae > Mesorhizobium > Mesorhizobium delmotii. The sequence continues at coordinate 266 of NZ_FUIG01000067.1, read as the reverse complement.
TACAACAGGGTCAGCGCCAGGCTGCAAACCAGCCTGCTG
>NZ_FUIG01000067.1:0-217 GCF_900149755.1 Mesorhizobium delmotii | reverse complement strand
CGACGATAACGGCATTTCTGATGACCAATAACGGACGTTCCGCATGGTTCGTCGGAGTGCTGCTACTGATGGTCTATCTGATCTTCGCCATGACGATCTACCTTCTACCGCCGCAAATCTAGGCAGGTAGGCGGGCCGTGGTTCCGTCAGGGCGAATACCAGAGATGAACACCAGGATGGGCTGGTCTGACCGCCAGGTTTGGGCGCGCCAGGAGCG
>NZ_FUIG01000015.1:261-483 GCF_900149755.1 Mesorhizobium delmotii | reverse complement strand
ATGCGCAAATGTAGCTCCAATTGTGAGCGCAGAACGGAAGTGGTCCAGACGGCACGATTTGTCACGCCGCCCGCGCTCAGCCCGAACAAAAAGGTAACAATCGACCGCAGTGCAGTCTCGAAGACGTCCGTTGGCCACTTTTCACTCTCCGGCCAAGCCGCCCGGATGACTCGGTCATAAATTTCCTTTCCCTCGCGATGCAGCGAGGCATTGAGCTTGTGA
>NZ_FUIG01000015.1:0-251 GCF_900149755.1 Mesorhizobium delmotii | reverse complement strand
TCGACGCTGGTATCGCCGCGTCAAGCAGGATAGCAAGATCTGTTTCCCCTTGTTCCAGCAGATGTGCGATCTTGCGTTCCATGTTAAGAAAAGGGATGCGCAAGGCAGCTGCGATAATGTCCGCCTTGCCTTCGTAGTAATGGGTAATCATTCCCGTCGTTACGCCAGCGGCGTTGGCGATGTCGATCATTGTAACTGCGGAAATGCCCTTCTCCGCTATCGCCTTACCCGCTGCCTTAGCGATACGAAGC
>NZ_FUIG01000045.1:0-33235 GCF_900149755.1 Mesorhizobium delmotii | reverse complement strand
AACTTCGGAATCAGGACACTAGCGGCTGCCGAAAATCGCCGAGCCGACCCTGACACTTGTCGCGCCGAAGGCGATCGCCGTCTCGTAATCGCCGGACATGCCCATGGAGAGCTTTTCGACCCCGGTCTCAAGCCCAAGTTTCTCCAACAGCGCGAAATGCGGACCGGGATTCTCGTCGGCCGGCGGAATGCACATCAGACCTTCGATGGCGAGGCCATGAACCGTACGGCAGCGGGTGACGAAGGCGACGGCTTCGCGCGGTTCGATGCCTGCCTTTTGCGGTTCCGAGCCGGTGTTGACCTGGACGTAGAGTTTTGGTGACCGGCCTTGTCTGGCGATTTCCTTGGCGAGTTCGGCAGCGATCTTCTCGCGATCGACCGTCTCGATGACATCGAACAGCGCGACCGCTTCCTTCGCTTTGTTCGATTGCAGCGGACCGATCAGGTGCAGCTCGATGTCCGGAAAAGCTTCCTTCAGCGCCGGCCATTTGGCTTGTGCTTCCTGGACGCGGTTCTCGCCGAAGACACGCTGGCCGGCGTCGATGACCGGGCTGATATCGGCGGCGTCGAAGGTCTTCGAAACCGCGACCAGCGTCACCGCGTTGGCTTGCCGTCCCGCCTCGCGCTCGGCGGCGGCGATCTTCGCCTTGACCGTGAAAAACTGTTCGACGGCGCTCGCCATGCCTATATCCTGACCCTAGTTTTTGCCCTGGCCGGAGCGTCGCAGTTGACGGGTCCGGCAATCCATGGTGAACACCGCGACGACATTTCCTGAGCCGCCGGGCATGTCCGGCTGTTCGCGCATGCTTTTAAGTGAAAAACACCCGATGGCAATCGAACGTTACAATCCGCGCGCGTCAGAGCCCAAATGGCAGAAGGCCTGGGACGCCAAGAAGCTGTTCGAGGCTGATAACGACGACCAGCGTCCGAAATACTACGTGCTCGAGATGTTCCCCTATCCGTCGGGGCGCATCCATATCGGCCACACCCGCAACTACACGATGGGCGACGTCGTGGCGCGCTACAGGCGAGCCAAGGGTTTCAACGTGCTGCACCCGATGGGCTGGGATGCCTTCGGCATGCCGGCCGAGAACGCGGCGATGCAGAACAAGGTCCATCCCAAGGACTGGACCTATCAGAACATCGCCGCCATGCGCGAGCAGCTCAAGGTCATGGGCCTGTCGCTCGATTGGGCACGCGAATTCGCCACCTGCGATGTCGACTACTACCACCGCCAGCAGATGCTGTTCCTCGATTTTGTCGAGAAGGGGCTGGTGACGCGCAAATCCTCCAAGGTCAACTGGGATCCGGAGGACATGACGGTGCTTGCCAACGAGCAGGTCATCGACGGACGCGGCTGGCGCTCGGGCGCGCTGGTCGAACAGCGCGAGCTGACGCAGTGGTTCTTCAAGATCACCGACTATGCGCAGGATCTGCTGGACTCGCTGGAAGGCCTCGACGAATGGCCGGAAAAAGTGAAGCTGATGCAGGCGAACTGGATCGGCCGTTCGGAAGGCCTGCTGATCCGCTGGCCGCTGGCCACTCCAGTCGATGGCGAAGATGAGCTGGAGGTCTACACGACGCGGCCCGACACCATCTTCGGCGCCTCCTTCATGGCGGTCGCAGCTGATCATCCGCTGGCGAAGAAGGCGGCCGAAAGCAATCCGGCGCTGGCCAAGTTCATCGACGAGGTTCGCCATATGGGCACTTCAGTGGCGGCACTGGAGACAGCCGAGAAGAGGGGTTTCGATACCGGCATCCGCGTCGTCCATCCGTTCGACGCGAACTGGACGCTGCCTGTCTATGTCGCCAATTTCGTGCTGATGGAGTACGGCACCGGCGCCATCTTCGGCTGCCCGTCCGGTGACCAGCGCGACCTCGACTTCGCTAACAGATACGGCCTGCCGGTCATTCCGGTGGTGATGCCGGAAGGCGAGAATCAAGGAAGCTTCCAGATCATTGACGAGGCCTATGTCGGCGACGGCGTGATGATCAATTCGCGCTTCCTCGACGGCATGAAGCCTGATCAGGCGTTCGACGAGGTGGCGAAGCTGCTGGAACAAAAGACCATCGGCAATCGGCCGATGGCCGAGCGCAAGGTCAACTTCCGCCTGCGCGACTGGGGCATTTCGCGCCAGCGCTACTGGGGCTGTCCGATCCCGATGATCCACTGCGAGGATTGCGGCGTGGTGCCGGTGCCGAAGGCGGATCTGCCGGTCAGGCTGCCGGACGACATCGAGTTCGACCGGCCGGGCAATCCGCTCGATCGCCATCCGACATGGCGGCATGTCAAATGTCCGCAATGCGGCAAGGATGCACGCCGCGAAACCGACACGATGGACACGTTCGTCGATTCGTCCTGGTATTTCGCGCGCTTTACCGCGCCCTGGGCGAACGACCCGACCGATCCCAAGGCAGCTACCGAATGGCTGCCGGTCGACCAGTATATTGGCGGCATCGAGCACGCCATTTTGCACCTGCTCTATTCGCGCTTCTTCACCCGCGCCATGCGCGAGACCGGACATGTCGATCTGGCCGAGCCATTCAAGGGCCTGTTCACGCAAGGCATGGTGGTGCACGAGACCTATCGGGTCGGCAGTGGCTCGAACGGCCGCTGGCTTGCGCCCAGCCAGGTCCGGCTGGAGGACGTCGACGGCAAACGCCGCGCCCTCGAAATCGCGACCGGCGAAGAGGCGGTGATCGGCCCGCTCGAAAAAATGTCGAAGTCGAAGAAGAACACGGTGAGCCCGGAAGAGATTACCGACGGCTACGGCGCCGATACCGCGCGCTGGTTCATGCTGTCGGACTCGCCACCCGAGCGTGACGTCGAATGGACCGACGAGGGTGCTGCCGGCGCGCACCGCTTCATCCAGCGTATCTGGCGCCTGGTGTCGACGGCCGCCGAATCGCTCGCTGCAGTCCAGCCGGCAGCGGCGAAGGAGGGCGAGGCAGGGACTGTTTCCAAGGCCGCGCACAAGGCGTTGAAATCAGTCGGCGAGGATATCGAAAAGCTCGCCTTCAACCGCGCCATCGCCCGCATCTACGAGCTCGCCAATGCGCTTACCACGCCGCTCAACGAGGCGGCTGAAGGCAAGGCCGATCCGGCGCTCAAGGCTGCGTGCCGGCAAGCCGTCGACATCCTCGTGCATCTGATTGCGCCGGTGATGCCGCATCTGGCCGAGGAATGCTGGCTGACGCTCGGCGGCACCGATCTGGTCGCCGAACGGTCCTGGCCAGTCTATGATCCGTCGCTTGTCGTCGACAGCGAGATCGTGCTGCCGGTCCAGGTCAACGGCAAGAAGCGCGGCGATTTGACAATTGCCCGCGACGCGGACCAAGGTGCGGTCGAAAAAGCGGTTCTGGCTCTCGACTTCGTGCAGAAAGCGCTCGAAGGTAAGGCACCGCGCAAGGTGATCATCGTCCCGCAGAGGATCGTCAATGTCGTTGCCTGATCCGAAGAAGACAGAAGTGACGCATTTGCTGCGCCGTATCGCGCTGTATGGCCTGGTCGCTTCGGTTGCGCTGGTTTCGGCCTGCACGGTGCGCCCGCTCTATTCGAGCGCGCCGCTGTCGGCCGGCTCGCAAGTCGGGGCTGCCGCCGAACTCGGGTCCATCTCGGTCAAGCCGGTCAACACCCGCTACGCCCAGCAGGTCCGCAACAATCTGATCTTCGCGCTCGGCCAGGGTGCGGGCGAGCCGGCTTCGCCCGCCTATTCGCTCGATCTCGGCGTTACCGAACTTGTTGAATCCGCTGCAACCGTGCAGGTCACGACCGATGACGACGAGCCAACGGCGGGCACCGTGACACTGGCCGCAAACTATGTGCTGACCGACGCCAAGACCGGTACGACGATCGCGACCGGCAGGCGCTCGATAGCGTCGTCCTTCGACAGGCCCCGTCAGGAATTTGCCTCCTACCGGGCGCAAATCGACGCCGAGAACCGCGCGGCGCGCGAACTGGCGGACCTGCTGCGCCTGTCGATCGCCCAGAATCTGGTCAAGCATCGCAAGACGGTGGCGGGTTAGAGCCTTTCGGCCTGGATCGAGATGTTTCGGTTATCCCTGGCGCAGAAAAAGGCCGATTGCTCGGCCTTTTTTGCGGGAACGCGACGTCTTGATTTCAGCCGATCTTCTGGCCGGTCTTGGCCCAGTCGGCGAGGAACTGCTCCAGGCCCTTGTCGGTCAGCGGGTGCTTGACCAGCGCCTTCAGCGTCGCCGGCGGGGCGGTGATGACGTCGGCGCCGATCAGTGCGGCCTGCTTGACATGGTTCACCGTGCGCACCGAAGCGGTCAGGATCTCGGTCTGGAAATCATAGTTGTCGTAGATGGTGCGGATGTCCGAGATCAGTTCCATGCCGTCCCAGCCGCTGTCGTCGATGCGGCCAACGAAGGGCGAGATGAAGGAGGCGCCGGCCTTGGCCGCGAGCAGCGCCTGCGTGGCCGAGAAGCACAGCGTGACATTGACCATGCGGCCGTCCGACCGGATGTCCTTGCAGGCCCTCAGGCCGTCGAGCGTCAGCGGCACCTTGATGCAGACATTGTCGGCGATCCTGGCCAGGATCTTGGCCTCCGCCATCATGTCCTTGTATTCGGTGGCGACGACTTCGGCCGAGACCGGGCCCTTGACGATCTCGCAGATCTCTCGTGTGACGTCGGCGATCTTGCCGCCGGATTTGAGGATCAGCGAGGGATTGGTGGTGACGCCGTCGAGCAGCCCCAAATCGTTCAGCTCACGGATTTCCTTGACATCGGCGGTGTCGACAAAAAATTTCATGATGGTCTCCTGAAGATTTTTTCATGTGCGTGTCATGCACATTTGGGGTCGGACTTTGATCTAGACGAAAGTCGGGGCAAGGTCACGCCTCATGATCGAAGATTCGCCCTTTGTCGCAGCCGCGCCAGTGCTGGTGCCGATGCCCGCCGAGCGGCCCTACACCTATGCCGTGCCCGCCGGCATGCGCGTGGTGCCGGGCTCGATCGTGCGCGTGCCGCTCGGTCCGCGCCAGGTTGCCGGCATCGTCTGGGACGGCACCGTCGAAAAGGTCGATGCCAAGAAACTGCGCCCGATCGAGCAGGTCTTCGACTGTCCGCCGATCGACCGCGCTATGCGCCGCTTCGTCGACTGGATCGCGCAATACACGCTGTCGCCGCCCGGTATGGTGGCGCGCATGCTGCTGCGGGCGCCGGAGGCCTTCGACCCGGAACCGTGGATCGAAGGGCTGCAACGCACCTTCGCCAAACCCGACCGGATGACGGGTGCGAGGATGCGCGTGCTGGAAACCGCGGAAGGCGGGCTCGCCTGGACGCGATCCGGGCTGGCGCATGCGGCCGGCGTGTCGTCGACGGTCATCGACGGGCTGAAAGCGCAAGGCGTGTTCGAGACCGTCATGATCCCGCCGCGACCGGTGGTCGCAGCACCCGATCCGAATTACGCCCAGCCTTCGCTGATGCCGGACCAGAGCGATGCGGCCGAGATGCTGCGCACCAATGTCGCGGCCGGCGCATTCGGCGTCACGCTGCTCGACGGGGTAACCGGATCGGGCAAGACGGAGGTTTATTTCGAGGCGGTGGCGGCGGCGCTCGACCGCGGCAGGCAGGTGCTGATCCTGCTGCCGGAGATCGCGCTGACCCACGCCTTCCTCGAGCGCTTCCAGGAACGGTTCGGCGCCAAGCCGGCGGAATGGCACTCGGACGTGCCGCCAAGGATGCGCGAGCGTGTCTGGCGGCAAGCGGCGGAAGGTGGCGCGCGCGTGGTTGCCGGCGCGCGTTCGGCGCTGTTCCTGCCGTTCAGGGAGCTCGGGCTGATCGTCGTCGACGAGGAGCATGACCCCGCCTACAAGCAGGAAGACCGCGTCTTCTACAATGCCCGCGACATGGCGGTGGTGCGTGGCCATATCGGCGGCTTTCCGGTGGTGCTCGCCTCGGCGACGCCGTCGGTCGAAAGCCGGGTCAATGCGAGCCAGGGCCGCTATCATCGGGCGGTGCTTTCGGCGCGCTTTGCCGAGGCGGCGCTTCCCGACCTGAAGACGATCGACATGCGCCGCGCCCCGCCGGCGCGCGGCGGCTTTCTGTCGCCGGTGCTGCTTGGCCATATGCGGCAGACGCTGGAGAAACACGAACAATCCTTGCTGTTCCTCAACCGGCGCGGCTATGCGCCGCTGACGCTGTGCCGGGTCTGCGGCCATCGCTTCGGCTGCCCGGTCTGCTCGGCCTGGCTGGTCGAGCACCGCTTTCGCGGCCAGCTCGTCTGCCACCATTGCGGACACAACGAGCGACGACCCGAGGCCTGCCCGGAATGCGGCACGCTCGACCATCTGGTCGCCTGCGGGCCGGGCGTCGAGCGCATCGCTGAAGAGGTCGTCGCGCATTTCCCAGACGCCCGAACCATCGTGCTGTCGTCCGACCTGATGGGCGGCGTGCGGCGGCTGAGGTTAGAGCTCGAAGCCATCGCCAAGGGCGAGGCCGACATCGTCATCGGCACGCAGCTCGTCGCCAAGGGCCACAATTTCCCAAACATGACGCTGGTCGGCGTGGTCGATGCCGATCTCGGCCTTGCCAATGGCGATCCGCGCGCCGCCGAGCGCACCTTCCAACTGCTCAGCCAGGTGACCGGCCGTGCCGGCCGCACCGGCAAGAAGAGCCTTGGCCTGCTGCAGACCTTCCAGCCCGACCACCCGGTGATGCGGGCGATCGTCTCCGGCGACGCCGAGGCTTTTTACGAGCGCGAGATCGCCGAGCGCGAGCGGGCGGCGCTGCCGCCTTTCGGCCGGCTCGCCGGCGTCATCGTCAGTGCTGCGACCCGAGCGGAAGCGGAGGGCCATGCGCGGGGTTTGCGGCGCGCCGCACCTCAGGCCTCCGACCTGTTCGTGCTCGGCCCGGCCGAGGCGCCGCTGTCGCTGCTCGGCGGCCGCCATCGCTTTCGCCTGCTGATCCAAGGCGAGCGGCGCGCCGACATGCAGGGGTTCATTCGCACCATGCTGGCCGAGGGGCCGAAGATACGGGGCTCGGTGCGCGTGCAGGTCGACATCGACCCGCAGAGTTTTTTGTGAGGTGTTTGGGTGCATTAGTTTAGTCGGCCGCAGGCGGGTCTTGCAGTATATTCCAACACCACACGTCGAGCGCCTCAAAATGCCTGACGTTGGCTGTGATCACGGTAAGCTCGTGAATTGACGCCGTAGCGGCGATCAATATGTCCGCAAGGCTTGGGTTCTTCTCTTGTGCAGAGAGACTGCTTCCTCAATTTGGCCGGCTCTTCGAGGTACAATGGCGTCGATCGCTAGGATTTGGCCCGCAGATCCTTCGTTGATATCGTTGAGCCAGTCAGCGAGATTTGCCGTCCGTTTGGTAGCCCGGCGCAATCGAGCCTGCGTATGCCTTTCTCTATTTCGGAGATTGCTACTACAGGCACGAATAGCGTCTGCTTTCACCTTCGCTGGCAATCCAGGTGGAGATGTTTTTTGCAAGGGCTGGCTTTCCAGGCGCGAAAGCGGACAGAATAGACGTATCGATAAGATAGCGGCTCAAAGATCGATTTCCCGCGACGGCGACTCGTTTCTTTCGAGCTCAATTCCACCGGGATAGGTCAAAAGAAACTCTCCGAAGTTCCGGCGCTTGACCGGGTAAAGCTTTTGCATGTCCTCGACCGAAACAATCGCCGCCGCTGGCTTACCGTGCTTCGTGATAATTGTAGGCTCGCCGCACTCGGCAGCTTCGATGAGCGCCGAGAAACCTGCTTTAGCCTCTCTAACCTGCATGGTTCTCACATTGGTTCTCCTTGTGGTCTCATGTCGTCATAATGTATATAGCGGAGGAACAGCCCGTCATGAAGCTCTTGGTACGACGGATCCATATCGAGGCGGGCGGGTGGTCCCTGCTACGCTTGCGTGTTTCGGCAATTCGCCGACGCCCATCTGGCGCATGTCTCTTCCTTCGCTAGAATGCCCAAAATTTCGAAACAGCCATTTGCGAGGGGACAGTATGGAATTTGCGTTTCCATGGCCGATGAGCCAGGGCGAATGGCTGGCGTGGTCGAGCGCCGTCGTGACCTTGCTGTTCGGCCTGCTGCTGTTCCTGGCGCCGGGGCTGGGCTTCCGAATCTTGCGGCTGCAGGTCAAGCCCGAGAAGGCGGCGGCGATCGCCGAAGGGCGCGGCAGGATGTCGGGCTTCTATCTCGGCGTTAGCCTGTGCTGCATTCTGCTTGCGCAACCGCTGCTCTACATGGCGCTTGGCTTTTCCTGGCTGTTCACCGCCTTCGGCCGCCTGCTGTCGATGATGTCGGATGGCGCCAACACGCCCTTCAATTGGGTTTCCATCGTGGTGGAACTGGTGCTGGCGGCGCTGCCGCTTGCCTTCGCCTTCGGCTTTGTGCCTTGAATCAAAGGCGAATTCGGGACCGGCGGTCGAACCGCACCGCCGGATGCGACAATAGTGCCTGAAAACCATGCGGGGCGACGCATTGCGGTCTTAAAATGCCTGTGCTAGACGGCAATCGACTTTCGGCCGGGGATAGCGGAAGCCGCGTCTCGGTGCTTGGAAAAACGCAGTAAGGTCAAAGATTTAGCCAGAGTTTTCGCTCGCGCCAATAATCTGCGGCCTGTCAGACAAGAGAAAAGACGGTCCGTGGCCCAATCGTCATCGCCAATCTCAGGTGTAGCAGAGCGCTACGCGGGTTCGCTGTTCGAGCTCGCGCTCCAGGCGAATTCGGTCGCCCAGGTCGAGGCCGACCTCAACGGTTTCGCCGCGATGCTCGAAGGCAGCGCGGATCTGACCCGTCTGATCAATAGCCCGGTGTTCTCCAGCGAAGACCAGGCCAAGGCCATCGCGGTGATCGCCGACAAGGCGGGGATCACCGGCCTCACCGGCAATTTCCTGCGCGTCGTCGCCCAGAACCGGCGTCTGTTCGCCATCCCCGGCATGATCAAAGCATTCCGCCAGATCGCCGCCGAGCATCGTGGCGAGACCGCCGCTGAAGTTACTTCGGCGCATGCGCTGACCGACGCCCAGCAATCCGAGCTGAAGGCGGCGCTGAAAAGCGTTGCCGGCAAGGATGTCGCGATCACCGTGACCATCGATCCGTCGCTGCTCGGCGGGCTGGTGGTCAAGATAGGCTCGCGCCAGATCGATACGTCGCTCAAAACCAAACTCAATTCGCTCAAGCTTGCACTGAAAGAGGTCGGCTGATGGACATCCGCGCCGCGGAAATTTCCGCAATTCTGAAAGACCAGATCAAGAATTTCGGCAAGGAGGCCGAGGTCTCCGAAGTCGGCCAGGTTCTGTCCGTCGGTGACGGCATCGCCCGCGTCTACGGCCTCGACAATGTCCAGGCCGGTGAGATGGTCGAGTTCCCCGGCGGCATCCGCGGCATGGCGCTCAATCTCGAAGCCGACAATGTCGGCGTCGTCATCTTCGGCGCCGACCGCGACATCAAGGAAGGCGATATCGTCAAGCGCACCGGCGCCATCGTCGATACGCCTGTCGGCATGGGCCTGCTCGGCCGCGTCGTCGACGCGCTCGGCAATCCGATCGACGGCAAGGGCCCGATCCAGGCGACCGAGCGCAAGCGTGTCGACGTCAAGGCGCCCGGCATCATTCCGCGCAAATCGGTGAACGAGCCGATGTCGACCGGCCTCAAGGCCATCGACGCGCTGATCCCGGTCGGCCGCGGACAGCGCGAGCTGGTCATCGGTGACCGCCAGACCGGCAAGACCGCGATCATCCTCGACACGATGCTCAACCAGAAATCGGTGCACGAGCACGGGCCGGAGAAGGAAAAGCTCTACTGCGTCTACGTCGCCGTCGGCCAGAAGCGCTCGACCGTCGCGCAGTTCGCGAAAGTTCTCGAAGAGCGTGGCGCGCTCGACTATTCGATCATCATCGCCGCCACCGCTTCCGATCCGGCGCCGATGCAGTTCCTGGCGCCGTTCACCGCCTGCACCATGGGCGAATATTTCCGCGACAACGGCATGCATGCGCTGATCAGCTACGACGATCTGTCGAAGCAGGCGGTCGCCTATCGCCAGATGTCGCTGCTGCTGCGCCGCCCGCCCGGCCGCGAAGCCTATCCGGGCGACGTCTTCTACCTGCATTCGCGCCTTCTGGAGCGTGCCGCCAAGCTCAATGACGACAATGGCGGCGGTTCGCTGACGGCGCTGCCGATCATCGAGACCCAGGCCAACGACGTGTCGGCCTACATCCCGACCAACGTCATCTCGATCACCGACGGCCAGATCTTCCTGGAAACCAATCTGTTCTTCCAGGGCGTCCGCCCGGCGGTCAACGTCGGCCTGTCGGTGTCGCGCGTCGGCTCCTCGGCGCAGATCAAGGCGATGAAACAGGTCGCCGGCTCGATCAAGGGCGAGCTCGCGCAGTATCGCGAAATGGCGGCCTTCGCCCAGTTCGGCTCCGACCTCGACGCCGCCACGCAGCGCCTGCTCAACCGCGGTGCGCGCCTGACCGAACTCCTGAAGCAGCCGCAATTTTCGCCGCTCAGGGTCGAAGAACAGGTCGCGGTGATCTTCGCCGGCGTCAACGGCTATCTCGACAAGCTGGCAATCGACCAGGTCAGTAGATTCGAGCATGGCTTGCTCAGCCACATGCGCTCGGCCGGCAAGGAGGTGCTCGACGGCATCCGCAAGGAGAAGGCGCTGTCGGACGATCTGCGCGCCAAGCTGAAGGCGGAGATCGACACCTTCGCCAAGACCTTTGCTTGAACGAGGCCGGACGAACGGGATCAGGTTTGAAGCATGCCTTCACTAAAAGACCTTCGTAACCGTATCGCCTCGGTCAAGGCGACGCAGAAGATCACCAAGGCGATGCAGATGGTCGCCGCGGCGAAGCTGCGCCGCGCGCAGGAGGCGGCGGAAGCCGCGCGCCCCTATTCGGAGCGCATGGGCGCGGTGCTGGCCAACATCACCCAGGCGATCGGCGGCGGCGGCGAGGCCCCGGCGCTGATGACCGGCACCGGCAAGGACGACGTGCATCTGCTCGTCGTCTGCACCGCCGAGCGTGGTCTGTGCGGCGGCTTCAATTCGCAGATCGCGCGCCTTGCCCGCGACCACATCCGCAAGCTTCTGGCCGGCGGCAAGCAGGTCAAGATCATCTGCGTCGGCAAGAAGGGATTCGACATCCTGCGTCGCGACTACGCGGCGCTGATCCTCGAGCGTGTCGATTTGCGTGAAGTGAAGACGCTCGGCTTCGTCAATGCCGATGCCATTGCCAAGAAAGTTATCCAACTTTTCAACGAGGGTGGCTTCGACATCTGCACGCTGTTCTATTCGCAGTTCAAGTCGGTGATCAGCCAGGTCCCGACGACCCAGCAAATCATCCCGGCAGGCGTGCCTTCCGCTGCCGCCGAGGCGACGGACGGCGGCAATGCCGTCTATGAATACGAGCCGGAGCCGGGCGAAATCCTCTCCGACCTCATCCCGCGCAACATCTCCGTGCAGGTCTTTCGTGCGCTGCTCGAAAACGCGGCCGGCGAGATGGGCGCCAAGATGAGCGCCATGGACAATGCGACGCGCAACGCCGGCGACATGATCAACAAATTGTCGATCACCTACAACCGCCAGCGGCAGGCGCAGATCACCAAGGAATTGATCGAAATCATTTCGGGCGCCGAGGCGCTATAGGCGCGCTCCCGCGAAGGTCTCCGACCTTCGAGCGGATCGCGTGAGAAACAAGAGACGAAAAGGGTAAAGACGATGGCGAAAGCAGCGACCCCCCAGAAGGCGGCCCCGAAGACCGCCGCGAAGGCGGCAGCACCAGCAAAGGCTCCGGCAGCGAAAGCCGCTCCAGCCAAGAAGGCGGCCGCGCCCGCCACGGCAGCCGCGGCGAAGGCGCCGACCGTTGCCATCAAGAAGACTGGCTTGGCCGGCAAGGTTCGCCAGGTCATCGGCGCCGTTGTCGACGTGCAGTTCGGCGAACATCTGCCGGCGATCCTGAACGCGCTGGAAACGTCCAATGTCGGCAATCGCCTCGTGCTCGAGGTGGCTCAGCACCTTGGCGAGAACACCGTGCGCTGCATCGCCATGGACTCGACCGAAGGTCTGGTTCGCGGCCAGGACGTCTATGACACCGGTGCACCGATCACCGTGCCGGTCGGCCCGGGCATGCTCGGCCGTATCATCAACGTCATCGGCGAGCCGGTCGACGAGGCAGGCCCGGTCGACGGCATCGAGATGCGCTCTATCCACCAGCCGGCTCCGACCTATGTCGAGCAGGCGACGGAAGCGCAGATCCTGGTCACCGGCATCAAGGTTCTCGACCTGCTGGCACCTTATGCCCGCGGCGGCAAGATCGGCCTGTTCGGCGGCGCCGGCGTCGGCAAGACCGTGCTGATCCAGGAACTGATCAACAACGTCGCCAAGGCGCATGGCGGCTTCTCTGTGTTCGCCGGCGTCGGCGAGCGCACCCGCGAGGGCAACGACCTCTATCATGAGTTCATCGAGTCCGGCGTTAACAAGAAGGGCGGCGGCGAAGGATCCAAGGCAGCGCTCGTCTATGGCCAGATGAACGAGCCGCCGGGTGCGCGCGCCCGCGTCGGCCTGACCGGGCTGACGGTCGCCGAATATTTCCGCGACCAGGGCCAGGACGTGCTGTTCTTCGTCGACAACATCTTCCGCTTCACGCAGGCGGGTTCCGAAGTGTCGGCGCTGCTCGGCCGTATTCCTTCGGCCGTGGGTTACCAACCGACGCTGGCCACCGACATGGGTGCGCTGCAGGAGCGCATCACGACGACGACCAAGGGCTCGATCACCTCGGTGCAGGCGATCTACGTGCCGGCCGACGATCTGACCGACCCGGCGCCGGCGACCTCGTTCGCCCACCTCGATGCGACGACCGTGCTCAACCGCGCGATCTCGGAAAAGGGCATCTATCCGGCCGTCGATCCGCTCGACTCGACCTCGCGCATGCTCGACCCGATGGTCGTCGGCGAAGAGCACTACCAGGTGGCGCGCCAGGTGCAGTCGATCCTTCAGCGCTACAAGTCGCTGCAGGACATCATCGCCATTCTGGGCATGGACGAGCTGTCGGAAGAGGACAAGCAGACGGTGGCCCGCGCCCGCAAGATCGAGCGCTTCCTGTCGCAGCCCTTCTTCGTCGCCGAAGTGTTCACCGGCGCGCCGGGCAAGCTGGTCGATCTCGCCGACACCATCAAGGGCTTCAAGGGCCTCTGCAACGGCGACTATGACCACCTGCCGGAAGCCGCCTTCTACATGGTCGGCGGCATCGAAGAAGCGGTCGAGAAGGCTCAGCGCCTGGCGGCCGAAGCGGCATAATCAAGCGAATAGGGAGTAGTGAGTAGTGAGTAGAGAATAGTAAGTACGGGTTTGGGCGTTTTGCCCTTCACTACTTACTATTCACTATTGACCACTCACTAAATAGATCATGCCTGAATCTTTCAAATTCGAACTGGTCTCGCCGGAGCGCCTGCTGGTTTCCGAGCAGGTCGAATCCGTCGTCATTCCGGGCGCCGAAGGTGAGATGACCGTGATGGCACATCACGCGCCAGTCATGACCACGATCCAGCCGGGCGTCGTCACGGTGAAGACCGCGGCAGGCGAGGAAGAACGCTACGTCGTGTTCGGCGGCTTCGCCGACATCGTTCCGGCCGGCTGCACGTTGCTGGCAGAATCGGCGGTAGCCGTCGGCGACATCGACCGCGCCGACCTGGCCCGCCGTATCCAGGAAGCCAGGGAAGACGTCGCCGACGCCAAGGACGACCAGACGCGCAGCAAGGCCGAGCAGTTCCTTAGCCAACTCACCACACTCGAAGGCGCCATCCTGCCGGCATAGAGGCTATCCCTCGTCTTCTAGGGCGAAGCGGAGCGTACCCCTGGAATTTATGCCATGAGATCAGCCAAAGAGTACGACGGCGCAGAATAAAAGCCGTTCCGTCGCGATCCTTCGCGCCCCCCCTTTGTCCTGCCCGACATCTCCCCCTCAAGGGTCCCTCAAGGGGGAGATTGGCAGCTTGGGCGCACTACCTATTCCTGCGGCTTTGGAGATCGGCGAAAGCCGGGATGACGGCCAATCTCCCCACCTGTAGGGGAGATGTCCGGCAGAACAGAGGGGGGCGCTGTCCCGCCAACGTCAAAGTTTCTGCATCGCAAGCCCTGATCCGGATCAGTGTCAGGTCCGCCCAACAGTCATTCACTCTGTATGCCCAGGGCTGTGAAAGCAGCAGCCACACCGCCCTGCCGCAGGCGTTCGAGATGCGCGGCCGCGAGGTCGATCAGCGTCAGGCGCTCAGCACCGCCCTTGGCGAAGCCGGCCAGGTCGAACACCGCCGCCACCGCTTCGTCAGCCGACAGATGCCGAGTGTCGAGTGCGGCCAGGGCCAAGTCGAGCGGGTCGGTGAAGTGGCTTTCCGGCAAGGATTTGCCGCGCGTCTCGCAAGCGGCGATCCAGGCGGCTACCACCAGCATCAGATACGCGGGCGGGGCACCGGCACTCATCCGCTCCATGGCCGAGGCAACGATGCGCTGCGGCAGTTTTTGGCTGCCATCATTGGCGATCTGCGCCGTCCGATGGGCAAGCGCGGTGTTCGAATAGCGCTTGGCGAGTTGGGCCGTGTAGTCGGACGTGTCGAGCCCGGCGTCCTTCGGCAGCGTCGTGATCGCCTCGGCCCACAATCCGTCGACGAATTGCCGGATCGCCGGATCGGCGAAGGCGCGGTCGACCGTCTCATGGCCACTGAGCAGGCCAAGATAGGCGATAGCCGAATGCGAGCCGTTGAGCAGGCGCAGCTTCATGTCCTCGAACGGCCCGACATCACCGACCATGGTGACGCCGAACCTTTCCCAGGCCGGCCTGCCCGCCGGGAAATCGTCTTCGATCACCCATTGGCAGAACGGCTCGGTCATGACAGGCCAGGCGTCGTCGACGCCGAGCTGGCCTGATATCCGTGCCCGGTCGGCATCGGTGGTCGCCGGCACGATGCGATCCACCATGCTCGACGGAAACGCCACCTCGTCGGCGATATGGCGGGCAAGATCGGTGCCGCGCAAAGCGGCGAATTCGACCAGCAGCCGGTGCAGCGTGGCGCCATTGGCCGGGAGATTGTCGCAGCACAGCACGGTGAATGGCTGGATACCGGCGGCGCGGCGCCGCGCAAGCGATTCGGCCAGAAAACCATGCGCCGTTCGCGGTATTTGCGGGTTGGCCAAATCGTGGACGATGTCGGGATGGGCCGTGTCCAGTCCGCCACCCGCCGCCCTGAGATAGGCTTTTTCGGTGATCGTCAGTGTGACGATGGAGGTGCGCGGATCAGTCAGCGCGGCCAGCACCGCACCCGGATCTTCCGGGGCCACTAGCATCGACAGGATCGAGCCGACGACGCGCAGGCTTTCGCTGTCGCTGCTCCTGACCGCCAGCGTGTAGAGCCCGTCCTGCGGCGCCAGCGCGTCGCGTGTGTCGGCGCTGCGCAGCGAGACGCCGACAATGCCCCAATCCATCTCTCCCGCCGCCAGGCAGTCGTCGACATAGGCTGCCTGATGGGCGCGGTGGAATGCGCCGACGCCGAGATGGACGATGCCGGGTACGACGCGGTTGCGGTCGTATCCGGGGACCGCGACCGAGGCCGGCAATGCCTGCCGCGTGCTGTTGGAAAGGCGTCTGTCTGTCATCGTGCGATGGGTCTGATCGAGCTCGTGCCGGGCGTGGCCGGCATGCGGCGTAACATCCGTTTCGTTCCCGCACAATGGGCTGACGTTGCGTAAAAGTCATCATACAACAATCTATTTTTTGTATGTTGACATTATTTCTTTCCGATCCTACCGATGCCGGATTGGGAGGATTGATGTGGCCGTACTGACCGATCCGGATTTGCTGTTTCCCTCGGAGGCGCATCCGCGTTCGCTTGCCCGCGATCTCTACGCAGCTGTCAAGGAACTGCCGATCGTCAGCCCGCACGGCCACACCGATCCGCGCTGGTATGCGCTCAACGAGGCATTTCCCGATCCGGCGCAATTGCTTGTTGTGCCGGACCATTACATCTTCCGTATGCTGTTCAGCCAGGGCGTCCGGCTCGAGGACCTTGGTGTGCCAACGCTCGACGGCTCACCGGTGGAGACCGACGGCAGGACGATCTGGCGGCGCTTCGCCGAGCACTATTATCTGTTCCGCGGTACACCGACGCGGCTGTGGTTCGATCATGTGCTTGCCCATCTGTTCGGCATCGAAGAGCCGCTGACGACCGCAACCGCCGACCGCCATTACGACACGATCTCGACCTTGCTGCAGTGGGAGAATTTTCGCCCGCGAGCGCTGTTCGAGCGCTTCAACATTGAGGTCATCGCGACGACCGAAGGCGCGCTCGACGATCTCAGATGGCACCAGATGATCCGCGACAGCGGCTGGGAGGGCCGCGTCGTCACCGCCTATCGGCCGGACGCCATCGTCGATCCCGATTTCGAAGGCTTTTCGGCCAATCTCGATCGGCTCGGCGACATCACCGGCTGCGACACCGGCACCTGGGCCGGCTATCTCGATGCGCATCGCCAGAGAAGGGCCTTCTTCAAAAGTTTCGGCGCGACCGCGTCGGATCACGGCCATCCGACAGCGGAGACCGCCAATCTGTCGGATGCCGCCGCGCAGGAACTGTTCAACCGCATCCGCCGAGGCTCGGACGACGAGCGTGAGCGAAAACTGTTTCGCGCCCAGATGCTGACCGAAATGGCTAAGATGAGCCGCGACGACGGGCTGGTCCTGCAGATACATCCCGGCTCCTGGCGCAATCATTCGCCTTCCGTCTTCCAGAAATTCGGCAGAGACAAGGGTTTCGATATCCCGACCAGAACCGACTATGTGACGGCGCTGAAGCCGCTGCTCGATTGCGTCGGCCTGGAGCGCGACCTTACCATCATCCTCTTCACGCTCGACGAGACCAGCTATGCGCGCGAACTGGCGCCGCTCGCCGGCGTCTACCCGGCACTGAAGATCGGGCCGGCCTGGTGGTTCCACGACAGCCCGGAGGGCATGCGCCGGTTCCGCGAGATGACCACCGAGACAGCAGGCTTCTACAACACCGTCGGCTTCAATGACGACACCCGCGCCTTTCCATCCATCCCGGCTCGCCACGATGTGGCGCGTCGGGTCGATTGCGCCTTTCTTGCGCGTCTCGTCGCCGAGCACCGGCTCCGCGAGGACGAGGCGCACGAGCTGGCGCAGGAACTTGCCTATACGCTCGCAAAAAAGGCGTACCGGATCTAACGGCGCTTGCCGCCATCGTTCAAACGGGAGGAAACCAATGCTGCATTTTTCTAGACTGGCGGGAGCTACGCTACTTGCCGCCGCACTGATGGCCGGAACGGCAAGCGCCCAGACGGTTCTGCGCTCGTCCGACACGCACCCGGACGGCTATCCGACGGTCGAGGCGGTCAAATATTTCGGCGAGCTTGTGAAGGAGCGCACGGCCGGCCGCTATTCGGTCGATGTCTATCATTCCGCGCAGCTCGGCGAGGAAAAGGACACGATCGAGCAGGTGCGTTCCGGCGTGATCGACCTAAACCGCGTCTCGATGGCGCCGTTCAACGGACTCATCCCCGAAACCACCGTGCCCTCGCTGCCCTACATCTTCCGCTCGGAAGACCATATGCACAAGGTCATGGACGGACCGGTCGGCGACCAGATCGCGGCGGCGTTCGAACAGGTCGGGCTGGTGCTGCTCGCCTTTTATGACGGCGGCGCGCGCTCCTTCTACAATTCGAAGAAGCCGATCAACTCTGTAGCCGATATGGCCGGCATGAAGTTCCGCGTCATCCAGTCCGACATCTTCGTCGACATGGTGGCGGCACTCGGCGCCAACGCGACGCCGATGCCGTATGGCGAGGTGTATTCGGCGATCGAGACCGGGGTCATCGACGGCGCGGAGAACAATTTTCCGAGCTACGACACCGCCAAGCATGCGGAAGTCGCCAAGTTCTATTCGCTTGACGAGCACACGATGGTGCCGGAAGCCTTCGTCATGGCGAAGTCGAGCTGGGACAAGCTGACGCCGGAAGACCAGGCGATCTTCAAGGCGGCCGCCAAGGAAAGCGTCGCTAAGCAGCGTGAGCTGTGGGCCGCCAAGGTCAAGGAATCGCGTGCCAAGGTCGAAGCGGCCGGTTCGCAGATCACGACGCCGGACAAGCAGCCCTTCATCGACGCGATGGGCCCGGTCTACGAAAAGCACGTCAAGGACGACAAGCTGAAGGCGATGGTCGAGGCCATCAAGGCCGTACAGTGATCAAGCGGCGGCGCGGGCATTCCGCGCCGCCATCCTCTTGCGGAGAGAACCGGTGACCTCCAGCTCAGAACAGAGACCGCCCCTGTCCGGCATCGCGCGGGTGATGTCGCGTGTCAGCACGGCGGCGCTGTGGATTGCCGGCGTCGGGCTGGTGCTGATGACCGCCTTCGTCGCCTGGCAGGTGTTCGGCCGCTATGTTCTGAACCGCTCGCCGAGCTGGACCGAGCAGGGCTCGGTGATGCTGATGAGCTGGTTCATTTTCCTCGGCGCTGCGGTCGGGGTGCGCGAGAACTATCACCTCGGCTTCGACGTCCTGCTCTACGTGCTGCCGAAAGGCGGCAAGCGTTGGCTGAGAATGATCTCGGACCTCGTCGCGCTCGCCTTCGGCATCGGCATGATCTGGTACGGCAGCCAGCTGGTCGCATTGACCTGGGGCGCCACCTTGCCGTCGCTCGGCATATCCGGAGGCTGGGACTACGTCCCGCTTGTCGCGGGAGGCGCGCTCATCGTGCTCTTCACGCTGGAGCGCATCGTGCTTCGACTCTCCGGTGCGCCGATCGACGACGCGCTCGATGAACTGCCGCCGGCGGAAGTCGCAGCCGAACTCGACACAGCCAACGTGAAGGTCTGACGCCATGGAACTCTGGATACTCTTTGGCGTCTTCACCGTTCTGATGCTTATCGGCACGCCGATCGCTTTCTGCCTCGGCGTCGCAAGCTTTGCCACCGTCCTCTACATGGGCCTGCCGCCGCTCATCGTGTTCCAGCGCCTGAATTCCGGCATGAGCGTCTTTTCGCTGCTGGCCATTCCGTTTTTCATCTACGCCGGCGACTTGATGGTGCGCGGCGGCATCGCCAGTAAGATCGTTGCCTTCGCCGGCTCGCTCGTCGGCCACATGCGTGGCGGCCTCGGGCAGGTCAACATCGCAACCGCTACACTGTTCGGCGGCATTTCCGGCTCCGCGGTGGCGGAGGCAGCGGCCGTAGGCGGCTTGATGATCCCGCAGATGAAGGCGCGTGGATATGGAGCGGATTACGCGGTCAACGTCACCTCGATGGCGGCGCTGATCGCGCTGCTCCTGCCGCCGTCGCACAACATGATCATCTACTCGATCTCGGCAGGCGGAAAGATCTCCATCGCCGACCTGTTCACCGCCGGCATCATCCCGGGCCTGCTATTGGCTCTCGCACTGATGATCACCGCCTATTTCGTGGCGCGCTCCCGCGGCTATCCGACCGAGCCGTTTCCGGGCTTCGCCGCCGTCGCGCATCTCTTCGCTGTCGCGGTGCCCGGCCTGCTGCTGATCGCGATCATCTTCGGCGGCGTGCGATCGGGCGTTTTCACGGCCACCGAGAGTTCCTGCATCGCCGTCATCTATGCGTTGCTCGTTACTGTCCTGGTTTACCGGCAGATGACTTGGGAAGGTTTCGTTCATGCCACCCATGGTGCCGTGCGCACTACGGCCATGGTGCTGCTCATCATCGGCATGGCGGCGGCGTTCTCGTGGTTGATGGCCTTCCTGAAGGTGCCGGCAGCGCTGATAGCCTCGATGAACGCGATCTCGGAAGATCCGCTGGTCGTGCTTCTCCTGCTCAACCTCTTGATGCTGTTCCTCGGCACGTTCATGGACATGGGGCCGACGATCATCATTTGCACGCCGATCTTCCTGCCCGTGGCGCAGGCCTACGGCGTCGATCCGGTGCATTTCGGCGTCATCATGATCCTCAACTTCGGCATCGGGCTGAACACGCCGCCGGTTGGCGCGGTGCAGTTCGTGGCGTGCGCAGTGGGCAAGATATCCGTCTGGGAAGCGATGCGCTCGATCTGGCCGTTCTATGGGGCCGGCCTCCTGGTGCTGGGGCTCGTCACTTATATCCCGGCCATCTCGCTGTGGCTGCCGAGCGTCTTCAAATAGGGGTTGGCAATGGCATCGGATACGGCGATCAGCCTGAAGATCGAACGCAAGCCCAAGCTGTCGGAGACCGTGGTCGCGGCGATCCGCAAGCAGTTGCAGGCGGGCGAGATCCAGCCGGGCCAAAAGCTGCCGACCGAGGGCCAGCTGACCGAAACCTTCGGGGTCAGCCGCACCGTCATCCGCGAAGCGCTGGCCAAGCTTGCCGCCGATGGTCTGGTCGAGCCGCGCCAGGGCGCCGGGGTCTTCGTCACCGAGCACATCTCGACGATGTTCGGCACGCTGGCCGCGGACATGGGCAGCAAGGATTCGATCGCCCTCAACGTGCTCGAAGTCAGGTTGGCGATCGAGATCGAATCCGCCGGTCTCGCCGCTATCCGTCGCAACGCCGCGCAGGAAGCAGCGATCCAGGAGGCGTTCTTCGAGTTCGAGCGGCTGCTCTTGAACAGCGAGCCGACAGGTCCGGCCGACCTTGCCTTCCACCGCGCGATCGCCAGCGCCACCAACAATCCGTTCTATGTCGAGATGCTCGACGTGCTCGGCCGGCGCGCCATTCCTTGCGACGTGACGTCGCCGTGGTCCACCGAACTCGCCCAGTCCGACGCCTATCAGCGTGGGCTGCAAGGCGAGCATCTGGTGATCCTGAACGCCATTACGACAGGCGATGCCGAGGCCGCTCGCGAGGCCATGCGCGCCCATCTCACCGCCAGCCAGCAACGCTACCGTGAGCGCCTGCATGCACGTCAGATTTTTTATGCCGATTCGGTCAAGGCCGCGGCAACCGAATGATCAATGAGGCAGCCCAATGGGACAGCAATGAATCACACTGAAAACCACACGGACTTCACCTCGCGCTTCGCCATCGACCCTGTCACTGCTGCGGCGATGGGGACGGACGAGCTCCGTCACAATTTCCTGATCGAAGGCCTGTTCCAGCCCGGCCGCATCGGCCTGACCTACACGCATTACGACCGCATGATCGTCGGCGGCGCCATGCCTGCCGGGACACCGCTTCCGCTGCAGGCGATCAAGCCGACCGGGACAAAGAATTTTCTCGATCGCCGCGAAATGATCGCCGTCAATATCGGTGACGCCGGCATCGTGCAGGCGAGCGGCCAGTCATACGAGCTGCAGCCGCGCGACATGCTGTATCTCGGCATGGGCGCCAACGAGGCGTCGTTCGCCTCAGCCAATCCAGCCGAGCCGGCCAAGTTCTATCTGCTCAGCGCGCCGGCGCATCAGAGCCATCCAAGCCAGCTGATCCGCATCGGCGATGCCAAGCGGCTCGATCTCGGCAGCCAGGCGACCTGCAACGAACGCTCGATCTTCCAGTTCATCCATTCCGGAGGCGTGAAAACCTGCCAGCTCGTCGTCGGCATGACCCAGCTTGCGTCAGGCTCGGTCTGGAACACCATGCCGTGCCATGTGCATGACCGGCGCATGGAGGCCTACCTCTATTTCGACCTGCCGGAGACGGCGCGCGTGTTCCACTTCATGGGCGAGCCGGACGAGACACGCCATCTCGTCATGCGCAATGAAGAAGCAGTGCTGTCGCCGGGGTGGTCGATCCATTCGGGCGCCGGCACCTCCAACTACGCCTTCATCTGGGCGATGGCCGGCGACAATGTCGACTATACCGATGTCGATCCGGTAGCGATGGAAGAGCTGCGGTGAGCGACCTCTCGGCTTTCAGCCTGACCGGCAAACGCATCCTCGTCACCGGCGCCAACACCGGCATCGGCCAAGGCATCGCCCTGTCGATCGCGCGCGCCGGTGGTGCGGTGGTCGGCGTCGGCCGTTCGGCGATGGACGAGACGGCGCAAAAGATCGATGCGGCGGGCGGACGCTTCGAGGCGGTGCGCTGCGACCTTGCCGATCATGCTGCCGCCCAGGCGATGCTCGATCGCATCTGGGACGAAACCGGGCCGCTCGACGGGTTGGTCAACAATGCCGGCATCATCCGGCGCGCCGACGCCGTCGATCTGGCGGAAGCCGATTGGGACGATGTCATAGACGTCAATCTGAAGACGGTCTTTTTTCTCAGCCAGTGCTTCGCCCGACGCGTGCTTGCCGATCCCGGACGGCGCGGCAAGATCGTCAACATTGCATCCGTGCTGAGCTTCCAGGGCGGCATCCGCGTCGCCTCCTACACGGCCTCGAAACACGGCGTGCTCGGCATCACCCGGTTGCTCGCCTGCGAATGGGCGTCGAAAGGCATCAACGTCAACAGCATTGCGCCCGGCTATATCGAAACCAACAACACCGAGGCGCTGCGTGCCGATCCAGACCGCAGCACGGCCATTCTGGCGCGCATTCCGGCCGGGCGCTGGGGCGAGCCGGAAGACATCGGCGACGCGGCCGTCTTCCTGCTGGCGCCGGCGTCAAACTACATGCATGGCGCAGTGGTGCCGGTGGACGGCGGCTGGCTGGCGCGATGAGGAGCATGCCATGACGAGGATTTGGCGATGACCGGAACGAAGATCTTTGCGCACGCCGGCGAGGGCGCATGGACGCCGACCCCGGATGGCAATCGCAGGCGTGTGCTGCTGCACACGGACGAATTGATGATGGTCGAGTTTGGTTTCGACAAGGGCGGTGTCGGTGCGCTGCATTCGCACCCGCATGTTCAGGCGAGCTACGTCGCCGAAGGCCGCTTCGAGGTCACCATCGACGGCAGGACCGAGGTCCTGGAAACGGGAAGCAGCTTCATTGTCCCTTCCAACCTGATCCACGGCGTCAAGGCGCTCGAGGCCGGCCGCCTCGTCGACAGTTTCACACCGCACCGCGCCGATTTTATCGACTGAGGGCGAGCGAACGCAGGTCATTGCCGCGTGTGTCCGGCCCGAAGAGCAGGATCGCCTGTCGCTTCCTTCAAGCACATCCCGGAAACGAAAAGCCCGCGCCTCCGGAGAGACGCGGGCGTGTTGCCTGGGCGCTTGTGGCGCCGCGGTACTCAAAACATCACCGCAGAACCTCAGCCTGCCGAATCATGGTGAAGATCGGATTAATCGGCCCGAGCCGGCGTGCGATATCCACAGTCAAAGCGAATAGAGGCTGGAATCACGCTCGCATATCCGCCAATGAGAGGGATATCCTTTCAGACGGTGCGGACGGAGACAGGACTTGAGGGGCGTTTAATGTTCGAATCGGCTGTCCAGGCAGTCACCTGGCGATTCGCCAGGGAGATGTCGTCGCAGTCCCTGAGCCCGCTCACTTTTCGGGCGGCGCCGATCATAGAAATTCCTTGATGCAGGGATCGGCGGCGAGCGTCCGGGCGGAGGATCCCAAGCGGCGCGTCCTGAAGGACGTGTTCGGCTTCGATGATTTTCGTCCCGGCCAGGACGCTGTGACGGAGGCGCTGCTGGCCGGGCGTCATGTGCTGGCTGTCATGCCGACCGGCGCTGGCAAATCGCTCTGCTATCAGGTCCCGGCGCTGGTCCTGGGCGGGCTCACCATTGTCGTTTCGCCCCTGGTGGCGCTGATGCAGGACCAGGTCGCCGCATTGCGTCTTGCCGGCGTGGCGGCCGATACGATCAATTCCTCACTCGACCGCGATGCCAATGTCGCCGCCTGGCGCCGCGTTGCGGCGGGCCAGACGCGCCTGCTCTATCTTGCGCCGGAACGGCTGATGACGACGCGGATGCTCGAGGCGCTGGCCAGGCTCGATATCCGGCTGATCGCTGTCGACGAGGCGCATTGCATCTCCCAATGGGGCCCGGCGTTCCGGCGCGAATATGAAGAGTTGTCGCGGCTGCGCGATATTTTCCCTGATGTGCCGATCATTGCGCTGACGGCGACAGCGGACGAGGCGACGCGCACCGATATCGCCGCACAGCTGTTCGCCGGGCGCGTCGAAACCCTGGTGCTGGGTTTCGACCGACCGAACATAAAGCTCGGCATCGAGGCCAAGCAGGACAGCAAGCGCCAATTGCTGAGCTTCGTGCAGCGCCATGCCGGCCGCAGCGGGATCGTCTATTGCCTGTCGCGCAAGAAGACGGAAGAGACGGCGGCGTTCCTCGACCGGAACGGCGTGCGCGCCCTGGCCTATCATGCCGGCATGAGCAAGGACGCGCGTGAAGCGAATCAAAACGCATTCATGACCTTGTCCGGTGTCGTGATGGTGGCGACCATCGCCTTCGGCATGGGGATCGACAAGCCTGACGTCGCCTATGTCTTCCATACCGACCTGCCGGGCAGCCTCGAAGCCTATTATCAGGAAATCGGCCGCGCGGGCCGCGACGGGCGGGCTGCCGAGGCACATATGCTCTTCGGTCTCGGCGATATCCGCATGCGGCGGCTTTTCATCGACGACGAGGACGCGCCGGCGGAGCATAAACGGCGCGCGCATGGCCGGCTCGATACGCTGATCGGCTATTGCGAAACGGCCCAGTGCCGTCGCCAGATCCTGCTTGGCTACTTCGGCGAATCAGCAATGCCTTGCGGCAATTGCGACAACTGCCTTGACCAGACGCCGCATGCGGATGGCGAGGCGGAGGCACGGATCGTCTTCGCTGCCATCGCACAAACCGGCGAGCGCTTCGGTGCTGCCCAAATCGTCGATGTTCTGCTCGGCAATGAAACCGAGAAGGTTCTGGCCAGGAACCACCACAGGCTGGCCAGCTTCGGGACCGGTGTGGCGCACAAGAAGGATGTCTGGCTGTCGCTCGTCCGCCAACTCGTCGCGGGAGGGTTTCTGACTTTGGACTCAGGCGGCCATGGCGGCCTTGCCATCGCCGAAAAGGGTCGTGAGCTGGCCCGTGGCGAGGTCCCGTTCCGGTATCGCGTAGAGGTGCGGCACCGTGCATCGCGCGGCAAGACTCGTCCCACCCCGAATACTGCCGCGGGCACGCAAGACCTGGATACCGCGCTTTTGGCCACGCTCAAGGTGGTTCGGCTGCGTCTCGCCCGGGAGCGCCAGGTGCCGGCCTTCGTGATCTTCTCCGATCGTACGCTGATCGATATGGCCGAACGCTGCCCGCGCGACCTCGACGCCTTCGCCGCAGTCAACGGCGTCGGTGCCGCCAAGCTCAGGGAATTCGGCGAGATCTTCCTCGGCGCAATCGCTGCGCACCAATCCGGGGTGTCGGTCTGAGGTTATCCATTACACTGACGATGGACCGTGCGGGATGAAGTGTCCTTCATCTGCGCTATAGCCCACTAATCCACCTGTCGGGCATCAGTTCTTACCGAGCTCGCCGGTCCAACGATCTCGCCGTGCCCAGTACGGGCAGTCGGGGCAAGTGCTGCCTTCCGGATAGTCGATTCCCTCCTCGTCCAGCGCTACCGGTCGGGCATGGAACACAATCGCGGCGAGGAGTTCAACGCGGCTTTCGCCAGAATCGATCGCGTGGGGCCAGATCAATTCGATATCTACTGGATGCGGCTCACGGGTAAATGATGGCGGCTTTACGCCGGCGAGACGCTCGTCGAGGCGCTTCGCATTCTCGAAACGGACGGTATTCTGCATCCAGTCTGAATCACTATCGCCGGTCTGCTTGCGGTGTCGGTGTCGGCCATTACAGAGCCAAGCGAAAGCGGTCATGAGCGAATACCAGTATTACGAGTTTCAGGCGGTCGACCGTCCGCTCGGCGAAGCGGATCGCCGGGTCTTGCGCGATTTGTCGATACGAGCGCGGATCACCGCCACGAGCTTCACGAATTCCTACGAGTGGGGCGACTTCAAAGGCGACCCGGTCCAGTTGATGGAGCGCTGCTTCGATCTCCATCTCTATCTGGCCAATTGGGGCACGTACCGCCTGATGATCCGTCTGCCGAAGCGGCTGGTCGATCGGCGGCGTCTCGACGGATTTCTCCACTCGGTCGATTGCGTCGATGTCACGACAGCGGGTGAAAATTTGATCGTCGACATCCTGTGCGAGGAACTGGAGCCCGAGGACTATTGGGACGACGAATCGGACTGGCTCGCAGCGCTGGCGCCGCTGCGCGCCGACGTGCTTGGCGGCGACCTGAGGCTTTTCTATCTGCTGTGGCTGATGGCGGTCGAGGCCGGTTCTATCGAGCCGGACGAGGCGGAGCCGTTGCCGGGGATCGGCCCGATGACTGGCGCGCTCGACGCATTCGCGCGGTTCTTCCGTCTCGATGCCGATCTCGTCGAGGCGGCGGCCGAACGTCCCGCTGGCACGACGGCGGGGGACCCATTGTCATCGGATGTCATCCGTCGTTCCGTTGCCGATTTGCCTGATCATGAAAAAACGACGCTGCTTGCTCGACTGGCCGAGGGCGATCCGCATGTGGCGAGTGAGCTTAGGGCGCTCGTTCGGGATCGCCAGGCGTTGCAAGCCTCGGCGGCTCGACCCGCCGTCGCTCCGCGCTCGGTCGGCGAATTGCGCGCCCGTGCCGATGCGATCCGCGAGGCTCGCGAGCGCGAGCAAAGCGAGCGGCGGGAGGCTGAAAGGAAACGGCGGGAGGCGGAAGAGCTACGCGCTCGCCGCGACCGGCTCGATGCGATCATGCGGCGCGGCGAAACCGTGTGGCGCGAGGTGGAGACCGAAATCGAGCGCCGCAACGCTTCCGGCTATGATACGGCCGCCGGTCTTCTGCTCGACCTCAAGGCGATTGGCGAGGAGCGGGGGACGATTGGCGACTTCGCCCGCCGGCTGCAGGCGATCCGCGAACGGCATATCCGCAAGGGAAGCTTCATCGAACGGCTGAAGCCAATAACAAGGCACGCAATAGCAGCAAGTCACAGCCGTTGTCGTAGCCCGGTGCGGGCTTTCCGATGAGGACTGGTCAAAGCTCGCCCTCTGCAATAGGTTACATGTAACCACTAGCAGGGAGAATCGTCATGGCCTCGGCATCGAAGCCTAAGTCCTCGGGCATGAAGGTGCGGGAACATCGTGAACGTCTGCGCCGGCAAGGTCTGCGCCCGATACAGATCTGGGTGCCGGACGTGCGTGCGCCGGGCTTCCGTTCGGAAGCGCATCGCCAGTCACTAGCGGTCGCGGCAAGCGCCCATGCACGCGAGGATCAGGCGTTCATCGACGCGATATCGGATTGGGGTGATGAATGAAGCGTGGCGATATCTGGACGGTCGCCGGCGGCAAGGATTACGCCGGCAAACCGCGTCCTGTCGTCATCATCCAGGATGACAGTTTCGATGCGACGGATTCGATTACCATCTGCGGCTGCACGACCGACGAGACGGACGCGCCATTGTTCCGTCTGGCCATCGAACCGAACGAGCGGAACGGGCTGCTCGCCGTCTGCCGAATGATGGTGGACAAGATCACCACGGTCCCGAAATCCAAGATCGGCGCAAATATCGGACGGTTAGACGACGCGGACATCCTGCGCCTCAACCAGGCCGTTCTCGTTTTCCTCGGTTTGGCCGTGTCGCCGAGACTGAAGCCGTGGCGGTGAGGATGATCGAATTCATGGGGCGTCGAGGCTCGGCTCCGATGCCATGTCGACGAAATTGATCTTTTTTCCGACCTTCGGCTTGCAGGCTCACTCAGGCGCCGCAATCAGCACTTGCGTCGTCTCACCGCCGCGATCGCAGCCTGCTGTTGCCGCAAGCGCTCGATTCTCGCGCTCTGGCGGGCAGTGACGGTAGTGGCGACATGCCGGGCGCCCCATAGCCAGTCCGGAATATTGGTTTTCGCGACTTTGCCCCGGGTGATCGCTGTCGCCGACATCTCCTTGGCGACTTCGCCCATGGCCACGTTGAGTTCGACGCAGCTCATTCTGTCGTATTTCGCGGCATCAAAGGATGTGTGGAAGGGCGATGCGCAACTTCCGATAAATACGAGGCTGCATATCAGAGGCGTGGCTGGCGAGATGGCTTTCATTTTTTTATCAAGCAGATTTGACGCCTGACGGGCGAATACCAGAGAGATCCTCGATCCCAAGCGTTCCCGAGGTACTGCATAATTGAAGCATGTGAAGCTCTACAATACTCTGCCCTAGGCGTCATTCCCCCTATTTACCCCCTATTATCCTCGAAGAATTTCGAGAGAGCCGCGGCGGTCTGGTGAGGGTGCTCTTCTGGAAAGAAGTGCCCGCCCGGAACGGGACCTCCTTCAACTCCGTCGGCCCATTTCCTCCAAATAGCCAGCGGCCCACCTTCCCCCGCATACCAGGTATTGAGGCCGCCTTCGCTGCTCCACAGTGCCAGCAGCGGACACTCGATGCGACGACCATTTGCCTGGTCCAGCGCATCATGTTCACGATCGATCGTGGCAGCGGCCCGATACTCTTCGCAAATCGCATGAATATGAACGGGATCGCGAAGCGCCTTGACATAGGCGTCCCTGACCTCTGCAGAGAACATTTCTGCCGGCGACCCCCACTGCACAATCGCATTGTCGACTATGGCATCGGGCGCTGCGCCTATCAGTCGCTCCGGCAGCGGCTCCGGTTGCGCGAGAAGGCTCCAGGGCCAGAAGCCGAGAGCCAGTCTGGCGTCCGCCCTATCCCACGCGGTGGCGGTGGGGATGACGTCGAGGACAGCGACTTTGGAGATTTCATCGGGATGGTCGAGCGCCAGACGATAGGCGACCCGCCCGCCACGGTCGTGTCCAGCAACCATGAACTGCTCAAATCCCAGCTGCTTCATGGCTTGAACCATGTCGCCGGCCATGGCGCGTTTGGCGTATGGACTATGATCGGCAGAGGAGACCGGGCAGCCGCTTTGCCCATAGCCTCGAAGATCGGCGGCGACCACCGTAAAGCGGGGCGCCAAGGCCACGGCGATATCCCTCCACATCAGATGCGTTTCGGGAAAACCATGAAGCAGCAGCAGCGGCGGACCGGTTCCGCCGACCCTTGCGAAAATGGTCGTGTCGTCCAGTCGCAAGCTGTTGGCTCTGAAACCTGCAAACACCGTTCGTCTCCCTCGGCGTGCCCAAAGGCGACAACGCACAAGGTGCCAGAAGGATCACGTCAGCGGCCGTGTCTGGAGTCGAGGCGATCCGCGAATTCTCCTCAATGGCCGAATACGGAAGGTGGGCCACTGATATTTCGATCGGCGCACCCCATATGAGCGCGAAGAGTATCGCCTAGGGATTTGCCATGATGATTTCGCGTTCGAGCCGGTTTGCAGTTTTGTTTGCAGGACTGTTCCTGGCATTCTCCATGGTCACGGCCGATTACGCTGAGGCGCGGCGTGGCGGCAGCTTCGGCAGCCGCGGCACGCGCACTTTCCAGTCGGTCCCGCCGACCAGGACGGCGCCACAGCCGGCCGCGCCGGTCGAGCGCTCGATGACGCCCAACACCGTAACGAACAGTGCGGCCCGCCAGGCGCCGGCATCCCAGAGGCCAGGGTTGTTCAACGGCCTCGGCGGTTCGATGATGCGCGGGCTGTTGCTCGGCGGTCTGATAGGACTTCTTTTGGGCCAAGGGTTCGGCGGCTTGGCCGGCATCTTGGGGCTGCTGCTTCAAGGGCTGCTGATCGGCGGCGCGATCATGCTGATCATCCGCTTTTTCCGGTCGCTATCGGCACGCAACCAGGCGCCCGCCATGGCCGGTGTTCCGCGGAGCATGGGGAACTTTGGGCGAAACGCGGCAGCCCAGCCCGACGCCGACAACGTCTCGTCTTTCCCCATTCCAGGCATTGGGTCTGGATTTGGCCGGACAGCTCCAGCGTCCGATGAAATTACAATGACGCAGGCCGACCTCGACATATTCCAGCAGCGGCTGACGGAGGTTCAGGAAGCGTTCGGGCGCGAAGATCATGCTGGCTTGCGCCGGCTGGCGACCCCCGAGATGGTGTCATACTTGTCCGAGGAGCTTGCCGACAATGCCAAAAACGGCGTCAGGAACGAGGTCTCGAACGTCAGCCTGTTGGAGGCCGATATTGCGGAGAGCTGGCGGGAAGACGATCGCGACTACGCGACGGCTGCCTTGCGCTACGAGTCTCATGACGTAATGCGCGATCGCGCCAGCGGCAAGATCGTCGCCGGCGAAGCCGATCGGCCGACGGAAACAACCGAACTGTGGACCTTCACGCGCCAGAACGGCGGCGACTGGAAGCTTGCGGCAATACAGCAGCCCTAACTGAGACATGGCAACCTCGGCCGGTCACGTCCTCTTGCGAGCCATGATGTACAGACGGTTGTCGTCGCCCTCGTTGCCTGGCTTTCAGTGGCAAGTGCCGGCGGCTCGGATAATAGAGATGGTAGCCATCCCAATATGGCGACCAACCTTCCAGAACCCGGGCCAGCCGACCTTTCGCGATGTGAGGAAGGGCAATTTCTTCTGGAACATAGCCAAGGCCGCGGCCGGCGAGCGCAGCGTCCAGGACATGAAAGATGTTATTGAAGACGAGCTGTCCATCGACGCGAATCTTGATCTCGCGGCCGTTCTCCTCGAACTCCCACACATAAAGAGCCCCGGACGTTGGAAAACGGTAATTGATGCAATTGTGCTGCACGAGATCCTGCGGCTTCTCCGGCTCGGGATGCTCGGCAAAGTAGGACTTTTCGCCGACGACCGCGAACCGGAAATCCGGTCCGATGCGAGCGGAGATCATGTCTTTCGCAAGCTGCTCGCCCATGCGGATCCCGGCGTCATAGCGCTCCGTCACGATGTCGGTGAGGCCGTTGTCGAGCAGGAGCTCGACCCTGATGTCGGGATATTTTGGGAGAAAGCGTTTCAACTTGGGCCAAAGGACGCTGCTGATAGCATAGTCAGGCGCTGAGAGCCGGATGGTTCCGGCGGGCTTTTCTCTCAATTCGTTCAGGGCATCGACCTCGACTTCGATCTGGTCAAAGTGAGGCTCAATTCGCTGCAAAAGCCTCTCTCCCGCTTCCGTGGGGGCCACCGCGCGCGTCGTGCGTGTGAGCAGGCGAACGCCAAGGCGAGCTTCGAGTTGACGGATAGTGTGGCTTAGCGCCGATTGCGATATGCCGAACCGGGCTGCGGCGCGCGTAAAGCTACGCTCCCGAGCAACAGCAAGGAACGCAAGCAGATCGTTGACATTCTGCCGCGGCACTCATGTATCCTTCTGATAGCCAGAACTCGATTATACCGAATAAATCGAAAGCGAATACAGAGACCTGATTTTGCGGCAGCTCATGCAATTCGCGCCGCTCGCCCGGCAACCAGCTACGAGCGGGTTGCGCAGGTTCAGTCGGCGCGTTCAACTCGGACAGTGACGGGACCGGGACGATCAAAGATCGAGACGTCGCCAGTGACCTGCCCGAGCACAATGATGCCAGGTGACGGGACGCGACCGCTCCGATAGTAGATCACGAAATGATCGGAACTCCAGAGTCCAAGCGTGCCGACAGAGAAGTCGCGTTGCCGCGCCAGCTCGGGCAAGGCGGAAGGCAGATTGCCGGTCTTTTCCTGACGGAGATGGTCGGACATCTCGATCGTGAGCGGCAGCATCTGCGCCAGAGATTTTGCTGCTTCGTTATCGGCGAGATCGGCTGTGACCTCGCCCCAATCCGAAGAAATGCGAATGCGCTCTTGAGCCATGGCAGGTCCAACCATTCCGAGTGCGATAACAGCGGAGCTCAGTAATAGTTTCAGCATGCCGTCGTATCTCCCGATCTATGCTGATGGAGCCTGCGCCCTCCGGCGCAGGCTCCACCTCGCCGCTCACGCGGAGAGGTGCTGATTGAAGAAGCTGGTCAGCTTGTCGAACGGGATCAGGTCGACGCGATCGTAGAGATCGACGTGCCCGGCGCCGGAAACCCACACAAGCTCCTTTGGCTCGGCCGCTCGCTTGTAGGCATCCTCGCTGAACTCGCGGGAGTGAGCCTGATCGCCCGCGATGAACAGCATCGGGCGCGGCGAGATCGTCTCGATGTCGTTGAACGGGTAAAAATTCATGAACTTGACGTTGCTGGTCAGCGTCGGATGCGTGGTGATCTGCGGGTTTGCGCTTGCGGGCGTGAATTCACCCCGCGGCGTGCGGTAGAAGTCATAGAACTCCCGCTGGATCGGATGGGTGTCGGCGGTCAACTCATGCACCGTGCCGCTGGTATATTCGACCGCGCCGCCTTCAAACTCGGCCCAGCGCCGCTCGGCAGCTGCAGCAATGATCTCCTTGCGCTGCTTGACGCTCAGCGAATGATTGAGCGCGTTGCGGTTGGCGGCCCCCATATCGTACATGCTGACGGTCGCGACGGCGCGCATCCGCGGGTCGATCTTGGCCGCGCTGATGACGAAACTGCCGCTGCCGCAGACGCCGATCGCGCCGATGCGGTTTCTGTCGACGAATGGCCGCGTGCCCAAGAAATCGACCGCGGCGCTGAACGCTTCGGCATAGACGTCAGGCGAAACGATCTGGCGGGCCTCGCCCTCGCTTTCGCCCCAGAACGGCAGGTCGATGGACATGGCGACGAAGCCCTGTTCGGCCATCTTGGTGGCGTAAAGATTTGCGCTCTGCTCCTTCACCGCACCCATCGGATGCCCGACGACGAGCGCCGGATGGCGCGCATTGCGATCGAGGTTGTTGGGAAAGAACAGATTGCCCGCGACGTTCATCTTGTATTGGCTTTTGAAGGCCACCTTTTCGAGCGTCACCTGATCGCTGGTGTAGAAATTGTTTGCGCCGTTTGACATGTCTTGAGCCTTTGCGAAGGGGATGTTGAACAGCGACGCCGCACCGAGCGCGGCAACGCCGGCGCCGGTCAGCTTCAGGACGTCACGCCGGCCAAAGTCGACACTGGACTGCGGTTCAGCCGTGCTCTCAATTCCGATCTGTTTGCTCATGCCTGTCTCCTTGATCGTCTTGACTTGTCGCGGGGCTGCCTGGCCATGCTCATTCCTCGGCATGCGCGGCAGTATTGCGAATGTGTAAATAGAATAGCGACGACGCCGGCGATCGATTAGGCGGCAAAATCCGCATGCCGTCATGATTCAGATTCATCAATCGCAGAAAGCGCAGGCTCGTCCCGAAGGTGAACAGATTCGTCCCGCCTCCGGCCGCATCTGCATGCACAGGAAGAAGATCGCCACCGTGCTCGCCGGACAAAGGCTCGGCGTCAAGGAGTTCGACGATGGCATTTGGCTCTTGAGCTTCATGCGCTATGGTCTTGGATACTTCGATCTGGAACAGAGGACATTGCAGACCATCACAACCCGTTCGGCACGAGGTTGTCACCTATTGAAGTGCACCCCTCGGGTGA
>NZ_FUIG01000072.1:0-2352 GCF_900149755.1 Mesorhizobium delmotii | reverse complement strand
CTACTGCGCGACTTGGATCGCCGGCGGCTTCCAGGAGCCGTCAAGGATAGAGACGGGGCCCTCCTTAGGTATGTACATGCGCAGCATGACGCTGAATTTCGCTTTGGGCGCGGGCAGCCAATTTGCCTCTTTGTCCTTGCCGGGCGAATCCGCCTGGAGATAGATATCCACTGAACCGTCGGCGTTCGCTACAAGATTGTCGCGCTGGCTGATGGTGTAGCGGTTGAGCGCATTAGGGACGAAGAATTTATCTCCGTCGTACATGGTCAGCGACCAGAATCCGTCGGCCTCGACTGGCGGCATCTGACCTTTCTCGAAATGAATGACGTATTTGTGGTTCCCGTCAAAGTCCTTGCCATCGGTTCCTTTCTCGGACGTTGGGTAGACCGCATCGGCCGGAAGGTTCCAGCCCGGCCCAAGCATGTTGCACAAAGCACGTAGCACGTAATCCGTGCCCCAACTGGCCACACTTGGTCCGAAGTCAATCCATCCGTTGAGGGTCGGTAGGTTCGCAAAACGCTCAAGCATCTTCTGTAGCGCCAATTTGGGAACGGCGTCGACGGCCGCCTGGTCCAGTGCGCTTAGTTTGCTCGGGTCGAAGTCCTGCCCAGGCGTCAACCCGATGCTGGCCACTCGCGCGAGAATGGGAGCATCCTGTGGCAAGGGCGGGTTGGTCTTCATCAGCTCCGCGAGGTAGCGGAAGTAGTCGTTGACGCTCATCGCGTTCACTTGCTCGCGCGGCGGTGTCTCCGTATCGATGCCAGGGTCTACGCTGGCCGGCGCGGGCGTGTACGCCTTGCCGTATTGGCTCAACGAAACTAACGAAATTTGGTCCTGCAAGGCGTGGACCTTCGCATAATCCTCCGGCGTGCCGGTGCAATAAATGCGGCCGAGAATCCAGATGATGCCGGTTGGCGATTTCAATTCAGTGACCCCGGCGGGCAGTTCACCGGACCATCCGGGACCCGTGATGGCATAGGTCTGCGCCTTCTGGCCCGTGGTCCTCGTTCCGGGAGATTGGAACACATCCGACCAGCCGCTCAGCATCGGCATCTGGAAATAACGGTCGCCCATGTCCGGCATCGTCAAAACCATCGGCTCCTTCCAAACGTCGAGCCAGGCATCGGTGTACAGCGTATCGGCATTAGGAGCGGGGACAGAACGGTCATCGACTGCCGGGTAGCTGCGTAGTCGGCGCAACTGCCCCCTTGGTGCGCGTGTCGGCCCAACGGTCGCGACGTTGGTGAGTTGCCTGCGCGTCATATCAATGATCGCGAGCGGATAGCCGTAGATGTACGCATCGACGGCGGCGCTCAGAAGCGGGTCCTGACTAGCCGCATCAACTCGCGTGATGGTGCCTAGTACCGCTTCGGTAAGCAGGCCAAGACCACCGAAGGCTACAACCCGTCTAGAGACCTTCATTGCAGCAACTCCTCTTTTGGTGGCCGCTGGCGATCCTAGAACCTCATCACAGCGCCGAGCACCGGCCCTTGCTGGACGACATCATAGACAAAGCCGTCATTTTCGTAGTCTACGCCCAGCGCACGGTAGCCGGCGACCAACGACAGCCACTCGTTCCATTGATAACCGACGCCCCCGAAGACGTCCCATGTAACGTCGGAAGCCGCGCCGAAGCCGCCAACCATGCCCCATCCGGTAATGTACCAGGATGGATTGATGTCGACGCGTCCCTTGATCCCGACGATTGGGTCCACCCAGGTGCTTCCATCGCTGCCGCTGAAGGCTGCGAGCGGCGCGCCGCCGGCCGACAGGCTGACTTCAATGTCGTTGTCGACGCTCCAGATGCGGGCGCCGGCCATCAGGTCCACGGTCGCCGTCGGCTGTGAGACGGCGCGATACTCGCCCATGATGGTCGCAGTCAGGCTGCTGGTCTCGACGCTAGCGGCGAGGCTGACCGGGACGCCCGCGATGGGTCGCGTAACCGACTCTTCATCCTCGATGTTGACGTAGATTACATCGACCACGACACCCCAGGTTCCGTTGTGCGCTTCCCCGACAACCATGCCGCCGAAGCGCAAATTGTCGAAGATGTCGCCAAAACTCATGTCGATGTCGACCGGGTCACGCCCGAATAGACCGACGTCGCCTGCAAGCCCCGCACCCCAGACATAGGGTGCTACGCTGAATGTCCATTCCCTGCCTGGGATAGCGGCTTCCGCTGGGGCTGCCTCGACCCCAACGTCAGCCGCCTTGATAGCCGGTGCAACCAGCATCATCGCGGTCGCGGCAAGTATCGACGCTGCGCTCCTGCCGATCGTCATGTGAAATCCCCTCTTGCAACACTGGTGGTCGCGTACCGATGGTACACCTGAGCGGAAAGACAAGCCACTC
>NZ_FUIG01000070.1:120840-229948 GCF_900149755.1 Mesorhizobium delmotii | reverse complement strand
CAGTTCTATTTCCGCACGACCGACGTGACCGGCATCGTGTCGCTGCCGGAAGGCACCGAGATGGTGATGCCGGGCGACAACATCACCGTCGATGT
The DNA here is from genome assembly GCF_900149755.1 of Mesorhizobium delmotii. Taxonomy (NCBI): domain Bacteria; kingdom Pseudomonadati; phylum Pseudomonadota; class Alphaproteobacteria; order Hyphomicrobiales; family Phyllobacteriaceae; genus Mesorhizobium; species Mesorhizobium delmotii. The sequence continues at coordinate 229,853 of NZ_FUIG01000070.1, read as the reverse complement.
CGAACTGATCGTGCCGATCGCCATGGAAGAGAAGCTGCGCTTCGCCATCCGTGAAGGCGGCCGCACCGTTGGTGCCGGCATCGTCGTCACCATCAAAGAGTAATTTGGACTTAAACCGATCTGTCGCGGGCGCTGCCCGCGCCGCGCCAGAACAAGGAAGTGACGCATGAACGGACAGAATATCCGCATCCGCCTGAAGGCGTTCGATCACCGGGTGCTTGACGCCTCGACGCGGGAAATCGTGTCGACGGCCAAGCGCACCGGCGCCAACGTCCGCGGCCCCATTCCGCTGCCGACGCGGATCGAAAAGTTCACGGTCAACCGGTCGCCTCACGTCGACAAGAAGAGCCGCGAGCAGTTCGAGATGCGCACGCACAAGCGTCTCCTCGACATCGTCGATCCGACCCCGCAGACGGTCGACGCTTTGATGAAGCTCGATCTTGCCGCCGGTGTCGACGTCGAGATCAAGCTCTAAGGAACCAGAGGGGCGGGGCGACCCGGAACTCTGACGGAACAAGAGGCGTGGAGGGGCGACAGCCCCGACAGGGAACTCTAAAGGAATTGAACCGATGCGTTCAGGTGTGATTGCAAAGAAGGTGGGAATGACCCGCATCTACAACGATGCCGGGGAACATGTTCCCGTCACTGTTCTCCAGATGGAGAACTGCCAGGTCGTGGCGCAGCGCACGCAAGAGAAGAACGGCTATACCGCCGTCCAGCTCGGCGTTGGCCTTGCCAAGGTGAAGAATACGTCGAAGGCGATGCGCGGCCATTTCGCGACCGCTTCCGTCGAGCCGAAGGCCAAGGTTGCCGAATTCCGTGTCTCCGCCGACAACATGATCGATGTCGGCGCCGAGATCACCGTCGATCATTTCGTCGCCGGCCAGAAGGTCGATGTGACGGGAACCACGATCGGCAAGGGTTTCCAGGGCGTTATCAAGCGGCACCACATGGGCGGTGGCCGCGCGACCCACGGCAACTCGGTCTCGCACCGTACCCACGGCTCGACCGGCCAGCGCCAGGACCCGGGCAAGGTGTTCAAGGGCAAGCATATGGCCGGCCACATGGGTGACACCCGCGTCACCACGCAGAATGTCGAGGTCGTCTCGACCGACGCCGATCGCGGTTTGATCCTGATCCGCGGCGCGGTTCCCGGTTCGAAGGGCGCCTGGATCCTAGTCCGCGACGCGGCCAAGGTTGCGCTGCCGGCCAATGCGCCGAAGCCCGCCGCAATCCGCGTCATTGCAACCAGTGATGGCGCCAAGAACGATGCCCCGGCCACAGTAGATGCCCCGGCCACAGAGGGAGCGGAATAATGGACATCAAGATCACAACGCTTGGCGGCAAGGACGCCGGCAAGGTGAAACTCTCCGAGGAGATTTTCGGCCTTGATCCGCGCGAGGACATCCTGCAGCGCGTCGTGCGCTGGCAGCTTGCCAAGAAGCAGCAAGGCACGCACAAGACCAAGGGTCGCGCCGAGATCGCCCGCACCGGCGCCAAGATGTACAAGCAGAAGGGTACGGGCCGCGCCCGTCACCATTCGGCACGCGCTCCGCAGTTCCGCGGCGGCGGCAAGGCCCACGGCCCGGTCGTCCGCAGCCACGAGCACGACCTGCCGAAGAAGGTGCGTGCGCTGGGCCTCAAGCACGCTCTGTCGGCCAAGGCCAAGAGCGCGTCGCTCATCATCATCGACGAGCTGATGCTGACCGAGGCCAAGACCAAGGCGCTGATCGCGAATTTCGCGACGCTGGGCCTGTCCAACGCCCTGCTGATCGGCGGCGCCGAGCTCGACAAGAACTTCAAGCTCGCGGCGACGAACATCCCGAACATCGACGTGCTGCCCATCCAGGGCATCAACGTCTACGACATTCTGCGCCGCGGCACGCTGGTCCTTTCGAAGGCCGCCGTCGAGGCTCTCGAGGAGCGCTTCAAATGACCGACCTTCGTCACTACGACGTGATCGTCTCGCCGGCGATCACCGAAAAGTCGACCATGGCTTCCGAGCAGAACCAGGTCGTCTTCAACGTCGCCAAGAAGGCGTCGAAGCCGGAAATCAAGGCTGCCGTCGAAGCGCTGTTCGGCGTCAAGGTGATGGCCGTGAACACGCTTGTCCGCAAGGGCAAGATCAAGCGCTTCCGCGGCACAATCGGCCGCCAGAGCGACGTCAAGAAGGCGATCGTGACGCTGGCTGACGGCCAGTCGATCGACGTCGCGACGGGTCTCTGAACAAGACCGCGAGGACAACAAACATGGCACTGAAAAAATTCAACCCGATAACGCCGAGCACCCGCCAGCTGGTCATCGTCGATCGCTCGGGCCTCTACAAGGGCAAGCCCGTCAAGGGCCTGACCGAAGGCCTGACCAAGTCGGGCGGCCGCAACAATTACGGCCGCATCACGGCCCGCTTCATCGGCGGCGGTCACAAGCGTACGTACCGCATCATCGACTTCAAGCGCCGCAAGTTCGATATTGTCGGCACGGTCGAGCGTATCGAATACGATCCGAACCGCAGCGCCTTCATCGCGCTGATCAAGTATGACGACGGCGAGCTGTCCTACATCATCGCTCCGCAGCGCCTTGCTGCCGGCGACAAGATCGTGGCCGGCGAAGCGGTCGACGTGAAGCCGGGCAATGCGATGCCGCTGGCCTCGATGCCGGTCGGCACGATCGTCCACAACATCGAGCTGAAGCCGGGCAAGGGCGCCCAGGTTGCCCGTTCGGCTGGCGGTTATGCCCAGCTCGTCGGCCGTGACCAGGGCATGGCGATCCTGCGCCTGAATTCGGGTGAGCAGCGTGTCGTCCACGGCTCGTGCATGGCCACTGTCGGCGCCGTGTCCAACCCGGACCACGGCAACATCAATGACGGCAAGGCAGGCCGCACGGTGTGGCGGGGAAAACGTCCGCACAACCGCGGCGTGACCATGAACCCGGTTGACCATCCGCATGGCGGCGGCGAAGGCCGCACCTCGGGTGGCCGCCATCCGGTTTCGCCTTGGGGCAAGCCGACCAAGGGCAAGAAGACGCGGTCCAACAAGGCGACCGACAAGTTCATCCTGCGCTCGCGCCATCAGCGCAAGAGCTAAGAAGAGGTAACGCCAAGTGACTCGTTCGATTTGGAAAGGCCCCTTCATCGACGGCTACCTTCTCAAGAAGGTGGACAAGGTTCGTGAAGGTGGTCGCAATGAGGTGATCAAGATGTGGAGCCGTCGCTCCACCATCCTGCCGCAGTTCGTCGGCTTCACCTTCGGTGTCTACAACGGCCAGAAGCACGTTCCCGTTTCGGTGAACGAGGACATGGTCGGCCACAAGTTCGGTGAATTCGCTCCGACCCGGACCTATTACGGTCATGGCGCGGATAAGAAGGCGAAGAGGAAATAATCATGGGCAAGGCCAAAGCTCCGCGCAGGCTTGCTGATAACGAAGCGCGCGCCGTGTTGCGCACGATCCGTATCAGCCCGCAGAAGCTGAACCTGGTTGCCGCGCTGATCCGCGGCAAGAAGGTCGCGACAGCGCTTTCCGATCTCGAATTCTCGGCCAAGCGGATTTCCGGCACGGTCAAGAAGACGCTGGAATCGGCGATCGCCAACGCGGAAAACAACCACGACCTCGACGTCGATGCGCTGATCGTGGCGGAAGCCTATGTCGGCAAGTCGATCGTCATGAAGCGGTTCCATGCCCGTGGCCGTGGCCGCGCCAGCCGTATCGAGAAGCCGTTCTCGCACCTCACGATCGTCGTTCGTGAAGTCGAAGAAAAAGTGGAGGCCGCATAATGGGCCAGAAAATCAATCCGATCGGTCTGCGTCTCGGCATCAACCGCACCTGGGATTCGCGCTGGTTCGCCAACACCGGCGAGTACGGCAAGCTGCTGCATGAGGACATCAAGATCCGCAAGTATCTTGAGAAGGAACTCAAGCAGGCCGCGATTTCGAAGGTCGTGATCGAGCGTCCGCATAAGAAGTGCCGCGTCACCATCCATGCGGCGCGTCCGGGCCTGATCATCGGCAAGAAGGGCGCCGACATCGAGAAGCTTCGCAAGAAGCTGATGGAGATGACGAAGTCCGAGACGCATTTGAACATCGTCGAAGTGCGTAAGCCCGAGATCGACGCCACGCTGGTCGCCCAGTCGATCGCCCAGCAGCTCGAGCGCCGCATCGCGTTCCGCCGCGCCATGAAGCGCGCCGTGCAGTCTGCGATGCGCCTCGGTGCCGAAGGCATCCGCATCAACTGTGCCGGCCGTCTCGGCGGCGCCGAGATCGCGCGTATGGAATGGTACCGCGAAGGTCGCGTGCCGCTGCATACGCTGCGCGCCGACGTCGACTACGGCACGGCCGAAGCACACACCGCCTACGGCATCTGCGGCGTCAAGGTCTGGGTGTTCAAGGGCGAAATCCTCGAGCACGACCCGATGGCTTCGGAGCGCCGCGCGACTGAGGGCGATCATGCGCATGGCGGTGGTGGTGAGCGCGAACGCGGTCGCCGTCGCGAAAACGCCTGAGACAGTTGAGAATTTGGAGTTAGAACGATGCTGCAGCCAAAGCGCACAAAGTTCCGCAAGCAGTTCAAGGGCCGTATCCATGGTGCCGCCAAGGGTGGCACCAATCTGGATTTCGGCGGTTTCGGGCTGAAGGCGCTTGAGCCGAACCGCGTCACCGCGCGCGAGATCGAGGCGGCCCGCCGCGCGATCACCCGCGAGATGAAGCGCGCCGGCCGCGTCTGGATCCGTATCTTCCCGGACGTGCCGGTGACGTCGAAGCCGACCGAAGTCCGCATGGGCAAGGGCAAGGGCGCGGTCGATTACTGGGCGGCGCGCGTCAAGCCCGGCCGCATCATGTTCGAGATCGACGGCGTCAATGAGGAAACCGCCCGTGAGGCGCTGCGTCTCGGCGCGGCCAAGCTCTCGGTCAGGACGCGCTTCGTACAGCGCATCGCAGAATAAGGACGGGCTGATCATGAAAGCCGAAGACATCCGGACCAAGACCCAGGACCAGCTGACCGACGACCTGGCCAGCCTGAAGAAGGAGCAGTTCAACCTGCGCTTCCAGAAGGCCACCGGCCAGCTCGAGAAGACCGCGCGCGTGAGGCAGGTCCGCAAGGACATTGCGCGTATCAAGACCATCGCTGCGGAAAAGTCCGCGGCCAAGAAGGCTTAAGGACGAAAACCATGCCAAAGCGCATTCTGCAGGGCACCGTCGTCAGCGACAAAAACGAGAAGACGGTTGTCGTCAAGGTCGAACGGCGCTTCACGCATCCCGTGATGAAGAAGACCGTGCGCATGACCAAGAAGTACAAGGCGCACGACGAGAACAACGCCCACAAGGTCGGCGATCAGGTGTTCATCCAGGAATCGAAGCCGATTTCCAAGGACAAGCGCTGGACCGTCGTGTCTTCGGACCAGGCCTGATCAGGGCAAACAAAACGAATTTTGGACAGACCGGGGAAGGGTGAAGAACCCGTCCCGTTAGAAGAGAAGAAGGCGGCCAGTCATGATTCAGATGCAAACAAACCTCGACGTCGCGGATAATTCCGGCGCCCGTCGTGTCATGTGCATCAAGGTGCTGGGCGGCTCGAAGCGGAAATACGCTTCCGTGGGCGACATCATCGTGGTGTCGATCAAGGAAGCCATCCCGCGCGGCCGCGTCAAGAAGGGCGATGTGATGAAGGCGGTCGTGGTTCGCACGGCCAAGGACATCCGCCGCCCGGACGGCAGCGTGATCCGTTTCGACAAGAACGCAGCCGTTCTCGTCGACAACAAGAAAGAGCCGATCGGCACGCGTATCTTCGGACCGGTTCCGCGCGAACTCCGCGCCAAGAACCACATGAAGATCATCTCGCTCGCGCCTGAAGTGCTGTAAGGAGCCGGACCAATGCAGAAGATTAGAAAAGGCGACAAGGTCGTCGTGCTGGCCGGCAAGGACAAGGGCCGTTCGGGCGAAGTCCTCTCGGTACAGCCGAAGGAAGACACCGCGCTGGTGCGCGGTGTCAACATGATCCGTCGTCACCAGAAGCAGTCCCAGTCCCAAGAGGGCGGGATCATCACCAAGGAAGCGCCGATCCAGCTGTCGAACATCGCGCTGGCCGACCCCAAGGATGGCAAGCCGACCCGCGTCGGTTTCATCTTCCAGAAGGATGGCAAGAAGGTGCGCGTCGCCAAGCGCTCGGGAGAAGTCATCAATGGCTAAGGCTCAAACCAAGCAGGCGACTGCCCAGAACACGCCGCGCCTCAAGCAGGTCTACAACGAGACCATCCGCAAGGCGCTGCAGGAGCAGTTCGGCTACGAAAACGAGATGCAGGTTCCGCGCATCGACAAGATCGTGCTGAACATGGGCGTCGGCGAAGCGACCGGCGATTCGAAGAAGCCTTCGATCGCGGCGGAAGATCTTGCGCTGATCGCCGGCCAGAAGGCCGTCGTCACGCACGCCCGCAACTCGATCGCCGGCTTCAAGGTCCGCGAAAAGATGCCGATCGGCGCCAAGGTCACGCTGCGCAAGGAACGCATGTACGAGTTCCTCGACCGCCTCGTGAACATCGCGCTGCCGCGCGTCCGCGACTTCCGCGGGCTCAATCCGAAGAGCTTCGATGGCCGTGGCAACTATGCCATGGGCATCAAGGAACACATCGTGTTCCCGGAGATCAACTACGACAAGGTTGATCAGATCTGGGGCATGGACGTCATCGTTTGTACGACTGCGAAGACGGACGACGAAGCCAGGGCATTGCTCAAGGCCTTCAACTTCCCCTTCCGCCAGTAACGGCAGCGAGAAAAGGAAAAATCTGAAATGGCAAAGACCAGCTCAGTCGAGAAGAACAACAGGCGCCGCAAGCTTGTGGACCAGTACGCTGCCAAGCGTAAGGCCCTCAAGGCGATCATCATGGATCAGTCCAAGCCGATGGAAGAGCGCTTCCGCGCTCAGCTGAAGCTTGCGGCACTGCCGCGCAACTCGGCCAAGATCCGCATCCGCAACCGCTGCGAAGTCACCGGACGCCCGCGTGCCTACTATCGCAAGCTCAAAGTATCGCGCATCGCGCTTCGTGATCTCGGCAACAACGGCCAGATCCCGGGCCTGGTCAAGTCGAGCTGGTAAGGAGGACATAACATGTCATTGAGCGATCCTCTCGGCGATATGCTGACCCGCATCCGCAACGCCTATGGCCGCAAGAAGTCGAGCGTTTCGACGCCGGCCTCGCGCCTGCGTACCCGCGTCCTCGACGTGCTGAAGGCGGAAGGCTATATCCGCGACTACAGCCAGACCGACTTCGACAACGGCAAGTCCGAAATCGAGATCGAGCTGAAGTATTTCGACGGTGCGCCGGTCGTGCGCGAAATCGCCCGCGTCTCGAAGCCGGGCCGTCGCGTTTACGTTTCGGCGAAGTCGATCCCGCACGTCGCCAACGGCCTCGGCATCGCCATCCTTTCGACACCGAAGGGCGTGATGGCCGACCACGAAGCGCGTGAACAGAATGTCGGCGGGGAAATCCTCTGCCAGATCTTCTGATCTGGAGCGCGATCCCGAACCGAACCACGCAGTGAAAAGTGGAACCCGGCTTTCGGACAAGATCACGCTCGAAACAGAGACCTGAAACAAGAGAAGTGACGAGGACAACAAAATGTCTCGTATTGGAAAGAAACCCGTTTCGCTGCCGCAGGGCGTGACCGCGACCGTCGACGGCCAGACCGTCACGGCGAAGGGCCCCAAGGGTGAGCTGAAGTTCGTGGTGAACGACGAAGTGCTGGTCAAGATGGAAGGCAGCGAGATCGCTGTCCAGCCACGCGACCAGACCAAGACCGCCCGTTCCAAATGGGGCATGTCGCGCACGCAGATCGTCAACATCCTGCAGGGCGTCAAGGACGGTTTCGAAAAGAAGCTTGAGATCACCGGCGTCGGCTATCGCGCCGCCATGCAGGGCAAGAACCTGCAGCTGGCGCTCGGCTTCAGCCATGATGTCGTCTACGAAACGCCGCAGGACATCACGATCACCGTGCCGAAGCCGACGGAAATCACCGTGACCGGCATCGACAAGCAGAAGGTCGGTCAGGTTGCTGCCGAGATCCGCGAATATCGCGGTCCCGAGCCGTACAAGGGCAAGGGCGTCCGTTACGCTGGCGAGAAGATCGTCCGCAAGGAAGGCAAGAAGAAGTAATTTCAACGCCGCGGGGAGCGGTCGCGGGAGGCTTGTCCTACCGCACAGGGTTGCCCCCGTTTTTTGAAGGCAAGGAACTGATATCATGGGCTCGAAAGAATCCACACAACGCCGCGCTCAGCGCGTCCGCCGCCAGATCAAGAAGGTCGCCGGCGAGCGTCCGCGTCTGTCGGTCCACCGCACGTCGAAGAACATTTACGTCCAGGTCATCGACGACGCCAAGGGCCACACCATCGCTGCCGCCTCGACGCTGGAGAAGGACCTCAAGGGTTCGCTCAAGACCGGTGCCGACACTGCCGCCGCTGTGGCCATCGGCAAGCTGATTGCCGAGCGCGCTTCGAAGGCCGGCGTCAAGGAAGTCGTCTTCGACCGCGGACCGTACATCTATCACGGCCGCGTCAAGGCGCTGGCCGAGGCTGCCCGTGAAGGCGGCTTGAGCTTCTAAAGCATGATCCCGAACCGGAGGTCAGCGCAGCAAAACGTTGCAGACTTTTCGGATAAGATCATGCGAAGAAAAAATGAGTTTCGCCCCCGGCAACCCACAGAGGTGCCGGATATCATCATCAACCGTGCTTCCGGAAAAAAACAAGGAACAGGATATGGCACAGGAACGTAGGGATGGCGGCCGCGGCCGTGATCGCGAAGAGCGCGACGACGGCATGGTGGACAAGCTCGTCCACATCAATCGCGTCGCCAAGGTCGTCAAGGGCGGCCGGCGCTTCGGCTTTGCAGCACTCGTCGTCGTCGGCGACCAGAAGGGCCGCGTCGGCTTCGGTCATGGCAAGGCGCGCGAAGTGCCTGAGGCGATCCGCAAGGCGACCGAATCGGCCAAGCGCGACATGATCTTCGTGCCGCTGCGCTCGGGCCGTACGCTGCACCACGACGTCGAGGGACGCTGGGGTGCCGGACGCGTTCTGCTGCGCGCTGCCAAGCAGGGTACCGGCATCATCGCCGGCGGCCCGATGCGCGCCGTCTTCGAGACGCTCGGCATGCATGACGTGGTCGCCAAGTCGATGGGTTCGTCGAACCCGTACAACATGGTTCGCGCCACCTTCGATGCGCTGAAGAGCCAGATGCATCCAAAGGATGTAGCTGCTGCGCGCGGCATCAAGTATTCGACCCTTCAGGCCCGCCGCGGCACCGCCGTTGCGGCCGAAGAATAGTCGACGCTGACCAGGGATTTTGACCATGGCCAAGAAAGCAACCAAGACCATCACCGTCGAGCAGATCGGTTCGCCGATCCGCCGGCCGAAGGAGCAGCGCGCGACGCTGGTCGGCCTCGGCCTCAACAAGATGCACAAGCAGCGCACGCTGGAGGACACCCCCTCCGTGCGCGGCATGATCGCTGCCGTCCAGCATCTCGTCCGCGTCGTGGACGAGGGCTGAACCAGAGCGCAGGAGAACTCAGATGAAACTCAACGATCTGCGTGACAAGGACGGCGCGACGCATTCCAAGAAGCGTCTCGGCCGCGGCATCGGTTCCGGCTCGGGCAAGACCGCTGGTCGCGGCGTCAAGGGCCAGAAGGCGCGCTCCGGCGTCGCCGTCAACGGCTTCGAGGGTGGCCAGATGCCGCTCTACCGGCGTCTGCCGAAGCGTGGCTTCAACAACATCTTCGCCAAGAGCTTTGCCGTCGTGTCGCTGGCCCGCATCCAGGCCGCGCTCGACGCCAAGAAGCTCGACGCCAAGACGACCGTGACAGCCGAAGCGCTGGTCGCGGCCGGCGTCATCCGCCGCGTCAAGGACGGCGTGCGCATCCTCTCGGACGGCGACATCAAGGCCAAGCTCGCCTTCGACGTGGCCGGCGCCTCCAAGGCTGCCATCGAGAAGATCGAAAAGGCCGGCGGTTCGGTGAAGCTGCCGGAAAAGGCAGCCGCCGAGTAACGGCGATTTGAAGCGCGATCGGCAAGAGTGGGACACGTTTCGCTTTCGATTTGCGCTTTGATCCAATCAATATGGCGGCCGCATCAACGCGGCCGCTTGCATGTTTGCAGTCCGGAGCTTATCTCGTGAGCTTCGGTGACACGCGCCGCCTGAGTTGCGGGCCATCGAGCGTGACCAAGCGGAGAATCAGGCATGGCTTCGGCTGCTGAACAACTAGCCTCGAATCTGAATTTCTCGGCCTTCGCCAAGGCGGAGGATCTGAAGAAGCGCATCTGGTTCACCATCGGCGCGCTGCTCGTCTATCGCCTCGGCACCTATATCCCGCTGCCCGGCATCAATCCGGACGCTTTCGCCCAGGCCTTCTCGTCGCAGAGCAAGGGCGTACTTGGCATGTTCAACATGTTCGCCGGTGGCGCCGTGGAGCGCATGGCGATCTTTGCCCTCGGCATCATGCCCTATATCTCCGCTTCCATCATCATGCAGCTGATGACCTCCGTTATCCCGTCTCTGGAGTCGCTGAAGAAGGAAGGCGAACAGGGCCGCAAGGTCATCAACCAGTATACCCGCTACGGCACCGTGCTTTTGGCACTGGTCCAGGCCTACGGCATTGCGGTCGGGCTGGAAGGCGGCAACGGCATCGTCAGCGATCCCGGCATGTTCTTCCGCATCTCGACTGTCATCACGCTGGTCGGCGGCACCATGTTCCTGATGTGGCTCGGCGAGCAGATCACCGCCCGCGGCATCGGCAACGGCATTTCGCTGATCATCTTTTCCGGTATCGTCGCCGGCCTGCCGCAAGCCATCTCCGGTACGCTGGAACTTGGCCGCACCGGCGCGCTGTCGACCGGCCTGATCCTGGCGATCATCGTTCTCGCCGTCGTCGTCATCGCGCTGATCGTGTTCTTCGAACGCGCCCAGCGGCGCTTGCTGATCCAGTATCCGAAGCGCCAGGTCGGCAACCGCATGTTCCAGGGCGACACCTCGCACCTGCCTCTCAAGCTCAACACGGCCGGCGTCATTCCGCCGATCTTCGCCTCTTCGCTGCTGTTGCTGCCGGCGACGGTCGCCGGCTTCTCGCAGACGACCAATATGCCAGCCTGGGCCAGCACCGTCCTGGCGGCACTCGGCCATGGCCAGCCGCTCTACATGGCGTTCTATGCGGCGATGATCGTGTTTTTCGCCTTCTTCTATACGGCGATCGTCTTCAACCCGAAGGACACCGCCGACCAGCTCAAGAAGCATTCGGGTTTCATTCCGGGCTACCGTCCGGGCGAGCGCACCGCCGATTACATCGACTATGTTCTCACCCGCATCACCGTCGTCGGCGCCATCTATCTGGTGCTGGTGTGTCTGCTGCCCGAGTTCCTGATTTCAGCGACTGGCGTACCATTCTACCTCGGTGGCACATCGCTTCTGATCGTGGTCAGTGTAACGCTCGATACGGTGGCGCAGATTCAGGGTCACCTGATCGCGCACCAGTATGAGGGCCTGATCAAGAAGTCGAAGCTGCGCGGGGGGAAGAAGGCCAGATGAGGTTGATATTGCTTGGGCCGCCAGGGGCGGGCAAGGGGACGCAAGCACAAAGACTGGTAGAAAAATACGGCATACCCCAACTCTCCACGGGCGATATGCTGCGCGCTGCTGTCCAGGCCGGCACCGAAGTCGGCAAGCGCGCCAAGGCGGTGATGGACGCTGGCGAACTGGTCTCCGACGCCATCGTCAACGCCATTGTGGCCGAGCGTATCGATCAGGCCGATTGCGCAAACGGTTTCATCCTTGACGGATACCCGCGAACCTTGGTGCAGGCGGACGCGGTTGAATCGATGCTCTCGGATCGCGGCCTCACTCTCGACGCCGTCATCGAACTGGTCGTTGACGACAGGGCGCTGGTTGGTCGAATCGGCAAGCGCGCCGAAGAGGCCAAGGCCGCGGGTCTGCCGGTACGCAAGGACGACAATCCGGCAGTGTTCGAAGAGCGTCTGAAGGAGTACTATAAGAAAACGTCGCCGCTGATCGGCTACTACTATGCCAAGGGCAAGCTGAGAGGTGTCGACGGCATGGCCGACATCGATGCGGTGACGCGACAGATCGAAGTGGTGCTCACGGCGACGACCCAGCAGGTTGGCCAGGCGGCCAGCTAGAGAATTGAACGATTACGCTTGACGGGAGCGGTTCGCTGGGGTATGGCGGCCCGTCTTCCTATCAGGCATGAGGCTTGCTTGCCCGCAAGGGCAAGGCAGCCGCTTTGAACTGGAAACTCCCGCATGGGCCGGCCTCCACCGGACGCGGGGCAACTTTGATAGCGCCGGCTTGTCCGGCCCAAATGGAGAAGAGAAGAACATGGCTCGTATAGCCGGCGTCAACATTCCGACCAACAAGCGCGTCGTCATTGCGCTTCAGTACATTCACGGCATTGGCAAGAACTTCGCCCAGGAGATCGTCGACAAGGTCGGCATCCCGGCCGAGCGCCGCGTCAACCAGCTGACCGACGCGGAAGTGCTGCAGATCCGCGAGACGATCGACCGCGACTATCAGGTCGAGGGCGATCTGCGCCGCGAAGTGTCGATGAACATCAAGCGGCTCATGGACCTCGGCTGCTATCGCGGCCTGCGTCATCGCCGCTCGCTACCGGTTCGCGGCCAGCGCACGCATACCAATGCGCGCACCCGCAAGGGCCCGGCCAAGTCGATCGCCGGCAAGAAGAAGTAATTTAGGGCAGTACGGGAGTAGGGCAGTAAGGCAATAGGATCGGCAGACATACTGCCCTACTGCCGTATTCCCCTACTGCCTTCTCCCTGGTGGAGCCGCTGGCATTACGGCGGTGTAGAGATCAACTGAAAGGACCATCATGGCCAAGGAAGCCACACGTGTTCGCCGTCGCGAACGCAAGAATATCTCGTCGGGCGTTGCCCACGTCAACTCGACCTTCAACAACACGATGATCACCATCACCGACGCGCAGGGCAATTCGATTGCCTGGTCGTCGGCGGGAGCCCAGGGCTTCAAGGGGTCTCGCAAGTCGACCCCGTTTGCTGCTCAGATGGCTGCCGAGGACGTTGCCAAGAAGGCCCAGGAACACGGCATGCGCATGCTCGAGGTCGAGGTCTGCGGACCCGGCTCCGGTCGTGAATCGGCGCTGCGTGCGCTGCAGGCAGCCGGCTTCACCATCACCTCGATCCGTGATGTGACGCCGATCCCGCACAATGGCTGCCGCCCGCGCAAGAAGCGCCGCGTCTAAAGAATTACCGAACGCCGCGCGAACGCCCAGTAGCGTTCCTCCACGGCATTCCAGGTCGCCCGCCACGATTGGATGGTGGCGGGTCAACGGAAGGAAAGCATCATGATCCAGAAAAATTGGCAGGAACTGATCAAGCCGAACAAGATCGAGTTTTCGTCGAAGAAGAAGACGCTGACCACGCTGGTCGCCGAGCCGCTCGAGCGCGGCTTTGGTCTCACCCTCGGCAATGCGCTGCGTCGCGTGCTTCTGTCTTCACTGCGTGGCGCGGCTGTGACCGCCGTGCAGATCGATGGCGTTCTGCATGAATTCTCGTCCATCGCCGGCGTGCGCGAGGACGTGACCGACATCGTCTTGAACATCAAGGAAATCGCCATCCGCATGGAAGGTGACGGCCCCAAGCGCATGGTCGTGCGCAAGCAGGGACCGGGCGCTGTTCTCGCCGGCGACATCCAGACGGTCGGCGACGTCGAGATCCTCAATCCCGACCACGTCATCTGCACGCTGGACGAGGGCGCTGAAATCCGCATGGAGTTCACCGTCGATACCGGCAAGGGCTACGTGCCGGCCGACCGCAATCGCGCCGAAGACGCGCCGATCGGCCTCATCCCGGTCGACAGCCTCTACTCACCGGTCAAGAAGGTCTCCTACAAGGTCGAGAACACCCGCGAGGGACAGGTCCTCGACTATGACAAGCTGACCATGACGATCGACACCGACGGTTCGATCTCGGGCGAGGACGCGGTGGCTTTCGCCGCCCGCATCCTGCAGGACCAGCTTGGCCTGTTCGTCAATTTCGACGAGCCGCAGAAGGAAGTCGCCGCCGAACAGGTGACCGAGCTTGCCTTCAACCCGGCGCTGCTCAAGAAGGTCGACGAGCTCGAGCTTTCGGTGCGTTCGGCCAACTGCCTGAAGAACGACAACATCGTCTATATCGGCGACCTGATCCAGAAGACCGAAGCCGAGATGCTGCGCACCCCGAACTTCGGCCGCAAGTCGCTGAACGAGATCAAGGAAGTCCTGGCGGCGATGGGCCTGCACCTCGGCATGGAAGTGCCGGATTGGCCGCCGGAAAACATCGAAGACCTCGCCAAGCGTTACGAAGATCAATACTGAGGCTGTGGCCTCTTGAACCCGGAATGAAGGAGAAGAGCCATGCGCCACGGATTTAAAGGCCGCCGGTTCGCCCGCAGCATAAGCCATCGCAAGTCGATGTTTGCCAACCTTGCCGTATCGCTCATCGAGCATGAGCAGATCCTCACCACATTGCCGAAGGCGAAGGATCTGCGTCCGATCGTCGAAAAGCTGGTGACGCTCGGCAAGCGCGGCGATCTGCATGCCCGCCGCCAGGTGATTGCTCAGATCGGCAATGAAGGCGTCGTCAAGCGCCTGTTCGACACGATCGCGCCGCGCTACGCCACCCGCAACGGCGGCTATCTGCGCATCATGAAGGCGGGCTTCCGCCACGGCGACAATGCCGCCATGGCGGTCATCGAGTTCGTCGATCGCGATACCTCGGCCAAGGGCGCCGGCGACCGTGCCCGCATCGAGGCAGAAGGCACCGACGAGGAAGCCGCAGCCGCATAAGCTTCGGTTTCTTCTGATCAAGTTTAAGGGGCCCGAGGGCCCCTTTTTCGTTGGGGTGGCTACCTCTTACCGAGCAAAGTTGAGGTAGTCTCTTCCGCCTATCGGCCTCCAATCAATCGCGTTTGTAATCTGCTCGATTGCGGGGTGCGAATAGGAATAAATACTATCGATCTCCGTTCGGTGATCGATATCGCTTATCAATTGGGACACAGTCACGCCGTTCAGATATTTCTTGGCGTCCCGATCTTCGATGAAGTCAGTATCAACGCGGAAATAAATCTGGATGGGACCCACGCAGATGTTCAGCTCGATGTCGTCCCTCGATGCGGTGTAGAAGACCATAGCTTCTTCTGGTGTCCACAGGCCCGCAGCCAGGAATTCCGATGGCTTTGTTCTGCTGTTGAACCCATCCATTGAAAGAGCAAATTGGTCCGTTATGCGTTCGGTCTTGCCGCGAATGGCATGCACATGTTCGATCTGAAACCAATCCAGTTCGTATGGCGGGTCTTTGTCAAACGAGGCCTCAAGTGTCCCATAAAACCAATAATCGGGCACTGTCTCCGCATACTCGGTCAGCCAGCCGTCCGGCGCTCCAAGCACTTTGGCAATTTCGATCATTTTCATACCGGGGATAACCGGCCCCAAAGTGCCGGTCTTCAGAAAGTCACGGAATGAAACGAGTTGTTTTCTCATGAGGGCCGACAAGGCTTTCCGGTTTCAACTGACCGATAGCTGCTTTGCTACCCAAAATAATTCGATTTCATTGCCTTAGCCTTTCATTTTGCACAATCGTCGGGACAATGGCGCCCGACCCGGAGGATTCGGAATGCGCGTAAAACGGATGTCCCTTGTTCTACTCTGCGCCTTGATGGCGCTGGCAGTCGTGCCGGCGACCAGGCAGGCGCTGGCTCAGGACACCAAGGCCGATCCCGGTCTGTCCGATGTGCTGACCGACATGCTGCGCGGCGCCGAAGGCGAAAATGCCACCTCCGGTCCAGACAAGCGCGTGCCTTTCGGCCGCGAGGAGGTGCAACTGTCCTTCGCGCCGCTGGTCAAGCAGACGGCGCCGGCCGTGGTCAATGTCTATGCTTCGCAAACGGCCAAGTTGAGGTCGCCCTTCGACGGCGATCCTTTCTTCGAAGAGTTCTTCGGCCGTTCGCAGCCGCGTGCGCAGTCCTCGCTCGGCTCCGGCGTGCTGGTCGATCCGACAGGCATAGTGGTCACCAATTTCCACCTCATCAAGGACGCCGATCAGGTCAAGGTCGCCACCGCGGACGGGCGTGAATTCGACAGCAAGGTGCTGCTCAAGGACGAGACGCTTGACCTCGCCGTGCTCAAGATCTCCTCCGACAAGCCATTTCCGGTCGTCGCCATCGGCGATTCCGACGCGCTCGAGGTTGGTGACCTGTTGCTGGCCATCGGCAATCCCTTCGGTGTCGGCCAGACCACCACCAGCGGCATCGTTTCGGCGCTTGCCCGAAGCCACATCGGCGTTTCCGATTCCAGTTTCTTCATCCAGACCGACGCCGCGATCAATCCCGGCAATTCCGGCGGTGCGCTGATCAACATGGGTGGCCAACTGGTCGGCATCAACACGGCGATCTACAGCCGCAGCGGCGGCTCGATCGGCATCGGCTTTGCTATTCCCTCCAACATGGTTCGCGCGTTTGCCGATGCGGCCAAGGCCGGGCGCGACTTCTTCGAGCGGCCCTATATCGGCGCCGAATTCGAGCGCGTGACGCCGCAGATCGCCGAATCGCTCGGTCTGGAGACCCCGACCGGGGCGCTGGTTTCGACCGTCGAAGAAGCAGGGCCGGCGGCCACGGCGGGGCTCAAGCCCGGCGATGTCGTGCTGTCGCTCAACGGCACGCCGGTCGAGAGTATCGAGGCGCTGGATTACCGGATGGCGACGCTGTCGATCGGCACCAATGCCAGCTTCGGCGTCCTCAGCAAAGGCCAGCAAGCGACGATGGAGATTGCGCTGGAGCGCGCGCCGGAAGGTGCAAAACTCGCGGAAGTGACACTGCGCGGTCGCAGCCCGTTTTCCGGTGCCAAGGTTGCGGAACTGTCGCCCCGGCTCGCCCAGCGGCTCGGCATGCGTACCGATGTCAAGGGTGTTACGGTGGTCGACATCAATCGGGGTTCGCCCGCAGCCGATTTCGGGTTCCAGCCGGGCGACATCGTTCGCGAGGTCAATGGCTTGACCATCGATACCGCCGCGACCCTGGAACAGGCAGCCATGGAAGAGACGCGCTGGTGGCGCTTTACCGTCGAGCGTGGCGGGCAGATACTGCGCCAGGTGTTGCGTTACTGAGCCCGAGCGTCGATCTTTCGGACGAGATCGCGCTCCAACGAAACGAAGTGCATGGCCGATCTGTTCAGTGTCGATGAACCGGAAAAGGCGCCGCCCGGCAGGCCGCTGGCCGACCGGCTGCGCCCGAAGAACCTCGGCGAGGTCGTTGGCCAGGAGCATCTGACCGGGCCCGACGGCGCACTGACGCGGCTGATCGGCTCCGGCTCGCTCGGCTCGATGATCTTCTGGGGGCCGCCCGGGACGGGCAAGACCACGGTCGCGCGGCTGCTTGCCGGCGAAACCAGCCTTGCCTTCCAACAGATATCGGCGGTGTTTTCCGGTGTCGCCGACCTGAAGAAAGTGTTCGAGGCGGCGAAGCTGCGTCGCTCCAACGGCCGTCAGACGCTGCTCTTCGTCGACGAGATCCATCGCTTCAACCGCGCCCAGCAGGACAGTTTTCTGCCTGTCATGGAAGACGGCACCGTCGTGCTGGTTGGCGCCACCACCGAGAACCCGTCCTTCGAGCTGAACGCGGCGCTTCTATCCCGCGCGCGCGTGCTGGTCTTCCATTCGCTCGGTGAGGACAGCATCGCAAGACTGCTGGCGCGTGCCGAGGAGACCGAGGGCAGTGCGCTGCCGCTCGACGACGAGGCGAGGGCGATGCTCATCCGCATGAGCGATGGCGATGGCCGCGCGGCGCTGACGCTGGCCGAAGAGGTCTGGCGCGCCGCCAAGTCAGGCGAGGTGTTCGGCGCCGAGGGCCTGCAGCGCATCGTCCAGCGCCGCGCTCCGATCTACGACAAGGGCCAGGACGGCCACTACAATCTGATCTCGGCGCTGCACAAATCGGTGCGCGGCTCCGACCCGGACGCCGCCCTCTATTATCTCGCCCGTATGTTCGACGCCGGCGAGGATCCGCTCTATCTCGGCCGCCGGCTGGTGCGCATGGCGATGGAGGATATCGGGCTGGCCGACCCGCAGGCGCTGGTCATCGCCAATGCCGCCAAGGATGCCTACGACTACCTGGGCTCGCCAGAGGGCGAGCTCGCCTTCGCCGAGGCCACCGTCTATCTCGCCAGCGCGCCCAAATCCAACGCCGTCTACACCGCCTTCAAGGCCGCCACTCAGGCGGCGAAGGAGTTCGGCTCGCTGCTGCCGCCCAAACACATCCTCAACGCGCCGACCAAGCTGATGAAAGAAGAAGATTACGGCACCGGCTACCGTTACGACCACGACGAGCCGGACGCTTTTTCCGGACAGGATTATTTTCCGGAAAGGATGGGCCGCCGCACATTCTATGATCCGCCGGAGCGCGGTTTCGAGCGTGATATCAGGAAACGGCTCGACTATTGGGCGAAACTGCGCGGCGAGCGGCAAAAGTAGGCTCGCGCGGCCCTGCGGTCTCTTGAGACCAAGAAGGCCGGAGCTGCCTGACACCGTAGCTTGACCGGCAAGAGGGAGCATGATGTATCATCTGTTGCTTGTCTGTCTTGGCGGCGCGATCGGCGCAATGGCCCGCTTCTTCCTGTCCGGCTTCGTCGCCCGCCGGGTCGGCGAGACCTTTCCCTGGGGCACAATGGTCGTCAACGTTTCGGGGGCATTTGCGATCGGTGTCGTTGCGCATGCGGTGGCGCGCCACAGCATGCCCGCCATCTGGGCCTTTGCCGCAACCGGCGGCCTCGGCTGCTACACCACGGTTTCCTCCTTTAGCCTGCAGACGCTGGCACTGGCGCGCGAGGGCGAATGGCTGCGCGCCGGTGGCAATGTGCTGCTTTCGGTCTTTCTGAGCCTCGGTGGTGTGACGCTGGGCTTTGCCGCAGGAAGTCTTCTGATTGGCAGTGGGGCGCCATGAGCAGCCCGCGGAAGCTCCGCTCCGGCGGGCCGGACACCGCCGCAGCAGAGCATACGGCGCGCCTCATTAGCTGGCGCAAAACGAACGAAGCGGTTCGGATCTATGCGACCGTGGCCGCAGGCAGCATGATCGGCGGCGTGCTGCGGGCGCTTGCCTCGCTGACGAGCACTGCCCTGTGGGGCAATGGATTCCCATTCGGCACGCTCCTCGTGAATATTGTCGGCTCATTCCTCATCGGCTTCTACGCGACATTGACGGGGCCGGATGGCCGCGTCTTCGCCAGCCCGTTGCAGCGCCAGTTCTTCATGACCGGCTTCTGCGGT
This sequence comes from Mesorhizobium delmotii, assembly GCF_900149755.1. Lineage (NCBI taxonomy): Bacteria > Pseudomonadati > Pseudomonadota > Alphaproteobacteria > Hyphomicrobiales > Phyllobacteriaceae > Mesorhizobium > Mesorhizobium delmotii. Next base: position 210,541 of record NZ_FUIG01000070.1, on the reverse strand, counting down.
GGCCTGACGACCTTCTCCGCCTTCAGCCTTGAAACGCTCACCCTCGCGCAAAGCGGGAAGCTTATGGCGGCTGCGCTCAATATCGCGATCTCCGTGGTAGCGTGGCTTGCCGCCGTCTGGCTTGGCCACATCCTTGCAGTGCGCCTCAACCGGCTGAGAGGATCCAGGCAATGAAGATACCAAGACAGGCGCAGTTGCTGCGCATATTCATCGGCGAGAACGACAGGGCAGACGGCCGTCCGCTGTATGAGGCGATTGTGCTGAAGGCCCGCGAAATGCAGATTGCCGGCGCTACCGTCCTGCGCGGGGCGATGGGGTTCGGCCATTCCAGCCGGCTTCACACCACGAAGATCCTCCGTCTGTCGGAGGATCTGCCCCTTGTGATCGAGATCGTCGATGACGAGGACAAGATAGCCGCTTTCCTGCCCGTCCTTGAAACAATCATGACAAGTGGTTTGATCACACTGGAGAAAGTTCAGGTTCTGCAATATGGAACCGATAACGAATGATCGAGTGTGAGGTTGCGGGTGCCGGTGAATGCCGTTGCATGCCCGCGAAACGGCGATTGGAATTATGGCAGGCGTTGAACAGATCACGGTGGAGGCCGGCGAGGCGGGTATGCGGCTCGACCGCTGGTTCAAGACCCATTTTCCGGGGCTTGGCTTCGGCCATCTGCAAAAACTGCTGCGTTCCGGCCAGATCCGTGTCGACGGTGGCAGGGTGAAGGCTGATACCCGCGTCGAGCCGGGCCAGATGGTCCGCATCCCGCCGCTCGAAGTGGACAAGAAGGGCGAGAGCCCGCTCACCGGTCACTCGATCCGCAACCAGGGCGACGCCGACGTTCTGGCCAAGATGCTGATCCATGAAGATCCGAAAGTCTTCGTATTCAACAAGCCTGCAGGCCTTGCCGTCCAGGGTGGCTCGGGTGTCACCCGCAATGTCGACGACATGCTGGAAGCCTGGCGCAACCAGAAGGGCGAGAAACCGCGTCTGGTGCACCGGCTCGACCGCGACACATCAGGCGTGCTGGTCGTCGCCCGCACCAGGCTCGCCGCCATGAAGCTTGCCGAGGCGTTCCGGGCGCGTGAGACCAAGAAGACCTATTGGGCGCTGGTCAAGGGCGTGCCGCCGAAGCGCGAGGACAAGATCTCGACCTGGCTGATCAAGGAGCCGACACCCGACGGCGACCGCGTGCGCGTCGCCAAGCATGGCGAAAAGGGTGCCGACCACGCGGTGTCTTATTACCGGATCGTCGAACAGGCGGCGCAGACCCTGTCCTGGCTGGAAATGGAACCCTATACCGGCCGTACCCACCAGCTTCGCGTCCATGCCGCTCACATCGGCTGCCCGATCATCGGTGACCCCAAATATTTCGAGGCCGACACCAATTGGGATTTCCCCGGCGGCATGCAGAACCGCTTGCATCTGCACGCGCGCCGCATCGTCATCCCGCATCCCGACAAGGGTTTTATCGACGTCACCGCACCGATGCCGCCGCATATGCGCCAGAGCTGGAACCTGATCGGCTTCGACGACGCCAGCGCGGAGGACTAGGTCCAGTGGGTATCGCCACCGAGACACTCGACCGCCACGACAGGGTCGACATGGCGGCGGCTGCCATCATGGTCGGACTGACCTTTTCCTGGGGGCTGAACTACGTCGCCGCCAAAATCTCCTATGCCGGCTATGATCCCGTTTTCCTGTCGATTGCGCGGTCGATCATTGGCGGGCTGTGCGTTCTCGCCTGGTGCTGCTGGCGCGGTATTGTGCTTTTTACCCGCGACGGAACGCTTGTCGCCGGCATTCTGGCAGGCGCGCTTTTTGGTCTCGAGTTCCTGTTTCTCTATGTCGGGCTCGAACAGACGACCGTCGCGCGCAACACCTTGCTGGTCAACACCATGCCGTTCTGGGTACTGGTCGGCGGGCATTTCCTGCTGGGCGAACGCATCACCTTGCGCCGGCTCGTCGGACTTCTGCTCGCATTCGCTGGCCTGGTCGCGGTGTTTTCCGACCAGTTGAGCGCCGACAATGGTGCGACACTGACCGGTGACCTGCTCAGTCTCGGCGCCGGCATTCTCTGGGCCTTGACCTACATCGTCATCAAGCGCACGAAATTGGCGGAAACGAGCGCCGAGAAATTGCTGCTCTATCAACTGGCCGGCGCTGCGATGGTAGGCGCCTTGGTGCTGCCTTTCGCCGGGCAGCCTGTCCGCGACTTCGCCGCTTTGCCGACCTTGGCTCTGCTTTTTCAGGCCGTCTACATCGTCGCCTTCACGGCGCCATCATCTTGAACGAGCCGCTGACCATTCGTATTTTCCTGGCACTCGGCCTCATCGCAGCCGGCCTGATCATTGTGAATCGGCCGGCCCGAAAACAGATCCCCGGATGAAAGGCTCCGGCATGCGCGATATTCTCAACGACCTCGAAGCGGGAAAGCAGCTCTCCGATCCGGATCCGGTACGCCGTGCCCAGATCCAGATGAAGACGCACCTGCCGAAACGCTTCTACAAAGCCGTCTCGGTCGCACCGGCCGAAAATGGTTTTGCCATTCATCTCGATGGCAAGCCGGTTCGCACGCCGGGCAAGGCGCTGCTGGTGCTGCCGACCGAAAAAGCGGCCGCGCTGGTCGCCGACGAGTTCGCTGCGCAAGGTGAGACCATCGACCCGATGACGATGCCGGTCATGCGTCTGGTCAACACGGCCATCGACGGCGTCGCCAGCGACCCGCAGGCGGTACTGGAGGACGTCCTGCGCTTCGCCTCGTCCGATCTGCTCTGCTATCGCGCCGATGCCCCACAAGGGCTGGTCGACCGGCAGAACGAACATTGGGATCCCATCATCGACTGGGCGCGGAGTGCGCTTGGCGCCCGGTTTCACCTCGCCGAAGGGGTGATCCATGTCGAGCAGCCGCGCGAGAGCATCGCGGTGCTCGGGGTTCATCTTGCCCAGCGTGCCGACCCGCTACGGCTGGCGGCCATCCACGTCATGACGTCGCTGACGGGATCGGCGCTGCTGGCGCTGGCCGTCGAGTTCGGCGAGATCGACGGCGACGCCGCCTGGACTGCCGGCCATGTCGACGAGGACTGGCAGGCCGAGCACTGGGGACATGACGCGGAGGCTGTCGCCCGCCGTGCCCACCGCAAACGCGATTTCATGGCGGCGGTCGGTCTTCTCGATGCGCTCAAGGGCTGACCGCAATCGCCGCCCGCATTCGTTTCGCGTAGCACATTGGAGCGACGTGCGTTCCAGTTGGACGTGCGAAGTACGCTCTAACACTTTGAAATCTATGCATCATGCTTTCCGTAGATCGATTCCGATCTTCGGGCCGATGCATTGGACCAAAGTCATAATCCCAAAGGCGGGCTGCCTCTGGGCGGCGCTTTCTGTCATTTCTCGCGGCGATTGTTGCCCGAGTTCGTGTCTAGGCACGACACCGCGCAGCATTAAGCACAGCGAGATGTCACGGGAGGACGAATTCATGGTAATGGCAGCGACCGCCGGCAGAGCAAGCCGCGGCATGACGCGGGAAGAGAAGAAAGTCATCTTCGCTTCCTCACTCGGCACCGTTTTCGAATGGTATGATTTTTATCTCTACGGCACCTTGGCGGCCTCGATCGGCGCTGCGTTCTTCACTCAGTATCCTGAAACAACGCGCAACATCTTCACGCTGCTGGCTTTCGCCGCAGGCTTCCTCGTGCGCCCGTTCGGTGCGCTGGTATTCGGCCGCATCGGCGACCTCGTCGGCCGCAAATACACTTTTCTCGTCACCATCCTGATCATGGGTCTGTCGACCTTCCTGGTCGGCATACTTCCTGGCGCGGCCAGTTGGGGCATCGCAGCGCCGATCATCCTGGTTGCGCTGCGCATGCTGCAGGGACTGGCGCTCGGTGGCGAGTATGGCGGTGCCGCGACCTACGTCGCCGAGCACGCGCCCGACGATCGTCGTGGCTTCTACACGTCATGGATCCAGACGACGGCCACGCTCGGCCTGTTCCTGTCGCTGATCGTCATCCTGACCGTGCAGAATTCGCTGAGCAAGGAAGACTTCGCGGAGTGGGGCTGGCGCATTCCGTTCCTGGTTTCAGCGATCCTGCTGGGCATTTCGGTCTGGATTCGCCTGTCGCTTGCCGAATCGCCGACATTCCAGCGGATGAAGGACGAAGGTAAGGGTTCCAAGGCGCCGCTGACGGAAGCGTTCGGCCAATGGAAAAATGCCAAGATCGCCATTCTGGCGCTTCTCGGCCTTACCGCCGGCCAGGCCGTGGTCTGGTACAACGGCCAATTCTACGCGCTGTTCTTCCTGCAGAACGTGCTCAAGGTCGACGGCCAGTCGGTCAACATCATGATCGCCATCGCGCTGGCGCTCGGCACGATCTTTTTCGTCGTGTTCGGCTGGCTCTCCGACAAGATTGGCCGCAAGCCGATCATCATGGCTGGCCTGGCGCTGGCGATCGTCACCACCTTCCCGCTGTTCAAGGCGCTGACCTGGGCAGCCAACCCGGCGCTCGCCACTGCCCAGCAAAACACCCGTGCCACGATTACCGCTGCGCCTGGCGACTGCAAGTTCCAGTTCAATCCGACCGGAACGCGCAAGCCTCTCACGTCGTGCGATATTGCGACGGATTTCCTTGCAAAGAGCTCCGTGCCCTATGACATTGTCACGACAGCGGCAGCGGGCACCGCGGCCAGTGTCAAGATCGGCAACGAAACGGTGACGTCCTATGATGCCGTGGCAGCCGCAGACAAGGCAGCTTCAAGCGACGCTGCGTTCAAGAAGGCAATCAACATTGCGTTGCAGGACGGCGGCTATCCGCTGAAGCGTGCTGCGGCCAAGGTCGCCGACCAGAAGCTTGACGCCTTCGTCGCGGCCAATCCGGAACTGAAGCTCGACGCCGCCGCAATCCGCGCCGGCGACAAGACGACGGTTGCGGCCGACCAGGCGATTAAGGACAAGCTGCTTACGGCCGAAGAGGCCAAGGCGGGAGCGCCTGAGGTCACCGTCTACAGCGTCCCGGCAGCAGGCGCCTTTGCGATGTTTGCCGACCCTGAACAGGTCAACTGGGCAAAGGTCATCGGCATCCTGTTCGTCCTGGTCCTTTACGTGACCATGGTCTACGGACCGATAGCCGCGATCTTGGTCGAGATGTTCCCGACCCGCATCCGCTATACCGGCATGTCGTTGCCCTATCACATCGGCAATGGCTGGTTCGGGGGCCTGCTGCCGGCGACGGTGTTCGCGCTCAGCGCCTACAGCGGCGATATCTATTACGGCCTCTGGTATCCGGTGGTGATCGCAGCGATGTCGCTGGTCATCGGTATGATCTTTGTCAAGGATACGCTGGGAACGGACTTGCACGCCAAGACCTGATCCTCGCCTGACAGCAAAAATGAAAAGCCCGGCGTGAGTGATCGCGCCGGGCTTTGCAATTCGTCAAAAGCGATGCGGAGGAAAGGTTTAGCTCTTCCGGTCCTGTTTTTCTTCCTCGATGGCCGCTTCGTGATACCAGCCGCTTCCGAAATCCGTACGGTTGCGCAATGAAGCAAGTTCTGCCGCGAACTTAGCCTTTCCGCTTAAATTTGAGGCAGAAGCGCGCGCTGCCACCGGGAACATCAGGATTTTGGCCGACTGACGGGCAGGAGTGATTTCCATTGTCGGTCTCCCTTCTTCTGCAGAGCCTTGCCGATTCAATCTTTCCCGAACATAGGTTCTGCAATCCAGTTAGGCAACATGATTACGAAAAGATCAGTAGTTGCCTATTATTTGTGCGAAATGTGCTTGTGATTGATCCGGACGCATTGCGGTGACGGCGCAATGAATTTTGTCGGGATCCGGCGTCACTTCTGCCGCATCCTTTGCCGGCGAGAATGGCACACGAATTGCTTTTTAATAATCCGGCAGGTCGGCTGCAGGGTGGCTGGCACGCCAGCGCCGTCCAAGGTTCGGTGATCAAAGCAACGAGAGGCTAGAATGACGAAATACAAGCTCGAGTACATTTGGCTCGATGGATACACCCCGGTTCCCAACCTTCGTGGAAAGACGCAGATCAAGGAATATGCCGAGTTCCCGACGCTCGACCAGCTTCCGCTGTGGGGCTTCGACGGTTCCTCGACCATGCAGGCCGAAGGCCACTCGTCCGACTGCGTGCTGAAGCCGGTCGCCATCTATCCGGACCCTGCGCGCACAAACGGCGTGCTCGTCATGTGCGAAGTGATGATGCCGGACGGCATGACGCCGCATGCATCCAACAAGCGCGCAACCATCCTCGACGACGAGGGCGCCTGGTTCGGCTTCGAGCAGGAGTATTTCTTCTACAAGGACGGTCGCCCGCTCGGCTTCCCCGAGAGCGGTTACCCTGCGCCGCAAGGCCCGTACTACACCGGCGTCGGCTACAGCAACGTCGGCAGCGTCGCCAGGCAGATCGTCGAGGAGCATCTCGACCTCTGCCTTGCCGCCGGCATCAACCATGAAGGCATCAACGCCGAGGTGGCCAAGGGCCAGTGGGAATTCCAGATCTTCGGCAAAGGCTCCAAGAAGGCCGCCGACCAGATGTGGATGGCCCGCTACCTGATGCAGCGCCTCACCGAGAAATACGGCATCGATATCGAATACCACTGCAAGCCGCTCGGCGACACCGACTGGAATGGTTCCGGCATGCACGCCAACTTCTCGACCGCTTACATGCGCGAAGTCGGCGGCAAGGACTATTTCGAGGCGCTGATGGCCGCCTTCGACAAGAACCTGATGGATCACATCGCCGTCTACGGGCCGGACAACGACAAGCGTTTGACCGGCAAGCATGAGACCGCGCCTTGGAACAGGTTCAGCTATGGCATCGCCGACCGCGGCGCCTCGATCCGCGTGCCGCATTCCTTCATCAACAATGGCTACAAGGGCTATCTCGAGGATCGCCGCCCGAACTCGCAGGGCGACCCCTACCAGATCGCTTCCCAGATCCTGAAGACGATCGCCTCCGTCCCGACCAGCGCCGAAGTTTCGGCCGCCGCTTGAGCATCGCTCACGGCGCAGACGTCTGTGTCTGCGCCGTGTCTAGCTCTCGTCGCGTCGGGTTTTTGCCAAGGGCGACAACACCAACTGCTCGATTGAGTGTTCTCCATCCCAAACAAAAAACCCCGCCGGATCGCTCCGGCGGGGTTTCGTTTGTCGCTTAGCCGATCCGGTCAGACCGAATAATACATGTCGTACTCGACCGGATGCGGGGTCATTTCGAAGCGCATCACTTCGGCCATCTTGAGCTCGATATAGCTGTCGATCTGGTCGTCGTCGAACACGCCGCCAGCCTTCAGGAAGCCACGGTCCTTGTCGAGGCTCTGCAAGGCTTCGCGCAGCGAGCCGCACACAGTCGGGATTTTCTTCAGTTCCTTCGGCGGCAGGTCGTAGAGATCCTTGTCCATCGGCTGGCCGGGATGGATCTTGTTCTTGATGCCGTCGAGGCCGGCCATCAGCATGGCGGCAAAGGCGAGGTAAGGGTTCGCGCCGGGATCGGGGAAGCGGACCTCGACGCGCTTGGCCTTCGGCGACGAGCCGAACGGGATGCGGCAGGAGGCAGAGCGGTTGCGCGCCGAATAGGCGAGCAGCACCGGCGCTTCATAGCCCGGGACCAGGCGCTTGTAGGAGTTGGTCAGCGGGTTGGTGAAAGCGTTGATCGCCTTGGCGTGCTTGATGATGCCGCCGATGTAAAACAGGCAGCTCTCGGACAGGCCGGCATATTCATTGCCGGCGAAGGTCGGCCTGCCTTCCTTCCAGATCGACTGGTGGACGTGCATGCCCGAGCCGTTGTCGCCGAAGACCGGCTTCGGCATGAAGGTGGCCGTCTTGCCGTAGGCATTGGCGACCTGGTGCACGACGTACTTGTAGATCAGCATCTTGTCGGCGTTGCGGACCAGCGTGTCGAACTTGATGCCGAGTTCGTGCTGGGCAGCGGCCACTTCGTGGTGATGCTTTTCGACCCGCACGCCCATTTCGGCGAGCACGGTCAGCATCTCCGAGCGCATGTCCTGCGCCGAGTCGATCGGCGGCACCGGGAAATAGCCGCCCTTGATGCGCGGACGGTGACCGAGGTTGCCGGTCTCATAGTCGGTGTCGTCGTTGGACGGCAATTCGGTGGAGTCGAGCTTGAAGCCGGTGTTGTACGGATCGGTCTTGTACTTGACATCGTCGAACACGAAGAACTCGGCTTCCGGGCCGACGAAGATCTGATCGCCGATGCCTTCCGCCTTCATATAGGCTTCGGCCTTCTTGGCGGTGCCGCGCGGGTCGCGGTTGTAGGATTCTCCGGAGATCGGGTCGAGGATATCGCACAGGATGACCATGGTCGACTGCGCGAAGAACGGGTCCATATGCACCGTCTCGGTATCGGGCATCAGCACCATGTCGGACTCGTTGATCGCCTTCCAGCCGGCGATGGAGGACCCATCGAACATGACGCCGTCGGCAAACATGTCTTCCTCGACCTCGACGACATCCATCGTCACGTGCTGCAGCTTGCCCTTCGGATCGGTGAAGCGCAGATCAACGAATTTAACGTCGTTGTCCTTGATCTGCTTCATGATGTCTTTGGCTGTCGTCATGTCATGTTTCCCTGTCTGATGACGTTTCGAGGAAATGATCTGAAATCAGAAAGCTCAGACCGCGTCCATCCCTGTTTCGCCGGTGCGGATGCGCACGACTTCCTCGATGTTGGAGACAAAGATCTTGCCGTCGCCGATGCGGCCGGTCTGGGCCGCCTTGCGAATGGCTTCGATCGCGCCTTCGACCGCCTCGTCGCCGAGCACGACTTCGATTTTCACCTTGGGCAGAAAATCCACGACATATTCAGCGCCGCGATAGAGTTCGGTATGGCCCTTCTGGCGGCCAAAACCCTTGGCCTCCGTAACGGTGATGCCTTGCAGCCCGGCCTCCTGAAGCGCTTCCTTCACTTCGTCTAGCTTGAACGGCTTGATGATCGCTTCGATCTTTTTCATGTAAAAAATGGCCTCCACTGCCAAAAAGACGGGTTGTGAGCCCCGCTTGCGCCTCCTTCAAGCACGAATTGTGCCAATTTGAGGGGATTCGAAGCGGTATCACGCGATTTCGATGCCATGCCGCGTTGGGGGGTAAATTCGCGTCATTCGCTGCGTTGGATGCGTCATGGATACTGGGAACCTACACATTGTCGGCGCTTTCGTCCGCACAATAATTGGGCAGACAGAGCATTTCGTGAGCATTTGTGCTTCGACGAAGCCATTGTCCCCAAGATGTGCTTATGGATTGTGCCACCTCATCACCGTTTGCTTCGAACCGAAAACTGGACAATGTTTTGACCACAAGGATCGGGCTTGAGCCAATGCGGATTGGCATCCATGAACAATGAAATTTTGTCTCCGGCCGAAATGGCTGAGGCCGACCGGTTGACGATCTCCGCCGGACCTCTCGACGGCATTGGCCTGATGCGCAATGCAGGTGCCGCGGTCGCTGCGGTGGTGCTCGCCCATTTTCCGGCTGCCAGGCGCGTCCACGTGTTGTGCGGGCCGGGCAACAATGGCGGCGACGGATATGTCGTCGCCCGCATTCTTCAGGACAGCGCCATCGACGTCTTGATGTGGGCATCCGTCTCGCCCAAAGCCGGCAGCGACGCGGCGCTCGCCGCTTCGGAATGCCCGGTCAGGCCTCGGCCGCTGTCGGAATTTGCCGCCGAGACAGGAGCGATCCTGGTCGACGCCCTTTATGGGGCAGGGCTGTCCAAGCCGCTATCCGGCGATGCCGCCAGGGCGGTCGAGGTTGCGACAGAACTGAACCTGCCCGTCGTTGCGGTCGATCTGCCCTCAGGCGTGTCAGGCGAGAGCGGCCAGATTCTCGGCCAGGCATTCCGCGCCCGATTCACGGTGACGTTCGCGCGAAAAAAGGCCGGCCATCTGCTGTTGCCTGGGCGCGAGATGTGCGGCGAGCTGGTGCTTGCCGACATCGGCATCGGCGATAGGATCATTGCGCAGCTTGAACCGCGGACCTTCGAGAACACCCCGCCGCTTTGGTTAGAAAGTTTCCCGATGCCAGCCGTCGACACGCATAAATACAGGCGCGGCCATGTCGGCGTTTTTTCGGGTGGGCCATCTGCGACGGGTGCGGCACGGCTGTCGGCGCTTGCCGCGGCCAGGAGCGGGGCAGGGGCGGTGACCGTGCTGTCGCCGGCGAACGGACTGCAGGTGAATGCCGCGCATTTGACTTCGATCATATTGCGCAAGGCCGACACCATCGCGGACGTACAGGAATTCATCGGCGACCGCCGGCCGTCGGCTTTCGTCCTCGGACCCGGATTTGGCGTCGGCGAAAAAACACGCGATTTTGCCCTCGGCGTACTGGCCGCCGGACAACGGCCAGACGGCAGGGTCGACGGGCTGGTGCTCGATGCCGATGGCATCACCGCGTTTCGCGATACGCCCAACGTTTTGTTCGAAGCCGCCCGTCGCCCGAACGCGCCGGTGCTGGTGCTGACGCCGCATGAGGGCGAATTCGCCAGGCTGTTTCCGGACATCGCCGGAGACAAGAACCTGTCCAAGCTGGCCAAGGCGCGCACTGCCGCCGAGCGCGCCGGCGCCATCGTCGTCTATAAGGGCGCGGACACGGTGATCGCGGCGGCCGATGGCAGGGCGGCGATCAACGGTAACGGCGCGCCATGGCTGGCCACCGCCGGTTCGGGCGACGTGCTGTCGGGCATCATCGCCGGTTTCCTGGCGCAAGGCATGCCGGCTTTCGAAGCCGCCTGTGCGGCGGTCTGGATCCATGCCGAGGCCGGCAGCCGTTTCGGGCCCGGGCTGATCGCCGAAGACTTGCCGCTGGCGCTGGTGCCGGTGCTGCGCGAGCTTGTCGAAAATCGCCACGGGATGACCGCTGAATGAACCGTCGGCTCGCCTTGATCGCTGTGATTTTCCTCAGCCTCTTCCTAGCCAACCTCGTGCGCGCCGAAGGTCCGGTGATGATCGTCGACGATCCGGCCTTGCTTGCCGCCCTCGACACCAAGGGTTTTGGCTTCGCCGGCATTTTTGGCGTCGATGGCGGGGGCGACCTGAAGGCGCTCTATGACAAGGCGCCTGCTTATCACCGGATCGTCGAAACGGTTGCCGGCGATGTCGCCGCGCTGCGGGCCGAGATGAAGGCTGGCGGGCGGCCGCTCTACGAAGTCACCGACGGCAATGTCGGCCGCATCATGGACATGCGCTGGCTGAAGACCGACGCCGCCCGTTTCCGGCTGGTCGGTGTCGTCAACCGGCTCGATCGGCGTGATTTCGCCGATATACGGGCGACGGGCGCTGCGGCGAGGTGCGTTTCATCTATCGCCTTGCCTACAGCTTCAAGAAAAATGGCAAGGTTCTGGCCTCGCGCCTGCCGTTCAACTTCAATGCTATCTACAGCGCCGCGCCGGACGCCGACGGCGGCTGCGTCGGCGTTGCCGGGCGCTGGACGCCGCAGCTCGACGAGACCGTCGATACCGGCTGGCTCATCGGCGGGCCGCTGGAGAAGGCCGGGCTGACCTTCAAGCAGCTCGAGCTCAACGCCCAGGTGGTGCGCTTTCCCTCCGGCCAGGAGACCGAATTCGGCGGGCAGGCCGCCTATCTCATGCGGATTTTCGGCGTCGATGGAGAGACGGTCAGCGAAAAGCCGCTGGAAAACACGCCGGATGTGGCGCTGCTCTCGGAAAACGCCGCTCTGAAAGCAAAACTTGCCGACTATATCAGCTCCAATCTCGCGGCGGTCGATCTCGGCGTCTATGAAATCCCCGATGAATTCCTGGCGAAGAAGGTCATTTCGTGGTCGACTTTCGGCAGCGCAAGGCAGGCCAATCACCCGTTCACGCCGCTATTCCAGCCCGCGGATTTTTCTGGGCTCGACTATTCCGCACTGAAGCTGGTGCGCACGCCGGAAGCGCTGGTCGAGCGGCTGGATAATGGCGCCTGCCAGGGTTGCCATCAGGCGGGTTCGACCGCCGGTTTCCATTTCATCGGCCTCGACGACAAGACCACATCGCCGCTGAACCGCATCGAAGTCGGCATCTCGCCGCATCTCCACGCCGAGATGCCGCGGCGCGAAGCGTGGCTGCGCGCGACCGTCGAGGGCAAGGAGCCGAACCGCCTCCGCCCGCTGTCCTTCGCGCCGCCGGCCGCATGGCAGGACGCCGGCGAGGTCGCCTATCTGCCGGCCGAGATGGCGATGCCGTGTCTGATGCCGGAGGACGCAAAGCACTTCGCTGCGGGCTGGCAATGCGGCGGCGGCACCGTCTGCACGGTGCTGGCGACTGCATCGGGCGTGCGGACGAAACTGGCGCAATGCCTGTTGCCCAAGGGCAGCGAAAAGATGTTCTCCGGCCATCCATGTCTGACCGGCTCGATCGCCAGCAACCCGGCGCAGCCTTTCAATGACCGCTACAGCATATCAGGCCAATTCGCGGCCTTCGCCACCGATATTTCGCGCACCGCCTACACTTGCCGGCCGCCGAAGATCGGCGTGCCGGCCGGCATCGCCTATCGCGGCTGCAATGACAAGGATCGTGCCTTTGCCGGCTTCAAGCCGGGCAAGCCGATGCCGAACGAGATCTGCGGGCTGGTCGGCGGGAAAAAATTCGACATTTGCGTGGCGACCAACAATTTCGACCAGTGCCTCGGCGGCGCCGTTAATCGCGGCAACAGGCCGGCCTGCTCGGCCGATCATTTCTGCCGCGAGGATTATATGTGCCAGTCGCTGCCGCCCGATACGCCTGGTATCGGCAGGGTAAAAGGTATCGGCTTCTGCTCGCCGACCTATTTTATCTTCCAGATGCGCATCGACAATCATGCCACGCCGTGGTCGGGCGCCGTCCGCGCGACGATGGGCGCGGGGTTCGGCGCGGCGGAAGCGGAGTGAGCTTTTGCTGTGGTCGCTTTCGCGACATCAGCGTCTCACAACGGAATGTTGTCGTGCTTCTTCCAGGGGTTCTGCATATCCTTGTTGCGCAGCATGCGGAGCGCGCGCGCAATGCGGCGGCGGGTCGAATGCGGCATGATCACCTCATCGACATAGCCGCGCTCGGCGGCGACGAAGGGCGACAGGAAGCGATCCTCGTAAGCCTTTGTGTGCGCTGCGATCTTCTCCGCATCGCCGATGTCCTTGCGATAGATGATCTCGACCGCGCCCCTAGCGCCCATCACCGCGATCTGCGCCGTCGGCCAGGCATAGTTCATATCGCCGCGCAGATGCTTTGACGCCATCACGTCATAAGCGCCGCCATAGGCCTTTCGGGTGATGACGGTGATCTTCGGGACCGTCGCTTCGGCATAGGCGAACAAGAGCTTGGCGCCGTGCTTGATCAGCCCGCCATATTCCTGCGCGGTGCCTGGCAGAAAGCCTGGAACGTCGACGAAGGTGACGATCGGAATCGAAAAACAGTCGCAGAAGCGTACGAACCGCGCCGCCTTGCGGCTGGCGTCCGAATCGAGCACGCCGGCCAGCACCATCGGCTGGTTGGCGACGAAGCCCACCGTGCGGCCTTCGACGCGCCCGAAACCGGTAACGATGTTTTTCGCAAAATTCTGCTGGATCTCAAAGAAGTCACCCTCGTCGGCAACTTTAAGGATCAACTCCTTGATGTCATAGGGTTTGTTGGCGTTGTCGGGGATCAGCCGATCGAGCGACAGATCATGATCGGTGACCGACTGATAGCATTGGATCTCGGGGATATCAGCCGTGTTGGAGGCAGGCAGCAGATCGACCAGCCGGCGCATCTGCAGCAACGCCTCGACGTCATTGTCGTAGGCGCCATCGGCGATCGAGGACTTGGTCGTGTGGACGAAGGCGCCGCCGAGGCTCTCGGCAGTCACCGTTTCGTTGGTGACCGTCTTCACCACGTCCGGGCCGGTGACGAACATGTAGGAGGTGTCGCGAACCATGAAGATGAAGTCCGTCATTGCCGGCGAATAGACGTCGCCGCCGGCGCAAGGGCCCATGATCAGCGAAATCTGCGGGATGACACCGGAGGCGAGCACATTGCGCTGGAAGATCTCGGCATAGCCGCCTAGTGCTGCAACGCCTTCCTGGATGCGGGCCCCGCCGGCGTCGTAGAGGCCGATGATCGGCGTGCGGTTGCGCAGCGCCATCTCCTGCACCTTGACCACCTTTTCGGCGTGGGCCTCGGACAGCGAGCCGCCGAACACGGTAAAGTCCTTGGCGAAGACATAGACCGGGCGGCCGTTGACGGTGCCCCAGCCGGTGACGACGCCGTCGCCGGCGATCTTGGTCTTCTCCATACCGAAATCGGTCGAGCGATGCTCGACATACATGTCGAACTCCTCGAACGAACCCTCGTCGAGAAAGACGTCTATGCGTTCGCGCGCGGTGAGCTTGCCCTTCTTGTGCTGAGCGTGGATGCGGACCTGGCCGCCGCCCATGCGCGCCATATCGCGGCGGCGCTCGAGTTCCTTCAGCACGTCCTTCATCGGTCGATCCCCAAAACGGAAGCTGATTTGTGGTAATCATGACGGCAGGCGAGCGCAAGCGCCGCTTCGCCATGGCTTTCGCTGCGCTGCAACATGACGCCCCTTGCATTTCGCAACGAACTGGGCCATATGCGGCGACATAGGCGCTTGGGCCGGGACTATCCGGCCTTCTCGACGAATGAGACTGGTTGCGTCTGTTTTCCCTCTTTCCGACATATCGGCAAGGCGGCGAAAAAGCCCCGTGGCATGATGCCTGCGGGCACGACAGCGCAGCCGTGCGGACGATAACGTCCGCCGCCTTGTCGTTTCATGACAGTTTTTTCGACGGCAGGTTGTTGCGCCCTGCCGCCATCGATGTTTGCGGCCAGGAGCCGCGTGAAAGAAGAATATTTTGACCAACGAAAACACTTTGACCGGCAAGGACACTCTGACCGGTAATGACACTGGGGAACTTTCAGGTTTCGCAGCACTTGGAATTACGGGCGCGCTGCTCAAGGCCACCCATGGCGCCGGCTTCACCGATCCGAAGCCGATCCAGGCGCAGGCGATCCCGCCGCAGCTGGAAGGCCGTGACATTTTCGGCATCGCCCAGACCGGTTCGGGCAAGACTGCGGCGTTCGCGCTGCCGATCCTGTCGAAGATCATCGCGCTCGGCACCAAGCGCCGGCCGAAGACCGCTCGCGCGCTGATCCTGGCGCCGACGCGGGAACTCGCCGTGCAGATCGAAGAGATGATCAAGCTGCTCGCCAAGGGCGCGCATGTCTCGACAGCACTCGTGCTTGGCGGCGTCTCGCGCTTCAGCCAGGTAAAAAAGATTGCTCCCGGCGTCGACATTTTGATTGCCACGCCCGGCCGGCTGACCGACCTGGTGCGTGAGGGCGATCTCGTGCTTGCCGACACCAAATGGCTGGTGCTGGACGAGGGCGACCGCATGCTCGACATGGGCTTCATCAACGACGTCAAGCGCATCGCCAGGGCGACCGCGCCGGACCGTCAGACGGTGTTGTTCTCGGCGACCATGCCGGCCGAAATCGCCGAACTGGCCAAGGGTCTGCTGAAGAACCCGATCCGCGTCGAAGTGGCGCCTCACGGCACTGCGGCGGCCGAGATCGTGCAGGGCGTCGTCTTTGCCCGTACCAAGCAGAAGCGCCAGGTGCTTTCGACGATGCTCGTCGACGAGGCTATGAAGTCGGTCATCATCTTTTCGCGCACCAAGCATGGTGCCGACAGGGTGACCAAGGACCTCGAGCGCGACGGCTTCAAGGCCGCCGTCATCCATGGCAACAAGTCGCAGAACGCCCGCCAGAAGGCGCTGAATGATTTCCGCGAGGGTTCGGTGCGTATTCTTGTGGCGACCGATATCGCGGCGCGCGGCATCGACGTGCCCGGCATCAGCCACGTGGTGAATTTCGACCTGCCGGACGAGGCGGAGAGCTATGTCCACCGCATCGGCCGCACCGGTCGTAACGGTATGGACGGCATCGCCATCACGCTTTGCGACCCGTCCGAGAACAGCAAGCTGCGCCAGGTCGAGCGTATCATCCGCACCAAGCTGCCGATCGTTGCCGACCATCTCGGCAGCCCCGATCCGCAGCGCAATCCCGCCGAAAAGAACGAGCGCAGCTTCGAGCCGGCCAACGACCGCAATGGCCGTCGCGACGGCAGGCGTCCCGGTGGCCAGAACAACGGCTTCGGCAAGAAGCGCTTCGGCGAGGCCTTCGCCGGCGAGCGTAAGCCGGAAGGCGCCAAGCCCTTCAAGGGCAACAACAAGCGTCGTTTCGGCGGCAAGCGGCCAGCGGCGCGGGCTGCGTAATCAGATAGTGCAGCCGGCCGAGCCTGTCGGGCTCGGCCGGCTGCTCACAATTGAAAAAGGCGATCGGAGCGATGCTTCGGTCGCCTTTTTCGCCTGAGATCTACTTCACCACCGCCTGTACCCACACGACAATGCGCCGCGCGAGGAAAGCTGTGGTTGCTGGCGACAGCGCGTCACCGGCAATGACGTGGTTGTCTCGATCGCCGGTATCGTCGACCGGCACCAGTTCGAGCGCGGCGCCCCAGCGCCCGGCGATTTCGCGGGTGCGGTCTTGCCGCACGATCTTGTCCGAATCCGAAAAGATGAAGAGGGCAGGGATGGTCGCCTTCTCCACCGGCGCGCCATAGGCAAGCTCGGTCAGCGCCACCATCGGCAGGGTCGCGGCGATCGGATAGCGGTAGGTCCAGAATTTCTCGTGCAGCGCATTGCGTGGCACGAAGCTGCGCTCCTTGCCGGCGACCAACTCGGCGATCTCTCGGCCCCACGGCATGGTCAGAAGTTCGGCGCCGGAAGCCTTGACGCCGAAATTCGGCGAGATGAACGCGATTGCCGCCACTCCGTCCGATGCGCCCGGCTGT
The DNA here is from genome assembly GCF_900149755.1 of Mesorhizobium delmotii. NCBI lineage: Bacteria > Pseudomonadati > Pseudomonadota > Alphaproteobacteria > Hyphomicrobiales > Phyllobacteriaceae > Mesorhizobium > Mesorhizobium delmotii. The sequence goes on along the minus strand of NZ_FUIG01000070.1, from coordinate 193,690 downwards.
GTCGCAGCCCAGGCTGCCAGCGAGCCGCCGGTCGAGGTGGCGATGACGATCACCTTGTCGCCGATCGCCCGGCCTATGGCGAGAGCTTCCTCATAGTCGTTGATCCAGGCGTTGACGCTGCCGTCCGCCATTGCGGCACCGCCCCGTCCGTGGCCGGTGAGGCGGGTGTAGTAAAGATTGGCATCGAGCTGGTCGGCCACCTCGTCCGGCAGCGGACGAACCTCGCCCTTCGACGCCGAAAAGCCGTGGATATAGACGATCGACAGCGGCGTCCTGGCGTGAACCATCGGATTGGCCCAGATGATCTCCTTCTCCAGCCCGTCGTAGACGCCCGGTACGGCAGCCTCCTTGCGTGCCAGATAAGCTTGTGGATCATCGCCGATCACGGAAGGATCGAAGCGGATCGTGGTGTCGGCTTGGATGCGCGGGCCAAGCGCGAAGGCCAGGACAAGAATGACGGCGAGACCCAATACCGCAAGCACGATCCGTCGCCCCATCGCAGACTCCACGCAACAATCCGCAACCTATGGCCGCGATGGCAAACAGGCAACGGCGTCTCGCCAGCGGCGGGATCGCCAACTTTGAAGGACCGTCTATTCGCTCGGCGGCTTGCGGTCGAAAATCAGCGGACGCGCCTTCCAGCGGGTCGCGGTGCTGATGACCCATCGGCAGAACGGTCTCGGCAGGATTCTGAGCAGCTTCAGGCCCCAGCTCAAGCGGCGCGGGAAGGTGACTTCGAAGCCGCCGGACTTGATGCCGCGCGCCATGCGGCGCGAGGCGCGATTGACGGGCATCAGACCGGGCATCGGCAGCAAATTCTTCTCGGTCAGCGGGGTGTCGACGAAGCCCGGATTTATCACCTGGATGCGGACGTTCATCTTGTCGAAATCGTATTTCAGCGACTCTGCGAGGATGTTGACCGCCGCCTTGGTGCCGCCATAGGCGGCCGTGGTCGGCCAGCCGAAATAGGCGGTGACCGAACCGACCAGGACGATATGGCCGCGCGCGCGGACGCGCATGCGTTCGATGACCGGCACCAGGCCGTTGATGATGCCGAAATAATTGACATCGAAGGACTGGCGAAATCCACGGACGGTGAGGTCTTCGCCGGCGGTCGCAATATAGCTCCCGGCATTGAAGACGGCCAAGACGATCGGGCCAAGATCCTTCTCGATTGCTGCCACCGTCTTTGCCATGCGTCTCTCGTCGGTGACGTCGCAAGGATAGGCTGTGACATGGCCCGGCATCTGCGCCGTCTCGACTACAAGCGTATCGATCGGATCGTCGTCGAGCGCCGTCACCGCGACGGCATAGCCTTGCTCCGCCAGGTCCTTGGCCAATGAACGGCCGATGCCGCTGCTGCCGCCCGTGATCCACGCGACGCCGTCTTTCGGGTTGGCCCGGTAGAGAGTCATGCTATGCCCTGCGACTTTTTTAGCCTGTGCTCTAGCGGTGAAGAAATCGAATGAAAAGAGCGCTTTTCAGTGGGAGCTTCAACGAATAGCGGAAGGCGACGTCTATTTTAGGAATTGCAGCCCAGAAATGCCGCTGGACCAGACAAATTCTTGCCTTGAAACCGAAGCTTCGGGTTTCTAGGGTTCCGCCGCAAGCATAAAGGAATCTCAATGCCCCGTTCTGTGATCGAAGCGATCGGCAATACGCCTCTGATCCGCCTCAACAAAGCCTCGGAAGAAACCGGCTGCGAGATCCTGGGCAAGGCCGAATTCATGAATCCGGGCCAGTCGGTCAAGGACCGCGCCGCGCTGTTCATCATCCGCGACGCCGAGCAGCGCGGGCTCTTGAGGCCGGGCGGGGTCATCGTCGAGGGGACGGCCGGCAACACCGGCATCGGATTGACGCTTGTCGCCAAGGCGCTTGGCTACCGCACCGTGATCGTCATCCCCGACACGCAAAGCCAGGAGAAGAAGGACACGATCAAATTGCTCGGCGCCGAGCTAATCGAGGTGCCTGCCGTTCCCTACAAGAACCCCAACAATTATGTGAAACTGTCGGGCCGCCTGGCCGAGCAGATGGCGAGGGCCGAGCCGAACGGCGCGATCTGGGCCAATCAGTTCGACAACGTCGCCAACCGTGACGGCCATACCCGCACCACGGCGGAAGAAATCTGGGCCCAGACCGGCGGCAAGGTCGACGGTTTCGTCTCGGCGGTCGGCTCCGGCGGGACGCTGGCCGGCGTCGCGTTCGGGCTTAAGTCCAAGAGCAAAGACGTCAAGATTGCGCTCGCCGATCCGCTGGGGGCAGCGCTCTATAGTTTCTACACCACCGGAGAGCTGAAATCCGAAGGCAGCTCGATCACCGAAGGCATCGGGCAGGGGCGGGTCACCGCCAATCTGGAAGGGTTCACACCGGATTTCTCCTTCCAGATTCCGGACGAGGATGCACTGCCGATCGTCTTCGATCTTATCCAGGAGGAGGGTCTGTGCGTCGGCGGCTCGACCGGCATCAACATTGCCGGCGCGATCCGGTTGGCGCGTGAGATGGGTCCCGGCCACACCATCGTGACGGTGCTTTGCGACTACGGCACGCGCTATCAGTCGAAATTGTTCAACCCGGAATTCCTGCGTCAAAAGAAACTGCCGGTACCGGGCTGGATGGAGCAGCGGAGCACAATTTCGGTGCCGTTCGAGAAGGTCGCGTGATGGCTTACAAAACGGAAGCGCTGTTTCGCGACGACGCCTATCTCAGGACGGCTGACGCCACGATTGTCGCCGTCAACGACCGTGGCGGCATCATTCTGGACCGGACGATCTTCTATGCCACGTCGGGCGGGCAGCCGGGCGATACCGGCACTCTCGAACGCGCCGACGGCAGCCTGATCAACGTTGCCGCCACCATCACCGGCGAGACCAAGGACGAGATCATCCATGTGCCCCCGCCTGAGCAGGCAGTGCTTGAGGTCGGCGAGCCGATAAAGCTCGCCGTCGATTGGGAGAGGCGGTATCTGCTGATGCGCATGCACACAGCCTGCCATTTGCTCACCGTCGTCTGCCCGTTCCCGATCACCGGCGCCTCGGTTTCCGAGGACGACAGCCGTGTCGACTTCGACATCCCGGATGCCGGCTTCACCAGGGAAGACGTGACGGCCAGGCTGATGGAACTGGTGCGGGCCGACCACCCGGTCTTTGTCAGGCTGATCACCGACGAGGAACTGGCGGCCAATCCGGGACTGGTGAAATCCAAGAATGTTCGGCCACCCGTCGGCACGGGCAAGATCCGCCTGGTCTGCATTGGCGAGAACGCCTCGATCGACAGCCAGCCTTGCGGCGGCACCCATGTGAAGAGCACAGGAGAAGTCGGCGAGATCCATATCGGCAAGATCGAGAAGAAGGGTCGCGAGAACCGGCGCTTCCGAATACGCTTTGGACCGATGCCGCCGGCCTGATAAACAGATTGTCAAAGGCGGGCAGGAGAAGAAGAATGGCCGAAGACAGCCCTTTCACCGTCGATGCGGACTGGTTGCAGAAGCGCCTCCGCGAGCCTGGCCTGACCATCGTCGACGCGTCCTGGTATCTGCCGGCGCAGAAGCGCGACGCGCGCGCCGAATATGACGCAGCGCACATTCCAGGCGCCCGTTTCCTGGATCAGGATGCGATCTCGGATCCTGATTCCCCACTGCCGCACACGCTGCCGTCGCCGCAGCATTTCGCCCAATATGTCGGCGCCATGGGCATTTCGGCCGACGACACCATCGTCGTCTATGACGGTCCGGGCTTCTTCTCGGCGCCGCGCGCCTGGTGGATGTTTCGTGTCATGGGGGTATTCCAGGTCTACGTATTGGACGGCGGTTTCGACCGCTGGAAAGCGGAGGGACGGCCGGTAACGGCGGAGCCGACGAAGATCGCGCCCTGCGTGTTTCATGCCGACTTCGATGCCGCTCGCGTCGCCAGCCTGGCCGACATGCGCCGGATCGTCGAGACCGGGGAAAGCCAGATCGCCGACGCGCGTTCGCCTGGCCGGTTTGCCGGTACCGAGCCGGAGCCTCGCGCCGGCATCCGCTCAGGCCATATGCCCGGCGCGCACAATGTGCCGTTTTCGGCGCTTGCCGAGGACGGCGAGCTGCTGTCGAAAGACCGATTGCGCAAGGTGATCGAGGACGCCGGCATCGACCTGTCGAAGCCGGTTGTCACCTCTTGCGGCTCAGGCGTCACTGCGGCGGCGATCACGCTGGCGCTCGAGACGCTTGGCCATGCCGACAACAGGCTCTACGACGGTTCATGGACGGAATGGGGTGGGCTTGGCGATACGCCCGTCGTGACCGGCAAGGATCGACAGTGATGGAAAACGGAGCGCTTGAAGACATCGAGGTCACGGTGACGTTTCTCGAAATGCATGTGCCGCCCGCCTATTCGCCGCCGGTGCCGTTCAACCGCCAGATCGCGCTGCTGAAGACCAAAGACATTCCGCTGCATTTCTACCGCTATTTGATGGATCGGGTAGGCCGCAAATGGCACTGGGTCAACGTGCTGAGGCTGAGCGACGAGGAGCTTTCTGCAGGCATCCATCGCGAGGACCGCGACATCAGGGTGCTGTATCTCGATGGGTCGCCGGCCGGCTTCTTCGACCTAAAGCCGCATCTGCCGGAAGAAGTGGAACTTGCCTATTTCGGCATGATGGAGCACGCGACCGGCCAAGGCATCGGCCGCTGGTTCCTGGGTGCGGCGATCGCCGCCGCCTGGTCGCACGGCCCAAGGCGGGTGACGGTGCAGACCTGCACGCTCGACCATCCGGCGGCATTGCCGCTCTACCAGAAGCTCGGCTTTGCACCGGTCGCGCAAAAGAAGGAGATCGTGCATCCAATGACCTTCGCCGAGCGTGCGGCCAGCGTCATGCAGCCATGATTTTCTCCGCAAACTGAACCTATTGTTCATCAATGCTTCAGCTTGTCTTTGCCATCTTGCCGGCACCATCAATGCGGCAGAGGAGAAAAGACCATCATCTGACTCGCCACTGCGTTTTCGAAACAGGCTTAGTCACCGCGGTCTGGATCAACTCCCGAAAAAGAGCCTGGCTTGAATGAGCCGCGCTCTTTCCATATCGCTGTCGGTCAAAGCCCATCGCATCGGCCCGTAAATCGGAATCGATTTTCGGAAAGCACGGTGCGTAGACTCAAATATTGGAGCGTCCTTTGCGCGTCCAAAAAGGACGCGTGGCGCTCCAATGGTGATGGAGGATCAAACGATGACGATTCGGGTGGTGATGGCCGGTGCGACCGGCTGGGTCGGCAAGGCGCTGGTTCCGGCGATCGGGGCGCAAGGCGACATGGAACTGGCCGGGGCTGTGTCACGCAGCGGCGCGGGGCAGGATTCCGGCCTCCTTGTTGGCATGCCGGCCAACGGCATCACCGTTTCCGCCTCGCTGGCCGAGGCGCTGGAGGTGCCGTCGGACGTGCTGGTCGACTACACCAAGCCGCATGTGGTGAAAGACCATGCGCTGCTGGCCATAGAGAAGGGGCGGCACGTTGTGATCGGCACGTCGGGGCTGGGTGCGACCGAGTTCGGCGAGATCGACGCTGCAGCACGCGCCAATCGTGTCGGCGTCGTTGCAGCCGGCAATTTTTCGATCACCGCCACGCTGATGAAGCGGTTTGCCCTGATGGCGGCGAAATACGTGCCGGATGTCGAGCTGATCGACTATGCGAGCGCCAAGAAACCCGACGCGCCGTCCGGCACCGCGCGCGAGCTTGCCGAAGCGCTGGCCGATGTCCGCAAGGCTTCGACGGTGCGGCCGGTCTCGGAGGTCTCGGGTGTGCCGGGAACCCGCGGTGCGGCGGTCGGTACGGGCCAGGGGGTGCAGGTGCATGCGCTTCGCCTGCCTTCCTACATCCTGTCCTGTGAGGCGCTGTTCGGCCTGCCCGACGAGCGGCTGACCATTCGTCACGACGCCGGCTCGTCCGCTGCTCCTTACGTGGCCGGCACACTGCTCGCTATCAGGCGGGTACAGGAGATCACAGGGCTGGTGCGCGGTCTCGACGCCTTGATGGACTGATCCAAATTGGCAGGAATCGGGTGGGAGACGCTGGCGCAGCGGCGTAATTTCCGGTCGACGATACCGGAGATTTCGCCATGACCATCCAGTTCAAAGCCTTGCCCACGGAAGATGTAAGAGCCTTGCAGCGCGGCGCGCCGGACGCCTATGGCCTGATACCAGAGCGGAAAATATCCGACGGCGACGGCGTGCCTTGCCGCCACTGCCTGAAGAACGTGACCGCCGGAGACGCCTATCTCATCCTGGCCTACAGGCCATTCCCGGAATTGCAGCCATACGCCGAAACCGGACCGATCTTTCTGCATGCCGAGGAATGCGAGCGCGCCGCCGAAGCCGAGGCGCTTCCAGAAATGCTCGAAAGTACCGACTACATCGTGCGCGGCTACGGCAGGGACGACCGCATCGTCTATGGCAGCGGCGGCGTCATTCCGACGGGCGCTATCGCGGCGCGGGCAGAGACCTTGTTCGAGCGCGACGACATCGCCTATCTGCATGTCCGCTCGGCGCGCAACAACTGCTACCAGTGCCGGATCGAGCGCGCGTGACGATCCGCCGGGCGGTATTCATCGGTCGCAGCTGTCGTACGCCTGTCGCATTGTCGCGTTACGGAATGATTGTCGATCGATTTGCCGACCGCGGATGAACCGGCGGAAGTCTCTATATCAGAGGAAGCGGGGCTTTGGCTCCGCTTTTTTGTTGCCCGCCCTGTCCGCCCCGCATTTCTTCCGCCCCAAAGAAAAAGCCCGCCGGAATGACCGGCGGGCTTTGACTGTTGTCTGGACGGTTTTTAATTGAACTTGTACTTCGCGCCGATGCGGACGGTATGGAACGAAGGCGTGGAGGTGAGAGTGTCGTCCGGCAGCCCAAGTTCCGACGAGAAATCCTTCTCGGAGAACTGCGAATAGCGGTACTCGAGGCCGACTGTCACGTTGCTGGACATGGCCGTTTCCAGACCACCACCCACCGAGAAGCCGCTGGAGTCCCAATCGAGGAAATCGCCGATGGGTGAAGACGCGTTCAGATCGAAGTGCTGCCAACTGTAACCACCGAGCACGTAGGCGAGGGTTGATTCGTTGACTTTCATACCGACACGACCAAGCACATCGAATCCGTAATCAGTATCCAGATTGATCGACCCGCCCGGGATCTCAAGTTCCGAAGTCATGCCGGAGTAGCGGGCATCCACCATGACGCCTGCGACCCAGCTGCCGAAATCATGGTCGTAGCCGACGTTCAATTCGCCGAACACGCCTTCGCCACCGATCCCGTTGAACTCGAGGTCGCCAGCCGGCGGAACATCGATCTGATGCACCGATGCACCCGCACCGGCGGCGCCGCCGACGTAGAAGCCGGTCCAGTTGTAGGCAGGAGCCTCAAAAGAGGCGACGCCACCATTCTGGGCGCCAAAGCGATAGTTGGCCGCAACCTGGAACGTATGCCGCGACGTGTCGAGGTTGAGGGTGCCATCCGGCACACCGAAATCGGAAAGGAGATCATCATTAGTACCGAAGCGGGTATAGCGATATTCTGACTTGATGGTCCAGTTGCTGTTGATGGCCGTTTCAACGCCAGCTCCGACGAAGTAGCCGCTCTGGTCCCAATCGAAATCAAAACCAGCGTTCGTGTCGAGTTTGTATTTCTGCCAGGAATAGCCACCCAGCACATAGCCCAAGGTGTTTGGCGTGAAGAGATAACCAAGCCGCAACCCAGCGTCGAAACCGTAGGTCTCGCGGACCGAAGCTTCAAAACCAGCAACATCGAGCGGTTTCAATGTTGCCGGCATGGGGCATCCAGAAGTCCGCCGATCAGGAAGCGCGGCGACACCATGTAGTCGTACCCAACGGTCAGTTCACCGTATACGCCTTCACCACCAATGCCGTTGAACGAGAAGCCAGGAACCAAATCGCTGCTGATCTCGTGGACATTGGCGCCGGCGCCAACACCAAAGCCGACATAGAGGCCACTCCAGTTGAAGGCCGACGTCTCAACGACCGGCACAACCGCGTCGGCGGCATGGGAAACCGATCCGAGCGCCAGAACGGAACTGCGCCAAGAAGAAGAGATTTTGCGAATCGTTTGCTGGTCATTGCCCCTACCTTTTGAAAGACCCGCCACCCGTCTAGCACCTGCCCATGCTGGCGGCTGTAAAAAAAAAGCCACAAGAACACGTTGCAACCAATACGGGCAAAGCCGGTCAGCCAATCGCAAACCGTGAAATTTGCTTGTGGAAAAAGAGCCGCCGAGGGCGTCGGCGGCTCTGTCGGCAGAGGATTGAGCGGCAGGGTTCAGGCGGCGAGAACGGCCTTCGGCTCGACCAACTCATAGCCGAGTGCTTCGGCCACCGCGCGGTTGGTGATCTTGCCCTTATGGACATTGAGGCCGTTGCGCAAATGATGATCGTCGATCAGCGCCTTCAGGCCCTTGTCGGCGAGCTGCAGGCCGTAATGCAGCGTTGCGTTGTTGAGCGCGTGGGCCGAAGTGACCGGCACCGCACCCGGCATGTTGGCGACGCAATAGTGAATGACGCCGTCGACCTCATAGGTCGGCTCGGCATGAGTTGTGGCGTGCGAGGTCTCGAAGCAGCCGCCTTGGTCGATCGCGACGTCGACAAGCACCGAGCCTTTCTTCATGCCCGACAGCATCTCGCGCGAAACGAGTTTCGGCGCGGCGGCGCCCGGGATCAGCACGGCGCCGACGACGATGTCGGCCGAAAAACATTCCTCTTCCAGCGCCTCGACGGTCGAATAGCGGGTGTGGACGCGGCCGCCGAAGATATCGTCGAGCTGGCGCAGGCGCGGGATCGAGCGGTCGATGATGGTGACGTCGGCGCCAAGGCCGACCGCCATCCGGGCGGCGTGCAGGCCGACGACGCCGCCGCCGAGCACCGTGACCTTGCCGGGCAGAACGCCGGGCACGCCGCCAAGCAGCACGCCGCGGCCGCCATTGGCCTTCTGCAGCGCGGTGGCGCCGGCCTGTATCGACAGGCGGCCGGCGACTTCCGACATCGGCGCCAGCAGCGGCAGGCCGCCGCGGTCGTCGGTGACCGTCTCGTAGGCGATGGCCGTTACGCCCGAGGCCAGCAGGCCCTTGGTCTGCTCCGGATCCGGAGCGAGATGGAGATAGGTATAGAGGATCTGGCCGTCGCGGAGCTGAGCCCATTCATTGGGCTGCGGCTCTTTGACCTTGACGATCATGTCGGACTTGGCAAACACGTCGGCGGCCGTCTTGGCGATGGTAGCGCCTGCTGCTCGATAGGCGTTGTCGTCGGCGCCGATGCCGGCGCCGGCACCGGTCTCGACCAGTACTTCGTGGCCATGCGCGATATATTCGCGGACCGAGCCCGGCGTCAGGCCGACGCGGTATTCGTGGTTCTTGATTTCTCTGGGGCAGCCGACGCGCATCTTCTTCTCCTCCTGATCCGGCCCTTTGGGGCACGTTCCCTGTCTACAGATAGTGAACCACGAATCGTCCGGTAAGTGTTTGCGAATGCGCTTGCGCAGAAGGGCATGGTTCGATAATCGTTGCGCAAAATAGCTGGATTGTCGCAGGAATCCCGAAAAATGCCGCTCGACAGGATCGATATCGCCATTCTCGAAACGTTGCAGAAGGATGGGCGGATACCCAACGCGGCGCTTGCCGAGAAGGTCGGCCTGTCGCAATCCGCCTGTTCGCGGCGGCTGGACAATCTGGAGAAATCCGGAACCATCCGCGGCTACCACGCCCGGCTTTCCAACGCTGCTCTTGGCCACCAGATGACGGCAATCGTGCATATATCGCTGTCGGGGCAATTCGAGAAGACGTTGTCGGATTTTGAGGCGGCGATAAAGCGCTGCCCGAATGTCCTGTCCTGCCACCTGATGTCGGGCGAATACGATTATATCCTGCGCATCGCGGCGAAGGACCTCGTCGACTATGAGCGCATCCACAAGGAATGGCTGTCGGCGATGCCGCATGTGACGAAGATCAATTCGTCCTTCGCCTTGCGCGAGATCGTCGACCGGACGGCGGTGGGGATGAAGCCGGAACTTGCTTAGGCCTTGAAGGCCCCCGTCACCACCCGGTCCATCGGGATGTCGTGCGGCTGCGGATAGATGGTGGCAATGCGCTGCAGTTCGTAGCCGACACCGATGACCAGCGGCTTGAAAGGCATCGCCGCCAGTGTGCGGTCGAAGAAGCCGCCGCCATAGCCCAGCCGATACTGTCCCGGATCGATGCCGACGATCGGTGAGATGACGATGTCTGGCAGCACCGGATCGCCTTCAGCCGGGATCGGGATATTCCAGACGCCCTTCTCCAGCCGGTCGCCCGGTGCGTAGGCGCGAAAGATCAGCGGCTTGCCTTTCTCGACGACGATTGGCAGTGCAGTACGGCCGCCGCGCTCATTGACGGAAGCCATCCATGGCCGCAGATCCGGCTCGCCGCGGAACGGCCAGTAGAGGCTGACCACGCGGCCGGCGACGTCGCCGATAACCGCGTCGAGGCTTTCGCCGATGCGCTGCGACATTGCCGTCCGAGCGTCAGCCGAGACAGCGAGGCGCGCCGCAATCAGCCGCTCGCGCTCGGCCTTGCGCCATCGTTTCACGTCGGTCCAGTCGGACAGGGGCGCCCGGAATTCCGGGTCGAGTTCGTGCATGAAGCAAGGGGGCGAGGAATAGTGAGCCTGACCTTCATCGTCATGATCGCTATCCAAGTTCCACTCCTGTCGTCAGTTTCAATGAAATTATACTCGGCGGCAGGAGTGGGCATGTACATTCGCGACATCTTAGGGCGGGCAGTCGGCAAAGTCGGATGTTGTTGCAGTGCACAAAAGTCCCTACATCAGATTTGGCGAAATTGCTCTCCAGCCTGCTCTCCCGGCCAACCTGTTCTCCCGGCCAACCTGCTCTCCCGGAGTGAATGAGATGAACGAATCCAGCCATCATGTCGTCGTCGTCGGGGCGGGCTTTGGGGGGCTCGAATTCACCCGCGCGCTTGACGGTGCGCCGGTGCGCATCACCATGATCGACAAGCGCAACCATCATCTCTTCCAGCCGCTGCTCTACCAGGTGGCGACCACGGCGCTGGCGACCTCGGAAGTCGCCTGGCCGATCCGCCATCTCCTGCGCAAGCGCAAGGACGTGATGACGCTGCTCGCCACCGTCAGCGGAGTCGACCGCGTCGGCAGGCGCGTGCTGTTCGATGATGGCGGCGCGGTCGCCTACGACACGCTGCTGCTGGCCACCGGCGCCCGCCACGCCTACTTCGGCCATGACGAATGGGAGCCTTTCGCGCCAGGGTTGAAGACGCTGGAGGATGCCACCACCATTCGACGGCGCATTCTGCTGGCCTTCGAGCAGGCCGAGCGGGAAACCGATCCCGCCAAGCGCCAAGCGCTGCTGACGCTGGCGATCGTTGGTGGCGGACCGACCGGCGTGGAACTGGCCGGCACCATTGTCGAACTGGCGCACGACATGCTGCGCGGTGAGTTCCGCAACATCGATACGCGGCAGACGCGCGTGGTGCTGATTGAGGCCGGTGACCGCATTCTTCCCAATTTTGCGCAAGAACTCTCCGGCTATGCCAGCAAGGCGCTTGAGCGGCTTGGCGTGACGGTCGAACTCGGCCGGCCCGTTACACGATGCGATGCCGAGGGCGTCCTCTTTGGCGACACGCACCTGCCGGCCAGAACCATTCTGTGGGCAGCAGGCGTTGCCGCTTCGCCGGCCGCCGAATGGCTGGGGGTAGCAGCGGACCGCGCGGGCAGGGTGCTGGTCGAGCCCGACCTGACCGTGCCGGGCAGCCCGGAGATTTTCGTCGTCGGCGACGCAGCACACGTCCTGCGGCCGGACGGCCGCATGGTGCCCGGCGTAGCACCCGCCGCCAAACAGCAGGGCCGGCATGTCGCCGCGACGATCAAGGCCCGGCTTGCCGGCGACATGACCCCGCGGCCTTTCCGCTACAAGCATGACGGCGATCTGGCGACGATCGGCAAGCGCGCCGCCGCGATCGATTTCGGCTGGATCAAGCTCACTGGCCGGCTGGCCTGGTGGCTGTGGGGTCTCGCGCACATCTATTTCCTGATTGGATTCCGTAACCGGCTTGCGGTTTCGCTGAGCTGGCTATGGATTTACGTGACAGGTCAGCGCAGCGCGCGGCTGATCACCCAAGGCGACGACGACAGAAGCTGACGTCTCCGCGCGCACATTCATCCGCACGTCCTCTGTTCCTGATGGACTTCGACTGGATTAGGCACGCGGCTTTGCTTCGGGCAGGACTTGGCACGTCGTTGAAGCCTGGCACGTCGTTGAAGCCTGGCACGTCGTTGAACAGGAGCCGGCTCGGACCGCATCATCGACTTGATGTTCGACGGAAAACCAATTGATCCCATGCGGGAATTCGTCGTCATCACCAACAACTACCGCGCCGACGGTGGCGGCAATTTCCCGGAGATCAACACCTCGAAGATCATCTGCAAGGCGCTGGACACCAACCGCGACGTGATTGTGCTACCTCATCAGCCAGGGCACGATCAACCCGTCGGCGGACGCCCTAGTCTAGGCCCTGTAAACCACCTGGCGGACATCGATGTAGCTGGCGCGGAAGCCGGCTTCGCAATAGTGCAGATAAAATTCCCAGAGCTTCTTGAAGCGGTCGTCGAAACCGAGTGGGACGATCTTTTCCCATGACCCCCAAAAGCGAAGGCGCCATTCGGCGAGCGTGCGGGCATAGTCGTCCGGGAAAATGCGCTCGCGCAGATGAGCAAGGCCATGGTCTTTACCGAGCGTTTTCAGGATCGACGGCGTCGGCAGCATGCCGCCCGGGAAGACGTAACGCTGGATGAAATCCGGCCGGGCGCGATAGGTGTCGTAGGCTTTCTCGTTGATGGTGATGATCTGCAGGCCGGCGGTGCCGCCAGGCCGCAGGCAATCCTTCATCTTGCCGAAAAACATAGGCCAGTATTTTTCGCCGACCGCCTCGAACATCTCGATCGATGCGATGCGGTCGTAGGAACCGGTTTCGTCGCGGTAGTCCTGCAGCTTGATGTCGACCTTGTCGGCAAATCCAGCCTTCTGGACGCGTGCTCTGGCGAAATCATGCTGCTCGCGGCTGATCGTCAGCCCGGTGACGCGGCAGCCGATCTCGCGCGCGGCGAATTCGGCAAAGCCGCCCCAGCCGCAACCGATTTCAAGCACGTGGTCGTTCGCGCCGATGCCCGTGTCCTTGGCCAGCGCGCGATATTTGGCGGCTTGCGCGCTTTCCAGATCGTTGGCGCCAGCCGCATAGAGCGCCGAAGAATAGGTCATGCTCGGATCCAGCCATTCCTTGTAAAAGGCATTGCCGAGATCGTAATGCGCCGAAATGTTGCGCTTCGAGCCGGTGCGGGTGTTTTGGTTGAACCAGTGGCGGACACGCTGGACGGCGTTGATCAGCCAGTTGGCGCCGCCGGCGATGCGCTCTCCGATTTCTGAATTGACTACGAACAGTTCCAGGAAACTGGTCACATCGGGACTGTCCCAATCGCCGTCGATGTAGGATTCGGCGATGCCGATGGTGCCGCCGGTGAAGGCGCGGCCGGGCAAGCGCCAGTTCTTGAGCACCAGTTCGGCGTCCGGACCCGGGCCCTTGCCGCCGACGAGGACGGCGCGGCCGTCCGGCATCCTCACTTTGAGCGAGCCACGCGGCAGGTTCATCGCCGCCGACAGTACCATGCGCGCCTTGGCCGGCAGGCCTTTGACGGTCTCGGCGAAATTGAATTCGTCCAACCTGACCGCGTCGCCCGACGCAACGCCGGTGTCTTCCTTGTGAGCCATGTCACGCCCCCGGGGATTTCTGCGGCGCCGGCGCAAATTGGCGGTTTCCACTCTCTCGCAGTTCATTCGCCAGGGCGCGCCGCTTCCCGATGAATCCCCGCAGCAATCTTTCACGTCATCAAAGGGAACTTCAAGAGCCAAGGCAAGCGAACATGGATCAATGGATAGATTTTGCGGGAGGGCGCTGATCAACGCCGGAATCACTATGGTTGCAGCCACCCAGATGCAGTAGTTTTAGCCATGCGTTATGTCATCGTCATCTGCACCGTCACGTTCTTCCTGATCTGGGACGGACTCTACAATCAGGGCCGCTATCTCGACACCACGGTCAGGGAGATAACGCGCATCGTGCGCTACATCACCGGGATGGTGTAGGGTTCTTTTCCCCGTCCAATGCCGTGTCGCCGCGACATCGTTGCCGGTTGACGCGACCGTTTTGCCCACACAAAACACGCTTGCACATCGATCGAGGAGGCTTGGGTTGATCCGGCATATCGTTTTCTTCAGCGCGCGGCACAAAGTGGACGTCGAGGCCGTACGCACGGGCTTGCTGGCGCTGGGCAACATCCCCCATTCCCGTCTTTTCGAGGTGACGCTCAACAGCAAGGTCGACCCGCTTTCGAACGAGATCGACGTGGTCGTTTATGCCGAGTTCGAGGATGATGCCGCCCTGGCCGCCTACAAGGCGCATCCGCTCTATGCCGAGACGACCAGCCAGGTCAAACCACTGCGCGAATTGCGATATTCGGCGGATGTTGTGGCGGCAACCTGAAGAGAAATTGAGCGAAGCAGGAGCAACGTTACTCCGTCTGAGCGGCGGTCGGTTCTGTCGAATCGGCGCCCGGCCGCTTCGGCGCGTCCCAGACCAGCATGGCGAGAACAGCCATTGCGACGACCGCTGCCGCTATGAACAGGATCTTTCTCATTTTGGTTGACGTAGGTCGGTTTTCCGGCAGCGGCAAGTATCCCGGAGGTTCGCGTAATGCGGCCACGCGATCGGCTGCCTTGGATCCTTGCGGCGTCAGGCGAGGCTCTTGAACCAAATTCCGGAATGATGCACACCGCGCCGGCATGACCGAGACGAAGACAGCAGGCCCTTATCCGCCGCGCACCTATCCGCTTGACCATCTTGTGCTGCCGACCGCGAGCCTCGACGTGGCGCGGGCGCGGCTGGTTTCGCTTGGCTTTGTCGTGGCGCCGACCGGCATCCATCCTTTCGGGACGGAAAACTGCTGCGTCTTCCTTGAGGACGGCACCTATCTCGAGCCGCTGGCGGTGGGCAACGAGCAGGCGGTGGCGAAAGCGATCGCCGACAGCAACGTCTTCCTCGCGCGCGATCGCGCCTATCGCGACAAGCGCGGCAATGAGGGATTTTCCGCCCTGGTCTTGGGCACCGGAGATGCGGATGCCGATCACGTGCGCTATGTCGAAGCCGGCCTGTCTGCCGGAGACATGCTGAGCTTTTCGCGCGCCTTCACCGATCCGGCAGGAAAGAGCGACACGGCATCGTTCAAACTGGCCTTCGCCTCCGGCACCGGGGCGACGGACGCATTCCTGTTCGCCTGCGAGCGGATCAATACGCCGAAAGTAGACCGCACCGCGTTGCAGATCCACCCCAATGGCGCAACCGGCATTATCGAAGTCGTGGCGGTCAGCAACGAGCCATCCGAACAGCGCCGATTGATTTCGATCGCGACGCGCAGTCCGGCTACCGGGCAGGGGAGCAGCACTGCGTTTGACCTGCCGAACGCGACCTTGACCCTGCTTGATCCCGTCGCTTTCGAAACGCGCTTCGGCATACGTGCCGGCGCGCCATCGGAACTCCGCTTCGCGGCGATCGTCTTTTCAGTTCGTTTCGCCGACACGGTCGCCAAGCTGCTTGCAGCAAGTTCCGTCGAACACGACATACGCGGCGATGATATTGTCGTGCGGCCGGCATCCGGGCAGGGTGCGGCCTTCGTTTTCCAGGAGAAAGCATGAGCAAGCCCAATTCGTCCGTAACCGTCGGCAATGTCGTCTTCGGCAACACCGCGCCGCTGTCGCTGATCGCCGGCCCGTGCCAGCTTGAATCGCGCCAGCACGCCTTCGACATGGCTGGCGCGCTGAAGGAACTGACCGAGAAGCTCGGGCTGGGCCTCGTCTACAAGACCAGTTACGACAAGGCCAACCGCACCTCGCTTGGCGGCACGCGCGGCGCCGGGCTCGACGCGGCGCTGCCCGTCTTCGACGATTTGCGCAAGGCGTTTTCGCTGCCGATCCTGACCGATATCCACACCGAGGAACAGTGCGCGCTCGTGGCGCCGCATGTCGATATCCTGCAGATTCCGGCTTTCCTCAGCCGCCAGACCGATCTGCTGATCGCGGCGGCAAGAACCGGCAAGGTCGTCAATGTGAAGAAGGGCCAGTTCCTCGCACCGTGGGACATGAAGAACGTCGTCGCCAAGATCACCGGTTCCGGCAACGGCAATGTGTTGGTCACCGAGCGCGGCGCGTCCTTCGGCTACAACACGCTGGTGTCCGATATGCGCGCCCTGCCGATCATGGCCGAGATCGGCGCGCCGGTGATTTTCGACGCCACGCATTCGGTGCAGCAGCCGGGCGGGCAGGGCGGCTCGTCAGGTGGCGATCGGCGCTTCGTCGAGACGCTGGCGCGCGCTGCGGTTGCGGTCGGTGTCGCCGGCGTCTTCATCGAGACGCATCAGGATCCCGACAATGCCCCCTCCGACGGTCCCAATATGGTGCCGCTGAAGGACCTTCAGGCGCTGCTTCAAAGGCTGATGGCATTCGATCGCGTCGCCAAGGGCTGAGCAAGTTCAGCGGTCCAGCTCTAAGTCCGACCCCGAAACCTTGTGATCAACAGGCGCCGGTTGTACGCTGCCCAGGCAACCGAGTGCCTTGGAGGAGGAAGCCATGTCCGTCGCCCGCGTCACCGAAATCACATCATCGTCGAATAAGAGCTTTCAGGATGCCATTGAACAGGGGATTGCCCGTGCCGCAAAGACCTTGAAGAACGTCGAAGGCGCCTGGATCCAGGACCAGAAGGTAGTCGTCGAGAACGGCAAGATCTCCGCCTACCGCGTCAACATGAAGGTCACCTTCATCCTCGCTGAGTGATCAGCCCTGCACGTATGGCCGCGTTCATAAAGTCGGGAACCTTCGCAGCCCTCTCCTCATTGTCGACCTGAAGTGAACGACAAAAGGAGCACATCATGACAACCCAGACAGGACACACTGAAGCCATCGCTGCCTCGCGGGTGATCGGCACATCCGTCTACAACACGGAGGGCACGCACATCGGCGACATCGAGGATGTCATGCTCGACAAGTTGTCGAATGGAATCATGTTTGCCGTGATCGGCTTTGGCGGATTTCTCGGCATCGGCGAGAAGTACCACGCCATTCCGTGGGCGAGCCTCGACTATGACGAGAACAAGGGCGGCTATGTCGTGCCGTTCACGAAGGAGCAACTGAAGGCTGCTCCCGCCTATTCGATCAATGAACTGACGGGCGCCGACGGCGAGACCGCGCGTGATGCTTCATACAGTTACTACAAGGTCGAGCCTTATTGGCATTGACCTTGCTCTGCCGGAATCAAAAAGGCCCCCGGTTGGACCGGGGGCCTTTTTTGCAGGATATCTATCTACTCCGCCGCAAGGGTCGACAACTCTACCGCGCCCTGTTGAGGCTGCTGAGTGTCACACGACGTCAAAAACGCCGCCGCGATCAGGAACAAACTCACAATACCGCTCAACTGAGACATGGCGAAACTCCTCCTGTTTCGCCCCGCGCAGCGCGAGCATAAACCAGAAAGCCGCATGCCGCCAAGACCTATGACTGACATGACTTATGATGACAGCAATTTGTGCTTCGTGAACCGGCATGGCGGAGGTGGCGGCAATATTTGCGGACGCCCCGATTGCGTTTTGCAGCACTTTGGCTAAGACGTGCGCGACGCTTCGTCAGATCAATCGGGGACATCGCAATGACTGCCATCATCGATATTGTCGGGCGCGAAATCCTGGACAGCCGCGGAAACCCGACCGTCGAGGTCGACGTCGTGCTCGAAGACGGCTCGATGGGCCGCGCTGCGGTGCCTTCCGGCGCCTCGACCGGCGCGCATGAGGCGGTCGAACTGCGCGACGGCGGCGCCCGCTACCTCGGCAAGGGCGTCCTGCGGGCGGTAGAGGCCGTCAACGGCGAGCTGTTCGAAGCTATCGGCGGCATGGAAGCCGAGAACCAGATCCACATCGACCAGACCATGATCGAGCTCGACGGCACGCCCAACAAGAGCCGGGTCGGTGCCAATGCCATCCTCGGCGTCTCGCTGGCTGTCGCTAAGGCTGCGGCGGAAGCGGCCGGCCTGCCGCTCTACCGCTATGTCGGTGGCAGCAAGGCGCATGTGCTTCCGGTGCCGATGATGAACATCATCAACGGTGGCGCCCATGCCGATAACCCGATCGATTTCCAGGAATTCATGATCCTGCCGATCGGTGCGCCGACACTGCGTGACGGGGTGCGCTGGGGCTCGGAAATCTTTCACACGTTGAGGAAGCGGCTGAAGGACGCCGGCCACAACACCAATGTCGGTGACGAGGGCGGCTTCGCGCCTAACTTGAAGAGCGCGCCCGCTGCGCTCGATTTCATCATGGAATCGATCGAGAAGGCCGGCTTCATGCCGGGCGAAGAGGTTGCGCTCGGCCTCGACTGCGCCGCGACCGAATTCTTCAAGGACGGCAACTACGTCTATGAAGGCGAGAAAAAGACCCGCGATCCTAAGACCCAGGCCAAGTATCTGGCCAAGCTCGCCGCGGACTATCCGATCATCACCATCGAGGACGGGCTGGCCGAAGACGATTGGGATGGCTGGAAAACGCTGACCGACCTCATCGGCAAGAAGACGCAGCTGGTCGGTGACGATTTGTTCGTCACCAATACGGCGCGGCTGCGCGACGGCATCCGCATGGGCGTCGCCAATTCTATCCTGGTCAAGGTCAACCAGATCGGCTCACTGACCGAAACGCTCGACGCCGTCGAGACCGCGCACAAGGCCGGCTACACCGCTGTCATGTCGCACCGCTCGGGCGAAACCGAAGATTCGACCATCGCCGATCTCGCCGTTGCCACCAATTGCGGACAGATCAAGACGGGCTCCCTGTCGCGCTCGGATCGCATGGCCAAGTACAACCAGCTCATCCGCATCGAGGAAGAGCTCGGCAAGCAGGCGCTCTACGCCGGCAAGTCGATCGTGAAAGGCTGAGTCCACATAAATAACCCGAATGAAAAGACGGGGCATTCCCCGCCTTTTCTGTTTCAACACCGCCAAATCCGGTCGTCCGTAACCGTCCATTAAGCACAATCGAGCGAGAAAGGGCGAGGTCGCAGAGTGTTAGAGCGTCCTTTGCGCGTCCAAGAGGACGCGCGGCGCTCTAAGGGATTTGGATCATGTGGACACGTCAGCACAAGCAGAGAAATACCGGTCGGCTAATCATCCCCTCGCTGTGCGTGGCGTTCCTCGCCTATTTCGGCTTTCACGCCTATCACGGCGAATTCGGCATCTATTCCAAATACCGGTTGGAAGCCGAAGCCGTCGCCCTGCAAGGTAAGCTCGATGCCGTCAAGGCGCGCCGGCTCGAACTGCAGCGGCGTGTTCAGCTGATGCATCAGGGCACGCTGGAGAAGGACATGCTCGACGAGCAGGCGCGCAAGGCGCTCAATGTCTCCCACGCCGACGAAATCACCATCATGTTACCGGCTACGACAAGATAACCAAATTCAAGTTAATCGCCGATATTTTCAACGATTTTAATCGCTTAGACGCATGTCAGCCATGCATTTTTCAGCATGGCGAAACGCTTTCCCGCGTGTTAGCCTTTCCCAAATCGGTGGGGAGAACTGATCTCCCTCAGTGTCCGCAAGAGACGCCAACAGGGAGTGATGCATGGCCACCGCCGCCAGAAAAGCGCCTGCCAAATCCAGATCCGACGGGAAATCGGCGGGGCTTTCAGCCCCCAAACCTGTCGACTTCACCAAGGACGAGGAGCTTGACGCCTACCGGCGCATGCTGCTTATCCGCCGCTTCGAGGAAAAGGCCGGCCAACTCTACGGCATGGGCTTCATCGGCGGCTTCTGCCATCTCTATATCGGCCAGGAAGCAGTTGTCACCGGCATGAAGATGGCGCTGATCGACGGCGACCAGATGATCACCGCCTACCGCGACCATGGTCACATGCTGGCGATGGAACTGTCGCCGCGCGGCGTCATGGCCGAATTGACCGGGCGCCGCGGCGGCTTGTCCAGGGGCAAGGGCGGTTCCATGCACATGTTCTCCAAGGAGAAGCATTTTTACGGCGGCCACGGCATTGTTGGCGCGCAGGTTTCGCTCGGCACCGGCCTCGCCTTCGCCAATCGCTATCGCGGCAACAACAATGTGACACTGACCTATTTCGGCGACGGCGCCGCCAATCAGGGTCAGGTCTATGAGAGCTTCAACATGGCCTCGCTGTGGAAGCTGCCGGTGATCTATATCATCGAGAACAACCGCTATGCCATGGGCACCTCGGTATCGCGTTCGTCGGCCGAGACGGATTTTTCGCACCGCGGCGACTCCTTCAAGATCCCCGGTATCCAGGTCGATGGCATGGACGTCCGTGCAGTCAAGGCAGCCGGCGATCTCGCAACCGAATGGTGCCGTGACGGCAAGGGGCCGCTGATTCTCGAAATGCAGACCTACCGCTACCGCGGTCACTCGATGTCCGATCCGGCAAAATACCGCTCCAAGGAAGAAGTGCAGAAGATGCGCTCCGAGCGTGACCCGATCGAGCAGGTCAAGGCGCGCCTGCTCGACAAGAAGTGGGCCGACGAGGACGAGCTCAAGACCGTCGACAAGGAGGTTCGCGACATTGTCGCCGACGCCGCCGAATTTGCCCAGAATGACGCAGAGCCGGATCCGTCCGAGCTCTGGACCGACATCGTATTGTAACGAGAGGGCAAGGACATGCCGATCGAAATTCTCATGCCCGCTCTCTCGCCGACCATGGAAGAGGGCAATGTTTCCAAATGGTTGAAGAAAGAGGGCGATAAGGTTGTCGCTGGTGATGTCATCGCCGAGATCGAAACCGATAAGGCCACGATGGAAGTCGAGGCCGTCGACGAAGGCACGCTAGCCAAGATCGTGGTTCCTGCCGGCACCGAAGGTGTCAAGGTCAACACGCTGATCGCCGTGCTCGCCGTTGATGGTGAAGACATCGACAAGGCAGGCGAAGGCATCGGCGAGGAACCTGCCAAGGCTGAAACAGCAGCGCCAGCGCCTGCTGCGGCCAAAAGCGAGGGCGCAGCACCTGTCGCCGCGGCGCCGAGAACCGAAATCGCCGCCGATCCCGACATCCCGGCCGGCACGGAAATGGTCTCGACCACCGTGCGCGAAGCGCTGCGTGACGCGATGGCCGAGGAAATGCGCCGTGACGACGACGTCTTCGTGATGGGCGAGGAGGTCGCCGAGTACCAGGGCGCCTACAAGATCACGCAAGGGCTGCTGCAGGAATTCGGGGCGCGGCGCGTCGTCGATACGCCCATCACCGAACACGGTTTTGCCGGCGTCGGCGTTGGCGCGGCGATGGCCGGCCTGAGACCGATCGTCGAGTTCATGACCTTCAACTTCGCCATGCAGGCGATCGACCAGATCATCAACTCCGCCGCGAAGACGCTCTATATGTCCGGCGGCCAGATGGGCGCGCCCATCGTGTTTCGCGGGCCGAACGGCGCGGCCGCCCGTGTCGCCGCCCAGCATTCGCAGTGCTATGCCGCCTGGTACAGCCACATTCCCGGCCTGAAAGTGGTGATGCCCTACACCGCCGCGGACGCCAAGGGGTTGCTGAAGGCCGCGATCCGCGACGCGAACCCGGTCATCTTCCTCGAGAACGAAATCCTTTACGGCCAGTCCTTCGACGTGCCGAAGATGGACGATTTCGTGCTGCCGATCGGCAAGGCGCGCATCCACAAATCCGGCAAGGATGTCACCATCGTCTCCTTCGGCATCGGCATGACCTACACGGTGAAGGCCGAGGCCGAATTGCGCGGCATGGGTATCGATGCCGAGGTCATCGACCTCAGGACCATCCGCCCTCTCGATTTCGACACCATTATCGCCTCGGTCAAGAAGACCAATCGGCTGGTGGTGGTGGAAGAAGGGTTTCCGCAAAGTTCGGTCGGCGATCACATCGCCAACCAGGTGTCGCAGCGCGCCTTCGATTTCCTCGACGCGCCGGTCATCACCATTGCCGGCAAGGACGTGCCGATGCCCTATGCGGCGAACCTCGAAAAGCTGGCGCTGCCCAATGTCGCGGGAGTCATCGAGGCGGTGAAAGCCGTGACGTACCGGGGTTAACGAGATGTCGCGCGAACTAGAAGTTCCCGCGGTGGTCGTCGAGAACAGCGAATTCGATGAAATACTCCGCGTCTGGATTGGTTCGGACGCGGTCGTCACGATGCAAGACCTCTTTGGACCAAACGCTCACAACTGGGGCATGGTGCTCGCTGATGTCGGCATGCACATAGCCAGGATGAGACTGGAACAAGATGGCATCCCTGAAATCGAGACGCTTCAGGCATTGGAAGAAGGCTATCGAGGCAGAATGTCGGAGCAGTTCAATATCCAGCACCGTTCGCTAACCGGGCGGAACTGAGGAGGAAAAATGCCGATCAACATCACCATGCCGGCCCTGTCGCCCACGATGGAAGAAGGCAATCTTGCCAAGTGGCTGGTCAAGGAGGGCGACAAGGTTTCGCCGGGCGATGTGATCGCCGAGATCGAGACCGACAAGGCGACGATGGAAGTCGAGGCCGTCGATGAGGGCACGGTGGCCAAGCTGGTGGTTCCGGCCGGCACCGAAGGCGTCAAGGTCAATGCGCTGATCGCCGTTCTCGCCGCCGAAGGCGAGGATGCGGCGGCTGCTGCCAAGAGCGGTGACGGCGCTGCCGCGCCGGCAAAAGCCGAGGCAAAGCAGGATAAGGCGCCAATCTCCCCACCCGTGGGGGAGATGTCGACGAAGTCGACAGAGGGGGGCGCTGTCCCGCCAGGCGCAAGGAGCGAGGCGCCCCCCTCTGGCCTACCGGCCATCTCCCCCACAAGGGGGGAGATCAGCCAGTCGGACGGCCGCATCTTCGCCTCGCCGCTTGCCCGTCGCATCGCCCGGGAAGCCGGTGTCGATGTCTCCGCGGTGACCGGCTCCGGCCCGCATGGCCGCGTGGTCAAGGCCGATGTCGATGCAGCGATTTCCGGTGGCGGCGCCAAGGCGGCACCAGCCGCGAAAGCCGCACCTGCCGGCGCTCCGGCTCCGGCTGTCGCGCCAAAGCCAATGTCGGACGACCAGGTGCTAAAACTGTTTGCCGAAGGCTCCTACGAACTTGTCCCGCATGACAACATGCGCAAGACCATTGCGCGCCGGCTGGTCGAGGCCACGACCACCATCCCGCATTTCTACCTGACGCTCGATTGCGAACTCGATGCACTTCTGGCGCTGCGCACGCAGATCAATGCCGCCGCCCCGGTGAAGAAGACCGACAAGGGTGAAACGCCGGCCTACAAGCTGTCGGTCAACGACATGGTGATCAAAGCGATGGCAAAGGCGCTGATGGCGGTGCCGGATGCCAACGCCTCCTGGACCGAGAGCGCGATGGTCAAGCACAGGCATGCCGATGTCGGCGTTGCCGTATCGATCCCCGGCGGCCTGATCACGCCGATCATCCGGCGCGCCGACGAAAAGACGCTGTCGGTCATCTCGAATGAGATGAAGGATCTTGCCAGCCGTGCCCGCAGCCGCAAGCTGAAACCGGAGGAATACCAGGGCGGCACCACGGCGGTTTCCAATCTCGGCATGTTCGGCATCAAGGACTTCGCCGCCGTCATCAACCCGCCGCATGCGACGATCCTGGCGGTCGGCGCCGGCGAGGAGCGTGCGGTGGTCAAGAACGGTGAGATCAAGATCGCGACAATCATGTCGGTGACGCTGTCGACCGATCACCGCGCCGTCGACGGCGCGCTCGGCGCCGAACTGCTCGGCGCCTTCAAGCGCATGATCGAAAATCCGATGGACATGCTGGTCTAGAAAGGAAGAAGGCGGTGCGGAAATTCTTCACCAGCCTTTTTCCCTTCAGCCTTCCAGGCATCGTGACGATCATCGTGCAATGGCTGTTCATGTGTTGGCGGGTGAAGCGCACACAAGCAGGCTTTGGCAGGAGCGGGGCAAGCGCATGAAAACAGTCCTTTGCTACGGCGATTCGCTGACCTGGGGCTATGATGCGGCAAGTCTGGATCGCCACCCGCTCAAGGACCGCTGGCCGAGTGTGCTGCAGGCGACGTTGGGAGGCGGTATCGAGGTCATCGCCGAAGGCTTGAACGGCCGCACAACAGCTTTCGACGACCATCTGGCCGGCGCCGACCGTAACGGCGCAAGAATCCTGCCGACGATCCTGATGACGCATGCGCCGATCGACCTGATCATCATCATGCTCGGCGCCAACGACATGAAGCCGTGGATCCACGGCAATCCGGTCGCCGCCAAGCAGGGCGTCCAGCGCCTGATCGATATCGTGCGCGGGCACGATTACCCATTCGATTGGCCGGCGCCGCAGATCCTGATCGTCGCGCCGCCCGCGGTCAGCCGCACGGAAAACGCCGAGTTCAAGGAAATGTTCGCCGGCGGCGATGAAGCGTCGAAGCGGCTGGCACCGCAATATTCCGCCCTTGCCGACGAGGCCGGCTGCGGCTTCTTCGATGCGGGCTCGGTGGCCGAGACCACGCCGCTCGACGGTGTCCATCTCGACGCGGAGAACACGCGGAAAATCGGGCAGGCATTGGCGCCAATCGTGCGCGTCATGCTGGAACTCTAGGGAATCAGGGAGAAATCCGTGGCTGAGAACTACGACGTCATCATCATCGGCTCCGGCCCCGGCGGCTACGTCACGGCGGTGCGTTCCGCCCAGCTCGGCTTCAAGACGGCAATCGTCGAGCGCGAGCATCTCGGGGGCATCTGCCTCAACTGGGGCTGCATCCCAACCAAGGCGCTGCTGCGCTCGGCCGAGATTATGCACTATTCCGATCATCTGAAGGACTACGGCTTGAAGATCGACGGTAAGGTCAGCGTCGATACCGCTGCCGTGGTCGACCGCTCGCGAAAGGTCTCGTTGCGGCTGAACGGCGGCGTCGCCTTCCTGATGAAGAAGAACAAGGTCGACGTGATCTGGGGCGAGGCCAAGCTTTCCAAGGCGGCTTCCGGCGATAAGCCGGGCGAGATCGTCGTGTCGAAATCGTCGAAGAAGCCGATGGAGCCGCAGCCGCCGGCGCCCAAGGGCGTCAAGGGTGAGGGCACCTACACCGCCAAGCACATCATCCTGGCGACCGGCGCCAGGCCGCGTGCGCTGCCCGGCATCGAGCCCGACGGCAAGCTGATCTGGACCTATTTTGAAGCGATGGTGCCGAAAGAGATGCCGAAATCGCTGCTGGTGATGGGTTCGGGCGCAATCGGCATCGAATTCGCCTCATTCTACCGCACCATGGGCGCGGAGGTGACGGTGATCGAGCTGTTGCCGGCGGTGATGCCGGTCGAGGACGCAGAGGTCTCGAAATTCGCGCAGAAGCAGTTCGAGAAGCAAGGCATGAAGATCATCCTCGAGGCCAAGGTCACCAAGGTCGAGAATGGTGCGAATTCGGTAACCGCGCATGTCGAGATGAAGGACGGCAAGGTTGAGAAGATCACCGCCGACCGGATGATCTCGGCCGTCGGCGTGCAGGGCAACATCGAGAACCTCGGCCTCGAAGCGCTCGGCGTGAAGACCGAGCGCGGCTGCGTCGTCGTCGACGGCTACGGCAACACCAATGTGCCCGGCATCTACGCCATCGGTGATGTCGCCGGCCCGCCCATGCTCGCCCACAAGGCCGAACATGAAGGCGTGGTCTGCGTGGAAAAGATCGCAAATTTCCCCGGCGTGCACGCCACTGACAAGCTGAAGATTCCGGGCTGCACCTATTGCAACCCGCAGGTTGCCTCCGTCGGGTTGACGGAAGCGAAAGCGAAGGCCGAGGGCAAGGACATCCGCGTCGGCCGCTTTCAGTTCGCCGCCAACGGCAAAGCCATCGCGCTCGGTGAAGACCAGGGTTTCGTCAAGACCATCTTCGACAAGAAGACCGGGCAGTTGCTCGGCGCGCATATGGTCGGCGCCGAAGTGACCGAGCTGATCCAGGGCTTTGTCGTGGCGATGAACCTGGAGACCACCGAGGAAGAGCTGATGCATACGATCTTCCCGCATCCGACGCTGTCGGAGATGATGAAGGAAAGCGTCCTCGACGCCTATGGCCGCGCGCTGAACGCGTGATAAATTGACCGCGTGAGACTCGACACGTGAAAGCCAAGGAACTCAACGGCAAGGTAATTCGTTTCCGGATGCATTCATCACACAAGGAGAGGGCATATGGACGTGAATGGCGTGGGCTGGATTACAGCCATCATCATCGGCGGTTTAGCGGGGTGGCTTGCCGAGATGTTCATGAAAAGCAACATGGGCATCTTGATGAACATCGTTCTTGGCATCGTCGGCGCGATCGTGCTGAATGCCATCCTGCAGGCGCTCAACATTGGCGCTTTCGGCGCCGGCTGGATCGCTTATCTGATCACCGGTTTCATTGGCGCCTGCCTGTTGATCTGGGCAGGGCGCATGGTGCGCCGTTAGTTGCTGAACTCTTGCCATGCGAAAACGGCTGTGGCGGCATGCGCCGCCGCGGCCTTTTTCTTTGCTGCGAAAAGTCCTAGATGATTTGTGAAAGCGAACGCCGGAAGGCGATCGCGAATGAACTGGATTTCTGATGGTCACCGTCCTCGACACGATCGCCAATGCGCCGCGCCTGCGGCACCCTGAAAAGGCGCACAAGCCTGACCAGGATGTGCTGCGCAAGCCCGACTGGATCCGCGTCAAGGCGCCGATGTCGAAAGGCTATGCCGAGACGCGCGAGATCGTGAAGTCGCACAGACTGGTGACGGTGTGCGAAGAGGCCGGTTGCCCCAATATCGGCGAGTGCTGGGAGAAGAAGCACGCCACCTTCATGATCATGGGTGAGATCTGCACGCGCGCCTGTGCCTTCTGCAACGTTGCCACCGGCATTCCGACCGCGCTTGATCCCGATGAACCGGCGCGCATCGCCCACGCCGTCAAGCAAATGGGTCTGACCCATGTCGTCATCACCTCAGTCGACCGCGACGATCTCGCCGATGGCGGAGCTCAGCACTTTGCCGAGGTCATCCGCGCCATCAGGGCGGCAACGCCTTCGACGACGATCGAAATCCTGACGCCCGACTTCCTGCGCAAGGAAGGAGCGCTGGAGATCGTGGTGGCGGCGAAGCCGGACGTATTCAACCACAATCTGGAGACCGTGCCGTCGAACTATCTGACGGTCCGGCCAGGGGCCCGCTATTTCCATTCGATCAGGCTGCTGCAGCGGGTCAAGGAACTCGATCCGTCGATCTTCACCAAATCCGGCATCATGGTTGGCCTGGGCGAGGAGCGGAACGAGATCCTGCAGTTGATGGACGATCTGCGTTCGGCCAATGTCGACTTCATGACCATCGGCCAGTATCTTCAGCCATCGAAAAAGCACCATCCGGTGATCCGCTTCGTCACGCCGGAGGAATTCAAGTCCTTCGAGACAATCGGCAAGACCAAGGGCTTCCTGCTGGTGGCGTCAAGCCCGCTGACGCGCTCGTCGCACCATGCCGGCGACGATTTCGCCAGGCTGCGCGCGGCGCGAGAAGCGTTTCTCAGGAAATCCGCCTAACAAACTGGTTTCATGCCACAATTCGAAGCCCATCGCCGCGTCACGCATACGCCTGAACAGATGTTCGCTCTGGTCGCCGATGTCGAATCCTATCCGCAATTCCTGCCGCTTTGCGAGGCACTGACGGTTCGCTCGCGCAAGGAACGCAACGGACGCACCCTGCTCATCGCCGACATGAGCATTGGCTACAAGGCGATCCGCGAGACTTTCACGACGCAGGTGTTTTTGAAGCCTGACGAGAACGCCATCGACGTCAAATACATCGACGGCCCGTTCAAATATCTGAGCAATGTCTGGCGCTTCGAGCCGGCCGATGGCGGCTGCAATGTCCGCTTCTTCATCGACTACGAGTTCAAGAGCCGTATTCTGGGCGCGGTGATGGGAACGATGTTCGATCGCGCCTTCCGCATGTTCTCTGAGGCGTTCGAGAAGCGCGCCGACATCATCTATGGGCCAGCGCCGGCAGCCTGATCCGCAGCGAGTGCGCGCAAGCCTAATTCAAGCGCATGCCTGACCGTCTCCCGGCGGATGAAATTGCGGCCCTTATTGGCGAACAACTGGCATTCGCTGACGACCGGCCGGCCAGTCAAGGCGACACCGAACCAGACCAGGCCGACGGGCTTTTCCGTCGAGCCGCCGCCTGGACCGGCAATACCGGTGACGGCAAGGGTGAGTCCGGCGCGCGAACGGGTCAGGGCGCCCTGCGCCATCTCCACAGCCGTTTCCCGCGAGACCGCGCCGTGCCCCTCAAGCGTGGCGGCGGAAACACCGAGCATCTCCGTCTTGGCCTCGTTGGAATAGGTGATGAAACCCCGGTCGACCACCGTGGACGAGCCGGCGATGTCGGTCAGGGCGGCGATGATCATGCCGCCGGTGCAGCTCTCGGCCGTCGCCAGCAGGATGCCGCGCTGCTGGCAGGCTTGAAGCAGGGCATCTGCGAGGTCGCTGTTGCTCATTCGGGGACGTCCCCTGGAAACACGACACTGGCGGTCGCGATGGCGGCTATGCCTTCCTCGCGGCCGATAAAGCCGAGCTTTTCGTTGGTTGTCGCCTTGATCGAGATACGGTCCCGGGAAATTGCCAGCATTGCCGAAAGGGCTTCGGTCATTGCTTCGCGATGCGGGCCGACCCGTGGCGCCTCGCAGATCAGCGTGACGTCGGCATTGGCGATGCGCCCGCCGCGCGCGCGCACTAGTCTTGCCGCATGTTCGACGAAGATCCGCGAGGCCACGCCTTTCCACTGCGGATCCGACGGCGGGAAATGCGTGCCGATATCGCCGGCGCCGCAGGTGGCGAGCAGCGCGTCGGTCAAGGCGTGCAGGCCGACATCGGCGTCCGAATGGCCGGATAGTTTCTTGTCGTGCGGGATGGAGACGCCGCACAGGACGACATGGTCACCGGGCTCGAAGGCATGGACGTCGTAGCCATTGCCGGTGCGGATGTCCGGAAAACGCGGCCACTCGCCGGAAAGCCGCTGATCCGCCATCGAAATATCCCTTGCCCAGGTCAGCTTGACATTGTCCGGCGAACCCTGAACTATTTTCACCGGAATATGCGCCCATTCGGCAATCGCGGCATCGTCGGTGAAGTCCGTCTTGCCCAGATGATGGGCCTTTTCATGGGCGGCCAGGATCGGCCAGAACGGAAAGCCTTGCGGCGTCTGGGCGGCATGAAGCCCGTTCCTGGAAACCGTCTCGCCGATCATGCCGGCGGCCGACTCACGTTTCAGCGTGTCGGCGACGGGTAGGGCAGGCAGCGCTCCCTGGCGCTCGCCGATGCCGGCGATCGTACGGTCTATCAATTCCGCGTCGACGAACGGGCGAACGGCATCATGGACCAGAACCTGGCTCGGTGCATAGCCTCTCAGCGCAAGCAGCCCGAGCCGGACGGAGTCCTGCCTGGACGCGCCACCGGTCACCGTGATGACCCGATCGGCGTTGGCTCCGGCGGCGCTGCGAAAAAGCGCGCTGTCGTCGGCGTGGATGGCGACGACGACAGGACCGATTCTCGGATGCGCCAGAAACATGTCCAGTGTGCGCGCGATGACGGCACGGCCACCGATCCTTTGGTATTGCTTCGGTCCGTCGGCCTGACCGGCGCGCGCGCCGCGGCCAGCGGCGACGATAACAACGGCAACCTTGTCGTCCGCAGCCAAGGCCTGCTTTTCGCTTGCATCTGTCATGCCGAGACGCTTAGCGCATGATCCTGAAAAGTGGAATCGCTTTTCGGAAGAGATCATGCGCAGATGCAAAGCGCCAAAGCGTCCTTTCCCAAGGACGCACGGCGCTTTGGACGCGGTATGGGCCGAACGCCAGCATTTTTCCCAAATGCGCCTTAATGTGACGTCATTGCGCGTTGCACATTGCTGCCATTCTGGCTAGAGAATGTGCAGCAATTAGAAATGCTTGGTTTTTGTGCATGCTTGACCTGACCAAATTGGCTTCGCCGCTGGATGTGGGTCGTGTGAGAATCCGCAATCGCGCTTTTCTCGCGCCCATGTCGGGTATATCAGATGAGCCGTTCCGGCAGCGTGCCTATGCGCATGGCGCCGGATTGGTCGTGTCGGAGATGGTGGCGAGCGGCGAGCTTGCCAGGGGCAGGACCGGTTGCGGCCTTCGCATCCGCCATTCCGGGCTGCCTGTGCACATGGTCCAGCTTGCCGGCCATGATGCAGCGCATATGGCCGAGGGCGCTCGAATCGCCGCGGGCGAGGGCGCCGACATCATCGACATCAACATGGGTTGCCCGGCCAAGAAGGTGACGGGCGGCTATGCCGGCTCGGCGCTGATGCGCGATCTCGATCACGCTTTGTCGCTGATCGAGGCGGTGGTCGGCGCCGTCGAGGTGCCGGTCACAGTCAAAATGCGGCTCGGCTGGGACGAAAGCGCGCTCAACGCGCCGCTGCTGGCGCGCCGCGCCGAGCAGGCGGGCGTCAAGATGGTGACGGTGCATGGCCGCACGCGTTGCCAGTTCTACCAGGGCAAGGCGGACTGGCGCGCCATCGCGCGCATAAAGCAGGCTGTGTCGATCCCGGTCGTCGCCAATGGCGATGTCGGCTCGCCGGCGGAGGCAGCAATGATCCTCGACCAGTCGGGCGCCGACGCGGTGATGATCGGCCGCGCGCATTATGGCGCGCCCTGGACGGCAGGCAGCATCGCGGCAGCCGCGGCAAAAGAGGCGGCGCCTGATGTGCCCGAAAGTCCGCAAGCGCTGGCCGACTACATCGTTGCCCACTACGAGGACATGCTAACGCTCTACGGCATCGAAAGCGGCGTGCGCCAGGCGCGCAAGCATCTTGGCTGGTATCTCGACCGCCACGCCGCTGGCGTCATTGATGAGCGGCGAAAGGCCATCCTCACCTCCTTCGAGCCCGTCCGCGTCGTTGCCGCGTTGCGCGAGGTGTTTTCACGCGCTGCCGAGGCGATGAACCTGCGGAGCGCAGCATGAATGCCACCATTGCACAGAGCATGGGTATGGCGGACGCCGCCCACATCGTACTCAACACCATCCGCCGCCCGGTGATCATGGTCGATGCTGAAGGGGTCATCACCTTCGCCAATGCCGATGCCGAAGATTTCTTCCGCTCGAGCGCGACCATGCTCGCCCGCAACACATTGCCCAAGCTCATTCCCTTCGGCAGCCCACTGCTGACGCTCGTCGACCAGGTGCGCGAGCGCCGGGCACCCGTCAACGAATACCGGGTCGACGTATCGTCGCCGCGCCTCGGCATCGAGAAGGTCGTCGACCTCTATGTCGCGCCGGTGTCGGAATTCCCGGGCTCCGTCGTGGTGATGTTCCAGGAACGATCGATGGCCGACAAGATCGATCGTCAGATGACGCACCGCGGTGCGGCACGCTCGGTGACCGGCCTTGCTGCGATGCTCGCCCACGAGATCAAGAACCCGCTATCCGGCATCCGGGGTGCTGCCCAGCTGCTCGAACTATCCGCTTCCGACGAAGATCGCGCGCTGACCCGGCTGATCACCGACGAGACCGACCGCATCGTCTCGCTGGTCGATCGCATGGAGGTGTTTTCCGACGAGCGGCCCATCGACCGCTATCCGGTCAACATCCATGTCGTGCTCGACCATGTGAAGGCGATTGCCAAGAACGGTTTTGCCAAGCGGATCAAGATATTGGAGGATTATGATCCATCGTTGCCTCCAGTTTTCGCCAACCGAGACCAGCTCATCCAGGTGTTCCTCAACCTGGTCAAGAATGCGGCCGAGGCCATTGGCGGCGATCCGCAAGGCGAAATCACTCTGTCGACCGCGTTCCGGCCGGGCATCCGTGTTTCCGTTCCGGGAACGCAGGGCCGCGTGTCGCTGCCGCTGGAATTTTGCGTGCGCGACAACGGTTCTGGCGTCTCCGAAGATATCCTGCCGATCCTGTTTGATCCCTTCATCACCACCAAGCCTAACGGGTCGGGGCTTGGTCTGGCGCTGGTCGCGAAAATCGTCGGCGAGCATGGCGGCATCATCGAATGCGATTCAACGCCGCGCGCAACCACCTTCCGCATCCTGATGCCAGCCTGGAAAGAAGCGCCGTTCGGCACAGACGACGATGGTGAAGGAGACCGCAAATGACGGTTCGCGGCAATATTCTCGTCGCCGACGACGATGCGGCCATCCGCACCGTCCTCAATCAGGCGCTTTCGCGCGTCGGCCATGAGGTGCGCGTGACGTCCAACGCCTCGACGCTGTGGCGCTGGGTGGCGGCGGGCGAGGGCGATCTCGTCATCACCGACGTGGTCATGCCGGACGAAAACGCTTTCGACATGCTGCCGCGCATCAAGAAGGCACGGCCGGAACTGCCCGTCATCGTCATGAGCGCCCAGAACACGTTCATGACCGCGATTCGCGCCTCCGAGACCGGCGCCTACGAATATCTGCCGAAACCGTTCGACCTGACCGAGCTTCTCAACATCGTCAACCGGGCGCTTTCCGAGCCCCGACGGCCGAAGATCGATGCGCGGGCCGACGAGCCGCCGGAAACGATGCCGCTGGTCGGCCGCTCGGCCGCCATGCAGGATATCTACCGGATGCTGGCGCGCATGATGCAGACCGACCTGACGGTGATGATTTCAGGCGAATCGGGCACCGGCAAGGAACTGGTGGCGCGCGCGCTGCACGAATACGGCCGCCGCCGCGGCGGCCCGTTCGTCGCGATCAACATGGCGGCGATCCCACGCGACCTGATCGAATCGGAACTGTTCGGGCACGAGAAGGGCGCCTTCACCGGTGCGCAAAACCGCTCCACCGGCCGTTTCGAGCAGGCCGAAGGCGGGACGCTCTTCCTCGACGAGATCGGCGACATGCCGATGGAAGCGCAAACGCGCCTGCTGCGTGTCCTGCAGCAAGGCGAATATACCACCGTCGGCGGCCGTACGCCGATCAAGACCGACGTGCGCATCGTCGCCGCCACCAACAAGGATCTGCGCACGCTGATCAATCAAGGGCTTTTCCGCGAGGATCTGTTCTATCGCCTGAATGTCGTGCCGCTAAGGCTGCCGGCGCTGCGCGAGCGGTCCGAGGACGTTCCGGATCTCGTCCGGCACTTCTTCAAGCTCGGCGCCAGCGAAGGCCTGCAGACCAAGCGCATTTCCACAGGCGGCATCGAGCTGATGAAGCGCTATCCGTGGCCAGGCAACGTGCGCGAGCTCGAAAATCTTGTCCGCAGGCTGGCCGCGCTCTATTCGCAGGATGAGATTTCCGCCGAAGTCATCGAGGCGGAACTGAAGACCGGCGAGAGGCCGGTCGTTCCCGGTGGCGGCAACCTCATACCCGACGATCTGTCCATCGGCCAGGCGGTGGAACATTTCCTGCAGCGCTATTTTGCTTCGTTCGCCGGCGATTTGCCGCCCGCCGGCCTCTATCAGCGTATTCTCTCCGAGGTCGAATATCCGCTGGTCCTGGCCTCGATGACGGCAACCCGCGGCAACCAGATCAAGGCTGCGGAACTCCTCGGGCTCAACCGCAACACGCTGCGCAAGAAAATTCGCGAACTCGGCGTCAACGTCTATAAATCGACCAGGCAGGCTTAGAGCGACGTCCGTCCGTTCGGACGTACGAAGTTCGCTCTAGCACTTTGAGTTGTCGTATCGTGCTTTCCGAAAAAATCGATTCCGATTTTTCGGGCTGGTGCGACAGAGCGAAGCCTTTTCCGGGGATCGATCGCCGAAACATTTCCGTACAGGCCACACTTGTTGCATAATCGCCACAATGCGTTGCATACATCCGACGCAATCACTGGCTCTAGACGGCGACATGGCTTCACAGGCACCGACACCGAGCGAAACGCTTTTCAGCGAACCTGGCACACGGGACGGGCGCCGGCTGCTCGCGCTGCCGGGCGTGGTGGCAATTGCCGGTGCGCTGGTTACGGCAGCGATCTCCTTCGCCATTCTCGTCGGCGCCACGCCGATCACGCCGGACGAGGGGACGACGCTGGCGCTTATCGCCCTCAATGCGGCGTTCATCCTGTTCCTGATCGCGCTGGTCGGCCGCGAAGTGCATCGCATTTTGATGGCGCGCCGGCGCGGCAAGGCGGCGTCGCGGCTGCATGTGCGGATCGTCGCCATGTTCGCGCTGGTCGCCGCGATTCCCGCCATCATGGTGGCGATCATCGCCTCGATCACACTCGATATCGGCCTCGATCGCTGGTTCGAGATCCGCACCAAGACGATCGTCAATTCGTCGCTTTCGATCGCCGACGCCTATGTGCAGGAGAACGCGCGCAATCTCCAGGGGACGACCCTGTCGATGGCTTACGATCTCGACGCCTCCCGCACGCTCTACGGCCTCGATCGAACCGGCTTCCTCGATCTCATGAACAAGGAAGCCGTCGGACGCTCCTTGGCCCATGCCGCACTGGTCAGGCCCGACGGTTCATTCGTCATGAGCGCCAAGACCGACGCCGATTTTGCCATGCCGGAGCCGCCGGAAGGCGCCATGAGCAGTGCCGCCGACGGCAGGCCGGTGCTGATCGAGCCGAAGACGCGCAACATCATGGGCGCCATTGTCAAGCTGCGCGAGATCGAAGGGCTCTATCTCTACACCATCCGGCTCGTCGATCCCGAGGTGATCAAGGCGCGGCAGATTGTCAGATCCAACACCGACGAATATCGCGGTCTGGAAGACAATCGCCGCACCTCGCAGGTCGCCTTCGCACTTCCCTACCTGTCGCTGACGCTGATCATCATTCTGTCCGCCATCTGGACCGGCATCGCCGTGGCAGACCGCCTGGTGCGGCCGATCCGCCAGCTCATCGGCGCGGCCGACGAGGTCGCGACCGGCAATCTTGACGTTGCCGTGCCGGTTCGGCCCTCCGACGGCGACGTCGCCTCGCTCGGCGACACCTTCAACAAGATGCTGCTGGAACTGAAATCGCAGCGCAACGAGATTCTGTCCGCCAAAGATTTGATCGACGAGCGGCGGCGCTTTTCGGAGGCCGTGCTTGCCGGTGTCACCGCCGGCGTCATCGGGGTCGATCCATATGGCATCGTCACCATCGTCAACCGGTCGGCCGAAACGATGCTGGCCATATCCGCCACCGCCGCACTCGGGCAAAACCTGTCCGCGGTGCTGCCGCATGTCGGCCGCGTCTTCGAGATCGGCCGCAAGTCGGGCAAGCCTGTCCACCGCGAGCAGGTGACCTTTTATCGCGCCGGTACGGAGCGCACCTTCAACGTGCAGATCACGGTCGAGGCCGGCGACGATGGTGCGGACGAGAAATCCTATGTCGTGACGGTCGATGACATCACCGATCTGGTCCAGGCGCAGCGTTCTTCGGCCTGGGCGGATGTGGCGCGGCGCATCGCCCACGAGATCAAGAACCCGCTGACACCGATCCAGCTTTCCGCCGAGCGCATCAAGCGCCGCTACGGCAAGGTCATCACCGAAGATCGCGAGGTTTTCGATCAGTGCACCGACACGATCATCAGGCAGGTTGAGGACATCGGCCGGATGGTCGACGAGTTCTCGGCTTTCGCACGCATGCCCAAGCCCGAAATGAAGGCCCTCGATTTGCGCGAATCGTTGCGCGAAGCTTCGTTCCTCGTCGAAGTGAGCCGCTCCGATATTACCTTCGAGCGCGTGTTCGGCAACGAACCGCTCAAAGGCACTTTCGACAGCCGCCTGATGGCGCAGGCTTTTGGCAATGTCATCAAGAACGCGGCCGAGGCGATTGACGGACTTGATCAGAAGGACCGCTCGCACGGCATAATCCGGATTCAAGCCGGGCGCCAGAATGGTGCGATTCGCATCGATGTCATCGACAACGGCAAGGGCTTGCCGCGCGAGAATCGTCAGCGATTGCTCGAGCCTTACATGACGACACGCGAGAAGGGCACGGGGCTCGGCCTCGCTATCGTCAAGAAGATAGTGGAGGACCATGGCGGCCGGCTCGAATTGCATGACGCGCCGGCGGATTTCCACGACGGGCGAGGCGCGATGATCAGCATCATCCTGCCGCTCGCCGCCACCGTGCCTTCGCGCGGCGAAGGCAGGACGGAACACGAAAGACAAACTGAAAAGGTCGGTAATGGCGTCTGACATTCTCATCGTCGATGACGAGGAAGACATCCGCGAACTTGTCGCCGGTATCCTGAGCGACGAAGGTCACGAAACCCGCACGGCATTCGATGCCGACAGCGCCCTGGCGGCGATCGCCGACCGGGCGCCGAGGCTGATTTTCCTTGACATCTGGCTGCAAGGCTCACGTCTGGACGGACTGGCGTTGCTGGACGAGATCAAGACGATGCATCCGAGCCTGCCCGTGGTGATGATCTCGGGCCACGGCAACATCGAGACGGCGGTCTCGGCCATCCGCCGCGGCGCCTATGACTTCATCGAGAAACCGTTCAAGGCCGACAGGCTGATCCTCATCGCCGAACGTGCAATTGAAACCTCGAAACTGAGACGCGAGGTTTCTGATCTCAAGCTGCGCAGCGGCGAGACCTTCGACCTGATC
Source organism: Mesorhizobium delmotii (assembly GCF_900149755.1). Lineage (NCBI taxonomy): Bacteria > Pseudomonadati > Pseudomonadota > Alphaproteobacteria > Hyphomicrobiales > Phyllobacteriaceae > Mesorhizobium > Mesorhizobium delmotii. Next base: position 157,102 of record NZ_FUIG01000070.1, on the reverse strand, counting down.
GGCATGTCGTCGGCGATGAGCCAGTTGCGCCAGACCATCGAGCGCGTCGCGCCGACCAACAGCCGCGTCATGATCATAGGCCCGTCCGGCTCGGGCAAGGAACTCGCGGCACGCGCCATCCACACGCTGTCGGCGCGCAAGAGCGCCCCATTTGTCACGCTGAGCGCTGCCAACATCACGCCCGAACGCATGGAAGTCGAGCTGTTCGGCACCGAATCCAACGGTGTCGAACGCAAGGTCGGCGCGCTTGAGGAAGCCCATCGCGGCATTCTCTACATCGACGAAGTGGCCGACATGCCGCGCGAAACGCAAAACAAGATCCTGCGCGTGCTGGTCGAACAGCAGTTCGAGCGGGTAGGGGGCACCAAACGGGTCAAGGTCGATGTCCGTATCATCTCGTCGACCTCGCAGAACCTGGAGGCGATGATCGCCGACGGTCGTTTCCGGGAGGATCTCTATCATCGTCTGGCGGTGGTTCCGGTCATGGTGCCGGGATTGGCCGAGCGGCGGGAGGACATCCCCTATCTTGTCGACAATTTCATGAAGCAGATCGCCCGCCAGGCCGGCATCCGGCCGCGGCGCATCGGCGACGACGCGCTGGCGGTGCTGCAGGCACACAACTGGCCAGGCAACGTCCGCCAGTTGCGCAACAATGTCGAGCGGTTGATGATCCTGGCGCGCGGCGACGATATCGATGCACCGATCACCGCCGATCTCTTGCCTGCCGAGATCGGCGATGTCATGCCGCGCACGCCCAATCAATCCGATCAGCACATCATGGCGCTGCCGTTGCGTGAAGCGCGCGAACAGTTCGAGAAGGACTATCTGATCGCCCAGATCAACCGTTTTGGCGGCAACATCTCGAAGACGGCCGAGTTCATCGGCATGGAGCGCTCGGCGCTTCATCGCAAGCTGAAGTCGCTGGGCGTCTGATAGCCAATCCAATCGTGGCTTACGCAATTATCGGTTACGGCGGCGGCGGAATCGCATAAGAAAGCGCTACAGCGCCGCGCGTCTCTTGGGACGCGCAAAGGACACTGTAGCATTCGATTTTTGTGCATGACCCCGAAAAAAAATCGATTCCGATTTTCGGGGTCATGCGCTGACTTCTCCAGGGGTGACCCATGCCGCGCATTGCCTATGTGAACGGGCGCTATGTCGCTCTCGCCGACGCTTTCGTGCATATCGAAGACCGCGGCTATCAGTTCGCCGATGGCGTCTACGAGGTCTGCGAGGTGGCGCGCGGCTTCATCGTCGATATGCCTCGCCATCTCGGACGGCTGAACCGTTCGCTGACCGAATTGTCGATCGACTGGCCGGTCACGCGGGGCGTGTTGCCGATCATCATGCGCGAGGTGGTCCGCCGCAACCATGTCACCGATGGCCTGGTCTATCTCCAGGTGACGCGTGGCGTCGCCAGCCGTGACTTTGTTTTTCCGGCGGGCACGAAGCCGTCGCTGGTGGTAACGGCCAGGAAAGCCGACCCCGCTGCTGCCACGAAGAGAGCCGAAAGCGGAATCAAGGTTATCACCGTGCCGGAGAACCGTTGGGATCGGGTCGATATAAAGTCGGTCGGCCTGTTGCCAAATGTGCTCGCCAAGCAGAAGGCCAAGGAATCCGGTGCCCAGGAAGCCTGGTTCGTCGATGCTGACGGCATCGTCAAGGAAGGTGGATCGTCGAACGCCTGGATCATCACCAGGGATGGCGTGCTGGTCACGCGTCCGGCAGAGCACGGCATCCTGCGCGGCATCACCCGCACCACGCTGTTCGAAGTGGCCGCCAAGCTCGGCCTGAAGATCGAGGAGCGGGGCTTTTCGGTCGCCGAAGCCAAAGCCGCGCGCGAAGTTTTCATCAGCTCCGCGACCACGATCGCCATGCCGATCGTGGCGATCGACGGTGCACCCGTCGCCAACGGCCATCCGGGCTCGATAACACTTTCCTTGCGGCAAGCCTTTTTTGACGTTGCGGAAAAAAGTCCAGCCTGATAACCGCACAGGTGGAATGAACATCAATATATCTCGTTCTGCTTGTCGTTATTGACGGCAAGATGGTGTTTGCGCGCTTGACACGTGCCGGGTAATTTGGCGCATTGGCTTGCAAACCGAAGGGGATCGGCGAAAGACAAGAACAATGGCGGAACGATCGCAAAATCTTCAGGACCTGTTCCTGAATTCAGTTCGCAAAAGCAAAAACCCACTCACCATCTTCCTCATCAACGGCGTGAAGCTGACCGGCGTGGTCACTTCGTTCGACAATTTCTGTGTTCTGCTGCGTCGAGACGGCCATTCTCAGCTCGTATACAAGCACGCCATTTCCACGATCATGCCGAGCCAGCCGGTTCAGATGTTCGATGGCGAGGAAAGCCAGGGCGCCTGATTGGCACGTAAGAAAGACGCGGACCGCAGCGTTCGCGAAAAACCAGCATATCCGCCGGGGACGGAAGCCGAAGGCTCGACCCGGGCCGTGGTCATTGTGCCCGTGCTTACCCGCCAGCCACGAGGCGACGAAGACACGAATCGTCCGCGTCTGACGCGTTCTGCCGAGGCCCGCCACGACGAGGCGGTTGGCCTTGCCCAAGCCATTGACCTCGACCCGATCCATACCGCGGTGGTGACCGTCAACGATCCGCGGCCTGCAACCCTGCTCGGAAGCGGCAAGGTCGCGGAGTTCGCGGAGATCGTCAAAGAGGGCCGTGCCGAACTGGTCATTGTCGACCATCCGCTGACGCCGGTGCAGCAGCGCAACCTGGAAAAGGAATTGAACGCCAAGGTGCTGGACCGCACCGGGTTGATCCTGGAAATTTTCGGCGAGCGCGCACGGACCAAGGAAGGCACGCTGCAGGTCGATCTGGCTCACCTCAACTATCAGAAGGGCCGGCTCGTGCGAAGCTGGACCCACCTCGAGCGCCAGCGCGGCGGCGCCGGTTTCCTCGGCGGTCCTGGTGAAACACAGATCGAGTCGGACCGCCGTGCCCTGCAGGACAAGATCAAGAAGCTGAAGCACGAGCTGGAAACCGTGCGGCGCACCCGTGACCTGCACCGCGCCAAGCGCAAGAAGGTGCCGTTCCCGGTGGTGGCGATCGTCGGCTATACCAACGCCGGCAAGTCGACGCTGTTCAACAGGCTGACCGGAGCAGGGGTTCTGGCCGAGGACATGCTGTTTGCCACGCTCGACCCGACACTGCGTCGGGTGCGACTGCCGCACGGCACGCCGGTCATCCTTTCGGACACGGTCGGTTTCATTTCGGATCTGCCGACGCATCTGATTGCAGCCTTCCGGGCAACGCTGGAAGAGGTGGTCGAGGCCGATCTCGTCATCCACCTGCGCGATATTTCGGACCCCGACACGGCCGCCCAGGCCGAGGATGTCGAGCGCATCCTCGCCGATCTCGGCGTCGATGCCGGCGACACCAAGCGTGTCATCGAAGTGTGGAACAAGATCGACCGGCTCGATGAAGGCAACCGGGCGCGATTGCTCGCCGACGGCATCGACGGCAACAAGGCGCCGCCGATTGCCATATCGGCCGCCACCGGCAAGGGCATCGATGTGCTGAAGGCGATCATCGAGACAAGAGTGTCTGGCGAACTGGAAACGCTGACCGTCACGCTCAAGCCTGAGCAGCTCGGGCTCGTCGATTGGCTCTACCGCAATGGCGACGTCGTCTCGCGCACCGACAATGAAGACGGCGGCGTGACCGTCGCGCTCAAGGCGACGCAAAGCGCGCATGAAGAGATAGAAAGCAGATTGCGCCGTAAAAACAACGGGTAATCGCTGTTACTTCGCGCTCTTGGCTTGCTGCCAAAGCGCCTCCATCTCGTCGAGCGTCGCCTTTTCCAGGGTGTTTCCGGACGCTTCCAGCGCGTGCTCGACATAGTGGAACCGCGACCGGAATTTCTCGTTGGTGCCGCTGAGCGCCGCTTCGGAATCGACCTTGAGATGACGCCCGAGATTGACGACGGCAAACAGCATGTCGCCGAACTCGTCCTTGATCGAAGCCGTATCGCCCTTGGCAAGGGCTTGGCGCAACTCGCCGATCTCTTCCTCGATCTTGTCGAGGATCGGCGTGGCCTCGCTCCAGTCGAAGCCGACGCGGGCCGCTTTTTCCTGTAGCTTGAGCGCTCGGGTCAAAGCGGGCAGGGCGACCGGTACGCTGTCCAGAAAACCCTTGCCATGATCCTCAGGATCGTGCCCGCGGGCGAGGCGGGCGTTTCGCTTTTCCGCCTTTTCCTCGGCCTTGATCTTCTCCCACATGCCCTTGGCCATGCCGGCGCTGCGCGCCTTGTCGTCGCCGAAGACATGCGGATGGCGGCGGATCATTTTTGTGGTGATGGCCTGGACCACGTCGCCAAAGGCGAATTCACCGGCCTCCTCGGCCATCTGCGCATGGTAGACGACCTGCAGCAGCAGATCGCCGAGCTCGTCGCGTAGATCGCCCAGGTCGCCGCGCGCGATCGCATCCGCCACCTCGTAGGCTTCTTCGATCGTGTAGGGCGCGATGGTCGAGAAATCCTGCTCGATATCCCACGGGCAGCCGGTTTCCGGCGCCCGCAGCGCCGCCATGATCTCGATCAGCCGGGAAATATCTTTCGAGGGTTTCATCTGTCGAATGCTATCGTGCACCGATCACTCGGCAAATGCTGTCAGCCGGCAAGGGCGCATTGTCCACAGTTGCGGGCCATGATCCGAAAAGTGGAAGCCGGTTTTCGGAAAAGATCATAGTCAAGCAAAGTGCTCAGTCGAGCACGGAGACGATCGCCTTGGCGAGCGCGTCCATCCCGTCCTCCGGCAGGCCAGCGACGTTGATGCGGCTGTCGCCGACCATATAGACGCCGTGCTCGGCGCGCAGCCGCTCGACCTGCGCTTCGGACAGGCCAAGCCGGGAAAACATGCCGCGATGGCTGGCGACGAAATCGAAGCGATCGGAATTGGAGTGCCGCCGCAGCGCTTCGGCGAGCTGGACACGAAGCCGCAGCATACGCAGGCGCATCTCCTCGAGCTCAGCTTCCCAGTCGGCGCGCAGCGTGGCGTCTTCAAGCACGATGCGCACCGCGGCCGCGCCGTGGTCAGGCGGCATCGAGTACATGGCGCGGGCGGCCGACAGCATCTGGCTCATTGCCACATCCGCCTGCGTGCTGTCTTTGGCCAGAATCATCGCCGCGCCGACACGGTCACGATACACGGCAAAGTTCTTCGAGCAGCTCGAGGCAACGACCATTTCCGGGACTTTCGCCGCCAGCAGGCGCAAGCCAACGGCGTCAGCGTCGAGGCCTTCGCCAAAGCCCTGATAGGCAATGTCGACAAAAGGCAGCAGGCCGCGCTCGACGACGAGGTCGGCTATTTCAGCCCACTGCGCGGTGTCCAGATTGGCGCCTGTCGGATTGTGGCAGCAACCATGCAGCAGCACCACGTCGCCGCTCTTGGCGGTCGCCAGCGCACTTATCATGTCGGCGAAGCGAACAGCACCTGAGGCGGTGTCGAAATAGGGATATACGCGTATCTGCAGGCCGGCGGCTCGCATCACCGGCATGTGGTTCGGCCAGGTCGGGTCCGACAGCCAGATCGTCGCGTCCGATCGCGTCCTCTTGAGCAGCTCAGCCACCAGTCGCAGCGCGCCCGAGCCGCCGGGCGCCTGCGCCGCACGGATGCGCGTCAGCTCGGCCGCAGGGCCAAAGACCAGCCCCGCCATCGCCGTGTTGAAGCCGGTATCGCCGGCAAGGCCGAGATAGGTCTTGGTATCCTGGCTCTGCAGCAATCGCTTTTCGGCTTCGCGCACGGCGCGCATCACCGGCGTCTTGCCATCGCGATCCTTGTAGACGCCAACGCCGAGGTCGACCTTGCCGGGGCGGGGATCGGCGCGAAAGAGGCCGATCAAGGCGAGGATCTTGTCGGCTGGGGCAGGCTGGAGGTCTTCAAACATCGGCGCGGTTCCGTTGGCGGCGGAGTGATACGCAAATCGGCCGTGCTGCGCCAGCGGTTTCATTTGCACCAAGCTGAAAACCGCCAAACCACAAGCCTCGATTGGCACGGCTCATCGTACTCGTCATTTCCACGACACGGCGAGGAGGACGCAGCAGGCAAATGTGGCTTTCCGCATGTCAGTTGGTCGACGCCGTTCTATGACGCCAGCTTGAGGGCGGCCGACGGCAAGGCGGCGACAGGTTGCTGCTTCTTGCCGCCCCAACCGATCCGCGGCAACCATTCGAGGTAATAGGCGAAGCCGAATTGCAGCGCGATGCCTGTTGAGATCAGGATTGCGTCGTAGAGGAGCCCGCCTGGGCTGACGACCTTCATGACCTGCGCGATCATGGCGAAGATCGTTCCGGCGATGAAGACCGGCAGCGAATGCTTACCGAGAACCGCGAGCGGGTGTCCGGGCCTGGTCCTCGCCAGGTTGGAAAGCGCCGGGATTGCCACGATCAGATAGGCGATCGCCAAAATGTGCATGAGGCGCGACAGCGACAGGAACGTCTTGTCGAAGCCGGTCAGCACGGTAGGCAGGCCGGAGGCCGTCTCGATGCCCCACAGCGGCAGCCGCACCCAAATCAGCGCACCGACCAGATACCCGACAGCCGCGCTCGCCATCATCCAGTTGAAGCGGATTTCGCCGCCGCGCTTGACATGCAGCATGCCGGCGATCCCGATGACGAAAAGAAACTGCCAGGAGAGCGGGTTCAGGAACCAGAAGCCGTCGCCGGGAAAATTCGAAGGCGCGATCTGGAAAATTCCGACGATGAGCCAGAGGAGAGCGGACGCAGCAAGCATAAGGCGCAGGCTGAAAGTGCCGATCCACAAGAAAAGCGGCATCATCAGAAGTACGACGGCATACATGGAAAGAATGTTGTTATAGCCGATCTGATGCCCGAGCGCCGCGATGCCGAGCAGCGCTTCCGGCGTGTCCTCGATGATCATCTGGATATTGATCAGCTTCAAAAGGTCGGGCCGCGAAAAATGCAATGCAGCCGCCGAGAAGATCGCCAGCGTCGCGACAGTGGTCATGACGTGGGTGACATAGAGGACACCGGCACGCCGCCAGGCCTTTAGGGTGATGAGAAACCGATTCCCCGGCTGGAACTTCAGTCCGTAGGCGAGCCCAACGGCAATCCCCGAAATCAGCACGAAGGCTTCGGCCGAATCGGAGAAGCCGAAATTCTTGTGCGTGACATACTCGAAGATCGTCCCCGGCACGTGGTTGACGAAGATCGTCAGCAGCGCTAGCGCGCGGAAGACATCGATGCGGGTATCCCGCTGGGCTGGCACATTGCCTGTCATGTGGGGGCTTGTCATGTCGGGTCGATGATTCGTTGAACAAAAGCGGCCCACAGGGGCCGTCGGCGAAGGCAAGATTCGGTGGTGAATGTTTCCCGCCTATAACTCGCAAGTGCCCCGAAAATGATGACACCCACGCGATTTTTCGCGTCACAAATTAATTCAGGTGTAAACATCGAAATCCCCGTGGCTAAAACCGCACGGCGAATTGTGGCGGCTGCGGGGAGGGCCGCTCGTTCCCGGACAAGGAAGCCGTAGGCGCGCTGGTGGCGTTGTACCGGTTGTGCCGGACATCCCGGATCGCAAAAAACTCAAAGAGCGGGATTAAAACCTGCCATGCTCCGTAAACAGGACGTGAGAGGGTCGATGCCACGCTTCGATATCATAGGACAGCTTGGTTCTCTGCGCCGCTACGCGCGTTCGCTGACGCGCGACAGCGCAGAAGCAGAGGATCTGGTGCATGACGCGCTGGTGCGTGCCTATGAGCGGCGCGGCACCTTTCGATCCGGCGGAAACCTGCGCGCATGGCTGCTGTCGATCGTCCGCAACGCTTTCATTGACGGCTTGCGGTCCCGCAAATCCGAAGCGGTGCGCGTCGAGCAGGCCGGATATCTTGCCGACGCCAGCATGCAGGCACCCCAGGAGCATTCCGTCCGCCTGGCACAGGTGCGTGATGCTTTTTTCAAATTGCCGGATGAGCAGCGTTCGGCGCTGCATCTCGTCGCCATCGAGGGACTTACCTACAGCCAGGCGGCCGAGGCCAGCGGCGTACCGCTGGGTACGCTGATGTCGCGCATCGGCAGGGCGCGCGCAGCGCTCCGCGAGATGGAAGACAAATTGCCGGCACGTGCGAAAAGCCACCTCAAGATCGTGGGAGGCCCGTGATGTCGATGATGAGCGAACTGCGCGACCCGGTGACCGATGCCGACCTCGACGCCTATGTCGACGACCAGCTGGACGTTGCCCGCCGCATTGAGGTCGAGGCGTTTCTTTCCGCCCGTCCCGAGGCTGCCGCCCGCGTGATGTCCGACCTCAGGACGCGCGACGAACTGCGCGTGGCGCTTGCCGGATGCAAGGGCATGGCGCGGCCGGCAACGGCTGATGCGGCACGGCGGCTGGAACGGGGACTGGCCCGGGGGCGCGCCTTGCGCACGTTGCAGCGGGCTGCGGCGGTCGCAGTCCTGGTGGCTGCGGGCTGGTTGGCCAACGGGATCGTCGGGCCGATATCGGTGACAAAAGTCGTCGCCTCGACCCAGCCGCCCGTCTATCTGGAGGAGGCGATCCGGGCACACAGGACGACGATCATACGCGAGGCCATGTCTTCCCAGCCCGAAGCGCCGGATTACGATGCGGACGAAATCCGCGCCGCCACGGCGATCGTCATGCCGTCGCTGCCGAAGGACTGGAAGGTGCGTGACGTCCAGATCTATCCGTCGCAGTTCGGCCCGAGCGTCGAGATGGCTGTCGAAACAAGAGACCTGGGACTGGTCTCGCTGTTCGCGATCAGGCCCGGAACGTTCGACGTGGTCCAGCCGACCGTCGCCCCGTCGGGCGAAATTTCCTCGGCCTATTTCCAGATCGGCGAAGTTGCTTACGCAGTCGTCGCCCGAAGCGGTGTCCGCGATCTCGATCGCACCGCAGAAACGCTCGCCAACACGCTTTACTGACCCTCACAAAGGAGAACCGGCATGAACAATCTAGGATACCGCACCGGCGTCGGAGCCCAAACCGGCGCCGTCTACGACGAAGGCTTGCGCCAGCACATGCTGCGCGTCTACAATTATATGGGCGTTGGCCTCGTCGTTACCGGCGTGATCGCCTTCGTGGTGGCTTCCACGCCAGCCCTCTACGTGCCGATCTTTTCCAGCCCGTTGAAGTGGGTGGTGATGCTGGCACCGCTCGCCTTCGTGCTGCTGTTCTCGTTCCGGATACAGACGATGTCCGCGGCCGGCGCTCAGGCGATGTTCTGGGCATTCTGTGCGGTCATGGGCCTGTCGCTGGCTTCAGTGTTCCTGGTGTTCACCGGGACCAGCATCGCGCGCACCTTCTTCATCGCCGCCACCATGTTCGGCGCAACCAGCCTTTACGGCTACACGACCAAACGCGACCTGACCCAGTTCTCGTCCTTCCTGATCATGGGTCTGATCGGCGTGGTGATCGCCAGCATCGTCAATATCTTCCTCGGCTCGACCGCGCTCCAGTTCGCCATCTCGGTGATCGGCATCGCCGTGTTCATTGGTCTCACCGCCTGGGATACCCAGACGATCAAGGAGCAGTTTGCGGAAAACTTCGGTGCGGAATCGCAGCAGAAGCTCGCCGTCTTCGGTGCATTCTCGCTCTATCTGAACTTCATCAACATCTTCCAGCTGCTGCTGAACTTCACCGGCGAGCGCGAATAGCCGCGTCAAATCAATGCATGTCGCGGCAGCGGTATTGGAGCCGCGACAATGCATAAAACAGGGACTTAGAGTGCGTCGCGACAATCTCCTGGATGCGGCGCGCCTGGATAACCGGAGTTGCTTCCCATGGACAGGAACGACCAGCAGGCGATCGGGAATCTTTTCGAGAAACTTGCGAACGTGGAGCGACAGACGCCGCCGCGCGATGCCGAAGCGGAACGCTTCATCAACGATCAGATTGCCCGGCAGCCCGGCGCGCCATACGACATGGCGCAGACGATCGTTGTGCAGGAACAGGCGCTGAACGCGGCGCAATCAGAGAGTTTTTTCGTCGGTTCAAGCTGGGATTTCCACCCATCCGGAAGTCGCATAAGATAGATTATGGAACTGAGATGCCTTTCGGCCCAACCGCAGTTCCTTGTTCCTTGGGACTAAGCGGAACTGCGGTTGATAGCGTGGCGTCTCCCGGGACGCACACAGGTCCTACGCCGCTTGCGGCACGCAGGCTTCGCAGATCGCCGCGATGTGCCGGTGGTCGGTGCCGCAGCAGCCGCCCAGGATGCGCATCTTCGGAAACGAGGCTGTCAGCCTGCTGTAGCGCCGCCCGAGATCGTCCGGGTCGCCCGCGTCGAGCGTCTCCGATTCGTCCAGTTCGGCATGGCTTTTGGCCGAAGCATTCGCCTTCACGCCATAGACGCGATCGAGCCAGCGCTCGCCCTTGTTCAGCGCCTGCATGAAATGCGATGGATGGGCGCAGTTGATCATATAGTAGGCCGGCGCACCGTCTGTCGCGTCGTCGACCCTGTCGATCGCCTCGCCGAGCGCCATGCCGGTCACCAGCTTGCCGTCCGTTTCCACCGTGAACGAGATCATGCACGGCATGGCATGCGCCTTGGCCGCCCGCGCCACGCCGATTGCTTCGTGGAAATTGGTGAGCGTATAGGCCGCAACCATGTCGGCCTCGGTCCGCGCGAAACTCTCGATCTGCGGCGCGTGATAGGCTTCCGCCTCGTTGGCGTCCATCTTGCCGGCTTTGTAGCCGTCGCCGCGCGGCCCGATCGCGCCGCTGACGACGCACGGCGTTTCGGCGGTCTCGAACTCATTGCGCAGGTCGAGAAGAAGCTCGATCGAGCTCTCGTTGACGGCCCGCAACGCTTCCGGCCCGTAGCCGAGCAAGGTTCCCCAATCGGGGTTGGCTCGCCACGTCGGCGTGTCGAGGATGAAGCCGGTCCCGCTTCTGCGCGCAATGGTCAGATAACGGACGTAATATTCCCTCAGCTTCTGCCGGCCTTCAGGCGTTGCCATCAGCGTGAATGAAGCAAAGTGCGGAAGGTCGAGGCCTTCGTGAAAGATGAAAGTCGTTTCCATGCCGCCATCGCTCAGGAATGTTCTGTTGGCGAGTTGCGGCAGGTTCTGGCGGTACTTGGCCATGTTTGTCTCCAGTGGTAAGATGACATTCGTGCTGCCCTGGTGGCGGCCGGTTCGGAATAGCCAAGTTTTAGCAGCGCGTGCCGCCGGTGCGATAGAAGGCTTGTGGTCCGGTACTCCACCGAAGCGGGAACCGCAGCAATTACAGACGGATAGCCGCGCCGGGCCGGCCGTATTGCTATCGGTGCCGATGCTGGCGGGTGTGAAAACCATACCGCAGGTACAGTAGATTTGAGGGCATTCTGTCATGCGCAAGGGTGCGGAAACGCGCGAACGCATTCTGGAGATCGCCGAGGCCTCGGTGCTCGCCAAGGGGTTCGGCGCGACGTCCATCGAGGAGGTGATCGCCGAAGCCGGCATCACCAAGAGCGGCTTCTTCTATCATTTCAAGGACAAGAACGAACTCGCCCGCGCCTTGATGCTGCGCTACGTCGAGGAGAACGACCGCATCTTCGACGATGTGTTTCACCGCGGCCGGCAATTGTCCGATGATCCGTTGCAGTCGTTCCTGATCACGCTCAAGCTGCTTGCCGAGCTGATGGGTGATCTGCCGAACGGCCACCCAGGCTGCCTGATCGCGACGTTCACCTATCAGGAGCGCCTCTTCGACCGTAACGTTCGCGACATCGCCGCCGACGCCGTACGCTCCTGGAACGGGCGGTTTCGCGATGCGCTGAACGAGATCGCGACCGTTTATCCTGCCCGCAAAGGCATGGACCTCGACGACGTGGCCATCATGTTCTCCTGTGTGATCGATGGCGGCATCATCATGTCGCGGGGGCTTGGCGATCCCCGTGTCCTCGAACGCCAGATCCTCGCCTTCCGCAACGTCGTAAAGATGTTGTTCGCGCCGGCGGCGCCTGACGTCATGCTGCCGCCCACCGCCATCGCCGCCGAATAGGAGTGCGCCGGGCGGCGGTCGCTGCAGCCCCGAGGCCGCGATCTAAGGCGCGTTCGATTCAGACTGCCAGCGTCGCTACGACAGCCTGCGCTGCCTTGATCATTGCGTGCGGCTCGGCGGCGAACACGGCGTCGTGCGCGCCGGCCGCTGCCCATACGCGGTCGAAACCAAGCAGCGTCTCGTCGGCAAACGCCGGGATCGCAATCAAATGGCCGATCGGCGCTACGCCGCCGATTGCAAAGCCGGTCTCGTCTCGGATCTGCCGCGGGTCGGCGCGCTTCAGCGGCTCGCCGGTCAGTGCGGCAGCCCTGGCCAGATCGAGCTGATTGGACCCGGAAACCAGGAAGAGAAACAGCTTTCCGCTGGTTTCCCCCTGGAACACCAAGGATTTGACGATCTGGGCGACTGTGCAGTCGCATTGCGCGGCGGCTTCCTCGGCGGTGCGTGTCGAGGCACCCATGCGCGAGATTTCGATCTCGAGGGCGGCGTCGGCCGCTGCCCTGGTCACACGATCAATGCTTCCAGCCATGAAGAACCGAACCTATCATGCAGATTCATAAGGGATTTCGATCGTCATGCCGTCATAGGCCGGCTCGACATCGGCCGGCGTCTCGGCCATCACCGCAGCGTAGTCGAGCGGCACATGCATGTGCGTCAGAACGGCCTTTTTCGGCGTCAGTTTTTCGATCCAGCCGAGTGCCTGGCCGAGCGACAGATGGCTCGGATGTGTCCTGTACTGCAGCGCGTCGATGACCAGCACGTCCAGGTCGCGCAGCCGTTCGGCGGTGGCGTCGGGGAAATCACTGACATCGGGGCAATAGGCGAGCCCGCCGATGCGAAAACCAAGCGATATGATATCGCCATGGATCTGCGGCAGCGGCTCGAGGGCGAGGGTACCCCCCTCGCCTTCGATCACCACCGGCCTGGCGTGGTCGATGATATGAGGCTCTACGATAGGCGGATAGGAACTGCCTTGCGGTGTTTCAAAACAGTAGGCGAACGCCTGCCGCAACCGCAGCATGGTGGGCTGGTCGGCGTGGATATCGATCCGATGACGCTGCTCGAGCACGAAGCCGCGCAAATCGTCAATACCGTGGATATGGTCGGCATGCGGATGCGTATAGACGACCGCATCGATGCGCCTGACCGATGCCAGCAGCATCTGCGCGCGAAAATCCGGTCCAGTATCGATGACGACTGTGGTCCTGTCGCCGTTTGCCGCGATCCGCTCGATGAGCGCTGCGTTGCGCATGCGCCGGTTCCTCGGATTGGCCGGATCGCAATTGCCCCAGTCGCCGGTGATGCGCGGCGTGCCCGGCGATGAGCCGCAGCCGAGTATGGTGAGGCGCAGCCGGTCGCTCATCCGTCAGGTGCTCAGCGCGGTCGGGCGCGGCATCTTGCTGAACAGCCGGAAGAAATTGTCGGTCGTGACGGCGGCGATTTCGGCCTCGCTGACGCCGATCGTTTCGGCCAGCACCTTGGCCGTATGCGCGACATAGGCAGGCTCGTTGCGCTTGCCGCGAAACGGTATCGGCGCGAGGTACGGCGCGTCGGTTTCGACCAGCAGGCGGTCGTGTGGCACATCGGCGGCGATGGCGCGCAGCTCGGCCGAATTCTTGAAAGTCACGATGCCGGAAAAGGAAACAAAGCCGCCGAGCCCCACCCCGACTTCGGCCAACCTGCGCCCGGACGAAAAACAGTGCAGGACGAAGGGGAAGGCGCCCTTCCCTGTTTCGTCCTCGAGGATATCAGCCATGTCGCTGTCGGCGTCGCGCGCATGGATGACCAAAGGCAGGCCCGTCTCGCGCGCTGCGGCGATGTGCGTGCGAAAGCCCTGCGCCTGCGCATCGCGCGGCGCATGATCGTAGAAATAGTCGAGCCCGGCCTCGCCGATCGCCACCACTTTGCGATGAGCGGACAGCCGGACAAGCGCCTCGACAGTCACGTCCAGCTCCTCGGCGGCATTGTGCGGATGGGTGCCGACCGAGCAATAGACTTCGTCGAAAGATTCGGCGATCTCAAGCACTTGATGGAATCTCTTCACACGCGTCGAGATCGTCACCATGCGACCGATTCCGGCGGCTAAAGCGCGGGCGACGATGGCCGCCCGCTCCTCTGCGAAATCCGGAAAGTCGAGATGGCAGTGACTGTCGACCAACATCAGATGTTCGCGTCCGGCTGCTCGACGTAACGCGGAAACACGCCCTCCGGCGCGGGCAAAGCAACCCCTGGGACCAGCGCATAGTCCGCGTGGACATGCACGAAATCGCGGCTGTCCGCCGGTACGGCCAGCAGGTCGAGCAGCTTAGCGGCCGATCCCGGAATGAAGGGCTGGCACAGCAGCGCCACGCGTCGGACGACTTCCGCGGTCGTCCACAGCACCGTTTCCATGCGCGCCGGATCGGTCTTTCTGAGCGCCCAGGGTTCCTGCGAGGCGAAGTAGCGATCGGCCTCCGCCACGACGCCGAAGATCGCCGCCAGCGCTAGGTGGATGCCCTGCTCCGCCATCACCTTGCGTGCAGTAGCAAGCGCCTCCACCGCCTGGTCGAGGATCGCCCTGTCGGCCTCCGCCAGATCGCTGCGTTTCGGCACTACGCCGCCGCAGTTCTTGGCGATCATCGACAGCGAGCGCTGCGCCAGATTGCCAAGGCCATTGGCGAGGTCGGCATTGGTGCGGTTGACGATGGCCTCGTGGCTGTAGCTGCCGTCCTGGCCGAACGGCACCTCGCGCATGAAGAAATAGCGTACCTGATCGAGACCATAATGCTCGATCATCGCAAACGGATCGACGACATTGCCGACCGACTTTGACATCTTCTCGCCGCGGTTGAACAGAAAGCCATGCGCGAATACGCGCTTCGGCAGTTCGATCCCTGCCGACAGCAGGAAGGCCGGCCAGTAGACGGCATGGAAGCGGACGATGTCCTTGCCGATGACGTGGACGTTCGCCGGCCAGAAGGACCATCTGTCATCGGCCGCATCCGGATAACCGGCAGCCGTGATGTAGTTGGTCAGTGCATCGACCCAGACGTACATCACATGCTTGTCGTCGCCCGGCACCGGCACGCCCCATTTGAACGTGGTGCGCGAGATCGACAGATCCTTCAGCCCGGATTTGACGAAGCTGACGACTTCGTTGCGCCGCTCCACCGGTCCGACGAATTCGGGGTTGCTCTCATAGAGCGCGAGCAGCTTGTCCTGATAGGCGGAAAGGCGGAAGAAATAGCTCTCCTCCTCGGTCCACTCGACGGGCGAGCCGAGCGGCTCGCGGCGCACGCCGTCGTCGCCGACCTTGGTTTCGGCCTCGTCGAAATAAGCTTCCTGCCGCACCGAATACCAGCCGCTGTAGCGGTCGAGGTAGATGTCGCCATTCTCCGCCATGCGCTTCCAGATCGCCTGGCAGGCCTTGTAGTGGCGCTCCTCGGTGGTGCGGATGAAAACGTCGTTCGAACAACCGATCGCTTCATACATCGAGCGGAAGATCGCCGAATTGCGATCGGCAAGCGCTTTCGGCGTCAGGCCTTCGGCATCCGCCGTCTGCTGCATCTTCAAGCCGTGCTCGTCGGTTCCCGAGACGAAGAAGACGTCCTTGCCGTCGAGCCGGTGGAAGCGGGCCAGCGTGTCGCTGGCGATGACAGTGTAGGCATGACCGATATGCGGCTTGCCGTTCGGATAGAAAATCGGCGTTGTGACGTAGTATTTTTCGCGTGCCATGGATGAGCCGTCATGAATGTCTGAATGAAGATGTAGCGGTGAGATATCGCATCGAAACGGCGATTGCCATCCCGATGGGCCGTCACATTCGCATTGCAGAATTCAGGCGGTCGATCATGGTCAGGGCGTGCTGCTTCTTGTCGAGATTGTAGGTATCGGTCTCAGATATAGCGTTCAGCGCCTCGTGCCAAGTATCCGACAGCGTTTTGGCCCGCGCCAGATCGCCCGCCAGCGCGGCCTGGCTTGCACTGGTCGAGAGCAGGTCGAGCGCACGGCGATTGAAGATATCGAACTGGATCGCCCGGTCGCGCCCGGCGACCGCCTCCGCGAGGCGATAGGCGCCGGCAACATCGCTCTTTCCCGCTGTCGCCAGGGCGTCGAGCGCCTCGGCGATTTCCAGCCCGCCATACTGCGTCAACAGGATGGCGTTGCGCGCGCTGCCCCCTGCCCGCTTGGCCAGCGCCGTGCGCGCCGCGGGATCGTCCGGCGGCGGCGGTTCGACGCTCTCCAGAACCGTCATCAGGCTCTCGGCATCGAGCGGTGCCAGCCGCACCATCTGGCAGCGCGAGCGGATCGTCGGCAGCAGGCTGCCAGGCGCATGGACGATGAGGATGAAGAGTGTGCGTGCCGGTGGTTCTTCAAGATTCTTCAACAAGGCATTGGCCGCATTGATATTCATGTCGTCGGCCGGGTCGACGATCACCACCCGGTAGCTGCCGTCATGCGAGGTCAGCGACAGGAAGCGGCTGACCTTGCGGATCTCGTCGACGGTGACGACCGTCTTAAAACTCTTCGTCTTGTCGTTCGGCGGGCGGGTCAGATGCAGCACCGAGGGATGCGCGCCGGTGGCGATCTGGCGGAACAGCGATGACGCCGGATCGGGAACGGCAAGGACCTCCGGCGCCTGTTCGAACGCCGGATGCTTCAACAGATGATGCGCCAGGTGAAAGGCGAGCGTCGCCTTGCCGATGCCGACCGGTCCGACAAAGATCAGCGCATGCGGCAGCTTCCCGGAGCGATAGGCGGTGGCGAGCATGTTCGCCGCCTGGCCATGCCCGACCAGACGCGGCGTCTCGGATGGCTCCGGCACGCCGTCGAGCGTGTCGTGCTGTTCTGGTGCGATCCGTTCGAAAATCATGCCGGCGACACCTGTTTCCTGTGCACCGGCGTCATCGTCTCCAAGGCGGCGAACACGGTGGCGGTGACGACATTCTCCACCGCGTCGGGGTCGGCGGATGCATCGACGACGATGCAGCGCTCGGGCTCTGCCGCGGCGATCGCCAGAAAGGCTTCGCGGCGGCGCTGATGGATATCGAGCGTTTCCTTTTCGAAGCGATCGGCACCAGCATCGGTTCCCCGCCGTACCGTGGCGCGCCGCAGTCCTTCGGCGGGGTCGATATCGAAGATCAGCGTCATGTCAGGCACCATGCCGTTGATGGCGACCTTTTCCAGTGCCTCCATGAACGCCGGGTCGAGACCGCCAGTGACGCCCTGGTAGACGCGTGAGGAGTCCATGAAGCGATCACAAAGCACGATCGAGCCGCGCTCGACCGCCGGCCGAATGACCTGCTCGACATGGTCGGAACGCGCGGCGGCGAAAAGCAGCGCCTCCATCTTGGGGCCGAACGGTTCGGCCGCACCCGAAAGCAGGACATGCCGGACCGCCTCTGCGCCCGGCGAGCCACCCGGTTCACGCGTGACAAGGACATCGTATTTCTTGGCGCGCATCTTACTGGCCAGCCGCTCGATCTGCGTCGACTTGCCTGCCCCTTCTCCGCCTTCGAAGGTGATGAAAAATCCGTATGCCAAAGCCCTTGTCCTGCTGCGGGACCGTAATAGTCCTGACTTGAGAAAAGGTCCACGCCGTGGTCCTAAAGCGCGTCGCGTCTGAAGATATGCGACGCGCTATAGGCCCTTTTCACGCATATCGTGGCCCCAAAACCGCTGCGCACTTTTGGGCGACGTGCATCAACGCAGCCAGCCGACGGCCAGTTCCTTGGCGGCATCGAGCGCGCGTTGCGGCAGCGTGCCGACGCCAACCGATTCGGCCGCGAAAAGCGGCGTCTCCTGGCTCAGCGTATCACCGATCCAGACCTGCAGCGCACCCACTGGTTGTCCCTCCTCCACGGGGGCTGCAACCGGCCCGTCATAGACGATCTTGGCGGTCAGCTTGTCGCGGTTGGCGATGGGCAGGAAGATGACCACGGGCGCTTTTGCCTTCAGCGCCACACCGGATTTCGCACCGCCGAAAACCTGGGCCTCGCCGACCACCTCGTCCTTGGCGAAAATCTCAGTCTTCTGGAAGGAACGAAGGCCCCAATCGAGCAGCTTTCGCGCTTCCTCGGCGCGCTCGCGGTCGCTTGCCAGGCCGCTCATCGCCGCAATGACCCGCCTGCCACTGTGGCTGACCGAGCCGACGACGCCGAAGCCGGATGCCTCGCTCCTGCCGATCGCCAGGCCGTCGGCGCCAATATCCATCGCCAGCAGCGGGTTGCGGTTCCTCTGGGTGATCTTGTTCCAGGTGAAGTCCTTCTGGCCGTAGTAGCGATAAAGGTCCGGGTACTCGCGCCAGATATGCAGGGCAAGGAGCGCAAGCTCTCGAACCGTCGTTTGCTGACCATCGGCCGGCAGACCGGTTGCATTGACGAATGTCGATTTCTCGAGGCCAATCTGCCTTGCGCGCTCGGTCATCTCAGTCGCGAAATTCGCCTCCGATCCCGCAAAACCTTCGGCGATGATGATGCAGCCGTCATTGGCGGCCTGAACCGTCACGCCCTGGATCAGGTCTTCAAGCCGGATCGTTGACTTCAGTTTGGCAAACATTGTCGACGTGCCGGATGGCGCGCCGCCGGTGCGCCATGCGTTCTCACTCACCACGAATGTATCGTTGAGGGTCACGCGGCCCGATTTGATGGCGTTGAACACCACCTCCATCGTCATCAGCTTGGCCAGCGACGCCGGCTGAATCGGCCTGTCGGCATCCTTGGAAAACAGCACCGTTCCGGTTTCGGCATCGATCATGAAGGCCTGCGCGGCCTTGGTCTCGAAAAGCTGCGCCGCGGCCGGAGCCAGCGAAAGCAGCAGGAGGCCAAAACCCAGGAGCCCGGCGAGAGGCGCGGCGAAACGAAATTTCATGAGAGGTTCGACCTGTCAGCCGGCATTTCTGGGGCAAGCTCTACAAGCTATCAGGCTTTGTCCCGGCCGATCAACCGCGCGATGGACAACAGGGCAAAACTTCAGGTTTGCCGGTCAGTTCCGAACCACGAGCGCGTCTGGCGCGCCATGCGACCATGCCGCCTGCAGCATCTCGTCCAGGCTGGCATGGCCGTCCGGATAGAGATCGACCGAATACCAGTTCTTGCCCTCGAATTCGGAGCGCTGGATTTCGGTCCTGCCGAAGCCGGAAAGCTGGCTCGCCACACGCTGCGCCTCGGCGGCATCATCGAATGAGCCCGCCGCGATATACTCAGCGGGCGACGGAGCCTGCCGCTTCCACGATTGAAGGATTTCGGCAGGCGACATTCCAGCGCTATCCAGCGCGGCAAAGACATTGCGGGCGCGCTGCACGCGTTCGTCCGCGTAAGACAGCGCCGCTACGCCGAACGGCGATTGCGCCGGCAGATTGATCTGCGGGCGTTCCGGCACGATCGGCCCGAAATCGGGCAGCGTCACATTGCCGGAGGCCGGCGCCTGCGCCGCAATGACAGGCTGTGCCGATGCGGAATTCGTCAACTGGCCGGGAAATGGAGCGGCGGCGGCCAACGCCGTACTCGGGGATGGTCCATTCATGGCGATCATGACACCGGTGGGCAAGCCGTCCGACGGATCCGGCACTCTGTTGCCTGGATTATAGGAGGCCATCAGGTACCGGTCGTCATTGCCGTCAAGCGGCGCCCGGCCGACATATTCGACCTTCACCTTGGCCGTGCCGATATTGGCATAGTCGAGCATTTCGGCGGCGCGTTTCGACACATCGATGATGCGCCCGTCATGGTAAGGGCCGCGATCGTTGACGCGCACGATGACCGAGCTGCCGGTCTTCAGATTGGTGACGCGCGCATAGCTCGGCAGCGGCATTGTCGGATGCGCGCCGGTCAGATGTGTCATGTCGTAGACTTCGCCGTTAGCGGTCAGCCTGCCGTGGAAGGCTTCGCCATACCAGGAGGCGAGACCCATCTTGGCATAGCGCTTGTCTTCCTTCGGATAATACCACTTGCCGCGCACCTGATAGGGCTTGCCGAGCTGGTCGCGTCCGCCGCCACGCTGCAGGCCCGACATCTTGAAGGTGACGCGCGGGCTGGCCTTCACGCCGTATTCGGATTCGGAAAAATATTCCTTGGAGCGGGGTTTCTTGTTGACCATCGCCTTTGGCTGTGGCGGCGCGGCGCAAGCCGCCAGCAAGGCAGCCGACAGGGCAAACAACGCGAAAGCGGAAGCGCGACGAAGACGCGGGCGCGCCGTGCTTTGCATTTTTCGATTGTCCCCTCTCAACAAAGGCACCGCAACTTGACCGTCGGCAGGGCCAAAACCCACTCGACAAATGCCAGCGCCACCTTGATTCGCAATCCCTTGTGCACAGGAATTGTTTATCACCGTATTAACCGATTGTGGTCGGAACCGGGCGAGATTGTGGCGCAAACCGTCCCGCCGATCGCTGTGAAAAATCACCGCTTTCGACGTTCGGTGCTGCGCTGTTCGCCTTGCTTCAGCACCGCCGTCAAGCGCCCGTGCCCCTGCCCTTGGCGGGAGCCGGCGACAGCCGGTTGACAGGACTTCGTTAGGCGCACTAGAGCAATGAAGCGCGAACGATCTCCGGGCGGTGCAGCAGTGCCGACAGGTATGAGTTGAGATCAGGACGAGCATCCAAGTGGTTGAAAAATCACGATGGAGGGATGGCCGAGCGGTTTAAGGCACCGGTCTTGAAAACCGGCGTGGGTGCAAGCCCACCGTGGGTTCGAATCCCACTCCCTCCGCCAATGCACCCTGCCCCAACATTCTCTGTGTCAATCTGAAGGAACATGAATCCCGCAGAACTGCGGG
Source organism: Mesorhizobium delmotii (assembly GCF_900149755.1). Lineage (NCBI taxonomy): Bacteria > Pseudomonadati > Pseudomonadota > Alphaproteobacteria > Hyphomicrobiales > Phyllobacteriaceae > Mesorhizobium > Mesorhizobium delmotii. The sequence continues at coordinate 136,354 of NZ_FUIG01000070.1, read as the reverse complement.
TATTTGAACGAAAGCTGTCAACCGGGCCGCCATCCATTCCGGCCGAATGCCCGTCCTCTCGCCCAAGCGGGACACCAGGTCCCATACCCAAATCGTCCTGCGCACTTGTCATGGCGCCGACATTCCGGCCAATAGAACGGATACCGTGACCGGCCAAGGCGCAACACAACGGTTCGCGTCGTCCACCATCTGCTGCTGCATACTTTCCGACTACTGCGCGCCGATCTTTCGCAATTCGCCGAAAGGCCACGAGTCAACGAATCGGCCAGAAACAGCCCGGCCGACACGGCTGCAGGTTCGCCCCTTCTCGGAGTTCGGGCCGAGCCTACGCAAGCACCAGATCGCTTACATGCACCCCGCTGCCGAACTGACTGTAAACATAGTAAGTGGTGTCGTCGTGCTCAACCGAGCCGTCATAGTGCAACTGGGTGATCTTGTGCCCGGATGGATCGTGAAACTCGACCTGGCCGACGGTGCTCGCATCGTGCGGGTTCACGGGCGTGTCACCCGTTGCGCCGGCCAGGTCGAGCTTGCCGTTGCCGCCAAACTTCACGATCCCATCGTGGTTGGAGTCATAGATGAGGCTGGTGGTGACGATCGCATCATTGGGGCCGAACGCCTTGATGCTGTCCTTCCCGAGGCTCGCGATCAGCTCTGTATCGAAGAAGAAGAAGTCTGCGAGCTCGCCCGCTGCGTCGCCGAATAGTACGTCGTTACCAGGCACGGCCTCGATCGCACCGACCGGAACGCGACTATTCGCGGGTGGAACAACATCTTCGACGCTTACGACACCGTCCGCAAATTGAAAAAACTCGAAATCGCTTGCGGTATCGATGCCGTCAGGCACGCCCCCGCGATTGTCCTCAAGCCTGATCGATCCGTCACTCAGCTCCGTGATGATGTAGTCGCCGATGTTTCCAGAATATATGGCGGTGTCGATACCGCCGCCTCCCTCCAGATCGTCGTCTCCTCCGCCACCCTCGACGGTGTCGTCGCCTTCACGCGCTTCAACGAAGTTCGACTCTGAGCTACCCGTCAGGTCATCAGCATGAGAGGAAGCGGCGATATTGGCGAAATTCACGAGACTATCGGTGTTCCCGAACCCGTCGGATGCTGCGCCCGCCGACAAATCGACCGTCACACCCGTAGGCGAGTCAAAATAGTCGGCCGTGTTGTTCCCCCCGGCGCCGTCGATAGTGTCGTTGCCGGCACCGCCGTTGATGATATCATTACCGGGGCCGCCATCGATGAAGTCGTTACCGTCAGCACCTATGAGGTTGAGATCATCACCGTTACCCCCGAGAACGGTATCGTCGCCGCCACCGCCGTTGATATTGTCACTGCCATCACCACCTTCCAGTTGGTTTGCACCGTTATCGCCGCTGATGTTGTCGTTGAATGCGGTGCCGCGCGCGTCCTCGATCGAAACTAACGTGTCGGTGTTACCGAAGCCGTCGGTAGCGGTGCCGTTGACTAGGTTAACGCTTACACCTTGGTTACCGCCGTATCGTGCGTCTTGACTATAATCGGTCATGTCACGACCGGCACCACCGTCGATGGTATCGTTGCCGGCGATACCACGGATTCTGTTGTTACCGTCATCGCCCGTGAGTGAATCGTTACCGAGACTGCCCCGGATTCGCTCGATACTGATGAGGGTGTCGGTTGATGTACCGTTTGCGTAAGTCTCCACCGCCGTGCCAGTGGCCAGGTTCACCGCCACCGAGATAAGGTTCGTGTCGTTGGTGTAGTGCGCCTCGTCGTTGCCGCCGCGTCCGTCAACGATGTCGTTGCCGCGGAAGGAGCGGATGATGTTGTCATCAGCATCACCGCGGAGCGTGTCCGCGAAGTTCGAACCGGCTATGCCACCGATGCTGACCAATGTGTCAGTGCCGCCGAACGTATCGGTTGCGGTGCCGGCAGCCAGATCGACGGTGACGCCGTTGGGACCACCCTCGTCGGCGTACCAGATGTCGTCGAACTCGCCCTCCCCGTTGATGGTGTCATTGCCTGGCCCGCCGCGGAACACGTCCGAATCGTCGCCGCCGAGCAATGTATCATTGCCGTCGCCGCCGATAATCTCGTCTTCGCCGCCGAAACCGTTGATGGTGTCGTTACCTGCGAGGCCATCGATGGTGTCGGCGTTTTCGGTGCCTGGGATGTTATCGTCCGTTGGAGTACCTATTATATTTGCCATTTGTATTTGCCTCCCAACAAATATCTGTTGCCATGGTGATAATCCTTTGGCGCTCAGAACCGCGGGTGAGGTGCGCTGGTGCTAGCACAGAGTTTACCCGTTCGCGCTGTGAAGCGCATTATCTACGATCCTTGGTAAAAGCTACCCCCCGCTCGTGGGCGTGTTAATACGGTAAGACTCGATTAACGAGAAGGCAATCGGAAACCTTTGGTGGATGAGGGCGGAAGCGCGGCGACGTGGCGGCGGCGGAGGGTGGCACCGGCCGGTCGAATATTCCTGGGAAGGGGTAGCGCTGATGGCCAAACCCCAATGGGTGATCCGGTTGGAATGTTAGTGCATGCCTGGTGTTGGCGCTACGGCCGGCGTGGCCGGCGAAGCGGGTCTGGGGTGCGTAGCCGGCCACTGGGCCGCCTCCGGGGCGGGTGGACGACAGCCAAGGGCTGAGTGTGGCGCACTGTATTGTAATGGCGCCGCCAGCCTTCGATGACGATCTTGGCCTCTTCCAGTGTGTAGAAGATTTCGCCATCGAGCAGCTCGTCGCGGAGCTTCGAGTTGAAGCTCTCGCAGTAGCCGTTCTCCCAAGGGCTACCTGGCATGATATAGGCGGTCCTGGCGCCGACAGCTGCAATCCATTCGCGCACCGCCTTGGCAATGAACTCCGGGCCGTTGTCGATCGGATGTGGCCTGGGACGCCGCGGAGGATGACCAGATCCGAGAGCGTGTCGATCACGTCAACGGCCTTCAACTTCCGGCCGATGCGGATCGTCAGGCACTCCCGGGTGAACTCGTCGATGATGTTGAGCATGCGGAAACTCCGTCCATTGTGGGTGCGGTCCTGGACAAAGTCGTAGGACAAGACATGGTTGGGATGCTGCGGCCGAAGCCGAATGCAGGAGGTCTCATTGCACCAGAGCCGCCCACGCTTCGGTTGCTTTTGTGGAACCTTGAGCCCCTCGCGCCGCCAGATCCGCTCGACCCGCTTGCGGTTCACCGCCCAGCCTGACCTGCGCAGCATCGCCGTGATGCGACGATAGCCACAGCGGCCATAGTGGGTGGCAAGCGCGATGATGTCGGCGGTCAGCGCCGCTTCGTCATCCGAGGTCTTCGGGACCTTGCGCTGCGTCGAATCGATGCTGGCCAAGAACCCGGCACGCCCGTCGTTGGGACACGCCGAGTTCGCCAACCACATGATCCACACAAGCACGGCGACGCGCGGGGCTTAGAAGTTTCCCCGCGAAGCTTCGGCAAGGATCATCTTGTCGAGCGTCAGGTCAGAGGCCGCGCGCCGCAGCCGAGCGTTCTCCGCCTCCAACTCCTTCGGGCGCTTCACCTGGTCGCCTTTCAGGCCGCCGTATTCCTGCCGCCACCGGTAATATGTAGCTTCCGTCACCCCTATCGACCGGACCGCTTCCGCGACCGGTCGACCCTGCGACGTCAACACGTCAACCTGACGCAGCTTCGCAACAATCTCTTCCGCTGTATGCCGTTTCCTGGCCATTTGGTCTCTCCTCAATCGGCTCAAAACCATACCTAATTGAGGACCACTTCATTGGGGGCAGACCACACTTGATGTTCCGGCATGGCCGCCACCATGGCGGTACGAATGACAGGCATGCCGCTCGCCCGGATCGTGCGCGGCGGCCGGTGATTGTCGTTTCTGTCGAGACCAAGGAATCGCGCGCGGCAACGCTGGCAAAGCACGGCGTTCCGGTGAATTTCATCGATCAGAAGCGGAACAAGGGTGGTCGGTTCCCAAGCCAGTGGATCTCTGGCTCCAGGACGATCCCGAAACGGGCTTCGACTTTCCCCTGCACGGTTTCGATTAGAGCTTCGATGTCGGCCGAGGTTGCGCTACCACAGTTCTCAATCCAGTTCGCATGCTTCGGACTGATGCGAGCGCCTCCAATTGCCAGACCCTTGAGATTGCATTGTTCAATGTACCAGGCAGCGGGAAGGCCGCCGGGAACACGCTTGAAAGTGCTGCCAGCCGTCTTAGCGCGTATCGGTTGCTTGCGACGACGTTCGTCGAGATGATGCCCCATTCGCAGCGATATCAACCCGGGGTCACCTCGGATGTCGGGGCGGAACATGGCCCTGAGAACTGTGAGGCCATACTCAGCTATTCGGGTCGTCCGATAAGACATGCCAAGGTGTCGAATGTCGTCGATCCTTTGCTCGCGACCGCGATCGTCAACCACGTCCACGGCTTTTAACACGAGCTTGAGTTCACGTTGTTCGCTTGCCTCGGTTCCACAGTTGAGCGCTACTCCTCCTCCAACCGTGCCCGGGATGCCGGCGAGGAACTCGAAACCGGCACAGCCATTCCTGGCGGCGGTTCTCGCAAGTCTCGGCATTAGCGCACCCGCCTCCGCGGTAATCTGGTCTTCGTGGAACCAAATCTTCTGAAGGGTCCGGCGAAAGCACACTACGAGGCCCGGTAAGCCGGAGTCGCTGACCAGCAAGTTAGACCCAGCGCCGAGTTTGTAGACGGGAATGCCTCGTCGGTGACAGGCGTCGAAAACGAAGGGCAACTCGTCGGCGCGGGCGTGCAGTAGCCATCGAGCCGCACCACCAACCCGCCAGGTTGTGAAGGCGGAAAGGGGTGCATTCTCGACTAGCCGCGTAGCATCAAAAGTTCCGAAGGGCGCACTCTTCAGCGGCATGGATTGTCAGGTGTGAACCGCGGCATTGGCTCCGAGGCTACGCAGCTTTCCCGTCAAATTGACGTAGCCGCGATCCATCTGCCAAGCGTCATGGATTCGCGTCTCGCCTCCCGTCGTGAGGCCGAGAAGCGCGAGTGCCATGCCGGCACGGAGGTCGACTGCCGTGACATCGGTTCCTTTCATGGGCGAGCCCCCGTCAATGCACAGCATTCCTTCGCGTACCTGTCCGCGCACCCCGAGCTTTGAGAACTCGTGAACGTAGTCGAACCGACCTGGAAACCGTAAGTCAATGATACGCGATTCACCGTGGGCACGTGCGCCGAAAGCTGCGAACAGTGGCTGCATGTCGGAGTTTATCCCGGGATAGGGACCCGTGCTGATATCAATCGGGTAGCAGTATCCGCCTGCGACCCGCATCAGGTTCGGTCGTTCTAGATGGAATCTAGCGCCACTCTCTCTCAAGAAAATGAGTGGAACTTCGAGATGAGCCGACGGAAAATTTTCAATTTCTATTTCACCGCCCGTGACCGTGGCAGCGATCAGCCACGTGATTGCTTCCAAATTATCCGGGATGACGGTGTGAGTAGTGCCAGAAAGCGCATCCCGGCCTGTGACACGCACGTACTGCTGGCCGCAGACCTCGATCTGGGCCCCCATCTTGCGCAGCATCGACACGAGATCGAGCACTTCAGGGCGGATGTGGGGGTTCCAGACCGTTGTCACGCCATTCGCCAGCGACGCGCAGAGTAGCGCGTTCTCCGTCGCCCCGGTCGAGCGGATCGGAAGACAAATGTCGCAACCAGTCAGGCCGCCTCCCGATGAGGCGCAGAGCATTCCTCTTTCAACCCACACTTCGGCTCCCAGCCGCTTCAAGACGAGCTCATGGATGTCGTACTTGCGGTCACCGATCTCGCAACCGCTGGGCAGTGGGACAGCGCCTTCCCCAAAGCGAGCAACCAGCGCACCGAGCATCAGAAGAGTGTAGCGGGTCGACCTTCCGTGCCACTTGAGGCAAGTCCTCAATCCCGCATCTTCGCTGATCGTCAGTTGCGTGCCCGCCACGGTGCAACTCTTCCCGATCCTCTCCAGCATTGCGACCTGAATGGCTGGATCGAGCGCTCCGTTAGGATAATTCTGCAGAATAATGGGCTCGGAAGTCAGGAGAGAGGCGGCCATCAGCGGCAGCGCACTGTTCTTTGCCCCGCTCACGGCGACACGACCTCTCAGTCGCGACGCGCTCACATGGAGTACGCGCCTCCCAAACAGGTCAGGGCTGTGCCGCGTTTCAGAGCCCGAGGGACACTCGCATGACGAGGTCGGCTCGCCACTGATATCGCCCATACTGAGAGCCTTCCGCTTGGTGCTTCCTGCGAGGTTACAACCGGGCTTGCGACAACACCAGACCTGTCTGGTTGGCAAAACACGCTCACCCGATCGCCAGAGCCGCTCCGGACAGGAGCGAACCAGTGGACGTGGATGGAATTTCTCAGTATTGCAATATGCAGGATTCACGGCGTTGCCTGTAACCGCGAGGCCTCTGGGCGATCTTAGGATGAACTCTCAGGGGTCCCGGCTCTCGACCGATGTCATCGCGATCCTGCGCACGCGGGCCGTGACCCTCATCCTTTCCGTGCTCGTCAGTGTCGTAACGGCGAGGTACTTGGGCGCTGACGGGAAAGGCCTGATCGCTGCTCTCATGGCCGTGCCCGGCGTGGCCGTGGCGCTGTGCGAGCTTGGTGTGCGGCAATCCGCGTCGCACTATCTCGCACGGCGAATACTGCCGCTCCCGGAGGTGCTCGGCGCGCTGTCACTCCTCGCTCTCGCGACAAGCTCCTTAGGCGTCCTCGCCACGCTGATCTATCTCGAATGGGGCCCATCGCAGCGATTTACTCAGCTGCAGGTAGCGCTCGCCTGCTCGACCATACCACTCTCAGTCGCAGTGTCGTATGTCTCCGGAATCTTCCTCGGTCTTCTCCAGATAGCCCGATTCAACGCTGCCGCGTGGTTTCCATCCGTCGCCTCCGCCGCGATCATCCTTCTTCTCGTCGGCTTCCTGGGGGTCGGGCCCACCGGCGTTCTATGGGCGAAAGTAGTCGCCGGCATCTTAATGCTTGCATACGCCTTGACGACGCTGCCCTTGGTCGCCGCGCTCCGGTTGACCTTATCCTGGCGGGCTCCGGCGAGGATCGTGCGGTTGGGGATCGTGTATGCCGTTGCGCTCTTTGCGCTGACCCTGAACTATAGCATTTCAGTGATCCTACTGACCCAACTTAGTACGTTCCGCGAGGTTGGAATCTTCTCGCTCGGCAACAGCATAGCAACCCTGGTGTGGGTCGTGCCGGGAGCCATCGGCCCGCTGGTCTTCGCGCATAGCGCTTCCGCAACACGGCATTCGCAGCAGCCGGAGCACCTTTCTGCTCTTACGCGGATCACTCTCGCCGCATCGGCCGCTTGCGGGCTTGGCCTGGCTCTCGTCTCACCCAAAATCGTGCCGCTCGTCTACGGCGCAAGCTTCTCGGCGAGCTCCCTCGTTGTTCTGATGCTCATGCCTGGGGCGGTCTGCTTCGCTGCCTTCAAGCTCCTGAACGTCAATCTGGCCGGCCAGGGGAAGCCGTGGCTGACCCTGGTGGCGATCTTGCCCGCGCTCGCCCTGAACGTGGTGCTCGGATGCGTTCTAGTGCCCCTGTCCGGAAGCGTCGGTGCCGCGCAGGCGACCAGCATCAGCTACGTCGTGGGTGCCGGGGCGATGGTGATGATCTACTGCCGGTCGAGCGGGCAAAGCCCCCGGGAAGCTCTCATTTGCACGACCGCGGATGTAAAGCTTCTTTGCCGTGCCTTATCCGGGATGCTCGGCAGAGCGATGGGCCAGGCGACATGACGGGCCACTCCGGGCCGATCACAGGCGGCGGGGAGCGCTGGACCGCCGCGCGGTCCGCCCGCTGGCCGCTGGTCTCGGTTGTGAGCGTCTTTCACAACCGAGCGCTGTACGCGCGCGACTCCGCCGAGAGCCTCGTCTCGCAGACCTATCCGAACCTGGAAATCATCGTGATCGACGACGGGTCCGTAGACGGCACCTTCCAGGTCCTGGAGTCCGTTCTAGCAGGCCGCGCTATCCTGAGACGCCAGGAAAACCGGGGCTTCACCTCGACACTGAAGCAGGCAATCGAGAGCAGCCGCGGCGAGTTCGTTGCGATCCACGGTGCCGGCGACTTATCGTACCCGCAGCGCATAGAGCGCCTTGCGGCGATGCTGACAAGATATCCCGACATCGGTCTCGTGAACAGCTGGTGGGAGCGGGAGAACTTGGCCTCGGGAGAGCGAGAGATCGGCAGGCCGGAACCCCGCGGCCGGATGGCGGAACAGTTGCTGGCCAGCAATCCTTTCCTGCACGGGGAGGTCATGTTTCGGCGGGAGATGTACGACAGGGTCGGCGGCTACCGCGAGGTCTTCACCTATGCCCAGGACCGCGATCTGTGGCTGAGGATGAGCCGGTGGACCGAATTCAGCACGGTACCCGAAGTCCTGTACCGATGCCGCATCGTTCCGGGGTCGGTCTCGATGGACGCCTCTAAAATTCTGATGCAGTGCTATTTTTCCGCTTTGGCGGTGGAGTGCGCGACAAGTCGTACGCCGGATGGCCTTGACGTCGTGGACCGCCACGGAGCCGACGCTCTTCACTATCGTGCTCGCTCGTGGGAGACTGCTCGTCGGCTGGCCCGCAAAGGTATCGACAGATTGCTGCATGACCCGGACGGCGCTTGGCTGCTTGTCCGGGCCGGCCTGAAAGAGCATCGGACATTGAGGACCTGCCTCTCATACACAGTCGTCGCCCTTCACAATCGGGCGTTCCTGCGACCGCTTGTGGCCGGCTTGGTCAGGCTGAAGCGCTCTCTTATTACTTCCCGCATGCAACGGTGTGATCGGATCGCGGATCGTTGAGAGCGGCGCGTTGTCATCTGGCAGATGACCGCTGCCGTGCGCTGAGGACCGTGATAAACGCCTCGGGATCCTCAGGTGAGCGCGGCGCTAAACTAGACCAACGCGAGTTCGCCCGTTTCGATTTCCAGCCGACCCCACTAGGCTGGTAGGCGAAGTATCGCACGCGCGATATCCTGCCGTCCGTCAACGGTGATGGTCCCTGTCGCCGTCGCGTGTCCCGTGGCCATCGAAGATGGTGCAGGTCACAATCTCGGTCCCGGTCTCGCCTTGGTCGAGGCTGTCGAAGGTCCAGGGCGAGGGTGCCGGTCGCGGCAATGGTGCCGCAGGTGGCCGCGTTCTCCGTACCCTCACATTGGTCAAGCAAACAGCAAGTCACCCGTCCCGGCTGCGCTGCCGACGGTCGAGTAGACATAATAGTGGACGCCGCCATGGTCGACCTGGCCGTCGAATTCCAGCGTGGTGATGGTGTTCCCTGTCGTGTTCTTTATGGCGATATCTCCCACCTCTCCGGGCAAGCCGGGGTCTCCCGGTCCTCCGAGCCCGCCCGAGAGGTCAAGAAGATCGTTGGAACCGAAATCAATCTTGCCGTCATTGTTCGAGTCAAACAGTTTTGTCGTGGTCGCGAGGATGTCCCTGGCACCAAAGTTGAAGATGGTGTCGTGACCCAGATTGAGGTCTAGTGCCGTGTCAAAGAAGAACTTGTTCGCCTTCGCATCGGGGTTGTCGCCGGTAAGGCTATCATCACCGAGTTTGCCCTCGAGCGCCTTCAAGGGCCGCACCGTGGCATCGGCGTAGACGAACACATCATCGCAGCCTTCACCCAGAAAGCGCAGGCCCTTCTTGGCATCGAGCCCGTCGAATTTGACCGTGTCGATGCCAGCATCGGGACCGTCAAGGTCGAGCACCTTGTTGGTGCCGAAGGTGATGATGCCGTCACCATTGGAATCGAAGAGGGCCTTGGAGGTGGCGAAGACATCGTCCTTGCCGAAATTGGTGATGCGGTCATGCCCGCTCACCCCCTCCTCCGCAACGAAGAAGGTGTTGTGGTAGGCTGGTCCCGTCAGCGTGTCGTCGGTTGACGCCGAGCCGTCTTGCGTACCGTCGCGCGCGATGATCGGGCAGGTCGAGGCCTCCGAGGGCACCTCTATGGTCCAGGTGACGGTTTGTTGCAGCTTGCCTAGGTCCGTCCTGACCCAACCCGTGTCGTCATAGGCTAGAGCCGTAACAGCGAACGTGCCGAGGCCGTAGCCCTGATCCGACAGATCGAATGCGTAAACACCGCCGTCCTGGATCGTCCTTCCGTCTACGGACCACCGCACCTTGATGACTGCGGGATCGATCACATCGACGAAGACGGAATCCCTGTTGACCAGCCGCGCCGAATTGTCGGTATGCGCATCGATCGGGTCCACATAATCATAGATCCTGAGGATGAATTGTTCGCGGCTGACCGCGTCGAACGGCTGGCCAAGGCTGTTCATCTTCGAGTTCACAGACGGCCGATAAATGCCGAACTTGCTGTACAAGCCGCCCTCATAGACACCAATGGTGCCGACCCCCGGCTGCTCGTAGCCGAGCCAGTGGGCCCATTTCGCTCCCGTGGGATCCGTCGTCACGTTCGGCTGGATCGGCTCGCCACCACTGTACGTGGTGGGCCCACCGTAGTCGTACTCGTCGGCCAGTGCGGCGAAGGAGTGGCCGACCTCATGCAATGCGATTTCGAGCGAAGACTGATTGCCACCAGCGTAAACAGCGTACTTGCCACCTCCACCGCCATACTGAGTATCGTTGACTGTCACAAATGCCATTTCGGCGTTGATTTCGGTGCCGGAAAGGGCACTCGCGATGGCCGCGTCCGTCTTTGAGTCGCTGACATACAGGAGCCGCTGAGTGACGCCATCCCACAGGTAGCTGGCGTCCAGGGCCGTGTTGCGGAAAGTGTTGGTGCTCGGGTCGTCGGCGCCCGACTCGGCGGACACGACGTTGACCCGGTGCACGTTGAAGAAGTTTTTGTAGCGACCGAAAGGCTCACTGAGGAGATCGCCCGAAAACATGTAGTCGGTCAGCGCACGGACGTGATTGGGGTAGGTCGTCGCGATTTCCGACGAACGATAGCCGTCGCCGGCGAAGGCGATGTCGACCCTGTTACGGGATGGTCCGTTGCTGATCGTTGTATCGAATGCGCTCATGATGGCCACTCCTCGTGGAATTACCTATCGGTTCGTGTCATGGAGCTGGTGCGGACATAGCCTGTGTAGACGACTGTGCCTGCGCGCCCGCGAACGCGGCTCCAGGTTTGGCCGACCTCGATCGGCCATAGCCCCGCACCCACCGGCAGCCGCACCACTTCGGGGGAGGCATCGGTCGCCGCCGATCGCACAACCGTGGGGGTGGTTATTCTCCAAAGACCGAACCCCGGAGTCTCATCGGGTGCGTTGGGCGGCCGCGGAGAACCAGTGCCACGGTCGCGCTCGGGCGGCAGGGTGAAAACTATCTGAGTGCCCATTTCAGCTCCTCTCTGAAGGTTCTTCGCCGAAGCGGAAAGCCAGAACGCCATGGAGACAAGGAGCAACGCGATACCGCCAGCTACAACACTACCTCCATTTTTCAGTCTAACCATACCATACATCACAAAGCAGCATGATCTCGACCGCCATCCAGATTGAAGCAGGTGGTATTCGCTGCCATATCCATCACCCAGTTTGCCCATCCCGGCCCCCCTCTTGAGCTAGTTCGGCGCTATGATGATAGGTTTCCCGACAACGGTCTACTGACTCGGTCTGGCGCGCCCCACGGTCCACTTACGCGAACAGCAGATCGCCCAATCCGGCGGCGCTGCCGATGCCACTGTAGACGTAATAATTCACGCCGCTGTGGTCGACCTGGCCGTCAAATTCGAGCGTCGTGACGGCGTTGCCCGTCGCGTTCTTGATGTCGACGTTGTCGACCTCGCCCGGCAGGCCCGGATCGCCCGGTCCGCCAACCCCGCCCGACAGATCGAGAAGATGGTTGGAACCGAAACCAATCTTGCCATCATTGTTCGAGTCGAACAGTTTCGTCGTCGTCACCAAAATGTCCTTGCCGCCAAAATTGGTGATTTTGTCATGGCCGAGATTGAGGTCGAGGGCGGTGTCGAAGAAGAAGGTGTTGGCCTTCGCATCGGGGTTGTCGCCGGCAAGCGCATCATCGCCGAGCTTGCCTTCCAGCGCGCCTTTGGGCCGCACGGTGGCCGTGGCGTAAACGAAGACGTCCTCGCAGCCCTCGCCGAGGAATCGCAGGCCCTTCTTGGCATCGAGCCCATCGAAGGACACCGTGTCTAGGCCAGCATCGGGACCATCAAGATCGAGCACCTTGTTGGTGCCAAAGGTGATGATGCCGTCACCATTGGAATCAAAGAGCGCCTTGGAGCTGGCAAAGACATCGTCCTTGCCAAAGTTGGTGATGCGATCCTTCCCGCTCACCCCCTCTTCCGAAACGAAAAAAGTGTTGTGGTAGGCAGGGGCGGTCAGCGTGTCATTGGTCGAGGCCGAGCCGTCCTGCGTGCCCGGGCGGTCGATGACGGGGCAGGTGGAGGTGGGAAAAAGATCGGCAACAGAGAATGCCCCATCAGCAAACCTGAGAAAGTCAACACCTAGAATCCTGTCTGTCCCGTCGGGTGCTAATGGGCGAGAGTCGGCTATGGCGATGAACCCATCCGATTCTAGTGATGCCTTGTAGTCGGAACGGCCTCCTTCGAAGATAGCGACGTCGACGCCTTTGCCACCAAAAATAAGGTCGTCGCCCGCTCCACCTCTGGCCTCGCCGCCTCCGTCTCCCAATGCGATCTGGTCAGAGCCGGTCCCGGCATCCACATGATGAGACCCCGCGAATGCAACAAAAGTGTCATCGCCTGCTTCGAGGTGATAGTCGCCAGACTTAATACCCGCGACCAAGATTTCAGATACATCCGAAAGAGTTGCAGGGCCGCCATCGAGATCTACAAGAAGCGATTTTCCCGGCATAACGGCAGGAAAGTCATCGACACGAACCAGCTGACCGAGCGGTGAATTGAAGGTCGCCAAGGGAAATACCGTGGCCGACGACCGGATTAAGATAGTATCAAAGCTCGGAAACGAGAAGTTATCGGCAGGCGCATCGAGCGCGGTGACTTCGTACCCCTGAACCCCGGTTGCAGCGAAAGTGCTAGCAGGCAAATATGCCTTCCAGCCATCGGTGAAAAAGTCAACTATGCCTCTCAGCGCAAACGCAGCACCTCCGGCGGGGGTCTGAGGATTGTTTGGATTGTCATTGCCCATCAGGGTTTCATAAATCTTCGTTCCTGCAGCCTTATCTAAATCATACCCCAAAGCCAAAATGGCCGAAAAGAACGCGTCTAGTGGCGCTTTTAAGATCGGTGCGTCTTGCAGAAATTTTATTTCCTGAAGATAATAATCCGCGTCTCTCAGTGACAGCAAATGCGGATAAGCATCGCGGATATCGAGAACGGCACCCCACGACTCACTAATGAAAGCTTTTTCGTTGCTTGGCAGTGCCGCATGCGATGGATACGCGGCGTCAATAACACTCTTAAATACACCACGCATTGTATTATCGAATGTTTGACCGCCGTCGTCATTATCAATCGTGATTGTCGCTATTCCTGTGCCGATTGAATATTTCGGTGAAGCAACCATTGAGATGCCAACAGGAACATTGAGCTCCGGCACGTTGTCTCCAAACGTCTCAAACTTCAGATCGACAGATTTCGAACCAGCCTCAATAATAATATTGTCCTGTGGGTTAAAAACACCATGCAAGTCGACGGTCGCTCGAGCCCTTTCGCTACCTCCCGCGGAGAAAAACGTGTCTTCAAAGCGATAGTTAACAACCAAAGCTTTGTCGGTGGGCCCCGTTCGATCTATCGTGTATGTAAGGGTCTCTCCAGTGCCATTCGATCCTTCTTCCACGTGTTCCTTGCTGGCCGTTATTGAGACAACGATTCCACTTAGATCCACTTGTCCCGAAGAGACGTCTAGGGACTCCCCGAAGGCATCGGCTGTAGCTGATATAGTGTAGGATGATGGCTCCACGGGAAACTGGTCCAGCTTGGGGACGAGCGTTATATGCGCCTGAGTTTCAAACGCGGGCATTTCAACATTGAAGTCGGTCTGCTCAAAGGGAGCAGCGGAATCGTCGATATGAACGTGGATGGTGTAAGGTTCGGTGCAAGGGTGAGTTGCCGAAATCTCTAGCGCAACAGGCGAGCCTTCGCTCAAGACACTCCCGATGCTGATTTTAGGTTTGTCCTCGTGGTCATCGATCTCGAATGTGAGCGTGCCAGTCCAGTGCTCGCTCACCAGATTGCCGTCATCATCCTCAGATACTATATCGGCGGAGCCCTTGATAAAGAACGTCTCTGGTTTTGGCCCCTCCCAAACATCGTCGTCAAGGCTTCCAACGTCTATGTTTACTGGAGCTGTCCCTGATCCAGAGTATGTTGCTTCTGTATAATCTTTGCCAGCCTCAGCCGTTCCATCTTCGGTGTGGGCGGAGTAAGAATAGGATTCAATATCCTCGTCATCGACGTGGAGATGGGTGGTGCCTCCCTCTGGCTGAGTATAGGTGGCATTATAGACGCCCACGATAAAAATCCTCCGCTTTTCAAGTCTCCTGAGTCTGTCTTATGCTGCGATGGCAGGCTGATGGAAGCAGCCGATCTTTTCTCAGCTTCTCTCGTCAACCACTGCGAATGTTTCAAGCCTCGACGAAACAACTCGCGAGTGTGCCCGTTCTTGTCCTTAAGCGAACGCTAGGCCTGCCGTTCCCGCGGCGCTGCCTGTGAGCGAGTAGACAAAGTAGTGGACACCATTGTGGTCTACCTGGCCGTCGAATGCGAGCGCCGTGATGGCGTCGCCCACGGTATCCTTGATGTCGACGGTGCCGCCCTCGCCAGTTGTTAAATCTTACGCGGGTAAAATCGACCATTACTTTTGAAAATAGCCGCTCAGTTGTTCCAAACTCAAAGTTATCCAAGCCTTCTTGAACTTGGGTGCCAGTTTCGATTCGAATATTTCCTGCAGCTGCGACGTGTCTTATATCGATCGCTGCTACTTGTTCCCACGCGTTTATCGCAGAGAAAAGCCCTGCGTCTTCCCAGAAGAAGGTCCTCTCTGGATCCTGATTTGTAGTTCCAACAAAGGGTGTAGTAATGATGGTATTTCCATTTGCATCAGTCGCATTTGACCACTTATAGCCGCCATCCAGCAACGCTTTAAGATACACGTTGTTGTCGATAGCAATTTGCGTTATGGCCATGGCAGGTACCCTCGGATCATGCGGACGACCTTAGCTTTCGCCGCATTGATCGCGGCTATGACACGACTTCGCCGGAAAGCTAGTAGCCTTTGATGCCTCGGCATCGCCGTATGTTCTAGTCGTCCTAGCTTATCTTCAATCAGAACGTTTCCAGTATTGGCTTACGCGAACAGCAGATCACCCGTGCCCGCTGCGCTGCCGAGGGTCGAGTAGACGTAGTAATCGACTTCGCCATGGTCGACCTGGCCGTCAAATTCGAGCGTGGTGACGGCGTGCCCTGCAGTGTTCTGGATGTCGAGGTTGCCGACCTCGCCCGGCAAGCCTGGATCGCCCGGTCCGCCAACCCCGCCCGAGAGGTCAAGAAGATGGTTGGAACCGAAACCAATCTTGCCATCATTGTTCGAGTCGAACAGTTTCGTCG
>NZ_FUIG01000070.1:116721-120830 GCF_900149755.1 Mesorhizobium delmotii | reverse complement strand
CAGCGCCTTAGACGTGGCAAAAACGTCATCCTTGGCAAAGTTGGTGATGCGGTCATGCCCGCTCGTGCCTTCCTCCACGACGAAGAAGGTGTTGTGGTAGGGAGGCCCCGTCAGCGTATCGTTGGTCGAGGCCGATCCGTCCTGCGTCCCGGGACGGTCGATGATCGGGCAGTCAGAAGGTCCTTCCTCCACCCCCGAGATAACGATTGTCTCTGACGCGACATTTGAATCGCCGTGACCATCAGTGGCTTTGAATTGAAATGCTACTGATGCCGATTGACCGACGCCGAGATAATCGTATCGCCCGCTCGGATCGAAGCTAAAGGTCCCGTCCGCAGCGAGAGTAAGGCCGGAAGGCGCGGTACCCACGATGGCATAGCTTAGCGCATCGTTGTTGAGATCGATTGCGGCCAGAGACCCCTGCAGTGGTGTGTCCTCATTGGTGACTTGCGTCGCATCGAACGCGAGCGGCGGGGGATTGTCGCCCAAATGATCGACCTGGGTGCGTGCGCTATCAATGAGTGCGGCGAGTCTGTCTGGCGTCAGGGTGTCTATGAATGCATGGAACGAGTCTGGGTGTTTGATCATCGATTGAATCAGGTTCGATGCAGCGCCCTGAGAAAACAATTCGATCGCAGCTGTGTCATCGAGCAGCGCCTGCCCCGTCTCCGTCGCACCCTTGTCGTCCAAAGCCTTGTTCAACGCTACGATCATTGTCGCCAAGTCGCTTACGAAGCTAGGCGTCAGATTGACGTGCTCGGTTTGGGCAACTCCCGTGATCAGCACCGTGACAGCGGCGTGGTCTGTTAGGTTCAGTGCCGAGCCTTTGATTGCTTCCGCAATCGCAGAAAAGGCATCCTTCAACCCCGCACCAAGCTCTCCACCAGCACCGGACAAAGCAGCGCCTATGAGCGAGACCGTGTCGTAGACCTTTGCTGCGGCGACTTCAGCCAAACCACCGGCATTATCGCCGGCTTTGGCCGCGGCAATCGGATCGAGGGACGACAAATCGATAGTCGAAGATAGGTCGAGCGAAGCCAATACCTTCTGCTCTGGCGCCAAGACTCCCTCGGCTTGAAGGCGTGCAATGAGTGTGGTCAGAGGGGTGATGACCGAGTACCCAGCGGGAGCCGAAAGCTGACCCTTAAACGGCAGGTCAGTCGAGTTGTTGTTACCTCCAAATGCTATCAAACTCGACGAAGACTCCTGCAATAAGAAGCTTCCGTCCGACAATGTTAGAGCGGATGACTCTCCTGTGTCTAAGATGCTATTTTCATTAGAATCTGCAAATACCGTGGCGCCTTGTATATACCCCTTCACAACAACCGCATGGGTTGTCCACGAAGGATTTCCACCGTATCCTAGATCTTTCAACATGGCCGCATCCAATTCGGACACGGGATAAACATCAAGAGGGTTAGAACTACTGTTAAAAAGATCCGGGATAGATTTCGCTATATGTTCCCCGTCGGCGGCAAGTGGTACAGGCCCACCATTGGAAGCAACAGCATTCTTCCCCGTGAATGCATTACCCTTTGTCATCAAGTCGAAGGGCGTCTTTCGAGGTTCAACGGATGGTCTCAGTCCCATAATGTGTAGCAGCTCATGGGCAAGAATTTCTGTTACATCCTGGCCGCCCGTGTCATTACCCGCCTTTCCAGAGTACCACTTCTCAACCCGAGCCACGTCCAGAAATAGCGTCCCATCTGGATTATTTACAAAACCATTAGGGTCTGTTGTGCTTAATTGTTTATTATTGAGCTCCTCTAGCAGCAGTTGCGGTACCTTTACTAGAGGGTTCTTTCCGACTATTGGGATAGATTTCGGCTGAGCTCCCGCGAGGTCAGTCGGATCAACCAAACCTGTGCTAACCCAAATATCAAATTGGGGGACCGATATGCTGGCTCCAAGGGCCTGCTGAATTCGTCCCGCGGCGGCGTCTAAATCCGCCTGAAGTCGCGCCTGAAGTTCGGCATCAATGCTCAAGTTAAAGCTGGCATTTACGTGGACTGACGGGCCGTCATCGTCGACAATCGTTCCAACGCCTACCGCATCAGGTTTGCCGGTCGATAGCTCCGTAAAGGGGGAAATAATCGCTAAGGTTTCGGTCGAATTTGTCCCAACGCCGCTCAGTCTAACTGACAGTTGCTCAGTTGGCTCGATCAATCCATCAGGTGTAACTAGCACTGTAAAGCTTGCGTGTGTTTGGTTAGGGCCGAAAGTTACGTGCAGTGGGATAAGCGGTGGTCCATCAAGAAAGTCCTTTCCCGTCAACGCATTCTTATACAATAGATATGAATCGCTTGGCTGCACCTCAAGAAGTATGTCAAGAGCGCCGGTATTGAATGCGCGGTTGAGAAACACATCAAACGTGAGTTTAGTCGGCGCGCCCCCAGTTCCCTCAGTGACCTGTGGAGCATTGGCGATACTAACTGAAATTCCACTTAGACCTGCGGGTCCATACATCAATTCCGCATAAGATTTATCGAAGTCGGTTATCGTGTGATCTGCCGTCGAATAAAATTCCATCATCAAAGACGGCTCATTTGTCGACGTGTGATATAAGCCGATCGCGTGCCCTATCTCATGCGTCACGACGGCAGCTAATTTGCTGTCAATCGTAAAATTGCTGCCGCTCGTCGCGAGGTCGACATTGAGGCTCACGTCGAAGGAATCGTCCGTTAATTCCAGGCTGTTGCTTTTATAAGCTAACTTAAGGGAATCGAGGGTATTCACATTAGCGTACGAGGCCACGCTTGTCTGACCTAAGACATTTGGGTCAAATATCGCCGGGTCAAATTCTATTTTTATGTCTGCTTGCGCGGCAGCGGCCCCAGTTAGCTCTTTGAAAGTGATATTCGCCGCTAGCTGCCAGGCAGCAAAGGCGTTTCTGATCAACTCAAGAATTTGATCCCGATTTTCCGGCAGCGCCGCGTCAGCAAGAATTTCCTCAAGATTTGTATTATCGTAGCTCCAGGTTACCTCTCCTCCCGAGGTGCCGAGTTGGTCATCGCCCCATTTGAAAAAAACGGGAAGGAACTTATTGTTATCGTCAGGAAATTGAATGGCTTCAACATTAATTAGCTTGTCCGTTCCCTCGGATATCGTTCCGTCCCGTTTATCAGCAAACTGGAAATTTGTCCCATCGAACGTAATTACATAAGATGGTTGTTCGGACGGTAAATCTGGAAACGCACCGGTGTATTGAACAATATCAAAATCATAGCCGGCCACCGGCGTCGTCAGTTGCGATCCATTCGACCCGCCATCGATGGAGTCGTTTCCGTCTCCTCCATAGAGCACATCGTCACCCGCACCACCGTACAGAAAATCAACGCCTGAGCCGCGCGACTTTGCACCTATTGAGCCGTACAGCGTGTCATTTCCGCCGCCGCCATAGATGTGATCACTCCCAGCGCCACCGGTAATGAAATCGTTGCCCCCGAAGGTTATGTCACCGTCAGGCCCTATGCCATTGTTAATTGTGTCATCTGCTTCGAGTTGAACACTCGGGAGAAAGAGCGAAAAAAGAGGCGTTGGCGATCCGTATCCGTAAAGCCAATCATTGCCCGGGCCGCCTAGAAGAGAATCGTTCCCTAGACCGCCGTGGGCTTCGTCATCAAGATCGAATGTCTGGATAAAATCGATACCCCCGGCACCCCAAACGAAGTCATCAGCGGGAGAGGCTAAATCGGTATTCAGAGTTTCATCCGCATCTGTACCAATTCGAATTACCATCGCGGTTTCCTCCCAAAGTCCTACAAATAGACTTGGGCCATCTGTGACCACCCCAACGGTAACAGCGCCGTTGACTTCTCCACGGTCTCAATCAGACGTCCCCAGACTTGACTTACGCGAACAGCAGATCACCCGTGCCCGCTGCGCTGCCGAGGGTCGAGTAGACGTAGTAATCGACCCCGCCATGGTCGACCTGGCCGTCAAATTCGAGCGTCGTGACGGCGTTGCCCGTCGCGTTCTTGATGTCGACGTTGCCGACCTCGCCCGGCAGGCCTGGGTCGCCCGGTCCGCCAACCCCGCCCGACAGATCGAGGAGGTGGTTGGAACCGAAACCAATCTTGCCATCATTGTTCGAGTCGAACAGTTTCGTT
>NZ_FUIG01000070.1:0-116711 GCF_900149755.1 Mesorhizobium delmotii | reverse complement strand
GCGCCTTAGACGTGGCAAAAACGTCATCCTTGGCAAAGTTGGTGATGCGGTCATGCCCGCTCACCCCCGCTTCCGCAACGAAGAAGGTGTTGTGGTAGGGAGGCCCCGTCAGCACGTCGTCGGTCGAGGCCGAGCCGTCCTGCGTTCCGGGACGGTCGATGATCGGGCAGGTGCTCGGAATGGCACCAACATTGATCGAAAGGACCGCCGTATCGGATGCTCCATCATTGTCGAAGATTTTGTAGGTGAGCGTGTCCGTGCCGGTGAATCCCGCACCGGGTGTGTAGGTAAGAGTGCCATCGGAATTGAAAGCCGCCGTGCCGTTCGCCGGGACCGTGTCTACCAAATAGCTTGCAATCGTCCCGTCGGGATCGCTGTCGTTCGCCAATACCGCGACAGTCACCGGAGTGCCAACGCCGGTCGAGGCGATGTCATCCTCCGCGATCGGGGGCTGTGTGATCGTTCCGCCGCCGCCAGTGCCGGCTTCGAGGGCGCCGACAAAGAACCCTGCGTCGAGATTACTGTCATTGGAGTCAGCTACGCCCAGCTTGATGGTGTTCTCACCATCCTGCAGCTCAACGGTGACGCTTAGTTTCGTACTGATCCCGTCATATTCGATGGCGATATGTCCGTCTTGATTGTCTTGGAAATTGCCGGCTGCGAGATTCTCGTCGATCACCGCCAGAGCATTTCCGTTTGCAAATTTGGCAATATTCACGCCATTGACGATAATCGCGGCGATATCCGAGAACTGGCTCGAGAATTCGGGGAATTCCTCAGAACCGAAGACGAACGAGAAGGTGATGGACTTCGTTTCCGCCGACCCCGCAACAACAGCAAAGCTGAGGGTATTGGCATCGTTGACGTCCAATGCGATGCCAGCTGCAGCGGCCAACAAGTCCGCGTCTGAGCCGGATCCCGTGGTTCTGCTGAAACCACCGGTGGTGTTAGTTATCGCCGGCGTTCCGCTCCCGCTCGTGAGCAAGAGGCCTGAATCGATGCCAAGCGTTGCGCCGGCTCCCGAGAAAGTCGAAGCCTGGTCCGCTGCTCCTTGGTAAGACACCGAACCGGGTACAAGCGTCAAGCCTGTGCCTAGTAAACCCGCAGCAATAGTCGAGGGATCCGCCGTAGATGGATCAAAGGGATTGAAGGTTGTAGCCATCTGAGCCTCCCGAAAAGTTGATCAGGCATGAAACAACTGGGACAATGCAGCGGGAGCTCAGCTTCTTGAAACCGCGGTTACAGCAGGGGCTCGCAGGCCCCGGCGAGTGTTCAGAAGGTCAAATCGCGAGCGATCACTGCATCCCATTCGACGCAGCGCTGAGACACCCGACCTGGGATAGCGCGAAAATGGCCCCTCTCAAGCAACGCAGAACCACCTTACAGCGCAGCGACTCCCCTCTGCGACGTATTTTTCTGCAATTTATTCAAGATGAACGCAATTGTGCCATATTAGTACAGGTTTTGCAATTGGGATTCTGTGCAGACGCCTACGAATCTTGGCAAGCTATCGTCTTGTCGACGAATTCTGATTTGCTTCAAGCATAACTACAGCAGTTTTGGTCCCTTGGCTGGCCGATATTTGAGCAGAGCGTGACGGTTCGCGACAACTTAGCATGTTGAGTTCGTAGGGGGGAGGCAAGGAGGAAGATAGTAGCCACGAGGCGTAGAAGGAACGGCGGCTGATTTCGGAGCGTACCAGGGCCGCCCTCGCCTCCCGCAAAGCCAAGGGTGCCCGGGCTTGGCAATCCCACAAATTCCGCAGAGGCAGCCGCCAAAGGGCGGCAAACGTCCATTCAGGAGGCGGAAAGATTTGCCCGGACCGTGCTACCGATCGTTCGAGCAAGTCAGCGGTCTGGCGTGACCAGCCTGCGCGAGATCGCCATGGCCCTGAACAATCGTGGGGTTCGTACCGCCAGGGGCGGCCAATACGGGAGAAGAAGACTACACTACTAGAAGCTCGGCCGCCGTTGGCAAGCCGCCCCTAACCCCTAACAGGGGGAACTGCATGGCCTGGTCCCGGTTAAGTGGACCAGGAGTAGGCCAAGTTCTAAACGCTTGTTGCCTGAACGGACGAGGAACTGACGCTTTCGCTCGCCGACCGCAGTTCCTCGCAGCACCGAGCCGACTGTGGGCTCAACCGATCGACGTAGCATCGTCGCTTGCAAGCTTCTCGCCGCGGCACGGACGGCGATGATCGGAACCGCGCTCGCGCGAGCAGCACATATTCTTTATACTTAAAGCAATCCAGAATTCATCGAAAACACGGCCGCTTACAAAGATTCGACATCGCTTGAATAAAATCCCAATTGCACAGCGCGTCCTATTATGACACACTTATGACTAGCTTGAAAAAATGCTCGGTATGCGCGGAGGGAGTCCGGATGCCAGGGTGGTTGCGCGTTACCTGTGAGCGGTAGCCAGTGGCTAATTCGGTCGGGTTTCGATTGTAACGCTGTCGTCTCCGGACGCTTAGTTGCTGCTGAGCAGCGATTTGTCTCGACGGAGGCAGCTCACTTGAACATTTCATTAAGGGACTTCACAGGTGGC
Source organism: Mesorhizobium delmotii (assembly GCF_900149755.1). Taxonomy (NCBI): domain Bacteria; kingdom Pseudomonadati; phylum Pseudomonadota; class Alphaproteobacteria; order Hyphomicrobiales; family Phyllobacteriaceae; genus Mesorhizobium; species Mesorhizobium delmotii. The sequence continues at coordinate 114,161 of NZ_FUIG01000070.1, read as the reverse complement.
TGCCGATGGCGCTGCACCGACCGAGGCGAGCGGCCAGCTCCTTTACGACACGACCGCTGGAGCTCTGAGCTGGGACGTCGACGGAACAGGATCACAGGGAGATCCGGTCAGGGTCGCCGATCTTAGCGGCGTCCCACTCACAACAGCGTCTGATTTCAGTTTGGTATAGGACGCCGATGTCTTCGCCACCCTTTTCAGCACGGCGGCCAGCCGAGCGCATGCTCGCCCAGGCCGGATATGGGATCGGACTGATCGCGTTGCTGAGCGGCGGGGTGAACGCGCTCGTCCTGATCTCCCCCATCTATATGTTGCAGATCTATGATCGAGTGCTTCAGACGTACCGGGTCGAGACGCTGCTCTACCTGTCGCTGATTGCTGTGGCCTGCGTTGTGGTACTGGGGATATTCGACAGCTTGCGAGGCATGGCGGCATCGCGACTCGGCCGTTGGTGGGACGAAACTGCGAGGTCGGATATCTTCGACGCAGCGCTGTCCGCGTCGCGGCTCAAGGGACCGAACGCCGCAGCAAGCATGCACGACCTGCAACAGGTCAGGTCCTTCGTCGGCAGCCCTTCGATGTTGCCCTTCTTCGATGCGCCATGGACGCCCGTGTTCCTGGGACTGATCTTCCTGTTGCATCCACTGCTGGGTCTGCTGGGGGTGTTTTCTGCCCTCGTTCTCCTGTGCTTTGCGGTTGCGAATGACCTTTTTTCGCACACAGCGCAGGCAAGGCTGGGCGGCAAACCTGCCGCTAATTCTGTGTTTGTGGCAACTGCGATGCGAAACTCTGATGTAGTGCACGCCATGGGAATGCAGCCCGCGGTGGTCCGGCTGCACGAGCGGCACCAGGACGAGATCAATGCGATCAGCCAACAGGCCGGGGAGCGGTCCGCACTTGTCCTCGGGGCTTCGAAGGCAGTGCGCATCGGAGTTCAGATCGCCGTCCTTGGCGTAGGCGCCTACCTGGTCACGCTTGGCGAACTTACCGCGGGTGGAATGATCGGGGCATCCATCGTCCTGGGCCGCGCTCTCGCTCCCATCGAACAGGGAATCGGGTCGTGGCGGAGCTTCACGGCGGCCCGCGAGGCCAACTCCCGAATCAAGATCCTGCTCCGAAGCGGTCAGCCCTTTGTGGAACCGACTGCCTTGCCGCCGCCTGCCGGGAAAGTCTCGGTTGAGAACCTGTCTCTCGTGCTTCAGGGCCACGATCGCCCTGTTTTGCGGCAGGTAAGCTTCGTGCTTCAGCCCGGCAGCGTCTTGGCCGTCGTGGGCCCATCGGCGGCTGGGAAAAGCACGCTTTGCCGGGTCCTGGTCGGCTCGTGGCGTCCAAGTACCGGCCATGTCCGTATTGATGGCGCTGCACTCGAACATTGGCGTACCGAAGATCGCAACCGGCACATCGGCTATCTTCCACAGTCAATCGAACTTTTCGGCGGCACAGTGCGCCAGAACATTGCCCGGCTCGGCGACGCCAGTGATGCAGAGGTTGTCAAGGCGGCTCAGCGCGCCGGCTGCCACGACATGATCCTGCGGCTGACCAAGGGATATGACACGGAGATAGGCGAAGGCGGCATCTTCCTGAGCGGTGGTCAGCGGCAACGGATCGCGCTTGCGAGAGCGCTTCTCGGCAATCCCCGGGTCGTGGTGCTCGACGAACCCAATTCCAATCTGGACCAGGAGGGTGAGAGCACGCTCATTGCTGCCATCGCCGAGATCAAGCAAGCGGGGGCGACTGTGGTCCTTGTAAGCCATCGATTCGCAATGATGCGGGTTGTCGACATGATCGCCTTCCTGCGTGACGGCGTGCTCGAAAAATTTGGTCCGCGCGATCAGATGCTGGAGGAATTGCGGGCCGTGCCCGCCCAGGTCGGCAAAAAGGTGGCCGGCGTTGGCGAAGCGAGAAAGGCGGCCGTCTGATGAGCAGCGCAGCCTCGGCGAGCCTGCGCCAAGCTTTGCGCCCGGTGGCACAGGCAGGCGCGGGGCTGGCCATTCTGTTTGTTGGCGGGTTCGCCGCCTGGAGCATCTACGCACCTCTCGCCAGCGCCGCCATTGCGCCGGGGATCGTCAGTCCCGATTCCAGCCGCAAGACCGTCCAGCACCTGGAAGGCGGAATAGTCCACGAAATCCTGGTGCGCGAAGGCGACCAGGTTGCGAAGGGCGCGGTTCTCATGAGGTTGTCGCCCACGCAGGCTCGGGCGAGCTTCAGCGCCCGGCAGCACCAGTCGTTCCGCCTCGACGCGGAGAGGCTAAGGTTGCAGGCGTTGAAGCAGGGGGTTGATGCACTGACCTGGCCGACAACCCTCAGCAGCCTAGAAGATGACGACTACCAAATCTTCCTGGCCAATCAGGATGCGCTCTTCGACCTCCAGCGGCGGGCGCTGGACGAGAAGAAGAAAATACTGGAACGCCGAAAGGGCCAGATCGAACAGGAGATTGCCGCCGTCGAGCGCGAGAATGAAGGCACGGCCGAGCAATTGCGCATCCTTTCGGAGGAGATCACCGACAAGATGCACATCTTCAAGAAGGGGCTGGCCCGCAAGCCGGAACTTCTTGCCCTGCAGCGCCTGCGTGCGGAGTTAATGGCAAGAAGTGCTGCCAATGAGGCTTCTATAGCCCGATCTCAGCAAGCTATCGAGGAAGTGGCAATCGCCATCCTTTCCGCTGAAACCGAGTTTCACAACTCGATCGCTGAGGATAGTAGTCGTGTCAACAGTGAGCTTTCTCAGCTTGAGCAAGGAATCGCTTCTACGGAAGACGTGCTTCTCCGCACCGATATTCTCGCTCCGGTGGCCGGAACGGTTCTGAATCTGAGAGCCAAGACTATTGGTGGAGTAGTTGGACCTGGAGAGCCCATCCTGGATATTGTCCCGGAGGAGGACGCACTGGTCTTTGAAGCTCGTCTTTCCCCTAACGACATCGATGTTGTGAGGATAGGCCAAATGGCACGGATTCACCTTGGCCCATATTCTGCACGTAATTTAACGCCGCTGATGGGCAATGTGGTGCGTATCAGTCCTGACATCATGACAGACGATGTAACGAGGCAAGCCTACTATGAAGTTCGTGTTCAGGTGGGTTCCGAAGCGCTTGTCAACTTGCCTCCAGACGTGATGCTGAAGCCTGGCATGCAGGCGGAAGTTTTCATCATATCCACCGAGCAAACGCTTTTCGGCTACATGTCCGCACCAATAATCTCGTCTTTTCGACGAGCGTTTCGCGAGGAATGAGCGGTGGCTTTCAGATGGGCGGGCTAATGCGGGGTGATGGCGCGCAGTACGAGTCGCCTCGAGCTCTCCTCATTGCCAAAAAAACAGCGCGTGCCTCTCCAAGTGCTTTCCGCAGCCCGGAACTGGTGGACACCTTCGGAGGGACCCACCCCGGCTGGGGGAAAGCGTGTCGCCTGTCTTTTGCGGGAGAGCTTGAAAGCGCCGCCGACCGCATCGCAGCTATGTCGCGGGGCGGATCTGCAGATCATCCTGCGCCGCGCCGCATTGATGCTCAGAAACGTTGCCGGCGCGCCCGCTGGAGCCCGCGACGGAGGACGCTCTAAACTCCATCGCGGCCGAGATGAAAATTGGCCGGTCCGACCTCATTCAGATCGTGCCGCGCGAGTGGCTGGAAACCAACGCCTATCTGCCAGTCCGAACGATCGATGAGGAAAGCGAGACGGCAGCGCGTAGCTGGGACGCGACCTCTATGCAGAAGACCCGCCGCTACATTTGCGAAGCGACGGGCCTCCGCCCCATTTCCCCCATACCTGACCAAGCAACTGCCGTGCCAGACTTATTGACCCATTGCGGCGCACCTTATGGCTTCTGTGCGGCGGAATTACCGACACGTACTTCGTTCGCATGTTTCGATTGCATTAGCCTTAACTCACGTATTCACCAGCCACGTGAGCACGCCCCCCGAAGGCTCGCTGGTCAGGCCCAGCGGCCTCCCCCCGCAACCAAAGCCGCTGGGCCGCCCCCGCCCCGCTAGTCTAGACTAGAGCTTCCCTTTGAACCGATCTCCATCCATGGGGCTGGGCAGCTACATCATAGGCGAACGAATCCTATAAGCGGTAGATGATCGGAGGCGACCCGCGAAAGCGGCGTGTCATGGGCTTCGACGGTTGAGATCATTCCGTGTCGATTTGCCATGATCCGGTCGAGCGACAGCAGCGGCAGGCTCGATGGAAAGGTGGGGACCGCCGGCGGCGCGGGACCGAAAGTCGTGTGCAGCGTGTTCAGCGCGGAACGGTTTCCGAGTCGCCATTCGTTCAAATCGCCGAGCAGCAGTGTTGGTTTTTCGTCCGGTCTGTTCATGATTTCGAGCACGACACGGGCCTGTTCGGAGCGCGATCGGCGCAGCAAGCCGAGATGGGCTGCGATAATGCGCAGAGTTCGTTTCTCGTCCAGATCGATTTCGGCAACCAGGGCTCCGCGCGGCTCCAGCCCCGGGAGCTTTATCTGATGGACATTGCGAACGATGCCCCGTTTGAAAAGCAGAACGTTGCCGTGCCAGCCGTGCCCTTTGCCGTTTCCGGACACCGGCACCGGCACCAGGCCCGTTTCCAATTCGAGACGCAGCAGATCCAGAAGGCCGGCACGATCTCCAAAGCGATTGTCCGCTTCCTGCAACGCAATGACATCCGGGGCGATTTCCCGGATGACGCGACCGATTCGTTCGGGATCAAACTTTCTGTCGACGCCCACGCATTTGTGAACGTTGTAAGATGCGACCAGAGTCCCCGCGGGGCGTGTCCCTTCGGACGGCGCAGCCATCGCCTTCTGCTTTTTTCTGTCGCGAATGGATTTGAGCACACTTGCAGGAAAGCTATGTCCAGTTCTTTGCATCAGTCTGCTGCTCGTCCTCACTACCTTCAAGACTTAGCTTTGTCTCACTCAAATAGGATCTGCAATCGCTGCTTCCCTGCCCTGACGAGATGCGGCGCCTAAAAGGAGCGATGGCTGCGTCACCCGAATTCCCCCCGGCAGAACGAGAAAGCCTCTAAAGGTAGGGCGATCCCAGCCACAACAATCGGTCGAACAGGCGGACGATAAATGGCCGGGCTCTCAAGGTTTCGATCGTTACAGACGCGGCGGAGGCGATTGCCGATCCGATCCGCGCTTCAATCTCCGCGGCAAAGCCTGCATCAAGAACCTCTATATCAATCTCAAAATTCAGCCGCAGGGACCGGGCATCAAGATTGGAGGATCCTATATAAGCCCAAACTCCATCGACCGACAGCAGCTTCGAATGATCGAACGAGCCCTCCGTGCGCCATACGCGGCAATAGTGCTTCAGGACCTGATCGAATTGCGCCGTCATCGCCCGGTCGACAAGGAAGAGATTGTTCACCGCCGGTACCACGATGTCGATCTCGACGCCTCGCCTGGCCGCGGTCGTCAGCGCGCTGATCAGTTCCCGATCCGGCAGGAAATAGGGCGACATGATGCGGATCGATTTGCGGGCGACGGAAAATGCCCCGATCAGCAAGTTGTGGTTCGTTTCGATGCTGGCATCCGGCCCGGATGCAACCGCACGCGCCAGCATCGGTTGACCGGGAGCCGCGGGAAGCGTGGCCACTTGCCAGGTGTCGCCTTTCAGGAGCTCGCCGCTCACGAAGCGCCAATCTTCGGCGGCAACCGAAAGAAGGTCGGCTACGACCGGCCCGGTGACCTGAAAATGCGTGTCCCTCGCGCTGGAGGAGCCGGCGAACTCGGCTGAGAATCCCTTTCGGATGTTCATCCCTCCGGTGAACGCAATCGTGCCATCGACGACCAGGATCTTCCGGTGCGTTCTGAGGTTGGCGTAGGGAAGACGCAGGCCCATGACAATGTTGCCGTTGAAGAGGTCTGCTGTGATTCCTGCCTCTCGCAGACGCCCAAGAATGCTGGGGACGGAGTAACGCGCCCCGACGGCATCGATCAGCACGCGAACGCTGACACCCCGCTGGACGGCTCCGGAGAGAGATTCCACGAAAAGCCGCCCGACATCGTCATTGTCGAAGATGTAGGTCTCGAGAAGGATAGTGCGTTGAGCGCCATCAATCGCTCGGCACATTGCGGCATAGGCCCCGTCACCTGTCTCCAATATCGCAATCGCGTTTCCCGAGGTCAGGGCACGCCGGGCCACCCTGTCGCCCAATGTCTTCAGGCCGGTGAAGCGTTGGCCGTACCGCTCGGCAATCAATTCCTCGGCGGCAATGTTGCGCTCATGTTTTGCGGAAGCTGCCTCGCTGGAAAGGGGCCGCATGGCGCTGATCGTTGCACGCCGGATGCGGTTGATGCCGGCAACGGCGTAGATGATCGCGCCAAGGAATGGCGACAGGAACATCACGCCGACCCAACCTGTGGCGGCGCGGACGTCTTCCTTCGTCATTATGGCGTGGACGATGCCGATGGCCGCCATCACCACGGGAATGATCGCGAGGATCTGGGGCCAATGAGTCATAAAGGTCTGCAACATCGCCAGGACTATCCAGCGAGCGGTTGCAGAACGCAATGCAGCTCATTCCCGGCGTTGATACTCAACAGACCCAGAGCGAAGAGCGCTGTCTCGCATACTAGCACCTCTTGACTAAGTTTTGGCCGTATTCGCCGCTGTGCGGTTGATAGCGATGCCAGGCGCGAGTTCAGTCGAACAGAAATCGGATCGCGTAAGGCCCGCGGTAAAGCCCGAGCAAGCTGCACTCTGGCCCGCAATGGTAGCATTCTCTATTTCGGGAGAAGGGGCGTGGGCAAAGGCCACCGATATCAGGCTAACCGGTGGCGAAGGCGCGCCGCCATTAGAATGCCGTCACGGCGGCTGCCGCGACCGCTCTTGGGGCTGATCTCCCTCGGCGTCGCCACGCTTGCCGCCGCAGTTACCCAATTCGTAATACAGAGCACCGCAAGCGTCCACACCACGGTAACAAACTGGACAGAGCCGCTGCCTGGTTCGATGGAACGGCCCCCCGTCGCTGGAGACCAAGAGCCACGAGCGGGCACTACAGGCCCAACTTCTCCCGGAGTGCATCAATGCGTTTAGAGGCTTCCGCCTTGCTGAGGCCGTCAGCATAGGCGTCAGGGTCGTCGGCCTGTTCGGCCAAAGTTTTCAAATAGGAGGCTTGTGCGGGGGTCATGGGGTCATCTCCGCTGATCCAATCTTCCGGGTCCTTTTTGACATTTGCCGGTGCCTCGATTTTTGGGTTGTGCCGGTCGCCCATGATCAATCTCCCTTGATGATCGCCATAATGAGAATGAATCATGATTTGTTCCGCCAGATTGTGTCGCGTCCGCCCCCCAGGCCGGTTACGCGCAAGCGGAGCGAATCTCTTCTTGGCTATTTCATAGCGTGGATACCTATGGTTGTAATTTTGCACGATCCTCAAATCGGTGAGGACGCCCCTTGAGCAGCGATCAGGGCCATTGGAGCCGTACCTGGCTCATAAACAACCCCCAACTCGGGAGTCGGCTTCTTCGAATTATTTGGCCTTCAGCCATGTGTTCGATAGTCCGCTCCTGTAGCGGCTGTCGGCGCGCTTCGAGATAATTCCATTGAGCCCGATCTTCTCGACGGTGCGGAAGAGCGCCAGCGCACTGCCCTCGAAGTGCTCACTGTATTGGATCTTGCCGAGGCCAGGCTCAACCAGTTGCCATAGCGCCTGCTTGCGCTGCAGCAGCGGCAAGGAGCCTAGATCGCGGCCGTCGAGATGGAGGATATCGAAAGTGACGAACACCAGCCGGCTCGGCTCGTTCCAGATCGCGGCTTCCAGCGCAGGGCAATCGGAAGCGCCCTGCTCGCCGGGAACAATGACCTCGCCGTCGAGAATGGCAGTCCGGCATGGCAGATCGACGGCCAGTGCGATGGGCCAGTATTTCGTGGTCCAGTCACGGCCGTTTTTGCTGTAAAGACGCACGCCGCCATTATCGATGATGATCTGGGTTCGATAGCCGTCGAGATTGGCCTCGTGGACCCAGCCCTCATCTTCAGGCGGCCGCTCGACCCGAGTCGGGATCTGCGGCGGAAGAAACTCCAGCCGGCCGCCATTGACCTTGGCACGCTTACTCAATGACGCCACCTTTGACCGCGCAGCGGCGGCTAATCGGCACAGGCAGCACGACATCACCCCAACAGGATGCCTGCCACCTGTGCCGAGCCCCCGCCAAGCCATTGCAAGCATCTACGCACGAGGCCGATCTGTCGTTAGCTTTGCATCCTAATACTTATCCTGGCGTACATATCTTGCTCGGCGCGGCGCTCCTGCACCGTTCCCGACCGGCTTATTGCTGTCCGGAATTGCCGCCAGCCTACGCAGCCCTTGGCTAGAGGGTTCGTCATTTCACGGAACCGCAGAACCGCTCTATCTCTTTATTTTTTGACTGCAATTCCGGACGGAAAACCGTTCACACTTTTCCTGGAATTGCTCTGATTGCGGACGACCTTGGTCAGTCCATCAAAAGCACCACAGCGGGATGCAGCTTCTTCAGATTCGGCAATGATTTCGACTGCCAGGGTATGTCGGGCGTTCCACGCACGACGAGTCGAACATCGGGATGCTTGCGCACCTCAATGGTAAATTTCGCCAGCAGGTTGATGCCGGAAGAGTTGAGAAAGTGAAGGTCCTTCAGATTGAGCGTAATGGAAGCGGGATTCGAGGCAAGAACACGGGTCGCCAACGCCGTGATAGGCGCACCGGCGTCGGAACTGGCAAGCCGCATTGCACCGTCGAAGAAAATTTCGCTTCCTTCAGTCCACACGCGGTAATCGTCTGTCTTGATTTCCATAGCCTGGCTTCGTTTCATTTAGTTGTGAATTTGCGAGATCGGAATGGAGGCATATGTCTCCACGCAAATCAGATCGCTTTCGTCGGCGGCGCTGAATATCCAAGCCAGGCGTGCGCCGTAGTCGCACATCAACGTCAGCAATCCAAGTCCGGAGCCTCCTACGTCGGGGTTGGCGGCATTGGCTTCAATTCGCTGTATCAGCAGGTCCATGGGGTCGCCAACCGTGATGTCCGCCAGCAGACCTTGGAACTCAGACGCATCTTCCCCATCGACGTCATTCGACACTTTGAGCTTGAAGCACTCCGAATCCATCGACGCCTCGATCACGATCTCACCCGGTGCGCGAAACTTGACGGCATTTTCGATGAGCTCGTTGACCAGATATCCGATGCTGTGCCGCACTTCCATGTAATCATTGCGGGACGACCGGAAGCGCAACGCGAAAAGATCGGCGATGAAGTCCGAGGTCGTGGCACAATGACGCCAACTCAAATCGAGAGGTCCGTCGAACAGCCGCACGCGACTGACGCTCTCCTTCATCCCTATCGCAATATCAGGGGTACCGAACAGCGTTGTCATTGCTATGTGTGCCTTATGATCACGAGGGTGATGTCATCGTGGATCTTCTGGATCCCGATATGGGCCATCAGATCGTCGATGATCCCAGTCTTGATGTCCTCGGCGCTGCTGCCGTGACGTCTTTGTACGCTCTGGCTGAGGCGCTCGAACCCGAACAACTTTCTTTCGTGGTTTTCCGCCTCGGTCACACCGTCGGTGTGCAGCACGATCACGTCGCCGCTTCCGAACAGGATGTCACGCGTGGCAATGAACTTCGAGATGTCATTCTCCAGGCCAACCGGCAGACCCAGATCAATCGTATCGATACGTTCGACTTCCCCATCCGCACGCACGACAAGAACGTCCTCATGCTGGCCGGATAGCGTTACCCGCTCATCTTCGAAGTCAAGAAAGGCCAGCGAGAGATGCTTGTCGGTGTTCGTCCGCTCGATGTTCTTGTAGATCGCTCTGTTCAGCCGATCCAGAAACTGGTGCGGATTCGCTTCGTCGGTCTCCTGCAGCGCGCGTGCAACGGATTGGACCATCAGCATCAGCACGCCGCTCTCAAGACCATGACCGGTCACGTCGCCGATGCCGATCTTGACCCGTGATCCGTTCTGCAGGACGTCATAGTAGTCGCCGCCGACCTCGTCAGCCGGACGCATGTAGGCTGCGATCTCCAGCCCAGGAATCGCTTCGAGTTCGAATTGTTTCGGCAGGACCATCATCTGGATCTGCCTGGCAACCGCGAGCTCGGCACCGAGGCGGACGTTCTCGTCTCGCAGCTTTTCGTTGAGTGCCGAAATCTCCTGGTTGGCGTCCCCGAGCTCCCTGGTTCGTTCGTCGACGAGCTGCTCGAGGTTTTCCGTGTGAAAGCTGATCTGCTCAGCCATCCGGTTGAAAGCGACCCCCACCGCTCCAACCTCGTCGCGCGTCGGAATGCTTACCCGGACTGAATAGTCTTTCGCCTGCAACCGCTTGGCGGCCCCGGCAAGCGCACTGAGGCCTGCAGTGATCCGCTTTGAAATTCCGAAGACAGCCGCAAAGACGATCAGGAGCGAAACGATAACTGCGATGACCTGGGTTATCAGGATCCGGTTGGTTGCGCTGGAAATGCTCTGCTGCGCTGCAAGGAGGGAAGCATAAATTTCCCGTTCGGGGACGACGAAGCCAAGCATCAGGGTTTCGGCCGTGATGGACCCCGTACTATTCCAGAGATTGACTGGGTTTAGTCGGCGAAGTGCGACGATGTACGGTTGGGCTTTGCCGTTTTCCTCAATCGAAATATGCTTAATGACTGTCTTGTCGTCGGCGGGAAGTTCGAGCGCTGCGACGGTCGCGTGCGTACTCTTTTTGAGCGAGCGATCGAGGCCGGTAACGCCTTGACCTGCCGCACCACTTGCGATCTTGAGCCCGAGCATTTTCTCGCCTTCAGGCTTGATCGCGAGCACATTGCCGTTCGACATGGTGAGAAAACCGAAGCCCGTATCGGCGACCTTCACGCTTTCGACGATGTCAGCGAGTTGATCGAGCGTAACGTCGGCAGCGACCATGCCGGCGACATTACTGCGGTCTTTCGTCCAGAGTGGGTGGAAGAAGCTCACTATGAGCTTGCCGGTAATCGCGTCGATATAAGGAGCAGTCGCAGTGATGTCATCGCCCTTTACGGGGCGCGAATCGGGCTCCCTGATCCAGCCTTCCCAGCCTTCATAGACGCCAGGAAAGAAGAAATCCCAGAAATTCGCTTTGTCGTGGCCTGGATAAAGCTTGTCGAAGGTCTGCGCCTGATCGGAATAAGGAATCGTGCGCATGATCGGCCCTGCCTTCGGCCCTACGTAGTAGACCTGCAGCTTCTTGGCGCCAGTTGACATCTGGCTTGTGCCAAAAATATCGAAGATCGCACTCTCCTGAATGTCGCGGAGAATTTCGGGCTTCGGTTGGTGATCAGCGGAGAGGAGATATCCCCAGACACTCATGACCGAAGGTGACCCTTGCCGGGTCTGTACCCAGTTTCCCGTGGCGTCATATGCAAGCGGCGCATTAAAATAGGGGTTCTTCGCCAACGCCTTGCCGATCGCATCTTTTGCTTCCGGATAATCTATTAGTCTCTGCATGGAGGCTGCAAGTGCGGTCACCTCGGAGTGCATGCGGCCGAACAGGAGATCGGCGCGCAGCGCCGTCGTCTCGATATAGTTCTGGAGGTATTCCTGGCTTGCCTTGGTGAGGCCGCTCTCGATCTGGTGCGTCGCGTCCCGGGAAAGCCGGTTCACATTCCACAGCGCGACGCCGCCGCCGACGAGAAGGTCGAACAGCACCGCCCCACCCACAACGATCAAGAATTTAGCGCGGAAGCTGTTAAGCCGGAGGACAGGCCAGGGTCTGGGCGGTGTTGCATCCAAATCGGTCATAGCGGCTTGCGTCCCGATGCAACCCAGATCGGCCAGCCGGCATAGCCCTTGGAGTGGAGCGCAGCGAAGATGTGGTCCTGGAAGCCCTGTCGGAACCGCCTGATAAACGCCGGTGTGTCACCTCGCTTGGTAGCCATCTCGCCTGCATAAACATTCTCCCATGCCGCTATGACGTCCGCGAAGTCCTGTGGATCGCCGTCGTGGTTGGTGACCATGAAGGACTCGACCCGAATGTCTTCGAGCCCCGCTTCGGTCAGGTAGCGTTTGCTCTTCGGGCCGAGCTCAATATCCATCTGGAAGTGCGCCCACAGCTTGGCGACCTCGTTATAGGTCCACTGGATGCTGTCGGCGCGTGGTTCGCCCAGGCAGTGCGAATTTTTTTCATTGGTGATGTAGACACGTCCGCCCGGCTTGCAGATGCGAAACAGTTCCCTGAGGATCAGTTCGGGCTTGTTGAACACCTGCAGCGAATGGCGGCACGTGACGAGGTCGAACTGATTTTCCTCGAGCAGCATTTCTGATGCATCGCCATAAGTGTACTCGATGCCCTTGATATCGAACTCCGCAGCCACGTTTCGCGCATAGGCGAGGCTCGACCTGGAGTGGTCGAGGGCGACGATCCGCGATGGCTGGAACTCCTTCTGCACGAGCACGGCGAAATCACCTATGCCGCAACAGATGTCGGCCATCACGATCCCGGGCCTCATGCCGTGTCGGGGCAAGATTGCGCGCTCGTGGCGCCAGGTCATCTTTGTTTGTGTGCGCAGGATCGGCACGAACCCGCCTTCCTCAAGGAAGCCCTGCCCCGGATAGAATTCGCTGTCATACTCCTCGACCGTGATGTTCGGTTCGATTCCGCTCAAGCGGCCGAACTTTCGTGACGTCCATCCGACGACGCTTGACGTGATGACGATGAATTTGAGATCGGGTCGAGCCCGACAAGCGTCGAGAATGATCCTCGAAAAGGCGTGAAACGCAGCGTTGTTCATCTGAGTCAGACGTCTGACATTGACGTAGAGAACGCCGCGCACACGGCCGATCGCATCGCGAAGCAATGCTATGCTGGGTCCAAGTTCATCGATTGCCTGAGGCCGGACCACCCCCGATATGGAGAACTCCTGATTGTTGGCGTCGTATTGCGCCTTGAAACGCGGGAGAAGGTCGTAAGGGTTCAATTTTGCAAGCCCTCGAGCGGGAGATCCACGACAAGCTTGATCGCATCACCGTCGGCTTCCTCGACCCTGAGTGTCGCGTTGTAGTCGATGGCCAGTTCCAAAAGAACCACCTCCCGGCTCGGGGCGAGATCCCCGGATACCGAATTGAGATATCGCTCCCGGACCTCGGATCCTGCGACCAGCGACACGGCTTGTTCGTAGAATTGACGCTCCTCTGGCACGCAAGGGAATGTCAACTCGATCCTGTCCGTCGCGCCATGGCGAGACACCCTGCATGCCAATTCGCCGTCGGCATGGCGCGTACGAAAGGCGACTTCCAGCAATTCGTTAAAGGCGGAAGAAAAGAGATTTGAATGCCGAACCGAGTCTGACCTGTTTCGGCTGATCATCCGGGCCATGTATGTCGAGACATAGTCGCAATGTTTCCAGGCGGAGACGAAAGCTTTGATTTCCATGTCGATCTGGATCATCGGTTCAAAAGTCGGCTCGCCAGCCAGGTGATGATGAACAGTTCCCATCGGCATCCTCACTTTTCCATCGTATTGAGCCCTCGCGGGGTGATGACCTCCGCGACAAAAAATGTCACCGCGTCCTGATGGGTCAGTCTCGCACCGACTCGAAAAATTGCGCGGTATCTGCCTTGATCGTTCTACAAATCTCCACTTCACGGTTAACAAAGGGTGCACGGCGCTAGAGCGCCCGATTTGATTCCTCCATCGCTCGTACCACCCTCAGCGGGGACCGCCTTATGAAATCGCCGATCGCCTCGACTCCAAGCGGCCGCCCCAGGAAATTGCCTTGCAGGCAATCGCAGTTTTCCTTGATCAGCCACCGTGCCTGTGCCGACGTCTCGACCCCCTCGGCAGTGACATTTATTCCCAGGCCGTGTGCCAGGTTCATGATCGATCGCACGATCGTTTGGCTTTTGAGATCGGTCTCCAGGTCCGCAATAAAGTACTGATCGATCTTCAAAGTATCGAAGGGAAAGTTCTTAAGGTAGCTCAACGACGAGTAGTATGTTCCAAAATCGTCAAGAGAAATTCGTATTCCCAAGACGTTCAGAGTGTTCAACGTGTCGATATTGTCGATCGTCTTTTCAAGCAGGACCGTCTCGGTTATCTCAAGTTCAAGTCTGTCGGCTTCGATTCCAACTGCATCGATGATCTGAGCGACGGTGTCCGTCAGCGAACCGCTAAGGAACTGAGCTGGTGACAGGTTTACTGCGACTGTCAGCGAGGAGGGCCACGTCAATGCCTGGCGACAGGCTTCCTCGAGTACCCATCGTCCAATCTCTTCCATCAGACCGTCGGCTTCGGCGATCGGTATGAACACGTTGGGTGGAATGACTCCGACCTCGGGGTGCCGCCACCGCAGCAGCGCTTCGAAACCGATCACCGACGCGGGAGGCCGAATGAGCGGCTGATATTCCAGATAAAGTTCGCCGCGCTCCAGCGCGGTTCGAAGGCTGCGTCTCAGATTCTCGCGTTGCTCGAGCAAGAGCAGCATCGAACGGTTGAATGTTCGAGCGCAACCGCGTCCATCTGTCTTGGCCGCATAAAGAGCAATGTCAGCGGCTTTCATCAACTGTTCGCCATCGGTCCCGTGCTCCGGCCCGAAAGCAATTCCGATACTCGAGCCGACGAAGACGGGAATGCCGTTAATGACGAACGGGTTCTTGAAAGCGTCGACTAGCGATCCGGCGAGGCGCTCAGCCTCTGCCGGCTGCTCCTTTCCCAATTGGATGACAGCGAACTCATCGCCGGCATACCGGTATGCCGATTCGCCGTCCTGCAGCGCGTCGCGAATACGACCCGCCGCGAGTTGAAGAAGAGTGTCGCCTGCTCCATGGCCGAGCGTGTCGTTGACCGCTTTGAAATCGTCAAGGTCGATCTGCAGAAGGGCGGCTTTCGGCTTTGATCCGCCGAGGGCCGCCATTGCCTGCTGCAGCCGCTCGCCGAATCGCCGCCGATTCTGCAGTCCGGTCAGCACGTCGTGCGTCGCCTGATGGAGCAGAATTACATGCTCTTGCTCCTCCGCTACGCTCCGCCCATCGCGCCCCCTTGATTCAATGATTCCCACACCATTTGCAGTGGCGAAAACGAAAGCGGACCGCGGCGCTTCGCCCGATGATCGCGGCAAATCGATGCTTGCCGGTGAGCCGCCGCGGAACACACGAAGAAATTCGTCGCGATACCTCGCATCGAGGAAGCTCGGGTAGATCTCCCAAACGGCGGCACCCGGCACCACCGCGCCTCCGTATACGCCTTTGAGCTTGGTTGCGTAGTGCGTCAGACAGAAGTCGCGATCATAGAACGACAAAAGTTCGGTCGTGTTCGCCAAAAGGTCAGCGAGCAGCGCTTCGCCGGGACGTGGTGCATCGCTTGAGGAAGGCCCCTCACTCTCCGTGCCGACGCCTGATGCCTCCGGGTGCAATAGCCACCTCCATAGGCGGTGAGAATCCACGCCAGAAATAGCATAACTGTCAAGCTTGGCAAACATACAACTCGCAGTCTCAACAAGTGTCTCATGCTGCGTAGTTGCAATGTATGCTCCGCTGTGATTGGCAGCGACATCGATGAACAGTCGGTTCATAAATCGGGGATTGGCTATAATTGATGGCGCGGTGGACGCGACACGAAGTATTCTGGTCCATGAGGCGGCTGATCTTCCCCGCCCTGTTTTAAGCCCGCCCCACTTCAACCATCCCCGTTCTTGTACTCAGCTTCCGAGCGCTTTGAGCCAATGTTCAAAGGATGAGGCCTCCTCGTGCCCGGCATGCGAAACAGCGTGGGCGGGGCGCGGCAACACCACGGAACTTCGGACTTCGCGGGGGCTGTAACCGAATTCCTTGCTAAATGCTCGGCTGAAATTAGCCGCTGAACTAAACCCGACGGCTTCGGCAATATTAACAATGCGCCGGCTGTCCGCCGGATCGCTAAGCGCAATATGGGCCGCCAGAAGTCGGCGACTTTGTATGTAGTGGAGAACACCACCGCTCGGTTCGAACAACTGATAAAGACGAGAGCGCGAGACGCCGAGCGCCCGGCACATTGAATCCGGCGTCAGATGAGCCGCATCCAGATTGTTGTGGACGTATCGACGGGCTCGCTCCATCAGCGCGACACTCACCAATTGTTCGGTGGCCGCGGCATGTTCTGCCGGGGGCGAGAGGCAGGCAATGATCATGCTGCGTGTTGCGTGCACGATGCGGGGCAGATCGTCAGCCGTGAGACTGCGCAGTCTTGCTTCGATGCTGTTGAGGTAGTCGACCAAAAGGTTGGCAAAGTTGCCGGACAGAATTGAATTATTCTTTGCGTCCAGGGTTGCCGCCGCATCGGCGAACAAATCACGCGGCAAATAGAGAAAGAGACTTTGGGATTCCGTTGCCCTCCCGCGAAACGGGTAGCCAAGCGATCTAATCTCCAATTTGCCCGGTTGGTTTTCCGCTACGCGGCGATCGACCTCCGTCCACGACCGGCCAGTATGCGGCAAAGCGATATACCAGTGATCGATCGAGCTGGACCGAAGCTTCGCAGCAGAACGCATATAACTATGTGCCGGTGCGCGCTGTTGAACGATCAGCATGCCGCCGAGGTTCCAAGCCGTGTGGTCGGCGGGAAAGCCATCGTCGAGCGATTTGTCATCCGGCAACTTGATCTCGACAAGCGGAGCCATATGCGCCTGCCAGGCGACGAATTGATCCTCTGGCGCCAGTTCGAGCGTCGAAAAGGGCAAAGGTTCGAGCGCCGGCGCAAGTGACGGGGCAGCCTCGTTGTAAGGTTGAGCTTCGCGCGGCCAACGACGTCGATCGCGCTCAAGCGCCTGCCTCGCAAGCGCCTTCTCCTGCCTCTTAGCGTCCATCGCGTAGTGCCGTATCCGATTCCGGTATGCCCATCTCCACCTCAATCATGTGGTGTATCACAGGCATCTGGCAAGACCAGCGGAACGCGAGTCCACAGAGCGCCATCACGCTGGGTTACAGCAAGAAATGCATTCCGAGATAAGTTTCTGGATGCGACGATAACGACACTCTTCAACCTGGCTCGTATAGAGTCTGGCACGGTGAAAGCGTAGTTGGGGAGACAACGAAATGAACGCAAAGCTCAAAGCAGAAGCTCGTCGCAAGATAATTCTTGATGGATATTTTAATAACGAACCTTTGAAAGATATTGCAGCCAAGGTCGGATGTTCACTGGCGAGTTTGAAAGTCACCGCCAGTAAACTCGGTTGCACTCGAACTCCGAAAGAGGCGGCCGAATTTCGGCGAGGATTTCATGTCCCAGAACAAAAACTGCGAGATTACCGACAACTTATGATTGCTGGACAGTATCGAGCTCGCGAGTGCGCGCTGATTTTGGGACTATTGAAAGACCAATTATAAGTCAGTGAGTAAATTTATTCCAATACACGCCTCAGCGGTTCATCGGCAAAAAAAGCCCGCCGCAAACACGGGCAACGGGCCCTGAAAGGTTCGCACAGATGCTGCGTCGTTTCAATAGCACCTGCCTCAGCCCTCATGATCTGGCTATTTGCGAACGCGTGTTCGATCAGGTTTGCGCAGATGAACACATTGACTCTTCAAGCCGGGATGCCGAGGCCTTAGCGGTGGCGATTGTCGCAATCTTCCGAAACATTACTACCAAGGAGCGCGAACTGCTGGATGAAGTTAGGTCTCTTCGTCTTTCAAAGGGAGCAGAGAAGGCGCGCTAGCTTGGCGGCGTTCCGAGGCGTCCCGCGTTGGCACAGCCGGATTGGCATCTGCATTGCCCCATTGAGTCCCGCCAGAGTGTAGCCACAGCGCTTGCGAAAGAGATGGAAATGGGTTTAGCCCAAGACTTGTCTGATGTTGCGCTCACTTTCGATTGTCCGGGTTGCTCGCATCCGGCGGTAAGGAAGGGCTCTGCGCTAAGAACGATCGCGCACTTCAGATGCGACGGGTGCAACGCCAAGGTACGGATCACCTATCCGCAGAAGCTAGCGATCTTCGAAAAGTACAGGCTAATAGCCGCCCAAGGGGCATTGCGATGCGACGATCCGGAAACGCGTCGCCAATAGCGGTCACGTGGGCCAGATGCAAAAGGTCGATGCCCTGGTGGGCCTCGCTAAAGAAATGGCCGACCGGCAACTGGCCGGGTTAGAAAGCCCGGCAGATAAAAACGATGGCTCTGTGCAAGACGGTGATGATGCAAAGGACTGAGCGTCGTCGACCGCCTCCTCACATTCCGCGATCACGGAGTTACTCGAATCGCCAAGTTTGATACTATCCAACGGCGGACCCCAATCCGCCAGGCCGGCGCCCTACAGGCATTCTACCCCAACGCCCCCCAAGCGGCGCCGGCCTTCCCCTTGTATGGCGTTGCCAATCAGCAATCTTCGGTGGTCTTCTTCATTTGCCTGGGGGCGGCGGGTCTTGGCGTCCGCGTTGCCGGGCTGCTGGCCAGGCGCGCAATCCTTGGCAGAGTTCGGGTTCGTGCCGCTGGTGGTGGTGGTGTCAGTCCCCTGATCGGTGCTGGGCGTGGTCGTGGTTGTGGTCGTGGAGGTTCCGCCCGAAGTTCCGCTCGTCGTCTGGGCAAAGGAAAGCCCGGCGGAAAGCGCCAACACGGCCGACGTCAAAAGGATTCGTTTCATATTCCTTTCTCCTGTCTTAAGCGCACGACGCGCTCACAAACCAACATGCGGACAGAAGGAATGTTGCACTGATGGGGCTCACCCTCGGAATCTTTCCGCGTGCCAGTGGATCAGTGGATCTTGCCGTCAGGACCTTTCATCGGCTTGTGGATCATCAATCATTTGGGCAGGTGCTCGGGATGCACCTCTAGCGATGTGATTTAATCTCGGGCTTTCAGCGGCTGCAATCGAACTTGAGTTTCAGCGGGTCGGCGCCTCCGCCATAGACCATTATCAGATCGGCGGAACGGCAGTAGCGCACGTTCCCGCAGCTGCACTCGGCTTTGACGAGCATGTTGTGCCGGGTCGCCTTGCCCAGCGTGTCGATCGGATCATGCGCCATGGAGGGTTCGCAGTATCGTGTGCCGGCTACGTCAACCGATTTGCGACTTCTCCCAAATTTCTCGTGAAGCGTTGGGGATAACCGCACTGACCCCATTTGCGGCGGAATCGGTGTCCATTTCCGTTCCGTTAACAAATGGACGATTAGATCTTGGTGGGGTCACCGCGAAAATGTTGCGCGAACGAGGAGCCCATCAATGGCTGCGATTGCTCTTCCTGGCGATTGGACCGGACAGTACAAGGGATCGGAGCTGAACCTCTCCGGTTTCAACCTCTCCTTTTCTGACGAGTTCAATACGATGGATGTCGTGCCGAACAACGGCACCGGCAAGTGGTTCGCGCCTGTGCATGCCCCCTATGGGGCCGCCACGTTCATGTCGCCGGTGGGGGCAACGAATCCGTTCTCCGTCTCTGACGGGAAGCTGACCATTACCATGAAGCAGGTGGACGGCGTCTGGCAGTCGGGAACGATGCAAACGGTTAACAGTGCCGGCCAGGGTTTCGCGCAAGAGTACGGGTACTTCGAGATGCGCGCAGCCTTTCACGGCGGGGCGGGAGCCTGGCCGGCTTTCTGGATGCTGTCGCCCGATCAGACTGTGCCACGCGTCGAGGTCGACATCGTTGAAGCGTATGGGGGCGATCCCGATGGTCATCACCAGGCGGTGCACTTGAGCAATAAGGAAAGCCACGTTTCGAAAGGCAATTATACGGGCCTCGCCGGTTCGATGTTCGACGGGGCGTTTCACACTTACGGCGCGAGGATCACGACGGACTGGATCACCGTGTACTATGACGGCAAGGAGCTGAGCCGCTTTCCAATGAGCGAGTCCTTCCGCACGCCGCTCTATATGCTGGCCTCGCTTGCCATGAATCCCCTTGAGGTCGAGCGGGCGTCCGGCACCTACGAGATGGTCATCGACTACGTCCGCGCCTATGCCGCGCCGGACGTGATGGAGCAGCACCTGACCGGGACGGATGCGGCGGATATCCTGAACGGCGGCAGCTTTGATGACGTTCTGGACGGCGGAGCTGGTGCTGACAAAATGTCCGGCGGTTTCGGCAACGATACCTACCGCGTCGACAACGCATTCGACGTAGTCATTGAGGCTGACAGCGCCGGCATCGATCTGGTCATCACGTCGATGACGTATTCGCTGTCCGGCCAGCAAATAGAGCAGCTCACACTCACCGGTGTTGCCGACATCGACGCGATTGGTAACGAACTCGACAACACGCTGGTCGGCAACGCTGGCAGCAACCTGCTCGACGGCGGGGTCGGAATCGACAAGATGGAGGGCGGCGCAGGCAACGATACCTACTATGTCGACCATGCGCTCGACCGCGTGGTCGAGGGCGATGCGGCGGGCAACGATTGGGTGTTCAGCTCGAGCACCTATTCACTGCCATCCTATGTCGAAAATCTGACCCTCATCGGCCTTGGCGCTATCAATGGTCGCGGCAATTCTTCCGACAATGAGCTGACCGGGAACAATGGGAACAACACGCTGGACGGCCTTGCCGGCAACGACACCATAAGGGGCGGGGCGGGTAGCGACCGGTTAGCGGGCTATGATGGCGCCGACCTTCTCGATGGCGGGACCGGGGCCGACCTGATGAATGGCGGTGCCGGCAACGATACCTATTATGTGGACAATGTACTGGACAACGTCATCGACGAAGCGGGCCTCGACCAGATTTTCAGCTTGGTCACGTACTCACTGGCGGTCGATCGCCGGCTGGTAGAAAATCTGCGTCTGACCGGAAACGCCAACGTCGGAGCCACGGGAAATTCCCTCGACAACGTGCTCGACGGCAACGACAGCGACAACAAACTGGACGGCGGCCGAGGCAATGATTCCGTGCTTGGGTGGGGTGGCAACGATACACTAACGGGCGGCCTGGGCATTGACCGGCTTACTGGTGGCGCCGGCAACGATTCCTTCGTTTTCAGCGCGCCGCTCTCAGTGGCCAACCGCGACATCATCACGGATTTCGACCATACGGACGATACATTCAGGCTTCAGAATTCGGTAATGCAGGGGCTTGGAGCCACCGGAGCCCTCGAGCCAAGGTACTTCTTCGCTGGGACTGGCGCGCACGACGCCGACGACCACATCGTCTATGACAAGGTTACGGGTGCGTTGTTTTACGATTCCAACGGAAACGTCGCAGGCGGCGTGACACAGCTCGCGACGCTGACGAACAGGCCGACGCTGCTGGCCGACGATTTTTTCGTGATCTGATCCGGCGCCTACAGCGGTGCACGTGAAAAAGAGATCAAGCGCAGCGCTGTAACTTCTTGTTTGTGCATCGCTTTGTTCGAAAAACCGGTGACCTCTTTTTCGAGCGATGGTCTCGGACAGTGGCTTTGAGCGTTCCTTCTCCAAGCGTGAGAACAGTCCGCAGTTGGCCGGGGCGCCGAAGGATACGCTTCGCGGGACACTTTCTTTTCCGACGCGCTTTCCGGCCGCAGAAGTCTCAACCTTGCCGGAGCGCATTCCGGGCCACAACCGACTTTGCGACATCCCCTTCACTGATTCACGGCCCGTCTAGTGCCAGAATGCGAAATCCGCTGTGACGGTGGGGGCTTAGCAACAACCGCTCAAGGTCGATCCGTCGTTGCAGGGCTGACGTGTTTTCATCGAGCCAAGACTGACGCTAGTACCGTGCCGGGAATGAGCTATAATTCAGATGCTAATGACTGCCGGGCGCTTGGATAATGGCCGGACTGGGTGAACAGATTGCGCGTCAGCAGCGAACCATGGGGCCGCTCCTGGTGGCGGCAGTGGTCATCGGCCTTATAGGTCTGCCCGTCGCAGCCTGGCTCGACCTCCGAGATCTATCGGAACGGATGCTGCGCACGCAAGCCAGCGAAATCAGCCGGATCATCGACGAAATGCGCGGATTCTACGGCAGCGACGTTGTGGGACGCGTGCTGCAAGCAGACGACGCCGTGACCGCGACGCACAACTACCGGGACGTACCAGGTGCGATCCCTATTCCAGCAACCCTCTCGATCGAACTCGGCAAGCGCATCAGCGCTCACGACGGATCCGTCAAATATCGGTTCGTCTCGGATCTACCTTTCAAAGGTCGCGACCCCCACCAACTCGATGTATTCGAGCGGAATGCAATCCTTGCTTTGCGCGCCAACCCGAGGGAGCCGATCATCGAAGTCTCGGGTTCGCTGTTTGACCGGCACGTCCGCGCCGCGGCCCCTGTTGTAATGGGACAAGTCTGCGTGACCTGCCATAACTCACACCCGGACAGCCCCAAGACGGACTGGAAGGTAGGGGATGTCCGAGGGATCCAGGAGATATCAGTCAATCAGCCTATCGCTGCGAACGTCCTCACCTTCAAGTATCTGCTCCTATATTTCGGCTTCGCGGCGGCGGCGGGCCTGACGTTCATTCTCCTGCAGCGTCGGCAGTCCGCCTTGGTTCAGGGCATCAATAAGGAGCTTTCCGAGGCAAACGACTTCCTGGCCGCGATTTCATTGAAGATCGCCAAATATCTTTCGCCTCAAATTTACAAAAGCATCTTCAGCGGCCAGAAGGACGTCACCATCGCGACCGAGCGCAAGAAGCTCACGATCTTTTTCTCCGACGTGAAGGATTTCACCGCGATCGTGGAACGGCTCCAGCCTGAGGACTTGACGCTTCTCCTCAACGAGTACTTCACCGAGATGTCGACAATCGCGCTCAAGCACGGCGGCACCATCGACAAGTTCATCGGCGACGCGCTTCTTGTGTTCTTCGGAGACCCCGAGACGCAAGGCGTCGAGGAAGACGCGAGAGCCTGCTTGCGCATGGCTGTCGACATGCAGCATCGGCTGGAGCAGTTGAACAGGGTGTGGCATGACCGCGGAGTTGAACGGCCCTTCCGAGTTCGCATGGGCATCAACACGGGCTATTGCAATGTTGGGAACTTTGGTTCCGATGATCGGATGGACTACACGATCATTGGGGCCGAAGCGAACTTGGCGGCCCGTCTGCAGTCGATTGCCGAGCCCGGCGGCATCTGCCTCAGCTATGAGACTTACGCGCTCGTCCGCGACCTTGTCCGGGCGCGTCCGTTAGCACCGATTGCCATGAAGGGGATCAGCCGGGAGGTCGTCCCCTACGAAGTCGAGGGCCTCCTGGGTGAACTGGCCCAGCGCCCTCAGGTCATCAGCGAGCACGCGACTGGCCTCGACTTGTTCCTCGATGTCGAGGCAATCGACGAGAACGGGGTCGAGCGGGCGAAGAAACGACTTTCGGAGGCGCTCCTGGCCTTAACCATCCGAAACAAGCCCGCGGCTTTATAAATTTGAAGCGGCGGGACTGGCGCAGGACTCCCCGTTGCATGGGCCGATCGAAGTTCTTCGCAAACAATTGTTCTCCCACGAGAACAGCAGAGATTACAGACACATAGCGGCCCTGCTATAATCGGGACTTGAAGCAGGCGGACGTACTTGGCCGATGAGCCTGCACGGAAAGGAACTCCGATGCAGGTGGACCACGGCGATGAAGCCCTTATAATTTCGCGCCTGTGGCGGGTGGGGCTGCTATCTCTCCGTCTGCTGTCGGTCAAATCGGCGGCGTCGAGAATGCTCCTCCTCGCCTCGCAGTGGAGTACCGTCCGGCGGTGGCTCTGATCCCTTACGAGAAGAACGCCCGCACCCACTCCGATGCCCAGGTGGCGCAGATCGCCGCCTCGATCCGGGAATTCGGCTGGACGAACCCGGTCCTGGTCGACGGCGCGAACGGTATCATAGCTGGCCACGGCCGCCTCCTGGCAGCGAGAAAGCTCGGCCTGCAGCAAGTACCCGTTATCGAACTCCTTGGCCTGAGCGAGGCGCAGAAAAGAGTCTTGGTCATAGCCGACAACAAGCTGGCGCTCAATGCCGGCTGGGACACCGAGCTGCTGGGTCTCGAACTGGCCGACCTGGGCGAGCTTGGCTTCGATCTGTCCCTCACCGGCTTCGACGATTTGGAAATTGCCGCCTGACCAACATTGGTAAACCTGGCCTTACCGATCCAGATGACGTGCCTGACCCGCCGGAGCAGCCAACCACCCTCCCCGGCGATGTCTGGACGCTCGGCAAGCATCGGCTGATTTGCGGCGATAGCACCAATGCGAAGGATGTCGAGCGCGTTCTCGCCGGAGTCATGCCGCATCTGCTGGTCACAGACCCGCCTTATCGCGTCAGCTACGATCCGGCCTGGCGCAAGAGGCTCGGCATCCCCGCAGAAGCCTGTCGAATGCATGCGCCGCCCGATTGAGAACAACTCCTCGTCCGGACAGGCGGTCTACGAGCCGTTCTGCGGCTCCGGCACCACCATCATAGCAGCCGAGATCACTGGCCGTTGCTGTCACGCCATCGAACTGAACCCAGCCTATGTCGATGTCGCGGTGCTCCGCTGGCAGGCGTTTACCGGCAGCATGGCGATCCTGGAGGGCGATGGCCGCAGCTATGCCGTTGTTGCCGCTGAGCGCCGCCAGGAGGCCGCATGAGATGGCAAGACCCGGTCACAAGCCAGATGAGGCCTCGCGCCGCCAGGTTGAAGCCCTTGCCGGCTACGGCGTTCCAGAGACCGGCATTGCCGACATGATCGGAGTTGATCCGAAGACGCTGCGCAAACATTACAGACAGGAACTCAGGATCGGCCACACCAAGGCCAATTCGGCTGTGGCGCAAAGCCTCTTTCGCAAAGCCACGGGAGAAGGCCCTCAGTCGGTCACCGCTGCGATCTTCTGGGCCAAGACCCGCATGGACTGGAAGGAGACCATCGTCAATCAGCACGGCGGCGACCCGGTCCAGACCATCACCCGCATCATCCTGTCGCCGCCTGATTCCGAAAAGCTGAAGCGGAGTTCCGGCCAAATCGCAGGCCCGGCGGATCAGGCGGAACTGCCGGGCCGGGACTCGCTGTCGCCAACCCGCGCCTTGGCCAACTGACCGAGCGCCGCCCTGTACACCATCAGTCGCGCTCGGCAGTGACTACTGGGTACTAGAGTCGGACTCGAAGAACCAAAGTCAAACTGCTGATTCTGTTCGATTTTCGAAGCGAAGACTTGCCTGTTCGGCTCTTGTGAGCAAACTGCAACGGTGGTTTGCAGTTTGAACACCCCGGGGATTAGCAACATGCCGCGCGCGGTCGCTACTATCGTGTCTCCACACAGCGGCAAGGACGTTCAGGTTTAGGCATCGAGGCCCAGCGTGCCGCGGTCGCCCGCTTTGCCGAGGCCGAGGGAATGATCATCCTCCAGGAATTCACCGAGATCGAAACCGGAAAGGGCGCGGATGCTCTTGATCGACGTCCGCAACTGACAGCCGCCTCGCCCTTGCCCCGCAGCTCAAATGCCCAGTCGTTGTGGCGAAGCTCGACCGACGTTCGAGCGATGTCGCCTTCATTGCCGGACTGATGGTCCAGCGCGTGCCAATCATCGTCGCCGAACTCGGTGCTGATGCCGATCCGTTCATGTTGCACCTCTATGCCGCTTTGGCAGAGAAGGAGCGGCGATTGATCTCGGAGCGCACCAAAGCCGCCCTCGCCTCGCGCAAGATCACTGGCATAAAACTCGGTAATCCGACCAACACAGCGGAAGCTACCGCGAGAGGTCGGAAGATCTCGATCCGGGAGGCTGACAGATTTTCCCAGACCGTGCTCCCGATCATCGCCTCCATCCGGCAGTCCGGCATCACAAGCCTGCGTGGCCTGGCTATCGCCCTGAACAACCGCGGCGTTCGAACAGCGCGCAATGGACAATGGCAGGTGTCGAACGTGCGCAACAGTTTGGGGCGGCAAGCTTCTGCGAACTTGCTTTTATAAGCGGGAATTTGCTGACCAGCATGTCCCCATGGAAGCGGTCTTTGATAACCGTTCCAAAGCCGTTGCGCACCCTCGCAGGGTCGTGCGGGCTCTAGTCGGCGTCGTCGCGCAAAGGGCTCGAACCGAGCCATTCGCGACATTCCCAGGGTTGAGTAACCTGCTACAATCCTGTCAGGCAGCCACCCGGGTTCAATCGGGTGTAGAATGTTTTCATTCTCCGCGCCGATGGACCCGACAGGGTTCCATCCCCTGCGTAATCCTGCTCTCACTCCTCAGTCCCGAAGTGAGGTGGGTTGGATCGTATGTGAAGCGGCGCGGCTGGTCAGCCCATGCTTTGCAGATGGTTTCGTAGGGTGTGAGGCCCCTGAGGGTCTTTAGTCGCTTTGCGAAGTTGTAGGCATCGAGGAAGGAGTCTGGCGCTCGGCGCTCTCGGCTGATCGATGAGCATCGGCGCCGGCAAGGCGACCCCTGTAGCAGGCGGCGGTTTGTGTGAGCCAATCATGAAGGCCTACCGCCAGGAAGCACTGGTGCCTGAGCGCGCAAATCGGACTTGAAATATGAAGGCGCGCGGCGCACGATGGCGCAGAAATGCACCGAGAGGGAGACGGGGCGGAGGGCTGGAGCGTAGCAGCGCTTGGAGGAAGCCATGAACGTCAAAGCGATTCTCGAGGACAAGGGTCGAGCCGTCGAGACGATCGGCCCGAACGAGACACTCGCCGTGGCGATCAACAGGCTCGCCGAACACAGGATCGGCGCACTGGTCGTTACCAATGGTGATCGCAAGGTGGTCGGCATCGTGTCCGAGCGCGACATCGTCTGCGCCATGGACAAGTATGGGGCTGCGGCCCTGCAGCAGAGTGTCCG
The DNA here is from genome assembly GCF_900149755.1 of Mesorhizobium delmotii. Classification (NCBI taxonomy): domain Bacteria; kingdom Pseudomonadati; phylum Pseudomonadota; class Alphaproteobacteria; order Hyphomicrobiales; family Phyllobacteriaceae; genus Mesorhizobium; species Mesorhizobium delmotii. Next base: position 87,580 of record NZ_FUIG01000070.1, on the reverse strand, counting down.
TCACGCAATGACCGCCAAGGTCAACCTCTGCACCGAGAACCACACGATCAACCAGGTCATGGAGATCATGACCACAGGCCGATTCCGCCACCTGCCCGTGGTAAAGAACGGCCAACTCGACGGCATCGTCTCGATCGGCGACGTGGTGAAGAAGCGCATCGAGGAGGTCGAGCGCGAGGCCGAAGAGATTATTCACTACATCTGGGCGGGGTAAGCTCGCCAAAGGCCCGCCGTCTGGCCGCGACGTCCTTTTTTCAGGGTTTCTGATCCCGTGCCGAACCTCCTTCGGCAGCCTGAATAACGGATAGGCAGGCTGCGGGATCGCACACCGTATCAGATGCCGAGACTTGGGCATAACGTAGCGCCAAACCATGTAATCTTGAGAAAAATTCGATACTAGGGCACAATTTGTAGACGCATCTGAAGTGCGCAGCTATCTCAAACCCGGCCGTCTTGCGCCGAGCGACAGATCGCGGCGGAGGGTCGGCGTCGGATGGATCAGGCGTTCTTTCTTCTGTTCGCTGCGGCGTCCGTGATCACGGCACTGACCGTGGTCCTGGCGCGGAATCCGGTTCACAGCGCATTGGCGCTGATGGCGTGTTTCCTGCAGATCTCGGCGATCTTCGTCTTGCTCGAGGCGCCGTTGCTCGCGGTCATCCAGATCTTCGTCTATGTCGGCGCGATCATGGTCCTGTTCCTTTTCGTGATCATGATGATCGATGTGCGCGAAGCGGTGTTGCAGCGGTTCTTGCCGGGCGGCAACCTGCCGGCCATGGTGCTGCTCGTCCTGCTTGGGGTCGAGATGCTTGTGCTGGTGCTCTGGAGCGACCGCTTTTCGGTCACGGAGCCCGTCGTTGTGCGCGGCGGCGATCAGATCAGGCAACTCAGCACGACACTTTTCGCCGACTATCTCCTGCCGTTTGAAGCCGCCTCGGTCATCCTGCTGGCCGCCTTGGTCGGCGCCATCGTGCTGGCGCGGAAGGAGCAGGGGTGATGGTTCCGCTCTCGTGGTATATTTTGCTCGGAGTGGTCCTGTTCGTGATCGGAGCAGCAGGCGTACTGCTCAGGCGCAATATCCTGGTCGTGCTGATGTCGCTGGAGCTCCTGCTCAACTCGGTCAACATCAATTTCATCGCTTTCGGGCATTACGACGACGATTTCCGCGGGCAGATATTCGCGATCTTCGTCATCGCAATCACCGCGGCGGAGGTTGCCGTCGCCCTCGGCATCTTGGTTGCCCTCGTAAGGAACAAGTCCACTCTCAAGGTCGACGACGTGACCATGATGAAAGGATAGCGGCTTGGAACCGGTGATATCGATCCGGCCGCTGCTTGCCGTCGCCGTTGCAGGCCTGGCGGCCCTGGCCGTTCTCCTTCTGAACAACCGCGAAAAACTCCGCGATGTCGTCTCGCCGTTGGCCGCGATCGCCATGTTTGCAATTGTCGCCTCAATGGCGCCTACGGTGCTGGCGGGCGGCACGGTGGATTTTCGCCTGTTCGAGATTCTGCCGGGGATCGACTTCGCTTTCCGGGTCGATGCGCTCGGCATGGTGTTTGCCACCGTCTCGTCGCTGCTGTGGATCGTGGCGGCGATCTATTCCATCGGCTACATGCGCCACTTGAACGAGCACGCGCAGACCCGGTTCTTCGCCTGCTTTGCCGCCAGTCTCGCGGCGGCCGTCGGAGGCGCCTTCGCCGCCAATCTGTTCACGCTGGTGATCTTCTACGAGGTGCTCAGCCTCGTCACCTATCCGCTCGTCTATCACCACGAGGACGAAGAGGGATGGACGGGCAGCCGGAAGTACCTCGTCTATCTGATGGGCGCGTCGAAGAGCGTCCTGCTCGCAGCGCTGGCGCTGACCTACCATCTGGCGGGGTCGCTCGACTTCGTGCCAGGCGGGCTGCTGGCCGGGGTCGATGCCTCGCCGGCACTGCTGACCGTGGTCTACTTCTGCTATCTGTTCGGCTTCGCCAAGGCCGCGGTGATGCCGATGCACGCCTGGCTGCCTGCCGCGATGGTGGCGCCAACGCCGGTCAGCGCGCTCCTGCATGCAGTGGCCGTGGTCAAGATGGGCGTGTTCTGCGTGCTGCGGATGGTTTTCCATGTCTTCGGCACAGGGCTGGTCGGGGAGTTGGGCCTTGGCGTAGCCACGGCCTATCTGGTTTCGTTCACGATCCTGATGGCGTCGGTCTACGCCCTGACGCGGGACGACCTGAAGGCTCGGCTCGCCTATTCGACGGTCAGCCAACTCTCCTACATCGTGCTGGGCGCGGTCCTGCTGTCGCCGGTCGCGATGGTCGGCGGGATCATCCACATTGCGGCGCATGCGTTCTCCAAGATCACGCTCTTTTTCTGCGCCGGGTCGATCTATTGCGCGTCCGGCAAGCGGAACATCAGCGACATGGCCGGCATCGGCCGCAGGCTGCCCTGGACGATGGGCGCGTTCTTCGTGGCCTCGCTCAGCATGATCGGGGTGCCGCCGACCGCGGGCTTCGTCAGCAAGTGGTATCTGGCGCTGGGCTCGGTGGAGGCGGGGGAGATTGCGTTCCTGGTCGTGCTCTTGGTGAGCTCGGTCCTGAACGCCGCCTACTTCCTGCCGGTCAGCTATGTCGCTTTTTTCGGGACGGAGACACAGGAAAGTCCGGCGACGGTCCGTGAAATTCCGATGGTGACGATCCCGCTGGTCGCGACCGCGATCCTGTCGGTGTCGATGGGTATTTTCCCCGGCTATTTTCTCACCCTGGCGGAAGGAGTGGTCAGATGATCAGGCGTGTCGTCGATTTCTTTGGTGAGGCGAGATACGCGGAGCAACGCCGCCGGCTGTTTTATCTGGCGCTCGTTCTGATCGTCATCGCCGATTTTCTGGTCCCCCGCGAACACGCTGAATACCTGTGGGACCGCTTGCCGGGCTGGTCGGCCGTCTATGGCTTCTTGTCCTGCGTCCTGCTGGTCTTCGTCTCCAAGTTCCTCGGCCATCAGGGCGGGTTGATGCGGCGCGAGGACTTTTATGATTGACTTCGTCCATCCCGCCCTGCTGTTCATTCTTGGCGCCCTGCCGATCCCTTTCCTGAAAGGATCAATCCGCAAGGCCTATCTGATGCTGATTCCCGCGCTGGCGATCCTCGCCGTGCTCACCGTGCAGCCGGGCAGCTACGGTGCGGCGGAGTTCATCGGGCAGGAAATCCTGATTGCGAAGGTCGACAAGCTGAGCATCGTCTTCGCCACCGTTTTCACCATCATGGCGCTGATCGGCATGGTCTATGCGCTGCACCTGACGGGCGCCGGAGAGCATGTGGCGGCGTTCGTCTATGCTGGCAGCGCGCTCGGCGTGGTGTTTGCTGGCGACTACCTGACCCTGTTCTTGTTCTGGGAAGCCATGGCGTTTGCCTCTGCCTATCTGGTTTTCGCCCAGGGAGGCGAGCAGGCGATCCGCGCCGCGTTCCGCTACCTCATGGTCCATATCACTGGCGGCGTCGCCCTGCTCGGCGGCGTCATTCTCCACGGGCTCGCCACCGGCTCCTTGCTCTTCGGCCCGATCGAGGGGGGGATGGACGTCGCCGCCTACCTGATCCTTGCCGGGTTCATGCTCAACGCCGCGGTGCCGCCGCTCAACGCCTGGCTGACTGACGCCTACCCGGAGGCGACCGTCACCGGGGCGGTGTTCATGAGCGCCTTCACCACCAAGACCGCCGTCTACGTGCTGGCGCGGGCGTTTCCGGGGACCGAACTTCTGATCTGGCTCGGCACCATCATGGCGCTTTACGGCGTCATCTACGCGGTGCTGGAGAACGACTGCCGGCGGCTCCTAGCCTATCACATCGTCAGCCAGGTGGGCTACATGGTGGCGGGCGTCGGCATCGGTACCGAGATGGCGGTGAACGGGGCTTCCAGCCATGCCTTCGCGCATATCCTCTACAAGGCGCTCCTGTTCATGGGTGCGGGGGCGGTGATCTACGTCACCGGGCGGCGCAAGCTCACCGAGCTCGGCGGGCTCTACAGGACCATGCCGCTGACCGTGGCGCTCTACATGGTCGGCGCCTTCGCAATCTCGGCATTTCCGTTCTTCTCGGGCTTCGTGACCAAATCGATGGTGGTGGCCGCCGCCGGGCAGGATCACCGCGCGCTGGTGGTGCTGGCGCTGACGATGGCGTCGTCGGGGACCTTCCTGCACACTGGGCTCAAGCTCCCGTATTACATGTTCTTCGGCACGGACCGGAAACTGGAGGCGCGGGAGCCGCCCCGCAACATGCTGGTTGCGATGGGAATGGCTGCGGTGCTGTGCATCGCGATCGGGGTGTTCCCCCAGCCACTTTACGCGCTGCTGCCCCATCCGGTCGACTTCGAACCCTACACCGGCGTCCATATCACCGAGAGCCTCGGCATACTGATGTTCACCGCATTGGGCTTCGTGCTGTTCCTCAGGGCGCTCGACCCCGAGAACACGATCAGCATCGACACCGACTGGTTCTACCGCAAAGGCGCGCGGTACTTCATGTGGCTCGCCGAAAAACCGCTGGCGCGTTACGAGAAGGCGGTGAGCGACATCTCCGAGACCGCGGTGCTGCCCTTCCTGCACGGAACCGCACGGGCCGGACTGCGGATCGATCTCAACGGTGTGGACGCGGTCGTCAACGGCGTCGCCCGCTCGATCCTGCGCGGTGGCGGCGCGCTGCGACAGTTGCAGACCGGCGTCGTGACCCATTACGCGCTGGCCATGATCGTCGGTGTGATCGCAGCCATCGCCGTCTTCGCCGTGGTGTGGCGGTAAGGGTGCGATGGCGTTCCCGCTGCTTAGCCTCATCGTGTTCATGCCCGCCGCCGGGGCAGCGGTTTTGATGTTTCTCCGCAACGACGATGCGGTGCGGTGGACGGCGCTGGGCGTCACCTTCCTCGACTTTGCTCTCTGCATCGTCATGCTGGCCGGCTTTGACACCACTACCCACGAGATGCAGTTCACCGAGACGCGCCCCTGGGTGCCCGCGCTCGGGATCACTTACTCGCTTGGCATCGACGGAATCAGCGCGCTCTTTGTGTTCCTGACCGCGCTGTTGGGCTGGATCTGCGTGCTCGCCTCGTGGGTGGCGATCGACCGCAAGGTGAAGGAGTTCATGGTCAGCCTGCTCACCATGCAGGCGCTGATGCTGGGGGTTTTCTGCGCGCTCGACCTGTTCCTGTTCTACGTCTTCTGGGAGGCGATGCTGATCCCGATGTACGTGATCATCGGCGTCTGGGGCGGCGACGGCCGGGTCTATGCGGCGTTCAAATTCTTCCTCTACACGCTGGCGGGTAGCCTTCTGTTCCTGATCGGGGTCATCGTGCTCTATCTCCACGGCGGCGAGACCTTCGACATCCTCGCCCTGACGGCGCAGGATTTGCCGTTCCGGGTTCAGTCCTGGCTGTTCTTTGCTTTCCTGATCGCTTTCGCAGTCAAGGTGCCGATGGTCCCGGTCCATACATGGCTGCCGGACGCCCATGTGCAAGCGCCGACGGCGGGCAGCATCATCCTCGCCGGAGTGCTCCTGAAGATGGGCGCCTACGGGTTCCTCCGGTTCTCGCTGCCGATGCTGCCGGAGGCGTCGGTGCACTATTCGACGCTGATGCTGGCCCTTTCGGCGCTTGCGATCGTCTATGGCGGGTTACTTGCCTTGGCGCAGGATGACCTCAAGAAGCTGGTGGCCTATTCCAGCATCAGCCACATGGGCTTCGTGACGCTGGGGATTTTCACGTTGAACCTCCGCGGGCTCGAGGGCGGCATCCTGCAAATGTTCAATCATGGCGTAACGACGGGCGCGTTGTTCCTGTTCGTCGGCCTGATCTACGAGCGGACCCATACCCGCAGCATCGCGGATTATGGCGGGCTGATGAAGGCGGCGCCGGTCTATACCGCGTTTCTTGCGCTGTTCACCCTGTCGTCGATGGCGCTGCCGGGAACGAATTCGTTCGTGGGCGAGTTGCTGGTGCTGTCAGGCGCGTTCGCGGCCAATCTGGCTGTCGGCGCCGCCGCCGTTCTGGGGGCTCTGCTGGGCGCGGCCTACCTGCTTGGCATGTACAGGAAAGTCGCGCTTGGTCCAGCCAGCATCGGCGTGCGGTTCAAGATTCGCGACGTAAACGCCCGCGAACTGGTGGCGATCCTGCCGCTGGCGGTCTTCGTGCTCTGGGTCGGGCTCTATCCGAAACCTTTTCTCAACATCATCGGGCCTTCGGTGAGGCATCTGCTCACGCAGGTGCATTCTAACGGGGGCGGCCAATGACCGCTGCCACGCTTTTCCAGTCGATCCTAGCGAGCCTGCCCGAGATCGTGGTGGTCACTGGGGCCTGCATCTTGCTGATTCTGGGACAGCTTGTGCCAAAGGGACAGGGGTATTTCCTCGTCTGCGCTTCCGCTGCAACCGTGCTGGTTGCGGCCTTGGCGACACTGTTACTGGCGGGCGAGGTGCGGCCGGCCTATTCGGGCATGTTTATCGCCGACCGCTTCGCGGTCTTCTTCAAGATGGTGTTCTACCTTTCGACCATCCTGACGTTCCTCCTGTCGCGAAAATATGCCGAGATCGAGGAGATCGCGTTGAGCGAATACTATGTCCTGCTGCTCTTTGCGCTTTCCGGCATGATGATCATGGCCTCGGCAACCGATCTTCTGTCGATCTATGTCGGCCTCGAGCTGATGGCGCTCTCGACCTATGTGCTCACCGGCTTCCTCAGGAAGGAGCGGCGGTCGAACGAGGCGGCGCTGAAATACGTTGTTCTCGGCGGGGTCTCGACGGGAATCTTCCTCTACGGCGTCTCGCTGATCTACGGGATCACCGGCACGACGCAGCTGGACGGGATGGCTGCGGCGGTGACCGGCGACCCGCTCGATCCCGGATTGCTCCTGGCGGTGGTCTTCATCGTCGCGGGGCTGGTCTTCAAGGTCGGCGCGGTGCCGTTCCACATGTGGGTGCCGGACGTCTATGAAGGCGCGCCGACGACAATCACGGCCTTCATGTCGGTCGCCCCCAAGGCGGCGGGGTTCGCGGTGATCCTGCGCGTGTTCCTCAACCCGCTGGTCGCCGCTTCCGACGCCTGGATCATCGTCGCAGTGATCGCGGTGGTGACGATGGCGCTCGGCAGCTTCGTGGCGCTGGTGCAGGACAATTTCAAGCGCCTGCTCGCCTATTCCAGCATCGCCCATGCGGGCTTCGCGCTCTTCGGCGTGGTGGCGGGTGGCGCCGACGGGATTGCCGGCGTGATGCTCTACCTGCTGATCTACGCCTTCATGAATCTCGGTATCTTCGGCATCGTCATCATGATGCGGAATGGCGATTTCTCCGGCGAGGTCATCGAGGACTACGCCGGCTTCGCCAAGTCGCATCGCGGGTTGGCGCTTCTGATGCTGCTCTACCTGTTCTCGCTCGCCGGCATTCCGCCGACAGCCGGGTTCTTCGCCAAGTTCTACGTGCTGGTGGCGCTCGTCGAGCGGGGTTTCGTCACGCTGGCGGTGATCGCGGTGCTGCTGAGCGCCGTCGCCGCCTACTTCTACATCCGCATCGTCATGGTAATCTACATGCGCGAGCCGGAGCGCGCGTTCGAGCCTGCCCTGACGCCGTCCGTCCGCGCCACGCTCGCCTTGACCGCCGCCGGCACCATCGGCATCGGACTGTTTCCGGCGTGGTTTCTGAGGCTTGCCCAGAGTTCCGTGTTCGGCGGTTGACTACGATTGGATTTGCAATGAACCGGCCAACCGAATACTCTTGGCGCTACGAAAGGATGCCCTAGTCGCTGCACGAGGGCCGCACCGCCGGCCAGAAGATTGGTCGGTCGCAGCTTGAGCAAGCCCTCGGTGGGTGACCGGGGCAGCGCGACATGACTGGAATGGAATTCCTGCCGGTTCTCTTCATGGTCGCCGGAATTGTGCTGGTGGCCGTGGCGACGCTGTTCGTCTCCTCGCTCCTGCGCCCGTCCAACCCCTATCCCGCGAAGAACATGCCCTATGAGTGCGGCATGGACCCGGCCGGCGAGGCCGCCGGGGGCCGCTTCAGGGTGCAGTTCTTCATCCTCGCAATCCTGCTGGTGGTGTTCGACGTCGAGGCGATGTTCCTGTTTCCCTGGGCGGTCGTGCTGAAGGAGATCGGGCTCGTCGGCTATGTCGAGATGTTTGTCTTCATGCTGCTGCTTATCGTGGGCTTGGCCTACGCCTGGCTGAAAGGAGCGCTGGAATGGGAGGAGTAGGCGAAACGATCCGCGACAGCGTGCTGTTCACCACCGCCGACAGCGTCATCAGCTGGAGCCGGCGGTCGGCGCTCTGGCCCGAGACCTTCGGGATTGCCTGCTGCGCCATCGAGATGATTTCGGCCGGCTGCGCCCGCTACGACCTCGACCGCTTCGGCGTGGTGTTTCGACCTTCGCCGCGCCAGTCCGACGTGATGATCATCGCCGGCACGGTGACGCGGAAGTTCGCTCCGGTCGTGCGCCGGCTCTTCGACCAGATGCCGGAGCCACGCTGGGTCATCGCCATGGGCACCTGCGCGATCTCGGGCGGGGTCTACAACACCTACGCCGTGGTACAGGGGGCGGAGACTTTCGTGCCGGTGGACGTGCATGTGCCCGGCTGCCCGCCGCGGCCCGAGGCACTGATGCATGGCATCCTTCTGCTCCAAGAGAAGATCAAGAGGTCCCGCGCGCTGGCCGGGACGCCTCTGGATCGGGTTGCAGCCTCATGAGCGTGGAGACGTCCCTCATCCGCACCCTGATCGCGGAACGTTTCGGGGGGGAAATCGAGGGGCTTGGCTTCTCGCGTGGGGTTCACGCTTTCGCCTCACCGCCTGACATGATCATCGAGCTTTGCCAATTCCTGAAGGGCCATCCGGCGCTGCGGTTCGATTTCCTGTCCGACATCTGCGGGGTCGACCATTATCCCGAAACGCTGCGCTACGAGGCGGTGTACCACCTCTATTCGCTGCCGAACAAATGGCGCGTTCGGATCAAATGCCGCCTCGGCGATCCGCCGCGGGTCCCGTCGGTGACGGGGGTCTGGCGGACCGCCAACTGGCACGAGCGCGAGGCCTGGGACATGTATGGCATCCGGTTCGAGGGCCATCCTGACCTGCGCCGGATCTACATGTGGGAAGGCTTCGAGGGCTTTCCGCAGCGCAAGGACTTTCCGCTCCGGGGCTACAAGGACACGCTGAACCCGTTTGGCGCGGAAGGCCCGCCGCCGACGCAGCCCGATCTCGCCACCAAGGACATTCCATAAGGGAGGCCGTTCGACGCCGGGAAGTGAGATGACCGAAGTCACGGAACTGAGCAGGTCGGCAGGTGAAGCGCTCGACACAAAGGAGGTGCTTCTCAACCTCGGCCCGCAGCATCCCAGCACGCATGGGGTGCTGCGGCTCGTCCTTGAGCTGGACGGCGAGTATGTCGCGCGCGTGGACCCACACATCGGCTACCTCCACCGCGGCACCGAAAAGCTGGCCGAGAGCTTCACTTACACCCAGATTTTTCCGCTAACCGACCGGCTCGACTACCTCTGCCCGCCCTCGAACAACCTCGCTTTCGCGCTAGCGGTGGAGAAGCTCCTGGGCATCGAAGCGCCGATCCGCGCGCAATATATCCGCGTGCTGATGGCCGAACTCGCGCGGATCTCCGGTCACCTCCTGATCACCGGCGCGTTGCCGATGGACCTGGGCGCCATGACCGCGTTGGTTTACGCCATGCGCGAGCGTGAAATGATCATGGACCTGTTGGAGATGATCAGCGGGGCGCGGATGCACACCTCCTTCTGCCGGGTCGGCGGTGTGCGCGAGGACCTGCCCGACGGGTTCTTCCCCAAGATCAGGGAGTTCTGCGACATCTTCCCGAATCGGATCCGCGACTATGAACGGCTGGTCGAGAACAACCGGGTGTTCCTGAAGCGCACGCAGGGGATCGGCGTGATCTCGGGCGAGGACGGTATCGATCTCGGCCTGAGCGGCCCGAACCTGCGCGCTTCAGGCGTCGACTGGGACATCCGCCGCGACGAGCCTTACGAGATTTACGACCGGCTCGACTTCAACGTCATCACCCGCGACGAGGGCGATTGCTACGCGCGCTGGCGATGCCGGGTCGAGGAGATGCGCGAGAGCGTCCGGATCATCGAACAATGCCTCGACCAGATGCCCGAGGGGCCGTTCCAGATCGATATGCCGACCATCGCTTTCCCGGTGAACAAGGACAAAGTGCACTGCTCGATGGAGGCGCTGATCCAGCATTTCGACCTATCGGCCTATGGCTTCAAGGTGCCGAAGGGCGAGGTCTATTCGGCGATCGAGGCGCCAAAGGGCGAGCTCGGGTTCTACATCATCAGCGACGGGTCGCAAAAACCGTTCCGGATGAAAGTGCGGGCACCGTCATTCGTCAACCTTCAAGGACTGTTCGGGGTCGGCAATGCCCGCTACCTGGCGGACATGATCGCCGTGCTGGGCAGCCTCGACCCTGTGATGGCCGAGGTGGACAAGTAGCAGGAGATTTTGGACGCGATGAACATGCGCGAACAGATCGAGGCGGCGGCGGCGCGGTATCCCGACCAGCGCTCGGCGATCATGCCCGCGCTTCTGATCGCGCAAAAGGAACATGGCCATCTGCCCGGCCCGGTGTTGGAAGAGGTCGCCGACATCCTCGGTGTCGAGCGGGTCTGGGTCTATGAATTGGCGACCTTCTACACCCTCTTCCATACCGAGCCGGTGGGTCTGTTCCACCTGCAACTCTGCGACAACCTCTCCTGCATGCTGCGCCGATCCGACGACCTGCTGAGGCATCTGGAGACGGTGCTGGGGATCGAAAAGGGCGGCACGACCCCGGATGGGCTGTTCACGCTTTCGACCGTCGAATGCCTCGGCGCTTGCGAGATGGCCCCGGTGATGCAGGTCGGCGACGACTATCACGGCGACCTCGACATCGCGCGGATCGACGCGCTCGTGGACAGGCTGCGCGCGGCGGCGGGGCAAGCGACCGGCGCCGAACTCGCCGCCGCAGAACCGCCGGGAGAGTAGCCGCCATGTTTGAACCGGTCCTTCTCAGAAACATGGACGTGCCGGATGCCCATCTGCTTTCGAGCTATGAGGCCGGCGGCGGCTACCAGGCGCTGGCGAAGGCGCTGCGCGAGCACACGCCCGACGAGATCATCGACCTCGTCAAGCAATCGAACCTGCGCGGTCGCGGCGGCGCCGGATTCCCGACGGGGTTGAAATGGAGCTTCGTGCCGAAACGGGCCGACAAGCCGAAATACCTGTGCTGCAACGCCGATGAGGGCGAGCCCGGCACGTTCAAGGACCGGATCATCATGGAGCGTGATCCGCACCAGCTAATCGAGGGCATGGCGATCAGCGCCTACGCGATCGGGGCGGAAACCGCCTATGTCTACATCCGCGGGGAATACGTGCTGGCGATCCACCGGCTGGAGCAGGCGATCGCCGAGGCCCATGCGAAGGGTTATCTGGGAACACGGATTCTGGGCTTGGATTTCAATTTCGTCGTGCACATCCATTGCGGCGCCGGCGCATATATCTGCGGCGAGGAGACGGCGATGCTCGACTCGCTCGAAGGCAAGCGGGCGCAGCCCCGTCTGAAACCGCCATTTCCGGCGGTCGCGGGGCTCTACGCCAGCCCGACCGTGATCAACAATGTCGAGACGCTGGTCTGCGTGCCGCATATTGTGGCGCGGGGGCCGGACTGGTTTCGCGGCATCGGCCCTGACAAGAGCCCCGGTCCGAAGCTTTATTGCCTCAGCGGGCACGTGCGGAAACCGGGCCTTTACGAACTGCCGATGGGCATATCGCTGCGTGAACTGGTCGAGGACCGCGCGGGCGGGCCGCCGCCGGGGCGCAGGATCAAGGCGGTGATCCCCGGCGGGGTCTCGGCGCCGCTGATCCCGGAGCGCGGGCTGGATGTCGGGATGGACTTCGACTCGCTGGCTGCGGTCGGCTCGATGCTTGGCTCGGCCGGGGTGATCGTGATCGACGACTCGACCTGCATGGTCAAGGTCGCCACCCGGATCATCGAGTTCTTCCACCACGAGTCCTGCGGCAAGTGCACGCCGTGCCGCGAAGGGCTCAACTGGGTTGTGAAAGTGCTGCGCCGGGTCGAGGCGGGACAGGGCGTGCCGGACGATCTGGAACAGCTGGAGGCGCTCTGCAAGGGCATTTTCGGCAACACGTTCTGCGCTCTTGGCGACGGTGCGGCTATGGGGCTGCGGGCGGCACTGGCGCATTTCGAGCATGAATTCGTCGCCCATATCGAGGAGCGGAGGTGCTCGTTTCACTAAGGAGCGCGCAGGGAGAAGGCCGCAAGAAGTCATGGTTAGCGTCACGATCGATGAACAAACGCTGGAAGTGGAGGCAGGCTCTACGGTGCTGCAGGCCGCCGAGCGTTTGGGCATCGAAATCCCGACCTTCTGCTATCTGAAGCGGCTGCCGGCGCTGGCCTCCTGCCGCATGTGCCTGGTAGAGATCGAAGGGCAGCGGCGGCTGCAGCCGTCCTGCGCCGCCGCGGTCACCGACGGCATGGTAGTGCGGACGAACACGCCGCTGATCGACGAAACGCGCTCTTCCATGCTCGACATGCTGCTCGCCAACCACCCCCTCGACTGCCCGATCTGCGACAAGGGCGGCGAGTGCGAGCTTCAGGACATGGTGATGGCATACGGGCCCCGGGAAAGCCGGTTCCGCGATGCCAAACGTGTGTTCCACTCCGAGGACATCCGTCTCAGCCCGGTCATCATCATGAACGTCAACCGCTGCATCCAGTGCCAGCGCTGCGTCCGGATGTGCGAGGACGTGGTCGGCGCGGTCGCCTTGGGCACCATCGAAAAAGGCATGGACACCGCCGTCACCGGCTTCGAGGGCAGTCTCGCGAGTTGCGACCAGTGCGGCAATTGCGTCGAGGTCTGCCCGGTCGGCGCACTGATGAGCTTCCCCTATCGCTACAAGGCACGGCCCTGGGATCTGGTCGAGACCGACACGGTCTGCCCGCACTGCGGCACCGGCTGCCAGCTCACCGTCGGCGCGCGCAAGGGCGAGTTCATGCGGGTCCGCTCGAAGTGGGAGCATGGCGTCAATCGCGAAACGCTTTGCGTTCGGGGGCGCTTCGGCCTCGACTTCGTCGGGAGCCGGGACCGGATCAAGCGGCCGATGATCCGTCGTGACGGCGCACTGGTTCCGGTTTCCTGGGACGAAGCCGGGGACTACCTGCGCCGAGGCCTGTCGGCCGTCGAGAGCAAGGCTGCGGGCGGGCTGGCCTCGCCGCGCCTGCCCAACGAGGTGCTTTATCAGTTCCAGAAGCTGATGCGGACGGTATTCCGGACCAACAACATCGACTGCTCGTCGCGCTGGTCCACGCCCTTCGAGACGCTCGACCCGTTGGTGGCGGGCTTCTACACCCGCGCGCCGCTGGAGGAGGTGATCGGCAACGACTGCGTGCTTGTCGTCGGTGGCAACGTGACCGACGAGAACCCGGTCACTGAATACCTGCTGCGAGACAGCGCCCGGCGGCGGCAGACCGGGTTGCTCATGCTCTCGGCGCGGCCATCCCGTCTGGACGCCGATGCCCGGGTGGTCGTTCGCGTTCGGCCGGGCGGTGAGGCAGCGAGCCTTGCCGCGGTAGTGGCCGGGCTGGTGGCGGCGGCCGGCCAAGCCTTGCCGAGCGAGGTTCTTGCGGGCGTCGGCGCGGCAACCGGCTGGGCAGCAGCGACCACCGGCAGCGACGGGCCGGACCGTCTAGCCGCTGCGCTGCTGGACGGCGGGAGCGTCGCTGTGCTTGTCAGCGCCGACCTCCTGAGGCTTTCCGAAGCGCGCGCAACGCTGCAGCAGCTCACCAACCTGTTGCGGGTTCTCCGCGTGCTCGGCAAGGGCCCGGCGATGCAGTTCCTCTTCGACCGAGCCAACCAGCTGGGCGCCTGGGACATGGGGGTTCTGCCGGCGGCCCTGCCGGGGCTGCGCCCGGTCGGCGATCCCACGGCGCGCACAGCTCTCATACGGGCGTGGGGCGCCGAAATTCCGCCTGAGCCGGGCGCGGATCTCGACGCAATGCTGGCGCTTTGTGACAAGGGGCGGGTAGGCGCGCTTTATATCGTCGGAAGCGACCCCCTGATGACCTATCCCGACCGGGGATTCGTCAAGCGGGCGCTTGATGCCACCGATCTCCTGATCGTGCAGGACACCTTCCTCACCGATACCGTGGGTCTGGCCGATGTCGTCCTGCCTGCGGCGGGTTATGGAGAGGAATCCGGCACCTTCACCAACAACGAGGGCCGGATCCAGGCGGTCCGCAAGTTCCGCGAACCCGCCTTCGAGGCGCGGGGCAATCTGGCGATCTTGGACTTCGTCGCAGCGCTCCGCAACCAAGCAATGCAACCGTCGATGCAAGGCGAAATCTTCCGCGAGATTGCCCGGCTGGTTCCGGCCTACCAAGGGCTGACGCAGGACGGGCTTGGCGCCGACGGAGCATTCACCACGGCGGACCCGACGCCGCCGGCTGGCGAGTTCTTCGCCCCTCCGCCTAACCCGAATGCGGCCGACCGGCTCATGTTGGTCACCGGCAACTGCCTGTTCCACAATGGATATCTTTCCGAACGCTCGGAGATCCTAAATACGGTGGCGGATGACCCATATGTTGAGATGAGCGCGTGGGACGCCGCGCAGCTTGGCCTTTCGGATCGCGATCAGGTGATCGTACGATCCACCAAGGGCGAACTGAGGGCGCAGCTCAAGGTCAATAGGCATTTTCCCGGGGGGCTCGTGTTCGTGCCGGAAAACTATAGAGACCTGCGTCTCAACAGCCTTATGCGGCGGGGCGAATACCCTTGTCCGGTGGAGGTTCAAAAGGCGCACGCTGCCTTCGCCACCGGAGTCGAGGCGCGCCCTGAAAGTCGCGGCCGAGGCATTGCCGAGCTTCCGGGCAGTTCACCCTAATCGGCTCCCCCGGGTATCCTCAGTGATAAGGGCTCCCGGCAATGTAATCGCTCAACGCTTGCTCGGTACGGAGCAATTCGTCGAGCCGGTGCTTGACCACGTCGCCGATGCTCACCACGCCGACAGAAGTGTCGCCGTCCATGACCAACACATGGCGCGTGCGTCGGTCGGTCATGAGCGACATCACAAAGGGCAGCAAATCCTGTGTCGAACAGGTCACCACACTGCGGTTCATGATGTCGGCGACCCGCATTGTGGGCGCCTCGATTCCGTATTCAGCCACCGCATAGCAGCAGTCCCGCTCCGACAGCGTGCCCAGGCATTCCCCGGGCGAACGGCTGACGACCACGAATCCGATGTTGTTGTCCCGAAACAGCCGCAGGACTTCTACGACCGTCTGATCTGGTGTGACCGAGATGAGCTCGGGAGATTTGGTCTTCAAGATTTGGCAGACAAGCATCTGAGCCTCCTGTGCTCCGGCTTGACGGCTACCGCGCGTTCACGTTCGGCGGATATTCCGCCACCAGTTGTATCCCTGCGGCTCACTCGTCTCGACCAGCACGTCCTGCTCGGTGTTCAGGCGCGCCGCGACCACACCGCCGCCGGTCGTCGCCTTGCCCGGTTTGCCGAGCAGATCGTCACGTCCGACCACCAGGTCACGCGAGGAAAAACTCGAGAATTCGTACTGTTGGCCAAGCGCGATCGCGTCGGCCGGGCAGGCGTCCTCGCACAGCCCGCAGAACAGACAGCGGGCCATGTCGATCTCGAATTTTGCTGGATGCCGGTTGCCCTTCTCGTCCTCGTAGGGAATGACTTCGATACAGTCGCAGGGACAAATCCGCGCGCAGAGCTCGCAGGCCACGCACTTGATCTCGCCCTCTTCGTCGCGCGTCAGGAAGTGATGCCCGCGGTAACGCGAATAGGGCAACCATTTTTCCTTGTCAGGATACTGCATGGTCACGGATCTGGAGAACATGTAGCCGAAGGTCAGCGCCAAGGCGCCCGCCAGATCGGCGAAGAACGCCCAGCCGATCCATGCTCCACTTCTGTCCAGTGCGCGCGACATAGCGCCTCGCTACGAGCCGCTGCTATCCCTAAAGGAAAGCAACACCAGTTATAATTATGTTCCCCAGTGACAGTGGAAGCAAGACTTTCCAACCGATCGCCATCAGTTGGTCGTATCGATAGCGCGGGAAGGTGAAGCGGAACCACATAAACACATAGAGGAAGAACGCGACCTTGAGCGCGAACCAGAGGAGCGGCGGCAACGGGATCAGCACGCCGTTCCAGCCGCCGAAGAACAGGATGACCGACAGGACCGACACCAGCAGCATGACGGCGTATTCGCTGACCATGAAGAACGCAAAGCGGATGCCGCTGTATTCGGTATGGAACCCGGCCCCCAGATCGCCTTCCGCCTCCGCTAAGTCAAAAGGTATGCGCTGCGCTTCGGCCAGCCCGGCGACGAAGAATACGAAAAACCCGACCGGTTGGTAGACGATGTTCCAGACATCGGCCTGCGCCCGTACGATCTCGAGCAGGCTCATGGATTGCGCCAGCATTACCACGCCGATGACCGCGAACCCCATCGGGATCTCGTAGCTGATCATCTGCGCGCAAGTCCTGAGGCTGCCCAGGACCGCGTATTTGCTGTTCGCGGCCCAGCCGCCGAAGATGACGCCATAGACCTCGATCCCGATCACCGCGAAGACGAAAAGGAGCGCCACGTTCATATTGGAGACGTAGAGCGTGATCTCGGCGCCGAGGACCGAGACGCTTTCGCCGAAGGGGATCGCGACGAACACCACGAAGGGCGGGGCGAGCGCCAGGATCGGCGCCAGTTTGAACAGGAAGCGGTCGGCTTCGGCCGGGATGTGGTCCTCTTTGGTCAAGAGCTTGATGCCGTCCGCCACCGGCTGCAGCAGCCCGTGCCACCCCACGCGCATCGGCCCCATCCGCTGCTGGATGTGCCCGGCGATCTTGCGTTCGAGCCACGTCAGCGGCAAGGGCAGCAGCAGCAGGATCGCAATCAGCAACGCGACCTTGAAGGCGATCAGGCCAAGGGCGAAGACAAGTTCCATAATCCGTAGCTACTTGTTCAACGGGTTGAGACTTACGACACTGAGCACTTGCGCTTGTCCGGCTTCGCGGGAACGGCAGTCTGCCGGCGGCGACGCAACTTGTGCAATGGTATCACAGTCTTACCGTTGCTGGCCACGGTGTGTGTCGCGTGGGACCCAAACGGGCTCTATCGCGTCGCGAGAAGTGGTTAGCTGACGGCGTGGGTCGCCACGCTCTCCGGCGAAGCCGAAATGATCCGCGCGCCACGGCTGGCAGGGGGATGAAGAAATTCGCTCCAAGGGCGATGGTTTCGGCGATGCGGTGTGCTGGCGCGCCGAGTGGAAGTGCTACCGCCCGCCGGTTTTGCCGGCGCACGGAGAATGTTGGATTGCAGTTCCCTCCCCTCCGCCATTTGCACCCTGCACAGGTTTTGGGACATGCCCGTCGGGTCAGGCCCGGAAAAGCGGATGAGGTAAACTTGCGTTACCTCCGATCAAATTCAACCTCAGGTGGTTTGAATTTTGACGCAACCGCCTAAAGGAATGGAGGAGGACCGTCTGGCGAACGCGGTCTTAAAGTCCAGGACCGGAGCACGAAAGCCACCCCGACGCGATGACCACGACGATTGAAGACATATACCGGCCGCTGGCGTTAACCGCGCGGTTGCTTGCCCAGTGCTGGCCGCAGCTGTTGCTTGTCGGCTGCCTCGGTATGATCGCTCATGATCTGCTGCTTCAGGGCGCCGTGAGGATCGGCCTCCAATTCCCGTTAGGCGGGATGGTCATACTGTCGCTGGTGGTTCTCGCTAAGCTGACGGTATTGGTCATGATGTTCGTGGTGCTCCGGCCGCACATGCCGGCGGTGGCGGCACTGAGACAAAAAGCGAAAAAGCAAGCGGACGAAACAAAACGCGAGCCGGTCCTGGCGATTACCGCGGCCGCGATCCTGCCGTTCTTCGCCTACTATGCCGCCTGGGGTTTCCTTGGCGATACGGTTCGCGAATATTCGCGCATGGCGCTGGCCCAGGCCGATCTCGGCAAAAGCGTCGATATCTTCGCCATTCTTCAGTCAAGCGGCGTGGTACTGTCGATCGTCATATGCTGGCTGGTGCGTTTTGCCGCCAAGCGACTGAATGCGCGCGCCTCGCACCCCTACTGGCGGCTGCTGATCGTAGCGACGGACGCAACTTGGATCTTCATCGGTCTCTACGCGCTCGGCGTATGGAAAGACCAGCTCATCCGCTGGCTCGGCGCATGCGCCGCGCTGCAACAGCTCAGCCTCGATTTGCTTGCGCCGGTAAGCCAGGCGGCTGCGGCCGGCCAGCTCGTTCCCGTGGAATTCCGGCCGCTTTCCTTTGGCGAGCAGCTTCAGAATCTTTTCTTTTTCGCGTTGCTGGCGATTGTCTGGCTGGTGATGGCGGCGATCATCAACGGCTATGAACTTTCCGCGCCGGCCGCTCCCGGTCCTGCGCCCTCGCGCGCGCGACCTCCTGGCAGAAGTGGCTCAAGGATTTCACGGCTCACTTCGTTGGCGGCTACCGCAGCCGCTACTCGCCGGTCTGGACTTGCCTCAAGCTGACGCTCAGTGCCGGCCTTGCCACGCTTGTCACCTTCGTCATCGCCTATCAGGCGATCTCCTGGGCCGGCGCCTGGATATGGTATGGCCTGACAAGGCTGATCGGAGCGCATGATCTCGGGACCTGGCAGATCTTCGCCGATACCATCAGCCTGTTCATCGGCAGCCCAAGCGAACTCGACGGAGGAATCCTGCTCGACGCGGTCCGGGTCGCGCTGCTTGCAGCCGTGCTCGAGACTACAGTCGCCATGGCTGGCGAGGCGCGTGGCGTCAGGTCTGCGGCTCGCTGACGCTGAGATAATTCGGCAGTGCCGAGTAGAGGGCAATCGATAGCGTGAGGCTGCTCGCCGCATGTGGGATCGAAAAGCTGGCGGCCATCCGTGCCGGTTTGCCGGGTTCCGTCGCCGCGAATGCCATGCCGCCACACAGAGACCGTTGCTCGGCCTCCGGAAATTGCGTCCTGACCACCGGATCGGCAAACAGGGTTGGCCGCCATTCGCGACCGCTCCCATCGGAAAGCCGCACCTCGCAGGGAACGGCGCCGAGCGCTTTCGGGTCAGCAGCGAGAGCTTCGAATTCGGCAAGGACGATGGCGCTTCCGTCGCTGCCTGCCAGTCTGGTGAGGCGCGTCACGGTCCAGCTTGCGCCGGCATAATCGATCGGTTGCCCCAACGTCCCAGATAGCGGCTGGCGCAAATGTTGGGAGCGCCAGTCCTTGATGCTTCCCCACGTCTGCGCGGCTAGCGCGGCAGGCAGTGCGACCACCAGCGCCATCATGCTCAGCCAGTAGACTCGCCGCGTTGACGTCACCTTTGCGGGAGAACTGTCCATGGCGGGCTCTCTTCGTTGCGGCGGATGGTGATCGCGGGCTCGATGTCTTTGCCGGAAACATCCGCGGTGATGCGGATCTCATCGTCGAGCGGCAGCAATTTTGTGCGTGCGACCACCACGGTCCCGCCGGCGACGGCATCCTCCGGCACTTCGAACACCAGAAGGACGCGGCGTGGGAGGCCGGGCTGGTAGGCATTGCCCGGCATCATGTCGATCGTCGCCGGCACCCGGTCGGTCAGGACATAACGGACGCCGCTGCGGCTCAGCCACTCGCCCGATGTGAGACCCAAGGTCTGGAATTTCGCCTCGGCCTCGCCTTCGGCCACAATCCATACGCCGGAACTCGTGTAGGTCTTTGACTTCCCGAAGGACTCGACGTTGAGAACACGCGCCACCCTGGCGCTTTCCACCGAAAGCGCGAAGGCGCTGGCCTCCACACGCTTGTTCATGCCGCCCGAAGAGACGATCGGCGATGTAATGTCGCTGTACAGCGGACGCGTATGCTGCATGCCGTAGAGCACGGCGGCAGCGAACAGTATCGCAAGCGCCGAACGCACTATGCGCATCATGGCGCCTTCTCCACCGGTAGATCGACCGTTGCAACGGGATCACGGTCGTACCACCCGCTTGCGCCGTAAAGATTGTCGCGCAGCTTGTAGATCTGGCCGGTGACAGTGACCGTCACCTTGTCCGGCACGGGCACACCGGCCGGCCACTCCCAAGCCATCGTCAGGCGTTCCGGCATGTTGGGATTGAAGTATCCCGCCAGATACTTGTCGCGATCGAGATAAACCGTTGGCATCGGCAGCTCTTGCGCCGGCGCACTGAGCGTGACGACGCGGTAGAGCACGTTGTTCGGTGTGGCGGAACGGTTCACCACATCCAGATCCACCATCACAAGCTGTACAGGTTGTGATGGGGGAACGCCTGTCGGCGGCACTGTTCCGACACGTGCCGTTCGCAAGGTCACAAACCAGCGACCGGTATCGATCTGCTGGCCCGCTTGCACAACCGGCACCTTTGGCGGATGGGCAGCTTCGTAGAGCGTCATCGAAAACGAGATTGCCAATGCGGCCAGCCCGCCCAGGCCTGCAATCAAAAAGCATACAGCCTTTGCCGTACTGTCGTTCGTGTCTGTCCAGTCATGCGCGGTACGGTATGCGATGGTCCTCAAGCCAGCCTTATACGATGCGAGCTACGCCATCGGACAATAATTGTTACATCGTTTAAACAGCAGCGCTGTCATCTTAAGGGGGGTTCAGTGCAGGGACAACCAGCCGCGCAATCGGACCTTGGTGGCTCGCCGAGTCAGTGTTCAATATTCGCTGCTGGCGCTAGGAGCGGCATTAGTCCCGATGGCCCCGCCCAACCATTCGAAAGAGGCACCGGGCTCGGCTCGGCGCCCCCTCACCTTCTTCACTTATCCGACCACACCGCCAGCTCGTAGCCGTCCGGATCGGAAAAGTGGAAGCGGCGGCCGCCCGGGAAGGAATAGGCGGGCTTGACGATCTTCCCGCCGGCCTCCTCGACGCGGCGCTGGGTCTCGTCGAGCTTGTCGGCATAGAGGATCACCAGCGGCCCGCCTGCCGCCTTGCTCTGGCCACCGAGAGCGAAGCCGCCGGTCAGGCGGCCGTCGTTGAACTCGCAATAGCTCGGCCCATAGTCCTTGAAGGACCAGCCGAAGGCCTTGCCGTAGAAGCCGCGCGAACGCGCGATGTCGCCGACGGAAAACTCGACATAGTCGATGCGCTTGTCGTTGCTGGATTTGGCCATGATCTTCTCCTTTCGGGGTCTTTGGAAGGTCAGCGTTCGAGCATTGCCTTCAGGGTGTTGAGGTCGCGCTGCACCGCTTCGGCGTCGGCAGCAAATGTCTCCTCCGTCATGTCCGGCGTCCTCAAGAGCACGAACATGACCTCCGCGCCGGTCCCATTGGGAACCACGCGCACCGCATTGCGGGTTTCCTTGCCCTCGGCGAAGACGATGTGATCGAGGACACCGAGTTCGTTGGGCCGGGAGAAACGGATGCGGATGAGCCGGCCGTCGGGGTCCTCCGCAGTCCATTCTTCGCCCGATCTTTCGAAGCGCCTGCCGAGGCCTGCCGCCCAGCGCTGGAAATTCTCAGGGATGGAGGCGAAGTCATAGACTTCGCGCCAGTCCCGGTCGATGGACACGGTGATGATGCGGGATTTGTAGGTCGTCATATCTGCCTCCTTTCAACGAAGGCAGACTAGGCGGAGTTGGCGGTGGCGTATTGAACGAAACGGCCAGCTCAGGCGCCGAGCTGTCGCAGAACCGTCGCGGGCGAGAATCCCGACAGGCGCCGCACCTCGCGCGTGAGATGCGCCTGGTCGGAATAACCCGCCTCGAACGCAAGATCGGCTAGGCGCGGCTCGGCGGACTGCCGCGCCAGGTTCAGAAACCGCTGGAAGCGGAGAATGCGGTCGAGCGTCTTCGGGCCATAGCCGAAAGCCTCCTGGCAGCGGCGGCGAAGCGTTCGCGGGCTGACGTCGAGCCGGTCGAGAATCACTGCCATTCCCGGACCGGCGGATTCCGTTTTCAGCGCGTTGAAGGCAAATCCCATGTCCGGAGGCGGCGGCTCGACATCGCGCGCAAGCCTGGAGAGTGCCGCTTGCATCGCCCGCATCCGCTCCGCCGTGGAGGACGCATCGCCAATTCTCTGGGCGATTTCGCGCGCCGGCGCTCCCCAGAAATGGCTGAGTGCCACCCGGCCGCCAACGATCTCCGACATCGGCAGGCCGAGCCACCGGCTTGCTGCACCCGGTCGAAAGCGGGTGCCGATTACGGTAGAGCCGGGTGTCGGCGTTGAAAGGGCAACGGCCACGTCGGGGCCCGCTACGACCAGTTCGCCGTCGATCCAGGTGATGTCGACGCAGCCATCGGGCACCACGGCCGATAAGCTCCCCGCGTCCGGTCGCAATGTATTGGACCAGACACACTGGAAATGCCCTTCGAGTGCGGCCGGAGGATCGAACTCGCGGTATTCCCCAATCGCCCCGGAAAGGATTGGCGCCCCGGAAAGGACGGGTGTGTTGTCGTCAGACGTCACGAGCCTCTCCTGTGAGGAACACTTTCTAAGGCATCGTACTCTTCGGTCCCCGAAATCTATTGCGATGGCGGCGCGCTTCAACCCCTGTTGTGGTTCCGCCGGCCGCACCGTGATCGCTGATATCTGCAAGACCCGCGGTCGGCTTGGTACCTCGTCGACAATGTCGGCGCCCGCGACATCGGCCCATGATCCCTTTCGGAGACCGGTTCCGGTTTCCGGGGTCATGCACTAACGTATCTCGATCATGGCGGTCTTCACCGGCTGCCGGCGATTTCCACCGCGATCAGGGCAGTTTGCCGGCCTTGTCCTCAAGCGTGTCTCTTGACGCGCGGGAACCATACACGTTAGGGCGTCCGGGCACTCCACGCGAACGATTGGCGACCAAGCAAGGAAATTTCAGCCGATGGAAATTTTTACCGCCGCAGGCTTCTCGGCCCTGCTCCAGGTTATCGCCATCGACCTCGTACTTGCAGGCGACAACGCCATCGTCATCGGCCTCGCTGCGGCCGGCCTGCCGGCCGAACAGCGCAAGAAAGCCATCCTCATTGGCGTGCTGGCGGCGACCGTGCTGCGCATATGTTTTGCAGCAGTAACCGTTCAACTGCTCTTGATCGTCGGTCTGCTGCTGGCTGGTGGCATCCTGCTTTTGTGGGTCTGCTGGAAGATGTGGCGCGAACTGCGCACCTCCCATGCCGACGAGCTGGAAGCGACCGAGGCGCTGGCGAATGCCGATCTCGACAAGGACAATGCCGTGGCTGGCAAGTCGCCGCGCAAAACGCTTGGCCAGGCAGCACTGCAGATCGTCGTCGCCGACGTTTCGATGTCGCTCGACAATGTGCTGGCGGTCGCTGGTGCCGCACGCGACCATTTCTCCGTGCTGATCATCGGCCTCGTGCTGTCGATTGCATTGATGGGTCTGGCAGCGAGCTTTATCGCCAGGCTGTTGCACCGCCACCGCTGGATTGCCTATATCGGCCTGCTGATCATCCTGTATGTCGCGCTCGATATGGTCTATCGAGGCGCGCTGGAAGTCTGGCCACATCTGAACAACGCGGTGAGCTAACGCCGCCTGCCCCGCCGCTTCCGTCGTCGGCACCGATACATTCATCGTGCGTTTCGTCGCGGTTGCCGCGGGCCCATACCAATGCCGCAATAAGTGTGGTACTGCGCCGCCAATCCCGAAAAGCCGGAAAACCTTTATGTCCGCTCCTCGCGTCAGCTTCGTCAGCCTTGGATGCCCGAAAGCCCTCGTGGATTCGGAGCGCATCATCACGCGCCTGCGCGCCGAGGGCTATGAGATCGCGCGCAAGCATGACGGCGCCGATCTGGTCGTCGTCAACACCTGCGGCTTTCTCGATTCGGCTCGCGATGAATCGCTCAATGCCATCGGCTCCGCCCTTTCGGAGAACGGCAGGGTCATCGTCACCGGCTGTCTCGGCGCCGAACCGGACGTCATCCGCGAAAAACATCCCAACGTTCTCGCCATCACCGGTCCGCAGGCTTACGAGAGCGTGATGGCTGCAGTGCATGAGGCCGCGCCCCCGAGCCACGATCCCTATGTCGACCTGTTGCCGCCGCATGGCGTCAAGCTCACGCCGCGCCACTATGCCTATCTCAAGATTTCGGAGGGCTGCAACAACCGCTGCACCTTCTGCATCATCCCGGCGCTGCGCGGCGATCTCGTCTCGCGGCCAGCGGCCGACGTGCTGCGCGAGGCCGAGAAACTGGCCAATGCCGGAGTCAAAGAAATCCTGGTCATTTCGCAGGACACCAGCGCCTACGGCATCGACATCAAGTACCAGAGCAGCATGTTCGGCGATCGCGAAGTGCGGGCGAAATTCCTCGATCTGTCGGAGGAACTCGGCAAGCTCGGCGTCTGGGTACGCATGCACTACGTCTACCCCTACCCGCATGTCGCCGATGTCATCCCGTTGATGGCCGAAGGAAAGATCCTTCCCTATCTGGACATCCCGTTCCAGCACGCCTCGCCGCAGGTGCTGAAGAACATGCGCCGGCCCGCCCATGGCGAAAAGACGCTCGACCGCATTCGCGGCTGGCGCGAAATCTGTCCGGATCTTGCCATCCGCTCCACCTTCATCGTCGGCTTTCCCGGCGAGACGGACGACGATTTCGAGATGCTGCTCGACTGGCTGGACGAAGCCAAGATCGATCGCGCCGGCTGTTTCAAATACGAGCCGGTCAGGGGCGCCCGCTCCAATGATCTCGGCCTCGAACAGGTACCGCAGGAGATCAAGGAAGCGCGCTGGCACCGCTTCATGCAGCGCCAGCAGAAGATCTCGGCGACGCAGCTCGCAAGGAAGGTCGGCAAGCGCCTGCCAGTCCTGATCGACGAGGCCCATGGTACCTCGGCGAAGGGCCGAACCAAATACGACGCACCCGAAATCGATGGCTCGGTGCATATCCAGTCGCGGCGCCCGTTGCGCGCCGGCGACATCGTCACGGTCAAGATCGACCGCGCCGACGCCTACGATCTCTACGGTTCGGCGGTCTGATCGCCGGCGGGGGGAAGACCCCTTCTGCTAGAGCATTTTGCAGCCAAACGTCTTCGTTTGGCGTCCGACAAAATGCGTTAAAATAGAGAGTTAGAGCGCGGTTTTGGTTCGACCAAAACGCAAAGCGCTCTAAGACGTGACTGTTTCGCTTACACGGATAAGCATCCGCCTGAGCCAGGCGTGACCGGGATCGCTGTCGTTCCTCCGATGCCACAGCAGAGTTTCCTGATAACCGAAGTAGTCGAAGGGCAGCGGAAAAGAGCGCACGCGCGGCCAATTCGTCAGCCGGATCACATTTGCCGACAAGGTGCAGATCATGTCCGTCTGGGCGATGATTGCCGGCACGGCGAGCGCATAAGGCAGGCTCATTGCAACGGTACGCTTCAGGCCGCGGTCGTCCAGCAGACGATCGATGTAGCCCTTCAGATCGCCGACATGAGTGACCAGCAAGTGCGGATACTTCAAAAAGAGTTCGAGCGTCATCGCGTCGCGGATCTCAGGATGCTCGGCCGAGACGATCGATAGCCAGTTCACGTGGAAGAGCGGTGCACGTTTGATCGTCGTCGGCGCATCGGGCAGGATAGTGATCGCAAGGTCTATCGAGCCCTTATCGAGATTATCAACGATCTCCTGTCGGTGTAAGCTGCGCAAGACGATCGAAATTCTCGGCGCCGCTGAACGAAGCACCGGCATCAGTCTGGGCATTAACGTCGCCGCGATGTGATCGGTGGTCGCGACCCTGAAGATGCGACCCGATCGCTCGGGCGAGAACTGGCCGAATCCTCCCAGCGCATCCTGGATCTGGCGTAGCGCGGCCCGGATCGGATCGGCGAGGTCCAGCGCCTTTTCGGTCGGCCGCACGCCATCGGCATGACGAACGAAGAGATCATCGGCGAAGAGCCGACGCAGATGGGCGAGGCGCTTGCTCATCGCCGGCTGGCTGAGCCCGATACGGGCTGCCGCCCCGCTCACGCTGCCTTCACTGAGCAGAGCGTCGAAGGCGACAAGCAGGTTCAGATCGATCGAAGCCAGATTCATGCTGGACCTCCGGGCTCTTATTACTGAGAGGAATATTGAGATGTCAAATATCGATTTGACGACTGAAAGCGAACCCCGAAAATAGGCGCCTTCAATCGATATGGAGACATCGATGCGACGCTGTTCTCTCGCTGCTATTGTTCTATTCCTGATGCCGAACCTCTCAAGCGCTCAGCCGGCCGAAAGTCGCGGAGGGACCGTCTTCGCGTTGTCGGATGTCGATATGGTGCCGACCGTCTACGAGACGGGCGAGCTTGGGCCTCCAGATCCTCACAATCGGGATACGCTGTCCATCATCACCTCGCCGACAGAGCGGTCTCGCTCTGTTGCGATGACGGAGGTTTCGAATTCGACCTATGGGCCACCCGGAGCACTAGACATCTCCCTGGATGGCCGGTTCGTTTTCGTCGCCGAAACCTTCCGTCAACGCTCCGAACGGGCGACCCGCCTCGACGAGTTGCAGCAAGGCGACACGATCCGATCGCTCCAGTTCGGCGGCGGCCACTCGGCGGTGGTCGACAGCGTGAGGATCGGAATCCAGCCGCAGGCGATTCATCTCAATCCTGCTGGCGATCTCATCGCCGCAATTACTGCCGACGCCGAACACGAACTCACTTTCGTTCCGGTCAGGGAGGGTCGGTTCGGCCAAGCATCCAGCTTCGGTCTCGGTCTTGAGCCGTCAACGGGTTTCATTCCATTGAAGGCGACCTGGGTGCAGTGGCATCCAAGCGGCCGGTATGTCGGGGTCAATCTCGTCGACCGTGGTCAGGTTGCCTTCTACGAGGTGCTGCGCGGAGAGGACGGAGCGGTTTCTGCCATTCGCTCCTGGGGCAATCGCATCCAGACGAACAAGTTCCCCTTTGTCGGCCGCTTTTCGCCGGACGGCCGCAACTACATCACCTCCGATGTTCAATGGGGAATCGATACGGCTGGTTTCTATGGCGTTCAGGAGGGCATTCTCACCACAGTCCGGCTTGCCGATGTCGGGACGACGGGCGACGCAGCAAGGCACACCGTGCCTCACATCGCGCTTGGTGGCTGGGGCGCCGAGACGATCGCCTTCAGCCCCGACGGCCGCTTTCTTGTCACGTCCAATCTTCGCGGCACCGGTAAGCCAGATGGCTCGCGCGACTGGACGGAGCACGCGTCGCTCAGCCTCTATCAACTGGACACTGAAACAGGACGGCTATCGCCGCACGGCGAATGGCCGCTCGCAGGCGTGCTGCCGCAAGGACTCGCTTTTGATCGCACGGGACAAAAGCTCTTCGTTGGCGTGAACCGTTACCGCAATGAGGAAGCGCCGCTTGGCGGCGCCGTCGAGATATGGCAGATCACAACGGATGGGCGCCCGGCGCTCGCTCCCACATCGGATCGTATCAGGCTGCCTACGGGCGTTCACACGATAGTCGCCCGCTGAACTTTCGTGAGTGGGATTCGCGTCGGGCAGGTTAACCTTCGAAGCTCTGCAGATGAAAAGAGGGCGCCCAAAGGCGCCCTCTCCTGTTCCGGCGAAAGCCGGCCGAGCCAAGGCTTGCGCTTACTGCGGCAGCTTGTCGTCGACGCCCTTGATGTAGAAGTTCATGCCGAGCAGCGTGGCGTCGTCGGCGACTTCGCCATCCTTCAGCCACGGCGTTCCGTCCTGCTTGGCAATCGGCCCGGTGAAAGGATTCCATCCGTCGATAATCTTCTTCTCGGTGGCTTCCGCCATCGCCTTCACGTCGTCGGGCATGTTGGTGTAAGGGGCCATCTTAACGGCGCCGTCCTTGATGCCCAGCCAGACGTTGCCGGGCTTCCAGGTGCCGTCGAGTGCAGCCTTCACCCGGCCGATATAATACGGCCCCCAATCGTCGACGATCGAGGTCAACTGTGCCTTGGGAGCGAACTTGATCATGTCCGAAGACTGGCCGAAGCCCTGCAGTCCGCGCTCTTCGGCGACTTGCAGGGGAGCGGTCGAGTCGGTGTGCTGGACGATGATGTCGGCGCCCTGGTCGAACAGAGCCTTGGCGGCATCGGCTTCCTTGCCCGGATCGAACCATGAATTGACCCAGACGATCTTCGCCTTGAAATCCGGCTTGATTGACTGGGCGCCGAGCATGAAGGAATTGATGCCCATCACCACCTCGGGAATCGGGAACGAAACGATGTAGCCGGCGACGCCCGACTTCGATTGCTTGGCGGCGATTTGGCCGAGGATGTAGCGGCCTTCGTAGAAACGTGCGTTGTAGATGCCGAGATTTTCGGCCGTCTTGTAGCCGGTCGCGTGTTCGAACATCACGTCGGGGAACTTCTTGGCGACCTTTACTTCGGGGTCCATGAAGCCGAAGGACGTGCCGAAAATGATTTTGCATCCTTCGCGCGCCAGGCGCTCGAAGGCACGATCGGCATCGGGACCCTCGGAGACGTTCTCCAGATATGCGGTCTCGACCTTGTCGCCGAGTGCCTTCTCTACGTCCAGGCGGCCCTGATCATGCTGGTACGAATAGCCGAAATCGCCGATCGGGCCGGTATAGACCCAACAGGCTTTCAGCTTTTCCTGTGCTTCGGCGGTCGCCGCCAGCGACAATGCTGCCGCCGCGGTCATCAGCGCAATAAGCAGTTTTTTCATCGTGTTACCTCTCTGAGTTAAGCCTTGGAGCTTCCCGTTTGTCTTTTATTGTCAACGATCCGGAACGAATGGCTGCCCCAAGGAAGCCGGTGTGTTCATCATCGTCAAACGCTTGTTGCGCGAGATTAGAACGAGAACCACGATGGTTGCCAGATAGGGTAACGAAGAAAGCAGTTGCGAGGGAACCGGAATGCCAAAAGCCTGTGCATGAAGCTGGCCGATCCATACCGCGCCGAAGATATAGGCGCCAGCCAGCACGCGCCATGGCCGCCATGATGCGAACACGACCAGCGCCAGCGCAATCCAGCCGCGCCCGGCGGTCATGTTCTCCACCCATTGCGGCGTATAGACCAGCGACAGGTGGCCCCCGGCAAGGCCTGCACAGGCGCCGCCGAAGATCACTGCCAGATAGCGGTAGCGGATGACCTGGATGCCAAGCGCATGGGCCGATGTGTGGCTGTCGCCGATCGAACGCAGAGTGAGCCCGGTGCGGGTTTTGAACAGGAACCACATGACAGCGGCGGTCAACGCGATCGAGATGTAGAAGATCGGGTCCTGGCCGAACAACAACCTGCCGATGACGGGGATCGCTGTCAGGCCGGGAATGTCGAGGTTTGGCAGCCTGGCGCCGGGCTGGCCGACAAAGCTGGTGCCCATCATGCCGGAAAGCCCGAGGCCGAGCAGTGTCAGCGACAGGCCGGTCGCCACCTGGTTGGTGGCCAGCGACAGCGTCATGACGGCGAACAGCAGCGAAAACACCGCACCCAGGGCGATCGCCGCCAACAACCCGATCCACGGCGATCCGGTGAGATAGCCGGCGCCGAAACCGCCGACCGCCCCCATGATCATCATGCCTTCGACACCGAGATTGAGCACGCCGGAACGTTCGACCACCAACTCGCCGATCGCCGCGATCAGCAAAGGCGTCGCCGCGGTTGCGATGGTCAAAAGAATGTTGACGGTGATGTCCATCAGCGGGCCTCCTCGAGCTTCGGCGCGGATTCAAGCTTCGGCGCGGCAAAGCCGATCAGACGAATACGGTAGTGAATGAGGGTGTCGCAGCCGAGCACGAAGAACAGCAGCATGCCCTGGAACACGCGCGCCACCTTGTCGGAGATGCCGAGCGCGCTTTGCACCGCTTCGCCGCCGAGATAGGTCAGCGCCAGCACCAGGCCCGCCGCGACGATGCCTAGTGGATTGAGCCGGCCGAGGAACGCCACGATGATGGCGGCAAAGCCGTAGCCGGGTGAAATCACCGGCTGCAGCTGGCCGATGGCGCCGGAGACTTCCGAGATGCCGGCAAGTCCGGCCAGTGCACCCGACAGCATGAAGGCGAAGAACACCATCCGGTTGATACCGAAGCCGGCGAAGCGCCCTGCCCTGGGGCTTGAGCCGAGCACGCGAACCTCAAAGCCTTTCAGCATGCGGCTCATCAGGATCCAGACCAGCACCGCCGCGACCAGCGCGAACACGAAACCCCAATTGGCACGGCCGGAGGCCGGCATCAGTTCGGGGAGAATGGCCGAATCGTTGAACTGTATCGTCTGCGGGAAATTGAAACCCTTCGGATCGCGCCACGGCCCGCGCACCAGCCAGTCGAGGAACAGCTGCGCGACATAGACCAGCATCAGGCTGGTCAGGATCTCGTTGGTGTTGAAGCGCGTCTTGAGCAAGGCGGGAATGGCGGCGTAGGCGGCACCGCCGACCATGCCGAACAGCAGCATAAGCGGCAGCACCAGCGGCCCTTCAAACTGCGGAAACAGCACCGGAATGCTCGAGCCGACGATGCCGCCCAGGATGAATTGGCCTTCCGCGCCGATGTTCCAGATGTTGGCCCTGTAGCAAACCGACAGGCCGACCCCGATCAGGATGAGCGGTGCCGCCTTGATCGCCAGCTCATGCAGCTGCCAGACCTGACTGACCGGCTCGAGGAAATAAATTTGGAACGCCTTCAAAGGATTGACGCCAAGCAGTGCGAACAGGATGGCGCCGGCGATGATCGTCAACACGAATGCAATGAAGGGCGACAGCGCCGAGAACAGCATCGAGCGCTGCGGCCGTTTGACGAGTTCGAGGCGCATCATGACGTCTCCAGAGCGTGTTCGGCGTGGCCTGGCTCGGCCCCGCCCATCAGCAGTCCTATCTTTTCGAACGTGGCCTCAGCGATCGGCAATGGCTTCGACAATTCGCCATTGTGCATCACCGCGATCGCGTCGGATATCTCGAACAATTCGTCGAGGTCCTGACTGATGACCAGCACTGCCGAGCCGCTGCGCGCCAATTCGATCAGCGTCTGGCGAATGTGGGCGGCGGCACCGGCGTCGACGCCCCATGTCGGCTGATTGACGACCATGACGCTTGGCCTGCGGTCGAGTTCGCGGCCGACAATGAATTTCTGCAGATTGCCGCCTGAAAGCGCTGCCGCCTCCGGGTCCAGGGCGCTCTTGCGCACATCCATCGCCTTGATGATGCGCTGGGCAGCGGCATAGATCGCATCGCTTTTGACCATTCCGCCGGCGCCGACAAACACCTTGCCGTCGGTGGCATGGCGCGACAGCAGCAGGTTTTCCGAAAGCTTCATGCGGGGTGCTGCACCGTGGCCGAGCCGCTCTTCCGGCACGAAGGCAGCGCCCATCAGCCGCCTGCCGGTGATGCTGAGGCCGCCGGCATCCTTGCCACGGATGCGCACCGAGGCGGCATCCTGCTGCCGCACCTCGCCGGAAACGGATTCGAAGAACTCGCCCTGGCCGTTGCCGGCAACGCCTGCAATGCCGATCACTTCGCCGGCGCGTACCGTCAGGTTGATGTTCCTGAGCGGGATCGAGAACGGCGTTGCCGGCCTGCGGCTGAGTGCACGGATTTCAAGCAGCGGCTGCGCGGTCTCAATACCCTGAACCGGCGCGCGCACCACAGCCTGAACGTCGTTGCCGACCATCATGCGTGCCAGCGATGCCGCAGTTTCCTTGCGCGGGTTACAATGGCCAACCACCTTGCCGTGGCGCAGCACGGTGGCGCGGTCGCAGATGCGCTTGACCTCTTCCAGCCGGTGCGAAATGTAGAGGATGGACTTTCCTTCCGAGCGCAGCCGTTCGAGCGTCTCGAACAGCTTGTCGGCTTCCTGCGGCGTCAGCACCGAAGTCGGCTCGTCGAGAATGATGAGCTGCGGCGTCTGCAGAAGACAACGGATGATCTCGATACGCTGGCGCTCACCGACCGACAGATCGCCGACCAGCGACTGCGGATCGAGCGGCAGGCCGTAGCTGTAGGAAAGCGCCCTCGCCTTCGCGGCGATCGTGCTGATCGGCGAACCGTCGTCCAATGACAACGCGATGTTTTCGGCCGCCGTCAGTGCCTCGAACAACGAAAAATGCTGGAACACCATGCCGATGCCGAGCTTCTTCGCAAAGCCGGGATTGGTGATCGTGACCGCCTGATCGTTCCAGAAAATCTCGCCCGAATTGGGCTCCAGTGTTCCGAACAGCATTTTGACGAGCGTCGACTTGCCGGCGCCGTTCTCGCCGAGCAATGCGTGGATTTCGCCTTTTGCGACGTTGAGATCGATATGGTCGCACGCTGTCAGCGTGCCGAACGTCTTGGTAAGGCCACGAACCTCAAGCAGGTCTGCGTCGTCCTGATTTGCACTCACAGTGCCTCCCATCTGGTTTGCCAGATATGTTCTGTGTTCCCGCAGGCATGGTATGCGCGGCCTGCTGTCATCGCAAAGCGGCACCCGTCTTGAAAGAGCTTCAAGAATTTCAGCGGAAACCTAACGCATCGGCCCGAAAATCGAAATCGATTTTCGGAAAGCACGATGCGTAGATTCAAACTGTTAGAGCGTGCTTTTGTGCGTCCAAGTGGACGCGCGTCGCTCTAAGCGATAGCAAGGCTCAGGGGATAAGAATGGTTGTCCCGGTCGTCCTGCGGCCTTCAAGGTCGGAATGCGCCTTGCCGGCATCCTTGAGCGCGTAGCGCTGGTTGATCTTGATCTTGACCGCGCCGCTGAGCACGATTTCGAACAGCGCGGCGGCGGACGCCTCCAGATCTTCGCGCTTGGCATTGTAGACGAACAGCGTCGGACGGGTTGCGAACAGCGAACCTTTCTGGGCCAGCAACGACAAGCTGAACGGCGGGATCGGTCCTGACGATTGACCGAAGCTGGCGAACATGCCGAGCGGCTTCAGGCAGTCGAGCGAGGCCGGAAAGGTGTCGTTGCCTACCGAATCATAGACGACGTCGCATTTCTTGCCGCCGGTGATGGCGAGGACGCCGGCGACGAAGTCCTGCTCGCGGTAGTTGATGACATGGTCGAAGCCATGCGCCTTGGCGAGCTCGATCTTGTCGGTGGAGCTGGCGGTGCCGATCACGGTTGCGCCAAGGTGCTTGGCCCATTGGCCGAGGATCAGTCCGACGCCCCCGGCCGCCGCGTGAAACAGGATCGTGTCGCCCGCCTTCACTTTGAAGGTACGGCGCAGCAGATACTCCGCCGTCATCCCTTTCAGCATCATGGCGGCCGCCTGCTCGTCGCTGATGCCGTCCGGCACTCTCACCACGCGGTCGGCGGCGATCACGCGCTGCTCGGCATAGGCGCCAGTCGTCACGGCATAGGCGA
Organism: Mesorhizobium delmotii; assembly: GCF_900149755.1. Taxonomy (NCBI): domain Bacteria; kingdom Pseudomonadati; phylum Pseudomonadota; class Alphaproteobacteria; order Hyphomicrobiales; family Phyllobacteriaceae; genus Mesorhizobium; species Mesorhizobium delmotii. Next base: position 54,363 of record NZ_FUIG01000070.1, on the reverse strand, counting down.
TGCGATCGCCCGGCTTCAGCCAGTCGATATCCGCGCCCACTTCCACCACCACCCCGGCCGCCTCGCTGCCGGGGATCAGCGGGAAACCGCCTGGCGGCGGATAAAGGCCGGAGCGATGATAGACGTCGATGAAATTGAGGCCGACCGCCGTATGCTTGACCAGGATTTGTCCCGAGCCGGGTTGGCCCGGATCGGTGTCCTCATAGGTCAGAACCTCCGGACCGCCATTGGCGTGGATGCGTATTGCTTTGGACATTGATGAGGCTCTCTTGGGACCAGACTCTATTGGGATCAGGTTTTCTTGGCGCCGAGCGTTGGAAAGAGCTGCATGATACCGCCGATGCATGCGAGGTAAAGTCCGGTGACCGTGATGCCGATCTTGGTGAAGACACTCACCTGCTCGCCCAGGACGCCGATCTGGTCGTAGAAGGCGGCAAGAGCTGCCTGCGCCAGCGCCAGCGCTCCAAAAGCGCACCATAGCAGCGTCATGCCAAGGTTGATCGGGCGCAGCCGCACCACCCGTACCGGGTGGATGAAATTGATCGGCACAAACGTCAGAATGCCGGCCACCACCACGACGGCGAAGGAAACCCATTGTCCCGGATCGATGACGAACAGCGTGAACACCACCATGTTCCAGACCACCGGAAACCCCTTGAAGAAATTTTCCTTGGTCTTCATGCCGGTGTCGGCATAGTAGATCGCGCTCGACACGACGATGATCGCCGCCGACAGGAACGACAGGCCCTCACCCATGAAGCCGCGCTGGTAAAGCGCGAAGGCCGGTATCAGCACGTAGGTGACGTAGTCGATGATGTTGTCGAGGAGCTCGCCCGACCATGTCGGCAGGATTTCCTTGACCTCGAGTTTCCTGGCGATCGGCCCGTCGATACCGTCGACGAACAGTGCCAGTCCCAGCCACCAGAACATCGCCGTCCAGCGCTGCTCGCTTGCCGCCACCAGCGACAGGAATGCCAGGAACGAGCCCGACGCGGTCAGCAGATGGACCGAAAACGCGCGCGCCTGCGGCCAGGTGACTTTCTTCTTCGGCCTCGGAATCCTGTCCGTGATTTTCCTGGCCGTTGTTTTTTTGCTCACGGGCCCCGCCAGTCCAGCTTGCAGATTTCGGCCGAGCGGCCGGCAAAATTCCAGTTGCGGCCGAAGGCCCGCATCTTGCTCTTGTCGGACCGGGCGACAATGATTTCCGGTGCGATCCAGTACTCTGAATTGCTGATCACCGTATCCTTGTCGCGGTCCTTGCCGACAATCGGCGTCACCGCCCCATCGATGATCTTCGGAATCTGGAAGATCCGCGTCCTGTCGCGCGTCTCATAGGTTATCGGAGCTTGCTCGACACCGAGGAACTTTCCGACCAGGATGGAGAGCAGCGAGGTGGTTCCGCCAGCCTTGCCGGTGAAAATCCTGGTCAGCGCCTTTACCGCGTAGACTGAGGCGCGCTTGTCGATGAACAGTCCGGCGGTCCAGTTGCCGCGGCTCATATAGCCGGGGATTTCCATGACCAGCCCAAGGTTGAGGCCGGACAGGTCGACCTCGCCGAAATGGCCGGCATCGATGCGGAACCCCGCCCAGGTCTGACAATAGCCCTCGGTCGGCGGATGACTGCCGAGAGACAGCACGCAAGGGCAAAAAACCGTGCAATTGCAGGAGAGCACCAGCTCTCCCTTCATTGCCCAGTCTTGATCTGCCATCGAATTCTCTCCCTATGCCGAGATTACTAGCAGGGCGGCTGCCCAGACAAGCAGTATCGCACCGGCGATCCGGGTTGGCAGCCTGCCCGCCGTCTGTTTTTCGATCAAGGTGAACAAGCCGATCAGCGCCATCCAGAACACGTTCATCACACCGACCACGAACATCACCAGCATCAGCGCCCAGCAGCAGCCGAGGCACCAGACGCCCTGCTCCACGCCGAGCCGGAAAATGCGGCCGGGCCTCGCGCTCCAGTTCGAAAACAGGATCGAGAACGGGTTTTTGCATTTCGTCAGGCAGACTTCCTTCAGGCCGCTGAACTGGTAGAGGCCGGCAACCAAAAGCGCGACTGCTCCGGTCGCGCCGACCACCGGATCGAGCATCTGCACAGGTGAGGCGAAGGCGTGGACGATGAGCGTCAGCGCCGCATACACTGCCGACGCGGCCAACCACACGTTGAGGTAACCGGCGACCAGGACCAGCGGATGGACGACCGGTTCGCCCTTGATCCGCGCAGTATCGGCAATCTCGCAATAGGTGCGGATCATCGGCGCCGCCGAGGGCAGCATGGTGGCGATCGCCATCAGGAACCACATGACGATGAGCGCTCCGGCCTGCGCGCCGACGCCTCCGTCGAGCGGCGCGGGTGCAAGACAAAGGGTGAAGAAGCGCTCGAGAAAATCCGGCAGCGGCAGCTGCGGCAGATATCTGAGCATCATGTCGCCGGGTGCATCGATGCCCGGAACCCGGCTTTCGGCGCCGCGAATCGCCATCGCGCCGAGAAGCAGCCAGGCCAGGAGGACGCCTGCGCCCAAAGTGATGTTCACCGCCAGTCGGGGATTGCGCGAGACGCTCGCCATGGCGCGGCCGACACGATCGAGATGGCTGAAATCATGGTCTTGGCCGATCATGGCAATCGAATGGGCCGAATCGCCGCGTTGATCAAGCCGTATGATCTGACCTATATGCTTATCAGGTCGGACCGACCGCCTCGCATCACAATCCGGAAGCGAACTTGGACCATCAGCAAACAGCACGGATATTGGTCGCCGGCAGTGGCCCGGCAGGGCTGATCGCAGCGCTTGGCTTCGCGGATGCCGGCTTTCCCGTGACGCTCGTCGGACCTGAGGCAAATGGCCAAGACGGCCGAACGACGGCTTTGATGAACCCAGCCCTGAAGATCCTCGGACGGTTGGGCGCCCTCGATGAGGTGAGGTCCAAAGCCGCACCGCTGAAGGTTATGCGCATCATCGATGCAACCAACCGGCTGATCCGCAGCCCGGTGGTCATTTTTCGCGCCAGCGAAATCGGCGAGCAGCAGTTCGGGCTGAATTTACCTAACAGCGCGCTCAATCCCGCACTTGCCGGGGCGGTAGCCGCGCATTCAGGCATCGAATGGCGAAAATCGATGGTGGCGACCTGGCGCCTCGACGCCGATCATGCCCATGCGATCCTGTCTGACGGCAGCGAGGTTGCAGCATCGCTGGCGGTCGCTGCCGACGGGCGTCTGTCGCCGGCCCGCGAGGCTGCCGGCATCTCGACATCCGCCCGGTCCTATCCGCAGGCGGCACTGGTTCTCAATTTCGGCCACCGCAGCGACCACGCTTTCACCTCGACCGAATTCCACACCGAGACCGGCCCGTTCACCCAGGTTCCCCTGCCCGGCAACCGGTCCAGCCTTGTCTGGGTGGTAGAACCGGAAACCGCGAAGGAACTTGTGGCGCTGGACGACGCGACGCTTTCGATGCGGGTCGAACAGCGGATGCAATCGATGCTGGGCCGGGTGTCTGTCGAGCCCGGCCGGCAGATCTACGCGCTTTCGGGCGTGTCGCCGCGGTGCTTCGCGCGCAACCGGGTGGCACTTGTCGGCGAAGCCGCCCATGTGTTCCCGCCGATCGGCGCGCAAGGTCTCAACCTTGGTATCAGGGATATCGACGATCTTGTTGGGATTGCTTGCGAAAACAGAATCGATCCAGGTGCCGTCAAGGCACTCGCGGCTTACGATTTCAGGCGGCGGCCCGACATTCTGGCACGCAGCGGCGCGGTCAACCTGCTCAACAAGTCGCTGCTCTCGGACATGCTGCCGGCACAGATCGCGCGCAGCGCCGGCCTCGGCGTGCTCGGCGGCTTCGCGCCGCTTCGCGCCTTTTTCATGCGCGAGGGGCTGCGGCCCGGCAGTGGTTTTACCGCGCTCGCCGGTGGCTTAAGGAAACAAGTCCGGCGGTAGCACGCCCCTCGCGCGGGCTGGTCTGTAGCTTGATGTGCCGTCAAGCGCTTCGGCATTGATCAGGCACTTCGACATTGAATTGATGCGGCGTCTGCGTCAAGGAGGGTCAGGCATCAGCCCTAAGTCGGGCTCGATTTTTTGAAGCGTAATGCGTAAATTCAAAGTCTTAGAGAGTCTTTGCGCATTCCAAGGGCGCGGCACTCCTAGGACTTAGTGGTGAGTACGATGATGAAAACAGCCAAATTCTCGATCGGACAGGTGGTTCGCCACCGGCTGTTTCCGTTCCGCGGCATCATTTTTGATGTCGACCCGCAATTCGCCAACACCGACGAATGGTATGAGGCGATCCCCGCGGATGTGCGGCCGCGCAAGGACCAGCCCTTCTACCATTTGCTCGCCGAGAATTCGGAAACGGAATACATCGCCTATGTGTCTGAGCAGAACCTGCTCGAGGATCAGTCTGGCGAACCGGTGCGGCATCCGGAGATCGGCGAGATGTTCGACAAGAGGCCGGACGGCCGCTACGAGCCGAGACGCCAGTCAAGACATTGACCTGACGGATTGCGGGCCCTGATGGGATTGGGATCAAGAAATGGCCGGCCGGAACAAAAAAGCGGGGCATGACCCCGCTTTTTTGTTGGCTTGAGAAATTGTCTTATTTGCCCCGAGGGGCGATCAGTTGGCGGTCTTCGCCTTGTCCTGCTCTTCCTTGAGCTTCTTGGCGAAGTCCTGATTGTTCTTGGCAACGAAATCCTGAAGCTTCTTCTGCCGATCCTCGATGTCCGACTGCTGCAGCGGCGGCCCGTCGAAGGCGCCGCTGAAGCCGGTCAGCGCGATCTTGATCGGGTTCGGCTGGTTCTGGAAATTGACCGAGGTCAGCGTCAGGTTCGAACCCTTCTTAAAGGAGGCGACGAGCTGGTCGGTCAGCGGCACTTCCGCCACGCAGCGGTCGGGGAAGCAGATCACATAATCGAGCTTCTGCGTCTTCCCGGTATCGATCTGAAGGCCAATGCCGGGAGGAACCAGGCGACCGGTCGGAACCGTCACCTGGAACACCTTGCGGTTTATCTTGCCCTTCAATTCGATCAGGCTGACGCCGGTGACGAGCTGGCCGTTACCGGCAGTGGTGATGTTCTGGACATTGCAAATGTCGACGTCTTCCTGCTTGGTGCAGGCTTTGAACCAACCCTGCGGAATCTGCTGTTGCTGCTGCGCAAGAGCTGCTGGAAGTTGTGCGCCCAGAAAGCCGACCACGCCAGCGGCCAGGACCGACAGGCGGTACGCGTTGCTGTTCAGGCTCGTCATATCGTGAACTTCCTCTCAAATGATCCCAGGACCGGCTTCTTCGCGCCGTGTGGTCCAGCTACCTGTTGCCGAAATGAGGCAACAGAATGACTCGGACGGCGTGTTACACCGCCAGCGGTGCCGAATCCAGCCCGATACTCGCAATTCTTGAACGCGTGATTGACCGGGAGGCGGCCGGCTCATGCTAGGGTGCGCTCCGAATCATCAAGCCGACCCGGTAAGGAGACGGTCATGGGCCGCGTTCTTGTTTGGCTGATCGCCGCGATCTCGTCTATCACACTTTCGCTTCAGCCAGCTGTATCGGAGCCGAAACACGCGATCGCCATGCAAGGCGAGCCAGCGCTGCCTGCCGACTATACGCATTTCAACTACGTCAATCCCGATGCGCCGAAGGGCGGCAGCATCACCTATTGCGTCGTCGGCAGCTTCGACAATCTCAACCCGTTCATCCTGAAAAGCCTGCGCACGACGGCGCGCGGCATGATCGATAGGATCTTCGGCAATCTCGTCTTCGAGCCGTTGATGCAGCGCAATGACGATGAAGCCTTCAGTCTTTACGGCCTGCTTGCCGACACTGCCGACATGGATCCGGAGCGCAAGAGCATCGAATTCCACCTCGATCCGAGCGCCAAGTGGTCTGATGGCCAACCGGTGACTGCGGAAGACGTGCTGTTCACTTACGACGTCTTTACCGAGAAAGGCCGGCCACCCTACAGCGCCCGTATGAGCATGGTCGCCAAACTCGAAAAAATCGGCGACCGCAGCGTGCGCTTTACATTCAATGACAAGGCCAACCGCGAGACTCCGTTGGTTATCGCGATGACGCCAATCGTACCGAAGCACGCTTTCGACAAGGAGACCTTCGACAGAACCACGCTGAAACCTGTGATCGGCAGCGGCCCGTACACCGTGGCGAACGTGGCGCCTGGCCAGCGCATCGTGTTCAAGCGCAACCCATATTATTGGGGCAAGGACATCCCCGCCAAGCGCGGTTTCGACAATTACGACCAGATCACCATCGAATATTTCCTCAATGCCAACGCCAAGCTGGAAGCTTTCAAGAAAGGCATCTGCGCCATCGACGACGACAGCGATCCGGTAAAGCGCGAGCGCGATCTCGACTTCCCGGCCTTCCACAAGGGCGACGTGATTGCCGAAACGTTCGACACCGGCATCCCGCCAGTGGTGACGGGGTTCCTGTTCAACACACGGCTGCAGAAGTTTTCCAATCCGGTCGTTCGACGCGCGCTCGGCATGCTCTACGACTTCGAATGGGCCAACAAGAACTTGTTTGGCGGCAAGTACATGCGCACCATGAGCTATTGGCAGAATTCCGAGCTTTCCGCGCTCGGCCATCCGGCCGACGACAGGGAAAAGGCGCTTCTGGCACCCTACCCGGGTCGTGTGCCAGCCGATGTCATGGACGGCACCTGGCGGCCACCCGTCACCGACGGCTCGGGCCAGGACCGCAAGGTGCTGAAAGCTGCCTTCGACATATTGAAGGGCGCGGGCTATACCTTGCAGGATGGAGTGATGCTCGATCCCGAGGGGAAACCCTTCGGCTTCGAGATCCTGACCGCCTCGCAGAACGAGGAGCGCCTTGCCGCCATCTACCAGCGCACGCTGGCGAAGATCGGCATCGCTGTCACCATCCGCAGCCTTGACGGCGACCAAATCCAGTCGCGCAAGCAACGTTTCGATTTCGATGTGCTGATCGGCGCCAGCGGCTTCGAGAACTCGCTGTCGCCGGGCATTGAGCAGTTCGGGCGCTGGGGATCAGCTGCCGCCAATGCCGAAGGGTCATTCAACCTTGCCGGCGTCGCCGATCCGGCGATAGATGCCGCACTAGAGGCGATGCTCGACGCCCGCAGCCGCGAAGATTATGTTGCCGCCGTCCGGGTCCTCGACAGGTTGCTGATCTCCGGCCACTACATGGTTCCGATGCAGCACAACACGCAGCAATGGCTCGCCTACTGGAGCTATCTGGAACATCCGCGAAAGACTCCCATATCCGGCTATAGACTGCCGACATGGTGGCGCAAGCCGAAGTGACCTCTTCGGAACAGGAGATCAAGATGAGCGACGAGAAGTCGATTACCGTCGATGTGGTCTCCGACGTCGTCTGTCCGTGGTGCTTCATCGGCCAGAAGCGGCTCGACAAGGCGATCGCCGCGGCAAGCGATGTCGACGTGCACATACGCTGGCGGCCGTTCCAGCTCGACCCGACCATCCCGCCTGAAGGCAAGGATCGCCGCGAATACATGGTGGCCAAGTTCGGCAGCGACGAACGCGTCCGCGAGATCCACGCCCGCATCGAGCCACTGGGCGAAGCCGAGGGGATCAACTTCGCCTTCGCCGCCATCAAGGTCGCGCCCAACACGCTGGACGCGCACCGCGTCATCCGCTGGGCTGGTGCCGCCGGCGAGGTCATGCAGAACCGGCTGGTGCGACGTCTGTTCCAATTGAATTTCGAGGAAGGCGCCAATCTCGGCGATCATGCCGTTCTGATCAACGCCGCCCGCGAGGCCGGCATGGATGCATCCGTGGTCGAGACGCTTTTGCCGACTGACGCCGATGTCGAGGCGGTGCGCACCGAAATCGCCACCGCTTCGCGCATGGGTATCACGGGCGTGCCGTGCTTCCTGCTTGAGGGCAAGTATGCGGTGATGGGCGCGCAGGACGCCGACACGCTCACCGACGCCATTCGCCAGGTTGCGGCGGCCAAGGCGCGGGGCGAGTTGGAGAAAGCGAACTGATAGACGCCATTCCATAGGCGCGTTTGGCGACATTGCCACAGCAGCGAACGCCCTCCGGTCACATTTCCGGCTGCCGCCAGGGTCGATATGGCAACAAAGATGACGACTCGTCTTTGCGTCCGTTCGTCTTCCGCGACATAAAAATCGGCTGATCGACCACGCTCTTGCTTAACAAAACTGTGCAAAAAGCTTTCCCTTGGGGAAGGTGCTGGCGCCCGCCCGCATGAACCACCAACTAATTGAAATTATAGAGATAATCTGCTTCGAGAACGACACCGCATGGCGCTGCCGCTGTTGCTTAATGGCAACGGCTAGGGGTTCAATCCTCCACAGACCGAGAAAAGATAATGGAAAATGATCAATTGGTGTTACTGTCTGTAACAAAACTAAAAGAGGTTTGGGCGGGATTGTGATTCGGGTCGGTAGACCAGAGCGACATTCAATATCGGAAAAATGGCTCCGCGGTGCCGCAAGGCCGCCGCTCCTGACACCGGTTTCCTCGATGCGCAGCTTCTGGGGACTGATGCGGGCCTACTGGTTCTCGGACCGCTGGGTGGAGGCCTGGACGCTGACGCTGGTCATCGCGCTGTTTACCGCGCTCTCCAGCAAAGCCGGCGTCTGGTTCGCCGAAGCATCCGGGGAACTGGTCAACTCGATCGCCTTTTACCACGATGCCGCGAACACCACGCCGCTCGCATCGCTGCTCACCAATGCCGGCATGCTCATCCTTCTTGTCGTGCTCAAGGACGCGGGCTTTACCGGCATCCGCACCTTTGTTTCCGCAACGCTGCATCGCAAATGGCGCGGTTGGCTGGACAGCCGTTTCAACGAAGCGCTTCTCGACACCAATCACACGCACTTCCATGCCCAGCATGGTTCGTCCGGCACTGCTGCTCCCGACAACATCGACCAGCGCGTCCAGGAATCGATCAAGGACATGACCGGCGGAGCCATCGGCCTCGCCATGGGGGTCATGGCTGTCGCCACATCGCTTTATTTCGTCGGCCGGAAACTGCTTGAAACCTCGGCGGAGGTGAAAGGGCTGGAGTTCCTCGGCAGCTATGGCAGCGCGGTCTTGGCTTTCCTGGCGGTCGCCATATACGTGCCGCTGAACACCTGGATCGCGGTGAAGCTCGGCAGACTGCTGGAGCGGCTCAACATCCGGATGCAGCAGTCCGAAGGCAGTTATCGCGGCGAGTTGACGACGTTCCTGCGTCGCAGTTTCCACGTCGCCGCATCACAGGGCGAGAACGTGCAAAAGACGATGCACGACCGGCTTTATGTCGACATCGACCGCACTTGGGCGCGGCTGAACATCGTCAACACCAGCTACCGTTCGTTCGAGCTGGTCTACAATTTCATCGGCGCCCGCATTGTCGCCTACGGGCCGGGCCTCGTGCCCTACATCCACAACCGTTTCGATCTCAAGGGCTACATAACCGGCTCCGAGATGGTCAACTCGCTGATCAGTCAGTGTTCGTGGTTCATCCATGTCATGCCTTCCATTGCGGCTCTGCGGGCCAACAGCCAACGCGTGACCGAACTCGCCAACGCGATCGAAAACGTCCAGCACCCGCAGGAATTCTACAGTCTCACCGGCTGCTCCGATTTCCGCTATGATCGCCAGAACCCGGTTTTCGGCTTGACCATCCAGAAGCTCGAGCTGACCCATCAGGGCGAGGACGCCACGCCCTTCCTGAGCGCTGCGAATTTGCGTTTCCGACGCGGTGAGTGGACGTTCCTGAAGGGCGAATCGGGTTGCGGCAAGACATCGCTGATCAAGGCAATCAACGGCTTGTGGCCCTATGGCCGCGGTACCATAGTCTTCCCGGAAGGGGTCGAAAGTTTCTATGCCGCCCAGGAGGTCAAGCTGCAGCAGGTCTCGCTGAAGCAACTGGTCTGCCTGCCCGGCTCAGAGCGCGATTACACCGACACGCAGGTTGCATCGGCTTTGCACAGAGCGGGCCTTGGCGATTTCATCGAACACATGGCCGATGAAAGCCGCGAGGGCATGAACTGGGACCAGGTGCTTTCGGGCGGCCAGAAACAGAAGCTGGTTGTCGCTCGTATCGTGCTGCAGCAGCCTGGGCTGCTGTTTCTCGACGAAGCGACCGGCGCGCTCGACCCCGAAGGGAAGATCGCCTTCCATCAGGCAATCAAGGACAATTGTCCAGACGTCACGGTGATCTCGATCATGCACGAGGCCGTGCCGCCAAGGTCGCTTTCAGGCGCCGAATTCTACCACAGCATCGTTGCCATCGCGGATGGCGTCGCGACCAAAAAGCCGCTGGCGCCGAGCCTGCCGGTCGAGCTCACCACCATCCTCGAGCACCCAAGGCCGGTCGAGGAAAGATGGCTGCGCTTCCCTCGCCGCATCAGGCAGAAATAGCGGCGACACAACATCGCTGCCCAGTGTCGCTGGTGATCCTGCCCTGCCCGCTGCAGCCGGCAGTGTCGGGGCGGATCACCGGCTCGCCCCCAGGTTGGCAGTGTTTCGAGGAGCTTGAGGACATCGGCGGCTGTTCCGTCCGGGCGAAAGCAAAACGTCAGACGCGCTCGCCGTCCTTCACCCGGTAGGTCGGCTTGTACATGGTGACGAGTTCTTCCGCTGCGGTCGGATGCACGGCCATCGTGCGATCGAAATCATCCTTGGTCAGCCCCGCCTTCAGCGGAATGCCGAGAAGCTGCGCCATCTCGCCGGCATCCGGCCCAAGGATATGGGCGCCGAGCACTTTTTTCGAGGCGCCGTCGACCACCAGCTTCATCAGCATTTTTTCGTCGCGGCCCGACAGCGTGTGCCGCATCGGCCGGAAGGTGGCGCGGTAGATCTCAATATCGGAAAAACGTTTTATCGCCTCGTCTTCCGACAGGCCGACCGTGCCGATCTCGGGCTGCGAAAAGACCGCGGTGGCGATTGTATCATGGTCGGGCGCGGTCGGGTTGCCCTTGAAGGCGGTCTCGACGAAACACATCGCCTCGTGGATCGCCACCGGCGTCAATTGCACGCGGTTGGTGACGTCGCCGATCGCCCAGATGTTGTCGATGTTGGTGCGCGAATATTGGTCGACATTGATAGCGCCGGTCTTGGTCATCTCGATGCCGACGCCCTCAAGACCCATGTTTTCGGTATTGGGAAGACGCCCGATGGCGAGCATGACCTGATCGACCGTCAGTATCTTGCCGCCGGTGACGACAGCATCGAGGCGACCGTCCGGGCGCTTCCTGATCCATTCGGATACGGCATGGCAGAGGATTTTTATCCCCTTCTTTTCCATCGTCTCGTGCAGCATGCGCCTGAGATCCATATCGAAGCGCGAGAGAATCTCCTTGCCGCGATAGACCAGCGTTGTGTCGACGCCGAGGCCGTGAAAGATGTTGGCGAATTCGACGGCAATATAGCCGCCGCCCTCGATCATGATCGCGTTCGGTAATTCCTTGAGGTCGAAGGCCTCGTTGGAAAAGATGCAGTGCTCGTGGCCGGGCAGAGCCGGGTGCGGCGCTGGGCGGCCGCCGGTGGCGATGAGAATCTGGTCGGCGGTGACGGTGCGGTCGTCGCCGAGAAGATGCACCACATGCGGATCGACCAGCATGGCGCGCGACTGAAACGTCTCGCCGCCGGCACCTTGGACATTCTTCCTGTAGATGGCTTCCAGCCGGCTGATCTCGCGATCCTTGTTGGCAACCAATGTCTGCCAGTCGAAGCTCGCCTGCGGCACGGTCCAGCCATAACCTGCGGCGTCGGCAAAATGTTCGGGAAATTGCGAGGCATAGACATAGAGCTTCTTCGGCACGCAGCCGCGAATGACGCAGGTGCCGCCAAAACGGTATTCCTCGGCAATGCCGACGCGCTTGCCGAGTGCCGCCGCCATGCGCGCCGCCCTCACCCCGCCGGAGCCGCCGCCGATGACGAAAAGATCGTAGTCGTAACCGGCCATGGTGCGGCTCCTTGCCCTTCAAAATGTTTGAGACAGGTAGGCTGCAAACCACCGAAAGAAAAGCCCGGACCACCACGCTGCGCATGCTGTCGGACGCGCAACGGACGCCGGGCTTTCCGGTCCAGCAGCGATAACGCCGCCGGGAAATATGCTCAGTTCTTCGGTGCTTCCGGCTCCGTACCAGCCGCAGGAGCCGCGGCGTTCGCCGGTGCGGCCGGCGCGGCGGCCTTCGCTGCCGCGGCCAGCGTTTCGCCGACCTGCTGGGCGAGATCGCGAGCGACGCCGTTCTGCCAGATGTCGGCCGCTTTGAGCAGGTCACGTGTCACGGCCGGGCCGCTGTCGAGCAGCTTCTTGCCGGAATCGGAATTGTAGAAAGCGGCGATTTCGGTAAGCTCTTTTTCGGAAAATACCTTGGCGTAGGCCATGGCTGCTTCCTTCTCCAGATCGGCGCGACGCGAGGCCAGCGCCAGCGCCTTTTCGCTGATGGTCCTGCCGATCAGTTCCTGCATATCCGGGTTCTTTTGGATAAGCTGCTGCTGAAGCGCGGCGGCGGCTTGCGGCAGGATGTTGTCGAACGGGTCCGTCGCGTGGATCGCCGCGACGGCGGCGCGGGCCGCCTTCAGATGCCCGTCGGTGACGTCCTGCGAGAACGCCGGCGATGAAAACGCAAAGACGGCTGAAGCTGCCAGAATGGCAGAAAAACGGCGAACCCGGTTATGCAACGTCATGATCGATAGAACTCCCTGGTTTTCGGGCGGCATGGACGGTTTGGATGCCGTCGCCGGCTATGATGGCCGCTGATGCCAGCCCGATGAAAAGACCATGCTCGACCACGCCCGGAATGGCATGGAGAGCATTCGAAAGCGCTCTTGTATCCGGAATGCGGCCAAAAGATGCATCGAGGATAAAGTGGCCGCCGTCTGTAACAAAAGGCTGCCCCCCCGTCATCCTCAATGTGACGGGACCGGAAAGGCCGAGCCTTTCGGCCGCCGCGGCGACCGCGATTTCCGTGGCACGCAGGCCGAACGGGTTGACCTCGATGGGCAGTGGAAAACGGCCGAGCGTCTCGACCATCTTCGAACGGTCGGCAATGACGATCATCCGAGCGGAAGCCGCCGCTACGATCTTTTCGCGTAGCAGCGCACCGCCGCCGCCCTTGATCAATGTCAGCGCCGGATCGATCTCGTCGGCGCCATCGATGGTAAGGTCGAGTTCGGGCGTTTTTTCCAGCGTCGACAGCGGCACGCCAAGCTCGCCGCAAAGGATGGCGGTGCGCTCCGAGGTCGGCACGCCGATAATGGTGAGGCCGGTGGCGACCTTTTCGGCGAGCAGCCGAACGAACTCTTCGGCCGTCGAGCCGGTGCCGATGCCGAGCCGCATGCCGTCGCTCACATGGGCGAGCGCTGCCCGTGCGGCTTCGACCTTCAATTGTCTCGCATCCATGTCGCGCCCCAAAATTTGTATCGGCGCTCCTAGCATCTTTGCCCGTCCGGTCAAAGACTTTGCCCTGTGGATTGACCAAGCACTGCTTGCCTGGATGGGCTGAAGCGGCTATCGCCTGCCGGCAGCGCAATCGTCACAGGACAGGCCATGACCCGACCGATCATCGTGTTCGACCTCGACGGGACGCTGATCGATACAGCGCCAGACCTGCTCGACAGCCTCAACCACAGCCTTGCCGCCAGCGAACTGGTAGCCGTCGACGAGGCCGGCTTCAAGCGTTTCGTCGGCCATGGCGGGCGGGTGATGATCGAGCGCGCGCATGCCGCGCAGCAAAGATCGCTGGCAGTGGAGGAACACGACCGATTGCTAAAGCTGTTCCTTGATCACTACACCGACAACATCCCGGGCAAATCGCGCCCCTACCCCGGCGTCGTCGAGACGATCGCCCGATTCGAAGCAGCCGGCTATCTCCTGGCCGTCTGCACGAACAAGTACGAAGCCAACTCGGTGGCGCTGATCGAGGCGCTCGGCCTGGCGAAGCATTTCGCGGCGATTTGCGGTCAGGACACGTTTTCGTTCCGCAAGCCCGACCCGCGCCATCTGACCGAAACCATCGTGCTGGCCGGCGGCGATCCGCACCGCGCGCTGATGGTGGGTGATTCGCAGACCGACATCGATACGGCGAAAGCCGCGGGCATTCCCGTGGTGGCGGTCGATTTCGGCTACACCGACCGCCATGTGCGCGAATTCGAACCGTCGGCGGTGATCTCGCATTTCGATGCGCTGACGCTTGGTCTGGCCGAACGCCTGATTGCCGCTGCGGGGCACTGAACGACGGCGACCGGGTCGCTCCCGGCGGAGTTGCATTCGGTCTTCGTCGGAACGCCCGGACATCGCCTTGACTTCCCCGGCCGGCCTCCCTTATATCGCGGCGCGCTTGGCCTTCGGGCAACGAGCGGGCGATTAGCTCAGCGGGAGAGCACACCCTTCACACGGGTGGGGTCGCAGGTTCAATCCCTGCATCGCCCACCAATACCCGCTTCCGGTACAAAGCTACCATCCGCTTCGCAGCCGCCTACGCTTCGAACTTCCGCCTCATGGCCAGGTTTGCCATGACCCGGTTCATGCGATTCGCCAGGCAGCTGGGTACACATCACTAAGCGCTGTCTACCCTTGGAATCGCTCAAGCTGCACATTGAACGCGGCCGGGAGAAAGTTGACGGACGATAAAATCGTCCTAGGTGAACTGCTATCTCAGTGGCCCGCGAACTGACGAGGGGAATCGCCGTCGACCTCCTGCTCCGACCAGATGAAACTGCGCAATTGCAAATGCGTCCGGCTTCCGCGAACATTGCTGGACCCCATCAAGGGCCCGTAGCGGCCGACCCGAAACTGAGCCCTGGCTTCCCAGCCCGCTGTCATGGCGGCCTCGGGGATGACCCTGGATCCAGCCAGCGACCTTAAAGTCAAAAGGGAGGAATAACCGATGAACCTGACAAAACACCTTGCCGGTGTGGTGATCGCGTCGACCTGTCTGTGTGTGCCGGCGCTGGCGCAGACCAAGTTGACCATGTGGTATCACGGCGCCGGCAATGAGGTGGAGTCGCGAATCCTCAACCAGATCATCTCCGACTTCAACACCAGCCAGTCCGACTGGACGGTGACCATCGAGAGCTTCCCCGAGAAGAGCTACAACGATTCCGTTGCGGCGGCGGCCCTGGCGGGCAACCTGCCCGACATCCTGGATGTGGACGGGCCCGTCATGCCCAATTGGGCCTGGGCCGGCTATCTGCAGCCGCTGCCGATCGACGAGAGCGAGTTCGCCGACTTCCTGCCCGGCACCAAAGGCGTGTGGGATGGCAAGCTCTATTCGGTCGGTCTGTGGGAGGCGGCGGTGGCGCTTTTTGCACGCCAATCGACGCTGGATGAATTGGGCTTGCGCACCCCGACCCTCGACAAGCCCTGGTCGAGAGAGGAATTCATGGCCGCGCTCGATGCCGCCAAGGCCTCCGGCAAATATGAATTCGCCCTTGATCTCGGCATGAACGACCAGGCCGAGTGGTACTCCTATGCCTTCTCGCCGTTCCTGCAGAGCTTCGGCGGCGACATTGTCGACCGTTCGACCTACAAGACCGCGGAAGGCGCGCTGAACGGCGAGGCTGCGCAGGCCTTTGGCAAGTGGTGGCAATCATTATTCACCGGAGGCTATGCGCCGGGCACCAGTGAGGACCCGGCCGATCAGCAGACCGGTTTCATCGGCGGCAAGTTCGCCTTCCAGTGGAACGGCAATTGGCGCGCGGTGGCAACGATGGAAGCCGTGGATGACGTTGTCTTCCTTCCAGCCCCCGATTTCGGCGCCGGCAACAAGATCGGCGCGGGATCCTGGCAATTCGGCGTCTCGGCCAAGTCCAAGCATCCGGAAGGCTCTGCCGAGTTCATCAAGTTCGCCGCGCAGGACAAGTACCTGGCCGCCTTCTCCGACGGCATCGGCCTGATCCCGCCGACGCCCTCGGCGGCGCAGATGACGAAGAACTACAAGGATGGCGGCCCGCTCGCGGTGTTCTTCGACCTCTCCAAAGCACAAGCTCTGGTGCGCCCGGTCACCCCGGGTTACGTGGTCCAGGCCAAGGTCTTCACCAAGTCATTGGCCGATATCGCCAATGGTGCCGACGTGGCCGACACGCTTGACGCGGCGGTCGACGAGATCGACGCCGACATCGAAAGCAATGGTGGCTACGGCCACCGCTAGATCTGTCGCGCCGGGGTCCTCGCCAGCCGCGGACTCCACCCTCTTTGGCTTGCTGGGCGGATACGGCAAATGGCGTCGAAACTAACCCTGTCGAACCGGGCGGGCTGGACATTCGCCCTGCCGGGCTTCGCACTCATCTTTACATTCATCGTCCTGCCGTTTTTCTTCGCGATCGGTCTGTCATTGACAAATCAGCGGCTGCTGTCGCCGAACCCCACCCAGTTCGTCGGGTTGGAAAACTATCAGCAGCTCCTGGGCCTTGCGGTGGTGACCCTTGAGCCAGAGCGCAACGATGCTGGCGAAATGATCCGAAACGAGGCCGGCGAAATCCAGTATCCGCGCCTGCGTGCGATCACCCGTAGCGACGACTATCCTCAGTATCGCGGCATGCGCGAGTGGTTTCGCTGGCAGTCCGGCGAGAACGTCATGATCGTCATCGCCAGCGACGTTGTGTTCATGAAGGCGCTGGTAAACACCTTCCTGTTCGTCCTGGTCGTGGCGCCGGTGCAGGGCAGCCTCGCGCTGATGCTTGCTTTGCTGATCAACCACAAGGTCAGGGGCATCAACCTGTTCCGGACCATCTACTTCATGCCGGTGGTGGTCTCCATCGTCGTGGTCTCGCTCCTTTGGCGGTTCATCTATGACGGCCAGAACGGGCTGTTGAACAGCATCCTCCAGGCCCTCACCTTCGGCCTCTTCCCGCCCGTCGACTGGCTCGGCAATCCCTCGACCGCGCTGCCCGCAGTCATGGCCATGTCGATCTGGCAGGCCGTCGGCTTCCATATGGTCATCTGGCTGGCCGGGTTGCAGACGATCAGCCCGACGCTCTACGAGGCCGCCGCCATCGAGGGGGCTTCGATATGGCAGACCTTCCGCTATGTCACCTGGCCGGGCCTGCGCAACACCGCCGTGCTTGTCCTTGTCGTGATCACCATGCAGGGCTTCGCGCTTTTCGCCCAGATCGACGTGATGACCAATGGCGGTCCGCTCGACAGCACCCAGACCCTCGTCTTCCAGGCGGTCGAGCGCGGCTACGGCAAGCAGGACATCTCCGGCGGCTCGACCATCTCGGTCATCCTGTTCGCGATCGTGCTGGCGATCTCACTCACTCAGCGCTGGCTGACACGGGAGCGTTAAGATGGCCTTCAATCCTGACAATTACGGCCTGAGGCTCTTCGTCCGCTATCTGGTGCTGTGCCTGATTGCCTTGATCTTCATCTTTCCGCTCGTGTTCATGATCAACTCGAGCTTCAAGCCCGACAGTCAGCTCCTCGCGGACACCTCCAGCCTGCGTGCTTTCCTGCCCGTCGGGGACATCAGCCTCAACAACTATTTCGGAGCGTTCCGGCGGGCGCCTGTCGGCCTGTTCGTCCTAAACTCGGTTCTGGTCACCGGGGCGACCGTCCTTCTCTCATTGTTGATCTGTTCGCTGGCCGCATTCTCCTTCGCTTTCCTGCGGTGGAAGGGGCGCGACGTGGTGCTCTCGATCGTCATCGCCACGCTGATCATCCCTTTCGAGACCATCGCTATCCCGCTCCTGCTCCTGGTCTCGAAACTGCCCTGGATCGGGCTTGATGGGCTGCACTGGGGCTGGCTCAACACCTACAGGGTACAGATCATCCCCTGGATCGCCGATGGGCTGACGATCTTCCTGTTCGTGCAGTATTTCAAAGGACTGCCGGGCGAGCTGATCGAGGCAAGCCGGGTGGAGGGCGCGAGCTGGTGGCAGGTCTACTGTCGCGTTGTCATGCCGCTTTCAGGGCCGGTTCTGGCGACTGCCGCCATCCTGAAGTTCCTCGTGATGTACAACCAATATCTCTGGCCGCTCATCGTCGTGCAGCAGGAAAACTACCGCCCGGTCATGGTCGGTCTCGGCTACTTCTTTCAACTCAACGTCGCCTGGGGCGAAGTCATGGCCTATCTCACCCTTATCACCGTCCCGGTGCTGATCTTCTATCTCTTCCTGCAGCGCGCCTTCATCGCATCGATCGCCTCGACCGGTGTGAAGGGCTGAATGCATGGTTCTCGCGCTCAAATGCCAGTGGATCTGGGACGACTGGTACGCCCATGACGGCAAGCGCGGGCACGGCTATTTCCTCAAGGCCGACCAATCGATCGGTGATCCCGGATTGCCGCACATGAACCAGGGAGCCATTGCTTATGGCTGAGGTCTCGCTCAAGGCCGTCAAGAAATCCTATGGTCGCGTCGACGTCATCAAAGGCGTCGATATCCACATCAACGATGGCGAGTTCGTCGTCTTTGTCGGACCGTCAGGTTGCGGGAAGTCCACCTTGCTGCGGGTGATCGCCGGACTCGAGGACATAACCGAAGGCATCCTCGAGATCGGAGGCCGGGTGGTCAACGAACTCCCACCCAAGGAACGCGGTGTTGCGATGGTGTTCCAGAACTATGCCATCTTTCCGCACATGACGGTGCGCGAGAATATCGCGTTCGGCCTTACGATCGCGGGCGCTTCCAAGCAGGAAAAGGAGCAGAAGGTGGCCGAGGCCGCACGCATCCTGCAAATGGAACATCTGCTCGACCGCCGCCCAAGTCAACTTTCGGGCGGCCAGCGCCAGCGAGTCGCTATCGGGCGCGCAATCACCCGGAAACCGTCCGTATTCCTGTTTGACGAGCCGCTCTCCAACCTCGATGCCGCGCTGCGCATGGACATGCGTATGGAAATCGGCCGGCTGCGCAGGCAACTTGGCACAACGATGATCTATGTCACCCATGACCAGGTCGAGGCGATGACGCTGGCTGACAGGATCGTCGTCCTCAAGGACGGTCAAGTCATGCAGATAGGAGCGCCGATGGAACTCTATCACGAGCCGGCCAACAGGTTCGTAGCCGGCTTTCTAGGAGCCCCGTCGATGAATTTCCTGAAGGTCGACGTCCTCGACCTCGATGGCGAAGCGGCAACAGTTGGCAATCAATCCCTGGAGCCGATCAGGGTAGCGACCAGAAGGCGCTCCTTCCGGAAAGACGGCAAGGCCATCCTGGGTATCCGTCCGCAGTACCTCCGGGCGGCGCAGCCTGGAGAAGGCATGCTGCATGGCGTCGTGGCACATACCGAGCGGTTGGGCAGCGAGACGGTCGTGGACCTGACACTTCGCGACGATCACGAGCTCATTGCCGCCTTCGATGAAGACAAGATCTTTGAACCGGGTGACGCCCTGGAGCTCACGTTCGACACGGCCTTAGCCCATCTCTTCCCCGACGAGGCGTGAGTTGCAGACGTGAGCAACGACAACGCGATGCGGCGGCGCGATTCGCGAGTGTCCATTCCAGAACCCCGGAACAAACCTGCATGGCCGCGAGTTTCTACTCCTTGAAGAGTGAGGGAAAGCCATGTCCAGACGTGTTTTGGCGACAGGTGTCGTAGTCCTCCTTCTCGGCGGACCGGCCCTTGCCGCAGACGGAACCCAGCTGCCGCCGCAGAATGCCAGGAAACTGTCGGAAATAATCGCCAAGGTCGAGCAGCGCGACGACTTTCGCTACGTCGACGAGGTCGGCTGGGACAGCGGCTCCTACACCGTCACCTATTACACGACCGACAAGGCGAAGGTCGAAATCACCTACGATCCGGTGACAGCCGAGCCGAAATAGATCGCGGCCACCCTTCCTCCAGGCGATACGTGCGGCCGGCTTTCTCTTAAAGGACCGGGAACAATTCCGGCAGGTTACAGCGCAGCCTGGGGACGATCCCTCGGAAGCGGGCGGCGGCGTAGCTTCACCAAGAGCGGGGCGACGGTTCCCGCACGCTTTTCGGCATCCCCTTGCGCCGATGCGCCTTTGATGGCTGACTGCGGCGTGATCATTGAGCCGCACGGGGGTGGGCATGGCGACGGCAAAGCATGTGGCGAAACGCGTTCTGATGATGCTCGCCGGCTATTTCGTTGCGGTGCTGGTCGGACTGTTCGCAGTAGTAACGATCTATGGTGCATTGAGTTCGCTGCCTGATGCACCGGCGTATTTCGATCTCATGGGGGTCTCCCCCATTGCGGCGCTGGTCGTGCCGCCGCTCGGCATGTTGATCTATTTCCTGACGATCATGATGACCGGCCTGCAGACGCTGATCTTCGCGCTGATCGCCGAATTGTTTTCGCTGCGCAGTTTTTGGCTGCATATGGTCTTCGGCGCCGCAGCAGCGGCTGCCGGCTTCTTCCTGATCTGGCCGAGCGCGCCGGAGGACCTGAGCCCCGAGCGCTGGGCCGATATCGGCATCATCGCCGCCGCCGGTCTGGTCGCCGGCCTGGCTTACTGGCTGATTGCCGGGCGCGAGGCCGGCTTCCGGCTCCCGCTCTCCCTACGCTAATGTATGTCGCGCAAAAGTGTGCAGCGGTTTTGCGATAACGACATGCATAAAACAAAACAGCAACCTAAAGCGCGTCGCATGAGGCCGGTCAAACGCGACGCGCTTTAGAATCTCAGCTTGCCGGCGAGCGCACCGCTTCCGTGCTGTCGAGTGCCTGCTGCAGCCGCGTGTCGCGGTCATAGACGTCGCTGAAATATTCGACTTTGCCGGACATGTCCGGCCAGGCGGTGAAATAGGCGACATAGATCGGGATCGTGCGCGCCACCTTTTCGGTCGAATGTCCGTGCTTCAGCTTCTCCGCAATGTAGTCGACCGAGGTGCCGAGCACGGCCGCCGCCATGCCGCGCGGATCCTGCAGACGAACGCAGCCATGGCTGAGCGCGCGCATGTCACGCTGGAAAAACGACTTTTGCGGCGTATCGTGCATGTAGATTGCGTGCTTGTTGGGGAACAGGATCTTCAGTTCGCCCAGCGCATTGGCCTCGCTCGGCAGCTGGCGCACGCCATAAGGTACTTTCGCGCCATAGGCACCCCAATTGACCGAGGAGGAGGGAATGCGCTTGCCGCGCGCGTTGATCACTTCGTAGCCGGCGCGGTCGAGATAGCCGGGATCCCTGCGCAGCCGGGGCAGCATCTCGTTGACGAGGATCGACTGCGGCACGCCCCAATAGGGATGGAAGTCGACCTGCTCGACCTGATCGTAGAAGAAGGAAGTCTGGTTGGTGGTCTTGCCGATGACGGCGCGAGTCTTCAGCTTCTCCTCGCCATTTTCGATGTAGCTCGCCGTGAAGGCCGGCTGGTTGATGAAGACGCGCGGACTGCCGAGATCGGATGGCAGCCAACGCAACTCTTCCAGCGCGACCTGCACCTTTTGAATCTTGTCGGCCTTGGACGTCCCGACCAGCGCCGCGACGGTGCGCGGACCGATGACGCTGTCGCCCTTCATGCCAGCCTTCTTCTGCACTGCCTTGATAACCGGCACCAGTTCCGGATCATAGACCTCGCTGGTGGCGAGCCTGGCCAATATCTCGCCATAGGCGCCGCCCATCTCGTCGTCTAGATTGCGCGCGATCTTCGCCAGAAGCTTCGGCAGTTCGGGGCTGGTCTGCCCAGGTTTCAGCAACAGCTTGGGGTCAACGACGATCTCGTCTTCGGCGCTGGCCTGAAGTGATTCCAGTTCGACGCGCAGCGCCTGGTATTCCGCATTCTGCGGATGCCGTGATTCGAGATAGGTGCGCACTTGCTGGGTGCGCACCAGCGTTTTCAGCACGCCTTCGATGTCGAGCGGCTTGGCCGGGAAATCATAGTAGCCGGTGATGCGATTGGGATCGACGCGGCCGCTTTGCGCGTCGTGGACATAGCGCAAGACGCGCGCCGACAGCGCCATCTCGAAGCGGACGAGCTCCTGCAGCCGCGCATCGGCCCCGCCGGTCGATGCGCCGGCGGCGGGCACTTCAACCGAATAGTCGGCCGGCGTCAGGCCATAGCTCGTCGCCTCGCCAAGCACCCGCACCGCATCCTGCGCGCGACCGTTTGGGCCGGTCCCGGTCACCCAGATGAAATCCGGATTGGCCGAGTAATAAGCGATCAACGCCTTGGCAATGTCAGGTTCCGCATAGAGCTCGTAGTCGCCGAGCCCGGCAATCGCTTCGCGAAAGGCGTCGCTGGTGAGCGACGGTACAAAGGCAGCGTCCTGTGGTGCCACCGGCTGTGGTGCTGCCATCAATGTCGCAAAATCGACACGCACCAGCCGGTCGGCCTTATAGGTATAGTAGGACGGGCTGTTGATCCTGCTGCCACCACCAGCGAATTCTCTCGGCCTCGGTCTGTGCCTCGGCGGCGGAGGGAAATCACCGTGGGGCGCGCGCCTGATACCACCGCCGAAAAGCCTCTCGAAAAGCCCTTGCGCGTCCGCCTGCGGCATGCCGAAGGCCAGCATTACCGTGACAACTGCAAGCGGCATCACGGTTGCTTTGTTTCCGAGGAATTTCATGGATCACCCGCTCCGGCTGCAACCGGTTCCCGTTCCGTATCGCTTGACGGTCTCGCCCACCGCACGGCGGGATGTAAGACGCGACCACACCGATTCATACCGATTTCGTTAAGCTTCCATAAATTTCGGCTATCCTGTTGCAGAACAGTTTCACAACGCCGTGACAACTAAAGCGAATTGGGCCCGCTCCGGTTCCCGAAAATAGTGCACGGGTCAGGCGTTGGCGCCGCCGTCGATCGTCAGTGCGGCGCCTGTCACAAAGCGCCCTTCGGGACCGGCCAGCCAGGCGACCATCCCGGCGATCTCTTCCGCCTTGCCGAAGCGGGGCGTCGCCATCTTCTGTCGCTGGTGCTCGGCGTGCGGGCCACTGGCCGGGTTCATATCGGTATCGGTCGAGCCAGGATGAACGACGTTGGCGGTGATGCCGCGCGAACCGAGGTCGCGCGCCAATGCCTTGGTCAAGCCGACCAGTGCCGCCTTGCTGGCCGAGTAGGCGCTGAGGCTGGTGTCGGTGACACGCTCCGCCAGATTGCTGCCGATCGAGATGATCCTGCCACCCTCGCCCATATGCACGACTGCCGCCTTCGAGGCCACGAACGGGGCTCTGACATTGACCTCCATGGTTTCATCGAAGTCGGCGAGCGGCAATTCATCGATCGGCGCGGCGCGCCAGATACCGGCGCTGTTGACGAGGATGTCCAGTCGCCCGAAGGTCTTCACTGCCTCGCTGACCGCCTCCTGGATCGCGGCAGCGTCGCGATTGTCGGCTTTGAGAGCAATGGCGCGACCGCCGGCTGCCTCGATTTCCCCGACGACAGCGCGGGCCTGCTCCTCGCCATTCACGTAAGTGAGTGCGACGCTGGCGCCGTCGGCCGCGAGCCTTCGCGCAATCGCTGCGCCGATGCCGCGGCTGCCGCCGGTGACGAGCGCAGCCTTGCCGTTCAAGCCTTGCGATGACATTCTTTTCTCCTTTTTTGTAATGATCGATACATAAATGTCTGCCAGCCTTGCCCGGGTGCGTCAATAGATTTATGTATCAATCAACACAGAAAGGATGCCATGCCCGAACGAGGCCGTCCCCGCACCTTCGATCGAACCGCTGCCTTGCGGCGCGCAATGGAGGTGTTTTGGGCCAAGGGCTACGAAGGGGCATCGATGAGCGAGCTGACCGCGGCGATGGGCATCAACTCGCCCAGCCTCTACGCCGCCTTCGGCAGCAAGGAAGCGCTCTTCCTCGAAGCGGTCGAGCTCTACACGCAGGTCGAAGGCACCGATATCTGGTCCGCACTGGAAAAGTCGCCGACGGCGCGCCAGGCGGTCGAGCGCTTCTTGCGCCAGACGGCCAAGGCCTATTCGCAGACCGATCGTCCGCAAGGCTGCCTGATCGCACTCGGCGCGCTGCATCAGGACTCAAGCCGCGGCGCCATCTGCGATGACCTGCGCCGCCGTCGCGCCGAAAACCGCGCAGCCTTGCTGAGACGGCTGGAACGCGGCGTGGCGGAAGGCGAATTGCCGGAAAATTTCGACTGCCGCACGGCTGCGACCTTCTATGCGACGGTGCAGCACGGCATGTCGATCCAGGCGCGCGACGGCGCATCGCGCGCCGCCCTTCTGGCGACGGTGGCCGGGGCCATGGCGGCGTGGAAGGTGATGGCCGGCAGGGACGCGGCATGACAACCGCGACCGCTATGGCGGCTGGACTCCCGGTTGGGCCGGGACAAAAACAAGATATTTAGGTCAATGCAGCAGCGACGGTTCCCGGTGTTCGGCAACGAAACCGATCGCACGCTCGACCACGCCCCTATCGGCGAGAATGCGGCGATGGCCGAGCCCATCGGCCCAGTAAAGCCTGATATGGTCGCCGGCGCCGGCATAGAGCCTTGCATGGTCGGCGGACACTTCGCGGTCGTCTGGCGCATGGATGACCAGCGTTGGCACCGGCGTGCTGGCAAGCTGGCGGTCGCCGGTGAATTCGTGCAGCGGCCGGCCGGCGATGCGTTCGACCCGGTCGGCCATTGCGGCCTGCGAGCGTGGGCCGACACTGAGCATGCGGCTGAAATCATTGAAGATCGCCGGCAGGGAGCTCGGCGCCGCGATCAGCACCAGCCGCTCGGCCGCCAGCGGCGGAATGTCCTTGACCGAACCGGCGACGGCATTGGCGGCGACGGCACCGCCGAAGGAATGGCCGACGACCGCCACGAACGGGCCGAACCATTCGCCGGTCAGCCGTGCGGCTTCGACAGCGCTGACCAGTGTGAGCCGGCGGCCCTGCGATTGGCCGTGGCCCGGCAGGTCGAGCGAGACAACCTTATAACCGGCGTCACGATAGGCTTCGATCAGCGTGCGCATATATTCGGTGCGCGAACGCCAGCCATGGATGACGAGCACCGTGCCGGCGGCCCGCCTGCCCGGCTCTGGCCTGAATTCATGCACCATGACGCACCCGTTTTTGGTCTTCAGCCGATGATGGCGCGCCTCGGCCATGAAGCCGGCGGCGCGGTCGACGGCCCGTCGCTCGCCATCGCTGAGAACCTTGGCGTTCGGCGTGCGGCAGAACAGTTCGAACGCCGCGCGCCCTGTAAGGCGAGGAGCCACGTGTTCGGCGGCAGCAAACACGCTCCGGATGACCTTCAATCCAAATGATGCCATAGTGGCGATCCATCCATTCGTTCAAGCATGAACATAATAGTTCAAACATGAACATTAAACAAGAGCTACCTTGGGACAACCCGCGTTTTCGCAACTGGGTCGCGGTGGCGCGCGCCTGCCATGTGCTGGAGCGCACGCTGGCGGTGAAGCTCGCGCCGCTGGACCTGAAGCCGGCGCAGCTCGACGTGCTGATGAACCTTTACCGCCATCCCGGCATGTCGCAGCACGATCTCGCCCGCCGGCTGCTGGTCGGCCGCTCCAACATCACCATGCTTTTGCCGCAACTCGAGACACGCGGCCTGCTGCGCCGCGAAGGCGATCAGAAAGACAAGCGGGTGCTGCGGCTGACCTTGACCGAAGCCGGCACGGAACTGCTGATGCAGGCGCTGAAGGTCCATATGGCGCTGATCGAGAAAGCGATGAGCCAGTCGACGCCGGAGCAATGCGACATGATCGGCGAGCAGATGCGCAAGATTGCCGACGTGCTCAAGGAAGCGTGACTGGAGCATCGGACCCAAGTGTGGAAATCGGTTTTGGGAAAATCCGATGCTCAAACAAAGGATGGAGCTCGTGCAGCGATCCGCTCACCACATCGACTTTTTCGCGCGCTCCGGCCATTCCTTGTCGTAAGCCTCGCCGTCGATGCCTTTCCGGCTGGTGATTTCCAGGATTTTTCCAGGTGTCGGCAGCGACTTCGGGTCGACATGCTTCGCCGGGTTCCACAGTTCCGACCGATGGACGGCGCGAGCGCACTGGAAATAGACCGAATCGACATCGATGACCGTGACCGAACGCGCCGGCTTGCCGTCGACGCCAAACGAGGCACAGAGCGCGGCATCCGTGGTGATGTAGGCGCGGCCGTTGACGCGCAGCGTCGTGCCGGAGCCTGGGACCAGGAACAACAGGCCGACGCGCGGATCGCGAAGGATGTTGCGGAGCGAATCGGCACGGTTGTTGCCGCGCCGGTCCGGCATCATCAGGGTTTTCGGATCATGGATGCGGACGAAGCCGGCGAGATCGCCGCGCGGCGAGCAATCCAGCCCTTCCGGCCCGCTGGTCGCGAGCGCTGCAAAAGGCGAGGCCTCGATGAAGGCGGCGTACTCGGGGCTCACATGGTCGAGTTCCTTGACCAGCGAAGTCTCGCCGGGCAGGCCATAGAGCGCTTCGAGCTGTTCGACCGTGGTGATGACGGACATGTTTTCGTCTCCGACTAGCCGCGGCCGCTACTCCATATCCGTGACGTCTTGACGACAGCACCAGTCGAGCTAGCGATCGCGGCTTAGCCCCTTCTCTTCCAGCTCGGCGAGATAGGCGGCCCAGCGTGCGTCCTTCTCATGACCCAGCGTATGCAGGTAATTCCAGGTGAAGATGCCGGTATCGTGAAAATCGTCGAAGGTGATGCGGACGGCATAGTTTCCGACCGGTTCGATCTTCAGGATCGCAACGTTGCGCTTGCCGGGAACGGTCACGCGCTGTTCGGGCGAATGGCCCTGCACTTCGGCCGATGGCGAGGCCACCCGCAGCAGCTCCGCCGGCAGTTCGAATGGCTGATGGTCCGGGAATGTCACGGTAAGCAGCCTGCGGTCCTTCGAGACCCTGAGTTCCTTCGGCGCCGTCATGGTGATAAGTTCCGCATCATCTGTCCTTTCCCTACGCCGCTTCGCGCAGCGGGAAAAGGCCGCTTCGAAACTTCCGACACGATCTGTCGGCGGCGCGATGTTGCCTAGGATCGAAACTTCTTATCTTGAATGGCAGGTTGGATCGTATCACATAGCCATATATAACGAAGCCGTTCGCAGCCACGGGAAACGCACCAGCATGGACATGATCGATCCTTTTGGTCGCACGATCAGCTACCTGCGCGTGTCGGTCACCGACCGCTGCGACTTCCGCTGTACCTATTGCATGGCCGAGGACATGGCGTTCCTTCCCAAGAAGGATCTGCTGTCGCTGGAAGAGCTCGACCGGCTATGCACGGTTTTCATCGAAAAGGGCGTCAGGAAACTGCGTCTTACCGGCGGCGAGCCGCTGGTGCGCAAGAACATCATGCATCTGGTGCGTCAGATTTCGCGTCATCTCGAGAGCGGCGCTCTGGAAGAACTGACGCTGACCACCAACGGCTCGCAGCTTTCGCGCTTTGCCGCTGAGCTCGCCGATTGCGGGGTCAAGCGCATCAACGTCTCGCTGGACACGCTGGACCCGGAAAAATTCCGCCAGATTACCCGCTGGGGCAATCTCGACAAGGTCATGGAGGGCATCGACGCCGCGCAGGCAGCGGGACTGAAGGTAAAGCTCAATGCGGTGGCGCTGAAGGATTTCAATGACGCCGAGCTGCCGGAGATGCTGCGCTGGGCGCACGGCCGCGGCATGGAGTTGACGGTCATCGAAACCATGCCGATGGGCGAGATCGACGCCGACCGCACCGACCAGTATCTGCCGCTGTCGCTGCTGCGCGCAGCACTTGAGCGGCAGTTCACGCTGACCGATATCCCCTACAAGACCGGTGGTCCGGCCCGCTACGTCCACGTCGCCGAGACTGGTGGCAGGCTCGGCTTCATCACGCCGATGACGCATAATTTCTGCGAGAGCTGCAACCGCGTCCGGCTGACCTGCACCGGCACGCTCTATATGTGCCTCGGCCAGGAGGATGCCGCCGATCTGCGCGCGCCGTTGCGTGCATCCGAAGGCAATGAACTGGTCGCCGATGCCATCGATGAAGCCATTGGCCGCAAGCCAAAGGGCCATGATTTCATCATCGACCGCCGTACCAACCGTCCCTCGGTGTCGCGGCACATGAGCGTCACCGGCGGCTGATCTTCTCGGTCACAACGCCGAAATAAATCCTGCCGCTCTTGTGAGGAGGATGTAACGGGCCACGCGAAAGGCTGTGGCCCAGCCCTTTAACGTTGCTGTCTTGTGGCCGGCTGCTACAGGCTTGATGCAAAAGCACAACCGGTAACGCCTTTGCTTCTTTCCCCAAATCTTCGCGGCGCACTGTTCATGGTGGTGGCCATGATTGGTTTCACCCTCAACGACGCGATCACCAAAGTCTCGTCGGAATCCATGAACATGGCGCAGGTCATGCTGATCCGCGGCGTCTTCGCTTCGCTTTTCGTGGGCCTGCTTGCCTGGCAACGCGGTGCGCTTGCCCTGCCCGGCTCGATGCTGCAACCGATGGTTGCGGTGCGCGTCGCCGGCGAAGCCGGTGCTACGGTGTCGTTTCTCGTCGCTCTTGCCCATCTGCCGATTGCCAATGTCTCGGCCGTGCTGCAGGCGCTGCCGCTGGCAGTGACGATGGGCGCAGCACTTGTGTTCAACGAAGGCGTCGGCTGGCGGCGCTGGCTGGCCATCGCCATCGGCTTTGCCGGCGTGCTGATCATCGTACGGCCAGGCTTCGAGGGGTTCAGCGTCTATTCGCTGCTGGCGCTGGCCTGCGTCGGCTGTTGTGCGGTGCGTGACCTCGCCACCAAGCGGATACCGCAAGCCATTCCGACATTGCTGGTGTCGACCACCACGGCACTCGCCATGACAATGCTCGGCGCGGCGCTGCTTTTGCCAATGGGCGGGTGGGCACCGATGACAGGTGAAAGCACGGCGTTCCTGGCATTGGCGGCAGTGCTCGTGGTCATCGGTTACCAGTTCATCATCATGGCGATGCGGGTGGGCGACATCTCGTTCATCGCGCCGTTCCGCTACACAGCCCTGCTCTGGTCGATCCTGCTTGGCCTGTCCATCTTTGGTGACGTCCCCGACCTGCCGATGATCCTCGGCGCTATCGTCATCATCGGCTCCGGCCTCTACGCACTTTACCGCGAACGGATCGTCGGCCGGCGAAAGACAGCCGCCGAAAGCGCTGGACCTGATATGGCGCCGGACGGCATATAGGCTTGCCGTTCGCGGCGAGTGACCGCATGGACGATAGACGATGACTAAAGAGATTGCCGGCGTCATTCTGGCCGGTGGCCAGTCGCGGCGAATGGGCGGCGGCGACAAGGGCCTGCTTGCGCTTGGCGGCGGCAGCCTGCTGGACCATGTCGTTGCGCGCTTTTTTCCGCAGGTCGGTCCGCTGGTGCTCAGCGCCAATGGCGACCCGGCACGGTTTGCCGGGGTTGGACTTCCGGTGGTTGCCGATACGGTAAAAGGTTTTGCCGGACCGCTCGCCGGGATCCTGACCGGCCTCGAATGGGCTGCCGCGAACACGACTTGCGAGGCACTTGTCACGACTGCGGGCGATACACCGTTCCTGCCCGAAAATCTGGTTGAACGGCTGGCCGCGGCGGTCGACGAACGTCCCGGCACGATCGCCGTTGCCTGTTCCGGCGGCAAACGGCATCCGACATTCGCGCTCTGGCCGCTGGGGCTCCGTGAGGCTCTGCGGCGTTTTCTGGTCGACGAGGATATCAGGCGGGTTTCCGCTTTCATCGACCGGCATGACTTTGTCGATGTGGAATTCCCGATGCTGACGTCGGGGGACCATCACACGCACGACCCTTTCTTCAACATCAATACATCAGACGACCTTGCCCGGGCCGAGGGTCTGTTGCAGAGCATGAAGCCATGATGAGACGCGTCTTCGGTATCACCGGCTGGAAGAATTCCGGCAAGACGACACTAACCGAAAAGCTGGTCGCCGAACTCGTTCGGCGTGGCTGGAAGGTGTCGACGGTGAAACACGCCCATCATGATTTCGACATCGACAAGCCGGGAGCGGACAGCTTTCGCCACCGACAGGCCGGAGCCACGGAAGTCGCCATCGTGTCGGACAGGCGCTGGGCCCTGATGCACGAATTGCGCGACGAGGACGAGCCGACGCTGGACGCGATCCTGTCGCGGCTCGGCACCTCCGACATCGTGCTGGTCGAAGGCTACAAGCGCGAGGCGCACAGCAAGATCGAGACGCGGCGTCTGGAGGCTAAGGACCGGGCACCGCTTTCGGCAAATGATCCGCATATCGTCGCCATCGCCGCCGACTTCGCCATAGCGGGCCAAAGCCTGCCTGTCTTCGATCTCGACGACACGAAATCGATAGCCGACTTCATCGAGCGCACGGCAGGTTTGACACGCTGAAGGCACTGCCGAAGGAGCATTCGGCCGCCCCTATTTCCTCGTTGGTATGGCTGCCGCAGCGTCAGCATTGTCTGGGAATGCGAAACCCCGCAAGCAACGGTTTTACAGTTGCTTTTTCTTGGGAAAGAATGGGAGTATCGCGCCAGCGGGCGGTCAAAAGAACCGCCCACAGAGCCGTTTGGAACGACGGCCGGGAACATACAGAGAGGACCATCATGCGTACTGCACTGCGTATAGCGCTCGCCGCATCGGCTGCGCTGCTGACATTGGGCGTTGCCCAGGCTCAGGAAAAAACTTTGAGGATCGGTACGGAGGGAGCCTATCCGCCGTTCAACAACCTGACCGCCGATGGCCAGCTCGTGGGCTTCGACATCGATATCGCCAAGGCGCTTTGCGACGAGATGAAGGTGAAGTGCACTTTCGTCGCGCAGGATTGGGACGGCATCATCCCGGCGCTTCAGGCCGGCAAGTTCGACGCCATCGTCGCCTCGATGTCGATCACGCCGGAGCGTGCCGAGAAGGTCGACTTCACCAACAAATACTACAACACGCCGCCGGCGATCGCCGCGCCCAAAGACAGCGACATCAAGGGCGTGACCAAGGAGGACCTGGCCGGCAAGACGATCGGCGTGCAGGCGTCCACCACCCACTTCAATTATTCAACCAAGGCCTATACCGACAGTACAATCAAGCCGTACCCGACCGCGCAGGAATATCAGCTCGATCTCGCCAATGGCCGCGTTGATGCGGTCAACGACGATATCACTGTTCTCGAAGGCTGGCTTGCCACGCCGGACGGCGCCTGCTGCAAGCTGATCGGTGCGATCACGCCCGACATCGAGATCCATGGTCCGGGCGCCGGCATCGCGGTACGCAAGGGCGATACCGAGTTGGTCAATCAGTTCAATAAGGCGATCGACGCCATCCGCGCCAACGGAAAGTACAAGGAAATCAACGACAAGTACTTCAAGTACGACGTCTACGGCGGCGAGTCCTAATCCTTCCGGATTGACAGCGAACGGCGGGACGCCCCGCCGTTTGCGCAAGGAGCGGCGCGCGAGGGGTGACGCCGCGCTGCTCTCAAGAGAGCCCATAAAGGAGAACAGGCAGGCGGATGCAAAGCGTTTGGACGCTGCTCAGTTGGGGACCCGAAGGCTGGCTCGACGACATCGCCTATGGTGTTTTCATCACCGTTTCGCTTGCAGCCGCGACCCTGCCTGTCGGTCTGGTGATCGGCTTTCTGGTTGCACTGGCCAAGCAATCCAACGAGCCGTCGCTGCGGCTGGCCGGCAATGTCTACACCACGATCTTTCGTGGATTGCCCGAGCTGCTGACCCTGTTCATGATCTTTTACGGTGCGCAAATCGGCATCCAGCAGTTGATGCGCCTGTATGACCCGGCCGCCGCGGTCGAAGTGAACGCATTTGTTTCCGGCATGATCGCGCTCGGCGTCGTCTTCTCGTCCTACGCCAGCGAGGTCTTCCTCTCGGCATTCCGCGCCATCCCGAAGGGACAGTATGAGGGCGGCTATTCGGTTGGCCTGTCTGGTGGGCAGACGATGCGACTGGTGGTGCTGCCGCAGCTTATCCGTATTGCCCTGCCGGGTCTTGCCAATCTGTGGCTCATCCTGCTCAAGGATACAGCGCTGGTATCCGCCATCGGTCTTGCCGACATACTGCGGCAAGCGGGCGTCGCGGCCCGCGTGACCAAGCACGCCTTTCTGTTTTTTGGGGTCGCTGCTCTTATCTATCTGCTCCTCGCCATCATCTCGTCCTTCGGCATCAATGCCATTGAACGCAGGGTTGGCCGACAACAGGTGCAACGATGAGCGCGGCAGCAGCCGACGTGGCGACCAAGGTCGAAAAACCGCCAGCAATCCCGCGCGGCTGGTCCCGGCAACGTGTATTGGGATATGCGTTGGTCGGCCTCTGGATCGTGCTCGGCATCGGCATGATTGTATACTTGGTCGAGGCTTGGAATTCCGAACTCTTCCAAAAATACGCTCCGGGCTACATCTCTGGCCTTGGCGTGACGCTCACGCTTGTCGCCGTGTCGATCGTGTTGGGAGCCGTCCTTTCAGTTCCGGTCGCCTACGCACGGATGTCCAGGAACCGGATCCTGTCCAGCGTTGCCTACGCTTATGTCTACTTCTTTCGCGGCACACCGCTTTTGACCCAAGTCTTTCTTATCTACTATGGAGTGGGTTCGTTTCGACCGGCACTTGAA
The DNA here is from genome assembly GCF_900149755.1 of Mesorhizobium delmotii. NCBI lineage: Bacteria > Pseudomonadati > Pseudomonadota > Alphaproteobacteria > Hyphomicrobiales > Phyllobacteriaceae > Mesorhizobium > Mesorhizobium delmotii. The sequence goes on along the minus strand of NZ_FUIG01000070.1, from coordinate 21,987 downwards.
GCTGTCGGCCTGTGGGGCTTTTTTCGTGAAGCCTGGTACTGCGCCATTTTCTCGTTCACCCTCAATACAGCAGCCTATCAGGCTGAGATCCTGCGCGGCGCTATCGAGAGCGTCCCCAGAGGTCAGTGGGAAGGCGCTGCCTCGCTTGGCCTGCACAAATTGCAAACACTTCGCAAGATCATCCTGCCACAAGCGCTGATCGTGGCGCTGCGTCCCTATGGCAACGAGATCATCCTGATGATCAAAGGCTCCGCCATCGTGGCCCTCATCACCGTCTATGATCTGATGGGCATTACGAAGCTCACCTATTCGCGCACTTTCGACTTCCAGTCCTATATCTGGGCGGCGATCATCTATCTGATCATTGTCGAGGTACTCCGCCACGCGGTCGAGTGGATAGAACGGCGCATTACCATACATCTGCACCGCTGACTCCCATAGCTTTGCCTGATCCGCTAAGAAGGCCGGAAAACAGACTTCTAAGGGATTCGAAAACATGGCATCGGTGGCATTTCTCGGTCTTGGCGTTATGGGCTATCCAATGGCCGGACATCTCAGTAACAAGGGCGGCCACGACGTCACCGTCTATAACCGCACCAAGGCAAAGGCCGAGCAATGGGTTGCCCAGCATGGCGGCAGTGTTGCCAACACGCCTGCTGAGGCGGCCGACGGCAAGGACTTTGTCTTTTCCTGTGTTGGCAATGATGACGACCTGCGCGCGGTGACGATTGGAGCCGAGGGTGCGTTCCAGTCGATGAAGAAAGGAGCCATCTTCATCGACAACACCACGGCCTCGGCTGAAGTCGCGCGCGAACTGGCTGAGAAGGCGCAAGTGCGCGGTTTCTCGTTCCTCGACGCACCGGTCTCCGGCGGTCAGGCAGGCGCCGAAAACGGCGTGCTGACGGTCATGGTCGGCGGCGAACAGAAAGCCTTCGACAAAGCAAAGCCCGTCATCGATGCTTATGCCCGCATGGTCGGGGTGATGGGTCCGGCCGGCTCGGGCCAGCTCACCAAGATGATCAACCAGATCTGCATCGCCGGTCTTGTCCAAGGGCTGGCCGAGGGCATCCATTTCGGCAAGAAGGCCGGGCTCGACATCGAGAAAGTCATCGAGGTGATCTCCAAGGGAGCGGCCGGCTCATGGCAGATGGAGAACCGCCACAAGACGATGAATGCCGGCAAATATGATTTCGGCTTCGCCGTCGACTGGATGCGCAAGGATCTCGGCATCTGCCTGGCGGAGGCCGATCGCAATGGCGCCAAGCTGCCGGTGACGGCACTTGTCGACCAGTTCTACAAGGATGTGCAGGGGATGGGCGGCAAACGCTGGGACACGTCCTCGCTGCTGGCGCGATTGGAAAAGTAGGTTTTGTCGTGGCCGAGCTTTCGCCTCAATCCAGCGCCGAGGAGATTGTCGCCCATCTGCGCTCGATCGGCTCGCAAGAGAACCGCCTTGGCATGCTGCGCTACGGCATCAAGATCGAACGTGCGCTCGGAATCTCGCATGGCGTGCAGCGGCAGATTGCCAAGAAAATCAAGCGCAACCATGAGCGTGCCTTCGAACTATGGGAGTCGGGCATCATGGAAGCGCAGTTCATCGCTTCCGTCACAGCCGATCCGAAGCGGTTTTCTGCCGCGGATGCAAGACGATGGGCGGCGACTTTCGACTCGTGGGATATCGTCGACGGCGTCTCCGATCTCTTTGTCGATACGGATTGCTGGAAGGAACTGATAGAGGAGTTCGCGGCCGACGAACGGGAGTTCGTTCGACGCACGGCTTTTGCCATGATGGCCTGGTCGGTGGTCCACCGGAAGAAGGAGCCAGAGGCGACCTTCCTCGACTTCCTGTCGATCATCGAAGCGCACGCCGGCGATGGCCGTAACTTTGTGAAGAAGGCGGTGAACTGGGCGCTTCGCTCTATCGGCAAGCGATCGGTGAAATTGCACGGCGCTGCCCTTGCCCTGGCACAGAAGCTGGCCGGATCGACCGACAAGACGGCGCGCTGGATCGGCAAGGACGCTGCAAGGGAGCTTTCCGATGCCAAAACGCTCGAGCGGCTCGCCAGGAAAGGCTGACCGGAGGCAAATCCGCTTTACTGAGGTGACGCGATCCACGCGCGCCGATTTCGAGAACCTGTTCGAGCAGCCTGGCGCACCAAAATACTGCTGGTGCATGGCCTGGCGCCACCTTGAAAACCGCGAGCATGCGTCCAACGATGAGCGGAGACGGGCCATGATGGCGCTCATCGACGCCGGCACGCCGGTCGGTATCGTCGCCCATGCCGAAGGCAAGACCGTCGGCTGGTGCTCCGTGGCGCCACGCGAGACCTATCGCAAGCTGTCGCAGGCGCAGGACGACAGCGAGGCGGGCGTATGGTCGATCGTCTGCTTCTATGTGCCGAGGGCGTCGCGCGGCCGTGGACTGGCAAGCGCCCTGCTCGACGCGGCCATCGATCACGCCTTCGCCAAAGGCGCCAGGACCATCGAGGCCTATCCGGTCGGCCAGGCGTCGCCGAGTTACCGTTTCATGGGCTTTCGAGAGATGTTCGTGGCCCGCGGATTCCACGAGATCGGCATGGCCGGCTCGCGTCGGCATGTGGTGCGCTTGGAGCGTTGAGGATGCCAGACGCTACCGGCGTAGGTCGTGAACATCAAGTTCCGTCCACATCCACTCAAGACTGTAAACGGCCACAGGATGGGCGCGGTCAGGCTGCCTCGCGGTCTGGTTTTCCAAATATTTTAGCCACTCGGCGACCTTTTGCCGGCCAGTTTGGGTCTTGACGGCCTGACGCGGTGTCTTGCCCCCAAGCATTTGGACCGGCTGATCGAGGGTTTCCCTATAGTGTTGATCCAGGTACTCGTGAATGACCTGTTCAGCGAGTTCCGGCGGCATCTCCGATGAGGGCGTCCTGCCCTCCATGGCCGGCCGTTCGGCCATCATCTGCTGTATGGTGCGGATTTCGGTAAGAGGTGTTCGGACCAGATCGCCGAGGGCTCGCTGGATCAGGGCCGTCCCTTTTTCCGCCCGCTCGGCGGAATTGGCGGATAGACACAGAAACCGCCTTTCAACTCGACATTGCCCAACACGCGCAAACCGTTGTCCATTGCGGTGTCCAGGGAAAGCGTGCCCGCCTCCTTGGGTTTGTCCTCGCCTTGCGGCATGTATTCCAACCAGTTCCAGAATTGTGCATTTTCCTGCGACATGCCCGCTATGCCGTTCAGCCGGGCGGTGATGTCCTCCTGCGTCGCGCCGGCGGCCAAGGGAAAGCGGACATCATGAAACATGAATTCGTCGCCTTCGGCATTTTGGAGCATCGGCATGTTCATCACCTTGTCAAGGGCGTCGACCACCCATACGAGCGTGAACATGGACGCCACCGCCCGCAGGTCTTCATCCCTCATGGCCGGCAGCTTTCTTGCGTTCTTTTTGCCGAACACGTCCAACAGGCAATCGAACAAGGATTGGGTGGCCTCTCGGGTGAAGGGAAGAACACCGCCGGCAAGGATATTCTTTCCGCGGACAGGCACGATTCTCGCCGCGATCTTGTCCCACTGCTTCAATGTCTTGGTGGCGGTGCCCTCTTTGACGGCGATCGGTTCGCCACCGCGGAGAAGATCGCGAGCCATGGGCGATTGTCCCGGAACGACGTCGCTTACCTCATACAAGCTCATGACGGAGGTACGCAACGCGCCTATATAGGCTCTCGTTTGCGCATTTTCCTTCCAGCCTCTGCGTTTGAGATACTCATCGACGATGTTGCTGGGTTCGCCCTCGAAATCCTGGGTCAGGAAATCCTCGAAGGCGCAGCCCCAAAGATTCATTACTCTGTCGTCACCCAGGACCTCGGCGAGTTCTTCGAATTCCATGTCCCCGTCGCCGAGGATCGGGCCGAAATGATCGTCGAACACTTCCGCGAAACATTCGCTCCATTCGTCACGGCTGAGGAATTTCATCAGCCCGTTGAGATCATGGCTGGTCGGCATTGAATTCTCCAGGTTCAGGCGATATTCGAAGATAGGGTTTCTGTCGTCTGGCATCGCTGGGTCGGGTTATTCTGCGCCGCTGAGGCGACTGGGCAAGACTTTTTCGGCGATTTCCTCGCCTTTCTTCGGACCGCACTCCCCGCGCCGGCGCCGCCGCGCCCTTCAGTGTGGGCGGCAGCCTCAACGACGGTTTGCCCCGGTTAGCCCCACGGGCATGGCACTCGATGTTGCATTCTGCAATAACAAGTGGATCACTCCGTTACCGATACTTCACGACGGGTTTACCCGATCCAGCCACGGACTGGCGAAGGATGACGCCAATGAACAATCGTCTCAAATCAGGCTCGGCCTTGGCTGTGGCACTGGGCCTCTCCATTGCCACCGCTTCCGCCGAAACCACGCGCATATTCTGGAAGGACCTGCGCCCGGCGAACCAGCCCGCTGCCGAAAGTGTCGGATTGCCGATGGTCGCGGCAAAAATGCCTGACCGTGGCGAGACGCTGTCTCTCAATTTGCGAGACAAGGCCGTCCAACTGGCGGGATACGCACTGCCGCTCGATCGGGACGGCGATCTCGTCTATCAGTTCCTGCTGGTGCCGTGGACAGGTGCGTGCAGCCACATGCCGACGCCGCCGCCCAATCAGATCGTCCTCGTCACGCCCGCCCGCCCCTATAGGATGTCGGAAGCCTATCAGCCGGTTTCTGTGACCGGCGTCCTAGAGCCGGGCATGGAGAAAAGTCAGCTCTTCATCCTCGACGGCGCCAGCGTCATCCAATCGGGCTACGCGGTGCGCAAGGCGGAAATGGTGGATGTCGATGTGGTGCCGGACACCATCACCCAACCGGCAAACTCGCCCTGGAGCTTCCTCAACAAAAAGAAGAATTAAGCAAAAAATCCTCAGGCAGCGTTGGCGCCCGATTCCTTGTCCAGAACCATGTAGTCCAGCGGCATTTCGGTGGTGTACTTGATCTGCTCCATGGCAAACGACGACGAGACGTCGCGGATCTCTATCTTGGCGATCAGCCGCTTGTAGAAGGCGTCGTAAGCAGCGATATCGGGCACTACCACGCGCAGGAGATAGTCGACGTCACCGCTCATGCGGTAGAACTCGACCACTTCCGGAAATTCCTGGATGACCTCCGAAAAGCGCCGCAGCCATTCATGGCTGTGCGAATTGGTGCGGATCGACACAAATACGGTGACGCGCACATTGACCTTTTCATGATCGAGGATGGCGACGCGCCGCTTGATGACGCCTTCCTCCTCCAGCTTCTGGATGCGCCGCCAGCAGGGCGTGGTTGACAGTCCGACTTTCTTGGCGACATCGGCGACCGCAAGCGTCGCGTCCTCCTGCAAGAGGCGGAGGATTTTTCTGTCAAGGCGGTCCATTTCGGTGCTCCCACGGGGATAGACTAGGAATAGATTGGCTATAGTCCTTCTTATTTAGGCCATTCACAAGAAAGAAATTCTGCCAGATGGCGCAAAAGCGAGTGATTTCTTGCTTACGCTTCAGCCGAGGCGATAGCGGATTTCCGATCTCAGAAACGGCAGCAAATCCATTTCAAACCACGGATTGCGGTTCAACCAGCCGGTGTTGCGCCACGACGGATGCGGTAGCGGCAGCACTTTCGGGTTGCTGGGCGCACCCCAGATGGTGCGCCAATCCTTCACCGTCTCCGTCAGCGAGGGCCGGCGCGCGGCGCCCATGTGCCAGGTTTGTGCATAGCTGCCGATCGTCAGCACCAGGTCGATATGCGGCATTAGCGCCATCAGCGGCGCACGCCAGGCCGGTGCACATTCGCGGCGCGGCGGCAGGTCGCCGCCCTTGGCGTCATGGCCGGGAAAGCAAAAGCCCATCGGCACGATGGCGAATTTTGTCGTGTCGTAGAATTCGTCGCTGCTGACGCCCAGCCAGTTCCGCAACCGATCGCCGGAAGCGTCGGTGAACGGCATGCCTGACATATGCACCTTGGTGCCCGGTGCCTGGCTGGCAATCAGGATGCGGGCGCTCGATGACGGCCTGAGCACCGGGCGCGGCTCGTGCGGCAACGGGCGGCCGACCGGGTTTTCGACGCAGATACGGCAGGCGCGTACCCTCGCCGCGAAGTTTTCCAGCTCTTCGCTCATTCTCGGGAACTCATTCTCAGGCGGCAGCGCTCGGCCGGCTGGAGATCGCCTGATGCCAGCGCAGCACGTTGGCACAGTCTTCCGGCACCTTGATACGCGCCGGCTTCATGAAGTCGATGGCAATCAGCCCGGTGATGTCGGCGATCGAATAGGCGTCGCCGGCGACGAATTCCCGGTTCGCCAACTCGTCGTCGAGGAGTTTCAGGAATCCGACGGCTTTCGGCTTGTTGGCCTCGCCCCATTCGGGGATTTGTGGAATCTCCCATTCCTTCATCGCCGGATGGATGTGCCGGAACGCGGCAGTGACGCAACCGAGCAAGTTGAGCTCCATGCGTCTTTGCCACATCTCGACCAGCGCTTTGCCGAGCGCGCCGCGGCCGAACAAAGCCGGTTCCGGATGCAGTTCCTCAAAATAGCGGCAGATGGCGACGGATTCGGTGATGACGGTGCCGTCGTCCAGTTCGAGCACCGGCAGGCGCTGCAGCGGGTTGCGCGAACTGACCGGCTGCTTTCTGTGCTCCAGCGCGCCCATGTCGACGGGCACCAGAGGAACCTCAAGCCCCTTTTCGGCAAGGAAGACGCGAACCCGCCGTGGATTGGGCGCCCGGCCGCCGTCGAAGAGTTTCATTCCATTCCTCCTATCGGATCGGCCCGAAAACCCGGAACCGATTTCCGGAAAGCACGATGCGAATCAAGAATCCCAGCGCATGCCTTGTGCGTCCGAATGGACGCACGTCGCTCTGACCAGGTCTGTTGCAACAAACTATAGGGTTGACCATCACCGGAAGCGAAAAATTTCTCGCAAGGCATCGCCAATCGAAGCCAGAGTGCCGTGCTTCCTTTCGGTCACTTCGTGATCGTGGCTCTCGCGCCAATCGTGCGGCTCGTCGAAAGTGCCGGCCCAGATGCCGGCCTTGCCGGAGCGGGCAGTGGCTTCTTCGGTTTCGAAATCGCCATAGGCAACTGCCCAGCCAGCCTCGACCTGGGCGCGGTTGAGATCCTTGCCGCCGGCGTTGCAGTCGCCGAGCAGCCGGCCGTAGCGATCACGCTGCCAGCCGGTGCAGGAGACGGGTTTGCCTGATATCAGACGCACCAGCGACTGCCGCGCCAGCTTGCCGCAGGGATAGCCGGCGCCGCCCTTGCGGCAGACCTGCGAATATTCGGGCGCGTCAATGCCGCGCATACGGATGCGCTCGATACCGAGCGTGATCGTATCGCCGTCATTGACGACGGCGGCACCCTCGGTCTTGCGGGTCTCGATCCGATCAAGCCGCGCCGCCAGAAGGATCAGCAGACCGAGGACAAGCACGGCCAGTGCGTAGTCCACCAGCCGGCGCCAAAGGCTTCGCGGCCGCGGCGGGACGTATCGCTGTCGCGGTCGCCGCGACCACGATCGGCTCATATGGCAAACCGTTGGTTAATCATTCGAACGTAGCTTAACAATTTGAAACCGCTGCCCGCATAAATTGAAGTCTCCATGCCCTCGCAACGCTCGACCACAGCGGACAAGTTTATTGTGGACCGCCGGAAACCCCATCGCAACAGCGATGTGGCGCGCGCGGTGCGCAAGACGCGCGACCGTCTTTCGCAGCAGGCCGGAAATCCTGATTTCGACCGCGAGCTGTTGAAACTCCACGCCGGTGCGATGATAGGCGGCGCGATCATAGTTCCGCTTCTCGTCCTGGCGACCGCCGCGACCGGTCTGTTTGCTGGCGTCGGTCAGGAAATTGGCGTCTGGGCCCTTTTTACACTCATCTGCTACACGATCGTCGTGTTCATGGCGAGGCGCGTCGACCTAACGGAAGCTGCCGAACTCAACCCGCTGCAAACGCACGGTGATTTCCTGATCGGCCATTTCCTTTGCGGCCTGGGCTGGGCCTGGTTCGCCTGGCTCGGTTGCGATGCTTGCCAGGTCGACCAGTTTCAGCTGATCAAGGCGGTGGTGCTGCTGCTTGCCATGGCGGCGACCGCGATCACGGCGTCATCGCTGCGCGGTGCACTGCTGGCGACCTTCGCCGTTCCTGTCGCGGCCTATGCCTATGCCGGCGCCAGGCAGTGGATGCCGGTCGAACTGATCATGGCCGGGTTGCTGATCGTCTCGCTGCCCTTCTTCGTCTATGTGGCGCGCCAGCTGAATCGCTCGTCCTTGATGTTGCTGTCGTTCCGCTCCGAAAAGGATGCGCTGATCGCCGAATTGGACACCGCGAAATCGATGTCGGACGAAGCGCGGCGACGGGCGGAGGACGCCAACCTGGCAAAGTCGCGGTTTTTGGCCTCGATGAGCCACGAGTTGCGGACGCCGCTCAACGCCATTCTCGGTTTCTCCGAGGTGATGGCGAACGAGGTGCTCGGCCCGATGAGCAACCCGACCTATCGCGACTATGCTCGCGATGTCCACGACTCTGGCCAGCATCTGCTCGACCTGATCAACGAAATCCTCGACCTGTCGCGCATCGAAGCCGGCCGCTACCAGCTCAACGAAGAGCCGATGATGCTGCTGTCCGTCGTCGAGGATTGCTGTCACATGATGGAGCTGAAGGCGCGCAACAAGGATATCCGGATCGTCCAGGATTTCGAAAACGCCTTGCCGCGCCTGTTCGCCGACGAACGCGCGGTGCGACAGATCGCGCTCAATCTTTTGTCGAACGCCATCAAGTTCACCGGGACTGGCGGCGAGATCCGCGTGCGCGTCGGCTGGACGGTGGGCGGCGGCCAATACCTCTCCGTCAAGGACAACGGGCCTGGCATACCGGAAGACGAGATTCCGGTCGTGCTGTCCGCCTTCGGCCAGGGCTCGATCGCCATCAAGAGCGCCGAACAAGGCACCGGGCTTGGCCTGCCGATCGTCCAGAGCCTGCTCGCCATGCATGGCGGCGAGTTCGAACTCCATTCCAAACTGCGCGAAGGCACCGAGGCTATCGCCATCTTCCCGTTGAGCCGGGTTATGGAGGAATTGCCGGCGCTGCCGACTAAAGCCGTTGCTGCGCGCCGGCGATAGACGCTTAATGCATGTCGCGCAAAAGTGTGCAGCGGTTTTGCGATAACGACATGCGTAAAAACAACAACCTAAAGCGCGTCGCATGAGGCGGGTCGAACGCGACGCGCTTTAATGAACCGCCGCCGCCATGCCCGAACTGGTGAGCGCAGCGGCTTTGACCAGGCCCGCCGCAAGGGCCGCTCCTGCCCCCTCGCCGTGGCTCACGCCGAGATCAAGCAGCGGGCGCAAGCCGAGCCGCTCCGCGACCCGAGCATGCGCAGGCTCTGGCGACAGGCTGGCAAGCAGGCAATGGTTGAGCGCGGCGGGGTTGGCAGCATGCAGCGTCGCGGCGGCGGCAGTCGCAACTAGCCCATCGAGCAGGGCGGGAATCTTCTGCATCCGGGCGGCGAGGATGGCGCCGGCGATCGCCGCGAATTCACGGCCGCCAACCCGGCGCAACGCTTCCAGCGGGTCCCTGAGACCTGTGCCGTGGAAGGCTAGCGCGGCATCGACCACTTCCGCCTTGCGCGCCCGCATCGATGCATCGGCGCCCGATCCGGATCCGACCCAATCGGCGCCCTTGCCGCCAAACAGTGCGGCACACAAAGTCGCTGCAACGGTGGAATTGCCGACGCCGAGGTCGCCAAGGCAAAGCAGATCGGTGCCGCCGGCGATCGCCTCCATGCCGAAGGCCATGGTGGCGGCGCAGCCGCGCTCGTCAAGTGCTGCGTCCTCGGTGATGTCGGCGGTCGGAATGTGCAGCGCTAGATCGAACACTTTCAGCCCGAGATCATTGGTGATGCAGATCTGGTTGACCGCCGCACCCCCGGCCGCGCAAAGCTCGACGGCGTTCGCCGTGGCAGCGACAGGCCGTGGCGAAATGCCGTGCCGAGCGACGCCGTGATTGCCGGCGAAGATCGCCACCAGGGGCCGGTTCACTGTCGGCGGCGCACGGCCGCTCCAGGCAGCGAGCCACGCGGCGATGTCCTCGATGCGGCCGAGCGAACCTGTGGGTTTGTCGGCCTTGGCAAACAGCGCACGGACGCGGGCTTCGGCCGCCGTGTCGGCCGGCGGCAGGGTCGCCAGAAGATTGCGAAAATCGTCGAAGGGCAGCGCGCTGGTCATGTCGTTGGTGATCGTTTCCAGATTTGGTGAGCGGCATAGCCGCCTTGCTCGGCCGGCACAACTGCCTGCATTGACGCGAAAGCGGTTGCCGGCGGCGCATTCCGGAGGGCTTGCATTGGCCTTGCCGTTACACCATGTGGAAGCGAGACAAGGGATTCCTGACGGAACCCTGAGAGAATATTATGACGGCCATCGAATCCCCATGCATCCTGGTCTGTTCGATCGATATGAAAACCGGCTTCTGCTTCGGTTGCGGCCGCACGCGCGAGGAAATCGGCGCCTGGATCGAGATGACCCCTGAAATCCGCCGCAACGTGATGGCCGAGCTGCCGGCCCGGCTGGAAACAGTTGAACGCAGACCGCGCCGGGAAACCCGCCGAACCCGCCTCGCGCGCGAACGCGACGCTCTCTCGTGAGCCACATATGAACCGGTTTTTCTGGGTTTTGATGATCCTGATCGGGGTAGGTGTGGCCCTGCTCATGCTCAACGATTCCGCCGGCAGCACATTCGGCGTCGAGAATTACGATTTTAGCCGGCTGATCTGGCTTGGCGCATTGGTCGCGCTCATCGGCGCCGGCCTGCTCAGATCAGGCAGACCCTTGGGCACGATGGCCCGCAATCTGGGCACCTGGGCCGTCATCGTGCTCGCACTGATCGCCGGCTACCAATACCGTTATGAATTGCAGGATTTCGCCAGCCGGGTAACGGCGGGCCTTGTTCCCGGCAGTCCGCTGGCATTGGGCCTTGAGGACGGCCATGCCACGGTGACCCTGGACAAGGCCGGCAATGGCCATTTCGAAGCGCGCATCATGGTCAACGGCACGCCGGTCCGGGCCGTGGTCGATACCGGCGCAACCAGCACCGTGCTGACCGCGCAGGACGCGCAAGCGGCCGGGTTCAATCCAGCCGTTCTCAATTTCACCATCCCGGTTTCCACCGCCAACGGCATGGCGCGCGCCGCCGCCGTCAGAACCGACGAATTGGCGATCGGCGGGATCGTGCGCAAGGACATGCCGGTGATGATCGCCGCGCCCGGCATGCTCGGCCAGAGCCTGCTCGGCATGAATTTCATCGGCTCACTGTCCGGTTTCGACGTGCGCGGCGACCGCATGATCTTGCGCGATTGAACAGTCGGGCTGCTTCGGCGCTGCTCAATGAGCGTTGAGCATCTCGACCGCTTGATCAAACCGGCCGTCCCGCTCCGCCCAGCGCAGGAACCCCACGCGCTCCACCAGTATCTCCTTGGGCGTCGGCTCCCGGCTGAACAACGCCATCGTCTCGTCAATGAACGCATCGAGCGGCATATACTCGTCGCGCATCGACTGGCCGGGCGTGAGTTCAGTGCGAACCGCGGGTGGCGCAAGCTCGATCACTTCGACCCTGCCCCTGAGTTGCTCGCGCAACGACACCGTATAGGAATGGATCGCCGCCTTGCTGGCATTATAGGTCGGCGTGCCACTCAGCGGCACGAAGGCCAGGCCTGACGAGACGTTGACGATCACAGCATTTTGCCGGGCCGCCAGATGGTCGATCAGCGCGTTGGTGAGGCGGATCGGCCCGAACAGATTGGTGACGATCGTCTCCTCCGCGTCGCGCAGATCGCGGGTTCTGGTCAGATCTTCGCGGCGCATGACGCCGGCATTGTTGATGAGCACGTTGAGCGCCGGGTGCTCGGCGACTACGCGGTTGGCAAATGCTGCGATTGCTTCCGGATCTTCAACATTCCCGACCATGGAGTGCATGCCTTCACGCCCGGCGATCGTCCGCTCGAGCGCCTCCTTGCGCCGTCCCGCAACGATCACAGTGTTTCCAAGCGCATGGAAGCGCAGCGCCAGTTCCCGCCCGATCCCGGACCCGCCGCCGGTGATGAGGATCGTATTTCCGGTCATTTTCATCGTTCTGTGCTCCATCTATTCCAGCCAATCGGGGTCAAACGATCCCGCCGTTTGCGAATACCGTCTGCCCGTTGACCCAGGCACCGTCCCCGCTGCAGAGCGCCGCGATTGCGTCGGCAATGTCGGACATTTCATACCGAGCTATGCGGTCGACGGCTTGCCAACGCATGCGCAAAACTTGCTCGATCCTGCAGCCCACGTGATGTTTGTCCGCCCGCATGCTAGGATCGTCAGCATCGCGCCGCTGCAGGAGACATTGCATGGACATCCTCAAACATGCCGTTCACACCTATGCCGCCCGCCACGCAAACCGGGACGGCCTGGCGCTGACGCCAGTGCCGGGCCTGCGGATGATGTGCGTCGAGTCACCACATGGCGACTTGCATTCGATCTATCGGCCGCTGGTTTGTCTGGTTCTGCAGGGTGCCAAGCTCATGACTGTTGGCAGGGAACAGCAAGTCTTCACCGCCGGGCAATCCTTGATCGTGAGCGCGGACATGCCGGTCGTCGGACGGATTGTGCAGGCAAGCCAACGCGAGCCCTATCTGGCCGTCGCGGTCGAACTCGAGATGACGCTCCTGCGCGAGGTCGCGGCGCAGTTGGGCAGCGTGCGTGCGCAGCGCCCGTCAGAGACACGCACCTTGTTCGCTGAAGACACCAATGCCGCAATTCTGGATTGCGCAGTGCGGCTGATGCGCTTGCTGGACCGACCGGATGCTACCTCGCTCCTGCGCCCCGGAATTATGCACGAGCTGCATTATTGGCTCCTCTCCGGTCAGCATGGCGCTGCTCTGCGGTCGCTTGCGGATCCGGACGGCCACGCGAGCCGTCTCGCTGCGGCCATCGCGATTCTTAGAGCCGAGTATCGATCGCGTATTCCCGTCGAGCGCTTGGCGGCGGCAGCGGCGATGAGCCTCACCGCCTTCCACAAGCACTTCAAGCACATGACATCGCTGACGCCGGGACAATACCATAAGCGGCTTCGTCTGATCGAAGCACGCCGCCTCATGCTCGATGAAGGCTTTTCGGCAACCAGCGCCGGGTTCGAGGTGGGCTACGAGAGCATCTCGCAATTCACCCACGAATATCGCCGCACATTCCAGGCGCCGCCGAAGCGCGATGCGCTGCGCACTCGATCCATGTCGCACGCGATCAAAGAAGAAATGCAGGACGCCGAGCGGGCGAGCGCTGCTTAGCTTGACTAGGTTTGCCCGAGCTATCGACGGTCCTCTGGTTTGCTGAACAGACCGCGGAAGACACGCAAGCGACCGCATGATCTGCGCGATTGGACTGTCACGCTGCTTCTGCGTCCGTCCCGCTAAAATCGACTGCAGCGAAAGCCGCCTTCAGCACATCCGGTCCGGCGCCGGGCCTTGTCGCATCGGTCGAAAGGATCTGCCGGTAACGGCGCGCACCGGGCAGACCGTGGAACAGGCCGACCATGTGACGGGTGACATGGCCAAGCCGCCCGCCCCGCTCGATATGGCGTGCCGCATAATCCGCCATGGCATCGATCAGCGCGGCAAAATCGAACGTTTTGGGTTTGTCGCCGTAAAACGCCGCGTCGACGCCTGCCAGAATGCCCGGCGTATGATAAGCGGCGCGGCCGAGCATGGCGCCGTCGACATGATCAATGTGGTCGAGCGCCTCTTCAAGGGATTGAATGCCGCCGTTGATGCCGATGAATTTGTTTGGATTTTTGGCCTTCAGCCGATACACCCTGTTGTAGTCGAGCGGCGGGATGTCGCGGTTTTCCCTAGGGCTCAGCCCTTCCAGCCACGCCTTGCGGGCATGCACCCACAGCGCGTCTGCGCCGGCCGCGAAAACCCCGTCCGCCAGCGCATCGAGCGCCGGCTCAGGATCCTGCTCGTCGACGCCGATGCGGCATTTGACGGTGACGGGGATGCCGACAGAGGCTTTCATCGCCGTGACGCAATCGGCGACCAGAACCGGTGCTTTCATCAGGCAGGCGCCGAACGTACCCGACTGGACGCGGTCGGATGGGCAGCCGACATTGAGGTTGATCTCGTCATAGCCGAAGGCCTCGCCGATGCGCGCCGCCTCGGCAAGCTTCTGCGGATCGGAGCCGCCGAGCTGCAACGCCACCGGATGTTCCGTACCATCGAAGCCGAGCAAGCGCTCGCGCTCGCCGTGGATGACCGCGTCGGCGACGACCATCTCGGTGTAGAGCAATGCCCGGCGCGTCAACTGGCGATGGAGGAACCGGCAATGCCGGTCCGTCCAATCCATCATAGGTGCAATGGCAAATTTACTTGCATTATCAATCACTTATACATACTTTCTAACTTATAGCTTATCAGGCGGATCGACATAGCTGACTTTTATGATATGTGGCGCATTTGGCCGAATTTCAAAGGTAAACCGAGATGTCGCCAAACACTGCTTTCCTACTCATGGCGCAATATAGTTGCAAAGTCATCATTCCGCTTGAAGATGTCCGGCGCGACATCTTCTCCCATTTGACACTACAGAAGATGCTTAGGAAGCTCGGCTCAGGCGACATCGCTCTACCAGTCGTACGGATCGAGAATAGTCAGAAATGTGCTAAAGGCATCCATCTGCAGGACTTGGCCGGCTATATCGACAAGCGGCAAGCAGCTGCAGCCCGGGAATGCAGGCCGTTGCACGGCTTTTGTCCCTATCCAGTCCGGTAGAGTTTTCCTCCCCCATCGCTGGTCGGCTGTGCCATTGCCGGCACTGCGAGGCGGCGTTGGAGGCGCTTGATCGATCGTGGCAGATGATCGATTGCATGCCTTCAATCTGGGGCCGTCTGTAGTATTCAATCCATCATCGGCTCGCCGAGCGTATGCATCAAGCGGTTCGCCCAGCCGAAGATGGCAGCGGACAGGACCAAGTCGAGACACTCCAGCTCATTGAGCCCGACGTCGGCAAGCGCCTGCGCGTCGGCGACGGTCGCCTCGGGCGGCGTGGTCGACAGGCGTGCCGAGAAGTCGAAGATTGCCTGGAGGTGCTCGTCGAGCGTTGCCTCAAGACCATCGGCGAAGACAGCCTCGATGACGTCCGTGCGCTTCGTCAGGTGGTTGAACCGCGAGGCGTGCACCGCGGCGCAGTATACGCAGCGGTTGACGACGGAAGCGGCGACGGCGCCCAGCTCGCGCTCGCTGCCCGCCAGGCCGTCGCGCCCGTACATGATCAGATTAAATAGGGGCGAGCGGACCGCGAGCGACTCTGGGTCATGCGCAAGCGTGAGCACATAGGGGGAGATGCCCTTGCTGGACGGCGTCACCTGCATCGCCGCACGCTGCTCGTCGGTAGCAGTCGCGAGATCGACTGGAACCACATAGGGTTGCCAGCGCGGTATCGTGGTGGTGAAAGTGTGGACGACCTCGCTCAACGCATTCCTCCGATCAGCGTGATACCCGCAATGACGCGCACCTGGTAGTTGACGAAGGCCGCGAGCTCCGAGAGCCGGACTATATCAGCGTCGGCTACGCCAACCTCGCGCAACGCGTCCACATGGGCGCGCGTGGCCTCGCGTGGCGCGAGCGTGAGCCGATCGGCGTGACGGACTATCTCCGCGGTACGCCGGTCCGTCACGTTCGTGCCGGGGTTGACGAGCGAGGCTGTCGTCGGTTCGTCGGCGCGGGCGACCAGGGTGTCGTAGTGGCCTGCGAGCGCCGGGGTGCGATTGAGGCGCGCCATCCGGGCGGCGAGCGCGGCCCTGAGGCCATGAGACAGGCCGCCGGGTTCGCGCGGCAGTAGCACGGCATCGTGGGCCGCTTCGCTGAGGCGCAAAATCTCCGAACGTTTCTCCATGGCTTCCGCAAGCGCGGAACCCGGCCCTGCGGGGGCAAGGTTTTCGATGAGTCTCAAAGCAAGCCCCTCGGTACGTCAGCAGGCATGCGATCTAGGTAGGCGCGACGGGCCACTATGTCAAATAAGAATGATATCTGGCCTTCAATGCAGAAAATTTATCTATTACCCATCGTCAATTGGGAAATGTCATGCTTTAATGACATGACAGAGAGTGGTTGATGTCCAGTATGCATTCTAACTCTTTCGATATCCGACAACTTGAAGCGTTCGCAGCCGTGATGTCCGCCGGTAGCGTGACCGGAGCGGCACGGCTGCTTGGCCGATCTCAGCCGGCGGTCACTCGGCTTATCCAGGATCTAGAATCCGATATCGGCTATGCGCTGCTGCATCGAAGCGGACCGCGAATCAGCCCGACCGCGCGCGGTCTACTCTTCCACGCCGAGGTAGAGCGCCATCTCGCCAGCCTAGCCCACATCCGCGAACGGGCAAACGCTATCGGTCTCGATGAGCCGGCTTCGCTGACGATCGCGGCCACGCCTTCACTTGCGGCCGGCGTTCTACCCCAGGCGATCGCGGCCGTCGCGCCAGACCTGCTTCCGCGTCATCTTCATGTGCAGGCGCTGGCGGCCGAGAACGTGGTGCAGGCCGTGCTTGCCCGTTCGGCGGACTTCGGGATCGCAAGCCTTCCGCTGGAACACCCCGGCCTTGAAGTCCACTGGGTCGCCGACGCCCCATGCGTCGTCGCTCTCGCCGTGAGCGATCGGCTTGCCGGAAACGACGTGGTGCGCCTTGCCGATCTCGCGGACCGCCGCATCATCACCCTGGCGAACCCCTACCGCTTGCGGCACCGCGTCGACGAGGCACTCGAACGTGCAGGCGTCACGCCGCAGCGGATCATCGACGTCAACGCCTCGATGACGGCCCTCACGATGGCCCGCGCTGGACTGGGGGTCGCGATCGTCGAGCCGGCGACCGTCTGCGGCGTTCCACTCGAGGGTATCATAATGCGCGTGCTTGACCACACGATCCCCTTCCTGTTCGGCGCAATTTCACCTGCCGCACTGCCGATGACGCCGACCGTCGCCGCCGTGATCGATGCGGCGCGCACGGTTGCCTTGGCGATGCCTGGCTGCCGCCTGCACGACTCGTCCGGCGACGACGCATTGGCCGACACCGTCTACGGGCAAACTTTGCTATCCGAGGAAGCGCCATCGTGAGCGACATGTCAGCGTTTCCGAGCAGTCTCGACGCTCTTGAGGCGCGCCTGCAGCAGGACCTCGCTTGGCTGGAACTGCCGGCCAAGGCCTGGGTTCCGACCCGCGTCGTCGACGGACAACGTGTAATCGATGTGGTGATCATCGGCGCCGGCATGGCTGGGCTTGTCGCCTCAGCCATGCTGAAGCGGCTCGGTGTCGCCAACCACATCGTCCTCGACAAGGCACCCGCCGGTCGAGAGGGTCCATGGGTCACCTTCGCACGGATGCGAACTCTTCGCTCCCCGAAGCAACTGACAGGGCCTGCGATGGGGCTGCCGGCGCTGACGTTCCGCGCCTACTACGAAGCCTTGCATGGGCGCGACGCCTGGGTGGCGCTCGACAGGGCGCCGCGCGAGACGTGGATGGACTACCTGGTATGGTACCGCCGTGTGCTCGACCTCCCGGTGCGCAACGCGACAACTGTCGACGCTATCCTCCCGCGCCCGGACGACATGCTCGACATCGTATGCCGTCAGGACGGCCGCACCAAAACGATGATCGCCCGCCACGTGGTGCTCGCGACGGGCCGCGACGGCCTGGGCGGCCCCTTCGTTCCTCCCATCGCCGACGACATCGAGCGCAAGTACTGGGCTCACACCGCCGACGTTATCGATTTCGCGTCGCTACGCGGCAAGCGGATCGGCGTCGTAGGAGCCGGCGCTTCTGCGATGGATAACGCCGCCACCGCTCTCGAGGCCGGGGCGGCTCGGCTCGACATGTTCGTGCGCCGCACAGACTTGCCACAGATCAACAAGTTCACCGGCATCGGCAGCCAGGGCGTGGTGCACGGTTTCGCCGGCTTACCCGACGAATGGAAGTGGCGCTTTCTCGACTACGCCATGCGGGCACAGACGCCGCCACCCCGCCCCAGCGTTCTGCGCGTCAGCGCGTTCCCGCAGGCTCATCTACACTTGGGAAGCCCAATTACCGGGCTGGAGCAGGACGGCGATCACCTCGTGGTGACGACGCCGAAAGGCAGATATCCAGTCGACTTCCTGGTCTTCGGCACGGGCTTCAAGATCGATCTGACAAGCAGGCCGGAATTCGCTGCCGTCGCACCCTACATCCGCCAGTGGCGTGACCGCTTCCCCGTACCGGCTGACATGCCGAACGGCGAACTCGAAGCCTCGCCCGATCTTGGAAACGCGTTTGAATTCCTCGAAACAGAGCCGGGTGCCTGCCCGGCGCTCTCCCGGATACACTGCTTCAACTTCCCAGCTACGCTGAGCCACGGCAAACTCACGGGTGACATTCCTGCCATCAGCGAAGGCGCCGACCGGCTAGCGCGTGGCATCGTCAGGGCGCTCTTCGTCGCCGACCGCGAGCGCCATTTCGCCGATCTGCAAGCCTTCCACACGCTCGAACTCCTCGGAGACGAATGGGCAGATGACGAAACCGCGACGGACGAGGCGAGCGATTGCCTGACGCTTCCCGAACCATCTCCCGAAAGGACACCGACCAGAAATGCTTGAGCTCAAAGATTTAAAGCTGTCCTACGGAAGCACGCAGGTTCTGAACGGCGTCGATCTCTCTGTGAAGCGCGGGGACGTGGTGTCGATCATCGGCCCCAGCGGCACCGGCAAGACCACGCTGCTGAAGTGTATCAACTACCTGGTAAAGCCGGCGTCCGGCACTATCGCGTTCGATAAGCTCAAGATGGACTACCAGCGCCCGGACAACACGGCGATACAGGCGATCCGGCTCCGGACGGCCATGGTCTTCCAGCAGTTCAACGTCTTCAAGAACATGACGGTCATTCAGAACGTGATGGATCCGCTGATGGTCGTGCAGCGCAAGTCAAAGGACGAGGCGCGGGCGATCGCCCTGAAGGAGCTCAATCGGGTAGGCCTCTCCGACAAGTTGGACAGCTACCCGTCCCAGCTCTCCGGTGGCCAGCTCCAGCGGACCGGCATCGCGCGGGCGCTCGCGATCAAACCAGACGTGATGCTCTTCGACGAACCCACGTCGTCGCTCGATCCCGAACTCGTTGGCGAAGTTCTTAGGGTAATCAAGGACGTCACGTCATCGGGGATCACCTCGCTGCTCGTCACCCACGAGATGCAGTTCGCAAAGAACATCTCGAACCGCATCGTCTTCATGGATCGGGGCGTCGTCGCCGCCGACGGCAGCCCGACCGAGATCTTCGACGCGCCGTCGAATCCACGCCTTGCCCAATTCCTCAATTCCGAGCTTACAATCCAGTAGAGAAAGGATGCCTGACATGCCTTCTATTAAGTCAACTTCCCGCCGTACTTTCGCCCTCGCCGTAGCCGGCGTCGCATTCGCCCTCGCAACGGCTGGCGTATCCCACGCCCAGGATGTGCGCACCATCAAGATCGCGACGGCAGCCGAATCCAAGCCGCTGTCCTGGGGTGCGATCGGCGTCGAGCCGCAGGGCTACGAGCCCGACGTCCTCAAGGCCATCAACGCGAAGCTGCCCCAGTACAAGTTCGAGATGGAAGGCGCAGCCGACATCGCTCAGGAGACCGGACTTGTCACTGGCAAGTACGACATCGCAACCGGCGGCTACTACCGTGCGCCCGCTCGCGAAAAGCAGTTTCTCATTCCGGAGAGCCCGATTGGCGCCAGCTTGATCAAGATCTATAGCCGCAAGGACAGCGGCATCAACGAGATGAAGGATCTCGTCGGAAAGAAGATCGTGCCCGTCACGGCCGGCGGCGGCATCTACAAGTTCGCTACCCAGTGGCAGGAACAGAACCCAGACTACCAGATCGAAATCACCGCATCGAGCGCGGGCATCCCGTACCCGGATCGCCTGAAGGAGGTCCAGAACGGGAAGTACGACGCGCTGGTTCTGCCGTCCAACCTTGGCGAGCAGACGGTCATCGACCAGCAGAAGCTCGACATCAAGGCGAGCGAGCCCGTCGCTATCAACAACACCTTCGTCCTGATCCACCGCTCTGAGGAGAACAAGGCCCTCTCCGAAGACATCGATAAGGCGCTGAAGGAACTCAAGGCCGACGGCACGCTTGCGAAGTTCTCGCAGAAATGGTTCGGCGAGGACATCACCACGTATATGAAGTAACGCCCGGCTGAGACACCGGCGATCAGGCCCAAGACTGAAAGAAGGAGTGTTCCACTGTGGACCTTTCCATAATGATCTCCGAGCTGCTCAAGGCATTGCCGCTGACACTCGCGATCACATTCACGGCCATGATCGTCGGCTTCTGCCTGGCGCTGATCGGGACCACATTCCGGGTGCGCAGAATACCGGGGATCAGTCACCTGGCCGACCTCTACGTATCCTATGCCCGGAGCGTCCCAGTCGTCCTCCAGTTGTTCGTCGCCTTCTACGGACTTCCCTTGATAGTCGACCTGTTCGAGGTCGAGGATTTCGTCTCGCCCACCGTGGCTGCGATGTTGGGGCTCAGCCTCTACCACGGAGGTTATCTGTCTGAGGTCATGCGGCCGGCATACCTGGCCGTCGATCGCGGCCAGCATGACGCCGCAGACAGTCTCGGATACACGGTCCGTCAAAAGATCCTTCGCGTCGTCGGGCCGCAGGCGGTGCACATCGCGTTGCCCGGCTACGGCAACTCCATCATCTACCTGATCCACAACGTTGCGCTGGTCATGTACATCGGGGCGGCGGACGTGATGGCAACCGCGCATCTGGTCATGGAGAGGGACTACAACCAGTACCAGTTCGAAACCTATCTCGTGCTGGCAGTGATCTATGCGCTGCTGTGCCTCGTGGCATGGCTCGTCGTCCGCTTCTTCGAAATGCGGAACTCGAAGTTCACGCCAACGGCCACGCCGGCCAAGGATACCATGATGGCAAGCGTCTGATCGAAGAGGAGGTTATCACATGTTCGATTCCGAAGTTCTTCTTCCCGATCTCTGGGACATCCTTGGCGCGGTTCCTGTGACGCTCGCCATGGCGCTTGCGATCTTCGTCCTCTCTACGATCGTAGGCAGCCTGTTTGCGATGGTCGAATATCGGCGGGTACCAGTGCTGCGGGAACTCGTCGTGGCCTACAAGGTCGCCTTCAAGGGCGTCCCGATGGTGATCGTGATCTTCCTCGCCTACTACGGCCTTCCCCCCGCACTCCAGTTCCTGGTCTCGCTTGTTGGAATAGAATTCAACGGTCACTTGACGCCTAACTGGGTCACGCTCATCGTTGCGTTGACTGCTTGCGTCGCCGCTTTCCAGGCGGAAGTCGTGAAGGGCGCCCTCAACTCCTTTGACACCGGTCAGGCGGACGCGGCCTACTCGTTGGGCTACAAACGCAGCCAATTGTTCCGGCGGGTCATGCTTCCCCAGGTGATCGTAGCCGCAATCCCGGACCTCGCCAACTCGTTCATGGTGATCATGAAGGCGCTTTCTCTCGGATTCGCTATCGAGGTCGTTGACATCTTTGCGCAGTCCCAGTTGACCGCCGCGCTGAATTTCTACTACCTCGAAGCCTTCTTGATCGCTGTCGTCATCTACATGGTGATCGCCTATATCGTCACACACGGCGCCGATCGGGTGGAAGCAGCCCTTAGGGCCCGAACTTAAGGGAGTCTCGCATGCCCCATTGGACGGACCGATAAAAAAGTTCCCATATCCTACCAAAAACACGCTTAGCAGCGACGGAAGCTTCTGAGAAGCGGCGCTTGAGCCCGGATTGGTCACCTGAATGTGCACGAAAGCGAGAAGGCTAGGTCATCCGAAAGCTGACCACCCAGCGCGGCCTGCTATCATCAAGGGGATTTAGCCCGGCTATCGCGGAGGCGTCCCGCGGAGTCTGCGCCGCCGCCGCATTTCCTGCGGTTTCCGCCGCGCAGGACGACTGATTGTAGTTGTGTGCGTCAAGTTC
>NZ_FUIG01000076.1:0-571 GCF_900149755.1 Mesorhizobium delmotii | reverse complement strand
ATGGTTCCGCCCTGAGTGTGCAGAGTGAAGATCTTGGCGAGGCCTTTGACGTGAATGCGCGTAGTCATCTGAACTGTCCTTACTGCCTCAGACCTGTAAAACGGAGGAAACGAGCAGTTGCGTATAGGGGTGATGGGGATCGTCAAGCACCTGGTCGGTCAGGCCTTGCTCGATGACGCGCCCGCGCTGCATGCCATCATCCGGTCGGCGAGCAGGCGCACGACGGCTAGGTCATGGGTGACGACGATGGCGGCGATACCGAGCTCGCGCACAAGCCCACGCAAGAGATCAAGCAAACGCGCCTGCACGGAGACGTCAAGACCACCGGTCGGCTCATCCATAAAAACGAGCCGGGGACGGGTGACGAGATTCCGCGCGATCTGCAGGCGCTGCTGCATGCCGCCGGAGAAGACCTTCGGTTTGTCATCGGTGCGGCAAAGGTCGATCTCCACCTTCTGGAGCCAGTCTTGCGCCTCAGCACGGATGTTGCCGTAATGGCGGGCACCGAGCGCCATCTGTCGCTCACCGATATTACCACCGGCGGTAACCTCCATTCTAAGGCCATCCCGCG
>NZ_FUIG01000075.1:0-867 GCF_900149755.1 Mesorhizobium delmotii | reverse complement strand
CGCACCAGCGGAGCGGCGCGCCTGGCGGGACGACATCTACGCGGTCATCCAGTCGATGATGGTGTCCGGGCTGCAAGGCATGATCGCGCTCGAGCGGATGTGCGGGCTGGCTGGCGTGAGCCGGTCAGGCTATTACCGGTACTGGCAGGCCTCGTCGCCACGCCGCGAGGAAGCGGGCTTGCGCGATGCCATTCAACGCCTGGCGCTGGCGAACCCACACTATGGCTATCGCCGGATTGCCGTGCTGCTGGGCCGGGAAGCCTGGCATGTGAACCACAAGCGCGTGCTGCGCCTGATGCGGGAGGACAACCTGCTTTGCCTGCGCAGGGCCGCTTTCGTGCCGATGACGACGAATTCCAGGCATGGCTGGCGGATCGTGCCCAATCTGGCAAGAGGCCTCGAACTGGCGGACATCGACCAACTCTGGGTCGCCGACATCACCTATGTCCACCTCGCCGAGGAATTCGCCTATCTGGCTGTCGTGCTCGATGCGTTCAGTCGCAAAGTCATCGGTTGGGCACTGGCGATCCATCTCAGGGCTGAACTGGCGATCGAGGCGCTCGACCAAGCGATTGCGGTGCGCAGGCCGGCACCGGGATCCATCATCCATCACAGCGATCGCGGCGTGCAATATGCCTGTGCCGAGTACGCCGCCCGACTTGCGGCACACGACATCCAGCCGAGCATGAGCCGGGTGGGCAATCCCTACGACAATGCCAAGGCCGAGCGCTTCATGCGAACGCTGAAGGAGGAGGAAGCCGACGGCAGAGCCTATCGCGACATCGACGATGCAAGGAACAGGATCGGCGAATTCATCGACGCCGTGTACAACAAGCAGCGCCTACATTCCGCGATCGATTATCAATC
>NZ_FUIG01000092.1:2072-193609 GCF_900149755.1 Mesorhizobium delmotii | reverse complement strand
CTGTTCACCGTACCGGAACACGGGGACTCTGACGCCGCTGGTTGAAGCGACGCATTGGAGCTCCAAACCTCGCGTCAGCCGGGTTCGGCGGTCGCAATGGGCAACATGGTCGCCAAATGCCGCGAAGCTGCAGCCACAATCGGCAAAGGTTACAGTGAGAGCGAAGTGGTGGCTCAGATGTCCTCAGCCGATTCTGTCGCGGCGAAATTGTTGTCGGCAAATCGGTTTCTTCGCAGGACTGCCCCGCACGGCCGCCGTCCTTGCAGCACGCGATTCGATCGTCCTTGAAATCAGTCGTAATCATTTCGAGAAGGCGGCCGAGGCTTTGCCGAGTCTCAGAGAGGCGGTCACGACATTTCTGGCGCGCCGGTTTGCCACGCAATCTCCGAGTTCGTCACGTCTCCAGAAACTTGCCAGGATCCGAACGCTTGCCATCATTGCAGCCGGTGGCAGTCGCGTCGAAATGGTTCGTCCATTTTGCTTTGCCGCCGAACGATACGTGCTGCCGACCAACCGCTGACTGCAATAATCCGATGTCCTTTAGTCCGATCCCACCGAGACCGGCACCATCGAGATAGAACTTGTTCGCAATCAAAAAATGCGCGCGCAGAACTTGACGCGTGCTGATGTAACCTTCGGGCACACCCGATTCATGATCTAACTCGGCGAGGTGCCGGTCATACTCGGCTTGGAGTTCTGGTTCTAGCTGAAGCAATTTCTTTGATTCTTATTTCGCCGACCTCACCTAGCCGACAAAATGTCAATTTGCTACTTGCTGGATCGCGTAGGGAGTCTACGCCAAGCCAGACTGAGCGCATCGGCGGTCGCTGTCGGTGATGAGTTTCGTTGCCATACAAAACTGGGGGGGTTTCGAAGCGCTATTTCCCGGCCAACCGCATCCGTTCCGCCCGTTGCACCCGGCCCCGGTTGTTAACGCGCTACCGCGCCTGACCTGCCAGTCCGGCCGAGCCTATCGTGGGCCAACGTCCCCAAGCGCCGCCGAGCCGTGATGTCAAATCATTGAGTGTAGGATGGCCTGCATGTGCTCTTCCAGGTCGAGTTCGCCCCGCGCCTCAACAGTCAGCAGGTACTCGGCCTTGACCCGGCGGTCGCTTCGGCTGATCGCAGGAAAGGAGCAGATGGCCAGCAATGCTTGCTCTTCAATCCGGTCTGCCCTCTTGCGGTCGTGGCTGCTGCCCGCTCGATGAACAACCCTGTGGAGAGCGACGTAGGCGGTCTCATGGGCTTCGATCAGCGCCTGCAATTCGCGTGAGGTAGCTTCCCCTTCAGCAAACGTCGGTTCAGCGACCGCCGCTACGGCGGTGAATGCAAGAAGTGTACGGCGGGTGAGCTTGGGGCATGCCTCATATCCCTGTTGTCTGATCAGGCAGGCACACCATAGCACCAGCGCAACGGTTCGGAGAGGTGCTCTGGAACGCGATCACATTATCTGCTGACAAAAATGTATTCGCTCCCGCAGTTGCTCGCCTCGCCTAAGCATCGGGAACGCAGCAGGCGAGGAGAAGAAATAGTGCACTGTCACCATAATTTTGAGGAAGTCAGGTCTCGTCGTCGCTCAAAGGGCGCAGACAAAGCGCACTAGTTGTGAAAGTCTGACACTTGGCACTGGTGGACGGCAAGAAACAGACCATAGCCGGGGGGTGCCAATGGCTTTCCAGAGATACCAGGGTACAGTGCTCGAAACTGGCGGGGTGGTGTGATGTCGACCATACTTGTGACTGGGGCAACGGGTGGGATCGGGCAGGCAATTTGCGAACGGCTTGCGGCCGGTGGCGCTCGTCTGATTGTAGCGGCCCGCAATCAGGTGCGGCTTGAGTCGCTGGCTTCGACCCTGCCTGCACCAGCCGACGGTTCGCATGAAGCTATACCGGTTGATATGGCATCCGATGCCGCGTTGGGCGAGTTTGATCGACACCTCGCCACATCGGGCCTCAAGCTTGATGGGGTCGTTCTTATGCCGCCCCAACCGCATTCGTCCGCTGACCCTATGCCCGAGCCGGAGGTCTGGCGAACACTGTTTCAGACAAGCTTCGTTGGGCCGTTGTCCCTGTTGAAGTCGGCAATCGCTCGGATGGAACCGGCCCCTGAAGCAGGCCGTCGCTGCAAGGTCGTAATCATTTCCGGCATTTCTTCGGCTCAGGTTCTTAGCCACTACGCTACCGCAAACGTCATCCGCACCGCCTGGCTTGGAGAAGCGAAGACGCTTGCCTTTGCTCTGGGCGAAAGGGGTATTCATGTGAACACTCTTTCACTCGGTGGCACGCTGTCGCCCTGGTATCGGGATGCAATTGGCAGGCGAGCGCAGGACGCAGGCGTGACGTTTGAAGAAAGGATTGCGGTCGAGACCGACAATATCCCGCTCAAAAAGTATGGGACGCCGTCTGAAGTAGCCGTCGTCGTCGAGGGCTTGTTGTCGCCCCTCACTGATCACATGACAGGTTTGAACATTCTACACGATGGCGGCTTCACTCGGGCGTATTGAGGACGCCCTGAGCGCGATTGCGGGCTAACCTTCCATCTGGTCCGTGGTTTGCCTGATAGGCGGTTTATTTGCCGTGCAACGTCCTCTCTCAGCCTAAGCTGCTCCACGCGTGGGGTACCAAGGTCAGACTTTCACCGCTACTCCTCGTCACCGAAACCCAGCAGCGAGGCGTTGCGTATGTGGCTGTGGTCGCCGCGAAGATGCTTGATGCGCAGCTTCACCCCGGGCCTGACCCATTGTGTCCCTGGCCGTTTCTTCATCGCCTCGGGCGGCGGCCCGGCGTGCTCCCGAACCCGCTTCAACAGCCGCTCCTTCATGTCGCGGCCTAGGCTGACAAAGGCGGAACCGACATATTTCCCGGTGCCGGGCTGCGCCAAAAGGGCGAAGGCTGCGTTGCCAGGCTCGCGCTCGACGCCCAGCAGTTCGAATTCGTCGACCGTGAAACTCTTGGTCGTCAGCCAGTTGGAGGTCGGGCCGCTGCGATATTTGCTGTCGGGGCGCTTCGAGACAATTCCCTCAAGCTCGATCTGCTCGACGAGATAGAAGACCGACTGCGCGTCACCGGGCATGGCCTCGCTGAACTGGATCCGGCTGTTCGGCTTGATGATGCCGTAGAGAATTTCGCGGCGCGCCTTGCAGCCGATGTCGCGCAGATCATGGCCGTTCAGATGCATGATGTCGAATGCGCAGAGGTACATGCCATAGGGATTGTTGTGGACGGCGTTCTGGAGCGCGTTGAAGTCGGGCATACCGGCCTTGTCGGTGACGACCGCCTCGCCGTCGATGATGGCGTTCTTGACCTCAAGCTCGCCCGCGGCTTCCACGATGCCCAGATATTTACGCGTCCAGTCCTTACCGGTTTCGGTATAGACGCGGATATCCTCGGGGCCGTTGATAATGATCTGGGCGCGGTAGCCATCCAGCTTAATTTCGTGAATCCAGTCGTCGCCTTCAGGCGGCTTGGCCACCAGCTTGGGCTCCATTGGGGGGATGAACTCTAGCCGGCCGGTGCCGGCTCCTGCCCGCCTACGCATGGAACCTAGTCTAGGTCACCGGCGTATATTAGCCAGAGTTAACATAACGAAATTCAAAAAGGACGTGCGATATGGCAGACGACAAAACCAAACGCGACTTCCGTGACCGTAGCAAGATATCGGCGGACGATGATTATGAGGTGAACTTTTTCGCTCTGCAGAACAACATCAGGCCGGAGCAGGTGCGCGAACTGATCCGCAAGCACGGCAACGATCGGGCAACCCTGACCGAGGCCGCGAAGGCATTGCCGGCACAATGATGACCAAACTTTCAGACCTGAGGCCGCCGATCGCCGGCTGGTCGTTGGCTATTCCGTACGATAGGCAGAAAAAGCCCGCGCCCCGTGGAGGGGAAGAGGATGCGGGCTGATCGGAGGAACGATCCGACCTTGCAGCATGTCTGCACAGGAAATAATGCCGCGGAAGCCGAACTTTCTAAGCCTTTGTTCCAACGCAAAAAACCTGCCGCACCTTTCGCCAAGCCGGTCAATGAGGCCTGGATATCAATCCCTATTGGGCCGCGCCTAAATTCCAGATGTCCCGATGCAGGCGCCATGTCCTGTCGTCGCCCTTTTTCCAGACGACGATGTACTTGCCCGCAACGGTGGAGAGGGCGCCGTCTTTGCTCGGCACATCGAGCGTAAATGCGCCAACTTCGTAGGCGAGGTTCGCGCTCTCTTCCACTTCCAGCGCCTTCAGGGTGAGATTCTTCATCCCGCCTTTGATCGCGCCCTGCCAGAATTCTTCCACGCCCTTGCGGCCATCGACGCGCTTGCCGTCGGGCGGCAGCACCGCAGCGTCCTCGGTATACAATTGACCCACCGCCTCCGCGTTTCCGCTGTTGAAGGCGTCCGTGAATTTCGTCAGCGCCGCTTCGATGTCCTCGCGAGCCGACTGGGCGGCCGCAGACAATGCAGACGAAAGAAGCAGCACAGCAGCAAATGCAAATGACTTAACCAGTCTCATTTCGTCCTCCCTTTGCGTGATCGACATATCTATGAATAGCACGCCCAACCCGAGCGCGCCGCCGCGCCCGCTCAATCGGCCAGACCATGATTTATATTAGGCATATCTAAATCATGATTTACATTAGGCTTATCTAATATTATGGCGCGAGCGCCAGACGCTCTCAGCCCACAACCCCGATCGGCCCGCTTCCTCCGCCAGAGGCGCGCGCTTGGCTCAGCAAGGTCCCGACGCCGTTCAGCTTGGAACCGCAGGTATTCCCGAGACTGAGCGCGCCGTTTCGGCGGAGAAGACCACGAAAAAGAGTTCCGAGATTTTAGGTCATGTCCTCCCAAGCCGTTGCTGGCGGCCCGGCAGCCTATGGGGGTGACCGGCCAGCCACCGGGCCTGACCGGCTTGCGCCGGCTGACGAAAACATGCACTCACGCTAATGTAATTGCAACATCGACATGGTCGCCAAACTGGCGAAAGACGCTAGCCATGACGCCGTAGGTGATCGACAAGGGCGCGCAGCTTCGGCGCGACGTTGCGACGGCTCGGATAATAGAGGTAGAAGCCGGCAAAGCGCGGGCAATAGTCCTCGAGAACTGGCACCAGTTCGCCCCGATCGATCCACGGGCGAAAGCTCTCCTCCATGCCGAAGGTGATGCCAGCGCCGGCGATGGCCAGCTTTATCATCAACGCCATGTCGTTGGTCGTGATCTCCGGAGCAACGGCGACGCTGAACTCCTTGCCGTTCTCGGCGAATTCCCAACGATAGGGCGCGACCTTCGGCGCGCGGCGCCAGCCAATGCAGCGACGGCCGGCGAGCTCCCTCGGATGCGAAGGCGCCCCGAACCGATCGCGATAGGCCGGCGCGCAAACGGCCAGCTGCCGCTCGTCACCGGCGACAGGCATCGCGATCATGTCCTGCTCGATCACCTCGCCGAGCCTGACGCCGGCATCGTATCCCTCGGCGACGATATCGAATTCCTCGTCCGTCACCGTGATGTCGATCTGAACCTCCGGATGGGTTTCGGCAAAGGTCGCCAGGAATGGCCCTGAAAGAAATCGCTCGGCGATCGACGAGACGGCGAGCCGCAACTGCCCGCGCGGACGCCCGCGCAGGTCCCCGGTGGTCTCCATCGCGGCGCGCATGTCGGCAATGGCGGGCGCTATCTCGGCGTAGAGGCGTTCGCCAGCCTCGGTCAGGCTGACGCTTCGCGTCGTGCGCTGGACAAGAGCGATACCGAGCGTCTCTTCCAGGCGCTTCATCGTCTGGCTCACCGCCGAGCGGGTGACGCCCATGCGGTCCGCAGCCGCGCGAAAGCTCCGCTCCTCGGCGACGAGGGCGAACACCGCAAGCGCATTGAGATCCGGCTGCATTGGTTAGCTGTTCTTTCCATGCTGCGAACAAATGGGCGTCTTATCGCAACAGTGGAGCAGATCCATCTTCGTGGCAACCGCTGCATGGCGGTTCGCAAGATCAACCAGACGGAGACGAAACATGTCGCTCAACAAAGTTGTGCTCATCACCGGGGCTTCGAGCGGCATCGACGCCGCCATCGGCCGGGAGCTCAGTGCTGCCGGAGCAAAGGTCATGCTCGGTGCGCGCCGCACCAATCGGCTGGACACACTCGCAGAAGAGATCAGGGCAAACGGCGGGGAGGCAATGACACGCCGCCTGGACGTGACCGACCGCGCCGATGTCGCCGCCTTTGCCAAGACGGCGCCAGGCCTGGGGACGCGTCGACGCGATCGTCAATAATGCCGGCGTCATGCCGTTGTCGCTGATGGCGTCGATGAAGGTCGATGAGTGGGACCAAATGGTCGACGTCAACATCAAAGGCGTGCTCTACGGCATCGCCGCGGTGCTGCCGGAGATGACGGCCCGAGGCTCCGGCCATGTCGTCAACATCGCCTCCATCGGCGCGCTTTCGGTGTCGCCGACAGCCGCTGTCTATTGCGCGACCAAGTATGCGGTCCGCGCGATCTCCGATGGCTTGAGGCAGGAGCACGACAACATCACGTGCATCCATCCCGGCGTGGTCGAGAGCGAGCTCGCCGACACGATCACCGACCCGGTCGCGGCGGCAGCGATGAAGACCTATCGCGCCATTGCGCTGCAGCCCGGCGCCATCGGCCGTGCCGTGCGCTTCGCCATCGAACAGCCCGACGATGTCGACGTGAACGAGATCGTCATCCGGCCGACCGCCAGCAAGTAGGGAGGCGACAATGGGTTTTCGTTTTCACAGCTCGTATATAGCGCGATTGCCGTCGCGTTACTGCTCGGCGCGGTTCCGCAAACCGCCAAATCGCAGACGATGGAAGAGCGGCTGCAACGCGGCGATGCCGTCGTCAGGAGCCTGAACAATGGCGCTCCGCAGCCTGCGCTGGAACGCATGAGACAGGAGTTTCCGTTTCTGGCGGAGCAACCCAGGGCTATGCGCTCGGCGACGTCCGGGGCTCGACAACCGCACACGCCAACTCGCCGCCGTCGCGGTATTCGCAGCCATGGGCGAGACTGCCTTCATGACGATTCATGCCGGTTATGCGCTGAATATCGGCGTGTCCGAGGAAGAGCTGAAGGAAGTCATCTCCATGGTGACGGTTCCGGCCGGATTCCCCCGCGCGATCGCAGCATCGCAAGCGCTCTCCGAGCTGTTCACTGAGCGTCGCGCCGCTCCCGGCAAACAACCCTGAGGAGCTGTCCATGAAACAGATTTCGATACTTGCCGCTGCCGTGCTTGTTGCCGGCGCGGCCGTCTTACCCCTGCAGAAAGGTCTCGCCCAGATGAATGTCGAGCAAAATACGGTTACCCAACCCTCGGGAAGCCATCCCTATGTCGGGATGTGGGTCACGGCCGATGGCCATATCCGCCACAACTTGCTTCCAAACGGCCGCTATGACGAAGCGCGCGGAAACCGTGAGAGCGCGTACCAGGGGCGCTATGAGATCCGAGGAAATCACATCGACTATTGGGACGACACCGGCTTTACCGCTGACGGAACGTTCATTGACGGCGTGCTGCATCACGCCGGTATGATCTTGTATCGGGAGAAGTAGGTGACGCTCGTTCCCCTGCCGACGCTTCGTTCCCGGCCTCGCGACCGACAACGCACGGCTCGGGGCCGATGCGGGTTGCTAATCCTTCATCGCAGTGGACTTCCACCACCTACTCCTTGCCGGTCTCCCGGCGCAC
This sequence comes from Mesorhizobium delmotii, assembly GCF_900149755.1. Taxonomy (NCBI): domain Bacteria; kingdom Pseudomonadati; phylum Pseudomonadota; class Alphaproteobacteria; order Hyphomicrobiales; family Phyllobacteriaceae; genus Mesorhizobium; species Mesorhizobium delmotii. Next base: position 185,924 of record NZ_FUIG01000092.1, on the reverse strand, counting down.
CTGTCACCGTACTGCTCGCGCCTGGAGTGCAGATTACGCCTGCCTCCTTCCCGCCGCATTTCGCACACGCGCTGCTGCAACTCACGTACAGCGACTCCTCGGCGGTCAGGAAGTCGGCAAGAGTCACGCGCGCAAAAAGGAACCAGGATCACCGCCACAACCGAACGGTGCATTTGCCTCCATGTGTTGCGCCGCAGTTACAGTTCAACCACAAGCTTTGTGGTAGTCCCGTTCTGGTCACTTCCTTTCAACACAGGCATCGGTCAATGAAGAAAATCGTGTTTGCCACTACGTTCCTTGTCAGCGGTGCGGCCTTGGCCCTGCTTGCGATTCCGGCCTTCGCGGCCGACGCAGTTGTTTACGAGCCCGCGCCGGCTGCGGCTGTTGCCTACGACTGGAGCGGTTTTTATATCGGTGTTCAGGGCGGCTATCTCTGGGGGCAGGCAGATCACAGCTACTCCAACGGTGCGCCAAGTGACGATTCCGATCCCGATGGCTTCATTGGTGGCGTCCATGCCGGGTACAATTGGCAATCCGGTTCTTTTGTCTACGGCGTCGAGGGCGATTTCGAAGGTGGTAGCGTGGATGGCAGCTTCGAAAACCCAACCGGAGCGACATCTGTTGGAACCAGCGAATTGAACTGGCAGGGCTCGATCCGCGCAAGGCTCGGCTACGCATACGACAAGGCGCTTCTCTACGTTACCGGCGGCTGGGCAATTGGCGATTTCGACTTCGGTGGCGGCCCCTTCCCGCTTCCTGTCAGCGGGGACTATTCGGATACGCTCAACGGCTGGACAATCGGTGCCGGCGGCGAGTGGGCCTTCAACGAACATTGGACCGCGCGACTGGCGTATCGGTATACAGACTTCGGAGAAGCCTCAGGCAACTTGGCTCCGGGATTCCCGGATGTCGATATGCCGGTTGACCTAACCACCCACGCGGTGAGGGTCGGCGTCAGCTACAAGTTCTGATCCTTTGGGGACGCAAGGAAAACCCCGGCCTAGCGGCCGGGGTTTTCGTTTGGGCTCGAATAGCTATCACCGCCTCAACATCCGCACCGCCACAACTTGCTTCCAAACGGTCGCTATGACGAAACGCGCGGAAACCGTGCGAGCACATATCAGGGACGCTATGAGATCCGAGAAAATCACATCGACTACCGGGACGACACCGGCTTTACCGCGGACGGAACGTTCATTGACGGCGTGCTGCACCAGGCAGGCATGATCTGTATCGGGAGAGGTAGCCGACGTTCGTCGAATCTCGATAAAAAGGTTTCGCATCGTGCCGCTGCACCATATGTCATTTGGTGCGAAGCCAAAAAATAGGGGCTCACCTTGCCTACTGAACCGCGCTCTCCAAGGCTTGCAGTGCTGATCGACGCAGACAATGCCTCGGCCAAGATTGCCGACGGGTTGTTCGAGGAAATCGCAAAGATCGGCGAGGCGAGCGTTCGTCGCATCTACGGCGATTTTTCCAGCACCCGTTCGAAGGCATGGGCCGACGTGCTGTCGAAGCATGCGATCATCCCGCAGCAGCAATTCGCCTACACCACCGGCAAGAACGCATCCGACATCACGCTCGTCATCGACGCGATGGACCTTCTCCACAGCGGGCGGTTCGAAGGCTTCTGCCTGGTGTCGTCCGACAGCGATTTCACCCGGCTTGCCGCTCGCATCAGGGAACACGGGATCGACGTTTATGGGTTTGGCGAGCAGAAGACACCGGAGAGTTTCCGGCAGGCATGCCGCCGGTTCGTATACACCGAGAACCTGCTTGCGACCGCACCAGCCAACGCTCACGATGCGGCGCCGACGAAATCTTTGCAGCCGCCCAGCGCCGCGACGCCGATCATCACAAAGGTCATTTCACAGATGGGAACTGAGGACGGCTGGGTGCCGCTCGGCATCGTAGGCAATCAGCTCGCCAATCTGGCATCGGACTTCGATCCGAGAACCTTCGGCTTTCGCAAGCTGAGCGATCTCGTGCGGAAGACCAATGCCTTTGAGATCGATCATCCCGAGGGCGGAGCGATGCGTATAAGGGTCAAGCCAGCTGCGGGGAGCCGAGAGAAATCGAAGTCGGCAGCGTCGCGCTGAGCCTGCAAAAAGGCAACTGTCCCCGGTCCGATTGGCCTCTGGTCGGACCACTATTTCGCTGGCGGAAACCGCCATTCGGCGTATCATCTTGTGGGAGGGGGTTCATGGCGGAGGAGGCCAATGAACATCGTTTCGAGAGTGCCTGTCGCTGACTTGACGGCCCAGGAACTTGTTTCATCTGCGCTTTCAAAATTTCGCGCCGGCGACACCATATCGACCAGAGCCGCAATTGACGCCATCCGCCGGGCAGCCCCGGGTTTTGAGGACAGCGACGACCATCTGGTCGAGCTTGTCGTGATGACCGCAATTGGTAGGACCATGGGGGTCGTGTTCGACCATCGGTCCCGCTAATGCATGGCGCTCTGCGCCCAATTAGCTTGCGCACTGTCGGAACTAAAGCGCGTCGCGTTTGATCGGCCTCATGCGACGCGCTTTAGGTTGCTGTTTTATGCATGTCGTTATCGCAAAACCGCTGCACACTTTTGCGCGACATGCATTAGGGCGGCGACGTAAGCCACTCAGTAACCATGAATTGTGATCGGGATGGATCACGCCGTTCGTCATCGGAACGAATGGTCCCGCTGCGCCGTTGCTGTCCTTGGAGTCAAGGAGTGGCGGTAATGCGTGATGAACAATTCGACGTTCCGGTGACGATCGAGAGCGAACGGATCGGCCGCCTCCTCTCTGTGACGAGGACGGTCCAGGCGGCCTCGCTTCTGGTCGACAAATGGCCAGATGAAAAGCGCGGGCCGAAATATCGCGCGGCCTTGAAAGCCATGATGGACGCGATGGAGCAGCGGCGGGCGGTTGGCAGTGCGCGGCGGGCATTCACGGCCGCCGCCAAGGAAGCCCATGTGTTTGTGCGCGAAGGCCGGCACTAAAGCGCATCACGTCTGAAGAGATTCGTGCGACGCGCTTTTAGTTCTTGTTTTTGCATGTCGGAGTCCCAAAACCGCTGCGCACTTTTGGACGACATGCATTAAGGAACCTCACGAAATCTCCGTCGTTATGCTCTAGGTCAACGAGGAGAACTGTCATGCCCGACGACAAGACCAAGACCGACAATCGCGATCGCTCGCAAGCAGCCGGCGACGAAGACTATGAGGTGAGGCATCTCGCCGAGGAAGCCGGCATCACTCCCGATCAGGCACGCACCTTGATCAAGCGCCACGGCACCGACCGCAAGGTGCTGAACGAGATCGCCGAGAGCATAAAGGCGTCGTGATGTCTGACAAGCGGACCACAATGGCGGATCGGAAGAAACGCGAACCGGACGACAAGGAGGCCCTGCGCCTGGCCGAGACCACCGACGTTTCGCCCAACCAGGCCAAGGATCTGATGCGCAAGCACGGCAAGGACCGCGCCAAGGTCGAGAAGGAAGCGAAGAACTTCAAGGCAGAAGGCTGAGCCGCCGACTTGGCGGAGTGTCCGCCCTCGCCGTATCCCCCGCATCACCGTCGCACGCGCCCGGCCATCCGTACGCTTCGCTTATCTGGCGTCGCGGGCCTGCAATCCTGAGCGGCTTATCAATTTTCTAACAAATTCGGCCTATTCCCGTTCTAACCATGGGAGCTGGGCTTTTGGCGCAAACAGAGAAAATCGCTGCGCGACGCGCCGTCGCGCTGTCGGTTGTCGTGCCGTGCTACAATGAAATCGGTGGAGTCGCCGAGCTTTACCGGCGCGTCACAGCCGTTTGCCGTGAACAAGCGGGGCATTCCTACGAGATCGTGCTGGTCATCGACGGAGCCACCGACGGCACCCGCGAGGCCATTTTCGACCTCGCCAAACAGGACAGCCACGTCGTCGGCATAGACCTCGCCCGAAATTACGGCCACCAGATTGCGCTCAGCGCCGGCCTGGAATTTTGCCGCGGCCAGCGCATTCTCATTCTCGATGCCGACCTCCAGGACCCGCCGGAATTGCTCAAAGCCATGATGGCAAAGATGGATGAGGGGTTCGACGTCGTCTATGGCCAGAGGCTGAAGCGCCAGGGCGAAGGCTGGTTCAAGCGCGCAACCGCCGCATTGTTCTACCGTCTGCTGCGCAAGATGGTCGACGTCGACATGGCACTCGATTCCGGGGATTTTCGCCTGATGAGCCGCCGCGCGCTCGATCATCTCAATGAGATGCCCGAGCGTTACCGCTTCATTCGCGGCATGGTGAGTTGGATCGGCCTCAAGCAGGTGGCTTTTGCCTATGAGCGGCACCAGCGCTTCGCAGGCACCACGCATTACCCATTGAAGAAGATGGTGCTTCTGGCAATGGATGCGATGACGAGCTTCTCCATCGTGCCCCTGCGGTTCGCCTCGCATCTCGGCTTGATCTTCGGCTTTCTCGGGCTTGCTGCGCTCGGTTACACGCTCTTCTCATGGTTTGCCGGCAGCGTGTTGCCCGGCTGGACCAGCCTGGCCGCAATCGTCCTGATCCTCGGCAGCGTCCAGCTTCTGGTCCTTGGGATTTTCGGGGAATATCTCGGGCGCATGTATATGGAGACCAAGCGGCGGCCGCTCTACCTCATAAACGAGATCGCTGCCCATGATCCTGCCGCGGGGAAGCTGCCCGTCCATCGCCTTCAGGAAATGGCCCATGAACTGACGAAGGGAGCCGGGCGTGCTTCAGGCCGAGTTTGACCAGTTCGCGCTGGAGTATCAGCAGCAGCATGCCGCAAGTATCCGGCTGAGCGGCGAAACCCCGGATTTCTTCGCGCAGTACAAGATCGACGATGTCGCGGCAAGGCTCGCCCGCTCAGGCCTGAAGCCGCGGCGGATACTCGACTTCGGCGCGGGTGTCGGCAATGCGCTTGGACCTATGCGCGCCGCATTTCCCGACAGCGAAATCACCTTGCTGGACCCCTCCTCGCAGTCGCTCGACATCGCCCGCACGCGTTTTCCCGGCCAGGCCGATTTCAGGCACTTCGACGGCGAAACGATCCCTTACGACGACGCGAGTTTCGATCTCGCCTTCGCCGCCTGCGTGTTCCATCACATCCCCGAAAACCTCCATATCGCCCTGATCAAGGAGATCGAGAGAGTGCTGACCGGTGGTGGCAGCTTCTTTTTGTTCGAGCACAATCCCTGGAATCCGCTGACGACGCACGCGGTGCGAAACTGCGCTTTCGACGAGAACGCAATCCTGATCAACAGCCGCGATATGCGCAAGCGAATGGCTGCGGCGGGCTTCTCCAAACCCGACGTCGTCTACCGGATCTTTTTCCCACGCGTGCTCGCAAGATTGCGACCCTTGGAGCGCTTCCTGACCAGGATGCCTATGGGAGCCCAATATTTCGTGCATGCGGTCAAGCCTGCCGTTTGAGCGGACGCCCTGCCCTCGGATGAGCGACAAGCTGAAACCGCCAATCGATCTGCCGCAGAGCGGCCTGGAGCTATGATATGAACGGGATTCAGGCGACCGTAGCGACCGTTGCGACCGCGTCGTCGCTCAACGACGCGCAGCGGGCCAGAGTGATGTTCTGCCTGCTCGTCGCGCCTCTCGTGGCCTTCGCGCTTTCCGCCCACACCCAAGTCATCCTGCAGGACCCCGACTGTTGGTGGCAGGTCAAGGTGGGGCTCGATCTGTTGGCAAATCGTACGTTCCCGGTTGTCGACAGCTATTCTCATACTTTCGCCGGACACCCGTGGATCGCCAAGGAATGGCTTGGACAGGTTCTCCTTGCACTCGCCTACACGGCAGGTGGCTGGAACGGCGTGGCGGTGCTGATCATCTCAACCATCGCCCTGACGGGCGCGCTGCTGTCATGGTATCTCAGCACCTGGTTGAGACCGATGGCGGCAGTGGGACTGGCCTTGTTCGCGGCGGCCATGATCTCCCCGATCTACACCGCACGTCCGCACATCTTCACCTTGCCCATCATCGTGATCTGGACCGCAATGCTTTTTCGCGCAGCGCGCAATGAGCAGGGACCGCCTCTTTGGCTGCTTGCCCTGCTTGTCCTGTGGGCCAATCTCCACGCGACCTTTACCATCGGCTTCGTCATCGCGGCTTTCGCTGGCCTCGATGTTCTTGTGCGAACCCGCCTGTCCAACCCCGTACTCCTTGGCAAATGGGTTGCCTTCGGGCTGCTCTGCCCGGTGGTCAGCTTGATCAATCCCTATGGCATGAAGGCCATCCTTGCCACTTTCACCGTAGCCTATGGCAATGAAGCGGTTCCCTTGATTATCGAGTGGAAACCGTTCGACGCCTCGGATCAACGGTTCCAGGAAGTGGGTATCCTACTGTTCGTTTTCGCGCTGCTTGTGTCGAAACTTCGCATCGGCTGGGCGAAGGCGATGTTCATCGTCTTTGCCTTGCATATCTATCTCACCCATCTGCGCTTCATGTACCTGTTCTTTCTGCTGGTCCCGATCGTGCTTGCGGCCGAGATTGCGGAGCAATATCCCGCGCTTTCCCTGACGAAATGGATGTCCGACAGGCGCGACGGGCTGGAACGGTTTTTCGCAGAGCGATTTTACCGGATCTGCGGCGTGGCAGGCGTTTTGCTGCTGGGGGCAACCGCAATGCTGACGAGCGCCTATCCGGTCGCGCCGAGCCAGAAGACTTCGGCCAAGGATGCGCTCGCATTCGTCGAAAGCCATCATCTGTCAGGCAATGTCCTGAATTCCTACAACTTCGGCGGCAGCTTGATTTTCCATGGAATCAAGACATTCATCGACGGCCGGACAGATCAGCTCTTTCTCAACGGCTTTATGAAGACAGATGCCGAGACAGGACGCAGCGGTGGAAAGCCTGTCCTCGAAGCGCAGCTCGAGAAGCATGCGATAGACTGGGCCTTGCTGACGCCGGACGACAGCCGCATTCCATTCTTCGATGAATTGGGCTGGAAGCGGGCGTATGCGGACGACTACGCCGTGATCTATACGCGCGATCGCTGATTTTCGGCAGCTTCGCGCCGGCGCGCGACTTGTCTTTAAACGCCGTGCGCTGAGATCGTGACGGCAAAATCCCTATAGGATTTTTATTTCTTTCCTCTTTGCCCCGGCTCGAACCTTTATGGGGTTTGATCCATAACCCGTCGGGAAGGCCTTATCTCGGTCGCCATTGCCGTCGCGACCGAGTGTCTTCACATGACTTCAACCCTGCGGGCTGCAGGCAAGGCAGTGCAAAACGAAAATAAGGAGCAAGTCCGATGGACATCATCGTTCTCGGAATAGGGTTTTTATTTTTCGCCCTGTTCTTCGCCTTCATCAAAGCCTGCGACAGTCTTTAGGCGGAAGGATCACAACATGCTTGTCGATTACATCCTTGGTGGCGCTGTGACCTTGTTCCTTCTCGCATACCTGACATACGCCCTCGTTCGCCCAGAACGTTTCTGACGGCAACTGGCGAAGGCACGGAAAGCTATTTCAATGACTTTCAACGGATGGATACAGATCCTCGTCTATTGCGGGATCGTCGTTTTGCTCGTGAAGCCGCTCGGCGGCTACATGTTTCGCGTTTTCAGCGGCGACCGCATATTCCTCTCGCCGATTTTGGGCCCTGTCGAGCGGAGCCTTTATCGCATCTCGGGAACCAGCGAGCGTGAGGAGCAGCACTGGACCACCTATGCGGCGGCTTTGCTGTTCTTCAACCTGGCCGGTTTCCTGGTGCTTTATTTCCTGCAGCGGCTGCAAGGCAGCCTGCCTTACAATCCGGCCGGTATGAGCGCCGTCGAACCCGGTCTCGCCTTCAACACCGCCGCCAGCTTCATGACCAACACCAACTGGCAGAACTACGGCGGCGAAAGCACGATGTCCTATCTCGTGCAGATGGCCGGCCTCACCGTGCAGAACTTCCTGTCCGCGGCGACCGGCCTCGCCATCGCAATCGCGCTGATCCGCGGCTTCACCAAGGCCTCCGGCAAATCGATCGGCAATTTCTGGGTCGATATGACCCGGTGCACCCTTTACCTGCTGTTGCCGCTCTGCATCGTGCTGACGCTGGTCTATGTCTATCTCGGCATACCGCAGACGCTCAGCGCCTATATCGACGCCACAACATTGGAGGGCGCGCGGCAGACGATCGCGGTCGGGCCGGCAGCCTCGCAGATCGCCATCAAGATGCTCGGCACCAATGGCGGCGGCTTCTTCAACGCAAATGCCGCGCATCCTTTCGAAAATCCCGATGCGATCTCGAACCTGATCCAGATGGTGTCGATCTTCGCCATCGGTGCGGCGCTGACCAACGTCTTCGGCCGCATGAATGGCAACCAGCGCCAGGGTTGGGCGATCTTGACCTCGATGGCCGTCCTGTTCATCGCCGGCGTCGCCGTCTGCTACTGGGCGGAAGCATCAGGCAATCCGCTGGTTCACGCGCTGGGCATCGACGGCGGCAACATGGAAGGCAAGGAAACGCGCTTCGGCATCGTTTTGTCGGCGCTGTTTGCGGTCATCACCACAGCCGCGTCCTGCGGCGCCGTCAACGCCATGCATGACAGCTTTACCGCGCTTGGCGGCATGATCCCGATCATCAACATGCAGCTCGGCGAGGTCATTGTCGGCGGTGTCGGCGCCGGTCTCTACGGCATCCTGATGTACATCGTGATCGCCGTCTTCGTCGCCGGACTGATGGTCGGACGCACGCCCGAATATCTCGGCAAGAAGATCGAGGCCAAGGAGATCAAGATGGCAATGCTCGCCATTCTCTGCCTGCCGCTGGCGATGCTGATCTTCACCGCCATCGCGGTGGTGCTGCCGACAGGCGTCGCTTCCATAGCCAATGCCGGCCCGCACGGCTTCTCCGAGGTTCTCTATGCCTACACGTCGGCTGCCGCCAACAACGGCTCGGCCTTTGGCGGCCTGACCGGCAACACGTCCTGGTACAACATCACGCTCGGCATCGGCATGCTGATGGGCCGCTTCCTGGTCATCATCCCGGCTCTGGCGATCGCCGGTTCGCTGGTCGCCAAGAAGACGGTGCCCGCCTCCGCCGGCACCTTCCCGACCGACGGGCCGCTGTTCGTCGGGCTTCTGGTCGGCGTCATTCTGATCGTCGGCGGCCTCACCTTCTTCCCGGCGCTGGCGGTCGGACCGATTGTCGAGCACCTGGCTGGCATCCACGGGCAGACATTCTGAAACCGCCCCACCTTGGATCAATGTCATGTCCTGGTTCGAAACCATACGCCGCAAGATTCGACATCGAGCCGATCAGAAGGGAGCGACCCCGCCTCCTTTCCCAACCATGTCCACGTTCTTCGGCATTGCGGCCGTCATGATCGTGATCTGGCTGCTGGCGTCCGGGCTTCCGCATCTTCTTTCGGCATCCAATCGATCGGTGCCATCCAACAACATCGATACTGGAGCCACTAAATGAGCCAGTCCAAATCCGCTGTTATCATGGATGCCCGCATCCTGCTGCCCGCCATCGACGGGGCTTTCAGGAAACTGAACCCGCGCACCTTGATGCGCAATCCGGTGATGTTCGTCGTCGCTGTCGTCTCGGCGCTCACGTCAGTCCTGTTCGTCAAGGATCTTGTCACTGGTGGCGGCGATCTCGGCTTCTCGCTGCAGATCATCATCTGGCTGTGGTTCACCGTGCTTTTCGCAAACTTCGCCGAAGCGGTCGCCGAAGGCCGCGGCAAGGCACAGGCGGATTCGCTGCGCAAGGCGCGCACCGAGGCCGAGGCCAAGCTGTTGAGCGGCGAAGACCACACCAAGTTCAAGCTGGTGCCCGGCACCAGCCTGAAGGTCGGCGACGTGGTGCTGGTCGAGGCTGGCGACATCATTCCATCGGACGGCGAGGTGATCGAAGGCGTCGCTTCAGTCAACGAGGCGGCGATCACCGGCGAATCTGCTCCGGTGATCCGTGAATCCGGCGGCGACCGTTCGGCGGTGACCGGCGGCACGCAGGTATTGTCCGACTGGATCCGCGTGCGCATCACCGCGGCCTCCGGCCATACGTTCCTCGACCGCATGATCTCGCTGGTCGAAGGCGCCGAGCGCCAGAAGACGCCCAACGAGATCGCGCTCAACATCCTGCTCGTCGGCATGACGCTGATCTTCGTGCTGGCGACAGCGACGATCCCGAGTTTCGCCTCCTATTCGGGCGGCTACATCTCGGTGACCGTCCTGGTCGCCCTGTTCGTCACCTTGATCCCGACGACGATCGGGGCGCTGCTTTCGGCCATCGGCATCGCCGGCATGGATCGCCTGGTACGGTTCAACGTGCTGGCGATGTCGGGCCGCGCCGTCGAGGCGGCTGGCGACGTCGACACGCTGCTGCTCGACAAGACCGGCACGATCACGCTCGGCAATCGCCAGGCGACGGCATTCCGCCCGGTCAAGGGCGTCACCGAGCAGGAGTTGGCCGACGCTGCACAGTTGGCCTCGCTTGCCGATGAAACGCCGGAAGGCCGCTCGATCGTCGTGCTGGCGAAGGAGAAATACGCCATCCGTGCCCGCGACATGGCAACATTGCATCCCGCTTTCGTGCCCTTCACCGCGCAAACCCGCATGAGCGGCGTCGACATTGATGGCTCGTCGGTTCGCAAGGGCGCGGTCGATTCGGTGCTCGCCCACGTCAATCAGTCGACCGTCGCCACGCACGGTACGCGCCCCAGCAGCGACATCGTCCGCGATCTGCAGGCGATCGCCGACGACGTCGCGAAATCCGGCGGCACGCCGCTGGCGGTCGAGCGCGACGGACGCCTGCTCGGCGTCGTCCATCTCAAGGACATCGTCAAGGGCGGCATCAGGGAACGCTTCGCCGAACTGCGCAAGATGGGGATCCGCACGGTGATGATCACCGGCGACAACCCGATGACGGCGGCGGCGATCGCGGCGGAGGCCGGCGTCGACGATTTTCTTGCCCAGGCGACGCCCGAGGACAAGCTGAAGCTCATCCGCGACGAACAGGCCAAGGGCAAGCTCGTTGCCATGTGCGGCGACGGTACCAATGATGCGCCCGCCCTTGCGCAGGCCGATGTCGGCGTTGCGATGAACACCGGCACGGTCGCCGCACGCGAAGCCGGCAATATGGTCGACCTCGACAGCGATCCGACCAAGCTGATCGAGATCGTGGAAATCGGCAAGGCGCTGCTGATGACGCGCGGCTCGCTGACGACCTTCTCCATCGCCAACGACGTGGCCAAGTATTTTGCCATCATCCCGGCCATATTCGCCGTCTTCTACATCGCGCCGGGGCAGACATCAGGTCCGCTGCAGGCGCTCAACATCATGCATCTGGCAACGCCGCAGAGCGCCATTCTCTCGGCCATCATCTTCAACGCACTGATCATCATCGCGCTGATCCCGCTGTCGCTGAGAGGCGTCAGATATCGCGCGATCGGCGCGGGCGCGCTGCTCAGCCGCAACCTTCTTGTCTACGGCCTCGGCGGCATCATTGTCCCCTTCGTCGGCATCAAGGCGATCGACATGGCCATCACCGCGATTGGCCTCGCATAAGGAATTAAGTCCATGCTCAAGCAAATCAGACCCGCGATCACCATGATCGTTTTCTTCACCATCCTTACCGGCCTGATCTATCCGATCGGCATGACCGGCATCGCCCAAGCCTTATTCCCGCGCCAGGCCAACGGCAGCCTGATCGAGAAGGACGGCAAGACCGTCGGCTCCGAACTGATCGGCCAGGCTTTTGCCAGCGAGCGCTATTTCCATGGCCGCCCGTCGGCTGCCGGCGACGGCTACAATGCCGCCGCTTCGAGCGGCTCGAATCTCGGGCCGACCAACCCCAAGCTGATCGACCGCATCAAGGGCGATGCCGACAGGCTGAAGGCGGAAAATCCGGACCAGCCGGTGCCGATGGATCTGGTCACGACTTCAGGCAGCGGCCTCGATCCGCATATCAGCCCCGAAGCCGCCTATTTCCAGGTCGCCAGGGTGGCCAAGGCCAGGGGCGTTGACGAAGCCAGGGTCAAAGCCCTTGTCGACAGCCATGTCGAGGAGCGCGAGCTCGGCTTCATGGGAGAGCCGGTGGTCAATGTGCTGGCGCTCAACCTGGCGCTGGACGAGGCCACCAAGCAATGAATGGTGATCCGGGGATCGACACCATCCCCGACGCCATTCATGATCGATTTTGATGCCGGACGACAGCCGCAACGAAACCAGACCCTCACCCGACGCGCTGCTTGATCATGCGGAGCGGGAGGCGCGCGGTCGTCTGCGGATATTCCTGGGCGCAGCACCCGGTGTCGGCAAGACCTATGAAATGTTGATGTCGGGCCGTGCAAGACTGGCCGACGGGGTGGACGTGGTGATCGGCGTCGTCGAGACGCACGGCCGCAAGGAAACCCAGGTACTGGTCGACGGCTATGAGGTGATTCCCCGTCGCCAGGTCGACTACAAGGGGCGCATCCTCGAGGAAATGGACCTCGATGCCATCCTTGCCCGGCGTCCGGCGCTGGTCCTCGTCGACGAGCTTGCCCACACCAACGCGCCGGGCAGCCGCCATCCCAAGCGCTATCTCGACGTTCAGGAAATCCTGACGCACGGTATCGACGTCTACACGACGCTCAACATCCAGCATGTCGAAAGCCTGAACGATGTCGTGGCGCAGATCACGCGCGTCAGGGTGCGCGAGACGGTTCCAGATTCCATCATCGACCAGGCCGACGACATCGAGATCATCGATCTCACTCCCGACGACCTGATCAAGCGGCTCGGGGAAGGCAAGGTCTATATTCCCAGCACCGCCCAGCGCGCCATCGAGAACTATTTCTCGCCAGGCAATCTGACGGCGCTCAGGGAACTGGCGCTCCGCCGCACCGCCCAGCGCGTCGACGAGCAGTTGCTGATCCACATGCAGGCCCACGCCATACCCGGGCCCTGGGCGGCGGGGGAAAGGGTTCTTGTCTGCGTCGACGCGCGTCCGGGCGGGGCGGCCCGTATCCGCTATGCGCGGAGATTGGCCGACCGGCTCCGCGCCCCCTGGACGGCGCTTCATGTCGATACCCCTCGTTCAGCCGGGATGTCCGAGGAGGACAAGGATCGGCTAGCGACTCTGCTGCGCCTTGCCGAGCAGCTCGGCGCCGATGTAACGACCATTCCAGGTCAGAACGTCGCGCAGGACATCGTTCGCCATGCGACCGCGAACAACTTCACCCATATCGTGATCGGCAGGCCGACCCGATCGCGCTGGCGGGAATTGATCGAAGGCTCGCTCACCTATGATCTCATCCGCAATGCCGGCGACATCAGCGTCCATGTCATTTCGGGAAATGAACGCAACGCCGAGGCGACGTCGAGGACCGTCAAGGCGGCGGACGAGCAGTGGCAATTCGAGATCTGGCCCTATCTCAAGGCCACGGCCTATGTTGTTGGCTCGCTCGGCTTCGCCGTCCTTCTCCACCAGTTTCTCGACGTCCGCAACCTGGCGATCATCTTTCTCATCGGGGTTCTGACTTCGGCGGTGACCGGCGGTCTCTGGCCAGCTTTGTATGCCTGCCTCATCAGCGCCATTGCCTTCAACTATTTCTTCCTGGAACCACGTTACACGCTGACGATCCAGGATCCGGAGAGCATCGTTGCGCTGGCTGTCTTCCTGGTTGTTGCGGTCATTGCCAGCAATCTGACAGCGAGCGTGCAGCGTCAGGCGGTTGCTGCCCGCTCGCGGGCACGCGCCACGGAAGATATCTATCTCTTCTCGAAGAAGCTCGCCGGCGCTGGCACGCTTGACGACGTGCTCTGGGCGACTGCCTTCCAGATTGCCTCTATGCTGAAATTGCGCGTGGTGCTGCTCTTGCCGGAGAACGGCTCGATCACCGTCAAGGCCGGCTATCCGCCTGACGACACGCTGGCCGAGGCCGACATCGCGGCCGCCCGTTGGGCCTGGGAGCACGATCGCCCCGCGGGCCGCGGCGCCGACACGCTTCCCGGAGCAAGACGCCTGTATCTGCCGTTGCGGACGGGGCGCACCGCCGTCGGCGTCGTCGGCCTCGACAACGACAAGCAAGGTCCGCTGTTGACGCCCGAGCAGCAGCGCCTGCTCGACGCCCTCACCGATCAAGCGGCGGTCGCCATCGAGCGCATCCAGCTTGTTGCCGACGTCGACCGGGCCAAGCTCGAGGCCGAGGCGGACCGCCTGCGCTCGGCGCTGCTGACCTCGATTTCCCATGACCTGAAAACACCGCTTGCCGCCATCATGGGCGCCGCCGGCACTTTGCGGGAATTTGCGCCGGCGCTTCCCGAGCAGGACCGTGCGGACCTGCTGTCGACCGTGCTCGACGAATCGGAACGGCTGAACCGCTTCATCGCCAATCTGCTCGACATGACCAAGATCGAATCCGGTGCGATGGAGCCGAACTACGCATTCCACTATGTCGGCGACATTGTCGGCACCGCCTTTCATCGGGCCAGGAAAATCATCGGCGAACACAAGACCGAAATGGACATTCCCGCGGATCTGCCGATGTTGAGGCTCGACCCCGTCCTGTTCGAGCAAGCGCTGTTCAACCTCCTCGACAATGCCGCTAAATATGCGCCGCCAGGTTCGACGATCCGCCTGCAGGGCTGGGCCGACAATGGTTCCGTCATCCTGCAGATCATGGACGAGGGGCCGGGCATTCCGCCAGCGGATCTGGAGCGCATTTTCGACACGTTCCACCGGGTGCGCAAGGGCGACCAGGTCCGTGCCGGCACTGGGCTCGGGCTCTCGATCTGCCGTGGCTTCATCGAGGCGATGGGTGGGACGATTTCGGCGGCCAACAGGACCGACCGCTCGGGTGCGGTTTTCACCATCAGGATGCCGGTGCCGGCAGACCAACATGTGGACGACCCCGACATGGATGACTTGCCATGACGAACTCCAATGTCAGGATACTGGTCGTCGATGACGAACCGCCGATCCGCAAGCTGCTCCGCGTCGGCCTGGGCAGCCAGGGCTATGCGATCAGCGAGGCGCCGAATGCCAACACGGCGATCGAACTGATGGAGACGGATAGGCCGGACCTGATCCTGCTCGATCTCGGCCTGCCCGGCATGGGCGGCCACGAATTGCTGCGCAAATGGCGGGACGACGGCCTGGATGTTCCCGTGGTCATCCTTTCTAGCCGCACCGACGAGGCCGGCATCGTCTCGGCACTTGAGCTCGGCGCCGACGACTATGTCACCAAGCCGTTCGGCATGAACGAGCTTGTCGCGCGCATCCGCGTGGCCCTCCGCCACAAGTTCCAGCAGCAAGGCGAGAAGCCGATCTTCCACACCGGCGATCTCACGGTCGATCTGGTGAAGCGCATCGTCATGATCGAGGGCAGGGAGATAAAGCTCTCGCCGAAGGAGTACGACATCCTGCGCATCCTCGTGCAGTACGCAGGCAAGGTTCTCACTCACCAGTTTCTTTTGAAGCAGGTCTGGGGCGATTCGACCGACGTGCAGTATCTCAGGGTCTATGTGCGGCAGCTCAGGCAAAAAATCGAGAAAACGCCCGACCAGCCCCGTTACATCACCACCGAAACCGGCGTCGGATATCGTCTGCGCGAAGTGGACTCGGTTTAATCCGCAGATTGGTCTTGCATCTCAACTACTGTTTAGACACCCACCAATCCAAAAAACCTGACTTGCGGCCCAAAACCAGGAGCACAATTAAGGTGGCCACCCCTGCATAAAGATTTACGAAATAGGTGATGGTCAGAGTGATGGCGGTTGCCATACCAAAGATAAGCCCGGGCAAGAGCGACCAAGATTTGCCTTTACCTCGCCAGCTCATCACCAGCGTCACGCCCAGACAGACCAAAAAAATGAATGTTGGCGGCCCGAAATCAGACCTCCAAAAATCGCGGAAATAGATTCCACCGGCAATGGCTATGCAACCGGTAAAGAGCCGCAGGGCGAAGTGCTTCATGTATGCCAGATAACAGGCAAATCTTAATGGATCGCGGGGCGGTTTTTTGAGCCGTCAGATGCTATGGAGGAACTGGAGTCAGTCCGCCGAAAGGTCCGCGATTCGAGAAAGCGCGCCTCTGAAGCCGGTCAATGAGATGGGAAAGCTGCCTGTGTCGACCGCAATCGCATTGATTTTCAAAAATGGTGGCGGCCTTGAGCAGCGGCGTGATTTTCGCGTTGAATGCCACAGGCACCAGGCAACCGACGACCTACCAAGTGCTGAACTGCAGGATGCCCTCCAATTTCCTGTCGTCGATCTCGATATTTATCTCCTTGCCCGGCGCGCATGGGGTCGATGGGCATTGAGTTCGGCAGCTCAACCCGCCAATTCCGCTTCGGCGAGGCTTTAACCATGGCATCACCAGACAAACGCCCTATATGAGTTGGAGGCTCAGTTTCGCGCGGGAATGGATAGATGTCGCCGCTTCGCCTATCGACGATCTTGATGTCGGCAACCCTGGCAACAGCGATGCTGTCGAGCGCTGCTGTTTCCGCGCAGAACGTCACTCCCGCCAACCGCAACGCGCTGGTCCTGCAGGGCGAATTGCAGATGCTGGAGAACAGGCTGCGGCGGCAGCAATATCAGCAGCAGCAACAGCAGTTCCGTGCCCAGGATCGCGAGGTCGCGCCGCAACGGCCAGATGTGCCGCAGATGAAGCCTACTTGCCAGTTGCGGCGGTCAGGCAGCCGCTTCATCAGCATCTGCCGCTGATGAGCCGGCGTTTTCATTTACTTAGCCGATATGCTTGAACGCCGCTCTACTTTAAGTAGCATCAAAGGCGGTTTTGATTTTCGCAACGTGCCTTGCGCTTGGGCACTGCCCTGATTGGATCGTCGGGAATGGCAGCCACCAAGAAGAAGGTCGTACGCAAAGCGAGGAAGGGCGAGCGGATCCGTCAGGTCGCGGCGATTCCCTTTCGGCTGGGCGAGCGTGGCGACGTCGAGGTGATGCTGGTCACCTCGATATCGACAAGGCGCTTTATCGTGCCCAAGGGCTGGCCGATGAAGGGCAAGAGCGGGCGCAAAGCAGCCACCATCGAAGCGCAGGAGGAAGCCGGCGTCCTCGGCAAGACGCTGAAGCAGCCGGCCGGCACCTATTCCTACTGGAAGCGGCTGACGAACCGCTTCGTCCGCGTCGACGTCACCGTCTATCTGCTGGCGGTGACGGAGGAACTGGCCAACTGGCAGGAAGCCAAAAGGCGGCAGCGGGCATGGCTGGCGCCGGAAGACGCAGCCGTGCTTATCGACGAGCCCGATCTGTTAACGCTTCTGAAGAACCTAAAAATCCCCCAACCAGCGCCCGCTGGCGAACTTGAACCAAGGCCTCATTTGGAGTCACCATCTCCCTGAGGGAACGGCCGCACCGGCGTGCCGGTATAGGCCCACAACCATTCGCGCGGCAGTGGTCCCTTGTTGCGGTCGCTCTGTTGCGACTGTTCCCACGCATGCGCCAATATGCCGACCGAGCGCGAGAGCACGAAAAGGCCGCGTGTCAGCGGCGGCGGGAAGCCGAGCTCGCCATAGATGACGGCGGTGGCGCCGTCGATGTTGAGCGGGATCTTCTTGCCCTTGCGCCGCGCGACCTCGGCCTCAACAGCCTCGGCGATGTCGGCGAAACGTCCGCTGACGACGCCGCGCGCGGCAAAATCGCGGGTCAGCTCGATGAGGCGCGGCGCCCGCGGATCGACCGGATGGAAGCGATGGCCGAGCCCCGGCACATAGGATTTTTCCTCGGCGAAGAACCGATCGAGCCGCGACGCGACGGCATCGGCAAGCGTCACGCCTCCATCCAGTGCCGCGGCGATGTCGCCGTAGAAGGCAAGCGCCTGTTCACCGGCGCCGCCATGCACGTCGCCAAGCACATTGATGGCTGAGGCCATGGCACTGTTGATGCCGACGCCGCAGGTGGCCGCCATGCGGGCAATGGCGATCGACGGTGCCTGCGGCCCGTGGTCGACGGCCGCCCCCAGCGCGATGCCGAGCAGCGCCGCCTGCTCCTCACCAGGCAGTTCGCCGCGCAGCATCAGCCAGATCATCGCCGGAAAGCTGACGCGGCCGATCAGGTCCTGGATCTCATAGCCGCGCAGCCGGATCACGCCAGGGCGCATTTCGATGATATCGGTCTGCCACCATTCCTCGCCGCGCTCGCGGCCGGTTTTTTTCCCAACGTTGCTCATGTTCTCGCGTCGCTCATGCCTGCGCCCTTTTCTTGACGCGCGGCGGCAGACTGGCAAACACCTCGTCCATATGCTCGCCCAGCGCCGGTGGCGGCTTGGTCGGCAACGGTGCTGCACCATCGACCATGAACCCGCCGCGCACGACGGTCAGCGGTCGGTCGATGTTCGGCATGCTATCGAAACGGGTGGTCATGTCGCGCTCGATCACTTGCTGCTCGGCCAGCACCTGCGGGATCGTCAGCACCCTGCCCGCCGGCACGCCTGCGCGATTGAGCGTCTCCTCCCAGGCCGCGGCCGAGCTGTTCGCCAGGGCATCCTCGATCAGTGCCTTCAAGGCGATGCGATTGCGCTTGCGCGTCTCGCGCTCGGCAAAGCGCGGGTCCGAGGCCAGCTCCGGCAGCCCGACCAGCCGGCAGAGCGTGACGAACTGCTCCTGCTTGTTGGCGGCGATGTTGAGCAAGCCGTCGCCGGTGCGAAACGTTCCGGAAGGTGCTGCCGTCATGTTCTCGTTGCCCATCGGCTGCGGCTCGACGTCAGCCGTCAGATAGTTGGAGACCGGCCAGCCCAGCGCGGAGAGCGTGCATTCGAGCATCGACACGTCGAGGAAGGCGCCCTCGCCTGTCGTCTTCTGCTTCACAAGTGCCGCGGCGATCGCGAACGCCCCGACCAGTCCGCCCAGCGTGTCGGCGACGGGATAACCGACCCGCAGCGGCGCGGTCTCCGGCGTGCCGGTGATGCTCATGATGCCTGAAAGGCCCTGGATGATCTGGTCGTAGGCGGGATTGTCGCGCATCGGCCCGGTCTGGCCGAAGCCCGAAATCGCGCAATAGACAAGGCTGGGGCGGACTTCTTTCAGCCTGGTATAGCCGAGTCCCAGCCGGTCCATCACGCCGGGGCGGAAATTCTCGACCAGCGCGTCGGCGGAGGCGACCAGATCGAGAAAGCGTTCGCGATCGGCCTCTTTCTTGAGATCGAGCACCACCGATCGTTTGCCGGCGTTCTGCGCCAGGAACGAAGCGCCCATGCCGGCGCTGTTGAGTTCCGGCGAACCGCCGAGCTGGCGCGCCAGGTCGCCGCCTTGCGGCACTTCGACCTTGATCACATCGGCCCCGAGCAACGCCAGCTGATAGGCGCAGTAGGGGCCAGCCAGAACATTGGTCAGGTCGAGGACGCGGATACCGGACAGCAGATCGGTCATGATGTTACAGACAGGTCAGGCATCGCCCGGCACATGCTCCGGTCCGCGCAGGCGCCTGCGTTCGACGTAAGCGTAGATATGCGGCCCAATCAGCCCGATGAACGCCAGCGTCAGCAGCGTCAGCGACAGCGGATGCTTGTAGAACACCGACCAGTCACCGTTCGAGATGGTCATCGCGCGGCGGAACTGCGTTTCGGCGAGCGGCCAGAGGATCATACCGATGATGACCGGCGCCGTCGGGAAATCGAAGCGCCGCATCAGGAATCCGGCCCCGCCGAGCAGATAGAGGATGACGAGGTCGGTCGGCGACTGCGAAATACCGTAGGTGCCGACCGTAGCGAACACCAGGATGCCGGCATAGAGCTGCGGCGCCGGGATTTTCAGCAGCCGCACCCACAACCCGATCAGCGGCAGGTTGAGAATGACGAGGATGATGTTGGCGATGAACAGGCTGGCGATCAGCCCCCAGACCAGATTGGCCTGCGTCATGAACAGCATCGGCCCGGGATTGATGCCATAGCTCTGGAAGGCCGACAGCATGATCGCGGCCGTCGCCGAGGTCGGCAGCCCAAGCGTCAGCATCGGCACCAGCACGCCGGCAGCCGATGCGTTGTTGGCGGCTTCCGGTCCGGCAACGCCTTCAATCGCGCCGACCGTCCCAAACTCCTCCTTGTGTTTGGAGAGCTTCTTCTCGATCGCATAGGACAGGAAGGTCGGGATTTCGGCGCCGCCGGCCGGCAGGGCGCCAATCGGGAAGCCGAGCAGGGCGCCGCGCAGCCAAGCCTTCCACGAGCGCGCCCATTCAGCCGCCGTCATGTAGAGCGAGCCCTTCAGCGGCACGATCTCGTCCTTGCCGGCATAGCGACGCGAGGCCATGTAGAACGTCTCGCCGACCGCAAAGAGGCCGACGGCGACGACGATCACGTCGACGCCGTCGAGCAATTGGCTCATGCCGAAGGTGAAGCGCGGCTGCCCGGTCTGCAGGTCGACGCCGATCATGCCGATGACGAATCCGACGAACAGGCTGGTCAGGCCGCGCACCGACGACGAGCCGAGCACCGCCGAAACCGTGATGAAGGCCAGCACCATCAGCGAAAAATATTCGGCCGGGCCGAAAGACAGCGCGAATTTGACCACGACCGGGGCCAGGAAAGCGACGCCCAGCGTGCCGAGTGTGCCGGCGACGAAGGAGCCGATCGCCGAAGTGGCAAGTGCCGCGCCGCCGCGGCCGGAACGGGCCATCCTGTTGCCTTCCAGCGCAGTGACGATGGTAGCACTTTCGCCCGGCGTGTTTAGCAGGATCGATGTCGTCGAACCGCCATACATGGCGCCGTAGTAGATACCGGCAAACAGGATGAAGGATGCTTCTGGCGCCACCTGGTAGGTGATCGGCAAAAGCAGCGCGATGGTCAGCGCCGGTCCGAGGCCGGGCAGCACGCCGATCGCTGTCCCCAGCGTCGTGCCGAGCAGGCACCACATGAGATTGACCGGCGTAAAAGCGACCGAAAATCCGTGCGCGAGATGGCTGAGCGTTTCCATGGCTTCAGCCTCTCAACATACGGATAATCGAATCGAGACCCGTGTTCAGCTGGTTCTCGATGAAGCCGGCGCCGATATTGACGCCGAGCGCCCTGGCGAAGCCGAAATAGGCGGCAAGCGCCAGGATCAGGCCGAGCAGCACGTCACGCAGCGGATGTCTGCTGCCGAACCCGTGGCAGATGAGAACGAACATGACCACCGACGCTGCGGTGAAGCCAAGCGGCTGGATCAGCACAAGGTTCGCGACCAGTCCGACGGCGACGATGCCCATCGCCTTCCAGTCGGTCGGAGTTTCCTTTTCTTCTTCTGGCTGCCAGCCGCCCCGCAGGGCGGCGACGATCAACAGGAGGGATAGGATCGTCATGCCGAACATGGTGATGTACGGGAAGACGGTCGGGCCGACCTTGGAGTAGAGCGGCGACACCGGAATCGACAGCGTCTGCCAGGCTACTGCGCCGGCGCAGGCGAGAAGCCCGATGCCGATCAGCAATTCGGGCACGGCAAGGCGCGGCCGCGCCGCCTGCTGGTCGCTGGTGCTCATGATCGTCCTCCCTGGATAGGCCGGTCTCCCACAGCCGACCTCACCGCAGTTTCACTCGCGCTGGATCGTATGTCCATGCGGCTGGCGAACATCGGAAAGGGGCAGTGCAGACCGCCCCTCTCCGAGGACATCAGGCAAGGCCGAGGTCCTTGAGGATGGCTGCGATCCGGGTCGTGTCTTCGGCGAGAAATTTGGCATAGTCGTCGCCGGTGAGCAGGATTTGCGTCCAGTTGCGGTTTTTGCATTCGGTGGCCCAGGCATCGCTTTTAGCCATGGTCTCGACCAGCGTGATCATCGCCGCCTTGTCGGCGTCGGAAACGCCCGGCGGTGCGAAGACGCCTCGCCAGTTGAACAATTCGACATCGATGCCGGCTTCCTTGAGCGTCGGTGCGTCGATGCCTTCCTGGCGCTTGTCCGCAGAAATGGCAAGCAGCCGAAGCGCGCCTGCCTTGACCTGCTCGGAGAACTCGCCATAGCCGGAGATGCCGGCCGCGACCTGGTTGCCGAGAAGCGCCGACAGTGCCTCGCCGCCGCCGGCGAACGGCACGTAGGAGAGGTTGGCTGCCGGAACACCGGCCGTCTTCGCGATAAGGCCGAACAATATGTGGTCCGAGCCGCCGGCCGAACCGCCAGCCACCGGAACCTTGGTCGGATCGGCTTTGAGGGCGGCGACGAAATCCGCTGCGGTCTTGAACGGCGAGGCCGCCGGCACCACAAGCGCCTCGAATTCGCCGGTGAGGCGGGCGATCGGCGTGACTTCGGTGAGATTGTTGGCCGATTTGTTGGCGATAATGGCGCCAACCATGACCATGCCGGCAACCATCAGCGAATTGCCCTTGCCGTTCCACTGGCTGATGAATTGCGGCAGGCCGACTGTGCCGCCGGCGCCGCCGACATTGGTGATCTGCGAACCGGAGATCAGCTTCTCACTGCGCAGCACCTGATCCATCGTGCGCGCCGTCTGATCCCAGCCGCCGCCGGGCGCTGCCGGCACGAAGATCTGGATCTGCGGCGCATCCTGCGCAAAAGCGGGCGAGAGATGCAACGCTGCGAAACCGGCGGCGCCGGCAGCGGCGGTGCTCATTAAAAATCTGCGTCTGTTCAGCATGGGATTCCTCCAATCACGACACCTCCTCTGGTGCCTGCCAGCAACGTAGCCTGAATTCAGACCCGCTCGACAAAAATTCATGCAGCCTTTGTCTTGTTCTGTCAACAGGAACGGCATTCTACTGGACAGAACTGTCTGCACGCGGCATAGTTGTTTCGATCGGCCCTTCTGTCCAACTAGGAACGGAACGACGTGGTCAAGCAGATGACCGTAACACAATCCAAGCCTGCGTCGACCAACGGTGTTGCCGCGCTCGACCGTGCGATCGCCATCCTCGATGCTTTTGCTACCGCCGACCGGTCGCTCAGCCTCGCCGAAATCGCGGCGCGGACCGGCCTCTACAAGAGCACGATCCTGAGGCTGGCGAACTCATTATTGCGCGGGCAGCTGCTGGAGCGTCTCGACGACGGCCGCTACCGTGTCGGCCCTGCCACCTTCCGGCTGGGTGCCCTATACCAGCGTTCGGTCGTGGCGATCGACATCCTGCTGCCGATCATGCGCGATCTGGCCGAGCGAAGCTGGGAAAGCGTCGCTTTCTATGTCCGCTCGGGCGACGTGCGCACCTGCCTCTACCGCGTCGAGTCCAAGCATCCCATCCGCTACACCATACGGGAAGGCGACGTGCTGCCGTTGCTGGCCGGTACGGGCGGCCGCGTGCTTGCGGCGTTTTCCGGTCAGCAGGGCGAGCCTTACGAGACGATCCGCAAAACCTATCATTGTTTGTCGGTCGGCGATCGCGACCCCGAGACGGCGGGCGTTTCGGCACCAGTGTTCGGGCCGGGGCACACCTTGCTCGGTGCGTTGACGCTGTCAGGCCCGAGCACGCGCGTCGACGCGGCCTTTCTGCAGCGCATGAAAAATCCGCTGATCGAGGCGGCCGCGCGCGCCACCCGCGCTTTCGGCGAAGACGCCTCGATGCTCGAACAGGCGGCCCTAAAAGCCAAAGCGGAAGGCCCGGTGCTGAAGCGGCAGGCCTAGAAAGCCTCGATTCGGCCCGATCGGAACCACAGGATGACAGGCCGCAACCCTCAAGGCTGCCGTTCCAGCAGGATCGTCGCATCGTCGTGATAGGTGGTCCGCAACACTTCGCTGTAGCCGCATTTGGCCGCGACGCTCAGCGAAGCGGTGTTTTCCGGATCGATGATGCAGACAGTCCTTGCGCGCCCGAATGCGTCGTCGCCCCAGGCGAGAACCCGTCCGACGACTTCGCTGGCGAAGCCTTGGCCATGGGCGCTCGGGACCAGCGCCCAACCGGCTTCCGGAACGCCTTCGATCGACGGCACGATGTTGCGCTTCAAATCGTGAAAGCCGGCTTCGCCGATGAAGCGGCTGGTCGCCTTGTCCTCGATCGCCCAAAAGCCATAGCCCAGCAGCGACCACAGGCCGGCATGACGCAGGAAGCGCATCCAGCTTTCCTCCCGCGTGCGCGGCTTGCCGCCGATGAAGCGTGTGACGGCCGGATCGGCCCACATGGCGACATAGGCGTCGAAATCATCGAGCTGGTGTGGCCGCAGCACGGTGCGCGGCGTTTCAATGACGGGAGCGACAAGCGCCTGTGGATTGATCATGTGTCGTGCCTCGGTTGCGTAAGTTTGCCTGTGCTTAGTAGCCTGCCCTTGGATTTGACCCGGGGGTGCTCGGCGGTTTTGGGGGACAGCGATATGCGACAGAGATCCAAATCGCCTGCACCAGACAAGAGCCAAAGCCTGTGCAGATCATCTTCCAGCCCAATGTGAATCCTGCCCAGCGGTGCTACTTTTCACCAGCAGCTGATTCAGCATCCGCTGTGCCGTCCGACGGAGGGAAAAGGGCATGGATACCACCGATCTTGCGCTTGCCATCTTTCATCATCTGCTGGTGTTTTCATTGGCGGGCATCATCGGCGCCGAATTTGTCCTGATCCGCGGCGATCTGCCCGCCGCGACGCTCCGGAGGCTTGTCGGCATCGATCGCCATTACGGCATCCTCGCCATGCTGATCATCATCGTCGGCATCGGCCGCGTCATCTACGGCCTGAAGGGCTGGGAATTCTACGTCTACAACTGGGTGTTCTGGGCAAAGATGGCGGCCTTCGTCATCGTCGGCCTGCTGTCGATCATTCCGACGGTCCGCTTTGTTTCCTGGAACAGGCAGGCCTCGGCCAACCCCGGTTTTCAGGTACCTGCGGCGCAACTTGCATCGGTTCGAACTTATGTCCGCGCCGAAGCCTTGATTTTCCTGTTGATCCCGGTCTTCGCCGCGGCGATGGCGCGCGGCTACGGCTACTGAATTTCGCCTACGGGTTCGAGCGGCGCAATTTCGACCAGCGGCGCCGGAATATCATTCGTCTTCTCCTCGGCCTTGCAGATGTCGGCGATGACACAGACCGGACAATCCGGTTTGCGCGCCTTGCAGACGTAGCGGCCATGCAGGATCAGCCAATGATGCGCGTGGCGCATATATTCGTCCGGAATGATCCTCAACAGCCCCTGCTCGACCTGTTCCGGCGTCTTGCCGGGCGCCAGTCCCAGCCGGTTGCCGATGCGGAAGATATGCGTGTCGACCGCCATCGTGTGCTGGCCGAAGGCCATATTAAGCACGACATTGGCGGTCTTGCGCCCGACGCCCGGCAGCTTGACCAGATGGTCGCGGTCGTCAGGCACCTCGCCGTCATGGTCGCGGATCAGCGCTTCCGACAGCGCAATGACGTTCTTGGCCTTGTTGCGCCAAAGCCCGACAGTGCGGATATAGTCGCCGACTCTGGCCTCGCCGAGCGCCAGCATCTTTTGCGGCGTGTCGGCGACCTTGAACAGCGCCCGAGTTGCCTTGTTGACGCCGACATCGGTCGCCTGTGCCGAAAGCACCACCGCCACCAGCAGCGTGAAGGCGTTGATGTGTTCGAGCTCGCCCTTCGGCTCGGGCCGCTGAACGGAAAAGCGTCGGAAAATCTCGTGCACCTCGGCCGGGCTGTAGCGCGAATGGGACCGCACCGGCCGGGCACGCGGCTTGGCGTTCGAGCCGTCGCGTCGGCCGGGGGGCGGTTCATTTTCGGGTGTAGAGGAATTTTTGGGCTTGGGGCTCGTCATCCCCTTCCTATAATATCCCGTCATGAGCGACACAAACGCCTCATTTCAGGCCGACGAGCCATTCTTCCAGGCGTTGCTGATACCGCATCGGTCGCTGGGCAAAACCGGCTTTGCCATCCTGATGGGCGCTCTGCTGTTCGGCTCGTTGGTGACCGGAGCGTTTTTCCTGTCGCGCGGCGCCTGGCCGGTGTTCGGCTTCCTCGGTTTCGACGTGATTGCCGTCTACATCGCCTTTCGCGCCAATTATCGTGCCGCCCGCGCCCGCGAGGAAGTGTCGGTCTCGCGCACCAGCCTCGACATCCGCAAGACCGCACCGTCAGGCAAATCGGAAGCGCATCGCTTCAATCCGTTCTGGGCGCGTTTTTCGGTCGCCCGCCACGCCGAAATCGGCATCACCAGGATGGCGGTGGAAGCACAAGGCCAGAATGTGCCGATCGGCGGTTTCCTCAATCCCGACGACCGCGAGAGCTTTGCGTCAGCTTTTTCGCGCGCCCTGGCGACCGCCAAAGCGCGCTAAATGTGAGCGAACCGCCTCGTCCGCAAAATGATCTTTCAGCAGCGATTGAGGCAACCGGCTCTCCAGTGCCTTGCCATAGACGGTAATCAGCAGCGTCTCCCTCTCCTTGGTGAGATGCACCTTT
Source organism: Mesorhizobium delmotii (assembly GCF_900149755.1). Taxonomy (NCBI): domain Bacteria; kingdom Pseudomonadati; phylum Pseudomonadota; class Alphaproteobacteria; order Hyphomicrobiales; family Phyllobacteriaceae; genus Mesorhizobium; species Mesorhizobium delmotii. Next base: position 159,727 of record NZ_FUIG01000092.1, on the reverse strand, counting down.
TCGCCAGCCCATCATCGGCTCCTTCCTCGAAGCCAATTCTATCTGGGTATGTGCCGCGAGAAGGCAAGTTTCGGGTGGTGATCGGAGCCGCGAAGGACGATATTCGCGGTCAAGGAGATAGTCCGATGAACGCACAGACAGCTATTCTGAAGAAAGACATCACGCCCGAAGGCGGTGACTACGAAGTTGTTCGGCGCGCGATCGAGAAGATCAGCCTTGACTACCGTGACCAGCCGTCCCTCGAAATACTGGCCGAGGAAGTCGGCGAGACGCCGACCGGCCTGCAGAAGCTCTTCACACGCTGGGCCGGCCTGTCGCCCAAGGCTTTCCTCCAGGCGGTCACGCTCGACCATGCGCGCAAACTGCTCGATTCCGGCATGCCATTGCTCGAGGCTTCTTTAGAGGTCGGCATGTCAGGCCCCGGCCGGCTGCACGACCTTTTCGTCACGCATGAGGCGATGTCGCCGGGCGACTACAAGACGCGCGGCGCCGGGCTGACGATCCGCTACGGCTATCATATCTCGCCCTTCGGCATCGCCCTGATCATGGTCACCGACCGCGGCCTTGCCGGCCTCGCCTTCAGCGATGCCGGCGGCGAGCGTGCGGCCTTTGCCGACATGTCCGGCCGCTGGCCGAACGCAAACTATGTCGAGGACATGGCCGCGACGGCGCCCTATGCCGCGCGCATCTTCGATCCGGCGCTGTGGCGCGCCGACCAGCCGCTGCGCGTCGTCATGATCGGCACCGACTTCCAGGTCCGCGTCTGGGAGGCCCTGCTGCGCATCCCGATGGGCAAGGCCTGCACCTATTCCTCGATCGCCGCCGGCATCGGCGCGCCGAGCGCCAGCCGAGCGGTGGGGGCCGCGGTCGGCGCCAATCCGATGTCGTTCGTGGTGCCGTGTCACCGGGCTCTCGGCAAGTCCGGCGCGCTCACCGGTTACCACTGGGGCCTGACCCGCAAACGCGCCATCCTTGGCTGGGAAGCGGGACAAGTCGGATCTTGATGAAACGCCCATAGATTCGGGCCAGCAGCGCGCGGGTTCATCTCGCGCGGTCTGGCAAGCAGCGGCCTTACGGAGTAGCTTCCCGCACAATTAGAGCGACGTGCGTCCATTTGGACGCACAAAGTACGCTCTAACACTTTAATTCTACGCATTCGTGCTTTCCGAAAATCGATTCCGATTTTCGGAAAGCACGATGCGTCAGCAGGGAGGCACCACTTGATCATCGTTATCGGCTCGATCAACCTTGACCTAATCGCCAATGTCGACCGCTTGCCCGCACCGGGCGAGACGGTTCGGGGCTCCGGATTTACCACCGCACCCGGCGGCAAGGGCGCCAACCAGGCCCTGGCCGCCGCGCGCGCCGGTGCCAAGGTGCGCATGGTCGGCGCGGTCGGCAAGGACAATTTCGCCACTGAAGCGCTGGCGCTGCTGCGGGACGGCAAGATCGACCTGTCCGGTGTCGGCGAAACCTTCGCCTCGACCGGCACGGCATTGATCATGGTCGCCGACGACGGCGAGAACGTCATTGCCGTGGTGCCGGGCGCCAATGATTCGGTCGTGACAGGCGACCTCTCCAAGGCTTTCATGAAAAAGGGCGATGTCGTGCTCCTGCAGCAGGAGATCCCGCTGCAGACTGTCGATGCAGCACTGGACGCCGCCCGGGCGGCGGGCGCGGTTACCGTGCTCAACACGGCACCGTTCCGCGGCGAGGCGGCCGCCTTCCTCGGCAAGGCCGACTATGTCGTCGCCAACGAGACCGAATTCGACCTCTATGGCGAGGCGCTGTCGCTGAGCGGCCGCGATCGCCCGGCGCGGATGCGCGATTACGCCGGGAAGACCGGCCGCACAATCGTCGTCACGCTCGGCGGTGACGGCGTTCTGGCGGCGACACCAGCCGATCTTCTGATGCTTCCGGCGCTGAAGATCACCCCTGTCGACACGGTCGGCGCCGGCGACACGTTTTGCGGCTATTTCGCCGCGGGGCTGTCATCCGGCCTGCCGCTCGATCAGGCGCTCGCCCTTGCTGCAGCCGCTGGTTCGCTCGCTTGCCTGAAGCCCGGCGCCCAGCCGGCGATCCCGCTGGCGAAGGACGTCGACGCGGCGCTACAAAAATCCGCCAGCTAGGTGAGAGCCATGCGTCCGGCCACAAAACACGCCGTGCCGCCTGCCGGCGATATCTGCCGCCTGTCCGCCGTGGACCTTGCCGGCGCGATCAGGCGCCGTCAGCTGTCCGCGCGCGAGGTGGTGACGGCATTCCTCGACCGGATCGAAGCGGTGAACCCGCTGGTCAACGCCATCGTCTCGCTGCGCGACCGTGCCGACATCTTGCGCGAGGCCGACAAGGCGGACGCCCATCTGGCGCATGCAGGGCATGCCGGCCCCCTGTTCGGCCTGCCGATCGCCATCAAGGATCTCGCGCACACCAAGGGCCTCAGGACCAGCTTCGGCTCGCCGATCTTCGCCGATTTCGTGCCGCAAGAGGATGATTTCTTCGTCGAGCGCATCCGCAAGGCCGGCGCCATCATCATCGGCAAAACCAACGTTCCCGAATTCGGCCTTGGCTCCAACACCTACAACACGGTGTTCGGCCCGACGCTCAATGCTTTCGACGCGGCCTTGACCGCCGGCGGTTCGAGCGGCGGCGCGGCGGTCGCACTGGCGCTCGACATGGTGCCTGTCGCCGACGGCAGCGACTTTGGCGGCTCGCTGCGCAACCCGGCCGCCTACAACAATGTCTATGGCTTCCGTCCGTCGCAGGGACTTGTCCCGGCCGGTCCCGAACCTGACGTCTTTCACACACAGATGGGCGTCGAAGGACCGATGGGGCGGAGCGTGTGCGACATGGCGCTGCTGCTCGACGAGCAGGCCGGCTACGACCCTCGCTCGCCGCTCTCGCATCACAAGCAGGGCTGCTTCCTACAGGGACTGCAAACGGCAGCCGCCGGCGGCCGCATCGCCTGGTTCGGCGATCTCGGCGGCCATCTGCCGCTCGAACCCGGCATCCTTGATCTTTGCGAGGCCGCTCTCGGCCGATTCGCCGATGTATCCTTTCAGACCGAAGCGCTGGTGCCGGATTTCGACTTCGAGGCGCTGTGGCAGGCCTTTGTGACGCTGCGCCAGGCGAGCAGCGGTTGCGCGCTCAAGGCGCATTACGACGATCCCTTGAAACGCAGTCTTCTGAAGCCGGAGGCCGTGTGGGAGGTGGAACGTGCGCTGCAGCTCACGGCGCCGCAGATCCACGCCGCCACGGTGAGGCGCTCGTCCTGGCACCAAACCCTGCTGTCGCTCTTCGACCGCTTCGACCTCGTCGCACTGCCGACCGCACAGGTCTTCCCCTTCGAGGTTTCCACCCACTGGCCGACGCAAGTGGCCGGACGTGCCATGGACAGCTATCACCGCTGGATGCAGGTTTCAGCGCTCGCCACGCTGGGTGGCTGCCCGGCGGTCAACGTACCGGCCGGCTTCGATGCCAGAGGCAGGCCGATGGGCATGCAACTGATCGGGCGGCCGCGCGGCGACATGGCCGTGTTGAGAGCAGCGGCAGCCTACGAGACGACGCTGCCGTGGCAGACCGGAGCCTAAATCCAGGTCAAGGCCGCCAGCGACATATGCTGCCGGCTTGCACCGGCGTTGCTGTCATGCATTGATCGCGGTCGGCCGCGTCGCAAGCCGCATATTGTCGAGGAAAACCATGTCGCTGGAACTCTACGCTACCTATGTCGTCGCCTGCATCGTCATTGTCCTGGTGCCTGGACCGACGGTCACGCTGATCATCGCCAACAGCATCCGCCATGGCTCCCGCGCCGGCCTCGCCAATGTCGCCGGCACGCAGGCTGGGCTGGCCATCATGATCGCCATTGTCGGCATCGGATTGACCTCGCTGATCGCGGGAATGGGCCATTGGTTCGAGTGGGTCAGGCTGATCGGCGCCGCCTATCTGATCTGGATGGGCGTGCAGATGTTCCGCTCCAAGGGCAAGCTGAACGCGGACGGATCGGCGAAGACACCGCGCGGCGGTTTCTTCCTGCAGGGCCTGCTGGTAGCGATCAGCAATCCCAAGACGCTGGTGTTCTTCGGCGCCTTCTTTCCGCAGTTCATCGCCCCTGAAGGCAACTACACATTGCAGATCGTCGTCATGGGTCTCACCGCCCTGATCTTCGCCGCCGTGTCGGATTCGACCTTCGCGCTCGCCGCCGGCCGCGCCGGGCGCCTGCTCTCGGCCGGCCGCGTCAAGCTCATGTCCAGAATCAGCGGCAGTTTCCTGGTCGGCGGCGGCCTGTGGCTGGCGTTTTCAAAGGCGAAGTGAGGGCACCTTTCCTTCCCCCTTGTGGGCCCACAAGGGGAGAAGGAAGAAGCCCTAAAGCTGCCCCAGCCTTTCCAGCAGCAGTGCGAAAAACGCATCATGGTCGATGTCGCGCATCACCATGGCGTTGTTCGGTCGCTTGGTCACGCCCCACCAGTCGATCACGGTCATGCCCATGGTGAGCTCCGAGGCGGTTTCCACGGTGACGTTGCAGTTGCGGCCCCTGAACAGCTCCGGCTTCAACAGATAGGCGATGACGCAAGGGTCGTGCAGTGGACCGCCATCGGTGCCGTATTTCTCCTCGTCGAAGCGCTCGAAGAATTCCAGCATCTCCGTCGTAGCCGTGCCGACCCTGGTGCCGAGCTTGCGGAAGGCCTGGGTTCGCTTGGCAGTGGTCAGCGCCTTGTGGGTGACGTCGAGCGGCATCATGACGATCGGGATGCCGGATTTGAACACGACGTCGGCGGCATGTGGGTCGACATAGATGTTGAATTCGGCGGTGGGCGTGACGTTGCCGCCTTCGAAGAAGCCGCCGCCCATCAGGACGATTTCCTTGATGCGCGGCGCGATCTTCGGCTCGCGGATAAGCGCCAGCGCAACGTTGGTGAGCGGTCCGAGCGCGCAGAGCGTAATCGTGCCGCTCTCTTCCTTCATCAGTGTCTCGACGATGAAATCCACCGCATACTGGTCCTGCAGCTTCATTGTCGGTTCGGGCAATTGCGGTCCGTTGAGACCGGTCTCGCCATGCACCTCCTCGGCGGTAACCAGTTCGCGCGCCAGCGGCCGGATGGCGCCGGCATAGACCTTGATGTCAGACCTGCCGGCCAGTTCGCAGATCTTGCGTGCATTCTTTTCGGTGAGCCTCAGCGGCACGTTGCCGGCGACGGCGGTTATGCCGACGATCTCCAGCTCGGCGCTGCCGAGCGCCAGCAATATGGCGACGGCATCATCCTGGCCGGGATCCGTGTCGATGATGATCTTGCGGGATAGGGGCATTTCAATTCCTTGTTTGGGGAGTCTTTTTGGGCGGGGCTTTTGACGGCTTGAACTTGACCGCGGGGCGGACCATATCAAGACCATCGGGAAAAATGCCATCTGGGTTTTTCCACTTTATGTCGCTCTTGAGAGGACAATGTAACATGAGCCGAATGACGCCTTTTTCCAGCCCGCTTCTCCTGGGTTTCGACGCCATGGAAAAGACCCTGGAGCGTCTGGCGAAGTCGGGTGATAGCTACCCTCCCTATAACATCGAGCGCCTCAGCGGTGCCGACGGCAAGGCCGAAAGGTTGCGTATCACGCTCGCTGTCGCCGGTTTCGCCGAGAACGATCTAGATGTGACCACGGAGGAGAACCAGTTGGTCGTGCGCGGCCGCCAGAACGACGATACCGAGCGCGAATTTCTTCATCGCGGCATTGCCGCGCGCCAGTTCCAGCGCTGTTTCGTGCTGGCCGACGGCATGCGGGTGATCACCGCGGAGCTGAAGAACGGGCTTTTGTCGATCGATCTCGATCGGCCCGAGTCCGAACGGCTGGTACGGAAAATAAACATATCGGTGAAAGACTGATCCTTACCGCTGCATCGGCCGGAAAATCGGAATCGATTTTCCGAAAGTACGATGCAGCAAATTGAAGTGTTAGAGCGTCCTTTGTGTGCCCAATTGGACACACGGCGCTCTAATGGCTCTCATGCGAGGCGGCCTGAGCGGCGTCCTCGCGACAAGGAGGCTTAAATGACTAGAACTGACGAAAATCTTATCATGACCAGCGGCGAATTCGCCCATCTCGGCGAAGGCTCGGTCGCCTATCTCAGGAAAGTGTCGAGCGACGATCTGCGCGGCCGTTTCCCGGGCCTCGGCGAAATCGCGCCCGGCCTTGAACTGTGGGCCCTGTTTGCCGCCAATGGCCAGCCGATCCTGCTTTCGGACGCTCGCGACCGGGCGCTGGCTGGCGCCCTGGAAAACGACCTGATCCCCGTCGCCATCCACTAACAATAGGCGCAGCGATCTGGTTGGAAACGGACAGGGCCGCTCACGGCGGCCCTTCAACGGATCCAATCAAAAACTCAGGCCGCGTGTGAGGCTTGCGTGTCCGACAAAAGCGCGTGGATCGCTGCGGCGTCGCGGGTGCCCCTGATCTTGGCCACCGTGTCGGCGTCGCGCAGCACCCGCGCGATGCGCGACAGCGCCTTGAGGTGGTCGGCGCCGGCGCCTTCGGGCGCCAAAAGCAGGAACACCAGATCGACCGGCTGGTCGTCCAGCGCCTCGAAATCGACCGGCGTCTCCAACCGGGCGAAAACCCCGGCGATCCGCTTGACCCCGGCCAGCTTGCCATGCGGAATGGCAATGCCGTTGCCGACACCGGTCGAGCCCAGCCGTTCCCGCTGCAGGATGGTGTCGAACACCTCCCGTTCCGGAATGCCGGAAATCGCTGCCGCCCTTTCGGACAGCATTTGCAGCAGTTGCTTCTTGGAGTTCGCCTTCAACGCCGGCAAGATTGCCGGAACGTTGATAAGATCGCTCAGATCCATACTTGAAATCCCTTGTTCGCCTGCCGTCGCCAGCCCTCACTCTCGCGTGCGGCTGGTTCCTTATCCCAGTGCGGCCTTGGTCGTCATCCCTGCGCGACCTTGGTCGTAGACGGGTCGATCCAGCCGATATTTCCGTCCGGCCGGCGATAGACGATATTGAGATGCTCGTTTCCGGCGTTGCGGAAGACGAGAACCGGGCTGTCCTTGGTGTCGAGCTCGATCACGGCTGACGCCACCGACATGGTCCGCAGCGTCATGGTTGATTCGGCGACGATGGCTGGCGCGAAATTCTCCGGTATTTCCTCATCGTCATCGGCAAGCGGCGCCATCACCGTATAGGCGATGTCGGTGAGTTCGCCATTGGCATTGCCTGAATTATGTGACTTCAGCCGACGCTTGTAGCGCCGAAGGCGGGTTTCGAGGCGATCCGCCGCGGCCTCGAAAGCGAGCGTCGGGTCCTGGGCTTCACCGGTCGCCTGCAGCGAAGCGCCGGAATCCAGCCGGATCATGCAATCGGCCGTGTAGCGCGACCCCGATTTGACGACTACAATTTGCCCTGAAAAGCCCCGATCGAAATATTTCCCGATCACTTCTCCGACACGGTCGTTGATGCGCGTACGGAACGCATCGCCGACATCCATGTGTTTTCCTGATATGCGCAGTGTCATCTGAAAACTGACCTTCCTTGCTCAGGCTTCAAACTGTCCCGAGTTTATACCCGTGGTCTGTGCGCACAAGCTTTGCGGCGTCACTTGCGCCGATTTTAAATCCGAACTTTCCGGTTGATCACAAGCCGCCTTCTTTGACCGTCCCGTGGCCAACGTCGTGACGGACCATCCGCATGCGGGCAGTAGCCCGTCCCATGCGGGCGGGCTTCTAGCCACTTCATTGCGGCTTGTCAATGAAGCGCGAAAGCTGTGGAAATTCCGTCGGGGATCAACGTCCGGCGCTGGCCAAAGCGCGTTTTTCACGCCGCCGCTGCACCGACGAGGGAATATTCATGCCCTCCCGATACTTGGCGACCGTGCGCCTGGCGATATCGACGCCACTTTCCCGCAACATATCCACAATCGCGTCGTCGGAAAGCACGTCGGCCGGTTTCTCCTCGTCGATCAACTGCTTGATGCGGTCGCGCACCGCTTCAGACGAATGCGCATCGCCGCCACCCGACGAAGCGATCGAGGCGGTGAAGAAATAGCGCAGTTCGAACACGCCGCGCGGCGTCAGCATGTATTTGTTGGCGGTGACCCGGCTGACGGTCGATTCGTGCATGCCGATGGCGTCGGCCACCGTGCGCAGGTTGAGCGGCTTCAGGTGACGCACGCCATGGACGAGGAAGGCGTCCTGCTGGCGCACGATTTCTGAGGCAACCTTAAGGATGGTCTTCGCCCGCTGGTCGAGACTGCGCGTCAGCCAGTTGGCGTTTTGCAGGCATTCCGCCAGGAAATCCTTTTCCGTCTGGTTTTTCGCATGCGGTGAAACCTGGGCAAAATAGATATGGTCGACCAGCACGCGCGGCAGCGTTTCGGCATTGAGTTCGATCACCCAACTCCCGTCATTGGCCGCCCGCACTTCGACATCAGCGACGATCGCATCGCTGGCACCGCCCGAAAACGCCATCCCCGGGCGCGGATCGAGCGCACGTATCTCGGCCAGCATGTCGAGCAGATCCTCCTCGTCGACCCCACAGATCCGTTTCAGGGTCTGGAAATCGCGCCGCGCCAGGAGCTCGAGATTGGCGATCAAAGCCTTCATCGCCGGGTCGAGCCGGTCGCGGACGGCAAGCTGCAGCGACAGGCATTCGGCGAGGTCGCGGGCAAAGATGCCGGCGGGCTCGAATGTCTGGCAGACCTCGAGTGCATTCGTCACCGCCGCTCTGTCGGTGCCGAGACGAGCGGCGATCTCAGCCATGTCGGCGCGCATGTAGCCGGCCTCATCGAGGCCATCGGCCAGTTCGCTGGCGATCAGGCGTGCTGCCGGGTCGGCGAAGGCAAGCGCGACCTGTTCGCCGACATGCTCGCGCAGCGTGATGGCGGCGGCCGCCATGTCTCCGACCTCGAAGCCGTCCGACGAGGACGCGGAACCGTTGCCGGAGGCCGATTTCCATTGGGCCGTCAGGTCGGGACCGAGCCGCTCGCTGGTGCCGGGGTCGTCGGGAAACAGGTTTTCCAGCGAAGTATCGAGCTTTTCCGAGATCGCCTCGGCGCTCCACGCCGTTTCCTTCTCGAACCAGTCGCCGCCGGTGGCCGTTTCCGGCGCGGCATCGATCTTCTGCGCCTGATCGCTGACGGCATCGTCCTGCGGCTCGGCGCGATCGAGTAGAGGATTGCGCTCGATCTCGTCGTCGATGAAGCGTTCCAGCTCGACGTGGGTGAACTGCAGCAGCCGGATCGACTGCATGAGTTGCGGCGTCATCACCAGCGACTGGGACTGTCGTAGCTGTAGTTTTGCCGCCAACGCCATGGTTCGGTTTCAAACGCCCTGTCTACGCATCCGGACTGCCGGAAGGAGTTGGGCATAGAAACTGGCCCGGCTTTTGCTTGTCAAGGCGACAGCGATCAAAACTCGCCTGTCGGTGCGTTATTTGGAGGAGAAATCGGAGAAAAAGGCTCGTCTCGCGCCAAAAATCGCGCTTGGAGGGGAATTTTCCCGCTTAGAGTGTAAACCCCTCACCGAGATAAAGCCGCCGCACATCCGGGTTTGCGACCACTTCATCGGCCCGGCCGTGGGTCAGCACCTGGCCGGCATGGATGATGTAGGCGCGGTCGATCAGGCCGAGCGTCTCGCGGACATTATGATCGGTGATGAGCACGCCGATGCCCCGCGCCGTCAGATGGCGCACGAGTTGCTGGATATCGGCGACGGCGATCGGATCGATGCCGGCGAAAGGTTCGTCGAGCAGCATGTATGCGGGGCGGGTCGCCAGTGCGCGCGCGATTTCAAGGCGGCGCCGCTCGCCGCCGGAAAGCGACAGCGACGGGGCCTTGCGCAAATGGCTGATGTGAAACTCCTCGAGCAGTTCGTCGAGACTGCGTTCGCGCTCCTTGCGGCTCTTTTCGACCACTTCGAGCACGGCACGGATGTTTTGCTCGACGCTCAAGCCGCGAAAGATCGACGCTTCCTGCGGAAGGTAGCCGATGCCGAGGCGGGCGCGGCGGTACATCGGCATCGAGGTGACATCGAAGCCGTCGATTTCGATTGTGCCTTCATCGACCGGCACAAGGCCGGTGACCATGTAGAAGCAGGTCGTCTTGCCGGCGCCGTTGGGACCGAGCAGCCCGACCGCCTCACCGGCGCGCACGCCGATCGTCACGCCGCTGACGACTTTGCGGCCCTTGTAGCTCTTGGTCAGGCCCTTGGCGATCAAGGTTCCCTTGAACTTTACCTGGTCGACGCTGACCGTGGCCGGTGCCGCAAGTTTGCTGGCGGCGCGTCCTGGAAGACGCGCCATCAGCGATGCTACGTCGACCATCAGGGGTTCGCCGCTCCCGACTTCGCCGGCGGCGTGATCGACATCATGACGCGGCCCCCGCAGGCGTCGACCTGGGCCAGGCCGCTCTTCATCTGCACGGTGAGCTTGCAGCCGACCAGTACATTGTCACCTTGCGAAAGCACGACCTTGCTGCCTGAAAGCACCAGCACTTCCGTCTTCATGTCGAAGGTGCCGCTGTCGCCGGTGGCGACCTGGTCGTCCGATTTGATATAGACCTTGTTGGCGACCTCCAGACGGTCGATGTTGGCCGAGCCGGTCATCGCGGCACCTGCGGCCTGCGCATCCTTGGCGTCAGCGTCGGCGTCCTTGACGTAATAGACCGTCATCTTGCCGGCCTTGAGCAAAGTCGGCCCCTGGACGACGCTCACATTTCCTGTGAACACGGCGACGCTTTCCGCCTGGCGGACCTCGAGCTTATCGCTTTCGATCTGGATGGGCTTGTCGCCGGACAGTTTGAGGCCCGACAACTGGCTGGTGGCCTTGGACTGCGCCAGAGCCGGCGTCGTCCCCAAGCTCAGCCCCAAAGCCAGCCCAAGGGCCGGCAACGCCGAAGCTGCTGCCCTGAGCCGTGTCGAACTACTGAACCGCATTGGATTCTCCGCTCATTGCCTCTGCCGCTTTCAAGCTGGCGGGATCGATGTTGACACGCACTCTGTTCTCGAAAACCACGATCTTGCCGTTGTCCTGGATCGACATCGAATCTGCGGTGATCCGCGACCCGCCGCGGCTGACGTCGACCGGGTCGTTCGTCTTCATAGTGCCTTTGCCCATATCGAGAAAGACCGATTTGAACTTTGCCGCCAAGCCATCGGTGGTGGTTATGGTGACATCGCTGGTCAGGCTCATCGTGTTGCCGTCACGATTGTAGGTGCCGTGCGAGGCATTGATGGCCGCCACATTGTCAGTCGATATCGGCAGCTTGGCGTCGATGCCCTCCAGATTGATGATGCCTTGCTTGGTCACGTCCTGTATGGCGCGCAAAGCCGTCATGGAATAGGGCAGTTTCTGCTTGGTGAACCCGTTGAGCTTGGGGTTGGCCATCACCAGCTTGCCATTGGCGAAGGCGCTGCCGTCGGCCTGGACCTGGATTGAGCCAGGCGCCGCGAGATAGGAATAGACCGGGAAGGCGACCGCGATCGCGGCAGCGGCCAGCGGCACCGCCAGCTTCAAGATCCGCACGCGGCGCGAGTGGCGCTGGGCAATGCCGAAGGCGTCGACCCGCGCCGGGCCTACGTCCGGGGGAGCCAACTCCGTCTCGGTGTTGGTCGGTTCGATCGGTCGCGCTAACATAACTGCTTTCTTTTAAACCCCTGCCGCCAAGCACCCCTATAGGTGGGATGCCGGCGCCCTCAAGCAAGCACAAGCGGAGGAAAACCGCAAAAGTGTGACGGTTGCTGTTGCACAAACGAAAATGAAACCGGCACGACTTGCATCTCATACCAGATACAGGCGCACAGCGTTAGGGGCCTGTGGATTGGTCTTGATGTCTCTTGAAACGCCGGCTCGCGAACGTCGAAACCCTGTCTTTGGCGCAAGCTCGTCAGGAATCGGTAGCCGGGCGCGGATGGTTGCTTTAAAAGCATCTGCTTCCACCGACTATGAGGCTGACCATGGCACTGAGAGCCGACGACCTGATCGACCGCCGCCGCTTGCGCCGCAAGCTGACATTCTGGCGCGTTGCAGCGCTTGTTGTCGCGGCTGTCGGGCTGATTGCCTTTTCGAGCTGGATTTACGGTGACGACTTCACTGGCATGGCGGTGGACCATATCGCCAAGGTCAAGATCGAGGGCACCATTACCGAAGACGAAGACTTGATCAAACAACTGGATACCATCCGTCAATCCTCGAGGGTGAAAGCTGTGATCCTGTCGATCGATTCACCGGGCGGCACCACCGTCGGGGGCGAATCGATCTATGAGGCAGTGCGCAAGCTGGCCACCGAGAAGCCGGTGGTGGCCGAGGTCGGCACGCTGGCCGCATCGGCGGGCTACATGATCGCCACCGCGGCCGATCATATCGTCGCGCGCAAATCGTCGATCGTCGGCTCGATAGGCGTGCTGATCCAGTATCCGGACGTCAGCGGCCTTATGGACAAGCTCGGCATCAAGCTCGAGGAAGTGAAATCCTCGCCGTTGAAAGCCTCGCCATCGCCTTTCAAGCCGACCAATGACGACGAGCGCACCATGGTCCGCAAGCTGATCCTGGACAGCTACGACTGGTTCGTCGGCGTCGTCGCCGAACGACGCAACATGACCAAGCCGGAGGCGCTGGCCCTGGCCGACGGTTCGATCTTCACCGGCCGGCAGGCTGTTGCCAACAAATTGGTCGACGCGGTCGGCGGCGAGACCGAAGCGATCGACTGGCTCGCGACAAAGGGCGTCGACGCCAAGCTCAAGGTGGTGGAGTGGAAGGACGCGGAAGGCGGCTTCCTGTTCTCGAAAGCGATGGCGCGAACCATCGGCAGTGCGCTCGGCCTGCCCGACTATGGCGGCGAGATCATTCACGAACTTGGTGCCGACCGCTTGTTTCTTGACGGTCTCGTTTCCGTCTGGCACCCTTGAGACGAGTGAAAAAAGCAAATAAAATCATCCTCATAATTTTGACCGCAGTGTTTTCACGGGGAGCCTTCTCATGATCAAATCCGAACTTGTGCAGATCATCGCCACACGCAACCCGCACCTTTTTCTGCGCGACGTCGAAAACATCGTCGGCGCGATTTTCGACGAGATCACCGACGCGCTTGCCGAAGGCAACCGGGTCGAGCTGCGCGGTTTCGGTGCTTTCTCGGTGAAAAACCGCCCCGCCCGCACCGGCCGCAACCCGCGCACCGGCGAATCCGTCGAGGTCGAGGAGAAATGGGTGCCGTTCTTCAAGACCGGCAAGGAATTGCGTGAAAGGCTGAACGGCGGCAAATAGGCGCCGCGCGAGCTCGTGCAGCATGCCGGCCTTTTCAGTAGGGCCCGGCCCGCGGTAGAGCCCGCCTTCGACAGGAAATTCCATGTTCAATCGTTTCATGCTCGTCGTGGTCTTCGTGCCGCTGGCCGTCATCCTGATTGCGCTGGCGGTCGCCAATCGCGATCCGGTTGCCTTCACCCTGGATCCGTTCAACCCCGGCAATCCGGCGCTGACGGTGACGCTGCCGCTTTTCATCTTCCTGTTCCTGGCTCTTGCCATCGGCATGGTCGTCGGCAGCCTGGCGACCTGGATCAAGCAGGGCCGCTATCGCAGGCTGGCGCGCCAGCGCGGCGTCGAGGCCGAGAACCTGCGCCAGGCGGTCAGCCGTGCGCCGGCTGCGCCACAAGGCCCGGCCTTGCCGAAGCCGACGAACTGAGCCAACACAGCGCCGCACGTCCTTTGGGACGCACAAAGGACGCCGTACCATTTTGATTACGCATGATCTTTTCCGAAAATCGGTTCCGATTTCCGCGGTTATGCGTTAGGCGTATTTCTCTCCACGGAGTTTCCCATGCTGACCATTTCGGCGGCCGAGGTCGATCATGCGCTGACCTTTCCCGGCCTGGTCGAGACGCTGCGCGCGGCCTTTCGCGATGGCGCGATGCAACCGGTCAGGCATCACCATACGGTCGAACGGCCCGACGGCGCGGCCTTGACGCTGCTCCTGATGCCGGCCTGGACCGACTTCAATGCGGCCGGCACGTCGGCAGGCGGCCATATCGGCGTCAAGATCGTCACGGTGTCGCCCGACAACAACACCTTAGGCAAACCCGCGGTGATGGGGCTTTACCTCCTGCTCGACGGCGCGACCGGCGAGCCTGAAGCCATGATCGACGGCCAGCGGTTGACGCAGTGGCGCACGGCCTGCGCCTCGGCGCTGGCCGCCTCCTATCTGGCCCGCGAGGACGCTGAGCGGCTGCTGGTGGTCGGCGCCGGCGCGCTGTCGCCGTTCCTCGCCAGGGCGCATTCAGCGGTGCGGCCGATCACCGCCATCCGCATCTGGAACCGCACACCGGCCAATGCCGAAAAGGTTGCAGCGGAATTGCGCGCCGAGGGCTTTGCGGCCACCGCCGCGAGCGATCTCGACGCCGAACTCGGCCAGGCCGACATCGTTTCGTCGGCGACGATCACGACCACGCCGCTGATCAAGGGCGCGCTGTTGAAGCCGGGAACCCATGTCGATCTGGTCGGCGGTTTCACGCCTGATATGCGCGAAAGCGACGACGATGCGATTGCGCGTGCCCGCGTCTACGTCGACACCCGGGCCGGCGCCACCAAGGAAGCGGGCGACATCGTCCAGCCGCTGGCCTCGGGCGTGCTGGAGGCGCAAGCCATCGTCGCCGACCTGCATGAATTGGCACGCGGCCAAAAGAAGGGCCGGCAGAGCCCAGGTGAGATCACGCTTTTCAAATCGGTCGGCGCAGCCCTCGAAGACCTCGCCGCCGGCATTGCGGTGTACAAGGCGCTGAAGAGTAGGGCAGTAGGGCAGTAGGGCAAGCCGTACCAATCGTGCGGCTTCCTACAAGTCGTATTTTCCCTATTCACTTACTCCCTATTCCCCTACTGCCCTACTGCCTCCCGTCGGGGAACGTCTCCGGCGTCACGCCGTTGTTCGGGCGTTATGGAGATACGCGGGTTCCTGTTGTTCTGGTCCATCTTGGCCGCAGTCGTCGCGGCGCTCAGCCTTGGACCGTCCTTCGCCCATGTCCTGGAATCGGCTCCTCGGCTGACGAAGTGGTCGCCTTCGCTCTGGCGCGAGACGACTGTCTTCAACGCCCAGTTCCAGCTGTTTGCCGTCATTGGCGCGCCACTCGACGTGGCCGCGATCGGCTGCCCGGGACTTCTCGCATGGATGCTGCGCAATGACCGTCCGGCGTTCTGGTACGCGTTGGCCGCTGCCGTGCTCTATGCGGTGTCTCTTGCGATGTGGTTTGCTCTCGTCAAGCCGGCGAACGATATTCTGGCCACCTGGGTGCCTGGACCGATTCCGGAAAATTTCGAAGCGATCCGACGGCGCTGGGAAACCGGCCATATGATCGTCGCCGGCTTCAAGGCAGTCGGTTTCGTATCGCTGGTTGCCGCCCTGCTTTGGATCAGGCGCGGCTGACCGTTTCGGAAATGTCCAGCGACCGCGTTTGTTGCACCGGTGAATGTGCTGTGGCAGAAGCGGGCCAAGTCGCCCCGGAGATGCTCTTCTTGAAACCTTTTCGCGACAAACGCCGCGACAGCCGCTCGCATCAGCTCGCAAAGAGCGGGGCGGAACAGGCGCAGCGCGGGACTGGCACAGCATCGGGCAACCGCACCGAGCCGAAAGCCGCGCCGCGCGTCCTTTCCCGCCGCGACGGCGCCCTGCCCGCCGAACACCTGCCGCTGATCCTCGAAGTGGCGCCCAACGCCGATTATGCGCTGCTCGACAGCGGCGCCGGTCAAAAGCTCGAGCAGTACGGGCCCTATCGCATCGTCCGGCCCGAAGGCCAGGCGATCTGGCAAAAAGCGTTGCCGGCCAAAGACTGGGACCGCGCCGACGCCATTTTCACCGGCGACACCGACGAGGAAGGCATCGGCCGCTGGCGCTTCCCCAAGACGCCGCTCGGCGAGACCTGGCCGATGAAGCATGACGGAATCGACTATCTCGGCCGCTTCACCTCGTTTCGCCATGTCGGCGTCTTCCCCGAGCAGGCCTCGCACTGGGACCACATGGCCGGGCTGATCGCGGCGACGAAGCGACCGGTCAAGGTGCTGAATCTGTTCGGCTATACCGGCCTTGCCTCGCTGGTGGCGGCGCGCGCCGGCGCCGAGGTCACCCATGTCGATGCGTCCAAGAAGGCGATCGGCTGGGCCAGGGAGAACCAGGAGATGGCGGGCCTGTCGCAAAAGCCGATCCGCTGGATCATCGACGACGCCATGAAATTCGCCGAGCGCGAGGAGCGCCGCGGCAGCCGCTACGACATCATCCTGTTCGATCCGCCCGCCTATGGCCGTGGCCCCAAGGGCGAGGTCTGGCAATTGTTCGAGGACCTGCCTGATCTGACCGACCTCTGCCGCTCGATCCTGACGCCGAAGCCGCTTGCTGTCGTGCTGACCGCCTATTCGATCCGCGCCTCCTTCTTCGCCATCCATGCCTTGATGCGCGACACATTTGCCGGCATGGGCGGCACGGTCGAATCGGGCGAACTGATCATCCGCGAGAAATCCGCCGGCCGGGCGCTGTCTACGTCGCTGTTCTCACGCTGGGTGGCCTGAATGAGCGAGCGGCACGCCGGCGCGCCAGGGCAGGTGAAGGAAGTGACCAGCCTCGCCAATCCGTTGATCAAGGACATCAAGGCGCTCTCCCTGAAGAAATTCCGCGACCAGCAGAACGCCTTTATGGCCGAGGGGCTGAAGCTGGTCATCGACGCGCTCGACCTCGGCTGGTCGATCCGGACGCTGGTCTTCGCCAAGGCCGGACGCGGCAACGCTGCAGTCGAAAAGGTCGCGGCGCGCACGGTTGCCGCCGGCGGCACCGTGCTCGAAGTTTCGGAAAAAGTGCTCGTCGCCATCACCCGCCGCGATAACCCGCAAATGGTGGTCGGCGTCTTTTCGCAGAAATTCCTGCCGCTGAAGGACATCCGCGCTCGAGACGGCGACGTCTGGGTGGCGCTCGACCGCGTGCGCGACCCCGGCAATCTCGGCACCGTCATCCGCACCGTCGATGCCGTTGGCGCCAAGGGCATCATCCTGGTCGGCGAGACCACCGATCCTTTTTCCGTCGAGACCGTGCGCGCCACGATGGGCTCGATCTTCGCGGTGCCGGTCGCCAAGGCGACGCCGGAAACCTTCCTTGCGTGGCGAAAAGGCTTTCCTGGCCTCGTTGCCGGCACACATCTGAAGGGTGCGGTCGATTACCGCTCGGTCGACTTTTCCAAAGGCCCGGTGCTGCTGATGATGGGCAACGAACAGCAGGGCCTGCCCGAAAGCATGGCCGAAAGCTGTGACAGATTGCTGCGGATTCCGCAGGCCGGCCGGGCCGATTCGCTCAATCTCGCGGTGGCCACCGGCATCATGCTGTTCGAGATCCGGCGCGGCGCGCTGAAACTTGCCCCGGAGGACGCCAAACCGTGACATCCCAAATGGTCAAATCCCCAACGGCAAAATCATGGTTCCCCTACGCCCTGCTGGTCGCCGCCGCGATAGCGCTCGACCAGTGGGTGAAATACCTGGTCGAGACCGGCCTCGCCTTCCAGGAAAAGGTCGATCTTGTGCCGTTCCTGGCGCTGTATCGCACCTACAACACCGGCATCGCCTTCTCGATGTTTTCGTCCTTCGGCGACACCGGCCTGGTGGTCATCGCCGCTTTCGTCGTCGCTTTCGTGCTCTATCTCGCGGCCCGCACCCCGCCCGGCCACGTGCTTACCCGCATCGGTTTTGCGCTGATCGTCGGCGGCGCGATCGGCAATCTGTTCGACCGCGTTACCTATGGTCACGTGATCGACTACATCCTGTTCCACACCCCGGTATGGTCCTTTGCCATCTTCAACCTCGCCGACGCCTTCATCGCGGTCGGCGCGGTGGTGGTCGTCTTCGACGAACTCATCGGTTGGCGGCGCGAGGCCAAACCCTCAAGCGATTGACCTGGCCCTCTGCCGCCATACAGTGGCCATTCGAAAAGCCCGAGGAGAAGACATGTCCGAAACCTTCAAAGCCATCCTCGTTTCGCGCGACGCCGAGAAGAAGCAGTCGGTCGCGGTGACCGACCTCACCGAGGCCGACCTGATGGAAGGCGATGTCACCGTCGCCGTCGAGGCGACGACGGTGAACTACAAGGACGGCCTCGCCATATCAGGCAAGGCGCCGGTGATCCGCCGCTGGCCATTGGTGCCGGGCATTGACTTCGCCGGCACCGTCGTCTCGTCTTCCCATGCCGACTGGCGCAAGGGGGACAAGGTCATATTGAACGGCTGGGGCGTCGGCGAGACGCATTTTGGCGCCTATGCCGAGCGTGCCCGTGTCAACGGCGACTGGCTGGTGCCGCTGCCTCAGGGGATGAGCCCGCATGATGCCATGGCGATCGGCACCGCCGGCTACACCGCCATGCTTTGCGTCATCGCGCTGGAACGGCACGGCATCGTGCCCGATCGCGGCCCGGTGGTGGTGACGGGCGCGGCCGGCGGCGTCGGCTCGGTCGCGGTCTCGATCCTGTCCAGCCTCGGCTATCATGTCATCGCCTCGACCGGCCGCAGCGCTGAAAGCCCCTATCTGATCGACCTGGGTGCTGCGGAAGTGATTTCGCGCGACGAGCTTGCCCAGCCGGCAAAGCCGCTCGCCAAGGAACGCTGGGCCGGCGGCGTCGATGCGGTCGGCAGTCACACGCTGGCCAACGTCCTTTCGATGACCTCCTATGGCGGCGCCGTCGCCGCCTGCGGCCTGGCAGGCGGCATGGATCTGCCGGCGAGCGTCGCCCCGTTCATCCTGCGCGGCGTTTGTCTGCTCGGCATCGATTCGGTGATGGCGCCAAAAGCGGTCCGCCTGGAGGCGTGGCGCCGCATCGGCACGGACCTCGATCTCCAGAAGCTCGCCAGCCTATCCACGACCATTGGCTTTGACGGCATCATCGACGCCGCGCACGACATCGTCGAGGGCAAGATCCGTGGCCGCGTGGTGGTGGATATGTGAGTTCTGTCGTCTGCCGTTTTGCGCGAAAGGAAGGCAAAAAAACCGCGCGACCGATAAAATTCGAACGATCGGCCGCAATTTTCCATAATCTCTGTCTGGCAAGGGTTTCCGCATGGTCACGGAATCCGGCATCAGAGAAACGGAGAGCGCCGAAAGCGTCGACGAGATCGGCCCGGAGGCGCCAAGACGGCAGCATATCGCAGCGCCGCCACTGGCGCCCGAGCTGCCCGCCGCCAATCGCGAAGGCCTGCCGTTCCTGACGCTCGTCGCCATAGTCGTGCTGGCAGGTCTGTCGCATCTGACCGGAGCGCCGGTCTTCATCACTTTCGGCCTTTTGGCGACTGGCATGGCCGGTCTCGCCGTGCATCTGCGTGCCAGGCGCAAGGAGCGTCGTACGGTTGCCCTCCTTGGCGAGACCGCAGCTCGCAGCCGCGCCGAGGTCGAGACCCTGGCCGACCGCATGTGGGAGATGCAGGAGAGCGAGGAACGCTTTCGCGGGCTGATCGACGCGCTTGGCGATCTCGTCGTCCACCGCGACCGTGACGGCAACATCGTCTATGCCAACAAGGTTTTCGCCGATCTTGTCGGAGCCGATCAGCGCGACCTTGCCGGCAGGACCCTTGCCGAACTCGGCATCGACGTCGGCATCGTTCCCGATGCCGCTTTTTCCGACCACGAATGCCTGAGTTCCACCGACGTCGCCATTCGCACGCCGGCTGGCCCGCGCTGGTTCTCATGGATCGAACTGTCCGTGCGCGACAAGGAGAACGGCGGCGCCTCGCATCGCGCCATCGCCCGCGACATCACCGCCCGCAAGCACGCCGAATCGTCGCTGATCACCGCCCGTGAGCGAGCCGAATATGCAAGCCAGGCCAAATCGCGCTTCCTCGCCACCGTCAGCCACGAGATCCGCACGCCGATGAACGGCATCATCGGCATGGCCAGGCTGCTGGCGGACACCAATCTCTCGCCCGAACAACGGACCTATGTCGGCGCCGTCTCGACCTCGGCCAGCGCACTGCTGGCGCTGATCGAGGATCTGCTCGACTATTCGAAGATCGAGGCCGGCCGCTTCGATCCCGAACCGCAGCCAATGTCGGTGCGCGAGATCGCCGACAACGTCGTCGAACTCTTGGCTGCGCGCGCCTTCGCCAAGAATATCGGCCTTGGCTGCCATGTCGAACCCGACGTGCCGCAGATGATATCAGCCGATCCGGGAAGGGTCCGGCAGGTGCTGCTCAACCTGATCGGCAACGCGATCAAGTTCACCGACAGCGGCGGCGTTTTGGTGAGCATCGCTCGTACCCGCACCGAAACCACCGACCGCATATGCTTCACCGTCGCCGACACCGGTCCCGGCCTGCACGAGGACGACATGGAGCGCATCTTCGAGGAATTCGAACAGGCTGATGGCACGTCGACCCGCGCGCATGGCGGCGCCGGGCTCGGTCTTGCCATCTCCAGGCGCCTCGTGATCGCCATGGGCGGCACGATTTCGGTATCGAGCCGGCTCAGCCAAGGCTCCGAGTTCGTCTTCGAAATCCCTGCAATATCGGCCACCGAGCCGCCGCAGACCCGCCTGAATGCGCTGTCAGGACGGCGCGCGGTGATCCTGTCGAAGAACGCCATCGAGGCCGACGCCATCGCCCGCACCATCCGTGCCAATGGCGGCATGGTCGATCTGGCCGCGACCGCCTCCCAGGCAGCGTCCTTCGCAGAAGGCTGCGACGTGCTTCTGGTCGATGCGGCCATGGAGGAGGGCGACGGCAAGTTGCTCAAACGCCTTCGCCAGAGCGGCTTTGCCGATTGCGAGGCGATCACGCTGATCGCGCCTACCGACCGCGGCATGCTGGGCGAGTTCCGCGCCAGCGGCTACGCCACCTTCCTGGCAAGGCCGGTGCGCGGCGAGACGTTGCTGCGCGTGCTTTTGACCAGCAGCGTGCCCGCCCTCACCCAGCCACAGCTGGAAAAGCCCGGCGCACCATCCGTCCGTGCCATTGGCGGCCGCAGGCAGGGGCTGTCCGTGCTGATCGCCGAGGATAACGACATCAACGCCATGCTTGCTCGTGCCACTCTGCTGAAGGCCGGGCATCGCGTGAAAGTGGTCGGCAACGGCAAGGCCGCCGTCGAGGCCGTCACTGGGACCGGTCACAAGCACCGCTTCGACGTGGTGCTGATGGACCTGCACATGCCTGTCATGGACGGGCTGGACGCCATCGCCGCCATCCGCCGGCACGAGGAGGAAACCGCCGTGCCGCCGGTTCCAATCATGGTGCTTTCGGCGGACAGCCAGGAAACGACGCGCCACGCGGTGCTTGCCCATGGCGCCAGCGGCTTCGTCACCAAGCCGCTCGACCCCGACGCGCTTGTCCATGCGATCGAGGGCCAGGTGGCCGCCTGATCCGCCGGCTGTCCTTCCTGGCTTCCCTGCGTAACATAGCCGGTTGAAGGATTACCCAGCCGACGAAGTATTGCCCGTAGCACCGTATCACGGTACTGTCACAATCCTGTTGCACCTACACCGTATCCCCGTGCCAAGAGGGATGGCTCGAAGGAGAATCACTCGTGCATACAGTTATGCCGGAACGTGACGCTCGGCCGAACGCCAGTGGTGCTTTGCTCACCGGGCGGAACGTCGATGCCGTCATAAAAGGCGAAGCGCTCGGCCGAATCGGCAACCTCGAAGTGCGGCTCGCCCGCAACGAGGCCGAGATCGCCGCCGCGCAGGAAGTGCGCTACCGGGTGTTCTATGACGAGCTTGGTGCCAGGAAGAACCTGTTCCAGGTGCAGGACCGCCGCGACGCCGACCATTTCGATCCGCTTTGTGATCATTTGCTCGTCTTCGATACCTCGCTGTCCGGTCCCGAGCATCGCCGCATTGTCGGTACCTACCGCCTGCTGCGGCAGGAAATCGCGGCAGCGGCCGGCGGCTTCTATTCCGAGGGCGAATTCGAACTGACCAATCTTATCGCCCGCCATCCCGGCCAGCGTTTCCTCGAGCTCGGCCGCTCCTGCGTCTTGCCGGAATACCGCTCGAAGCGCACCATCGAGGCGCTCTGGCAAGGTATTTGGGCCTATATCAACCATTACGGGATCGGCGTGATGACCGGTTGCGCTTCGTTCCACGGCACCGTGCCGGCGGCGCACGCCGAAGCGCTGACCTATCTCGCCCATCACTGCCGGACGAATTCGGCCTGGGACGTGCGTGCGGTCGCCGGGCGCTACTGTTCCATGGATTTGATGCCGATCGAGGCGGTCAATGCCAAGGCCGCGATCGCGGCGATGCCGCCGCTGGTCAAGGGCTATCTGCGCGTCGGCGCGCGCATCGGCGACGGCTGCGTCATCGACCGCGAATTCTCGACGGTCGACGTGTTCGTCGTGATGCCGGTCCAGGAGATCGGCGCCCGCTACGTCAATTATTATGGCGGGGAAGCCCAGCGTTTCGCCGCCTGAGTAGGGCAGTAGCGGAATAAGGCAGCAGGGGAGTAGGGGAGTAGGGGGGAGCAGGCCAACGGCCGGAGTAGGCAATTGCTCTACTTTATCGTAGGTGGCGTTATTCCCTACTCCCGTACTGCCCTATTCCCCCTACTCCCCTAACTTACGCATCCTTCTCAGCTTGCTCATTCACCGGCCCTGGCTCGACCGGCGCTTCACCAGCCACATGCTTGGGACCGCCTTTGGCAACGCCGACCATGGCCGGCCGCAACACCCGCTCGCCGATCGAATAGCCTGGCTGCACGACCTGGACCACGGTGTTGGCCGGCACCTCCGGATTGGGCACCTCGAACATCGCCTGGTGGAAATTCGGGTCGAATTTCTCGCCTTCCGGCTCGAGCTTCTTCACCCCGTGCCGCTCCAGCGCCGATAGCATGGCGCGCTCGGTGAGCTCGACGCCCTCGATCAGCGCCTTGAAGCCGGCATCGCCCGACGCCTTGGTTTCAGCCGGGATCGCATCCAGCGCGCGGCGCAGATTGTCCGATACCGACAGCATGTCACGGGCGAAATTGGCAACCGCATAGGCACGCGCGTCGTGCACGTCACGGGCGGTACGGCGGCGCAGATTCTCCATCTCGGCCGCGACACGGAGTGCGCGGTCCTTCAGCTCGTCGTTTTCCTTCAACAGCCGCACAAGCGCTTCATAGTCGCCGTCGACGCTGCCTTCCGAGCGCTCGGCGGCGGCCTCAGCCGCTTCGATATCCTCGGGCGCGCGTTCGTCTTTTGCCTGGTCGCTCATCGCCGTTTCCCGTCTTTTCGAATGATGTGGATTTTGTGCCCGATATCGAGGTTTGGCGGCCAAAAATCAAGGGGCAAGCGATACTGGAGCGGCCGCTCGCGCTTCGACGACGCACCATGAAGACCTTTCGATATTAATTCAAATTTTACTGTAAGCGCCGGCTTTGCTTGCCAAGATGCTGCGATGGGGGAACCATTCGTCTGCTGGAAGAGTTTCGAAGCCGACACAGGATTTTGAGATGATGACCCGCAACGATGGCGACTGTAACAAGAATGGCGCCCGCAACAATGACGAAAGACGTGAAAGGCTCGCGGCCGGCATCAGGCGCCAGTTCGGCACCGAGGCAACGATGCACTTTCTGCGCGCGTTGCCGGCGTTCCGGACGGAGAACGACATTCCCGATCGTTTCAAGGAATTGCTTGACCGCCTGGACGGCATCGAAAGCAGCGTAGCCGCCGGTGGCAGACGGCGATAGACCAACACATTCGCCTGTCGTTGCGTGCCACCGGAGTCCAAGCATGCCCTTCGACATTGCAGCACCTAGAGCATCGCGCGACAATTACGCGCAGTAACTTCGCGTGATCCCTGCCTTGCGGCGACGGAATGGTCCGTCTATGCTTCCTGATGAACATGATTTCCCCCGAAGCTGTAGCGAACAGCAAACGTGCCTGGTTGAAAATCCTGGCGCGTTACAAGAAACCTGACAGGCGGCGCAGCGCCGTCGAACTTGCCATCACCCTCATCCCTTTTGCCACGCTGTGGGCACTGTCCTCGGCTGCCTATGCCCATGGTCATTGGTGGGGTCTGATCCTGATCCTTCCGGCCGCCGGCTTTCTGGTGCGGATCTTCATGATCCAGCACGATTGCGGCCACGGTTCTTTCTTCGCCAACCGCACCGCCGACGACTGGATCGGCCGCGGGCTGGGCATCCTGACCTTGACCCCTTACGATTGCTGGCGGCGTGCCCACGCTACCCATCACGCAAGCGCCGGCAACCTCGATGAACGCGGCACGGGCGACATCACGACGCTGACTGTCGCCGAATATCGGCAAATGTCCTGGCGGGGCCGCCTTGCCTATCGTCTCTATCGCCATCCGCTCGTCATGTTCGGCCTCGGCCCCATTTGGCTTTTCATCTTTGAGCAGAGACTGCCGGTCGGCATGATGCGAGGCGGCCTCACGCCCTGGGTGTCGTCAATGGCCACCAATGTGGCCATCGCGGTCGCCGCCGCTGCCCTCGTCTGGTTCGTCGGCCTCGAAGCGTTCCTGGTTGTCCATTTGCCCATCGTCGTTCTGGCCGGTTCCGCCGGCATCTGGCTGTTCTATGTCCAGCACCAGTTCGAAGAGACCGAGTGGGCAAAGGACTCCGAATGGGAGTTCCAGCATGCGGCCCTGCACGGCTCGTCCTATTATGACCTGCCGCCGGTACTGAACTGGTTCACCGGCAATATCGGCGTCCATCACGTGCACCACCTCTCCGCCAAGGTGCCGTGCTATCGTCTGCAGGAAGTCCTGAGGGACTATCCGGAACTGCGCGAAATCGGCCGCGTCACGCTTCTCGACAGCCTGCGCTGCGTCAAGCTGGCTCTGTGGGATGAGAGCCGCAGCAAGCTGGTGTCGTTTCGCGAAGCGCGGATGACTGCGTAAACGCACCGCCGCACCACAGGTGCGGCGGTTTTCCAAGACCTGGCTCAAGCCGCCTTGCGTTCGTCGCGCATCAGGATCTCGCCGTGGCGGATCTCGGTGCCGAGCACCTTCAGGCATTCGCGCATGAAGGCGGCGAGGCCCGGCCAACCCTTGGCCGATACCAGATTGCCGTCGACATGGGCGCCGGTCGGCGCGACATCGATGTAGGTGCCGCCGGCGAGCGTGACTTCCGGCTCGCAATACTGCAGCGCCGCGACTTCCCTGCCGCGCAGCACGCCGTCGACTGCCATCAGGATCTGCGCGCCATGGCAGATGGTGAAGATCGGCTTGCCGGTCTCATGGAAATGCCGCACCAGCGCCTGCACGCGCTTGTCGATACGGATATATTCCGGGCCGCGCCCGCCTGCCGCATAGACGGCGTCGTATTCGGCCGGATTCACCTCGGCAAAGCTCTTGTTGAGGATGTAGTCGTGGCCGAGCTTTTCCGTATAGGTCTGGTGACCCTCGAAGTCGTGAAGCGACGTCTTCAGGATATCGCCCGCCTTCTTGTCGGGACACACGACATGGACCGTGTGGCCGACCGCATGCATGGCCTGTTCAAAGACGAAAATCTCGTATTCCTCGCTGAACTCGCCAACGAGCATCAGTATCTTCTTACCAGCCATTCCCGGTTCCTCCCTTGGTGGCGGTATTTATTTCGGATCGCGAAATAATAGGCCCTATCTTAAGGTGCGGACGCCGAAAATAAAAGATTGAATCTGCAAAGTGGTCCGACCAGATGCGACCTGCTCCGGGGGAAGATCAGCCAGCGCGCACCCGCCGCCAGGAATATTTGGGGCCTTTGGCCTCCGGCTTCACGGTCGGCTGGTAGGAGAGCGGCAGACCGCCGGTGCGGCCTTCCTCGAGCCGTTTCAGCAACACTGGATTTGATACTTCGAACTCGTCGAAGCCGAGGCGCAGCATATGCGGAAGCTGGTCGACCAGAACCTGCCCCGTGGCGCGGACCGCGCCCTCGAAACGGTAGCGGCTGCGCAGCAGTTCGCCCTTGGAGAAGGACCGGCCGTCACTGAAAGCCGGGAAGGCCAGCGCCACCAGCGATATCTGGTCGAGCAGATCCGCAATCTTCTCGAGCTGATCGCCGGGCTGAAGCAGCACGCCGAGGCGCTCCTTCGCCGACCGGCGCACCGCCGGATCGAGGTCGAGAAATGCCTGCAGCGGCAGGATGAAGCGGCCATTGCCGGAGAGTGCGTCGGCACTCTCGGCATGGCTCCACTCGTCCTCGCTAAAACCAGTCGGGGTCCAGAGGCGGGTGGCGTTTTCCGCTATCGATTCACTCATCGAGAAATTCCCAAGTCCACAAAATTCTAAAGTTGAAAACGCTCAAGGGTGTGTTGAGATTCAGGTCAGGCCGAGCCGAGAATGGTGGCTTCCGAGAACCGGAGCGAAGCGTACTTTGGGTACGTGAGCACCGGAAGCGCAGGAAGCCGCCATTCGCAGGCCGGCCTCACCTGAATATCGACATACCCTAAAGCGATGCGTCGGTCAGCGACTTTTCCAGCCCCGACAAATGGATGCCGCACTCGGTCTTGGCGTGCCCTGCCCAGCGGCCGCTGCGCGCGTCATCGCCCGGCTGCACCGGCTGCGTGCACGGGAAGCAGCCTATCGACAGATAGCCATAGGCGACCAGCGGATTCTCACGCAGCGCATGCGCGCGCATATAGTTGGCCTGGTCGGCGGTCGTCCAATGCGCCAGCGGATTGATGCGGATTCGCGAGCCGACCGCCTCGAACACCGGAAGGGACGCCCGCGTCGTCGCCTGAAAACGCTTGCGGCCGGTGAACCAGGCGCGGAACGGCTCGACGCCGCGCGCCAATGGCTCAACCTTGCGAACACCGCAGCAGGCGTCGGTGTCGGTCTCGTTCAGATTGCCGGTCGGATCGATCCGTTCGAGTGCCGCTTCTTCGGGCGTGATCACCCGGATGTCGGTCAGCCCGAAATCGGCAACCAGCGCGTCGCGATAGCCGAGCGTCTCCTCGAAGTGCTTGCCGGTGTCGAGGAAGATCACCGGCAGCGTCCGGTCGATCTTGGCGATCATGTGCAGCAGCACTGCCGAATCCGCGCCGAAGGACGAAACCGCGGCGATTTCACCGTGAAAGAATTCCTGGGCCGACCGCTCGATGATCTCCAGCGGTTTCAGATGACCATAGAGCGCATCGAGCCCCGCCGCTTCGGCGGCGATACCGGCCTCGACGTCGACGATACGATCAAGCGGCCTTGGCTTCGCCAGCATAGAGCGCCTCCTTGAACGGCGCGGGACCGACACGGCGGTAGGCGTCGATGAATTTTTCGGTTCTGTCCAGTCGAAGCCCGAGATAGGTCTCGACGATCTGTTCGATGGCGTCGGTGATCTCTGCCGAGCTGAAGCCGCGGCCGATGATCTCGCCGACCGAGGTGTTCTCGTCGGCCGAGCCGCCGAGTGTGACCTGATAGAGTTCGGCGCCCTTCTTTTCGACGCCGAGGATGCCGATATGGCCGACATGGTGATGGCCGCAGGCGTTGATGCAGCCGGAAATCTTCAGCTTCAATTCGCCGATCTCGCGCTGCCGCTCGAGCGAAGCGAAACGAAGCGAGATTTCCTGCGCCACCGGAATGGAACGCGCCGTTGCCAGCGCGCAATAATCGAGGCCAGGGCACGAGATGATGTCTGATATCAGGTTGGAATTGGCCGTTGCCAGTCCGATGTCGACCAGTGCGTCATAGACCGCCTTGAGGTCGGCGCGCGCGACATGCGGCAGGATCAGGTTCTGCTCATGGCTGACGCGCAACTCGTCGAAGGCATATTTTTCGGCAAGGTCGGCGACCGCTTCCATCTGGCTGTCGGAGGCGTCGCCCGGCACCTCGCCGATGCCCTTGAGCGAGATCGTCACGGCGGCATAATCGGGATGACGGTGGGTCACCACGTTCTGGTCGAGCCATTCCGAAAAGCTCTTCGAATCGAGGCGGGCAAGCTTGACCGCCTCGTCGCCTTCCGGCCGGTCGGCCAGCGCCGGCGGCGCGAAATAGGCATCGATGGCGCGGATGTCGGCTTCCGGCAGTTTCAGATCCGCATCCTTCAGCTCCTGCCATTCGGCTTCGACCTGGCGGGTGATCTCCTCGACACCGGTCTCGTGGACTAGGATCTTGATGCGCGCCTTGTATTTGTTGTCGCGGCGGCCGTAGAGGTTGTAAACGCGCAGGATCGCCGTGCAATAGGACAGAAGGTCCGCCTCGGGCAGGAAGTCGCGGATCTTCTTGGCGATCATCGGCGTACGGCCCTGGCCGCCGCCGACATAGACGGCAAAACCGAGTTCGCCGGCCGCGTTCTTCTTCAAATGCAGGCCGATGTCATGCGTCTGGATGGCGGCGCGGTCGCGCTCGGCGCCGGTCACCGCGATCTTGAATTTTCTCGGCAGGAACGAGAACTCCGGATGCACCGACGACCATTGGCGCAGGATTTCCGCATAAGGACGCGGATCGGCCACCTCGTCGGCGGCGGCACCGGCGAAGTGGTCGGCGGTGACGTTGCGGATGCAGTTGCCGCTGGTCTGGATGGCGTGCATTTCGACGCTCGCCAGATCGGCCAGGATCGCCGGAATGTCCGACAGCGCCGGCCAGTTGAACTGGATGTTCTGGCGCGTCGTGAAGTGGCCGTAGCCCTTGTCGTATTTGCGTGCGATGTGGCCGAGCATGCGCAGCTGCTTGCTGTTCAGCGTGCCGTAAGGCACCGCGATGCGCAGCATGTAGGCGTGCAACTGCAGGTAGACGCCGTTCATCAGCCTCAGCGGCCGGAACTGATCCTCGGTGATCTCGCCGGCAAGCCGCCGCGTGACCTGATCGCTGAACTCGGCGACGCGGGCCTGGACGAAATCGTGATCGAACTCATCGTAACGGTACATGTCTGGTCTTTCCGGGCGCGTCCGCCCGTTTCATCAAATTTGTCGTTTACGCCGCCCGGGCGGCTACCGGGCGGGCCTGCTTGCCCAGATCGTTGCGATTGGTCGGGCCGGCGGCGCGGATCTTTTCACGCAGCCGCACCGGCTCGACCACACCATTGGCGACGGTCACGTCGATCAGATTGACGTCGACCACTTCGTTGTTGGCGTAGGCCGTGGCGCCGATTGCCTCCAGCCGGTCTTCAGCCACCTTGTCATGGGCCACGTCGGCATGGTCGATGGTCTCGGCCCAGCCGCCATTGGCGTACCAGACGGCTTCGCCGTTGGTCAGGCGGTTTGCGGTCAGAACTTTCATCGTTCAGCTCCTTCGGCGGCTGTTTGGGCCGCGCCTTCATGCCTGTGTGCCGCGAGCGGCTCGGAACGTTCAAAGTTGGCGCCGGCGACCGCATCGCCGATAATCGTCATGACCGGGCCGGTAAGGTCGGCGCGGACCTCCAGCGACGGCAGGTCGGCGAGCGTGCCGTGGAATCGGCGGCGGTTGGCAAGGCTGGCATTCTCGACCACGGCGACCGCCGTATCCGGCGACAGGCCGGCCTCGATCAGCCGGCCGGCAACTTCGGCCGCGACCGAGCGGCCCATATAGACGGCGACCGTGGCGCCGGAAATGGCGAGCTTGGCCCAGTCGGGCAGCGAATTTCCCTTGAGGTCGTGGCCGGTGGTGAACACCATCGACGACGACACGCCGCGCAGCGTCAGCGGCAGCTCGAAATCGGCGGCGGCGGCGAAGGCCGCGGTGACGCCCGGAACCACCTCATAGGCGATGCCGGCATCGCGCAGCGCTGCCATTTCCTCGCCCGCCCGCCCGAACACCAGCGGATCACCGGATTTCAGCCGCACGACGCGCTTGCCGTCGCGGCCGAGTTCGATCAGCAGCGCGTTGATTTCGGCCTGGCTCTTGGTATGGCAGCCCTTGCGTTTGCCCACCGGCAGACGCTCGGCGTCGCGACGGCCCATGGCGACGATCGCCTCCGGCACCAGCGCATCATGGACGATGACATCGGCTTCCATCAGCAGGCGGTGGGCGCGCAGCGTCAGCAGGTCTTCGGCGCCTGGACCCGCGCCAACCAGCGCAATGTGACCCGATGCCGGCGCGCTCGAAAGCAACAGGTCGACGGCGGCGTCATGCGCCTGCGAAAGCTGGCCGGCGTCCATGGCGCGAGCCGGTGCGCCGCCGAAAAAGTCGCTCCAGAAGCGGCGGCGAGCATTGCCTTTCGGCAGCAATCTCTCGGCGGTGCCGCGCAACGAGGCGGCAAGCGAAGCAAGCGGCCCGAGCGATGGCGACAGCATGCGGTCAATGCGGCTGCGCAGCATCTGAGCAAGCACCGGACCTGCCCCTTCCGTGCCGATGGCGATGGCGACCGGCGCGCGGTTGACCAGCGCCGGAGTGAAGAAATCGCACAGCTCCGGCCGATCGACGGCATTGACCGGAATACCCAGCCGGCGCGCATCTTCGGCAACGCGCCGGTCGAGCGCCTCATTGCCGCTGGCGGCAAACACCATCACCGCGCCTTCGAGATGCGCGGCATCGTAAGCGGCAGCGATGTGGATGGCGCCATTCGCGGCGATGAAGGCCAGCAACTCGGCCTCGGCGGCATCGGTTATGATGCGCAGCACGGCGCTCGACTGGCCGATCAGCCGTGCCTTGGCCAGAGCCTCCTCGCCGCCGCCGACGATGGCCACGGCTTCGCCCTCGACCCGCATGAAGACGGGAAAGGCGTTGAGCTTGGTTATGGCCTGCGGCATGGCGAGCGGAATCCTGAATACGCTGTCAGTTCTACGCGCGAGCGCGAAAAAGCAGAAGGAACGCACTCGCGCATCGCTTCGTGCGAGGCAATCGCTTTTCCGCAAGCACCGAAGGCAGGAGAAAAAAATTCCACACCCACGAATGGAGCGGATCCAAGCCGCTGTTGCGCGCCTTGATCTGCCGCCGTTCTAGCGGCAAGCGAGGTGTATCACAAAACACTTTCTTCTAAATTCTACCAATCTAGTAGATTAAAGTCACCAAGCGCCGAACACGCTGATCAACCGCCTGCCAGCACGATCAACTCGCCCACCATCGACGGCTGATGAGTCCCACACCGAAATTCAAACACACCCGTCTTATCGGCGGTGAAGGTTACGGTGGTGAGCTGGCCGCGCTTGACAGTGAAGCTGACATCGTAGCCGTCGAT
Organism: Mesorhizobium delmotii; assembly: GCF_900149755.1. Taxonomy (NCBI): domain Bacteria; kingdom Pseudomonadati; phylum Pseudomonadota; class Alphaproteobacteria; order Hyphomicrobiales; family Phyllobacteriaceae; genus Mesorhizobium; species Mesorhizobium delmotii. Next base: position 128,748 of record NZ_FUIG01000092.1, on the reverse strand, counting down.
CACCCCCGGATGCTCCGCGCCATTGACACCCAGGATTTCGAGCGTGACTTCGTCGCCCTGGTTCACGATGATCTGATTGGGCTCCCAGCGGTAGGCCGATACCTCCCACCGACCCTCGGCGTTGGGCGCTTCGAGCTCGTAGCCCTTACCTTCTGGTAGGCCCGCGGTCGGGAACGGCTCCTTGTCGACGGTCGTCCCGCCCTTGGCCTCGACCGCGACCATGGTGATGGTGCGTTTCGCCGCCTGCGCGAGATCGGCCGACGCCGCCGCGCTCAGCGCCACACCTAACGAAAGCAGCGTCGCGGTTGTGCTAGACTTAAACATTTGGACCTCCCTTGATGTTGTTATCCACTGTGAAACGCGCGCTGCCACCGCCACCGGCCGAAAAGGCGGGAGCGATCACAAGGCGCGCATCGACAAGCAAGGACACCAGGCTGACGATCAATCGTGCTTGCATGGGGATCACCTCAAACGGGTGTATCGCCATATCAACGATTCCAAACGCCGGATTCTTCCAGCCTTAAGACGCAGCCCGTCAAGCAGGCTGCCCCTGTGGCGAGTGAGTGCTCCACTGCCACGTCTCGGGCACGAAGACTGCTACATGATAGCCCGCTTCGATGTCGTGGCCGAACACCGTCATCCTTGGCTGGTTGGTTGGCTCGCTCGCTGTTCTTGTCGTCACCGGAACATTCCTGCCTCGGCGCGCGTTTGCCCTGCGAATCCGAGCCTGGCTGTTCAGCTGCGGCAATGGCTCCAGAGACGGGCCTAGAAAACCATGAAAAACAGGAAAAAGGAGCGCTCCGTGAACAACCTCAAGCTGAAACGCGGACTGTGGATCGTGGTGGCCGACGGCGAGAAGGCGCTGTTCCTCGAGAACCGTGGTGATACCCAATATCCCGACCTTCAGGTCGTGCAGGAGATGGAACAGGCAAATCCGGCGACGCGAGAGCAAGGTTCGGACCGCCCCGGCCGCTACAGCGACGGCCCTTCCGTCCACCGCAGCGCAGTCGAGGACACTGACTGGCATCGTCTCGGCAAGGAGCGTTTCGCCGACGAAATTGCCGAGCGGCTGTACAAGCTCGCGCACCGCGGCGCTTTCAAGGAGATGGTGCTGATCGCACCGCCGCAGGTGCTGGGCGACATGCGCCGAAAACTGCACAAGGAAGTTGCCGAGAAGATCACAGTGGAAATTCCGAAGACACTGACCAACCACACCATCGTCGACATCGAGAACCTGCTGCAGGCGGCCTGATCGCAGGCATCAGGCGCGCTAGCCGTTTCTTTTTTGCAGCAACCGTTGCCAGCCCCGAGGCAACTCGCCCTCTGCCATCTTTGTCGTCGATTTCATGGCATTTGCGGGTTGCCTCGCGGCCATCCGAGCCGCCATATTGCAAAGGCGGCTGCTTTTTGGCGACGCATATCCGACATCGTGATTTTTGAAAGGCGCTCCATAGACCATGCCGCATGACACGCCCCTTATCGCCACCATCGTCGCAGGTTTGGGGCTGGCTTTCGTCTTCGGCGCACTTGCCAATCGCTTCCGCATCCCGCCGCTGGTCGGTTACCTCATCGCCGGCGTGCTGGTTGGGCCAAACACGCCGGGCTTCGTCGCCGATGCCGGCCTCGCCAATGAACTGGCCGAAATCGGCGTGATCCTGTTGATGTTCGGCGTCGGCCTGCATTTCTCGCTGAAGGACTTGTTGTCGGTCCGCGCCATCGCCGTGCCGGCGCCATCGTCCAGATCGGCTTCGCGACAGCGCTCGGCGCCGCTCTTGCCTGGATGCTCGGCTGGTCGATGGGCGCGGGGCTGGTGTTCGGGCTGGCGCTTTCCGTCGCCTCGACCGTAGTGCTGCTGCGTGCCTTGCAGGAGCGGCGTCTGATCGAGACCGAGCGCGGCCGCATCGCCGTCGGCTGGCTGATCGTCGAGGATCTGGCCATGGTGCTGGCGCTGGTATTGCTGCCGGCACTGGCCGGTGTGCTGGGCGGCCAGGAGCAGATGGAGATCCACAGCGGCGGCCTGCTGTTGCTGCCGGCGAGCTACGGCGTTTGGGGTATCGTCGGCATGACGCTGGCCAAGGTCGCGGCCTTTGTCGTCGTCATGCTGGTGGTCGGCCGCCGGGTCATTCCCTGGATCCTGCACTACGTCGCCCATACCGGGTCGCGTGAATTGTTCAGGCTGGCGGTGCTGGCCATCGCGCTCGGGGTCGCCTTCGGCGCGGCCAAGCTATTCGGCGTCTCGCTGGCGCTGGGCGCTTTCTTCGCCGGCATGATCATGAGCGAATCCGAACTCAGCCATCGGGCGGCCGAGGAATCGCTGCCGCTGCGCGACGCCTTTTCCGTGCTGTTCTTCGTTTCGGTCGGCATGCTGTTCGACCCGTTCAGCCTGGTCAGCAATGGCTGGCCGGTCCTGGCGACACTGGCCATCATCGTCATCGGCAAATCATTGGCCGCCTTCGTCATCGTCGTCGCCTTCCGCTATCCGATCGCGACCGCGTTGATGATTTCGGCAAGCCTTGCCCAGATCGGCGAATTCTCGTTCATTCTGGCCGAGCTCGGCGTCGGGCTGAAGCTGCTGCCCGAACAAGGACGCGACCTGATCCTCGCCGGTGCTATCCTGTCGATCGTTCTCAACCCGCTGATGTTCCTTGCCGTCGACTGGATGAAACCCTGGCTGGAAAGGCGCGCCGGCAAGACGGCGCCGCTCGATGAGGCAAAGCCGATCGGCCCCGCGACGGAGCCAGGCCAACTGGCTTCGGTTGCGGCACCGGTGAAAGAGGACGGCCCGCCACCCAGCACAGCGCTTACCGGCCACTCCATCCTGGTCGGCTATGGCCGTGTCGGCAGCCTCGTCGGCGCGTCATTGAAGGAGGCCGCCCTGCCCTTCCTCGTCATCGAGGATGCCGACAAGACGCTGGCGAAGCTCAGGGACGACGGCATCGAAACCGTATCCGGCAATGCGGCGAATAGCGAGGTGTTCGCCGCAGCCAATCCCGAGGGCGCGAAGCGGCTGATCCTCGCCATCCCCAACGCCTTCGAGGCGGGACAGATCGTGCTGCGCGCCCGCACCGCCAACCCGAAGATCAACGTCATTGCCCGCGCCCATTCCGATGCCGAGGTCGAGCATCTCAAGGGGCTCGGAGCCGACATCGTTATCATGGGCGAGCGCGAGATCGCGCGCGGCATCGTCGAAGTGGTGATCGGACATGCTGCGGCACCTGCGTTGCCGTTAATGGCGGCCGAGAAGCCGAAGGCATAGCTCCTTCAGTGGAGCGAAACACCATTCACACGTGCTGGCCGCCATTGATGTGGATTTCCGAACCCGTCACATAGGACGCCTGCTGAGAGCACAAGAAGAAGATGATGTCGGCGACTTCGGCCGTGGTTCCCAGCCGCCGCAGCGGAATCGTCTCGACGATCTTTTCCGTGCCGGGCGACAGGATCGCCGTGTCGATCTCGCCGGGTGCGATGGCGTTGACGCGGATGCCGTGCGGGCCGAAATCATGCGCCATTTCGCGCGTCAGCGAGCCGAGCGCGGCCTTTGACGTCGCATAGGCGGTGCCGGCGAAGGGGTGCACCCGGGTGCCGGCGATCGAGGTGACGTTGACGATCGAGCCTTTGGCCGACGCCAATTCCCTAAACAATCCCCGCGCCAGCATGATCGGTGCGAAGAAATTGACCTGGAACACGTCGCGCCAGACGTGCATCGGCGTGTCGATCGAATTCATGCGGCTGTTGCCGTCCTTGAGCTTCGGCGAGATGCCGGCATTGTTGACCAGCGCATGAAGCTGGCCGCCATGCGCTTCCAGCCGATGGCGGATTTCCGAGATCGCGATACCGACATCCTCCTGGTCGGCCAGATCGACCTTGATGTGGTCTTCCGGACCGGCCGGCCACGGGCAGTCCTCGGCAAAGGCCTGGCGCGAGCAGGTGATGACGCGCCAGCCTTCGCGCGAAAAGCGCTTGACCGTGGCATGGCCGATACCGCGGCTGGCGCCGGTCAGCACGATGGTCTTTCTGGTGTCGGTCTCGGCCATTCGCGATCTCTCTAATGCATGTCGCGCAAAAGTGTGCAGCGGTTTTGCGATAACGACATGCGTAAAACAACAACCTAAAGCGCGTCGCATGAGGCCGGTCAAACGCGACGCGCTTTAGGGCGACGTGCGTCCCTTTGGACGCACAAAGTACGCTCTAGCACTTTTAACCCGGAGATGTAGCGGAACACGGCAGCGATGACGAGGGGGTCAGCCGCCGGTGAGGATGTCGAGGATCGAGGTCTGCCGCTTCTTGACCGGGCCGCCGACATCACCGGGCGGCACCGGGCGCTTGATCGATGCGGTGTTGCTGTCACCGCCCGGCATGCCGAAGCCGCCGCCATCGACCGTTTCGGCTGGACGCACAGCGCGAGGCGATGACGCTTTTTGGGCGGACGGCGCGGATTGGCTGACCGAAGCGGACGGTACCGGCGCCGGTTGCGGCGTGTTGGACGGTATTTCGTCCTGCACGATCGTATCCGCAGGCGTCGACCTCCATGTTCCAGGCAGCGGCCGCACCGGCACGCCTTCATGCGCGGCGACCATGAATTCATGCCAGGCCTGCGCCGGCAGCGCGCCGCCGGTGACCTTCTTCATCGGACTGCCATCGTCATTGCCGAACCAGACGCCGGTGGTGAGATTGGCGGTATAGCCGATGAACCAGGCGTCGCGCGAATTCTGGCTGGTGCCGGTCTTGCCGGCGGCCGGCCAGGCAAAGGCCGCCTTCCTGGCAGTGCCGATTTCGACAGTGCCGGTCATCATCGAGTTCATCATACCGACAATCTCGGGCTTGACGACGCGCGGGGCGCCGCCACCATTGTTGTCGTAGAGCACCTTGCCGCCGGCTGTCGTCACGCGGCGGATAAAATGGACGTCCGGCCGGTGGCCGCCATTGGCGAAGGGGACATAGGCCGACGTCAATTCAAGCGGCGTCACTTCAGAGGTGCCGAGCGCGATCGAGGTGTTGGCCGTGAGGTCGGACTGGATGCCCATGCGATGCGCCGCCTCGACGACGGCGTCAGGTCCGACTTCCATCGTCAGCTGGGCGGCCACCGAGTTCAGCGATTTCGCCAGCGCCGTCGCCAGCGTCACCTTGCCGAAATACTTGCCGCCGTAATTGGTTGGCGTCCATTTGCCTATTCTGACCGGCGCGTCATTGCGCACGCTGTCGGGCGTACGGCCGGCCTCCAGCGCCGCCATGTAAACAAACGGCTTAAACGCCGAGCCCGGCTGGCGGCGCGCCTCCGAGGCGCGGTCGAACTGACTGGTCGAATAATCATAGCCGCCGACCATGGCACGTACCGCGCCGGAATTGTCTATCGACACCAGCACGCCCTGGCTGGCATTGAGCTTTTTGCCGCTCCCGTCGATCAGCCGGCGGATCGATTGTTCGGCGAGCTTCTGCAGCGTGAGGTCGACGGTGGTGTCGACGATGATGTCGCCGCGCACGTCGCCGATCAGGTCGGGCAGTTCTTCCACGATGGTGTCGGCGACATAGTTTTCCGAGCCCGTCCAGTAGGATGCCACCCGCGACGCCGGCGCGGTCATCGCCGTGGTCAGTTCCTTGGCGCTGATCTTGCCTTCGTCGCGCATGGCGGCGAGAACGAGCTGCGCGCGCTGCTCGGCCGCCTTCGGGTCACGCGCCGGAGACAGTCGCGAGGGCGCCTTCAACAGGCCAGCGAGGAGTGCGGCTTCGGGCAGCGTGACATCGCGCGCGCTCTTGCCGAAATAGCGGCGCGAGGCCGCTTCGACACCATAGGCGCCGGAGCCGAAATAGACCCGGTTGAGGTACATTTCGAGGATCTGGTCCTTGGTGTGCTTGTGCTCGAGCCACAGCGCCAGAAGCACTTCCTGCACCTTGCGTTCCAGCGTGCGATCGGGCGTCAGGAACAGGTTTTTCGCCAATTGCTGCGTCAGTGTCGAGCCGCCCTGCGAAAAACGCCCGCCGAGAACGTTGGCCACCATGGCTCTGGACAGACCGATCGGGTCGATGCCCAAATGCGAATAGAAGCGGCGATCTTCGATGGCGATGACGGCCTCGGGAATATAGGCCGACATTTCATGCAGGCCGACGGCTTCGCCGCCGCTCATGCCGCGATTGGCAAGCAGCTTTCCGTCGACGGAGACGATCCTGATATTGGGTGCGCGGTCGGGAATGGCCCAGGTGGTGGCCGCCGGCATTTTCGCACCGTAATAGACAATGATGCCGGCGGTGGCGATGCCGCCCCATATGGCCAGAACGAAGCACCAGTAGGCCAACCGGCCGAGCACGCCGAACAGGCCGCGCCGGCTTTTGCCGCGTCCTCGACGCGACGATTTTGTCTTGGCCGATTGGCGCTTTGCAGAGGTCTTGCGGTTGCTCGGCACGACGCGATCCTCCTCGCTCACCGAAAAACCGGCCGAGGATTTCGCCCGTGGCGGTCCCTCGAAGCTCGGTTCGATGCGGCTGTCTCTACGGTTCGCCATGCGCTGTGCTGTCTGTCCCGATGCCTATCGCATCGGCCCGAAAATCGGAATCGATTTTCGGAAAGCACGATGCGAAGCTTCAAAGTCTTAGAGCGTACGCTGTGCGTCCGAACGGACGCACGTCGCTCCATGGCGTTCGGGGTGAAGAGTAGATGCGGCGATTTAAGGGCGGGTTAAATGGTTCAAAGTTAATTCAATGCGTTACGGGCACGTCACCGCTCCGTTCCTTGCTCCTGGCGGTCGGCAACAATGGCGTCTATCGCGAGACGGCGGAGCGTTCTCGCATTTCGGCATCAACTGCCCAGCCGCAGTCGTTCGGCGCGGACCGCCCATAGCAAGGTAGCCGCCAATCTATGCTCGTCATTAGAGCGCGATCGGTAAAGTGCGTTCGATCGCGCTCTAAACCATTGAATCTACGCATGACCTTGTCACCAAAGTCACGCGCACTAGGGGATCATGAGTTAGCCAATCGCAGCACGAACGGAAAGCGCTGCCCAGGATGATTGCATCGTCTCGCCCACATGGCAGTAGCAGACAATTTCGTGGAGCTCATTGTCGGTCAATTCGAAGAAACGCTTTGCTTCGCCATAAGTATCGTCTTTCAGCCCCTCATCGCGCAGGACCGAATCCTCGAAGGCAACCGATATTGGCGAGCCTTCGCCACGCATAATTTCGCGCTCGGGTGACGAACGATATTCGGTCCCGATAAGTGCGGTGAGGAGTCGGTTGGGCTGCCGTTCAAGAAGTTTTGACCAACGTTCGAGACGCTGGGTTCGGTCCATTGCAGGAGGTGTTGGGTCTCTGTGTACCTTTGCCACCGTATGCAGTTGGTCCAGTGTTTGGTGCCTCATGGCAACCTCCTAATAGTAGGTGGGTTGGCCCCAAACTCCCTGTACCAAGATCATACCGCGAATGTGTCGATACGTCACTCTCATTCCATATCCAGCTTGGCTTCTCTCCGGGTGCATCGAAGGATGGAGCGGCCCCTGCCTTATCGTCAATTTTCGGCCTGATGGGGGATAGGTCATCGGCACCTTTGCCGTGCCAACCCAACGCCGCTCAGTTCTGCTGGATCGAAATGCCTTTGTCGTCGATCTTGAGTTCCACGCCCTTCGGCCTGGTTTGCTCGCGATAGACATAGACGCCGAGCGCGATGACCACGACGACGAGCGCGCCGATGACGAGATAGAGCATGTTCTGTTTCATGGCGCGCCCTTGATGTGCTTCGAGGATCAGGCCTGCTTCACCAGCTTGATCAGCACGAGCAGGATGACCGCGCCGATCGTGGCGTGGACGATGGAGGCAAATATGCCACCGCCTATGGCGAACCCCAGCGTTGGGAAGAGCCAGCCGGCGATGAAGGCACCGACAATGCCGACGGCGATATTGCCGACAAGGCCGAGGCCGAAACCCTTGACCATCAGGCCGGCGAGCCAACCGGCGATGGCGCCGATGATGATGAAGACAAGCAGGCTCTCAGTACCCATTGCAGATCCCTCCTGAGCGAACGGCCGTGGAGCAGAAAGCTCCGAATCGACCTCCGATTGCAACAGGTCCAAACTATTGGAAAGGAGCCGGCGCCGCCAGCGGCGTCATTCGTCGTCGTCATCCCCGGATGCAGGCCGCCAGCTGATCGGTTCGATCTTCCTTTGCGTATGGCCGTCCGTATACGCCCACCAGCCGGTGTCGTTCTCGTCCCAGTCGCCGCCGGCCGCCTTCAGGCGGTCGAGCGACCGGTACTGCGCGATGGATTCGTTCATCACGCCGTCGCTGTCCTTCCAGTAGACGGTGACCTTGGAGCCATCCTTGGGCGCTGTTTCGATTGGTTTTCTGGCAGCCATTTCATCCCTCCATGGACCGACAGAACGTCGCGGCGAACACCTGGTTCACCTTAGCTGTGGGCGAAGATGTCTGCCTCATCCCAGCCCATCAGGTCGAGTTTCGCACGCGTGGGCAGGAAGCGGAAGCAGGCCTCGGCCTCCTTGCTCCGGTTGTCGCGCGCCAGCCGCGCTGTCAGAACATCGCGCAGCTGGTGCAGATAGAGCACGTCGGAGGCGGCGTATTCGAGTTGTTCGGGCGACAGCGTCTCCGCCGCCCAGTCCGACGATTGCTGCGCCTTCGACAGGCTGACGCCGAGAAGCTCAAAGCAGATGTCCTTCAGCCCGTGCCGGTCGGTATAGGTTCGCGTAAGCCGCGAGGCGATCTTGGTGCAGAACACCGGCTCCGGCATGACGCCGAAGGCGTTGTAGAGCACGGCGAGATCGAAACGGCCGAAATGGAACAGCTTGGTTATGCTGCGGTTCTTAAGCAGGCTGACGAGGTTCGGCGCCTTCTTCTGGCCGGGCGCGATCTGGATGACGTCGGCGGAACCATCGCCCGGCGAGATCTGCACCACGCAAAGCCGGTCGCGATGCGGATTGAGTCCCAGCGTCTCCGTGTCGATGGCAACCGCCCCGACATCGTAGTGCAAGAGCCCCGGTAGGTCGTTCTTATGGAAGCGGATATCGCTCATCATCTTCTCCGGTCGCGACTGGACGCGCGTCGCTCTAATGCATGTCGCGCAAAAGTGTGCAGCGGTTTTGCGATAACGACATGCATAAAACAACAACCTAAAGCGCGTCGCATCAGGCAGATCAAACGCGACGCGCTTTAGCCCGTCCTTGCCGCGATCCGATGAAAAATCAACAGAAAGTTGAATTCTTGCCCTGTCAGCGTGTCAGCGCATCGAGAATGCGCGCCCAGGAGCGTTGTCCCTTGTGGAAGGAACTCATCTCGTATTTCTCGTTCGGCGAATGGATGCGGTCATCGTCGAGCCCGAAACCGACCAGCAAGGATTCGATGCCGAGATAGGTCTGGAAATCGCCGACCACCGGGATCGAGCCGCCGCTTCCCGTCGTCACCGCCGGCTTCGGCCATTCGTCGGACAGCGCGTCCTTGGCCTTGGCGAGGAACGGCGAGTCGTAGGAAAGCTGGATCGCCGGCGAGCCGCCATGCGGGTGGAAATCGACTGAGCAGTCGGCCGGGATGCGCTCCCTGACGAAGGCCTGGAAAGCGGCTCGGATCTTCTGGGGATTCTGCTTGTGGACGAGGCGGAAGGACACTTTTGCCGAGGCTTCCGCCGCGATCACCGTCTTGAACCCCTTGCCGGTATAGCCGCCGGTAATGCCGTTGAACTCGGCCGTCGGCCGCGCCCAGGTGAGTTCGAGCACCGAGCGGCCCTTTTCGCCGGATGGGATCGACAGGCCGACAGGCCCAAGGAACGTCTCGGCGGTCTCGCCGAGCGCCTCCCATGACTTCAGGATCTGCGAAGGCGTCTCCTCGACGCCGTCATAGAACCCCGGAATGGTGACATGGCCGTTCTGGTCGTGGATGTCGGCCAGTATCCTGGCCAGGATGCGGATTGGATTGGCGGCAGCACCGCCATAGAGACCGGAATGCAAGTCGCGGTCGGCGGCCTTCACCGTGATCTCCTCGCCGACCAGCCCGCGCAGCGCGACGCAGATGGACGGCGTATCGCGGTCCCACATGCCGGTGTCGCAGACAAGCGCAAAGTCGGCCTTGAGCTCGGCCGCATTTGCCTCGAGGAACGGCTTCAGCGATGGCGAGCCGGACTCCTCCTCGCCTTCGAACAGGATTGTGATGCGGCACGGCAGCCCGCCATGCACTTGCTTCCAGGCGCGGCAAGCCTCGACGAAGGTCATCAGCTGACCCTTGTCGTCGGCCGAACCACGTCCCGTGATCACCTGATGGCCGGGCTCGATCTCCTTCACCGAAGGCGCGAACGGATCGCTTTCCCAAAGCTCGATCGGGTCGACCGGCTGCACGTCGTAATGGCCATAGAACAGGACATGCGGTGCGCCCGCCGGCCCGTCATGGTGCGCCACCACCATCGGATGGCCTGGCGTGTCGCGCACGCTGGCGTCGAAGCCGATCAGTTTGAGCTCCGCCACCAGCCATTCCGCCGCCTTGCGGCAGTCTGCGGCATAGGTCGGGTCGGTCGAGATCGACTTGATCCTGAGCAGGCCGAACAGGCGCTCCAGGCTCTCGTCGAGGTTGTTGTCGAGGCGGTCGAGGACGGGAGAAATTCTGGACATTTTTATCAGGCCTTTCGATTCTGAGCGGCAACCCTAAAGCTGCGAGGCAGAAACGAAAAGCCGGCGGTCGTTGGACCACGGGCTCCAAAGAGCAAAAAAATGCCGCCGTGGTGGAGGGGGAACCACGGCGGCCTTTACTCGAAACGATGCGGCAGCCCGGAGAGGGGGGATAGGCTGCCGCAAGTGTCCGGGATAGGCGGGGGACGGGCCTTGCTCCGGACCTCGGCGAAAAATGCCGATGGCGTTTATCTGTGTCTCCGAACGTGGCGATTCAAGGGCACGAAGATTACACTTTCGTAACATACCCGTGATCGGATCGACTTGTCAGGGATGTTGCCGGAACCGGTGGCCGAGGCCGCCTTTGGCATGGACCACGACGCCGCGCCGCGCTATCCCTTCGTCCCATGAAAAAAGGCGATCATCTCTTCCTTGTCGACGGCTCCGGCTACATCTTCCGCGCCTATCACGCGCTACCGCCGCTGACCCGCAAATCCGACGGGCTGCCGACCAGTGCCGTGCTCGGCTTCTGCAACATGGTGTGGAAGCTGACGCAGGACGCCCGCAACACCGATGTCGGCATCGTGCCGACGCATTTCGCCGTCATCTTCGACTATTCGTCGAAAACCTTCCGCAACGACCTCTACCCCGAATACAAGGCCAACCGCTCGGCACCGCCGGAAGATCTGATCCCGCAGTTCGGCCTGATCCGCCAGGCGACCAGGGCCTTCAACCTGCCCTGCCTCGAGACAGAAGGCTATGAGGCCGACGACCTGATCGCCACCTATTGCCGGCTTGCCTGCGAAGCCGGCGGCGACACCACCATCATTTCCTCCGACAAGGATCTGATGCAACTGGTCGGCCCTTCGGTCGCCATGTACGACCCGATGAAGGACCGCCAGATCGGCGTTCCCGAGGTGATCGAGAAATGGGGCGTGCCGCCGGAAAAAATGATCGACCTGCAGGCGCTGACCGGCGATTCGGTCGACAATGTGCCGGGCGTGCCCGGCATCGGGCCGAAGACCGCGGCGCAATTGCTGGAACAGTTCGGCGATCTCGATACGCTGCTCGCCCGCGCCGCCGAGATCAAGCAGGACAAACGGCGCGAATCGATCATTGCCAACGCCGACAAGGCGCGCATTTCGCGTGAACTGGTGACGCTGAAGAACGACGTGCCGGGGATCAGCGGACTCGACGATTTCGTATTGCATCCGCCCGACGGACCAAAGCTGATCGGCTTCCTCAAGACGATGGAATTCTCCTCGCTGACCCGCCGCGTGGCGGAAGCAACCGGAACGGAAGCGGCTGATGTCAAGGCCGTTCCCGTCATTATCGAGCGCGCCGACACCGCGCATGGTCCCGATGTCGGGTTTGGGGTGCCGGCAGCCGCCGAAAGAGCGGCAGGCACAGTGACAGACGAAGCCGGAGAAGCAGTGCCGGCCACCGTCAAGGTGGAACCCAAGGAAGGCGACACCCCTTCGCTGCTCTCTGCGCTTCGCTTCGAGGACGCCACCGCCAGCAAGATCGACACCAGCGCCTACGTCTCCATCCGCGACACAGCAGTGCTGAATGCATGGGTGGCCGAGGCGATGGAGACCGGCATCGTCGCCTTCGACACCGAGACCACGTCAGCCGATCCGATGCAGGCCGAGCTGATCGGCCTGTCCATGGCCACCGCGCCCGGTCGCGCCGCCTATGTGCCGCTCGCCCACAAAAGCGGCAACGGCGACCTGCTCGGCGGCGGAGTGGTCGAAAACCAGATCCCGATCCGTGAGGCGCTTGGCATTCTGAAGCCGTTGCTGGAGGACAAGTCGGTTCTCAAGATCGTTCAGGAGCTGAAATACGACCTCGTCGTCATGAGCCGCCACGGCATCGATGTCGCCCCCTTCGACGACACCATGCTGATTTCCTACGTGCTCGATGCAGGCACGTCCGGCGGCCACAGCATGGCGGCTCTGTCGGAAAAGTGGCTCGGCCACTCGACCATTGCCCTTAAGGAGCTGGCCGGCTCTGGAAGAAGCTTCGTCGGCTTCGACCAGGTCGATATCGACAAGGCCACAGCCTATGCCGCGGAGCACGCCGATGTGACGCTCAGGCTCTGGCGGGTGCTGAAGCCACGGCTTGCCGCCAAGGGCCTCGTCTCGGTCTACGAGCGGCTGGAACGGCCGCTGGTGCCGGTTCTGGCAAGGATGGAGCAGCGCGGCATCTCCGTCGACCGGCAGATCCTGTCGCGGCTCTCCGGCGAGCTGGCACAGGGCGCCGCGCGGCTGGAGGATGAAATCTACCAGCTCGTCGGCGAGCGCATCAATATCGGCTCGCCAAAACAGCTCGGCGACATCTTGTTCGGCAGGATGGGCCTGCCCGGCGGCTCCAAGACCAAGACCGGCCAATGGTCGACCTCGGCGCAGCTCCTGGAAGACCTCGCCGCCGAAGGCCACGAACTGCCGCGCAAGATCGTCGACTGGCGCCAGCTGACCAAATTGAAATCGACCTATACCGATGCGCTGCCCGGTTTCGCCCATCCCGATACGAAGCGCGTCCACACCTCCTACGCCCTTGCCGCGACGACAACGGGCCGGCTGTCGTCCTCCGATCCCAACCTGCAGAACATTCCGGTACGCACCATCGAGGGGCGGAAGATCAGGACGGCCTTCATCGCTGACAAGGGCAACAAGCTGGTTTCCGCCGACTACAGCCAGATCGAGCTGCGCGTGCTCGCCCATGTCGCCGAGATCCCGCAGCTCAAGCAGGCGTTTGCCGACGGCGCCGACATCCACGCCATCACCGCATCGGAGATGTTCAACGTGCCGGTCGAGGGCATGCCCTCGGAGATACGCCGCCGCGCCAAGGCGATCAATTTTGGCATCATCTACGGCATTTCCGCCTTTGGCCTGGCCAACCAGCTGTCGATCCCGCGCGAAGAGGCCGGCGCCTACATCAAGAAATATTTCGAACGCTTCCCGGGCATCCGCGACTATATCGACGCGACCAAGGCCTATGCCCGCGAATACGGCTATGTCGAAACGATCTTCGGCCGCCGCATCCATTATCCGGAGATACGGTCGTCGAACCCTTCAGTCCGTGCCTTCAACGAGCGCGCCTCGATCAATGCCCGGCTGCAGGGCACCGCAGCCGACATAATCCGCCGCGCCATGATACGCATGGACGATGCGCTGGAAAAGGCGAAGCTCTCCGCCCGCATGTTGCTGCAAGTGCATGACGAACTGGTCTTCGAGACGGCCGAAGCGGAGGTCGAGGCGACGATCCCCGTCGTGCGCCATGTGATGGAGAACGCCGCGATGCCAGCGGTGTCGATGTCGGTGCCACTGCATGTCGACGCCCGCGCCGCCGACAATTGGGAAGAGGCTCATTGATGCGCCCAAGCCAGGTGTGTTGAGATTCAGGTCAGGCCGAGTCGGAGTCGAAGACGGGCGCGAAGCGACCAAACAGGTGGGTTCCGAGAACCGGAGCGGAACGTACTTTTGGGTACGTGAGCACCGGAAGCGCAGGAAGCCACCATTTGCAGGCCGGCATCACCTGAATATCAATACACCTTAAGCCGCCTCGGCCAGGCATTTGGCACAGGTGCCACGGAACTCGATCACCGCCTTCTTGGCGGCGAAGCCGGTCGAGCGCACCCATTCGTCGAGCCGGTGTCCGACATCATGGTCGGAAAATTCGGTCACCTGCCCGCATGTGTCGCAGATGGCAAAGGCGGTCATCGAATGACTGTGGTCGTGCGGCTCGGCGCAGGCGACAAAGGAATTGAGGCTTTCGAGCCTGTGCACGAAGCCGGACTTCACCAGCGTGTCGAGCGCGCGATAGACTTGCAGCGGTGCTCGAAAACCCCGATCGCGAAGCTGGTCGAGCAATGTATAGGCGCTGAGCGGCCCGCTGGCGGCCTCGAGTTTCTCAAGCACGCACAGCTGGTTTTTCGTCAGCACATCCCTTGCCGCCATGATCCTGTTTCCAACCCGTATTGCGCCCGTTGCACGTCATTTCCGCATGCAAGCGGCTCCAGTCCTATCCAGATAGCGACGAACGGGCCTTTTTGCTACTGTTTCTGTGTCGGCATGGCCCAGAAGCCGGCCAACTCCGGGCAGGCCCAAATTTCGAAGCAGACATTGGCGGCCGAGTAAAAAAACGGCGGGAGCAGTTCCCGCCGTACCTGTTCGGCTATGCGCTGCCAATCACTTCCGTGGCGGACCCTTGCGCTCGGCGGAGGCGGCCCACAGATTGATGTCGGCTTCGCGCGCGTAGGTGTCGATATCGGCGAGCTCGGCATCGCTGAAGTCGAGCGCCTTCAGCGCGCCGACGCAATCCTCGACCTGTTCCGGCCGGCTGGCGCCGATCAGCGCCGAGGTCACCCGGCCCTTGCGCAGCACCCAGGCCAGCGCCATCTGCGCCAGCGTCTGCCCGCGTCGGCTGGCAATCGCGTTCAGCGCCTTGATGTTGGCGATGGTCTTGTCGTTGATGAAGGCCGGCCTCAGCGACTTGCCTTGGCTGGCGCGGCTGCCCTCGGGGATGCCGCCGAGATATTTGTCGGTCAGCATGCCTTGCGCCAGCGGCGTGAACACGATCGAGCCGACGCCGAGCCCCTCCAGCGTGTCGAGCAGACCATCGTCCTCGACCCAGCGGTTGAGCATCGAATAGCTCGGCTGATGGATGATGCAAGGCGTGCCGAGCTGCTTCAAAATGTCGGCGGCCTCGCGCGTGCGCTGCGAATTGTAGGAGGAGATGCCGGCATAAAGCGCCTTACCCGAGCGCACCGCGTGATCGAGCGCGCCCATCGTTTCTTCCAGCGGAGTATCAGGGTCGAAGCGGTGCGAATAGAAGATGTCGACATAGTCGAGCCCCATCCGCTTCAGGCTCTGGTCGAGGCTGGCCAGCACATATTTGCGCCCGCCCCATTCGCCATAGGGTCCGGCCCACATCTCATAACCGGCCTTGGTCGAGATGATCAGCTCGTCACGATAGGAGGAGAAATCCGTCCGCAGGATTTCGCCAAAAGCCGTCTCCGCCGAACCGGGCGGCGGGCCGTAATTGTTGGCGAGGTCGAAATGCGTGATGCCGAGATCGAAGGCCTTGCGCGCGATCGCCTGCTTGGTTCGGTGCGGTGTGTCGTCACCGAAATTGTGCCAGAGCCCGAGCGAGATCGCCGGCAATTTCAGGCCGGATCGCCCGCAGCGATTATAGACCATTTTCTCGTAGCGGTTTTCGGCGGGGACATAGGGCATGGGAGATCCTCAAAGCAAAAACGAGCCCGGCAGCTGCCACCGCAAAAAATGGTGAGTCGGCCCTGCCCTCACCCTTAGCCTCTCCCCGTTTCTATGGGGAGAGGGGTCGACGGAAAACAGCACGTGTCGCAATCGCTGAAGCGCTCATGCTATTTCTTCTTTGCCAAGAGCCCTTTCTTCTTCGCCAACAGCCCTTCCGCATCCTCGACGCCCAGGGCCGCAGGCCGTTCGCAGGTGGTCTGCATGGCAACGAACTTTCCGCTCGCGCCCGACCGCAACATGCCGGTCATCACATCGACGGCATGCAGCGCCAGTTCCATCGAGCACCGATGCGGCCGGCCTTCCGTGATCGCTAGTGCCATGTCGGCGAGACCGGCGGTGCGATAGTTAGCCATCATGCCGTGCGAATGCATCTGGTTGGCCACGCCGAACGGATGCTTCCACTTCGGCAGCTTCTTAACCGGCTTGGCGGCGTCGGTGAAACGAACATCGCCGCCGAAGAAATTCGGATCCGGCAAGAACACCGTGCCCAACTCGCCGTAGAGTTCCATCGGCGCATGGCCATGGCTCCACACGTCCCAGCTGGTATTGAGCGTCACCACGGCGCCATTCTCGAACTCCATCACGCCGTGGATCGTCGTCGGCGTGGCGACCAGGACTTTTTCGCCCGCGCGAGGCTTGGACGAGATGGTACGCTCCGTCTTCGGGATCGAAGCGAACGCCGCCACCTGCTTCACCGGCCCGATCAGCTGGATCAGGTTGGTGATATAGTAGGGTCCGATGTCGAGCACCGGCCCAGCGCCAGGCTGGAAGAAGAAGTCCGGATTGGGGTGCCAATGCTCCATCCCATGGTTCATTACATGGCATGTGCCACTGGTGATCTTGCCGAGCTTGCCTGTATCGATCAGGTTGCGGACAAGCTGGTGCGCGCCACCGAGGAAAGTATCGGGCGCCGAGCCGATGCGCAGTCCGTCTCTCTCCGCCAGTTTCTTCAGGTCGAGCCCTTCCTTGACCGACAGCACGAACGGCTTTTCCGAATAGACGTGCTTGCCGGCATCGAGGATCTGTTTCGACACCTCGTAGTGCACCGCCGGAACGGTGAGGTTGACGATGATGTCGATATCGTCAGCCTTGAGCAGCCCTTCGACTGTCTCGGCGCGCAGCTTGAACTCCTTCGCCCGCACCTTGGCCGCATCCATGTTGATATCCGCGCAGGCGCGCATCTCGATGCCGCGAAACAGCGGCGCAAACGAGAAATACGCCTTCGAAATGTTGCCGC
Organism: Mesorhizobium delmotii; assembly: GCF_900149755.1. Taxonomy (NCBI): domain Bacteria; kingdom Pseudomonadati; phylum Pseudomonadota; class Alphaproteobacteria; order Hyphomicrobiales; family Phyllobacteriaceae; genus Mesorhizobium; species Mesorhizobium delmotii. Next base: position 111,644 of record NZ_FUIG01000092.1, on the reverse strand, counting down.
AGCCGATGACGCCGACCCCAAGTTTTTTTGCCATGCTGGTTTGCTCCTAATAGGTCTTGACGGCTGCGATCGAGCGGCGGGCGAAGCGCTCGATGTCGTTGGGGTTGTCCTGTTCCATGACGTAGTATTTGGCGGCGCTCTTGGCGCGCAGCGCCTGGATCAGGCCGGCCCAGTCGATCGTGCCGTGGCCGACATCCGACCAGCCGTCCTCGTCGAGGCCCTCGCCTGGCTTGGCAATGTCCTTGACATGGACGGCGGCGATGCGTTTGCCATATTTCTCGATCCAGGGCAGCGGATCGTCGCCGCCGCGCACCACCCAGGCGACGTCCATCTCCCAGCCGATGTCGGGCGCTGCCGTCAGGATATGGTCCTGCGGCACCGAACCATCGGCAAGCTTTTTGAACTCGAAATCATGATTGTGCCAGGCAAAGCCGTAGCCGGCTTTCTCAGCCGTCTCGCCAACCTTGGCCAGGCGTGCGCCGAAGCCGCGCCAGCCGGCCGCGTCGGTCGGCCTGCTCTCGGCGACCAGATAGGGGCAGATGAGCAGTGTGATGCCGAGCGCGTCGGCGATTTTGCGCACACCGCCAAAATCCTTCTCGAGCGCATCGATCGAGAAATGGCCGGTCGGCATGGTGAGGCCGTTCTTGTCGAGTTCGGTACGAAATGCCTTGGGGTCATCATAGACGCCGCCGAACCCCTCGACTTGCGCGTAGCCGAGCTCGCCCAGCATCTTGAGCACCGCTTCCCAAGGTTGGAAATTGCGGGCGCTATAAAGTTGGAATGACCAGTTCATCGTCTCTGTCCGTTCTCTGGGGATGGATGGGCTTGAGGTGAAATTCTGGGGAGTTACAGGCGGTTGCCGGTTGCGGCGTCGAACAGCGAAGCGCGCATCGGGTCAAAACCGATGCTCACCGTGTCGGCATTGTTTGGCGTGCGCTCGGATGTCACCCTAACCGTGAAATTCTGATTTCCGAGCTTCAGCCAGACCAGCGTGTCGGACCCCATGGGCTCGACGACGACGACATTTGCCGTGGCTGTGAACGGCCATCCGGAGCCGCTGTTGAACGCGACATGCTCGGGCCGGATACCGAACACGGCCGCTCCCGGCAGGGGCTCCTTTTCGAAAGCGTAAGTGGCGAGCGGGATCCGCACTTCTTCGGCGACGAAGTGCCAGGTGCCATCGTCCTTCTCCAGCCGACCATCGAGGAAATTCATCGCCGGCGAGCCGAGGAAGCCGGCGACGAAACGGTTGACCGGGCGGTTGTAGATGGTCTGCGGTGCGTCGAGCTGCTGGATGACGCCGCCCTTCATCACCGCGATGCGGTCGGCCAGCGTCATCGCCTCGATCTGGTCGTGGGTGACATAGATCATCGTGTTCTGCAGCTTGCTGTGCAGCAGCTTGATTTCGACACGCAGCTCGGCGCGCAGCTTGGCGTCGAGATTGGAAAGCGGCTCATCGAACAGGAAGACGTCGACGTCGCGCACCAGCGCCCGGCCGATCGCGACACGCTGGCGCTGGCCGCCCGAAAGCGCCGACGGCTTGCGTTGCAGCAGTGGCTCGATCTGCAGGATTTCTGCAGCCCGCGCGATGCGCTTGGCGATCTCGTCCCTCGGGATGCCGGCAACGCGCAGCCCGAACGACAGGTTCTTCTCGACAGTCATCTGCGGATAGAGCGCATAGGACTGGAACACCATGCCGATGCCACGGTCCTTGGGTTCCTCCCAGGTGACGTTCTTGCCCTTGATGAAGATGCGGCCGTCCGAAACGTCGAGCAGGCCGGCGATGCAGTTGAGCAAGGTCGACTTGCCGCAGCCGGACGGCCCGAGCAGCACGATGAACTCGCCCTCGGCGACATCGATGTTGAGCGTCTCCAGCACCGACACCGAGCCGAAATTCAGCGACAGGTCCTGGATCGAAACGCTGGGATTTTCGAGTCTTGTCATCATCATCCTTTCACCGCGCCGGCGGCGATGCCACGCACGAAGAGCTTGCCGGAAACGAAGTAGACGACGAGCGGTACGAGGCCGGTCAGGATGGTGGCGGCCATGTTGACGTTGTATTCCTTCACGCCTTGCACCGAGTTGACGATGTTGTTGAGCTGCACCGTCATCGGATAGGTGTCGGGGCGGGTGTAGACGACGCCGAACAGGAAGTCGTTCCAGATGCCGGTCACCTGCAGGATGATGGCGACGACGAAGATCGGCAGCGACATCGGCAGCATGATGCGGAAATAGATGCCCCAGAAGCCGGCGCCGTCGACGCGCGCCGCCCGGAACAGTTCATCCGGCATGGAAGAAAAATAGTTGCGGAACAACAGTGTCAGGATCGGCATGCCGAAGATGGAATGAACGATCACCAGGCCGCTCAGGCTGCCATAGAGGCCGATTTCGCGCAGGATGATGACGATCGGATAGATCATCACCTGATAGGGGATGAAGGCGCCGACGATCAGGATGACGAAGAACGTGTCGGCGCCCTTGAAGCGCCAGTTGGCAAGCGCGTAGCCGTTCACCGAAGCGATGGCGATCGACAGGACGACCGACGGAACGGTGATGCGCACCGAGTTCCAGAAGCCGCGCGAGAGCCCGTCGCAGTTGAGGCCGGTGCAGGCGCTGGACCAGGCCTTCACCCAAGGCTCGAAGGTGATCTCGAGCGGCGGTGAAAAAATGTTGCCGAGGCGTATCTCCGGCATGCCCTTGAGCGACGTCACCACCATCACGTAGAGCGGCAGCAGATAATACAGTGCCACCACGATGAGCGTGCCATAGAGGAAGATGTTGCGGCGCGAGAACACATGCCGCGGCTTCGGCCCTCGCGGCCCGGATGCCTCAAGCCCGATAGAGCCAGTGCCGGCAGGCAGGGGAACGGCAAGGTCAGCCACGCTTCTTGCCTCCGAATTCGAGATAGGCCCAGGGAACGATGACGACCACCACCGACAGCAGCATCATGGTCGAGGCGGCGAAGCCCTGGCCGAGGTTCTGGGCGAAGAACATGTAATCATAGACATATTTGGCCGGTACTTCGGAGGCGATGCCGGGACCGCCGCTGGTCTGGGCGACGACCAGGTCATAGACCTTGACGATACCGGCGGCGATGATGACCAGCGCGGTGATGAAGACCGGCCGCATCATCGGGATGATGATGAACAGATAGGTTTTTAGGGTGGGTATCCCATCCACCCGCGCGGCCTTCCAGATATCCTCGTCGATGCCGCGCAGGCCCGCCAGCATCAGGCACATGATCAGCCCGGTGCCTTGCCAGAGCGCGGCGATCAGGATGCCGTAGATGACGATGTCGGAATTGTAGAGCGGATCGAAGCTGAAGCTTTCCCAGCCGAGGCCGCGCACCACCCCCTGGATTCCGAACTCCGGGTTGAGCAGCCACTGCCAGACAAGGCCGGTGACGATGAAGGACAGCGCGAAGGGGTAGAGGAAGATGGTGCGGAACGTGTCCTCGAAGCGGATCTTCTGGTCGAGCAGCGCCGCCAGTATGAAGCCGATGACCAGAGAGAACACCAGCGACAGCACGCCGTAAACCAGCAGGTTCTCGATCGAGACCAGCCAACGCGGCGTCGACCACAGTCGATAATACTGGTCGAGCCCGACGAAGTTCAGCCGCGGCAGCAGTTTTGAATTGGTGAAGGAATAGAGCACCGTCCACGCGCTGCCGCCGACGAAGATCACCAGTGCGGTGAGGACCATCGGAATAGAGGCGACCTTGGCGTTAAGGTTGCGGAAGAGTTGGTTGGGGCGTTCGCTCTTGCTCATCTGCACAGCCGGGCTAGGGTAAGGCCGAAGGGTCACGACTTGACCCGGAGCTCCCGGCCCCGCGGCGGGCCGGGAGCGAGCGGTTCGTCGATCGTCAGTCCGCTGAGGCGACGATGTCGGCGAAGCGCTTTTGCGCCTCTTCCACGGTCATGTCCGGCTTGGCGAAGAACTCGGAGAAAAGGTCCTCCTTCTGCTTTTGGGTGTCTTGCGACAGCAACTGATCCGTCCAGGGCATGACGCTGCCCTTGGCCAGGATGTCGAGCCCTTTCTTCATGCAGTCGTTCGCCGCCTTGAGGTCGATATCGCCGCGCACCGGCAGCGAGCCCTTCTTGAGGTTGAAGGCGACCTGCGTCTTGGGATCGAGCAGCGTTTCGGCCAGCGCTTCCTGCGCCTTGGACTTTTCGGCGTCCTGCAGCAGCGGGAAGTAGAACGCATCGCCGCCGGTGGCGATGACCTCGTTCAGGCCAAGGCCGGGAAGACACGTATAGTCCTTGCCGGCGGTCTGCCCGGCAACCTGGAACTCGCCCTGCGCCCAATCGCCCATGATCTGGCCGCCGGCCTTGCCGGAGATGACGAGATTGGTGGCCTGGTTCCAGTCCTGCACATTGGTGTTCTTCGCCATCTTGCGGGCATCGTCCGCGGCCTTGAACACCTTGGCGACCTCGGGCCCGGCGGCGAATTCCGCGTCCTTGTCGCGATAGACCCTCAAGAAAGTCTCCGTGCCGCCAACCGCCGCAAGCAGCACGTCGAAGGCCCCGGAGGATTGCCACGGCTGCCCGCCGACCGCCAGCGGTATGATGCCTGCCTTTTCCAGCGCAGGGGCGGCCGCGACATATTCATTCCAATTCTTCGGCACCGGCACACCGGCCTTGTCGAAGGCCGCGTTCGACAGCCACAGCCACTGAAAGGAGTGAATGTTGACCGGCACGCAATAGATCTTGCCGTCGAGGGTACAGCCGTCGAGCAGGCTCTTCGGCTGTACGATTTCCGCCCACTTGTCTCTGGTGGCGAGATCGGTCAAGTCGCGCATCAGTCCGGCCTGCACCAATTCTTCCGCTTGCCTTCCATGGTTGAACTGGGTGGCGCCCATCGGGTCGCCGCCGGTGATGCGGCTGATCATGATCGGCCGCGCCGTGCTGCCGGCGCCGGCGATGGCGCCGTCGACCCAATGATTGCCTGTCGCATCGAACGCCTTGGCGAATTCGGCGACCGCCGCCGCCTCGCCGCCCGAAGTCCACCAATGGGTGACTTCCAGATCCGTCGCTGCCGCCGGGCCGGCGAATGACAGAGCAGTTGTCGCTGCCAGCACAGCGGTCATGAATTGGTATCGCATTTCGGCTCCTCCCAGAATCTGAAACGTTACAGATTTTCGATAAGGCAATTGCGGGAGGCGCGCAACCCCGAATAGCAGCGGTTCAACATTTTTTCGAGCTGCGAACAAATCTGCCCGTGCAACTGCCTTCCATTGCACCGCAGCAAGATAGGTTGCACCGCAAAAAAATGGCCGTTGCAATTAACGAAATCCGGCAAAATCCTGCTCCGCAGGCAATCCCTTGCCGACGTCCCAACGACTTTGCGTCGGATGGAGCGTCGCTCGTGCAGGATACCTGTCACCAACCGCTATGCGATGGCAAGTGACAATCTGTAACGTTTCAGTATATAGGGTGTTCATCAGGCGGAGAGTCGCGGGCGAGCCGCAATCCGCCGATTGCCGGCCTGCACGACAACTGCTATGCGCCTGACGGGCGGGATGAATGGACAGACATCAGACGGAAAAGGACGACGAGGCGTCGGCACAGGGTCGGCCGACGTTGAAGACGCTTGCCTTCATGACTGGCCTGGGCGTCACCACCGTGTCGCGGGCGTTGAAGGACGCGCCTGAAATCGGCGCCGAGACCAGGCGACGCGTCCAGCTCGTCGCCAAGCAGATTGGCTACCGGCCAAACCGTGCCGGTGTGCGCCTGCGGACCGGCAAGACCAACGTCATCAGCCTCGTGCTCAACACCGAGCGCGAGATTATGAGCTTTGTCTCAGACATCATCTACGGCGTCTCGGAAGTCATCGCTGATACGCCCTATCATTTGATCGTGACGCCCTACTCACGTTCGCAGGATCCCCTGGACCCGATACGCTATCTGGTGGAAACCGGCTCCGCCGACGGCGTCATCATTTCGCGCACCCAGCCGAATGACCCCAGGGCCCGTTACATGCTGGAGCGTGGTATCCCCTTTGCCACGCATGGCCGCACCGATATGGGGCTGATCCACCCCTATCATGATTTCGACAATTACGCGTTCGCGACCGAGGCTGTGCGCCACCTGGCCGGCATCGGCCGCCACAGGCTGGCTCTGCTGGCGCCTCCAGTCGAGCTGACCTACCACAGTCATACGCTGAGCGGCTTCACCGATGCGCTGAGCGAGGTCGGCGCCAGCGAGATCCCGTTCAACACCGTTTCGGTCGACCACTCGATCGAGCAGATCAGGATGAGGACCGCGCAGCTGATGCGCCGCGACGTCAGGCCGGACGGTTTCGTCAGCAGTGCCGCTGCCGCGACACTCGCCATCGTCGCCGGCATCGAGGACGCCGGCCTCAAGCTCGGCCGGGACGTCGACGTGGTGTCCAAGCAGTCGTCCGACCTGCTGCACCTGTTTCGCCGAGAACTGCTGGTGGTCAACGAGAACTTCCGGCTGGCCGGCGCCGAATTGGCCCGGTCCGTGCTGGGCTGGATCGGCGGCGCGGCGCCCGGCTCCTTGCAAAGCCTGAGCGTGCCTGGCGAGGTTGTAGCCTATCGCCGTTCCGACTAGAGCGGGATACGTTCAAATTGAACTGGGCATCCCGCTCCATCTATTTGTCTTAGCCGCATTTCTGCGACGCCAAGTGATCCCATTTGGCTGCAAAATGCGCGCTGCTGACTGGCAGCCTTGGTGAAGGTTTTTCGATGCGGGCCGCGGCACGAGGGTTGGGGCTGGATCGACATCGGCCCGCGTTGAACAACCTTCACCTAGTCGGTCATTTGATGGAGGCCCCAGAGCCCCAGAGGCGGACGATCGACAGCTTTTTGAGGTGACCGTAACGAGATTCGTCAACGGGCGGATCCCGAAAGACGGCACCGACCCGAGAACAGTAGCTTTATCATTTTTTTGAATCCTGCGCGGTAAAGTTCCGCGCATGTGGTTGAAGACTTACTTGATCATCACCGGCGTCGGCGCGTTCGCGGCGCTGACAATGCCATGGCTGGTCATCATCGGCAGTTTCCTGATCATCCCGGGGCTCATCCTCGCGTCGATGCCAACGGCCTTCATGTATGGCGTCGCCTTCGCCCTGTTCCGCTTGCTGCTCGGACGTTTCCTTTCAGGGGTTCCTCTGAACGTCATGTCGGGCGCCGCGACGCTGGCACTGTTTTGGACCATCCCCCAGCCAGGCCTCACCTGGGCGAGGGGCATGCTAGCCAGCCTGAAGGAGCCGGACATTCAGTCGAGCGCACCGATTGCGCTCAAGGGCGACATTCTCCTCGCCCGCACGTTCGAGGGCCGTTGCGATGCATTGTGCGCGGCCTTGCTCAAGACCCCAGGCGTCACTTCGGTCCGCGTCCAGACCTTTCGCGGTCATTCCAATACCTATCGCGTCGTGCCGGACTCGACGCCCGGCAAACGAAGCACCGTCATCGGGCATGGCCTGCTGGAAGAGCGGCGCTACGATGCCTCCGATCCGCTCGCCCCTCAGCGCGCGCTGGAAGCCGAATGGAACCTGATGATGTCAGAGGGCAAGGCGCTGCTACAAAGCGACGACGCCCCCGAACCCGACTTCACCATCGCGATCGAGGACGGCCCCGCCGTGCCCGATGCCAAGCCCCGATCGGGACGGGTGGGTTGGTCGCTCGAACCCTCCGCACCCCACCGCAAGGCGCTCACCATCACCGACGCCGGTGAACAGGTGCTGCTGCGGCAGTCGATCCTGTCGATCTTTGCCCCGGCGGCGCCGTTGCTGATCGGGACTTCGGGCGGGATCGAGAACTTCCGGTTCGGCTGGGCGCGTCGGCGGCTCGGTGACGGAAGGATGTACACCGAGGTTCCCGTCAACCGGCTGCTACTCGACCACACCAGCGTTTCGCGCGGCGTGAATATGGAAGTGGCGAAAACGAGAACGCGCGAGGAACTTGCCAGAGCGCTCGAGGATCCGCGTAAGCCGATGAGCCATCCCGCGTTCGCGCTCGCCAATCAGTGGATGGACTCGTTCCGCGCGAACGACCAGCCGCTCGGCGAGAGCGACCGGCGTCTGCTGGTTCGCATCTTGGAGGACCCGCGGGTGCGATCCTCAGACGGGCTGTGGGCGATCATCAAACAGGTCAATGGCGACTCCGCCGATCTGCGGCGGCTCGCCGCCCGCCGCTACCTCGCGGCCACCGACAAGAAGGCGGCGCGCAACTGGATCAATGTTCTGGCCGGCCTTCCTGTAGGTGCATACGCCGATCCTCTGCCGGAAGAGCGCGCGATTCTCGCCGATCCGGCGGTCAGCCGCTTTGCCACCGGCCTGATCAAGCGCCAGGGCGACCGCGGCGTCGATGCCGTGCCCGACCTGTTGCGGCTGCTGCGCGAGTACTCCGTCTACGATCCGGGCAAGTATGGCTTCAGCGACCTGACCGCGGCTACCGATGCCGTGCGAAGCGGCTTTCGCCGCATTGGCCCTGCGGCCTCTTCCGCGCGGCCTGAGATCGAGCAGCTCCTGGCTTCGCCGGGTCTGGAGTACCGCTACAAGACGCTCGGCCAGGAAGAATGGGACACGCTGCTGGTCGTCCTCGGGAAGCCTGTCGAAACGCTTACCAAGCCGGAAAACCGAAGTGGGACCGACGCGAGATACCGTGAGCGCGTCGCTCAATGGGCCGCCAAGCCTTACGATCCGCGCCGGGATTGATCGCCGAAACGGGAAGAAGAACCTTCGGGGACAGAGCTACGTCCGGCGAAGGATGGATGATGGGCTGGCCCGTTCGGGGTGTCGCGCGGTCTGAATGTCCGGATCGTTTTCAGTGTCGATCAATAGCTGCCATTCCGCTCTCCTCCAAAGTCGGATCGAGGGTAGAGCTCCGGCTGGAAGTGGCCATTCAGCACTGCCGAACGACCGCCCCCAACGTCAGATCTCAGTCCGCTCGGCAAGCACAAGCGCGTCCTCGATATCGAGGCCAAGATAACGAACAGTGTTCTCGATCTTGGCGTGTCCAAGCAGGATCTGCACAACGCGCAGGTTGCCGGTGGCTTTGTAAATCATCGACGCCTTCGTTCGTCACAGCGAATGCGTTCCATATTCCTGGCGCCGCAGTCCAATCGCGCTGACCCATTCATCGACAAGGCGAGCATACTGTCTTGTGCTCATGTGGTGTGCCTGATCAACCCGGCTCGGGAACGCATGGTCGTTGATCCTGCCGTCGCGGCGTTCGAGCCAAGCGAGCAAGCTTGCGCGTACCTCACTTGTAAGTTCGAACTGCACCGGTCGGCCTGTCTTTTGCTGCACGACGATCGCACGCGTGCGGATTTCCGGGCCAGCGACCAGATCACCAATCTTGATCTTCACCAGATCGCATCCGCGCAGTTTGCTGTCGATGGCAAGGTCGAACAGCGCGCGATCTCGCAATCGACGTTCGCGATCGAGGAAGAAGCGGATTGCCCATATCTGTCGAGGTTTCAACGCCCGTTTCGCGCCGACCTTCTTGCCTGCATTCCACGCACGCCGCTCCTGCACCGCAGGACCATACTGTGAACGTCCCATGACACTTCTCCTTCGGCCACCATTGGCCAGAAGAAGAACGCAGCTTGGAACAGGCGTACGGTGGCCGAAAAACGGACCGGCAGCTGCGGAACCTGGGCCTTCAAAAGCGGACAGGAGTGACGGCGACTGCCGTAAAATGGGCATCGAAGATAGGTGGATACACGGAGATAGTAATGATGGCGCCACTCCAATCAGCTTCCCAATGCTAGCCTTACGGCTGAGATCTGAAGCGGTTCATCTCGGCCTCTAATCACATGAAATCCGAGGTTCTCCGCGACGACATGTGGAGGTAGAACACGGATACCGGCGAGAAGATCTGCGGAGACCAGGATAGGTTGACCGAGAGCCTTGGATAGCGACTCCAGACGTCCAGTGGTGTTCACGACATCGCCGAAATACGCGATCTTGTGTCGCTCAAGGCCAATCTCAGCGGTAACGACCGGGCCGCAATGCAGGACGGCGCGAAACTCCGGCACCTGCCCGAAACGCGCTTGCCACGCCGCCGCCTGATCCCTTATGGCCGCCGCGAAGTCGAAGACGCAACGAAGACACGCGGCGTCCCGCATGCCGCGATCCATGGGCCAGGTGACCACCGCCATATCGCCGATGTAGTCGTCAATAGAGCCCTGGGAGCGACGAACAGGCGACGCAAGTGCGTTGAATATCTGTCCGAGGTAGGCCTGGGTCTCCAGATCTCCGTACCGATCCGCGAAGTGCGTGGAGCCACTGACATCGAGGAACAGAAAGATCCGCTCCTCCTTGATGGGACGGTGATAACGACCAAGAAGCAGGCTGGTGAACAGGCTTGGCCCGATAAGGTCACGCAGTCGGAACACGAATGCGACGAGCGTGGAGACGCCGAGTGAATACAGAAGACCGGACTCCGACATCACCATGGCTTCGCGAGCGGTGCTCATATAGCCGAGGAGATGGTGAAGCGCTGTGCCGGCGGCGGCATTGCCGATCAAGATCGTCAATACGTAGGTTGCGATCGTAGCCACGACGAAGACCGGCGTTGCCGCTTGCCGGATCACATTGCGCCATCGGCGCAAGATAACGCCGCGCTCATACAACAGAATAGGAGTTCCGATGAACACGCCCCTGACTGCGGAGTGCAGTGCTTCGACATCGAACATCAGTGCGTAGGCCAAGCCCGCTACTGCCCCCACAATGGGTGCGAGGAGCCACTGCAAAGGGCGACGAAAGCGGTCCCGGCCGCGCCAAATGTTCATTTCGTGTCGGAGGGATTGCCCCGGGTGTGATTTCATCAGTTTTTGCCTTGGGCATGGTCGATCATGTATCGTGGCATGGCCGTTTTGCTCAGGCCAGACTCGCCACCTGAATTATGGCGTCTGCGAATGCCTTCGGTGCTTCCTGAGGAAGATTATGCCCTATGCCGCCGGATATGAGCCGGTGCTCGTATTTGCCGGAGAACATCTTGGCGTAGGCGCTGGGGTCGGGATGCGGCGCGCCGTTGGCGTCGCCCTCCAGAGTGATCGTCGGCACGGCGATGACAGGAGCTTTCGCAAGTCGTAGCTCCAGTTCGTCGTATTGTGGCTCGCCTTCCGCCAGCCCAAGCCGCCAGCGGTAGTTGTGTACTACAATGTCGACATGATCCGGATTGTCGAAGGCCGTAGCGCTGCGCTCGAAGGTGGCGTTGTCGAAATTCCACTGCGGAGAAGCGAGTTGCCAGATCAGCTTGGCAAAATCCCGCGTGTATTTCTCGTAGCCAGCGCGACCCCGCTCAGTGGCGAAGTAATATTGGTACCACCACTGCAGCTCGGCCTTTGGCGGCAGAGGCATCTTGTTGGCCTCCTGGCTGCCGATCAGGTAGCCGCTGACCGAAACAAGGGCCTTGCAGCGTTCCGGCCACAGTGCCGCGACGATGTTGGCCGTGCGTGCGCCCCAGTCGCAACCGCCGACGATCGCCTTATCGATTTGCAGTGCATCCATCAGCGCATTGACATCAATCGCGACCACCGCCTGCTGGCCATTGCGTGGCGTTTTGTTGGAGAGGAACCGCGTGGTGCCATAGCCGCGTAGATATGGAACGACGACCCGAAAGCCTTTCGATGCCAAAATGGGTGCAACGTCGACATAGGTGTGAATGTCATAGGGCCATCCATGCAGGAGGATGACGACCGACCCTTTGCCAGGACCGACCTCGGCATATCCAATGTCGAGTACGCCAGCTTGAACCTGCTTCAACGGACCGAACGACGTGTTTGCTTGTGGTTCGATTGTGCTGGCGTCCGGTTTCGTAATGCTGGACTGCGCATTTGCCGAGCCCGTCATGGCAAACTGAGCGGCCGCAACGGTGGTGACGGCCACGCCCAACAAGTGGCGTCGATGGAGGTCGATCTGTTCGGTCATAGTGGTTTGTACCCGTTGATAAGGCATGGTGCCCGGTGGAAGATTATCTTCGGTCGACTGTCACATCGGACACGTCGACCGTGATAGGTGCGAATGCTTGGTTTGCGACCCCCTCGGCGTCATGGAGGAGCACACGCCGCCGTGTCGGGAATACGAACCCGTCAAAGGTTTTGTGGTCATAAGCGTAGTGTGCGACCGGCGGGTTTCCCGTCACGTCGGGCGAATAGTCCATGCGCCGCTGCATGAACGCATCGTCGTAATAAAAGACCTGATCGGCGTTATGGTTGGCGATAGTCTTAGGGAACGTGACGGCCAGCCGTCGCCACGTTTGCGCGCCCTCTCTCCAAGGGGCGATTTCTCGTGCTTCGACACCGGGTAGTGTGAAGACGAACGGCGCCGTGAGGTAGTTCCATACGGCGGCGCTCGTGAAGTACGCCACCTGGATCGCATCCCAAGGTGTGCTGCCATCCAGAAAGGGCAGCGGAAATGAGCCACGTGGATTGAAACGTTCCTCGATGATGCGGCCGTCGCGCGTAGCAATAGCGACCCGCTCGGGAGCGACATCCAGCACCGACATACGGTCTGGTGCTGTGAAGGGCGAAAAAACGATGTGCTCGCGATGTGGATCGAGTGTGACGGTCTGCTTGGAGTAGATGTCCGGCCAGCCCCTTGCAGCCCAAAATACGCCCCCAAGCGACATTTGCGCAGTGATACTTGTAACGTTGCCCCAATTCGGCAATCCGCCATGCGCCTCGAGGACCGCCGTCAAAAGTTTGTCCATTTTGATTCTCCTCTGGCGCTTTACTCAGGCTGACTCATTGAGTTTTCGCTCGGTTACGCAGCCACGGCGATGCCGTACCGCGCCGGCGAGGCGTTGAGCGAAAGATTTGGGACGAGTTTCTGCCGGGCCGATTCATAGGCGTGCCAGTCGGCGACGTCGGGAAGCGAGGGAATAGTCACCAACTCGCCCTGGTCGAGGCCGGCAAGGGCCGCGTCGACGAGGTCATCGGACTGCATGATCGCCGTGCTCGGCAGATCGTCGAGTGAACCTCCTGATACGTCCCAGAAATTGGTGGCGATGGCGCCGGGCAGAACCGCCTGGATGCGCAGCTTCTTGTCCGCAAGCTCCTTGTGGAGCGAAAGGCTGAAAGCGAGCACAAAGGCTTTCGTCGCGCCATAGACGCCGTTGAGAAGCTCAGGTGCGATAGCGACGGCCGAGGAGATGTTGATGATCGTGCCGCCGCCGCGCGCCACAAAGGCCGGAGCCGCGGCATAAGTCAGGCGAGTCAGCGCTGTGATGTTGAGCTCGATCATCGCCTGCATTTTGTCCACGTCGGATTCCAAGAGCGGCGCGACGGCGCCGATGCCAGCGTTATTGACCAACATCGTGATGGCGGGATCGGCGCCGAGCAAGGTCTCGATCCGGCCCAGATCCGCCTTGTCGTTGAGGTCAGCCGCAACGGCGCTGACGTTGCAATTCGTTGAGCCGGCGATGCGCTTGGCCACTTCGTCCAGCCTCTCCTGGCTGCGCGCCACGAGAATGAGGTCATAGCCGCGGCGCGCCAGCCGGTCGGCGTAGATCGCTCCGATCCCGGCCGAGGCGCCGGTCACCAGAGCAATGCCCATTTTGGAGTGCGTCATGATCGTTCTCCCATTCGATTGCGCCGGCAACAGCGCGTGAAAACATCAGCGGCAAACCAGGCTTGGATTGCCGGTTGAGCTGGGCGGCGGGACGGTGACCCGTCCCGCTCACCCGATTTTGGGTTGCTGCTTAGAGCGGCAGCGGCTTGCCCGCCTGCTCCGCCACCATGTACTTGGCATACCAGTCCGGCCAATTCTCATCGCGCTGGCCGCCATTGCGCTTCTCGTGCTCGCCGTGTGCTTCTGACGCGCGCCGCATTGCGGCCGCAAGGTCCGCTACCGAAGCATAGTCCGTCGTATTGGAATCGACCCGGCCAGGGAGCCGGGTGGTGACCTCCTGCAGCAGCCACTCGTTGCCGTCTGGATCCTTGAAGGTTGCGTAAGAGGAATAGCTCTGCCGCTCCGGATGCCTGCCGCTGAGCGCTGGTTTGCCCGGACCGGCGCGGTGGAACACTTCGCTCACCTCGACGCCGTGGCCAATGAGTTCGGCGCGCGCGGCGTCAATGTCCGACACGACGAGGAAAAGCCCGCTTGCGGAGCCGGGCGCGGCCGACGTGATGCCGGTGCCGAAATGGATCGAGGCCGGCGAGCCCGGAGGCGTGAACTGCATCGCCCGGAACGTGTCGCCGACGACGAAGTCGCCGTCGAGCCTCCAACCCAGCCCTTCGTAAAACTGCTTGGAGCGTGCTGCGTCCGAAACTGGGATAACCACGGCCTCGAGCTTCATGTCGAGCGTCCGCGTTCCGGGAGTTTCGATCGGTTTTTCGCTATGCGTCAGAGTGGTGCTGCTCATGTCGATCTCCTTAGGTTTAACCTGTTAAGCGTTGAACGCGTCTGGGCTGGGGCCCGGTACGCGCGCCTCAGAAATCTTGTCGGAGCGGTCGGAACGCCGCACGCAACTCGGCGGAAAACAGTTCGGGCTGCTCCCAGGCGGCGAAATGACCGCCCTTGTCGACCTCATGGAAGTAAATCAGGTTTGGATAGGCGCGCCGGGCCCACGTCTCCGGGGCCAGATAAGTTTCCTCCGGAAAGACCGTGATGGCCACCGGCAGCGCGATCTCGAGGGTCCGCTCCACGGCCGCAAAAACAACGCTGCGTCCACCGTACTCCCAGTACAGCCGCCCTGCTGAGGTCGCGCTGTTGCTCAGCCAGTACTGAGTAATGTCGTCCAGCACCTCGTCCGGGGTCTTTTCGGGATCGCTGTTGTCGTATGTCCAGCGTGAGAAGCCCGGATGTCCGAGCATCCACGCCGCGAGGCCTGTGGGAGAGTCATTGATGGCGTAGCCGATCGTCTGCGGCCGGGTGCCCATCATCGTAGCGTAGGATCTGTTCCCCATCTTGGCTGCAGCGCTGAGCGCGTCAAACGCTGCGCGTTCTTTATCCGTGAGTCCCGTTGGCGCTGGCCCGCCGACGGCGAGCACCGCGGCAATCTCGGGCGGCACCACCGCCGGCAAGTTAATATGAATGCCGAGCAGACCTGTCGGCGCCTGGCGCGCCATCGCGCTGGAGACGGGGGAGCCCCAGTCGCCACCCTGTGCGACGTAGCGGGTGTAACCCAGGCGTTTCATCAGCTGCGCCCAGGTTTGCGCGATGCGATCCGGTCCCCAACCCGTCTCTGTCGGTTTGCCGGAGAAGCCATATCCCGGCATCGAAGGCAGGACGAGATCGAACGCGTCCTCCGCTCGTCCGCCATGAGCTGTGGGATCCGTCAGCGGGCCCACGGTCTTGAGCAGTTCGAACACCGACCCGGGCCAGCCATGCGTCATGATCAGCGGCAAAGCATTGGGATGCTTCGAGCGGACGTGAATGAAGTGAATGTCCACGCCGTCGATCGTTGTCATGAATTGAGGCAGGGTGTTGAGCTTGGCCTCGGCCTTTCGCCAGTCGTAGCCGGTGCCCCAATACTTGACGAGCGGCTTCAGCTTCGCCAACTGTATGCCCTGCGACTGGTCATCGACCGTCTCGCGATCCGGCCACCGTGTTTCGGCGATGCGCCGACGAAGGTCTTCGAGCGCCGCTTGCGGGATGCTGACGGTGAAGGGCCGGATCGAGCGATCTTCGGCCGCACTGGCGTTGGCCAAGGCGGAAAAGATGCAAAACCCGAATGCCAGCACGGTCGCCAACTTGTGGAGCTTCATGGCTGAATCTCCTTGCCCGGCGAGTGGAACGTCACCGTTTGCTTGGTGAAGACGTTACCTTCGGCGTCCACCACCTCGACTAGGACCTTGTGCTGACCGCGCGGCATGCCCACCAGGATGATGGTGTCGCTCTGACCGTAATCCGCCCACGCCCAGGGCAGGTCGTCGACGGTGAGGTGCAGATGCCCGACCCGCGGAGACACGTTGCGCGCGGCCGGCCCACCGACAGGCAGGATGCGCAGGTTCTCCACCCGGTACGGGATGAACACCACACCCTCGGCCAACGGACCCGGAAGCGGCGGCTCCACGATCAGCTTTGGCGCGGGCTCGTTGTCGATGGGCACGACCGTGCTCTGGGCGAACGCACCCGTGGCGAACACGGTGCAAGCCGCGAGTGCGGTGAGCGTCTGGATGAGAAGGTTCATTGCATTCTCTCCTTTTGGAGATGCGCTGGGGGTTAATCGCCAGGCGGAGGGTGACGCGCACGTCCGGCGCGCCATCCCCGCTCAACACTTCACGCCGTCCGCAACGTCTTGAACGATGCGCGCACGTCGTCGGTGAAGTACTTCGGCTGCTCCCATGCCGCGAAGTGGCAGCCCTTGGGCGGGTGACCGTAATGCAGGAGCTTCGGGAACGCGCGCTCGGTCCAACTCTTCGGCGCCGTGTAGATCTCGCTGGGGTTCGCGCTCACACCGACGGGAATGGTGATGCCTTTGGCGTCGAAGAAGCCCGCCTTCGCCGTTCGCCGGTGTTCCCAATAGAGCCGGGCCGACGAGATGGCCGTGTTGGTCAGCCAATAGAGCGTGATGTTGTCGAGGATGTCGTCGCGGGTAAGGCCCTCCGGCTCCCCATCGAAGGAGCGGGCTATCAGTGCATAACTGTCCGCATCGTGATCGAGAATCCATGACGCCAGGCCGGCCGGTGAATCGACGAGCCCGTAAAGCGTCTGCGGACGAAGCGCCATCTCGTTGGCATAGCCTAGGCCGAACTTGTAGAAGAAGGCGACCTGCTCGTAGGCGCGCTTTTCGTCGGGCCCGAGATCGGCGGGAGGCGGACTGCCGGCGGCAAGCGCCTTCACAATCTCGGGCGGAATGGTCGCTGGCATATTGGTGTGGATGGCGATCAGCTCGGGAGGCGCCATCAGAGCCATCTGTTCGGTGATGAGAGCCCCCCAGTCGCCGCCCTGTGCAACAAACCGGTTATAGCCCAGGCGCTTCATCAGCACGGTCCACGCTTTCGCGATACGCACCGGATCCCAACCGGGTTGGGTCGGTTTGGCGGAAAAGCCGTAGCCCGGCATCGACGGGATCACCACGTCGAACGCGTCGGCCGCGGTTCCGTCATGCGCCGTGGGGTTCGTGAGCGGATCGATGACCTTCAGCAGCTCGATGACCGAACCGGGCCAGCCGTGCGTGATGATGACCGGCAGCGCACCCTGATGGCTTGATTTCACGTGGATGAAGTGGATGTCCAGCCCGTCGATCTCGGTGACGAAATGCGGCAGCGACTTCAGCTGCGCCTCGCACTTGCTCCAATCATATTCCGTTCCCCAGTACTGGATGAGCTTCTGCATCGTCGCGAGTTGCACGCCTTGTGTGTCGCCTGCCGCCAACGTCGCCGAAGTCCGCCGAGAAGCTGCTTCGGACACCAACTCGTGATCGGGCCAGCGCGTGGCGGCGATGCGACGGCGTAGCTCGTCGATCTCCTCCTGCGGGAAGCTGACGGTGAAGGGGCGGATTGAACTGGCTTCGGCCGCGGCCGCCGGCTGAGACGAGGTGAAGTTGAACGCGGCAGCACCTGCCGAAGTGGCAAGCAATGCGGTGGCCGATGTGGCAAGAAAGTCGCGCCGATTTGGCGCCGGTGATGGCGTGGACATGATCAGTCTCCTTCGTTGCGCGGTGCCATTAGAGTGGTGACCACTTTAGTTGTGCTCTCACTCCGGTGCGCGCTCCATCGGACGTAGGTTGGTCGTGACCGCATTTTCGTTTATGGCGGTCATACCTTAGGTTTATTGGCCCCGACGGGCCCGAGCATCCCTCGGTTTAACGGATGCGCTTCGACGAATTGGATTTTGGGGTCTGCTGAGCCTGATCGCGCCCAGCGATCAGCGACGCGCTAGTCGCTCTCACCGGCATTGTTTTTCAATGCAACGTCGAGGCAGCGAGACAGCGTGTCGCCGTCAAAAGGCTTGCTCAAAAAGCAGACGGCGCCTCGAACCAACGCTTGAGCGTGCGCCTTTTCATCGGGAAAGGCCGTGATGAAAATGATGGGCGTGTGATGTCCACGTATGCGCAAGATATCGTGCAACTCAATTCCGCTCATCTCCGGCATCTGGATGTCTGAAATCAGACACGAGGTTTGAGCCAGTTGCTCCGAATGCAAGAACGCACGTGCGGATGGGAAAGCGTGGGCGACAAACCCAAGCGACCGTACAAGACTCGCAGTTCCGCTTCGAATGGATTCGTCATCGTCGACGATTGAAATAACGCGGGTGTCTGGCAAGCGAGTGGCCCATCTATGCGCACCGACAATGGTACGAGTCGGCTGTGTTCGAAAAGTCATACATAGATATGAGGCTACGAGGACATTTCCCGGCCGATACCGAGTGCTTCGGCCATTTTGACCAGGTCCGCGAGCGATTTCGCACGCATCTTCTTCATCGCGTGGCCGCGATGAATCTTAACCGTAATCTCGCTGAGGCCGATGTGAGCGGCGATCTGTTTGTTCATTAAGCCGGTAGCGACGAGCGCCATCACCTCCTGTTCGCGCGACGTCAGGCTGTCGAACAGGCCCTTTAAGTCGAGCCGTGCGCGATCGGCATCCAGCCTGGCCCGGTCGCGGGTGATCGCGGCGGTGACGGCATCCAACATATCCTGGTCGCGAAACGGCTTGGTGATGAAGTCGACGGCGCCGGCTTTCATAGCCCGTACGGACATGGGGATATCGCCGTGTGCAGTAATGAAGATGATGGGTATATGGACATCGGCCTTAGTCAACTCGGCATGAAGCTCGAAGCCGCTCAACCCCGGTAGCCGAACATCGAGAACCAGGCAGCTCGGGATCGGAGGCAGCTTGCTTTGCATGAGTTCGTTCGCCGAATGGAATAGTTCGGCGCGCAAACCGACCGAGCGGAATAACAGGCCGAGCGAGTCGCGGATTCCGACGTCGTCATCGATCACATAGACAGCAGCCGCGACCTCTGTCGTCGGCTGCAAACTGTTCGGTGCGACTTTGATCACAGACGGATCCTTGTCATGCGGAGACAGATCGAGTTGCGCTAAAATGAAATATGGCACCCCGGGGCGTGTTCGGGGCCGCCCACAACCGCCCATCGTGGGCTTCGACGATAGATCTGCAGATCGACAGGCCCATCCCCATGCCGTCGGGCTTTGTCGTGAAGAGCGGGTTGAATATCCGATCCACGTCTTGCGGACCAATTCCGGTTCCAGTGTCCGCAACCGAAACCGTTACGTGGCCATCGTCATGCAACTTGGATTTCACGGACAGCACCCGCGCCCCGCCGACTGCGGCCATGGAATCGATGGCGTTCGTCATCAGGTTTACAAGCAACTGCTGTAGCTGGATTCGATCGCCTGTTACGCGCGGCAGGCGTTCATCCAGCTCGGCTTCGACCATTATCCGGTGTTTCGCCAGACCCTCTCGCACCAGGGTGAGTGTTTCCCCGATAAGACTGTTGAGGTCGAGCGGAGCTCGCTTGCGGTCTTCTTTCTTGAAGATCGTTCTAATTCCGTCGATCACCGCTGCCGCGCGATGACCACCGGCGATAATCTGCTTGAATGCCTCCTTTGCTTCCTCAAGATCGGGCATCGAGCGACCGAGAAAGCGCAGGCCGGCATCGGCGCTCGTTATCATGCCAGATAGAGGTTGTTTGACTTCATGCGCAACCGTGGCTGCGACTGCGTCGCCGGTTACCAGTCGCGCCTCGCGCTCGTGACGCTGGCCACGGACCGCTCCGAGAAGCCGCGTATAAAGGGTCGTTATCTCGTGAAGCAGAACCATAAGGACGAGTCCGCTGGACAGAACTCCGAAGATGCGGACGGTATACCAGCCAAGGCTGAAGCGAGCCGGATCGGGGTAATAGCTTAAAGGCATCTCTATCGTGAATAAGAGCATCACGACCATCAACCAAAGATCGAGCATCGAGTGTCGCCGGATCCAGAGCACGACCATCGCGGTGATACTTAGCAATGCGACGGGCGCGCCCACATAGGGCCACACCGGGCTAAGGCGAGTGGAATCGAGGGTCACGCGCGGCAATAACGCTTCGCCCGCTATGAAAAAATATGACGCCAACAAGACCACAGCTGCGGTCAGGGCGACACTGAGGCTAATCTCCGCACGGGCGGTACCCTGCCAAAATCGTTTGCTGGGGTTCGAGCCCTTTGAGAGGGCATAGCCTATGACGAACAGGGGAAAGCCAGCGTGCTGGAAAAAGTAGATCCATGACGTACTCTGCATGCCGCCCACCAGGCCGCCCTCTGGCGTGAACAGACCCGGAAATGCCAGGACAAACGGGATCAGCATGAGCGCCGTAAAGAGATATCCGCTTGCAATCAGGAGCGTGGCACGTGAGCGCAGGATGGAAAACTGAGTGTACAGGAGGATTGCGGTGATCGAATCGTTGACGAACATCGCTGTCGCGTAGGCCGGCACGAAGGCGTCGACCCGGCTCAGATGGATGCCCGAGAGCGGACCAACAGTGATCAACACGTAGACGGCCAACAGGCCAAGCACAAAAACAAGAGCGAGCTGCTTTTGCGCCCGACTTGGCGGCAAGCTCGAGAGGACGAAAAAATCGTCCTCTGGGACTGTCACGGCTGTCCTCTCCATAAAATACTCATCGCAGCGGCTGCAGCGCGCGGCACGAAAGTCATGACGCTCGAATATGATAAAGCTATTTTGCCTGAACCCATCGTCATTCTACCACCCGGGTTGCCAAGTAACAACGAACCAGGAAGGCGCGTCAGCGGAGATCGCACTTTCCTGCCAACGACCCGATCTCGAACGTGGATCTTCCCCGATCGGCGATTTGGCGCGTGCCAATGACCGCGATGGGTCCGGCTCCGGCTGCTCGGTGTTGGGCTGGATCGGCGGCGCAACACCTGGCTCCTTGCAGAGCCTGAGCAGGCCGACGGGGGTTCTGGCCTACCGCCGTCCCGACTAGAGCGAATTACGGTCAAATTGAACTGGGCATCCTGCTCCATCTATTTGTCTTAGTCGCATTTCTGCGGCGCCAAGTGATTCCACTGGCTGCAAAATGCGCGCTGCTGACTGGCAGCCTTGGGGCCGAGAGCGGATCGGCAGCTTCCCGGAACAGATATTCGAAAGCGGACCTTCAGCCGGCCGGAATACACGTGATCGGACCTCCAGAGCGCTGGTCCAGCCTATATCGGCAGGTCCTCGATTGCTCCATCCAAGAGAGGCGGTTCCTCCTCCGCTTCCTGCTTTGGCTCGACTATGATCAGACCGACAATGATCAACCTGCGTGCTGCAAAGATCCAAAGGGGATGTATTCACCCAATAGAACGATGCTCCAGCCGATGCCAGCAACGGTCGTCGCATATGCACTCTGGCTGGCAAAAAACCGCTCCGGTGGCCCTTATGAGATAGATGAACAGGACCATCGCCAGGCCGACGCGAGGGCAATCAGAATGACAATGATGCCGAGTTTTCCAGAAAGAATTGGGCAGGAATGAAGTCACTAAAGCCCACTGCAAAGGGAATAAGTATGAAGCAAGAGGCAATTAGCGCGAGTCCGTAGATAGCTACTCTGTCGATGTTGGCAGGCTGCTTCTGCGATATATAGAGGTCCTCAGCGGCGTATGTCACAGGTATTAGCAGGGCGAGCACCATCCCACAGCCATTGCCCCTCTCCATAATTGCGCCAACGCCAATCAATCCAATAGCAAGACCAAGAAAGCGCTTCAGCCGAGGCAAAAGCGTCCTGTCCGCACCACTCCCGTTGTTCGCTGCGAATGACTAACTGAGCCAGAGACAGCTCGCAAAAGCCGACGGCGGACGCGTTTTGCCGTGCCGCCATCAGGGCGCGATATTTGGGTCCGTTGTGGCCTCAGGCTTGCCGTTGTGGCGCATTTCCGACGGGGTCATCAGGAATCGGCGCTTGAACCGCCGGTTGAAGTGCGAAAGATCACTGAAGCCCGCTTCGAACGCGAGTTCGGTGACCGACCAACTCGCGTAGCGCGGACTGGTCAGCATGGTGCGGGCCGCGTCGAGCCGCCGTTCGAGAGCGAAAGCAGAGAAGGTTGTGCCGGCGGCCTCGAACAGCATCTGGACATAGCGCGGCGAAATCCCGTGGCGCGCCGCGAGCTCGTCAATTTGGATCGCGGCATCCTTGACCACGTCGGCCTTGATCGCCTGCAGCCTCGCGGCCCGCAAGCCCCGTTGACCGGCAATCTCGCGCCCTTCCTCGGTCGCGCCGATCGCCAGAGCGATAAGGTCGTAGACGTGGGTTGCACATAGCCGGGCGAGCCGAGGGTCGGCAAAGCGGTCGGGCAGGCCCGCGACATAGCTCCGCAGCAACGATAGCGCTTCGGTCGTGGCCGGTATGCGCCGCGCGGCGGCAGCCTCGACGTCGGCGAGCCCGGCCAGAGCGGTGAAGGGCACGCGCACTGAAAGATAGGTAGCGTCAACAAAATGGAGCTCGACCGGCTCGCGATAGACGAGGAGTACGCCGTCCCCGATCTCGGGCACGCCTTCGCGCCGCCCCTGAGCCAGGGCCATGTGACCACTGGTCTTCATCATTAGGCAGATGGTGTCCTCGCCGTCCGCGAGCATCGGCGCCGAGCGGGTAAGGCGCGCCGTCAGCGGCGACAGCATGCGCGCTCGACGCAGGCCCGGTGCGACGTGCATCTGCATCTCAACCACACGGCCGGGCTCGGTGTCGATGTTGAGGCGGACCGCCCTGTCGAACAGCTCGCGCAACGCCTGCAGGCGCTTGTCCGGGGCAAGCTCGCGCGTCGAGAAATGCAAGGAGGCAAAGTCGGTGCCGTTCATCCCTGGCTACTCCCACGCCGCCTGCCGCGGCCCAAAGATATTAGTCTGGGTGAATATGACGTTCAATGGCCGCGGGGATCGCCAGTTCGTCCACGGCATAGGAGTACTTCGCGGGAGTCCGAGACGCGCTGCCCGTTCGGCGCCGACAATGTGACTGTCAAATCAGGGAGGCGATCGATGCACGAACTCAGGTACACCCTGGCGCTTTGCGCCGCTCTGTCATGCTTTGCCTGGACGGGCCCGCTCGGGGCCCAGGAAAAGCCGGCGGCCGCGACCGACCAGCAACCAATCAAGCGTACGCCGTTGCAGCGCTTCGACGTGCCCGGCACTGCGTACGAGACGGTTATCGGCATTGCCGAAATAGCACCTAACGTTTCGGTCGGACGCCACACACATCCGGGACCGGAGTCAGGCTACATCATCGAGGGCAGCTTCGAGCTGCTGATCGACGGCGAGCCGCCGCGGCATCTCGCGGCCGGCCAATCCTACCAGGTGCCGCCGGCCAAGGTCCACGACGCCAGGACCGGTCCCGCTGGCGCCAAGGTAATCGCGACCTACGTCGTGGAGAAGGGAAAGCCGATCGCTTCCCCGATCGAGTGAGGGGCCGTGGCTTTACCGTGGCTGGGTGCGGGAACGGCATCGACGCCTTCAGTACCGATACCTTTGCAACTGGCCAGGTTCCCGGCCGTTTGAGCTGGGGTCCATAGTATGGAGTCAGGCCGCACTGCTACCAAGATGCAGGTCATCCCATTTTGCGGACCAGCCGCGAAAACGCCGGTCGCCGCACGGATGATCTCCTCTCGCTGCCCAGGCAAGAGATCTGAATTGCCGGACCGTTTCTGCAACCTGACCCTCGTATCCATGCACATCCGAAAGTGATCAGCGTGGTCGCTTGGGATATCGGCTTCAGGATGCGGCAGAACCGGCGCTACCGTCCGAGATGCGGCGCAGAGCCGACGGACCACAGGTGTCGGGTATTGTCGGAGGCTTGTGAGACGCTGATCGGTGGACGCGAACGCTTTCTGAGGAGCTAACTGCAACGATTGCGCGTAGGATGCGCTGCGGTGATAGGTTCGGCGGTCGCTTGCGACGAGGGGGCTCATATGTCCGACTTGCTATTGAAGCAACTCGCCTTGATTGGGTGTCGCGGACCTGTGATCACGCCCGGCAGCACGGATTATGATCGAGCCCGGCAGGTATGGAACGGTGTCGCCGATCGCTGGCCGGCCGCGGTATTGCGTGCGGCGGATGTCGATGACGTGCGGAAGGCGATCGACGTAGCGGCCAATTGCAATGCGGTCCTGGCGATCCGAGGCGGTGGACACAGCCTGCCCGGCCTTTCGACGTGCGACGGCGGACTTTTGCTCGATCTCTCGCAGCTCAATTCTGGCCGGCTGGACATCTCCGCCGGAACCGTGGAAGCCGGCGGCGGCGCGCTTCTTCGCGATCTGGATGGAGCGACGGTTCCAAGCGGGTTCGTGGTTCCGGCGGGTGTCGTTTCTCACACGGGCGTTGCCGGTCTCACCCTTGGCGGTGGCATGGGCCGCGTCAGCCGCGCCTACGGGCTGACGATCGACAGCTTGATCGGGGTCGAGATCGTGACGGCCGACGGCAGCGTGAACTGGATCGATGCGGCAATCGATCCGGAGCTTTTTTGGGGCATCCGCGGTGGCGGTGGGAATTTCGGTGTCATAACCCGCTTTAGGTTCCGGCTGCATCAGCTTGGTCCGGTGGCTGTCGGCCATTGGATGTACCCGATGGCCGACGCGCAACGCGCAATCACCGGCCTGGGCGATTTGGCTCGTCAACGCCCGCGAGAGTTCTCCGTCGCTTTTACACTCACGCGAGGAGGCTTGAGCGTGACTGCCGTGTGGGTGGGCGACAGCAGGCTGGCGGATCAGATGCTCTCGCCGTTCGGCGACCTTGCAGGTGTCGGTGAAGGAGAGATGGGCGCCATGCCGTTTCTTCACCTGCAAAGTCGCAACGACGCTCATTTCGCCTGGTCACGCCGGTACTACGCGAAAGGTGGTTTCTGGTCGGATATCACCGGTGACGTAGTGGATGCCATGCTGCAGCAGATTGCCTCAGCACCAACCATGGATTGCGAGTTCTACATAACGCAGCTTGGAGGTGCCGTTGCGGACGTGCGGGAAGAAGACACCGCTTATTCCGGAAGGCAGGCTGGCTATTACTGGATTGCCGAGCCCGTATGGGACGATCCGGCAGACGACGAGCGTTGCATCGAATGGGGCAGATCCGCAGCCGGGCGCTTGGCCGATCGGTCCATAGCCGCCAACTATGTCAACGAGCAATCCGATACTGCCATTGCTTCGGGTGCCTACGGAGCCGTCAAGTATGATCGGCTCAGACACCTGAAAACTCGGCTCGATCCCTCCAACCTCTTCCGCCTCAATCAGAATATCTTGCCGTTCGCGGCCACGCCGCAGTGATCTACTTTCTTACAAGGTCCAAGCCCGCCAAATTGGGCACGCATAGGCCGGCTCGGCCTGCCGAGACCGGCTGCGCGCTTTAGGCTGACCCTACACGGGCTTAAGCCGGACCGTCGCAATCTTGCGGCCATCAAGTGGAAGCGTGGGTGACGGAAGGCACGGAGCGGCGCTGCAATCGCAAACCATTCTGCATCGGGGTGTCTTGCGAAATAAATACTCCCAGCGCGACAGTACCAGCGAGGTGCTAGCGCGGGCCGTCCATATGGCGCAAGGGCCGCCTGAGCCGCTGCAGCAGCCGCGTCCGCTTTTGGTGAATGGACTGGACGGCAGGAATGACTGCCATGGGCGCAGAGCAGCCCGGTTTGGGGCCGAGAGTGGATCGACAGGTGTGGTCCTAAGTTAGTTATTCCATCCTACGAATCGCCTGACTCACCGCCGAGCGGGTGACCCCCAGCCGTTCGGCAGCGCCGCGGAAGCTTTTTGCTTCTGCGACTGCGAGAAAGACGGAAACGAGGTTCAGATCGACAGCCATTGGTTAGCACGGTTTACCAAGCTGGTTATCATTGAGCAAATTGTTTCGCCCGTCACCGGGCCCTATCTGTATCTCCGAACATACCCGGGGTTACGGATTATGACTTCTCTCGATACTTACCGTTTGCTCGGACGCTCCGGGCTACGTGTGTCCCCGATCTCGCTTGGTACGATGACCTTTGGTGAGGACTGGGTGTGGGGCGCCGATGAAAACGAGGCGCGCCGGATCTTCGATCTTTACGTCGACAGGGGCGGCAACTTCGTCGACACATCCGTGAACTACACCGACGGCGCCTCGGAGCGCATCCTCGGGCGTTTCATCAAGGAGAGGCGCGAGCGGATCGTCCTCGCAACAAAATTCACCATGGCCCGCCATCCGGGCGATCCGAACTCAGGCGGCAATCACCGGCTGAACATGGTGCGCCCGCTGGAGCAGAGCCTGCGGCAGCTCGATACCGACCACATCGATTTGTTCTACCTTCACGGCTGGGATCTGACGACGCAGCCTGATGAGGTGATGCGCGGGCTTGATGATCCACCGAATCCGCCGAGGCTAGTATATCGTCAACTCGGAAGGGCGTCATCGCCTCGTCCGGTCACCTCACCGAGCATTCGATCGAGATTGCAGAGGTTGTTCGCGCCATCGCGCAGGACCTCGGAGCGACACCATCGCAGGTGGCGATCGCATGGCTACTCGCAAAAGCCGGCGGTCATCTCGCCCGTCATGGGCGCGCGTACATTCGCCCAGGCTGAGGACAACCTCGCCGCTATCGACGTCGCGCTATCGCCCAAATATCTCGATCGACTCGACAGGGCGAGTGCTCCGGATCCGATCTTCCCCAGCCGCTTCGTCCGCCGCCCGATGGTTCAGCAACTCATCTTCGGTGGCGCATCGGTTGCCCGCTATGAACGATGAGAGACATTACAAGACACGAGTGAACGAACACTCACGGCGAGGAAAACAAACATGAACCGAAGGCAAACCATCAAAGCAACTGCCGCGGCAGCGATCACAGCAATGCTTCCGCAATCATCATGGGCACAAGAAAAGCGTGCGGAAATGCCTGACACCGCCATCAAAATCGGCTTCTGCACGGACCTCACCGGCCCTTACCAAGGGGTTGACGGCCCCGCCGGCGCAGAGGCCATCCGAATGGCTATCGAAGACATGGGGGGGACCGTTGCCGGCCGACGTGTTGAACTGCTTCTCGGCGATCACCGCAACGATCCGCAGATCGCCGCCGAAATTGCTCGGAAATGGCATGCAGACGACGGTGTCGATATGGTGATCAGCGGCGTCAACTCGGACACCAGTCTGGCGATGACAGCGGTCGCAGCCCGCCATGGCAAGCCGATCTTTGTCGTTGGCGCCGGCACATCGGTTCAGACGCGAGAACGCGCAGCACCTTCCATTATTCAGTACGCATACAGCACTGTCGCGCTTGCTACCGTTCCAGGGCTTGGACTGACACGCCAAGGACTGAAACGGTGGTTCTACGTCACCGCCGATTATCCATTCGGACGGGAACTTCAGGCGCATGGCACCTCCGCAGTCGAGGCTGCGGGTGGAACGATCGTCGGCTCGGTCAGGAATCCTCACGGTGAGGATGACTTCACGCCGTACCTTGCGGCGGCGCGCGACAGCCACGCAGAGGTTCTGGGTCTTGCCAACGGCCATGCCGAACTGCTGAAAGCGATGGCGGCGATGGAGAAAATGAACCTGACCCATCAGATGGAGTTGGTCGGTCTCCTCACCTTCATCGACGACATCCACGAAATGGGCCTTGAAGCGGCGCAAGGGCTGTACCTGGCGGACAGCTGGTTCTGGACACGCGATGCTGAATCGCGGGGCTGGGCCGAGCGCTTCTTCGCGCGACAGCAACGCATGCCCTCTTCACTTCAGGCCGCCGACTATTCGGCCGCGCTTCAATACCTCAAAGCCATCGCAGCGACGAACAGCACCGATCCCGACGTCGTCCTCGCGCATCTTCGCAGCACCACCTTTGACGATATGTATGTCAGGAATGGCCGACTGCGCGAAGACGGGACGATGCTGCACGACATGTACCTGCTTCGCGTCAAAGCGCCCAGGCAGTCGAGAGGCGAATGGGATTACTACGAGCCGATCGCGACGATAGCAGGTGAAGAGGCCTTCCCTCTGAGCGACGGCAGCTGAAGCCGACCACCTGCTCGTTCCCCGATTTCGACGATCGAAGAACCATCGCCATGAAGGAGTAAGTATGATGAATTCACCACCGTCTCGCGCGACCCTGTTGGCACTCACGGTGCTGGTCGGCGCCACTCTGTCGTCGAATGCGGCGATAGCCTCTCGAGGCCAACGTCGAGACCCGCAACAAGCAAGTCGTCACCGAGGCGTTCGGTCGCTGGGCGGCCGGTGGAACGACGTTCTTCACCGACATTCTTGCTCTGGACGTCAACTGGACGATCGAGGGCTCCGGCCCGAGCGCGGGCCTCTTTCAAGGTCGCGATCAATCCATGAGCGCGCCGTTCGTCCGTTTGCAACCCGGCTTTCCAAGCCTGCCAGGCCGGTCAGCACACGCGTTTGGGCGGATGGCGACCATGTGATCGTCAACTGGGAGGGCGTCGGGCTCGCGCGAGATGGCGAAGCTTGCACCAACAGTTACGCCTGGATCTTTTCGCATGCGTGAAGGAAGGAATGTCGGCTATCGAGTAGCAAAATGGGTTGATGAAGGTCGGCCTGGGTGAAGGTTTTTCGATGCGGGCCGTGGCACGAGGGTTGGGGCTGGATCGACATCGGCCCGCGTTGAAAAACCTTCACCCTATCGGCCGTTCAGTCGCACCACATCGAAGGTCCGGATTGGTGGTGACGAGCCGTCATTCACTCCAGCCGCTTGAGGGATACGTTTGTATCGCTTTGCGTTGGGAGAGGACATTCGCACTGGACTTCTGCATCCTCAATCGCCGAAGATCTCAGGAAGCGCGCGCGGACGTGGAACCGGTTGCGGAAATCGTCCATCAGCCGTGCTCCGGACATGCTCGAATGAACGCGAGCGACCAGCGGGCCCGTGCCCGCCTCAATGAAATAGACCTCGATCTTTGTTCGACGCCGTGGTTCGCTTTCGCTCACGCATTCCCGGCTCGGGTTCGAGGCGCGATGTTCCGGTTTGAGCGAAACACGTTGTCCGGGTCGTACTTCTTCTTGACCTCGACGAGACGGTCGAAGTTGGCGCCGTACGTCGCCCAGATGCGCTCCTCGTCCTCGTCGGCGGTCTGGAAATTGATGTAGTTGCCGCCGGTTGAGAAGGGTCGGATCCGTTTCCATGCGTCGCGGACCCATTGCGGGAACGTGTCCGCCTCGGGTTCTTCCGGCTTCCAGATGCCGATCACGCCGCAGGCATAGCGGGCGTCCCGGTTCCCGACGGCCCCGTCGTCCCCGTCGTGCTCGTTGAGGGCTCCACCGAGGTGGAGGATTCCGAGCTGCGCTTCCGGGATGGGACACGCGGCGGCCAAGTCCCGCCAGGTCGACAGGAGGCCGTCGCTCAGCTCGGCGGCATACTCGGTCTTCCAGTAGTAGTGGTTGCCCTTCGGCTCTGCCGCGTCGAGGTAGGACTGCACTTGCGTATAGGGCTGCTCCTGAAGCAGATCCACGACGGGGTCGGACAACGCCCGCATGGGTGCGAACACCTCGTCGACGTTGCCCAGGTCGCCACTGTAACAGACGACCAACGCGCAGATCCGCTCCCCGTGCCACTGCTCTGGCACAAAGGGCGCCGCCGGGGCACGGAGGAGGTTCAGCCACACGGCCAATTCCCGGGGCGCCTCGGTGGTGATCCTTCTGTAGGCTCGGAGGATCTCTTCGGCCCGGTCGAAGGGCCACGCGATGAGTCCGCCGTAGACGGTCGGGCCGACTTCGTGCAGGTGGAAGGTGAACCGGGTGACAACGCCGAGGTTGGCACCGGCGCCACGGATCGCCCAGAACAGGTCGGCATTCTCCTGGCGGTTGGCGGTGCGGATCTCGCCGTCCGCAGTGACGATCTCGACCTCCTCGAGGTTGTCGACCGTCCAACCGAACCGACGCGTCAGGTATCCCAAGCCGCCGCCGAGGGTCAAGCCGCTGACGCCAACCTCGGATATGAAGCCGAGCACAGTTGCCAGCCCGTGCTTCTGTGTCGCGCGGTCGACGTCCTTGAGCAGACACCCGGGCCCGACGTGCGCGAGCTTGGCATTGGGTATGACTGTGACGTCGCGCATGCGGGTCATATCGAGCGCCAAGCCGCGCTCGGTGATCGAAGTTCCGCCGATGTTGTGGCCTCCGCCCTTCACGCTGAGGAGCAGCCGGTGGTCACGTGCGAATCCCACGGCCGCGGCGACGTCGTGGGCCGAAGTCGGTTGGAGCACGAGCGCCGGGACCTTCGCCACCATGCCGTTCCAGATCAGTACAGCATCATCCCAGCCCCCATCGCCGGGGCGCAGCAGCGGCCCCTCGAGGCGCGCCTCCAATTCGTCGAGCTGCTTTGAGGTCAGGTTGACGCGCCCACCCTCGAGACCAGCGATGTCGATGGCGCTCATGTTCATGTGACGTTTCCCCGTCCCGTCGAAGTTTCGAGCGCCTCGCGCAACGCCCGCAGAAAAGCTTCGGGCTGCTCGATGGGAGGATCGTCGGCGGCGTTCTCGATCACATGTAGCGGCCATCCGTAGCGGGTGCTCGCTGACTCGGCGATCGCCAGTTGCGTCGCGAGGTCGTGCCTGCCCCAGATCAGATTCGTGGGAACCGTGATCCGCATGAGGTCCGCTGGCGGGATCGCGGGCATCCCGAACTGCGTCATGAGGCTGTGCTGCGCCGCGTGCAAGTTCGTCGCGCGGGCCCGATCGAGGTTGTACGCCTTCAACCACTCCCAGCTCTCACCCATCCGATCACGCATGCGGTCCAGATCGAAGGCGCATTGGCGCCAGAGCGTGTCGTGCGTCTCCTCGGTCGGCCCCGCCATGAAGTCGGTCAAGGCGAGCTCGAACTCCGGCGTCGGCTGGAATGACCCCAGGCCGAGCGTGTCGACAAGAACGAGCCGGCTGAGTCGGTCGCTCCGGTGGCTGGCGAAGCGCGCTGCTATGGCGCCGCCAAGAATTTGCCCCACCAGCGTCGGCGATATCGGGCAGGTTCGCTCGATCAGTTCGCCGAGCCACGCGAGTACGCGATCGGTGCTCAGCGGGCCGTCAGGTACATCAGTCGTTCCGTGACCCGGCAAGTCGGGGGCAACCACGCGATGTGTCGTCACCAGGTCCGGGATGACCCGCATCCACTTGGCCGCGTGCTCTCCCGGTCCATGCAGCAGGATGATTGGCTGGCCGTCTCCGCCTTCCAGCACGGCGGTCGGAATGCCAGCCAGTTCCAGCCGTCGCTCGGTGACAGGCATCTCCGCCAGCAGCCGTTCACGAGCCTGCCTGCCGACAAACCGGCGACCGCGATGCCCTTCTGCTGGCTCCTGAGCGGCCATCCGCGCTTGTATCTCGGACATGGCGTCCTCCTGCTCGCATCTACGGTGTTGATCCGCAAATCGACGTTAGGACGGATCGCCACAGCGCCGCTTCGGCAAAATCACCCAATTTGCGCCAACCGCCGCATGGGTAGTTTCGCCCAGTATGGCCGATCGATTCAGATCAGCTTGTGCTCGTATGCGTAGGCCGTCGCGGCCGCCCGCGAAGGAAGGGTGAGCTTGGTGAAGATGTTGCTTACGTGCCTGTCGACTGTCCGCTGGCTCAAGAACAGCTCGGCGGCGATGACCTTGTTCGTCCTGCCGGTGGCAATTAGCCGAAGGACCTGCAACTCACGCGGCGTCAGTCCGTGGGGATGAGCGGACAGTGGACCCTTTCTAAGCGATTCAAGCCGGGCGAGATCCGGCACGGCTCCCAACTGTTCGAACACGGCGCAGGCCGCATCCAGTTCCAAACTTGCTCCTTCCTCGTCCGCCAGAGCGCGGCAGGCCAGCCCCACCAGCAAACGCGTGCGTGCGGCCATGTACGGCGCCTTGACTTGTTCCCACCCCTGCAAAGCTCGGCGCAGCGAGCCCAGCGCAGCCTGAGCGTCGCCTTCGGCCAGTTCCACAGCGCCTTGGGCGTGGGCAGCAATCGCACCAAGAAGGCCCGTGTCGAAGCGATCAGTTATTTCCTTTAGTGTCTGGCAGGCAGCGTGAGCAACCTCGATTTCGCCCGCATCCAACATGATGTCGACACAGGCGGGCAAGAGCCTTGCCAGCTGCAATGGGTCGGTAGTAGCACTGACGACGCGTCGGATCGCTCCCGCCGCAATCTCAACGCGTCCTTGCGCCATCCGTAACAAGGCCAAGCCAGGCTGCGGTTCCCAGCCCCAACGGCTCGCGCTCCGGTATGCCTCCTCGGCCGCTGTAAAGTCGCCCTGGAGTCGGTGTATCTCCGCTAATTGATAGAAGGCCGAGGCGGGGCGCTGAGGATCGATGCCCTTTTCGAAACGCTCGCAGCCGCGGCGCGCCTCTACGAGCGCTTCCGGCCAGGCGCCGTGCAGCTGCATGATTTCCGCGCGATGCACCAGGCACTTGCCAGTAAAGCTGACCATCTCGGGTTGTGCCTCGCACCACCGCGCAAGGGCGGTCGTCCATTCGCGGGCACGGTCCACCGCGTATACCTGCTGACAGCCGTCGATCACGCTGCAATAGATCAAACCCGTGACCAGCGGCGACAGCTCTCCAGCTGTGACCGCGAGCATGGCCTCGTCTAGCAGCCTGAGCCCCTGCTCGACCTGCCCCTGTTGCATCAGAACCAAGCCCTGCAGGTGGCGGGCGCAGGCGATCAGGTCTGCCTCTCCGAAGCGATCGCCGATCTCGGCGGCATTGCCCGCGGCGGCATACGCGGCCTCCCATTCCCCGGCGTCGATATGCTGCTGCACCACCGGCAACAGCAGGTAGCCCGCTTCAACGCAATCGCGCTCCTCGCATTCGATAAGCCGCTTGGCACGGGCGAGCCATCCGGTCGCGCGGCCCGTCTCTCCTCTAAAGAGCAGGCGCAAACCCAGCCAGAAGGCGCAGCGAACCGCGCGCACACTTTCGCCCGCATCCAGATAGATGTGGTAGGCACGGTCAAGCGCTCTCAGATAGTCGTCATCCCGAGCGATCATATACGCCGACATCGCCAGCAGCTCGAGATCCTCGACGGCCAGCGGAACCACTTTATCGGCGAGCGAGAGTGCTTGGTAGGCTTCGGCCCAGGCATGCCGTTTGTAGGACTTGCGGCCTCGTTCGAGTTCCCTCGCCACATCCGCGACAGACCACCTCTTTTGGCGCATATCAAAACCGCCAATCTGCTTCGCTCCATTTCTGCGGGGAGTTTAGCAGATCGGCGCCGGCGACCAACCGCGCTTCGAAACGACGACGAGTTCGGTACTGGAGCAGCCAAATCGATTCACAATTGAAATTCGGGTAAGAGTCGGTTCGCCTGGTAGTACGCCTGGCGGAGAACGAACGACCGCTTTGCATCATCGGCACCGGGCGTTCACAGATGTCGCCTCACACGGCCGCTGTTGGCGCAACCGCGACCTCCAAATGTTTCCTGTCAATGTCTGCTTACAGGAAGTGGCAAAGCTAGCCCAAACGGCCGAGATGAAGGCGCTAGCCTGCCGCTCCGCTCCCCCAAGGGCCATGGAAAGCGCCCGGCCCGTCGATGCGTTCGAAGCCGTGGGCGCCGAAGAAATCGCGTTGCGCCTGGATCAGGTTCGAGGTGCCGCGGCCCTGGCGGTAGCTGTCGAAATAAGCAAGCGCCGACGACATCGCCGGCACCGGCGAGCCGGATTCCGACGCCCTTGCCACGATGCGCCGGAGCGATGGATGCGCCTCCTGCATCATCGCGATGAAGGCCGGTGCCATCAAAAGATTGGTGGCCGCCCCGCCGGTGCCGAAGGCTTCCGCCATCGTGTCCAGCAATTGCGAGCGGATGATGCAGCCGGCCCGCCAGATCTTGGCGATGGTCGGCATCGGCAGGTTCCAGTTGAACTCCTTCGACGCGCCGTTCATCACCGCAAAGCCTTGCGCATAGGCTGATATCTTGCCGGCGAACAGCGCCAGTTCGAGATCGCCAAGAAGCGCGTCCTTGTCTCCGGAAATCTTGGTCACACCGTCATTGCCATAGGCCTTTTCAGCGGCCAGGCGCTCGTCCTTGATCGACGAAAGGACGCGCGCCGCCACCGCGGCCTCGATCGCGGTGGCCGGAATGCCGAGTTGCTGCGCCTCGATCACCGACCATTTGCCGGTGCCCTTCTGGCCGGCGCGGTCGAGGATGATATCGACCACCGGCTTGCCCGTCTTCGGATCGTCGGCGGCCAGCACCTTGGCGGTGATCTCGATCAGATAGGAGTTGAGCCGGCCCTTGTTCCAGCCGGCAAACACCTGTGCGATCTCCCTCGGCCCCATGCTTAAGCCGTCGCGCAAAATGCCGTAGATCTCGGCGATCATCTGCATGTCGGCATATTCGATGCCGTTGTGGATGGTCTTGACGAAATGCCCGGCACCATCGGTGCCAAGCCATGCCGCGCAGGGCTCATCCCTGAACTTGGCCGAAATGGCGGTCAGCACCTTTTCGACGCGTTTCCAGGACTGTTCCGTGCCGCCGACCATGATCGACGGTCCATGGCGCGCGCCCTCCTCGCCGCCGGACACGCCCATGCCGATGAAGGTGAGACCCGAATCGGAAAGCTCGGAGAAGCGCCGCATCGTGTCGCGGAAATTGGCGTTGCCGGCATCGATGACGATGTCGTTGGCCGACAGCACGCCGCGCAGTGCCGCGATCTGCTCGTCGACCGGCTTGCCGGCCAGCACCATGATGATGATCGGCCGCGGCGGCCGGATGGCGGCGGCGAGTTCCTCCAGGCTGTAGCAGGGCACGACCATATCCCTGAGAGCCCCGGCATTCTCGACAAAGGCGTCGGTGCGTGCCGCGGTGCGGTTGAAAACGGCTATGCGGTGCCCCTTCTCGGCGATGTTGAGCGCCAGGTTGGAGCCCATCGTGCCAAGGCCGATCAGGCCGATTTCGGCTTTTTCCATCGTTTTCTTCCCTGCTTTCGGATCTTTTGCTAGGCCGCGATTTTGCGGCGATGACCATTCTTGTCGGGATGCCCGTTCTTGCCGAAATGAATGACGGGCCTTCAAGGCCGCGTCAACCGCCTCGCCGAATTGTGGTTCGCAGACTGCCGGCTGGGCCTCATCATCTGATATCGATCGGCGCCTCTATCTTCACCACCTCGAAATCCGAGACGAGAATATCGAGCCGGGCCGTCCAGCGGCCGGGAACCGGGACGACGAGACCGTCGACGCGCCAGGTGCCGTCGCCGCGCTTTGTCGCTGCGCGCTTGATCGGCTCGATGCCGGAGTCGGGTTTTGACAGCACCAGCGTCACCTGGCTTGCGTCGAGCGGGCCAAAATCGCCGGTCATGATGACGATCGACGCCGCAACCGGCCCAACATGGCCGGGTGTGATGCTGAGGTCGGCCATCGCCTTGGGCGTGTGTATATGCACCGATGCCGGCTGCGCCGCAGCGATCGCCAGGGCGCGTGGCGGCGGCGTGAAGCGCCAGCCGGCGGCAACGCCAAAAATCGCCAGAACGATCAGCATCTCAATGCCGATCGAGCGGACCAGCCTCGTCTGTACTTCCGTCTCTCCCGCTTCCGCCGGACCGGTCAGCTTCCAGCGGTTGATGGCGGCCAGAGTGAACAGAAACAACAGCAGCGCCAGCTTGACCAGCAGCAGCCGGCCATAGGCGGTTTCGAGCAAAGCTGCGGGCGCCTGCACCTGGATGACAGCCAGCACGAAGCCGGTGGCCGCAAGCACGGCCACGACAAGCAGGATCGCCTGGGAAAACCGATTCAGGAAAGGCGCGGCCTCGGCCGGCTTCCGCCTCATGGCGAGACCGAGCGGCGCCAGCGCCCCGGCCCAGAATGCAATGCCGGCGCCGTGCAGAAACACCATCGGCCGTGTCAGCCATTGCGGTTCGGCGGCACTTGCATGCCCGCTGGCGGCAAGGGCGGCGCCGACGCCGGCCAAGCCGGCAAGGGCAAACAGTTTTGCACCGCCGCGCGGTCCGACCAGCGACAGCAGGCCCAGCCCGAGCGCCACCAGCGCGACCAGCACCGTCCGGCCGAAGCTGGTGGCGAGCCCGGCCTGCCAGACGCCTGGCTGCGCTAGCCGCGCGAGCGGTACCCCGAGCGCGTCCAGCCCCTGCAAGCCGAGCGACAACGGCGCCGCGACGAGGCCGCACAGGATCGCGGCGATGACGAAGCGGCGGCCGGAACGCCCGCCTTGCGCCAGCCAGGCGATGGCAAAGGCGCCGCCGACGCCGAGAAACAGGCCGACATAGAGAAAAACCTTGCCGATCCAGATCGCCGGCCTCAGACCCCGGTCGACAGCTTCGGAGACGGCCGGCGCCGCACTCGGCGCGCCGATGGAAAACAGCACCGAGCCGCCGACCGGATGGCCATCGGCGGAGATCACCCGCCAGCTCAGCACATGCGTGCCGGATCCGAGCCTTTGCGGATTGTCGATGTCGAGCGCGTGGCCATCGAGCCGAAACGACGTCAGCGGAACCGGCGTTCCATCAGGCCGCACCAAGCTCAGCATCAGCGGTGACACCGGCTCGCTGAAGGTCAGCGAGAACTGCGCCGGGCCCTGCGCCAGCACGGCGCCGTCCGTCGGTTCGGTTGTGACCAGCGCCGCGTGGGCGAAGGCCTGACCTGGCGCGGCAATGGCGGCAAATAGCACGATCGCAGCCAGCAGGCAGATCGCAGGTCGGCCGGCTGTGCAGACCGTTCGCAGCAGGGATGCAGCACTCATGTCACAAAAACAGCGGCGCGCTCTTTCGAACAAGGCGCGCCGCCAAAAAATCATTGCTTCGGCGCAAGCTTGAGGCCGGGCGCCGGATATTCCAGCGCGTCCTCATCCTGGCCGGCCGCTGGAATCTCGATCCAGCGTTCGGCGGCGCCGTCGCATTCCTGCACCACCGGGAAGTAGAGCGTTTGGCCTGCCGGCAGATCCGCTGCCAGTGTCCCGCGGAAGACGAATTCGTCGTAGAACTCGTCCGGCAGGCTGCCGCCGCTCCAGTTGACTTCCTTGACGCCGCTGGACACCTCTTGACCATGGAGCTGATAGGATTTCTCGTATCTGCCGTTCTTGACCTGCAGCGTCCAGCCGGCTTTCGGCATCGGCTTCACTGATATCACTCCCTCCGGGATCTGCACGCGCACGGCGGTCGTCGCCTTGCCTTCACAGCCATGCGGCACGCGCAGGACGGCCTTGTAGGTCGAACCGACCGCCGCCTCCTGCGCTTCCAGGGTAATGTGGGCAAAGGCAGCACTTGTCCCCAGGACGAAAAACGCGCCGGCCGACAGAAGATAACTGTTCATGATGGTTCCTCGAGTTTGAATTGTGCGGATCTGGCCGGATCAATTGGCATGGTCGTGCATGCCGCCCATTTCGCCCATGCCTTCGACGGCGAACTCGACGGTCACCGTGCCGGCCTTTTCGAAGGTCAGCGTGGCGGGAAACGTCTCGCCTTGCTTGGGCTGCTGCTTCAACCCGACGAACATCAGATGATAGCCGCCGGGAGCCAGCGCGACCCTGCCGCCGGCCGGGATTTCGAGGCCGCCGCTGACCGGCCGCATGGTCATGACGCCGTCCTTGACGCCCATTTCATGCAGTTCGGTCCTGTCCGACACATCGGAGGAGATCGACAGCAGCCGATCCGGCGAACTGCCGGTGTTGGTGACGGTAAAATAGCCGCCGGCCACTTTGGCGCCAGGCGGCGTGGCGCGCGACCAGGGATGCACGATCTCGAGGTCGCCGACCCTGAACTCATGCGCGAAAACGGCCTGGGCGCTGACGAACAGCAGCGCGAGGAGGAACACGGTGACGCCGAGTCGCTCCTCGAAGCTGCGCAGGAATCGGCTGATGCGGCCGAGCCGCGCGCGAAAAGTGTGAGACATGATAGCTCCAGGAACTGAGAAATCGCGCCGTCGGCCGGTCGCGAACAGTTTCGATGTTGAACGAATTCGCCCGCGAAAAATTCCGCAAGGCGAACTGGGACGGATCAGGCCGTCACCGGCGGCGCGCGCGGATTCGACGGAGAGCGGTCGCGGGCAAAGTCGAGATGCCTGAACGGCGGCAGCACAAAGGCGACGATTTCGACGGGAAAATTGCCGGGCAGCGTGGCGGCAGCGGGCGGCGGCGCGTAAACAGCCGAGGCCATGCCGCAGCCAAGCACACAGCAAGCCGGCATATGCTGCTGGTGTGGATCGCCGCCGGGAAGCTGGGCCGCGCCCTCCTGAGTGCAGATGACATTGCCGAAAGCGTCAAGTTGCGAAGCATTCGGCCCGATGCCAATGGCGAATGCGCCAAGCGCCGACTGGAGCACGAGCAAATAGGCCGCAGCGAACGCGGCCGGCATGCTCCATCGTCTCCGCCGGATATTCAAAGACCTGCCTCTTCACGCAGCAACGGCCAGATGTCTAGCACGGGCTCAGCAGGTGGAAAATCGCCAAATCACTGCTGCGGCAACGCGGCGCGATCGGGGCGCTGCTGGCCTTCCGGAATCGACGTCAGCAGCGTGTGCCGTGCCGACTTCAGATGCTTGCGGCAGGCGGCGTCGACCATGCTTAGATCGCGCGATTTGAGCGCTGCGATATAGGCCAGATGCTCCGCGACCGCCACTTCGTTGCGCTCGCGCTCCTGCGCCTTGTTCCACTGGTAGTGATAGTGGAAGATCATGGCGATGACGTCGTAGAAATCGACGATGAAGCGATTGTGCGACGCGCGATGGATCAGCCGGTGAAAGCGCTCGTCGAGCTCCGAGAATTCATTGAAGCGCGTGGCGATCTCGCGCGCCAGCAGGCGGTGCTCGTCTTCCAGCAGGTCGAGGTCGGCCCACACCGGGCTGTCTTCCGGCAGCGCGGCAAAGGCGTTAGCCGAGCGCAATTCGAACATCTCGCGGATTTCAGTCAATTCCAGAGCAAAAGCGCGGGTAAAACCTTTCAGCACCCAATGGCTGTTGCGGCGCTTCTCGATCAGCCCGAAGCGGGAAAAGCGGATCAGGAACTCGCGCACGCTGGTGGTGCCGACGCCGATCTCGCGCGCCAGTTCGAGCTCGTTGATCTGCATGCCGGGCTCGGCGCCGCCGGCAAGCAGCCGCCGCATGAAGGAGCGCTCGATGATCTGCGACAGCGTGTCGGTCTCTTCCTCGGGGAAAAAGTCGTCCGGCCGCGGCACGCGCAAAACCGTCTTGCTGCGCTTGTTCCAGGTGATCAGCCCCGTCTCTTCCATGCGCGCAAGGATGGTGCGGATCGTCGTGCGGCTGACGCCGAGCAGCGCGCCCAGCTCGGGCTCAGACGGCAGGCTTTTCGTTTCATCGAGCAGCCGCAGACCGCGATTGTAGGCGTCCTTATAGACGTTATTGCTCTTCGACATCCCTGCCCCATTGCGCGCCGGCGCTTGCGGCGGCCGGCTTGAAGCGCGATATTGACAAACGTCCCTAGCGCAGGCCCCCAAAAAGCCGAATTGCTCTTCAGAAGTCAGCCCTGATTCCGGTGCCCGGTCCTCTGCACATCCATAAGAATGCGCGGCGTCGTCACGAAAAAACAATTGACGCAAAACTGTTTTTTCACGATAAAAGACATTATCTTTTAACAGGCGCATGTCAATCCGCTTGCCCATCCCAGGAACACCCAGGAAACTGCCAGTGAACGCCGCAAACAGCATTCTTCTGTCTCCCGCCGACAATGTCGCGGTCGCCAATGGCCGCATCGAGATCGGCGCTGTGCTGCCGGGCGGTGCCGTCGCCACGGCGTTGATCGAACCCGGCCACAAGGTGGCGATCAAGCCGATCGCCGCCGGCGAGGCCGTGGTCAAATACGCTCAAGCGATCGGCCGCGCCACCCAGGACATCGCGCCCGGCGAGCATGTCCATTCGCACAATCTGGTATTCGAGTCCGGGCGTTTGCCGGTGGTGCCGCCGAGCGAAGCCGTGCACGCGACCGAGGCCGACCGCGCCCGCACCTTCATGGGCTACCGTCGCGCCGACGGCCGTGCCGGCACGCGCAACTTCATCGGCATTCTCGCCAGCGTCAATTGCTCGGCCACCGTTTGCCACGCCATCGCCGACGAGGCGAACCGCACGCTGCTTCCCAGATATCCGGGCATCGACGGCTTCGTTCCCATCGTCCACGGCCAGGGCTGCGGCATGAGCGCCACCGGCGACGGCATGATGGTGCTGCACCGCACGCTGGCCGGCTATGCCCGCCATCCGAATTTCGGCGGCGTGCTGATGGTCGGCCTCGGCTGCGAGGTCAACCAACTCACCCTCTATGGCCAGAAGGGCGTCGCCGCGGGGAAACGCCATTTCAACATCCAGGAAGCCGGCGGTTCGCGCAAATCGGTCGAAAAGGCGATGCTGGTGCTGGCCGAGATCGCCGAGGAGGTCGGTAAGCTTGAGCGTGAGCCGATCCCGGTCAGCGAGATCGTCGTCGGCCTGCAATGCGGCGGCTCGGACGGCATGTCCGGCATCACCGCCAATCCGGCACTGGGCGCCGCTGTCGATATCCTGGCCGGCGTCGGCGGCATCGGCATCCTCTCCGAGACAACGGAAATCTACGGCGCCGAGCATCTGCTGGCCTACCG
Organism: Mesorhizobium delmotii; assembly: GCF_900149755.1. NCBI lineage: Bacteria > Pseudomonadati > Pseudomonadota > Alphaproteobacteria > Hyphomicrobiales > Phyllobacteriaceae > Mesorhizobium > Mesorhizobium delmotii. Next base: position 71,287 of record NZ_FUIG01000092.1, on the reverse strand, counting down.
TGCGGCGAGCCCGGAGATCGCCGCCAAGCTGGACGGCTATGTGAAGTGGTGGGAAGACCATGTCGCCAAGCACGGCGCTTCCATCGACAACAATCCGTCGCCCGGCAACAAGCGCGGCGGCCTGACCACCATTTTGGAGAAGTCGCTGGGCGCGGTCGCCAAGGGCGGCCAGACGCCGCTCAACGGTGTCTTCGGCTATGCCGAGAAGGTCACCGGGCACGGCTTGGTGTTCATGGACACGCCCGGCTACGACCCGGTCTCCGCCACCGGCCAGGTCGCGGGCGGCGCCAACGTCATCGTGTTCACCACTGGCCGCGGTTCCTGCTTCGGCTGCCGGCCGACACCGTCGATCAAGGTCGCCAGCAACTCGACCATGTACCACGTGATGGAAGAGGACATGGACGTGAATTGCGGCGTCATCGCCTCGGGCGAAAAGACCATCGCCGGCATGGGCCGCGAGATCTTCGAACTGATCGTCGAGACGGCTTCCGGCCGCAAGACCAAGAGTGAGGACTTCGGCTACGGCGACAACGAGTTCGTGCCCTGGCACCTCGGAGCGACCCTCTAGACCAGCCACTAACTGACTTAAGACATAGACGGGCCAGGCAAATGGCCGGTGGGAGGCTTTGCATGAAGAAACGCTGTGTCGGCAGCACCGCGCTGGAAATAACCGAGGTCAGCTTCGGCGGCGCGGCGGTCGGCGGCCTCTACCGAGCTTGCCCGCGCGAGGCGGCGATGCAGACGCTGCAGGTCGCCTGGGATGCCGACTTGCGCTATTTCGATACGGCGCCCTTCTACGGCTTCGGCCTCTCGGAACGCCGCTTCGGCGATTTCCTGCGCGACAAGCCGCGGGATTCCTACGTGCTGTCGACCAAGGTTGGGCGCCTGTTCCGGCCGGTGCCGGAAGATCAGATTCCGGACCATTCCTATGTCGATCCGCTGCCCTTTGCGCTCGACTATGACTATTCCTACGACGGCATCATGCGTTCGGTCGAGTTCAGCTATGCGCGGCTTGGCCTCAATCGAATCGACATCCTGTTCGTCCACGACATCGGCGTCTACACGCATGGCGTCGAGAAAACGAAGCTGCATTTCCGCCAGCTGATGGATGGCGGGCTGAAGGCGCTGGAAGAGCTGAAGTCGTCCAAGGTCATTTCCGCCTACGGCCTTGGCGTCAACGAGGTGCAGATCTGTCTCGATGTGCTGCGCCAGGCGCCGCTCGACTGCATCCTGCTTGCCAGCCGCTATTCGCTGCTCGACCGCACCGCCGAAGCCGAATTGCTGCCGCTTTGCCGGCAACGGCAAACCTCGCTGATCATCGGTGGCGTCTTCAATTCCGGCATCTTGGCGACCGGCCCGGTGCCGGGTGCGCATTTCGACTACCTGCCGGCCACCCAGAACATTCTCGACCGCGTCGGTGCTATGGAAAAAATCGCCGCCGAGGGCGGCTATCCGCTTGCCGCGGCGGCGTTCCAGTTCCCGCTGCACGAGCCTGTGGTGGCTTCTGTGCTGACGGGCACCGCCAAACCGGCCAATCTGGAACGAAATCTCCAACTGCTCGACATCCAAGTACCCGAAACAGAATTCGCCAAATATGATCCTTATACGGTCGTTCAGAAACTTGGCTGATGCGCTGCGGCCTCCGCTGGTTAACGGCGGACGGTGCGGTCAGGAGGCGTCATAATCGTACCCTCAAGAAAAGAATGAATATTCCATCTTGACTAGTTGTTGGAATTAATATTCCATTCCTTTTCGGAGAGGATCTGGAGGGTTTCCAATGAGGATCGGCACTCCCTTCCGGTCTAGCCATATGGAGACCGATACGAAACACCGCTTGCGTCGACCTAACCTATGCATTATCAAAATGCGGTAAATGTTTTTTATTGATAAAGTTCCGTTTGGCCAGCGCCTATCCAAACCGAGCTTCCGCACGTCCACCGGGCGACTTAGGGAGGAAGTCTAATGAAATTCGTGACCAGCATTCTCAACCGCCGCGCATTCGTGGCGCTCGCCGCCGCCTCGATGCTTGCCGGCGTGATGCATTCGGCGCCGGCTTCGGCGGCGGACGTAACCATTCCGATCATCGTCAAGGACACCACCTCTTTCTACTGGCAGATCGTCCTGGCCGGCGCGCGCAAGGCCGGCAAGGACCTCGGCGTCAACGTGCCGGAACTCGGCGCCCAGGCGGAGACCGACGTCAACGGCCAGATCTCGATCCTTGAAAACGCCGTCGCCGGCAACCCGGCTGCCGTGGTCATCGCACCGACCGAGGCCAAGGCGCTCGGCAAGCCGATCGACGAGGCAGCCACCAACGTCAAGATCATCGGCATCGACTCCGGCGCTGACTCCAAGGCCTTCACCTCGTTCCTGACCACAGACAATATTCAGGGCGGCCGCGTCGCCGCTGACGGGCTGGCGGCCGCGATCGGCGAAGCCAATGGCGGCAAAATCGAGGGCGACGTCGCCCTGATCACCGCGCTTCCGGGTGCAGGCTCGCTCGAGCAGCGCGCCCAGGGCTTCAAGGAACAGCTAGCCGCCAAATATCCGGGCCTCAAGCTCATTGCCGACAAATATGCCGACGGCCAGGCCACCACCGGCCTCAACATCGCGACCGACCTGATCACCGCCAACCCGAACCTCAAGGGCATCTTCGCCTCCAACCTGATCATGGCGCAGGGCGTCGGTCAGGCGATCGCCGAGAACAGCCTTGCCGGCAAGGTCGGGCTGATCGGCTTCGACAGCGACGAGAAGCTGGTCAAGTTCCTCAATGACGGCGTCATTTCCGGCCTCGTCGTCCAGGATCCGTACCGGATGGGTTATGACGGCATCAAGACGGCGCTCGCTGCCTCGAAGGGCGAGAAGGTCGAGGCCAATGTCGACACGGGCGCCAACCTTGTCACCAAGGCTAACATGAAAGATCCGAAGATCGACGCGCTGCTCAATCCGAAGCTCGACTGAGCATCGGCATTGGCGCACCGTTTCCGGGGCTTTTTGCCCCGGAAACCTACACTCGTGCCACTCGTGAGGCCGATCTGGGAGGATTGTCATGACGTCGACGGCGCAGGACCTGCATCCGGCCCCAAGGCTGGAACCGGGCAGGACGATCCTCGAACTCAAGGGACTGGAAAAGCAGTATCCCGGCACGCACGCGCTGAAGCCGATTAACCTTGCCTTCAAGTCCGGTGAAATCCACGCCATCGTCGGCGAGAACGGTGCCGGCAAATCCACCCTGATCAAGCTGCTGACCGGCGTCATGCCGCGCACCTCCGGCGACGTCATCTGGGAGGGCAAGCCCGCCGCATTGGCGACGCCGCATGAGGCGATGGCGCTCGGCATCAATGCCGTGCATCAGGAGGTCGTTCTGTGCCGCCATCTCACTGTCGCGGCCAACATGTTCCTCGGCGAGGAGGCTTCCCGCTTCGGCATCCTGCAGCAGCGGGCCATGGTCAGGGAAGCGCAGAAGATCATCGACGATCTCGGCTTCGATCTGCCGGCGCATGTCGTGCTGGGTGACCTGACCATAGGCCAGCAGCAGCTGATCGCCGCCGCCCGCGCCACCGTGCGCGGCACCAAGTTCCTGATCTTCGACGAGCCGACTGCCTATCTCACCCGGAAGGAAGCCGACCAGCTGTTCAAGCTGATCCGCCGGCTGAAGGGCGAAGGCGTCACCATCATCTACATCAGCCACCGCATGGAAGAGGTGTTCGAACTCGCCGACCGCGTCTCGGTGCTGCGCGACGGCACGCTTGTCGGCACCAGGAACATCGCCGAGACCAACGACGCCGAGCTGGTCAAGATGATGATCAACCGCTCGATCGAGCAAGTCTATCACAAGGAGCATTTTACCCTGGGCGCGACGCTCCTCGAAGCCAGAAATCTCTCCGGCAAGGGCTTCGAAAATATCTCGATGACGGTCCGTGCCGGCGAAATCGTCGGGCTCTACGGCCTGATCGGCGCCGGGCGCAGCGAGTTCGTCACCACGCTCTACGGCCGTCATCGCAGGTCGGCCGGCCAGATCCTCTGGGAGGGCAAGGCGGTTCAGGTCAACTCCGAGCATGACGCTATCAGGCTCGGCATGGCGCTGGCGCCGGAAAGCCGCCGCGACCAGGGCCTCTGCCTCAACCTGCCGGTCGGCCTCAATCTCAATCTGCCGATCTACAAGCGCATCTCCAGCAATCTGCTGATCTCCAGCGCACAGGAGAAGATCGAGGCCGATCGCCAGATCGCTAATCTCAGAATCAAGACGCCGACGCGCAACGCGCTCGCCTCCAGCCTGTCCGGCGGCAACCAGCAGAAGATCGTCATCGGCAAATGGCTGGCTCACGGCGCCAAGCTGTTCATCTTCGACGAGCCGACAGTTGGCGTCGATGTCGGCACCAAGGCAGAGATCTACCGCCTGTTCAGTGCGCTTTTGTCCAATGGCGCCGGCATCATCCTCATCTCGTCCTATCTGCCCGAGGTCTATGAACTGGCCGACACACTGCATGTGTTCCGGCGCGGCAAACTGGTGGCCACTCATGGTTTCCACACCGCCAACCATGAGGAGATCCTCACCCAAGCGCTGGCCGAGAAACAAGAAAACCCGGGAGGACAGATATGAGCACCGAGGCGATACCGGCCGAAAGGCCGAAACGCAACTACAACGCCCTGTTCGGGCTGACACTGCTGGCGCTGCTGGTATTGTTGTGGGTCATCCTGTCGGTGGCGACGCCGAGCTTCGCCTCCGCCAACAACATCTCGAACCTGCTGCGGCAAGGTTCGATGATCGCCATCCTGGCGGTCGGCCAGACCTTCGTCATCATCACCGGAGGTATCGACCTTTCCGTCGGCGCCGTCGTTGGCTTCGCAACCGTCATCGTGGCAATGCTGATCAATGCCGGCGTGCCGATTTTCCTCGCCATCCTGATCACCTTGCTGGTCGGCGTCGCCATCGGTCTGTTCCACGGTTTCGGCATCGTCAAGATGGGCCTGCCGCCCTTCATCATCACGCTGGCGACATTGACCTCGCTGCGCGGCATCGGCCTGTTGATGACCAACGGCAACTCGATCTCGATCAACAATGACGCCTTCCAACTGTTTTCGCGCAGCTCGTTTCTCGGCGTCCCCAATCTGTTCTGGATGGTGATCCTCGTCGGCATCCCGGCGTATGTCTTCCTGCATCACAGCCGCTGGGGCCGGTATCTGTTCTCGGTCGGCTCCAACGCCGAGGCATCGCGTCTGTCCGGTGTCAACGTCCAGCGTACCATCTACATGGCCTATACGCTGTCGGGCCTCTGTGCGGCTTTTGTCGGCGTGCTGCTTGCCTCGCGCATCGGCATCGGCAATCCGACACAGGCCGAGGGCTGGGAGTTGCAGGCGATCGCCTCGTCGGTGATCGGCGGCACCTCATTGTTCGGCGCCGTCGGCTCGGTGCACGGACCGCTGCTCGGCGCCTTCATCCTCGCCACCATCAACAACGGCGCCAATCTCTTGAACGTCAATGCCTTCTGGCAGCGCATCATTACCGGCGTGCTGATCATCGTCATCGTCTATTTCGACGGCCTGCGCCGCCGCGGCAAGTAGACCATCTTAACAACCGCCGGCCCGGCGATCGGGCCGGCGGTGCCATGAACCGACTGGATCAAAACATGAAAGCCGTCATCTGCCGTTCGCCCGGCAATCTTGTTGTGGAAGACCGCCCGGCGCCGGGCACACCACCGCCGGGCTGGGCGCTGGTCGCGGTCAGTCATGTCGGCATCTGCGGCACCGACTATCACATCTTCGAGGGCAAGCATCCATTCCTCGCCTATCCCCGCATCATGGGTCACGAGGTCTCCGGCACTGTGATCGAGGCTGGCGAAGGCGTCGATCTGGCCCTCGGCGACCCGGTCATCATCAACCCGTATCTCGCTTGCGGAAAATGCATCGCCTGCCGCCAAGGCAAGCCGAATTGCTGCGTCAGGATCGAGGTGCTCGGCGTCCACCGCGACGGCGCCATGTGCGAGCGGATCCTGGTGCCGGCGCAAAATCTCTATCCGGCAAACGGCCTGTCGCTGGCTGATGCCGCCGCCGTCGAATTCCTGGCGATCGGGGCGCACGCCGTGCGGCGCTCGCTAACAGATCCCGGCGCGCACACGCTGGTCATCGGCGCCGGGCCGATCGGCCTCGGCACGGCGCTGTTCGCCCGCATCGGCGGTCTCGACGTGACGCTGCTCGACATGAGTGCGGAAAGACTGGGTTTTGCCGCAAGTGAACTCGGCTTCGCCACGCTCGACGGTTCACGGCAGTCTGCGACCGATCTGGTGAAGGAGGCGACCGGCGGCGAAGGTTTTGACGTGATTTTCGATGCCACCGGCAACACCCAGTCCGTCCGTTCGGCCTTCGCCCATGTCGCGCATGGCGGGACGCTGGTCCTGGTCAGCGTCGTCAAGGACGACATCATCTTTTCCGATCCTGAATTCCACAAGCGCGAGATGACGCTCATCGGCAGCCGCAACGCGCTGCGCGCCGATTTCGACCATGTCGCCGCTTCGATCCGCAACGGCGCGGTGCCGCTGGCAAAGCTCGTCACCCATCGCACGACGCTTTTGGACACACCGCGCGACCTCGCCCGCTGGGCGCATGAGAAATCCGGTCTGATCAAGGCCGTCATCCAGGTCGGATGAAACCGGAACGCCCTAAAGCGAGATGCGTCAAAACAGGGCATCCGGTTTGTTTTTGTTCCACTTGGCTACAAAGATGCACCAAGGTCTGTTGAGATTCGGGTCAGGCCGAGTCGGAGTCGAAGACGGGCGCGAAGCGACCAAACAGGTGGGTTCCGAGAACCGGAACGCAGCGTACTTTTTGGGTACGTGAGTACCGGAAGCGCAGGTATCAGCCATTTGCAGGCCGGCCTCACCTGAATATCAGCACACCTTAAAGCGCCGATATCTTGAGCTCGACCCGCTCAGCCGGGAACCGCGTTTCGGCGAACTGGATCGGCTCGCCGTCCGGGCTAACGTTGACGGCGACCGTGACCAACACGATGGCGCCGGGCTGCAGATCGAGATCGGCAAGGTCGGCGGCGTCCGCGTGGCGGGCCGACAACACCGTCGATTGTCTGAGATAGTCACCGATGCCGAAACGCTGGAATGAGGCGGTCACCGATCCGGTTTCGGCCATGGCGGCATCGATGCCGGCGAAGCGAGCCGCGTCGAACCAGCCGGTGGCACGCGAGACCGGTTGCCCATCGGCTTCGCCGCGCGTCTCGAGGCGAATTACATTCGAACCCTTGGCAAGCCCCAGCCCTTCGGCGACGCGCCGGCTGGCCGGCTCGACCGCCGATTCGAGCAGCACGCTGCGGCGCTCCGACGCCTGCCCTTGCAAGCCCTCCGAAAAACGGGTGCGCGCGCCGATCGGATAGGACAGGCGCTTGCGCGACAGCACAAAAGTGCCACGCCCCTGCTCGGCCCTGAGTACGCCCTCCTGCACCAGTGCGGCGATGGCGCTGCGCACCGTATGGCGGTTGACGCCATAGCGCTCGGCCAGTGCAACTTCCGGTGGCAACGCAGCATTCTCGGCAAAGTCGCCGACGGCGATCGAACGCAGGATCTGGTCGGCGATCTGCCGCCACAGCGAGACGCCGCTGCGCCGCTCCAAGCTGTTGGCCATTTGCTGACCGATCATCTCTTTGCCCCGATCTTTGTCATCCATCCGTCATGGACACGCACTAGAAAATAAGTATTATTTGTATAATTGTCTACATCATTATACAAATTTTGCGGCGAGAAAGGAATGGCGGCCATGCGAGGACAGGAAGCGCGCGATCAGCAGCTTGAGCGCAAGGCCGTCATGGAGACGCTGGCGCAATCGACCGGCGACGATATCGTCCGCCTCTGGAACGAAGCCGGCCTGCCTTCGGAAGCAGAACTCCTGCGCGGTCCCGAAACCGGCCTGGTCACCGTGCGTGGCCGCATCGGCGGCGGCGGCGCGCCGTTCAACGTCGGCGAGGCGACGGTCACCCGCGCGACGGTGCGGCTTGCCTCAGGAGAAGTCGGCCACTGCTACGCACTCGGCCGTGACAAGCAGAAAGCAAAACTGGCGGCGATCGCCGACGCGCTCTGGCAGGATCCCACCCGCCGCAACGAGGTCGAGACCAAACTCATTGCGCCGCTGCAGGCCGCGCTGGCCAGCGGACGTGAGCGGCGGCGCGCCGAGACGGCGGCAACGAAGGTCGATTTCTTCACCATGGTACGCGGAGAAGACTGATGGACATCGCGACGCAAGCGATCGAGGGCGGTTTTGCCGATCCGGTGTTCGACGCCCAGACGGTGTTCCGCGCCGTGATGGATGCGATGGCGCGGCCGGGCACCCTGCAGCCCCTGCCGGTCTTTGCCCGCCCGCCGGCGCCGCTGTCGGCCACCGCGGGCGCCATCGCGCTGGCGCTGTGCGACAACGACACGCCGCTCTGGCTCGATCTCGTTTTGCAGGCCCCGGCAGCGATAAAATCCTGGCTTGGCTTCCACTCCGGCGCGCCACTGGCCCACACGCCAGCCGATGCGCATTTCGCGCTGATCGCCACGCCGGGCGAGATGATGGCGCTCGACGGCTTTTCACAAGGCACACAGGACTATCCCGACCGCTCGACGACGCTGATCCTGCAGGTGAGCAATCTCGTCTCAGGCGCCCCGCTGCTGCTCGAAGGTCCTGGCATCGAAAGAACCGCGACAATCGCGCCAGCGCAGATGCCGCGCCACTTCGTCGAACAATGGAAGCAGAACAATCAGCGTTTTCCCCGTGGTGTCGACATTATCCTCGCCACCCCGGAAGGCGTTGCCTGCCTGCCGCGCACGACACGCATCAAGACGATGGAGGCGTGATATGTATGTCGCAGTAAAAGGCGGTGAAGCGGCCATTGCCAACGCCCACGCCCTGCTCGCCGACCGCCGCCGCGGCGACCGTTCCGTGCCGGCGCTTCGCCTCGACCAGATCGTCGAGCAGTTGGCGCTCGGCGTCGACCGGGTGATGAGCGAAGGTTCGCTCTACGACCGCGAATTGGCGGCGCTGGCCATCGTTCAGGCGCGCGGCGACATGATCGAAGCGATCTTCCTGGTTCGCGCCTATCGCACCACGCTGCCACGCTTCGGCTACACCAGGGCGATCGACACCGGCGCGATGCTGGTCGAGCGGCGCGTGTCGGCGACCTACAAGGATCTTCCCGGCGGCCAGCTTCTCGGCCCGACCTTCGACTACACCCATCGGTTGCTCGATCCCGAGCTTGCCGCGGGCGGCGATGTCGCCGAGCCGCTGCAGCGCGCCAGCGAGGCGGAAGCCATGCCGCGCGTCTCCGCCATCCTCGCCCGCGAAGGCCTGATCGAGCCTGATGGCGACATGCCGCAGGACCATATCCCGGGTGACATCACCCGCGAGCCGCTGGAATTCCCGATGGCGCGCGACATCCGCCTGCAGGCGCTGTCACGCGGCGATGAGGGTTTTCTCCTCGCACTCGGCTACTCCACCCAGCGCGGCTATGCCCGCAACCATCCCTTCGTCGGCGAGGTTCGCATCGGCGAGGTCGAGCTGGAACTCGACGTGCCGGAGCTGCCATTCGCCGTACCGCTCGGCTCCGTGCGTGTCACCGAGTGCCAGATGGTCAACCAGTTCAAGGGCTCGGCCAAGGCGCCGCCGCAATTCACCCGCGGCTACGGCCTCGTCTTCGGCCAGAGCGAGCGCAAGGCGATGGCCATGGCGCTCTGCGACCGCGCTCTTCGTGCAACCGAATTCGGCGAAGACGTCGTCGCCGCTGCCCAGGACGAGGAGTTCGTCATCTCGCATTCCGACAATGTCCAGGCGACCGGCTTCGTCGAGCACCTCAAGCTGCCGCACTATGTCGACTTCCAGGCCGAGCTCGACCTGGTGCGCCGCATGCGCGCCGAGCACGATGCCCGCGAAAGCGCCGGCAAAGTCGAAGAAAAAAGGGAGGCCGCGGAATGACCGCACAACCGACCGACATCGCCACCTACAACTTCGCCTATCTCGACGAGCAGACCAAGCGGATGATCCGCCGGGCGATCCTCAAGGGCATCGCCATTCCCGGCTATCAGGTGCCGTTCGCCTCACGTGAAATGCCGATGCCTTATGGCTGGGGCACCGGCGGGGTCCAGGTCACCGCTTCGATTATCGGCCCCGACGATGTGCTCAAGGTCATCGACCAGGGCGCCGACGACACCACCAATGCCGTCTCGATCCGCGCCTTCTTCAAGAAGGTCGCCAATGTCGCCGTGACCACCGAGACGGCCAAGGCGACCATTATCCAGACCCGCCACCGCATCCCCGAGCACCCGCTGACCGCAGGCCAGGTGCTGGTCTATCAGGTGCCGATTCCCGAGCCGCTGCGCTTCCTCGAGCCGCGCGAGACAGAAACGCGCAAAATGCATGCGCTGGAGGAATACGGTCTCATGCATGTAAAACTCTACGAAGATATCGCCAGGCACGGCCGCATCGCCACCACCTACGCCTATCCGGTCAAGGTCGAGGGCCGCTATGTGATGGATCCCTCGCCGACGCCGAAGTTCGACAATCCGAAGATGCACCGTTCGCCGGCTCTGCAACTGTTCGGCGCCGGCCGCGAGAAGCGCATCTATGCGCTGCCGCCTTTCACCGATGTGGTCAGCCTCGACTTCGAGGACCATCCGTTCGAGGTGCAGACATTCGACCAGCCCTGCGCGCTGTGCGCGGCCGAGAACGTCTATCTCGACGAGGTCATCCTCGACGACCATGGCGGCCACATGTTCGTCTGCTCCGATACCGACCATTGCGAGAAGCGGCGCAAACAAGGCCATCGCGGCCACCTTGCGCCTGAAACGATGGAGCCGGCGCAATGACCGAGGAACCGTTGCTGCGCGTTTCCGCGCTGTCCAAGTTCTACGGCTCGCGCGTCGGTTGCGAGAACGTCACCTTTGACCTGTGGCCAGGCGAGGTGCTGGCGGTGGTCGGCGAATCCGGTTCCGGCAAGACGACGCTGCTCAACTGCCTGTCGACCAGATTGCTGCCGAGCTCCGGCACCGCCAGCTACCGCATGCGCGACGGCCAGTTCCGCGAGCTCTACCGCATGAGCGAGGCCGAGCGCCGCTTCCTGATGCGCACCGACTGGGGTTTTGTCCACCAGAACCCGGCCGACGGGCTGCGTATGACGGTTTCAGCCGGGGCCAATGTCGGCGAGCGGCTGATGGCGGTCGGCGACCGCCACTATGGGAAAATCCGAGCTACCGCCGTCGACTGGCTGTCGCGCGTCGAGATCGACGAGGACCGTATCGACGACGAACCGCGCGCCTTTTCCGGCGGCATGCGCCAGCGCCTGCAGATCGCCCGCAACCTCGTCACCGGGCCGCGGCTGGTGTTCATGGACGAGCCGACCGGCGGTCTCGACGTTTCCGTGCAGGCGCGCCTGCTCGACCTGTTGCGCGGCCTGGTCACCGATCTCGGCCTGGCGGCGATCGTCGTCACCCACGACCTTGCGGTGGCGCGTCTGCTGTCGCAACGCATGATGGTGATGAAGGACGGCCGCGTCGTCGAAAGCGGCCTCACCGACCGCGTGCTCGACGACCCGCGCGCGCCCTACACCCAGCTTCTCGTTTCCTCGATACTTCAGGTGTAACCATGGCAACCCCGCTCGTCGTCTCCGATGTCGCCAAGAGCTTCACCATGCATCTGCGCGACGGCATCAAGCTGCCTGTCGTCACCGGCGTGTCGTTCTCCATCAGGAGCGGCGAATGTGCCGTGCTCGGCGGCCCGTCCGGTGCCGGCAAGAGCTCGATCCTGAAGATGCTCTACGGCAACTACGCCGTCGACGTAGGCCAGATCATCGTCCAGCACGAGGACGGGCTCATCGATCTCGCGACGGCCAGCCCGCGCACCGTGCTTGCCGTGCGCCGGCTCACGATCGGCTATGTCAGCCAGTTCCTGCGCACCGTGCCGCGCGTCTCCGCCCTCGACGTCGTTTCCGAACCGCTGGTCGAGCGCGGAGAGGACCGTGAGGTCGCGCGCGGCAAGGCGCGCGCCTTGCTGGCGCAACTCAACCTGCCGGAAAAGCTCTGGATGCTGCCGCCGGCGACGTTTTCCGGCGGCGAACAACAGCGCGTCAACATCGCGCGCGGCTTCATCACCGAGCACCCGATCCTGCTGCTCGACGAGCCGACCGCGTCGCTCGACGCCAGGAACCGCGACGTGGTGATTGCGCTGATCGCGGCCAAGAAGGCGGCGGGCGTCGCGCTGCTTGGCATTTTCCACGACCACGACGTGCGCGAGGCGGTGGCCGACCGCGTTATCGACGTGACCGTTTTTGCCGCCGGAAAAATCGCCGCATGACCAGAAAACTGTCGGAAACGCCGCTGGTCCACGAGACGGCGGAAGTCGAGAACTCGACGCTCGGCCGCTGGACCGAGATCGCCGAACGCTGCCGCCTTTCGGAAAGTACGCTCGGCGACTATTCCTACATGATGCAGGACTGCGGCGTCTGGTGCGCGACGATCGGCAAATTCGCCAACATCGCCGCCAGCGTGCGCATCAACGCCACCAACCATCCGACCTGGCGGCCAACGCTGCACCATTTCACCTATCGCGCCTCTGACTATTGGGACGACGCCGAGCACGAGAGCGAATTTTTCGCCCAGCGCCGCGCCAGGCGCGTCACCATCGGCCACGACACCTGGCTTGGCCACGGCTCGACCATCCTGCCCGGCGTCAGCGTCGGCGATGGCGCAGCGGTCGGCGCCGGCGCCGTGGTGTCGAAAGACGTCGCGCCCTACACCATTGTCGGCGGCGTGCCGGCCAAACCGATCCGCGAACGCTTCGACCGCCGCACGGTGGAACGCTATCAGGCACTCGCCTGGTGGGATTGGGACCATGCCTGCCTGCGCGCCGCACTCGACGATTTCCGCGCGCTTGCGGCGGAAGCGTTTCTGGAAAAATATGGCGGCTAACGTCCCTTGCTCAACGCTGTCGCCTTTTAATTGACGATTGCCGGGCAAAAAGTCGTAAGAAAAAACGTAAGGATTGGCATGCTCAGACGATGGGTAGGATCTTGCCTGGTTGCGCTGGTGACTCTCTTGCCTCAACAAGCGCCTGCCAACCAGGTGCCGAAGATGGATCCTCGCGGCGCGGTCCTTTGCATCTGGATGATCTATGCATCAATCCACGCGATCGGTGAAAACTGCGCTCCGAAGCAAGATCGTGATTTTCTCGACTTCCTTCAGTCAGGGATCGACCGCATGAACGCCTTCATCATCAGGAACTCGGACACCACGCAAGCTGCGCTGGACGAACGGCAGAACCAGATCCGTGCGCGCCAAGCTCAACGCGGCACCGCCTCTTGTGAGCTGGAGGGCGAGAGCATGGCACTCTACAATTCGCTCAAGTCTGTCGATCCCAGCCAGAGCACCGCCAACATGGACAAGTTGCTCGAAGTCGATCGCGAGCCCTTGTTAAACCCCTGTCTTTGAAGGTTCCTTTCTCGCCCTGCGGGCAGTTTTCATATGCCTGACACATGACTCGGACAGGAGGCGGTCTTCCCTGGAGATCGCCATGCTTCACTCCGTGAAACCGTCGCTAGCCGGATTTTTGCCGGCTCTAACCCGAACCCTCCCGTGCATCTCCGCACGCGCTACGACAGTGCTGGCAATTTCCTCATCGAGCCCGGCAACACTGTCGTCTGCCATCTCGCCAGTGGCTCACCGTCCGAAGCGGTGGTCATCGAAGTGCGTGAGCGGATGCGCGCTATGCCCGATCCCGACCGGCTGGCCTTCACCCCGATCTCCAGCCTGCACATGACGCTGTTCCAGGGCATCATCGAACATCGCCGCCGGCTTCCCTTCTGGCCGCAGTACATGCCTCTCGACACCAGCATCGAAGACATGACCCGGCTCTATCTGGAGCGTCTGAAGGGCTTCGAAGGCCATGGTGCGTTCAAAGTCAGGGTCGTCGATGTCGTGCCGACCGGCCGGACCGTCGCCGGCGCGTCGGACGAGGATGAGCGCGTCATGCGCGCCTGGCGCGATGCTCTGTCGGTGCCGTTCGGATACCGGCATTCCGACCACGACAGCTACACATTCCACATAACCTTCGCCTATCAGATCCGCCATCTCGACGACGAAAGTGCATCGCAATGGCAGGACGTGTTCGATGATTGCCTTTCGCTGCTCGCCCGTCAGGCTCCGGTGATCGAGTTGCGGGCTCCGGCATTCTGCCGTTTCAAGGACATGAAGCATTTCGAGGAGCTCTGGTCCTGGGTTGACGGCGCGTCGCCTATGGCCTGTGGGCGGTAACAAAACTGACATCAATCCGACACCGCAGTTTCATGCGGCTGCGCTAGCGAAGGTTAACGGACCTTCGAAACGCGACTGGACTGGAACTTGCCTATGTCAGCAACCTCAGCCACGCTCGAGATCCGCGGTGTCACCCGCCGGTTTGGCAGGAACACCGCCGTCAGCAATGTCGACATCTTGATCCCGCAGGGTCAGATGGTCGGCATCATCGGCCGCTCGGGCGCCGGCAAGTCGACGCTTTTGCGGATGATCAACCGCCTCATCGATCCGAGCCAGGGCTCGATTTTCTTTGACGGCGCCGAAGTCTCCAGCCTGCGCGGCTCGCTGCTCAGGCGCTGGCAGCGCGATTGCGCCATGATCTTCCAGCAATTCAACCTGGTGCCGCGTCTCGACGTGCTGACCAATGTGCTGCTCGGCCGGCTCAATCACCGCTCGACCCTTGTCAATCTGCTCGGTGTCTTCTCCCGCGAGGAACGGGCCGAGGCGATCGCGGCGCTCGAGCGTCTCGACATCGCCCGCACGGCGCTGCAACCGGCCGGCACGTTGTCCGGCGGCCAGCAGCAGCGCGTTGCGATTGCCCGTGCCATGATGCAGCAGCCGAAAGTCATCCTTGCCGACGAGCCGATCGCCTCGCTCGACCCGCTCAACGCCAAGGTGGTGATGGATTCGCTGCAAGACATCAATCTGCGCGAGGGCCTCACCGTCGTCACCAATCTCCACACGCTGGATACCGCGCGCACCTATTGCAACCGCATCATCGGCATGGCCGCCGGCAAGGTGGTGTTCGACGGCCCGCCCGAAGAGCTCAACCGCGAGGCCGTGCGCATGGTCTATGGCGCCGACAGCAATGGCGGTGAAATCTCCGAGGCCATTACCTCGACCAGCGTTGCCATCAAGAAAAAAATCGCCGCATCCGCCGGGCCGCTCGAGCCGGCATTTCCCGGCTATTAGCTCCAAGATCCCGGCGAGTGGATATCTGTATACGAGTATACGAAAGCAGACGACGAAAGAGCGCCTGGACCGCCAGTCCGCATCAAGGCCGGGCGTAAAAAAGGCGCTATCAAAATTCGAACGCTTCCGGCGCGACGCCGGAACCAACAGGAGAGACGCGAAATGTTTAGAAAAATAGTTTTCGGTGCCGTTTCCATCCTCGCCATGGCGATGGGCGCGGTCCAGGCACAGGACCTGAAGGAATTCCGCGTCGGCATTCTGGGCGGCGAGAACGAAGCCGACCGCCTGCGCAACTACCAGTGCTTCGCCGACCACATCAAGGAAGTCCTCGGCGTGGAAAAAGTTTCGCTGTTCCCGGCCGCTGACTATGACGGCGTCATCCAGGGCCTGCTCGGCGGCACGCTCGACTTTGCCGAGCTCGGCGCTTCCGCCTACGCCAAGGTCTATCTCGAAAACAAGGACGCGGTTCAACCGATCCTGACGACGATCCAGACCGACGGCTCGACCGGCTACCGTGCGGTCATGGTCGCGCGCGCCGATTCCGGCATCAAGACGCTCGCCGACATGAAGGGCAAGAAACTCGGTTTCGCCGATCCCGATTCGACTTCTGGTTACCTGATCCCGGTCACGTCACTGCCCAAGGACATCGGCATGGATGTGAAGAGCTACTTCGCGTCGACCGGTTTCGGCGGCGGCCATGAACAGCTTGTCCTTGAAGTCCTGAAGGGCACGTTCGATGCCGGCACCACCTGGGCTTCGGGCGTCGGCGACTTCAACGACGGCTACAGCTCGGGCAATCTGCGCAAGATGGTCGACAAGGGTGTCCTCAAGATGGACGACCTCGTCGAATTGTGGCAGTCGCCGCTGATCCCGAACGGCCCGCTGGTATTGCGTACGTCAATCGACGCCGGCGCCAAGCAGAAGATCACCGATTTCCTGACCAAGCTTCCGGAAACCGATCCGGCCTGTTTCTCGGCGATACAAGGCGGCGACTACAAGGGCTATTCGCCGGTCACCCCGGAATTCTACCAGCCGATCATCGACGCCCGTAAGGCGAAGATCGGCTCGTAAAGCAAACTGCCACAACGCCGCCGGGGCCATGTGCCGCCGGCGGCGTTGCCGCATCAGGGGCCGAGAAAAAATAACGATGAGTGCGACCGACGTCTGCCGCGCGCCCGCGCTTTCACCGGAGGGAGCTACTGTCGAGCGGCACTGGCGCGACCTTGCCGCCCGCCGGCGCCTTTACACGATCGGCGGCCTGGTTTTCCTGTTTTTTGCACTGTCTGGCTCGCTCTGGTTCGCCAACGAAACAAATGCTGGGAAGTTCTTCCACCGCCTTCCCTACGTCGCCGACTTTTTCGCGGAGTTGAAGCCGCGCGACTGGTTCGACCCGGCGCGCGCGCTGTTCGACCTGCCGTCCCCTTATGACGATGGCAGCCTCAAGTTCGACTACCCCGAAGGCCGGGTCTACCTGACCCAAAGCATCTACATTCCGGAATATTTCCACCGGATGATCGAGACGCTGAACATCGCCCTGTTTTCGACGCTCGTAGGCTCTACATTCGGTTTCCTGCTCTGCTTCCTCGCTGCGAGCAATATCACGGCCAACCGCTGGCTCCGTTTCGCCACGCGTCGCTTCCTTGAAATCGTCCGCGCCTTTCCGGAAATTGTTATTGCCGGCTTCTTTCTCGCGATTTTCTCGCTTGGACCCATTCCGGCGATCCTCGCTGTCAGCATCCACACCGTCGGCGCGCTCGGAAAAATGTTCTTCGAAGTGGTCGAGAACGCCGACATGAAGCCTGAAGAAGGCTTGCGCGCCGTGGGCGCCAATTGGGTCGAACGGGTGTGGTTCGGCATCGTGCCCCAGGTCCTGCCCAACTTCATGAGCTATTTCCTGCTCCGCTTCGAGATCAATGTGCGCGCTTCGACCATTCTTGGCGCCGTTGGCGCCGGCGGCATCGGCGAATCCCTGCGTCTTTCGATCGGCCGGGGCCATGAGGCCAAGACCATCGCCATCGTCTTCCTGCTGTTCTGCACGATCGTCGCCGTCGACCAGCTTTCGGCATGGCTAAGACATCGACTTGTCGGCCGGCAGGCGTTCGCATACGGGCGCGGAGAGTAAGAGAATGAATGCCGATGCCATCAACGACATCGCCGCTCGCCACCCGGACGCGTTCCGGCGCTCGCTGTGGAAGCGCTACGCCGTCCCGATCGGCATCCTTCTCTGCATTCTCTACACCTTCTACTGCGCGTGGTTCTTCTCGGTCGGCGCCGTCCTCGAAAAGGCGAACTGGAACCTTGCCGGCGCGTATCTCGGCGACTGGGTGTCCTACGAAATCCGGCCGGACATCGAATTCAAGGACAATCATCTGACAATCGACTACTCCCGCTTCTCCAAGCTGGGATCCAATCCAAATCCCGACTGGGTGGCCAAGCAGATGGCCGTCATCGAGCGGCAGGTCGAGGCAGCGCCGGCACCGGCGATCGCGACCAACAAGTCGTCGCAGGATTCGTTCATGGCGCCTGGTGCGCCAACTGCCGAGAACCCGGCCGCCCCGTCGGGCCAATCCGCTCCTGCGATGCCTGAAACGGTGCGCGAAAACGCCGTCGTGGCGGCGACCGTCACCCTTGGCAATGGCCAGATCGCCGTCACGCCAAACCTGGTCACCGTGACGCGCGGCGCCGAAAGCGTCGTCTTCGACATCGCCAAGGGCAGTTCTGTGACACCGCGCACACCGCTGCCTGACTGGATCGAGCAACGCAGGCCAGGCTCGACAGCCTATGTCTCGTTTGGATATCTCGGCCGCGCTGAGGTGCAGAACGACGAGGTGGTCGCCTGGCGACGTTTCTTCGGCTGGGCCAATTTCGTGTTCGACACGAACTCGCCATTCTGGGGAAAGCCGTTCAGCGAGGTCGCTTCACTGATCGTCTCCGGGGTTCGCATCGACCGGTCGCGGTCAAACGCGGCGCTCGCCTGGGACAACATTTTGAACAACGCCGAGTGGCAGCACGGCGACGTCTGGCTGAAACTCTTACAGACCATCGTCATGGCTTTTGTCGGCACGGTGCTGGCCTCGATCGTCGCCTTTCCGCTCGCCTTCCTGGCTGCGCGCAACGTCACGCCGAGCCGGATAGCCAACCAGCTAACAAAGCGCTTTTTCGATTTCCAGCGCTCGGTCGACATGCTGATCTGGGCGCTGTTCTTCACGCGCGGCTTCGGTCCGGGGCCGCTGGCCGGCATGTCGGCGATCTTCTTCACCGACACCGGAACCCTGGGCAAACTCTATTCCGAGGCGCTGGAAAACATCGATGACAAGCAGCGTGAGGGCATCCGCTCGGTTGGCGCCACGCCGGCAATGGTGCAGCGCTACGGCGTGCTGCCCCAGGTTCTGCCGGTGTTCCTCAGCCAATCCCTCTATTTCTGGGAATCGAACACCCGGTCAGCGACGATCATCGGTGCTGTCGGCGCCGGCGGCATCGGCCTGAAATTGTGGGAGGCCATGCGCACCAACACCAACTGGGCCAATGTTTTCTACATGGTTCTGCTGATCCTGCTTGTCGTTTTCATCTTCGACAACATCTCCAGCTATCTCCGCCGCAAGCTGATGGGGACCGTCGCAAACAGCAACGATGAGCGGCGCGTTTCCGCCCGTCCGGCGGCAGCTCAGATCGCCTGAGAGGAAGGCTGCGTCCTAGGCTCCGGCCCTCTTCCAGCCGCTCTTGATGTGCTTGTAGCCGTCGCGGTAGACGGCTTCCGGGCTTTCCGAAAAATCGCGCCACACCTTGGTTGCCGCCGCCAAATCTTTCAGCGAGCGGCCGAAGGCCTCGATCGTCAGCCAGTCGTCATAGCCGCTCTTGCGGATGGCCGAAAACGTCTCTTTCCACGGAATGTGGCCGCGCCCCGGCACGCCGCGATCATTCTCCGAAATATGGATATGGACGACATTTTTGCGGTTGCGCGTATAGGCGCCGATCGCGTCGGTCTCTTCGATATTGGCGTGGAAAGTGTCGTACATCGCCTTGATGTGCGGCCGGTCGATCGCGTCGACATGCTCCGACAGATCGTCCATCGTGTTGAGCAGATAGCATTCGAAGCGGTTGAGCGCCTCCAGCCCGATGGTGACGTTCTTGTTGCCGGCATGATCGCCGATGGCGCGCTGTGAGCCGACCGAACGCTTTTTCTCCGCCGCTGTCGGCCCGCTGCCGGAAAAGGCGCCGAGCGTCGAATGCAGCGGGCCGCTCAGCGTTTTGGCGCCAAGCGCTTGTGTGCAGTCGATCGCCCATTTCATATAGTCGATGCCGGCCTTGCGCGTTGAGGCATCGGCCGAGATCAAATTCATCGCCGGATCGCCCATCGCCGAAACGGCGGTGCGTTCCAGCCCGATGCGGTCGAGCAGCGCGCCGAGCCTTTTGTAATCGTCCGGCGTGCCGGCAAAGATCGGTATCTCGACGCCATCGAAGCCGGTCGCCTTGATATCCCTGAGCAGCGGCTCGTGTTTCTTCGACACGGCCGTCGTCCACAAAAACATACACATGCCAATTTTCATCGACGCCTCCTCCCCATTTGACGGCCGGCTGGCTCCTCCGCCGACTTCGCCATAAGCCCCCTCATCCGGCCGCTTCGCGGCCACCTTCTCCCCGCTGGGGAGAAGAGGCAGACGGCAGCGCCGGCGATCTCCTCTCCCCTCGGGGAGAGGTCGGATTGCCCCGAATTGCCCTTGCAATTCGGTTGGCAATCCGGGTGAGGGGGCTCCCCCGTTAACCGGGCGCAGCGATTAAAGTTTCGTCCAGGCTCCATTCTTCTTCGACGACTTCACGCAGGCTTCGATGAAGGCCATGCCTTCGACACCGTCCTGGATAGTCGGGAAGATTACGTCCTTAGCCGGCTTTCCGCCTTTGCGGCGCGCTGCGCGGATGGCGCGCGCCGCCTCCTGGTAGATGTTGGCGAAGCCTTCGAGATAGCCTTCCGGATGGCCTGACGGAACCCGGCTGACGCGCCCGGCGACGGGCAGCGCGCCGGCGCCATTTCGGGTGATCAACTGCTTCGGCTGGCCGAACGG
Source organism: Mesorhizobium delmotii (assembly GCF_900149755.1). Classification (NCBI taxonomy): domain Bacteria; kingdom Pseudomonadati; phylum Pseudomonadota; class Alphaproteobacteria; order Hyphomicrobiales; family Phyllobacteriaceae; genus Mesorhizobium; species Mesorhizobium delmotii. The sequence goes on along the minus strand of NZ_FUIG01000092.1, from coordinate 50,997 downwards.
CGTGTACCAGAGATAGTTCGGGTCGGCCTGCACCCATTCAAGCCCGCCCTTCGAGCCGTAGATACGCAGCTTCAGCCCATTCTCGTGGCCGGGCGCCACCTGGCTCGCCCACAATATGCCCTTGGCCGGATGCGATTTGCCGACCGGCTTGAAGCGCAACATCACGTTGACATTGTCGTCGAGCTGTCGCCCCGGCACGAAGGCGTCGAGATCGGCGGAAAGCGAATCGAGCTCCAATCCACAGACGAAGCGCGCGAGATTGTAGGCGTGCGTGCCGATGTCGCCCAGCGCACCGCCGGCGCCGGCCTGCTTGGGATCGGAGCGCCAGGCCGCCTGCTTCTGGCCGGTGGCGGCGAGGTCTTCGGTCAGCCAGTCCTGCGGGTATTCCGACTGCACGATACGGATGTCGCCGAGTTGTCCCTTGGCCACCATCTCGCGCGCCTGCCGCACCATCGGATAGGCGGTGTAATTGTGGGTGAGGACAAAGACCTTGCCGGTCTTTTCGACCAATGCCGCCAGCTTCTTCGCTTCCGCCAACGTCGTCGCCAGCGGCTTGTCGCAGATGACGTGGATGCCAGCTTCGAGAAAAGCCTTCGCCGCCGGCACATGCACATTGTTGGGCGTGACGATGGCCACCGCTTCGATACCGTCCGGCCGCTTGGCCTCGGCCTTGGCCATCTCGGCGAACGAGCCGTAACTGCGCGCCGGATCGAGCCCGAGCTCCTCGGCCGATGCCTTGGCACGCGCCGGGTTGGATGACAGGGCACCGGCGACCAGCACGAACTCATTGTCCATGCGCGCCGCGATCCGGTGCACGGCACCGATGAAGGCGCCTTGCCCGCCGCCGACCATGCCGTAGCGGATCGGGCCGCCTCCCGTCTCCGACTTCGTTGCGCCGACCATGATTTTCTCCCTCGTGTCTGAAATACCCCTCCCCCTTGAGGGGAGGGTGGCCCGAAGGGCCGGGAGGGGTCGGTCGATGCCGAGCTCTACGCCCTGCGACCCCACCCCGATCCGCTGCGCGGATCGACCCTCCCCTCGAGGGGGAGGGAAAATCGCGCTAGATTCCCATCATGGCGCGCAGCACCTTTTTATCCGTCGCGCCGCCGGCAAAATCGTCGAATGCCTTTTCCGTCACCCTGATGATGTGGTGCTGAATGAAGGGAGCGCCTTCGGCCGCGCCATCCTCGGGGTGCTTCAGGCAGCATTCCCATTCCAGTACCGCCCATGAATCGTAGTCATATTGGGCGAGCTTGGAGAAGATGCCGCCGAAATCCACCTGACCGTCGCCGAGCGAGCGGAAACGCCCGGCCCGGTTCGTCCAACTCTGATAGCCGGAATAGACGCCTTGCCGGCCGGTCGGATTGAACTCGGCATCCTTGGCGTGGAACGCCTTGATCCGCTCGTGATAGATGTCGATGAATTCGAGATAGTCGAGCTGCTGCAACAGGAAATGCGACGGGTCGTAATTGATGTTGCAGCGCTTGTGGCCGCCCACGGCGTCGAGGAACATCTCGAAGGTCGCGCCGTCGAACACGTCCTCGCCCGGATGGATTTCGTAACCAAGGTCGACGCCATTGTCCTCATAGAGGTCGAGGATCGGCTTCCAGCGTTTTCCGAGCTCCGAAAATGCTTCCTCGATCAATCCCGCCGGCCGTTGCGGCCACGGATAAAGGTAAGGGAAGGCTAGCGCACCACAAAAGGACACCGATGCCTTGAGCCCGAGATTCTTCGAAGCTTTGGCAGCGAACTTCATCTGTTCGACCGCCCATTGCTGCCTGGCTTTAGGATTGTTGTGCACCGCAGGCGGCGCGAAGCCGTCGAACTGTGCGTCATAGGCTGGATGCACCGCCACCAACTGCCCCTGCAGATGCGTCGACAGCTCGGTGATCTCGACGCCAGCCTCGGTGCAGATGCCTTTCACTTCGTCGCAATAGGCCTGGGAAGACGCCGCTTTCTCGAGGTCGAACAGCCGGCTGTCCCAGGTCGGTATCTGCACGCCCTTGTAGCCCAGTCCGGCCGCCCATCTGGTGATCGACGGCAGTGAATTGAACGGTGCGGCATCGCCCGCGAACTGCGCCAGAAACAGCCCAGGACCCTTCATTGTCGACGGCATCGGCATCCTCCCTAATTTATCCACGACCAAGCATAGCGCCGATTGAAAGCAGGGCCAGCCTCTTTGGTCTTTTCTCGACTGGCGCTAGTGCGCGCCGCCATTCTGGTATTACCAAATACAACCGTTTGGTCAAGCGCCGCCGCTCGCAATCAGCGCCGCGAAAATTGCTGGGCAGCGGGGAAATATGTTAGTTTAATCAACGGAATAATCGTTGGCCGGGGCTGCCTTGCAGGATTTCTTGCCGTCCAGATGAAATTGCTGTAGACCTCTTTTCATGCCCAATTGGTCGAACCAGTTAACGAAAAATGCTGGACCGCCTTGGGGAGGAAACCTGCAACGCAATCTGGCGTCGCAGGCGAATTGTTAAAGGCGAATTCTGGGAAGGACAGACCATGCATCTTTCGACGCACAACTGGATGCGGGCGGAACCGTTGGAGACGACGCTCAAACGCATCAAGAAATTCGGCTATGAGTCGATCGAGATTTCCGGCGAGCCCGCGCAATACAAGATCAATGAGACACGTGCCCTCCTGAAGGAGCACGGCATCCGCTGCTGGGGGGCGGTGACGCTGATGCTGGGCGAGCGCAACCTCGCCGCCAAGGACCAGGGCCAGCGCGAGCGCTCGGTGCAGTACGTCAAGGACGTGCTGACGATGGTGAGCGAACTCGACGGCGAGATCATCACGCTGGTTCCCGCCACCGTCGGGAAGGTGGTGCCGGACGGCACCGAGGAAGAAGAATGGAAATGGGTGGTCGACGCCACCAGGGAATGCTTTACCCACGCCAGGAAGGTCGGCGTCAAGATCGCGGTAGAGCCGCTCAACCGCTTCGAGACCTATCTGTTCAACCGCGGCGCCCAGGCACTGGCGCTGGCCGATGCGGTCAGCCCCGAATGCGGTGTCTGCCTTGACGCCTATCACCTCCATATGGAGGAGTTTAACGTCTACGATGCCATCCGGCAGGTCGGAAAGCGCCTGTTCGATTTCCACGTCGCTGACAACAACCGCTTCGCCGCCGGTCTCGGACAGATCGACTGGCCGAAGATCGTTGGCACCCTGAAGGAAGTCGGCTACGACGGCGCGCTGACCAACGAGTTCGTCGCCCCTGTCGACCGCACGCCGGCTGCTCCCTATCCCGACATGGTCGAACGCAACCCGGTCGACATCTCGCCGGAGCAGCTCAAATTCATCCAGGACCACGGTTCCAGCGTGCTCACGGAAAAGTTCTACACCGACCAGATGCGCATCACCGCCGAAACGCTGCTGCCGCTGATCAAGTAGTCGATCTCTGGAAACGAGCCTTTCCGCCCGACGGCGGCCCCTAACGGCGGCAAGGCAGAGGATGAACATGCGCATCAAGACGGTCCAAGCCTGGTGGGTCCGCATACCGATCGAAGCGGCACGGCAGCACCGCAGCGACTTCGGTCAGGTGACGACGTTCGACGCCGCCATCTTGCGCATCGAGACTGACGATGGGTTGGTCGGCTGGGGCGAAGGCAAGAATGCCGCCGGCAGCACCGGCAGCTATGGCGCCCTCGTCCACATGCTGAACCATGAGGTCGGCCCGCAGCTGATCGGCTGCGATCCGGCCGACCTCGGGGTGATCTGGGAGATGCTTTACAATGGCGTGCGCCACGACAGCGCCGCGCAAAACGGCCACGCCATGCCGCAACTGGCGCGGCGCGGCATCAGCGTCGCCGCAATCAGCGCCGTCGACATCGCATTGTGGGATATTCTGGGCAAGTCGCTGGGGGTTCCGGTCTGGCGGCTGCTCGGCGGCCGCAAGCTCGATCGCATGCCGGCCTACGCTTCCGGTGGCTGGGCCCCCACCGAAGCGATCGGCGACCAGTTGAAATCCTATATCGCCAAGGGTGGCTTCAAGGCGCTGAAGATGCGGATCGGCGCGATGGACGGCACCCCGCACAATTCGGCCGCCCGCGTCCGCGCCGCAAGACAGGCGCTCGGCCCTGAACTCGATCTTATGGTCGATGCGCACGGCACCTATACGGTGGCGGAAGCCAAACGCTTCATCCATCTCGCCGGCGATCTCGATCTGGCCTGGTTCGAGGAGCCGGTCATCGCCGACGACAAGCCTGGGATGGCCGAAGTGCGGGCGTCCGGCTCCATCCCGATCGCCACCGGTGAGAGCGAGGCGACGCGCTATGCCTTCCGCGACCTCGCCACGCTCAAAGCGGCCGACATCTTCCAGCCGGATCCAGCCTTCTGCGGCGGCATCAGCGAGGCGATGAAGATCAGCACCATCGCCAGCGCCTTCAATCTGCGCTTCGCGCCGCATCTGTGGGCCGGCGCCCCTTGCTTCTTTGCCGGGCTGCATGTCTGCGCTGCTTCGCCGGCTAGCTTTACCGTCGAATATTCGCTTGGCGCCAACCCGATGATCCACGATCTGATCGAGGAGACTGTCGAAGCAAAGGACGGTATGATAGCGATCCCCGAGAAGCCCGGACTGGGATTCACCCTTTCGGAACGGTTCCTGGAGGCGCACGCGCTACGCGGCTGATCATGAAAGAAAAGAACCTTCTCGCGGAACTCGCCGCCTATCTGTTCTCCCACTCCGACAAGGCGACGGGCCGAACGCCGTCGGAGCGAGAACTGGCGGAGCATTTCGTCGTCAGCCGCGGCCAGATCCGCGAGGCGCTGGCTATCCTCGAAGCCATGCGCATCGTCGAGCGCCGGGCCAAGTCCGGCATCTACATCGACACCAAGCAGGCCAGCGTCGAGGCGATGGCGCTTTTTGCCAGGGCCGGCCTGCCGCTCGATCCGATCCAGATCTACGAGACGGTCGAGTTGCGCAAGATCCACGAGATCAAGGCCGCCGAGCTTGCCTGTTCGCGTGCCACCGAGGAAAATTTCGAGCGGCTGCGCGAAATCCTGAAGGCTTCGGAAGACCGCATTGCGGCGGGCGAGGGTCTCGCCAAGGAAGACCGCGAATTTCACCTTGAAATCGTGCGGGCGACCAAGAACAGCGTTTTTCACAACATATGCAGCGTCTACTACATGATGGGCGAACAACGCCTGCCGATCTATTTCAACGATCCCGAACGCAGCGTGCGCTCGCATGCCGAGCACATCCAGATCTACGAGGCGCTGCTGCGCCGCGACGGCAACCTCGCCCAGGCGCTCATGAGCGCCCATCTGCAAGGTGCGGAAAGCTACTGGAAAGGCCTGATCGAGGGTGGTGGGGCAGAACCTCACAGTCCAGCGCTCGAACAGGTCTGACATGCCTAAAATCTTGACGACACACACGCTTCACCCGCGCGCCTCCGCCATGCTGACTGGGGCCGGTGAACTCGTCGTCGCCTCCGCCCTCGATGCGGACACGCTGGCGACTGAGGCGAGGAATGCCGACATCATCATCGTTCGTGCGCCACTGCCATCAGCGCTTTTCGAAGGTGCGACGAAGCTCCGGGCCGCAATCCGCCATGGCGCCGGGCTCGACATGGTCCCGATGGAGGCGGCCACTGCAGCCGGCGTGCTGGTCGCAAACGTGCCGGCGGTCAATGCGCGGTCGGTCGCCGAATACGTGATGTTTGCAGCCCTGGCGCTGCTTCGGCGTTTCCGCGTAGTAGACCGCGACTTGCGGGCGAAGGGCTGGCTGGCCGGTCGCGACCACACCATTCTCGCCAGCGAGCTTGCCGGCAAGACGATCGGCATTATTGGCTTCGGCGCCATTGGACAGGCAGTCGGCCATATCGCGGCCCATGGTTTCGACCTGAACGTGGTGGCGACGACGCGCAGCATGAGGCCGGCGCTGGACAGCGTCGGCTTCCTGTCGATCGACGCACTGGTCGAGCAGAGCGACATCATCGTTCTGTGCTGCCCGCTGACACCGGAGACACGCGGCCTGATCAACCGCGAGCGCATCGGTCGAATGAAGCCCCATGCGCTGCTGATCAATATTTCGCGCGGGCCGGTGATCGACGACGACGCGCTGATCGAAGCGCTGCAAAAGGGCCGTATCGGTGGTGCCGCGCTCGATGTCTTTGCGACGCAGCCGCTGCCCTCAGATCATCCTTATTTCGGCTTCGACAATGTCATCATCACCCCGCACATGGCCGGCATCACCGAGCAATCGATGATGCGCATGGGCGTCGGGTCGGCTGATGAAACCTTGCTGGTACTGGCCAACAAATTGCCGGTCAATCTGCGCAATCCCGAAGTGGTCGAGCACTACCGGCGGCGGTTTCCGGCCGACGCGTAGCGCCACGGCCGTTTCGCCCCATTTCTTCAAGACGCTGGACCCATGCCCGTTCTTCGCCACACGCCGCTGCTTGCTACCATCTTTTCGATGTGCGTCCCGCCCTCGCTCGCTGCGGCCGAGAGCAGTTATGTCTATTGCGACAACGGCCTGCGGTGCGTGATGGCGCCCTGTCCGTCGAACAGCGCGCTCGATCTTGCCACGGGCAAGATCATCAAGGGCGTGTCGATCGACATCGATGGATTGCCGCAGGAGGACAAGGCGCTCGATCTCTCTGACAAGCTCTACGCCGGCAAGGTCGTCGTTGTCGGCTCCATCGAGACCCGGACCCAGACGGCAAGCGATACACTTTGCCATGGCTGGTCGCGACCGGTGTCGAACGCGCGTCCAGGGATAGCGAACGCGGCCACTGTTCGTCGCATTGACGTTCACATCATCCACGGCCAAGCAGTGCCTCGACTTCCGCCGCGATACGCAAGAGACGGTGGTCGTGGCCGTTGCGCGCCACCAGCATCAGCCCGGCAGGGCGCGCCATTCCCGGCATCGGCAGCGAGATCGCACAGAGGTCGAACTGGTTGGCGACCTGCGTGTTGCGCAGCAGAAGGCCTTCCATACGCTCACATAGAACTTCGTCGCTGGTCATCGACACGATTGTCGGTGCGGTGACCGGGGTGGTCGGCAGGGCCAGCACATCGACAGACGCCAGCCGCTCGTCCATGGCCGCGACAAGCGCCGTGCGGCGGCGGATTGCCCTTATATAGGCCGTGGCCGGAACGGCGGCAGCGCGTGACAACGGCTCGCCCACCCGCGGATCCACCGGTGTCGTCGCGCCAGTCGCCAGCCAATCTGCATGGACCTCGGCACCCTCCATTGCCGCGATCGAGGCCCGCCTGGTTACCGCGCGCAAATCGGCAAGGAGGTCATCGATGGACAGATCAGCGAGGCGTGCACCCGCGAGTTCCACCTTGTGAACACATCGGTCGAACGCTACCGCGACCTCTTCTTCCGTATCCTCGAAGAGCACGCCGCGCGGAACACCGATGCGCAGTCCGGCAAGCGAGAGCGGAACAAGTGCCGCGAACTCTTCGCCGGCCATCACCGCGTCGGCTGCGGCACATTCGGCAACGGTGCGCGCGAGCGGGCCAATGGAGTCCAGCGTGGCCGATAGCGGGAAGACGCCATCGCGCGGCACGCGCCGCGCCGTCGGCTTGAAGCCGACGACACCGTTCAGCGATGCCGGAATGCGCACCGAACCGCCGGTGTCGGAACCGATCGAGATCTCGCTCGTGCCTTCGGCAACGGAAACACCGGCGCCGGAGGATGAGCCGCCCGCAATCCGGCTGGCGTCGGTCGCATTGCCGGGCGTGCCGTAATGCGGGTTGACGCCGATCGCGGTGAAGGCGAATTCAGTCATGTTGGTCTTGCCGAAGATGACGGCGCCCGCCTGCCGCAATCGTTGCACGATGACGGCATCCCGCAGCGCCGGCGCCGCGGTGCTGAGCAGCAACGAACCGGCCGTGGTCGGCTCGCCGGCGACATCGAACAGGTCTTTGATCGACAGAATTGTTCCGTCGAGCGGCCCGAGCGTCACGCCGGCTCTGCGCCGACCATCGGCCGCATCGGCTGCTGCCCGTGCGGCCTCCGGATAGAGCTTTACGAATACGCTTTCATTGTCCGCGCGGACGGCGAGACGCGAAAGGACGACTTCGAGGCGGTCGCGGACGGATTGCATTTTCGGTGTCGGACTCCGGACGCCTGCAACGTCTTACAGGCAACGACTGGTGCATGGCCTGCAGAGACATAACCCGGCAAAAGCACATTTGCACCCCTGTCGAACGGAAGGAGGAGACCTGATGCTCTACAAAGGCAGCTGCCACTGCGGCAAGATCGCCTTCGAGGTCGAAGGCGATCTGACCGGAGCCGTGCGATGCAATTGCTCGATCTGCTCGCGCAAGGGCGCGCTGCTATGGGCGGTGCCGCACGAGGCATTGCAGGTGCTTGCCTGGGGCGACGATCTTGGCAGGTACACTTTCGGCAACCATGTCATCGCCCACCGGTTCTGCCGGACCTGCGGCATTCACCCCTTCGCCGAGGATGTCAGCGAAGGGAGCGAACGAAGCGCCTACGTCAATATCCATTGCATCGACGGATTGGACCTTGCCGCTGTGCCGGTTCTCGACTTCGACGGCCGCGCGGCCTGAAACCGAAACTATTGCCGGCTCCCAGCGTTCGAGCGGTCTAACGGTACCCCGTCACATCGGCTGGTTTCCCGGCGTCCTGAACCTCGGGAACGTAGCGCCACGCGTCGGGCCGCGAGCCGTCGAGATCGGTAAAACCGTAGAGCTGCGCCAGCCCGCCACTCGACAGCGACTGTCCGTTCCAGCGCGAACGATCCGGGTCCGCCGCAAGCGCCGCCACCGCGCGCCCGACAAAGCGCGGCGTCTCCGAGATGACAAAATGCGGCACTTTCGCTGTCGCATCATGCCAGTTGTCCTCCGTGACGCCGAATGCCTCGAGCATCATTTCCGAACGCAACCAGCCGGGTGTCAGCGAAATCGAGGTGGCACCGTGCGGGGCAAGGTCCTGAGCATGGGCCCAGGCCATGCGGGTCACCGACACTTTGGCGAGGTCGTAGAATGGGGAAAGCCGATAGTGGTCTGCATTATACTCGGCTGTGCCGTCGGTGACTTCGACAAGCAGCCCGCCCGGGCGCTCAATCAGAAGCGGCAGCGCGTAATGCGCGGTGATCAGATGCGTGTCGATGCCCAGCCGCAACATGCGCAAACCATTCGTGAGATCATGCTCCCAAACCGGCTTGTTCCATTCAAACAGTTTCTCCCCGCCCCAGATGTCGTTGACCAGCACATCGAGGCGGCCCTGCTCGGTACGTATCCGGTCGACCAGCTTGCGCACGTCTTCCACAACCAGATGATCGACTTGCACAGCGATGCCATGGCCGCCTTGCGCTGAAACAAGCTCCGCTGTTTCCTCGATCGTTTCCGGGCGGGCGTATTCGGACTGATGCATGCGTGTCGTCCGCCCTGTGACATAAACCGTCGCGCCCGCGGCGCCCAGTTCGACCGCAATACCTCTCCCCGCACCGCGCGTTGCACCCGCGACCAAGGCGACTTTTCCCTCAAGCGTCATTGAACTCCCCACGGCTCTGACCAACCAACGCTCTGACCAACCAAACGCTGGCTTTCTTCAATGCCATAATATATAAATGATCATTCGGTTATAAATGGATGTCAAGATGCCGCGGCAAAAAACGCAATCCGACGAGCACGTGCTGGAAGCGGCGCACCGGCTGATCCACAAGCATGGCTCGGAGAGCCTCACATTCGAACGGCTGTCCAAGGCTTGCGGACTTTCCGGCTCGACCCTGGTGCAGCGTTTCAAGAACAAGGCTACGCTCAGGCAAAGAACCTTGCTGCAGGCATGGGATAGGCTGGATGAGAAGACGATAAAGCTCGCCGATGCGATACAGAGAACCCCTGCTGGCGCGATCGGGTTGTTGGTGGCGCTTTCGCGTGACTATGGCGGCATCGAATCCTATGCCGAGGGCCTGCTCGTCCTGCGTGAAGATCTGCGCGATCCGGTGCTTCGCGCGCGCGGGGCATCGTGGAAGGCATCCCTGTGCAACATCCTCGACTCTTGCTTTGCTTCGGTGGCCAACACGCCGTTGGATATCGGCCTGCTGATGGCATCGCACTGGCAAGGTTCGCTGCTTTGGTGGAGTTTCGACCCGAAAGTCGAAGTTGCATCCTACGTCGAAGACAGTCTGGGCCGTTTCGTCGCCGCAATCGCCACGGCCCGAAAATCATAACCGATTTTCGGGCCATTTCTTGGAGGCAAGAGGCGTCCTACGTTGGACGCCCGTGCGGAATGGCTTAGGTCGCGCTTCTCGGGCCAAGCAAGAACGCCGCCAAGGCCGCCAGCAACGTCGCGATTCCGCAATAGGCGAAAGCACTGGCAACGCCGGCATTGTCGACGAGCAGGCCGCCGAAAACCGCGCCCAGCGCAATGGCCACCTGGAACGTCGCGACCATCAGCCCGCCGGCGCTTTCAGCCTGGTCGGGAGCGGCTCGCACCAGCCAGGTTTGCAGCCCGACGGGCACCGCGCCGAAGGCAAAGCCCCAGGCGGCAACCGCTATCGCCGCAACGACTGGCGAGGCTCCGAGAGTAAGCAGCAAGGCGGCTGCCACAGCAATCAGCAGAGGCGCCATGCCGACGGCGGTTTTGAGACTGCGTTCGGCCATGAAGCCACCGGCAAAGTTGCCGAAGAATCCACCGATGCCAAAGGCGAGCAGCACCAGAGAGATCGTCTCGATGTCCAGCGCAGGCACCTTCTCAAGAAACGGGCGGACATAGGTGAAGCCGGCAAAGTGTCCCGAAGCGACCAGTAGGACCACCAGAAGCGCAACCCTGATCATCGGGCGCTTCATCACTTCCAGCAAGGTCCGAACACTTGCCACGCCCGCCGGCGGCAGCTTCGGAAGGGTGGCGATCTGCACGAGCAGCGCCAGGGCGCCGACAACCGCCGCGATCATGAAGGCCGTTCGCCATCCCCAGACGTCGCCGACATAGGCGCCGACTGGGGCGGCACAGACCGTCGCCACCGAAACGCCGGTGAGAATGATCGACATGGCGCGCGGCATCAGCCGCATTGGGACAAGCCGCATCGCCATGGCCGCCGACATCGACCAGAAGCCGCCGAGGCTTACTCCTAGCATGATGCGAGCGATCAGAAGAACGGGAAGCGAAGAGGCAAACGCCGCTACCAGGTTCGACAGGATCAGGAGCACTGTCAGTCCCCACATGACCAGCCTGCGGTCCAGCCGTTTGGTGACGATAGCCATGGTCGGAGCGGCTATCGCGCCGACAACGGCCGTCGCTGTCACCGCTTGGCCGGCAGTCCCTTCCGTCACACCGAGGTCCTGCGCCAGCGGCGTCAGCAGACTGGCAGGCAGGAATTCTGCGGTCACCAGCCCAAACACACCGAGCGCAAGGGATACGACCGCCCCCCACGCCGGCTCGGCTCGTTCGTCGGTTTCCGCGGGATCGAGAACGGCGTCCATGACGCCTGTCGCGGGTTCGGTCATGATGGAATCTCCGGATCTGGTTGCAGCGCAACATTTGGCTGCAGTGCAACATAGGGAGTGACCGCCTGGAGTTTCCATGCTAGAAACACCATCATGCTTGACTATTCGTCCAAAGTTCCGATCACCGGTGATCCGCTGACAGACATATTGCGCGGGTTACGGCTCGACGGCGTCGAATACGGCCGCTGTGAAATGCAGGAGCCCTGGGGCCTCCAGTTTCCGGCCCAGACGGCGGCGCGGTTCCATTTCATCGGCCGCAAGGGATGCTGGCTGCTGCAGCCCTCTGGCGAATGGGTGGAGCTCAAGGCGGGCGACGCGGTGCTGCTGCCGCGCGGTGCAGCACACGTCCTGGCGAGCGAGCCGGGCATTGAGGCTTCGCCGATCCAGGGCTACAAGGTCGCCGAGGTCTGCAAGGACGTTTACTGCATGTCCAATGAAGGTCGCCGGCCGGGGACGCTGCTGTTTTTCGGCAGCATGTATTTCAATCTCGACGGTTTGCACCCATTGCTCGGCATGATGCCGGACGTAATGCGCGCGCACGAGTTGGAAGCCTATGAACCCGGCATCCCGCATCTGCTGGAGGCGATGGCCCGCGAAGTGACGATGGAGCGCGTCGGTTCCGGCGGCATTCTGGCCCGGCTCGCCGATGTGCTGGCGGCCACCGTCATCCGCTCGTGGGTCGAGCGCGGCTGCGGCGACTCGTCCGGATGGATCGCCGCGGTGAGAGACCGCGAGATTGGCCGCGTGCTGGCCGCGATCCACCTCGAACCGGAGCGCGATTGGACCGTGGAAACGCTCGCCAGGATGATGGGCGCCTCGCGATCGGGTTTCGCCGAGCGCTTCGCAACGATCGTCGGCGAAACCCCGGCAAAATATGTCACCCAGGTGAGAATGCACCAGGCACGGCAATGGCTGGTCCGCGACCGGCTGAAGATTTCCGTCGTCGCCGCGCGCCTCGGCTATGAATCCGACGCGTCCTTCAGCCGGGCGTTCAAGCGCGTCATCGGATCGGCTCCCAGCCATTTCCGCGCCGAGGAACAGGCCGAGGCCCGTCAAGCCGGCTAAACCTGGTCAAAGGCTTCAAGCCGCGAGAGCATTTTGCACCCAAGTGGAATCACTTGGCGTCGCAGAAATGCGGCTAAAACAAATAGATAGAGCGGGATGCCTCGTTCAGTTTGAACGCATCCCGCTCTAGCATCCTTCCCGCCCAGCAGGCGCGCTTAGAGACTGTTTCGAAAGTCGCTCCGGCGAGTCATATGGTGGTGGTTTCGAGAGCCGGAGCGGAGCGGACATTTGGGTCCGTGAGCCCGCGCATGACCACGAAAATCGGAAAAGATTTTCGGAAAGGATCATGCGCAAAATCAAAAGTGCTACAGCGTCCTTTGCGCGTCCAAAGGACGCGCGGCGCTGTAGTAAGCACAGAAAACGCCATCAGATGGCCGCCGGAGTAGAGTTTCCAAACAGTCTCTTAGCCTGCGTGACGAAGGCTTATTCCGCTAGCCTTGTCGAACAGCACCACCTTGTCCGGATCCCAGGCAAAGCGCACCGGCTGCTCGATTTCGACATCGGTTCTGGCCGGCACCGTGGCGCGCAGCATGGTGTCGCCGACCCGCAGGGTCAGGATCTTTTCGACGCCATGGTTCTCGACATCGTGGACGCGCGCTTCCACCGGCGCCCCGCTCTCGAGATGGACATCCTCGGGACGAATACCGAAGACGAGCGGGCGACCGTCGGTCGCACCGCTCGTCTTGGCACCCCCCGTAAAAGGCAGCTCGAAATTCAGCGGTGCCATCACCGCGCGGCCGTCGACGAGCTTGCCGTCGATGAGGTTCATCGGCGGCGAGCCGACGAAGCTCGCCACATAGGTGTCGCGCGGATTGTTATAGATCTCATACGGTGTGCCGGTCTGGACGATGCGGCCATGGTTGAGCACGCCAACCTTGTCGCCCATCGACATCGCCTCGATCTGGTCGTGCGTGACGAACAGGAAGGTCTGACCAAGGTTCATTTGGATGTTCTTCAGCTCGGTACGCAGCGCCTCCCGCAGCTTGGCATCGAGCGCCGAAAGGGGCTCATCCATCAGGAATACGCGGGGCTTCCTGACGATGGCGCGACCAATCGAAACGCGCTGCATCTCGCCGCCAGAGAGGCGATCCGTCTTGCGGTCGAGCAGATGCTCGATACGCAAGGTTCTGGCAACGCGGTCGACGCGCGTCTTGATCTCGTCGGGCTCGATGCGGCGGATTTTTGGCTTCAGCGGGAATTCGAGGTTTTCGCGCACCGTGTAGCGCGGATAAAGCGAGTATTGCTGCAGAACCAGTGCCACGTCGCGCTCGGCCGCACCCCAGTCGGCGACATCAGCGCCGTCGATGAATATCTGACCCTCGTCCGGCTTTTCCAGGCCGGCGATCATGCGCAGCGTCGTCGTCTTGCCGGCGCCGGTCTCGCCGAGCAGCACGAAGAACTCGCCGTCGGCAATGTCGAGATTGAGCCCGGTCAATGCGGTGTGATTGCCGAATGTCTTCGAGATGTTCTTGAGCTGGATATGGGCCATCAGAGTCTCACCCCCAGCGAATTGCCGCTTGTCGTGTCGAAGAAGTGCGCCTGCGCCGGGTCGAGCTTGGCGAAGACCTGGACCCCCGGCTTGCCGACGAAACCGGAACGGGTGCGGGCGCGCAACATCTGTGCCCCGACCTTGAGGTCGACGATATCGTAGGAGCCAAGCGGTTCGATGATGTGCGCCTCGACCGGCAGGTAACCGTCCGCCGGCTCGCGCGAGACCATCACGCCTTCGGGGCGGATGCCGAGTGCAAGGCGGTCCTGCCCGACGTTCGCGGCGTCGAGTTGGCCGCCCAGTTCGGCCGGGAAAAGGAACCCTTCCGCGGCCCCGTCGAGGGTGACCCTGGCGCCGGAGCCGTTCATCGTCACCGCCGCGTTGGCGACGTTCATCACTGGCGAGCCAACGAATTGCGCGACGAACAAATTGGCCGGGTGCGTATACACTTCCGATGGGCTGCCTACCTGCTGCAGAACGCCCTCATGCATGATGACGATGCGGTCGGCAAGGCTCATCGCCTCGATCTGATCGTGGGTGACGTAGATGGTGGTCGAGCCCTGCTTGATGTGCAGCCGCTTGATCTCCGCGCGCATCTCCTCGCGCAGCTTGGCGTCGAGTGCGCCGATCGGCTCGTCCATCAGCATCGCCTTCGGCCGCCGCACTAGCGCCCGGCCGATCGCCACGCGCTGCATGTCGCCGCCCGACAGCGCCGACGGCTTCTTGCCGAGCAGGTCGGTGATCTGCAGCACTTTGGCGACCGAGCGAACCTCGCCGTCGATCTCCGCCTTGCTCTTGCGCATGGCGCGCAACGGAAAAGCGATGTTCTCGTAGACGCTCATATGCGGATAGAGCGAGAACGATTGGAAGACCATGGCGATGTCGCGGTCGGCAGCCTTGAGATGCTGGACCGGCTTGCCGTCGATGAGGACATCGCCGCCGTCGATCGTCTCCAGCCCGGCGATGGCGCGAAGCGTCGTCGTCTTGCCGCAGCCCGACTGGCCGAGCAGCACGATGAACTCGTTGTCGTCGATCTTGAGATTGAGGTCCTTGATGACCTGAACGGCGCCAAAGAATTTCTGGACGCCACGAAGCTCGATCTGGGTCATGCGTGACCTTCTTTTTCCGGCGCGCCGGTCGCCTGCGGCTTCTGCCTTGGACCGACCCAGCCGGTGATCATGAACGTCAGCAGCCCGACGATGATGATCGTCAGCCCGTAGCGGTGCAGGAAGAAATTCCACGGCTGGCAGAGCGCGATGATGCCGAGCACCATCACGATCTCGGCCGTGCGCTGGATTGTACCATGGCGGATCATTTGCGGATCGCTCCGAAGGACATGCCGCGCAGGAGGTGGTTGCGCAACAGGAAGGTGAAGATGGCGACCGGCAGCAGGAACAGGAAGGTGCCGGCCGCGATGACCGTCCAGTCGGGCAGGCCGGAACCGACCTGGCTCGGAATGAACGGCGGCGCGGTCTGGGCCCGCCGGTTGGTCATGATCAGCGCGAAGGCATATTCGTTCCACGCCGTGATGAAGCAGAACACGGCGGTGGCGGCGATGCCGGTAGCCGCCTCCGGCAGCACGATCTTGAAGAATGCCTCCATGCGCGTATAGCCGTCGACGAGGGCCGCCTCCTCGTACTCCTTCGGAATTTCGTCCATGAACCCCTTCATCAGCCAGACAGAGAAGCTGAGGTTGAAGGCGGTGTAGAGGATGATCAGGCCCCAATGCGTGTCGTTGAGGCCAACCGCCCGGTACATCAGGAACATCGGGATCGCCACCACCACCGGCGGCAGCATGCGCGTCGACAGGATGAAGAAGAGCAGGTCCTGCTCCCCCTTTATCTTGAAGCGCGAGAACCCGTAAGCCGTGAAGGTGCCCATGCCGACGGCGAGGATCGTTGAGGTGATGGCCACGATCAGCGAATTCATGAAGCGGCTCGGATAACCGGACCACTGCACCTCGCCCCTGCCCGAGCGCACCACCTTCTCGCCGCCGTCAAACACCAGCCGCTCCCACCACGGGGCGGCGGCGTATTGTTCCGGCGTCGGCGCTGTGCGCAGTTGCGAGCGCTTGGTGAACAGCTTGACGAAGGGCGAAATCTCCGGCTGGAAGACTACCGTCGGCGGGATGGTGGTGGCGAGGTTGCGCGGCTTGAACGCCGTCGAGGCTATCCAGTAGATCGGCGCCAGGAAGATAATCGTGACGATCAGCACGCCGACGATGGCGAGCTTGTTGAGCGAACGCTCGGTAGAGGTGGTGACGGCGGCCATTCTAGCGCTCCTTCACCTTGTTCAGGTATTTGACGTAAATATTGGTGATCGCCAGGACCATGATCAGCACGATGTAGGCGAGCGCGCAGGAGCGCCCGGTCTGCCATTCCTGGAACGCCATCTTGTAGAGCCGGATCGAGATCACCTCGGTGGTCGGCTGCGTCGACAGTACATAGGCAAGATCAAAGGTTTTGAACGCCTCCATGGTGCGAAAGATGATCGCGATCATCAGGATGGGGGCGACCAGTGGCAGCGTAATGCGGAAGAAGGTATAGAACGAGCCGGCGCGGTCGATCGCGGCTGCCTCGTAAAGATGCTTCGGCACCGCCGATAGGCCGGCGAGCGACAGCAGCATGACGAAGGGCGCCCACATCCAGATGTCGGTGATGGCGATCGCGTAGAGAGCCATGTCGGCATTTCCGACCCATTCAAATTTTCCAAGGCCCAGCGCGTAATTGATGATGCCGAAGGACGGGTCGTAGAGCAGTTTCCAGAACAGACCGACGACGGCCATAGACAGCATCATCGGCAAAAGCAGCAGCGTCGTGATCAGCCCCTTGAAGGGAATGTCGCGATTGAGGAGCATCGCCGTGCCGAAGCCGACCACGACCTGGCCGACGACCGAGACGATCACGTATTTTGCCGTGACCGCGAAATTGTTCCAGATGTAGGGATCGTTGAGCAGCTCGCGATAATTCTGCAGTCCGACGAAATTCGCAGCCGCGCTGGTCGATGCACGAAAGTCGGTGAAGGAGTAACCGAGCGAATAGATCAACGGAAAAATGTTGAAGATGATCAGGAATAGGATCGTCGGTATGATGAAGAGGTTACGGATCGTGATGTCGCTCATGCCATGGGAGGCGGCGCGCGATTTTGGATCCAACGTCGTTATGACTGTGGTGGCCATGGACCGTTCTTTCCCAGTCTTCTTCTTGAATTTCGGTTCTTGAAACGGAAACGGAGGGGGCGGGCGGCCGCCCCCTCCGAGATCAAGCCGCGCTTTACTGCACGCGGTTGTACTTCTTGAACGTCGCGTTCCAGTCGGCTGCAAGTGCGTCAAGCGTCTCCTTTGCAGTGCCCTGACCGTTCACGACGTACGGATAGACGCGCTGGTTGAGCTGCTGCAACAGCTCGGCGTATTCCGGCACCGCCCAGAAATCCTTCACCTTGAACATGGTCTCGTAGAAAGCTTTGTTGTAAGGCGTCGCGTTCTGGAACTCGGCGCTCTCCAACACCGCCTTATTGCAAGTGTAGCCGCCGAGCTCGGCCCATTTCTTCTGGGTCTCGTCCTTGATGAACCATTCGAGGAACTTCATCGCCTCTTCCTTATTCTCGGAATAGGAGACTATTGAGATGCCCTGACCGCCGAGCGCGGCGAACTGGTCACCCCCGGGGCCAGCCGGGTTGGCGAAGAAGCCAGTGCCCTTGGCATTCGGGTTCGACGCCTCGTTCACCAAGGCCGGGAAGAAGGCAAAATAATTCATGCTCATCGCCGCCAGGTTCTCGGTGATCGCCTGGTTGTCCTCGGTGAAGAAGGCGTTGGTCCATCCGGGCGGCGTGAAGCCGAAGAGCTTGCGGTAATTCTCGAGCGCCGCGACGTTCTTGTCCGAGTTGATGATTCCGTCCACGTTATAGGTCGCATAATCGCCAAGTTCCCCGCCGTAGGAAAAGATCGCATTCTCGACGCCCATGGCGAGACCGTCATATTGGTTCTGGGTGTAGATTGCGATGCCGTAGCGGTTCTGGTCGGGTCGGTTGAAGAACTCCGCGATGTCGGTCATTTCTTTCCAAGTCTTCGGCACGGCAAGGTCATAGCCGTACTTGGCTTTGAACGCCTCCATTTCCTTCGGGTCTTCGAACCAGTCCTTTCGATAGGACCAACCGACGGCGTCGCCCTCAGTCGGGATCGACCAGTATTTGCCGCTGTTGCCCGGGTATTCGGAATAGAATTTGACGGTCGCCGGGGCCATCGTCTCCAGCACATTGTTGTTCTTCACGAAGTCCGTCAGATCGACATAGTGGCCGCCCTCGGAAGCTGCCCCTAACCACTGCGAGTCGCCGACGACCATGTCATAGGCGCTGCCCTTGGCGTTGAATTCGGTGAACGCCTTGGTCTGGAAGTCTGGCCACGGCGTCGTCTCCACTGTGACCTTCACGCCGCTCTCGGCCTCGTAAAGGTTGACGAGTTCCTGCAAATAGTTCGCCGGATCCCATTCGGCCCAGAAGATGGTGAGTTCCTTATCCTGCGCGTGGACGGACGTTCCGCAGGCGAGCACTAAGCCGATACCAGCAAGCATACTGGTCATTGTCTTGCGCATAATGATTTCCTCCCTTGTGCGCATTCTACCGTATCATGCGAGCCGGCGGCGAGGCCGGCCCTGGTAGTTCCTTCCGTGATGGCGCCGTTCCGGTTTTTGAGCCTCCTCGCCCCGCCGGAAATGGATCGCAGCCCTCACTTTCGACCCGCTATTTGTCCTGATCTGGTATTACCAATTTCGGACGCACGTCAAGCTCTTTCTTGGACGATGGCGGGGCCTCAGACAAGCAGATTCCAGCAACATCTGTCTGTTTTTCTTAAATTTTCCTACTCGTTGATACACAAGGCCCTTGTTCGCGCTACGGCATATCGGCTATTGTTGGTAGTAGGCATCCCCATCTGGTCGAACCAGATCGATACTATTCCGCAGCTGTCGCCGGCGCACGTCTGTCTCCTTCGGTCATCGATTCCATCACTGCAGCCCGCACCAGGGCGCCGGCTGCCCATTGCGCTACCGACATCATCTTGCGGCTGTCCAGCCCCCATATATCCTTCAGCACGATCAGCACTTCGACGCCGAAGGTCAACGACAGGGCCTGTGCCAGGCGCTTGAATTCGCGTGGCGGCAGCCGGTGCTTGAGCGGTGCGATCGCGTCCTTGAGCAGATCGATGCGATGGCCGCGGGTGAAGGCCGGCTCGCCGCCCAGCGTGCCGGCTTGCCGTCGCGCCCACTGGTCGAGCGACAGCTTGAGCGCCGCCTTGAACGTCGCCTCGAAGGCTTCGATGCGTGGCATGGCCGTGTCGAACAGTTCGACGACGCGGCGCTCCGGATCGGCCGAGGCCGATTTCCAGGTGAGGATCGGCCCGAGTCCTTCGTCGACCACCGCCTGCACCAGCGCCGCCTGGCTTGGAAAATACCGATAGGCGGTGGCGCGGGAGACTTCCGCCGCTTCGGCGACCTCGCTGACCGAGGGCGTGGCCCCCGCCTGCATCAGCCTTGTCGCCGTCTCCAGCATCAACCGTCTTGTGCGCGCGCGCGGTCCACGTGCGGCCCCAGAACCGGTATCATCGGAAACCGCCGCTTGTTGACGTGAGACATTCATGTCAATACGATACGCGCGTCTCAGAAAATTGCAATGGCCTTCGCGATGCCGAACGGCCGGGCAAAAGAGCGGCAGGCGGCAACGCCGAGCGCGCCTAGAACCGGGGAAACGCAATGAAGCGCGTCTATGTGGTGGGCACCGCCGATACTAAGGGTGAGGAACTCGCCTTTCTTGCCGATGCGGTCGCCGCCACCGGCGCTGCTGTCGCCCGCGTCGATGTTGGAACGCGCAACGCGACCGTGCCGGTCGATGTCTCGGCCGAAGAGATCGCCGGCCATCATCCCGATGGCAGCAGTGCCGTGCTGGGCAGCGACGATCGCGGCACCGCGGTGGCGGCAATGGCCATCGCCTTCACCCGGTTTGTCCAATCGCGCACCGATATGTCAGGTGTGATCGGCATCGGCGGTGGTGGCGGCACTTCGATCATCACATCAGGCATGCGCGCGCTGCCGCTCGGCCTGCCCAAGATCATGGTCTCGACGCTCGCCTCGGGCGACACCGCACCTTACGTCGATGTCTCCGACATCGTCATGATGCCGTCGGTGACCGATATGGCCGGCCTGAACCGGCTGTCTCGTGTCGTGCTGCACAATGCCGCCCAGGCGATAGCAGGCATGGCTGCAAAACCGCCGCCGCCACCCGACGGCAGACCGTCGATCGGGCTCACCATGTTCGGCGTGACCACGCCATGCGTGACTTCCATCGCCGAGCAGCTTCGTTCGACCTATGACTGCATGGTCTTCCACGCCACCGGGACCGGCGGCCGCAGCATGGAGAAGCTGGCCGACAGCGGCTTGCTGTCCGGCGTCATCGACATCACGACGACAGAAGTCTGCGACCTCCTGTTTGGCGGCGTTCTGCCGGCGACCGAAGACCGCTTCGGCGCGATCGCCCGCACGAAACTGCCCTATGTCGGCTCGGTCGGCGCGCTCGATATGGTGAATTTCTGGGCGCCACCGACCGTTCCACAACGCTATAGCGGGCGGCTGTTTTACGAGCACAATCCGAATGTGACGCTGATGCGCACGACCCCTGACGAAAGCCGCAAGATCGGCGAATGGATCGGTGCAAGACTGAGCCTTTGCGAGGGACCGGTCCGGTTCCTCATTCCCGAAAAGGGCGTCTCGGCGCTCGACATCGAAGGCGGCGCCTTCTTCGACCCTGAAGCCGATGCAGCACTCTTCGAGGCTATCGAACGTACGATCATGCCTGATAACACGCGCCGAGTGACGCGCCTGCCACTGCACATCAACGACCCCGAATTCGCCAGGGCGGCAACAGCGGCCTTTCTCGACATCGCCGGACAGTGAGAGACGAAGCCATGGCCGCGATACCGCGCAAGAAGATCCTGGAAAAGTTCCGCAAGATGATTGCCGCCGGCGTGCCGATCGTCGGCGGCGGCGCCGGCACCGGGCTATCGGCCAAGGCCGAGGAGGCCGGCGGCATCGATCTGATCATTATCTACAATTCCGGCCGCTACCGCATGGCCGGGCGCGGCTCGGCTGCCGGCCTGCTCGCCTATGGCAACGCCAACGAGATCGTCAAGGAAATGGCCTATGAGGTGCTGCCGGTGGTGAAGAAGACGCCGGTGCTGGCCGGCGTCAACGGCACCGATCCCTTCGTCATGATGCCGCTGCTGCTGGCCGAGCTGAAAACGATGGGTTTTTCCGGCGTGCAGAACTTTCCGACCATCGGCCTGTTCGACGGCCAGATGCGGCAAAGTTTCGAGGAAACCGGCATGGGCTTTGGGCTCGAGGTCGACATGATCGCCGCAGCACACGAGCTCGATCTCCTGACCACGCCCTATGTGTTCAACCCCGATGAGGCGCGCGCCATGACCAAGGCCGGCGCCGACATCGTCGTCGCTCATATGGGGGTGACCACCGGCGGCTCGATCGGTGCGACGTCGGCCAAATCGCTCGACGACTGCGTGACGGAGATTGACGCCATCGCTGAAGCGGCGCGTGCCGTGCGCAAGGATGTCATCCTGCTTTGCCATGGCGGGCCGATCTCGATGCCGGACGATGCCCGCTACATCCTCGAACGCTGCAAGGGCCTGCACGGCTTTTACGGGGCAAGCTCGATGGAGCGGCTGCCGGCGGAAGCGGCGATCGCCAGGCAGACTGCCGATTTCAAGGCGGTCACGCTTGGTGCCAAAACGACCGCGAAGAAAAAGAAGGGATGAGACGATGACCGACAAGAGCAAGGTGTTTGTCTACCCGAAGGATGTCAGCGCCTTCGGCTTCGACTGGGGCAGACTGTCGCTGACGGTGGCGCCCGAGGTGAACGGCGCGACGCGCTTTTCCGGCGGCGTCGTCGACCTGCCGTTCGGCAAGGGTCACACGCGCCACAACCATCCGGGTGCTGAAGAGATCATCTTCGTCATATCAGGCAATGGCGAGCAGATGGTCGAGGACGAGGACGGCAATCCGGTCGTTGAGAAGGTCGGCCCCGGCTGCACCATCTATGTGCCGGAAAGCCGCTTCCACTCGACGCTGAACACCGGCGATGGGCCGATGCAGCTCTTCGTCGTCTACTCCCCGGCCGGACCGGAACTGGCGCTGCGCGACCTGCCGGATTTCAGGCTGCTGCCGCCGGGCGGGAAGTGATCTCTGCACACCCGCCTCCTTGTTTGCGGCAGGACTAATCGCATTTGGAGTTGCCCCCTCATCCGGCGCGGAGCCTGTCCTCGGGCTTGCCGGAGGCAAGACCCGTGGGCGGCCACCTTCTCCCCGAGGGGAGAAGAGGTAGGCGCCGTCGCTGGCGATCTCCTCTCCCTTCGGGGAGAGGTCGGATTGTCCCGAATTGCCCTTTGCAATTCGGTTGGCAATCCGGGTGAGGGGGCAGCGCCTTCATTGCAGTGCTGTCAAACTCCACCTCTGTTCCAGCCCCTGCCCCGGTCGCCGAACATAGCGTAACCGGTCTCGGTGACCGTCACGGTGTCCTCCAGCTTGATGAAGCCGCGCGTCGGGTGAAGCATCGTCGTCTCGACCGAGAGCACCATGTTTTTCTCCAGCGGCTTTTCGGCATAGGTGCCTTCATAGGTCACCGGATGGTTGGTCATCAGGAACGGCGCTTCATGTGTGATCAGCCCCATGCCGTGGGCAAAGAAATCGGTATAGGGCGCGACCTTGGATTTCTTCAGCACGCCTTCCGCGTAGGAAATCATGTCACCACCCAGCGTGCCGGCGCGTACCTTGGAAAAGGCCGCCTGCTGCACCGCCTCGACTTCGGCCAACAGATCCTCGAGTTCGGCATCCGGCTCGCCCAGAATGCCCATGCGACAGAGGTCGCCGATATAGCCGTGATAATTGCCGCCGGAATCGATCGACATCACCTCGCCCTTCTTCCATGCCTGCGGCGAGGCGGCGCGGTTGTGGCTGGCGCCGAGCGTCAGCAGGCAATATTCGAAATGCGCGCCGCGATTGGTCTCCTCGCGCCGTAACTGCTCGATGATCTCGGTCTTGGTCGTGCCTTCGCGTGCCCAGGCAATGGTTGCCAGCATGGAATCGGTGATCAGTTCAGAGGCGGTGCGCAGCTTCTCCAGCTCAGCTTCCGTCTTGATCGCCCGCATTCGCTCCAGCATATCAGTCGCGTCGATCAGCTTGGCGTCCGGCAACGCCTTGCGGATCAGCGTGTAGGCATCCGACGGCAGGAAAGCCGGCTCGATGCCGATGCGGGCGTTGCCCTTGCCGATTTTGGTCAGGTGCTCAATCGCGAGATTGGCGGCGTCGAGCGTGCCCCAGCAGGCGGCGTGCAAGGTCGGCGTCCAGAACGGGTTGTTCTGGTGCTCGGCGCCCTCCATGCGGTTGCCGATATAGGCGGCGTGGTCGGGCCCACCCTTCTCGTAGACCACGATAGGCAGATAGCGGCTGTGGCCGATCGCATCCATGGCGGCGAAGAAGATGAACTTGTAGCCGCCAAGCAGATATTGCGTGTTGTGCTTGGAGGTGGCGAGCAGCACATCGATACCGGCCTCCTCCATCAGTCGATCGACTCTGGCGTGGTCGAACGGGATGGTGCTGACGGCATTCTTACCCGGGGCGACGTTCATCTTTCTCTCCCTGAATTCCCTGGCCGGCCGCTCGGATCGCCGGCGGTGCCCAGTCTCGTCCTACCAGATAAGCCTGGTCCTACCAGATAAGGTCGGATTGAACCGCTTCCCTGTAACTGGTCCAGCGGACGAAATTTTCAAAGCCACTTGAGGATGCGCCAAATCCGTCTCTGGCGAAACCCTCGGCAAGGCTCATAATCACCCTTGCAAGGATGCCGTCCGGCGTCCGAGGGTATTGGCCCGGGTGGCTGAGAGGGACGGAGTTCGATCATGTCAAATGTCACGATTTCCAGACGCACCGTACTTGCCGGTTCGGTACTCCTGCTGGCTTCGACGGCTCTGCCGACCATCGCTCTGGCACAGACACCGAAGAAAGGCGGGCGGCTGGTCGTCGCCGCCGATTCCGAGCCGCGCAACCTCAACCCGGCGATCGTCGCTTCCAACGGTGTGTTCTTTATCTCTAGCAAAATCGTGGAAACGCTGGCCGAGGCGTCCTTCGAGGGCAAGGACGGGCTCGACCCGCGCCTGGCGATAGGCTGGGAGGGCGCCGCCGATGGCCTGTCGGTAACGTTCAAATTGCGCGAGGGCGTCAAATGGCATGACGGCAAACCCTTTACCTCCGCCGACCTCGCGTTCTCGGCGCTGCAGATCTGGAAGCCGCTGCAGAATCTCGGCCGCATTGTGTTCAAGGATCTGGAGGCGGTCGACACGCCGGACGAACTGACGGCGGTGTTCAAATTCGCCAAGCCGACACCGTTCCAGCTGATCCGCAACGCGTTGCCGGCGCTGAGCAGCGTGGTGCCGAAGCACATCTACGAGACAGGAAAGATCGAAGAGAACCCGGCGAACAATGCGCCTGTCGGCACCGGCCCGTTCAAATTCGCCGAACACAAGCCAGGCGAATATTACCGGCTGGAGAAGAATGGGGACTATTGGGGCAAGGACCAACCTTACCTCGACGAGATCATCTACCAGGTGCTGCCCGACCGCACCTCGGCGGCAAGCGCGCTCGAGGCCGAAGAGATCCAGCTCGCCGCGTTTTCCGCGGTGCCGTTGGCCGATCTCGACCGCATCTCCAAGGTGCCTGGCCTCAAGGTGATCACCAAGGGCTATGAGGGGCTGACCTATCAGCTCGTCGTCGAGATCAACCATCGCCGCAAGGAGCTGGCCGACCTGAAGGTGCGCCAGGCGATCGCACACGCCATCGACAAGGATTTCGTCGTCAAGACGGTTTTCCTCGGCTACGCCGCCACCGCCACCGGCCCGGTGCCGAAAAACGATCCGCAGTTCTATACTGCCGATGTGCCGACCTATGCCTTCGACGTGGCCAAGGCCAATGCCCTGCTCGACGAAGCTGGCTACAGCAAAGGCGACGACGGCAAGCGCTTTTCGGTGAAGCTGCTGCCGGCGCCCTATTTCAACGAGACAAAGCAGTTCGGCGACTATCTGCGCCAGGCGCTCGCCGCCATCGGTATCGACGCCCAGCTGGTCAACAACGACTCGGCCGCCCACATCAAGGCGGTCTACACCGACCATGCCTTCGACCTTGCGGTCGGGCCGCCGGTGTTCCGCGGCGATCCGGCGATCTCGACCACCATCCTGGTGCAGAGCGGCATTCCAGACGGGGTGCCGTTCTCCAACCAGGGCGGCTACAAGAACGACGAACTCGACGCCCTCATCGCCAAGGCGTCCGAGACGCTCGATCCCGCCGCGCGGACGGAACTTTACAAGGAGTTTCAGAGACAAGTTGCAACCGACCTGCCGCTGATCAATGTCGCCGAATGGAGCTTCATCAGCGTTATTAGAGACACGGTGGGGAATGTCGCCAACAACCCGCGCTGGGCGGTATCGAACTGGGCGGATACCTGGCTGGAGGCTTAGCAAGTTCGCTCCAGGCTTGCACATGGTGTATCCGGGTGCTCAGCTTGGATGATGAGAGCTCCGTCGCGCCCCCCTCTGTCCTGCCGGACATCTCCCCCACGAGGGGGGAGATCGGCTGTCGTCCGGCCTTTCGCCAATCTCCAACGTTGCCGGACTGAGCGAGGCGTCAAAGCTGCCAATCTCCCCCCAAGTGGGGGAGATGTCCGGCAGGACAGAGGGGGGCGCCGTAGAGATCGGCACCGAAGGCTTGGCTCTGCCGCCAACGTCGTTGCGCCATGACCCGCGCGCTTCTCCTCCTTCGCCGTCGCCTCGTCGGCAGCGTCTTCGTGCTGCTGATTGTCGTCATCGGCACTTTCCTTTTGCTGGAAGCCGCCCCCGGCGACGCGGTCGACGCCTATATCGTCTCGACCGGCGGCGACGCCGGCATGATCGAATTGCTGCGCCATCGTTGGGGCCTCGACCAGTCGGCGTTGACGCGGCTGGCGAACTACCTCTGGGCGCTGCTGCATCTCGACCTCGGCCAGTCGGTCACCTTCTCGCGGCCGATCCGCGACGTCATCCTCGAACGCCTGCCCAATACGTTGCTGTTGATGGGCAGCGCCACCGCGCTCTCCTTCGGGCTCGGCTCGGCACTCGGCATCTATGCCGGCGCCAGGCCCGGCAGTTTTCGCGACCGTTTCCTGTCGATCGGTTCGCTGGCGCTCTATGCGGTACCGGGCTTCTGGCTCGGGTTGGTGCTGATCATCATCTTTGCCGTCGACCTGCGCTGGTTTCCGATCGGCGGCATCGAGAGCATCGCGTCGGGCAAGACCGGCCTCGACCGCGCGGCCGATATCGCCCGCCATCTCATCCTGCCGGTGTCCGCACTCGGCTTCATCTATCTGGCACTCTATCTGCGCATGATGCGCGCCGGCATGGCCGAGGTCTGGCGGCAGGATTTTGTGCTCGCCGCTCGCGCCAAGGGGCTTTCCCGCCGCCGCATCGTGCTCGCTCACGTCGCCCGCAACGCGCTGTTGCCGCTGGTCACCATGCTCGGCCTGCAATCGGCGCAGATGCTCGGCGGCAGCGTCGTCATCGAAAGTGTCTTTTCGGTGCCAGGCCTTGGCCGGCTGGCGCAGGAGGCGGTGGCGTCGCGCGACACGCCGCTGCTGCTCGGCATCATCCTCGTCAGCGCTGTTCTGGTCATCGCCATCAACCTTCTCGTAGACATCGCCTACGCCTTCCTCGATCCGCGCATCGGCGCCAGCGAGGCGAGCGCGTGAGCCCGCTTCGCCGCTTTCTTCTGGCGCCGGAAGCAATCGCCGGCGCGATCATCCTGGTAGCGCTGTTCACCATGGCGCTATCGGCGTCGCTATTCTTTCCCGGCGATCCGCAGACTATTGCCGGGCCGGCGCTGCTGCCGCCCTTTCAGGACTGGTCGCTGCCGCTCGGCACCGACCGACTCGGCCGTGACGTGCTGGCCGAGCTTCTCCACGGCGCCCGTACCTCCTTGGCGGTCGGGCTGGCGGCGGCAGCCGCAGCCCTTGCCGTCGGCGCAATAGTCGGCACGCTGGCGGGCTTTGCCGGCGGCCTCGTCGACGAGGTGCTGATGCGCATCACCGACGCCTTCCAGACCGTGCCGAGCTTCCTGTTGGCGCTGGCCTTCGTCAGCGTCGTCGGGCCATCGCTCGGCGTCGTCGTCACGGCGATCGCGCTCGGCGCCTGGACAGGTCCGGCACGTGTCGCCCGTGCCGAAGTGCTATCGATCCGCGAGCGCGATTTTGTCGCCGGCGCCCGCGTCATCGGCATGCATCCGCTGGAGATCGCCTTTCGCGAAGTGTTGCCCAACGCATTGCCGCCGGTGCTGGCATTGTCGTCGGTGATCGTCGCCGCCGCGATCCTTACTGAAGCGGCCCTTTCGTTTCTCGGCCTCGGCGACCCCAACCGCGTGACCTGGGGCGGCATGATCGCCGAAGGCCGGGCCGTACTGCGCACCGCGCCCTTTTTGTCTATCATTCCGGGCGTAGCACTCGTGCTGACCGTGCTCGGCGTCTATCTCGCCGGTGAAGGCGTCGTCGAGACAACGGCGGTGAGAAGGAGCCTGTCGTGATGGCGCTGCTTTCGATCCGCGATCTGACGGTGACCTATCGCCGTGACGGCAGCGAGGTGGCGGCGCTGAAACATGTCGGCTTCGATGTCGCCGCCGGCGAACGCTTCGCCATCATCGGCGAGAGCGGTTCGGGCAAGAGCACGCTGGCGCTGGCCATTGCCGGGCTGCTGCCGGGATCTTCCAAGGTGGGAGGCTCGATCGTCTGGAAGTTACCGAACCTTCGATCGCCTCATTCCTTCGCGCCCCCCTCTGTCCTGCCGGACATCTCCCCCACAAGGGGGGAGATCGGCAGTTCCGTCGCCGGCACTCCCCCTGCAGCCTTGGAGATTGGCGAAAGCGGAAATGACAGCGCAATCTCCCCCCAAGTGGGGGAGATGTCCGGCAGGACAGAGGGGGGCGCGACGGATCGCCAACCTGCCAGTCTTCGCGACCACAATCCCCTCGGTGGCCGCGATATTGGCTTCGTCTTCCAGGACCCATCCGCCAGCCTCGACCCGGTGATGACGGTCGGCAAGCAGATTGCCGAGGTTGCCTACACCCATCTCGATCTCAGCTGGCGAGACGCATATGTCAAAGCCAGCGAACTGCTTGAACGCGTCCGCCTGCCCGACCCGGACGCCGCTTTGCACGCCTACCCGCACCAGCTTTCCGGCGGCCAGAAGCAGCGCGTGGCGATCGCCGCCGCGATTGCGGCCGGTCCGAAGCTGCTGATCGCCGATGAGGCGACCAGCGCGCTCGACACCATCGTGCAGGCCGAGATCGTCGCGCTGATCCGGCAATTGGTGGCCGAGGACGGCATGACGCTGCTGTTCGTCAGCCATGACATCGCGCTGGCCGCCGAGCTGGCCGAGCGCATCGCCGTGTTCCGGCACGGCGAGCTGGTCGAGCTCGGTGCGACGGCGCAGATCATCGCTAGCCCGCGCCACGCCTACACAAGAGCGCTGCTCGACGCCCATCTCGGCCTCGACGCCGAACCGCTGCTGCAGCAGGCAGGAGCGTCGCGGTGAGCAGTCCATTGCTGGCCGTTTCCGGCCTGACCAAACGATATCGTCGTGGCGGCAGGACGATCGCCGCCGTCGATGACATTTCCTTCCACATCGAGCCCGGCGAGACGCTGGCGCTGGCCGGGCCGTCCGGCAGCGGCAAGTCGACGATCGCCAGGCTGGTGCTGCGGCTGATCGAACCGGACGCCGGCCGTATCGAGTTCGAAGGCAGCGATTTCCTGTCCCTGAACGGCGCTGCCTTGCGCGCACGGCGCGCGCGTTTGCAAATGGTCTTCCAGGACCCGCTCGCCGCCTTCAACCCGCGCGCCATGGTAGCGCGCGTGCTTGACGATCCTTTGCGCATCCATGGCGTCGCCTCTCGACCGGAGCGCCCGCACCGCATCGCTGCTCTGCTCGAGCGTGTCGGCTTGAGCGCTGATCTCGCCGGCCGCGCCATCCACGAGATCTCGGGCGGCCAGCGCCAGCGCATGGCGATTGCTCGCGCCATCGCCACAAAGCCGTCGCTGATCGTGCTCGATGAGGCAGTGTCGGCGCTCGACGTATCGGTGCGCCGGCAGATCCTGCAATTGCTGCTCGATCTGCAACACGAGCAACGGATCGCCTATCTGTTCATATCGCATGATCTTGGCGTTATTAGCGCCATCGCCCATCGTGTCGTCATTCTCGATGCCGGCCGCGTCGCCGAGAGCGGGAATGCCCGTGCGGTCATCGGTGCCCCGCAGTCGGCGATCGGCAAGGCGCTGGTGGCGGCAGCGCCAAAACTGAACAGGACCAGCACGCAGGGCGCGGCCGATCGTCAGTAACCCAGCGCGCAACCGTCCTTGCGTGGATCGGATGCGCCGGTAAGCGTACCCTTGTCCCAGTCGATCAGCACCAGCTGGCCGCCGCCATGCGGCTCGGCCGCGATGGACAGCTGGTGGCCTCGCTCGCGCAGACCGGCGATCGCATCGGCCGGAACGCCACGCTCCGCCTCCACTGCGTCCTGCCGGTAAAACACTCTCGGCGCATCCAGCGCCTCCTGCGGGTCCATGCCGAAATCGATCATGTTGGTGAGCAGGTGGACATGGCCGAACGGCTGGTAGCCGCCGCCCATCACGCCAAACGGCATGACCGCCCTGCCCTTGGCTGTCACCATGCCTGGCATGATGGTGTGCATCGGGCGTTTTCCCGGGGCGATGCGGTTTGGGTGGTCCGCCGCCAGGCAGAAGCTGCTGCCGCGATTCTGCAGGACGACCCCGGTCCTGGGGCCGACCACCCCGCTGCCGAACGAACCAAAGGTCGAGTTGATGAAGCTGACCGCATTACGGTCGCGGTCGACCACCGAGATGTAGACGGTATCGCTCGGCTGAAGCTCGAGGCGTGGCAGATGCGTCATCGCGCGCGCCGGATCGATCTCGGCGCGAAACTGGTCCGCATGGGATCTAGACAACAACTGCTCTACGGGAACATGGACGTGGTTCTGGTCGCCGATGAAATTGTCGCGGTCCTGATAGGCAAGCCGCCCCGCCTCGATCTCGAGGTGAAAGCGCTCGGCGCCATTCGGCTCCAGGGAGCCGAGCGAAAAGCCCGACAGCACATTCAGCATGATCAGTGCCGTCAGCCCTTGGTTGTTCGGCGGCATCTGATGGATGTCGTAGCCCCGGTAGGATGTGCCGACCGGCCTGACATAGTCGCCCTTCGTGGCCGCAAAATCCTCGAGCGCATGCAGCCCACCGAGAGCACGCAGACGCGACACCATGTCGTCGGCGACCTCGCCTTCATAGAAGCCGGCACGACCGCGGCGCGAGACGATGCGCAAGGTATCGGCCAGTTGCGGCTGCCGGTGCAGCTCGCCGGCCAGCGGCGCCTTTCCATCCGGCAGAAAAATCCGCGCGGCATGTTCGTCGGCGGCCAGCAAGGCAGCACTTTCAGCCCAGTCGAAGGCCACACGGTCTTGGACGACGTAGCCCTGTTCGGCGTAACGTATGGCGGGTGCGAGCGCGGCGTCGATGCCCTTTCTGCCGTGATCCTCGAGCAGCCGGCACCAGGCGTCGACGGCGCCCGGCACGGTGACTGCGTGCGCACCGGACTCAGGCAGTTCGACATGCCCCCTGTCCAGATACCACTGCGCCTCTGCTGCTGCCGGTGCGCGGCCGGAGCCGTTGAAGGCCAGAACCTCGCCTTGGCCGTTGGGACAGTAGAGGACGAAACAGTCGCCGCCGATACCGGTCGATTGCGGCTCGACGACCGCCTGCACCGCCGCCGCGCACACGGCTGCGTCCATCGCGTTGCCGCCGGACCGCAGCATCTCGACCGCCGCCAGCGTCGCCAGCGGGTGCGATGTCGCGGCCATCGCTTCCGTCGCACGAACCGGCGAGCGCCCGGGGAGTTGGAAATCACGCATGCAGTTCAATAGCCTCTGACCAACCAGATGTGAACTGGCAACAGCAGCCAAAGGGCTGCGCCACGGAAAGCAGCACGAACGACGAAACGAACACCATGGCAGCGCTCAACCCTCGGAAGCTGCCGATCTCAATCAGCGAATTTGAAACTATCCGTGGTGTAATCGGGGTAGGCGTCCAGACTGTCGAAAAGCTCGGCCAGGTCAGGGGTATCCGCCAATATTCCGGACAAGACCAGCGCAGTCGCCACGCCGGCACCAATTCCACCAGCGACATCGTGTTCGACGCTGTCGCCGACACAGACCACGCTGCTGCGGTCCGGGTTGCCCGCCAGCGCCAGCGCGGCGTCGAAGATCGGGGCGTAGGGCTTGCCGATGCGGGTGACGCTGCCGCCGAGGCTCTCGTAGAGATCCGCAAGCTGACCGGCGCCAAAGCGAGGCCCGACGGCGGTCAGCATGATCTTGTCGGGATTGGTGCAGAAGCACGGCACCTGCCGCTTTGCTGCCGGTGCAAATAGTCTGCGATAGTGCTCGATGTCGTAGCGATCGCCCTCGCTGGCGGCGATCAGCACCAGCTCGGCATCATCGCCGTCCCCGGTCAACGTGAAAGGCAGGCCTTCAATCGCCGAGCGGTCGCCTTCGCGGCTGATCAGCAGGCACTTTGTGTTTGGGCGCAGCGTTCCGGATACCGCCATTTCGTGAAAGGACCGCCACGCGATCTCGCCGGAAGAGACAAATTGATCCCAGCTTCCTGGTTGGAAGCCGAGCTTCAGCAACCGGGCCTCATTGGGCCGCGCCCGCCTGCCGGAGTTCGAGACCAGCACGATCGTCCTGCCTGCTCGCTTCAGCGCCGACAATGCCTCCACAGCGCCCGGATAGGGGTTCGTACCATCGTGCAGCACGCCGAACTGATCGAGCAGGAATACTTGATAGCGCTCAACCAGCGCCGCGATGCCGTCGAGATGTTCAACCGTTTTCGTGCTCACAAAAGCCCCGCTTCGATTGCGCCCATCAGCGCCAGCCGCGCCGTACCGGCGGCCGCCTCATCCGAAAGCGCCGGCAGAAAACCGACACCCAGCTTGCGATGCCGGATCGCGGTCCAGGCGGGATTTGCCGCACCGCCGCCGACACTTCTCACCGAGAGCAGCCGAGGCGCGCCGAGCTCGGCAAGCCGGCGATAGCCGAGTGCCTCGATCTCGGCAATGCCCTCCAACATCGCTTTCAGATAGTCGGCGTCGTCCGCAGGCCGCGGCGTCAGACGTGGCGGCAGATCAGGATCGGCGATCGGAAAGCGTTCGCCGACCGCGGGAAGCGGATAATAGTCGAGGCCGGTCTCCGTCATGGGGTCTATGGCCGCACTCAGCTCGACGATGCGCGCGAGAGAAAAATGCTGGGCCAGCACCTTGCCGCCCGAATTCGACGCACCACCCGCCAGATAGGCATCTCCCAACCGATGGCTGTAGATGCCGAACTGCGGCGCCGAGATCGGCCGGTCGGAGAGGATTTTGAGGGTCAGCGAGGACCCCAGCGCGGTGACGCCGTCGCCAACTGCCGCAGCACCCGTCGCCAGGAACGACGCGCAGCCATCGGTCGTCCCGGCGACCACGGCGACGTCGCGCGCCAGGCCGAACAGGTCCGCTGCGCTCGCGGTGAGCGTTCCCGTGACATCGCCCGGCCTGACGACGCGAGGCAGAAATTCCATGCGCATGCCGGTCGCCGCGATCCAGTCCGGCCAGCGGCGGGCCTCGACGTCGTAGCCGGTCTTCAGGGCATTGTTCTCGTCGCTGACATCGAAACGGCCGGAGAACTGTCCCGCGATCCAGTCGGCCTGATGCAGCACCGCGGCGACGCCGGGCAGGCGCTGGAACCACAGCGCCTTGGCGAGACCGGACGTCGCCCCACTTGCTGCGCTCGCTGCCGGCGCCTCGCGCGCGATCACGGCCAGAATGGCGTCGTCGTCGACCTTGTCGTTGTACATCAGCGGCTCGGCCAGCGGCCGGCCGGCGCCGTCGACCGGCAGCAACGTGCCCGAAGTGCCGTCGACGGCGATCGACCGGACCGCCGCGCGATCGATGCCTGCAAGGAGTTCCGTCAGCGCCGCGCCGATCGCTGACCACCACACTGAGGGGTCGCGGGCGTTCTGACCAAATCTGTCGAGTGGAACGGCGGAACGCGCAGCAATCGAAAAGTCCGGCCGTATGGCGACGGCACGCGCACCTGATGTGCCGATGTCGATGCCGATCGAAAGCGGGCCGATCGAAAGCGCCATGTCAGCTGCCGGCTGCATTGAGTTTCTGGCGATACTGCTCGGCGTCCCAATTGATCAGTTCGTCGTTCTCGGCGGCGGTCAGATAGTTCAGCTTCGCCGCGACGTCGACCCGCGCCGTCACGTCGGCGAGGCAGCGTTGCATGGCATCGGCGCCGGGACTGGCGTCGCCGCGCATCAACACGCCAAGCCCGGGAAACAGGATTGCCGCGGGTGCCGTGCCGCACCGTTCGGTGACACGCATAACGTCCTCGCCGGACCTCGCCACGACCGAACCCTGGCCGAGAAAGATGACGTGATCGGGATAGAGGCTGCCCCCAGACGCCATGCGGCAGCTTTCAGGATCGATCGCGACCGCATGCGCTTCGATATCCGCCGGCAATCTGTACCCGGTGCGTCCGATGAGTTCCGTCAATGCAACAAGGTTGGGCTCCGCCACCTTACGGGGCGGCCGCGCCAGAAGTCGTGTGACGCGACGCAGCAGCGCCTCGGCGCCGGCGACGGTCTCGGCTGCGACGACCAGGCCGTGATTGGCAAGGATCAGCACATCGACCCCAGGCCGAAGGCGCTCGGCAATGCCCTGGGCAAGCGGCAGGCCCGGCCGGAGATAACGGACATACGCCCATTCGAGGCCATCCAGGCGCTTGGCGATTTGAGCCTCGCAGTCGGCCTGCACGGCAAGCGAAATGGTGTCGACGCAGTGGACATGCAGAACGACGCGCTGCGGCATCAGCGCGTGAACCGTGGTCTCGATCGAGGGTCGCAGCTTGCGGATGTTGAGCGCCTCGATGGCGAACGCCTGTGGCTGATCGGCGGCCGGGTCGCGCTGTTCGACGGCCCTGAGCAGCGGGGGGATCACCACGGGAACCATGATGTCCTCGGCGAGCGCATTCTTCAGCCAGGTACCCGAAGCCTTGATCCAGAGCGTGTCGCCGGCTTTCAGCGAAGTGTTGCCGCCCGCGGCCTGGGTCAAATGCGGGTCGCGCCCGATATTGGCCGAAAGCGACCGCAACGCAGCCAATTCCTGCGCATCCGCATTGATTGCCATCGAAGTCCTCCACAAACCGGCCGCGTGGCCACGGCTTTGGATATCCCGTAGCTGGTATCGCAGATGCGAGTAAGTTACGTCAATAGTGATCTTATCCCATCAAATCGAGCTTGCAATCTGATCCACGTTGAGTAAGTTGCACCAATTGCCGTGGCAAAATGGCATTTCGGGAGGGTATCCGTTGAGCGACTCCGGCCGCCAGCGTCAGATCGTCGAATTGTTGCGGGACCGCCCTTTCGCCTCGGTGCGCGAGCTGCAGGAGCGGCTCGGCGTGTCGGCTGCGACGGTGCGGCGCGACATCGACAAGATCGACGAGGCCGGCGAAGCACGGAAGGTCTATGGCGGCATCTCGGCGCTCGATGGCGCTTCTCATGCCGGCGTCGCCTATGCCAGGCCCTATGACGAGAACCGCGATCTAGCGGTCGAAGCCAAGCGGCAGATCGCCGCTCTCGCGGCGACCATGGTGCGCGATGGCGACGCCGTCATCGTGCATGGCGGTTCGACCTGTTTCCATCTCGGCGCCAAACTCGCCGACCGCAACATCCGGCTCTACACCAACTCCATGCCGCTCGTCGCCTATTTGAGCGACCACGGCCATTGCAGCCTAACCGTTGCCGGGGGTGAACTTCATCGCGAGCCTGGCATCATTCATTCGCTCACCCAGACGGTGCCTTTCTACGCATCGAAGTTCTTTCTTGGCGCGCAAGGCATCAGCCCGGAGGGCGTGCTGGAATCGCATCCGCTGCTGGTCCGCTCCATCGTCGAACTCAGCCTATGCGCCGACCAGATCGTGGTGCTGGCCGACAGCCGCAAACTGTCGATCCACGCGCGCAACGTCGCGCTGCCCTTGTCGCGCATCGGCACGCTGGTGACCGACGACGGCCTCTCCGATGCCGACGCACGCATGCTGGAAGACGCCGGCGTCATGGTGCGGATCGCCTCTTCCTCGGGAGCCGTCCAGTGAAAGTGGCCGTCCTCGACTTCGGCAAGACCAACTCGAAGCTGTTCGTCTTCGATCAGAACGGGCAGATCCTCGACGAGCGCCGGACCCAGCCGAACTGGACGCGCAAAGGCGGCTTCAGCGTGCTCGACGAGGCAGCGGTTCACGATTGGGCGGCTCGCGCCGTCGGCGAGGCGGTCGATATCCATGGCATAGAGGGGTTGATGGTTTCGGGCCATGGCTGCACCTTTGCCTTGGTCGACGATGCAGCGCTGACGCATCCGATCCTCGACTACGAGCAGGAGCCGCCGGCCGAGATTGCCGCGCAGATCGATCGCCGCATTCCGTATTTTGCCGAGACCTTCTCGCCCCATCTGCCGCTCGGTTTCAACTATGGTCGCCACATGCTGTGGCTGAAGACGGTGCAACCAAGCGCGTTCGCCGCCGCCAAATCGATCCTCGGTTATCCCCAGTACTGGAGCTGGCGCTTTGGTGGCCGGGCGGTGTCGGAGGTGTCCTATCTCGGCTGCCACTCGCATCTGTGGGCGCCGCGCAAGCGCGATTTCTCCTCGCTGGTTGACGCCGAAGGATGGCGCGGCCAGATGCCCGCCTTCGAGCGTGCCGGCGCGGTCATCGGCGAGCATCGCTTCGGCGAGGCGGCGCGGCCGATCGCCATCCACAACGGTGTCCATGACAGCAATGCGGCGCTCCATGCCTATCGTCGGCAGGAGCTTGGGCCGGTCACTGTCGTCTCGACCGGCACCTGGGTGGTTGTGCTCAATCCGGACTGCCCGCTCGACGCGCTCGATCACGATCGCGACATGCTGGTCAATGTCGATGTCGACGGTGGCCCGGTGCCGACCATCCGCTTCATGGGCGGGCGTGAATTCGCGACGATCAGCGCCGGCTGGCAGGGCGCAATCGACCGCTCCACAGCACAGCAGGTGATCGACGCCGGCATCATGGCGCTGCCCAGCTTCGCGCCAGGTGGGCCGATGCCTGGCCATCCCGGCGAACTGGTCGGGCGCACACCCACCGCGGAGGAACGCGCGGCCGTGGCGCTGCTCTATGTCGCGCTGATGGTCGATCTGTGTCTCGACCTGATCCATTCGAACAACACCGTAATCGTCGATGGCGGGCTGAACAGTGGCGGCCTGCTCGCCGGGGTGCTGGCGCAGCTGCGTCCCGGCCAAGCCTTCATGCAGGGCGCCACGCTGGAGGGCAGCGCCACTGGAGCGGCGGCTCTCGCCTTCGAGAGTGTTGGACGCGAATTTGCCGCCGAGGCGCCGGAGCCTGTTCGTGCTTCAAGCTTCACCGGGCTTGCCTTCTATCGCGACAGCTGGCGCGGCCTTTCCGCCGACCGAGACATCGTCGGTGCAGCTGCGGGAGGCGCGCGATGACCGCCGCTGCCCGAATCGAAACAGTGCGCCAGCCGGTGCTGGAGATGCGGCACATCTCCAAGACGTTCGGCCCGATCCGCGCCTTGCAGGATGTGTCGCTGACTGTGCACGGCGGCGAACTGCACGCGCTGATGGGAGAAAACGGCGCCGGCAAGTCGACGCTGATGAAGGTGCTGTCCGGCGCCTATCGGCCAGATCCCGGCGGCGACATCTTGATCGACGGCGCGCCGGTCGCGACCGGCGACCCGATCAAGGCACGCGCCAACGGCATCGCGGTCATCTATCAGGAGCTGTCGCTGGCGCCCAACCTGACGGTCGCGCAGAACATCTTCCTCGGCAACGAGCCGAGGCGGTTCGGCATCGTCGACCGCGACCAGTGCAACCGGCGCGCCAAGGAAATCATCGCGCGGCTCGGCGTCTCCTTCTCGGCGCGCGCCTCGGTCTCCAGCCTGTCGCTCGGCGAGCGCCAGATGGTCGAGATCGCTCGCGCGCTGTCGACCAGCGCGCGCATCATCGTCATGGACGAGCCGACGACCTCGCTGACCTCGCGCGAGACTGACAGGCTGTTCGAGGTGATTGCGACGCTGAAGTCGCAGGGCATCGCCATCATCTACATCAGCCACCGCATGGAAGAGGTCTACCAGCTTGCCGACCGCGTCAGCGTGCTGCGCGACAGCGGCTATGTCGGCACGCTCGACCGCGCCGACCTGAATGCCTCGCGCCTCGTTTCGATGATGGTCGGCCGGGACCTGTCCGCCTTCTACAAGAAGGATCACCGCCCGCCGGACAGCAAGCGCGCAATCGCGCTATCGGTGCAGGGCATGTCGGACGGCAATCTTTTGAAGGACTGTTCCTTCGACCTGCACAAGGGCGAAGTCTTGGCGCTGGCGGGCCTGGTCGGCTCAGGCCGCACCGAGCTCGCACGGCTGATCTTCGGCGCCGACAGGCACACATCAGGCACGCTGGAACTCGACGGCAAGCCGATAGCCATCGGCTCGCCGCGCGAGGCGCTGGACGCCGGCATCGCCTACCTCACGGAGGATCGCAAGGAACTCGGCCTGTTCCTCGACATGTCGATTTCCGACAATATCAGCATGGGCGTGCTCGCAAGGGACGCGCGGGCCGGCGGCTTGCGCGACTTCGCCACGGCCGAAAAGCGCGCCGCCAAGGCCGTTTCCGACCTGTCCATCCGCACCAGGTCGGTGCAGGCCAATGCCGGCTCGCTGTCGGGCGGCAACCAGCAGAAGGTGCTGCTCGCCCGCCTGCTCGAAACCGAGCCGCGGGTTCTCATCCTCGACGAGCCAACACGCGGCGTCGATGTCGGGGCGAAGTCGGAAATCTACCGGCTGATCGACGATCTCGCCAAGAAGGGCATCGCTATCCTGATGATCTCCAGCGAACTGCCGGAGGTGATCGGCGTCGCCGACCGCGTTCTGGTGATGCGCGACGGCACCATATCAGGCGAGGTGACGGCCTCCGAAGGCCAGCCGCTCAGTCAGGAAGCAATCATGGAACTTGCAAC
The DNA here is from genome assembly GCF_900149755.1 of Mesorhizobium delmotii. Taxonomy (NCBI): domain Bacteria; kingdom Pseudomonadati; phylum Pseudomonadota; class Alphaproteobacteria; order Hyphomicrobiales; family Phyllobacteriaceae; genus Mesorhizobium; species Mesorhizobium delmotii. Next base: position 12,795 of record NZ_FUIG01000092.1, on the reverse strand, counting down.
GGGAGCGGCCAAGGGATGACCGACAAGGCAACCGAGATGAGTGCCGGTGACCAGGCTGTTGGCAGGAGCCGGCGGTTTCGCACGGCCTTCGCCGCCCTTGGCATGCTGCCGGTCCTGATCCTTTTGGCGGCCGGCTTCCAGGTCATGAACCCGCGCTTCCTCACCGAGACCAACCTTTTGATCGTCACGCAGCAGTCGTCGATCAACATCGTCCTTGCGGCCGGCATGACCTTCGTAATCCTGACCGGCGGCATCGACCTGTCCGTCGGCTCCATTCTTGCCGCATCGGCGATGGTGGCGGTGATGGTGTCGCTGGTGCCGGAGTGGGGCATGCTCGGCGTGCCGGCGGCCATTCTGGTCGGCCTCGGCTTCGGCATCATCAACGGGCTGCTCGTCGCCTATATCAAGCTGCCGCCTTTTATCGTCACGCTGGGTTCGCTGACAGCCGTGCGCGGCGTCGCCCGCCTGCTCGGCCAGGACACCACGGTGTTCAACTCGGACCTGCCGTTCGACTTCATCGGCAATGGTTCGCTGTTCGGCATCCCCTGGCTGGTCATCATCGCCCTGTCGGTCGTGGTGCTGTCCTGGCTGGTGCTCAAGCGCACCGTGCTCGGCACCTGGATCTATGCCGTCGGCGGCAATGCCGAGGCCGCCCGCCTCACCGGCATCAAGGTGCCGCTGGTGCTGCTCTTCGTCTATGGCGTTTCCGGCCTTCTGGCCGGTCTTGGCGGCGCCATGTCGGCGGCCCGGCTCTATGCCGCCAACGGCCTGCAGCTTGGGCAGTCCTATGAACTCGACGCCATTGCCGCGGTCATTCTCGGCGGCACCAGCTTCGTCGGCGGCGTCGGCTCGATCTGGGGCACGCTGATCGGCGGGCTGATCATAGCGGTGCTCTCCAACGGGCTCATCCTGGCCGGTGTTTCGGACATCTGGCAGTACATCATCAAGGGATTGGTCATCATCGTGGCGGTCGCCCTCGACCGCTACAGGCTCCAGGCAGGAGCAAGAACGTGATTGACCTTAGTCGCCGGCGTCAACGACCCGGTTTCATGTAACGCACCGTGAGAGGCGCGGGGCATCAGGAGGAAAACAATGAAGACCATCGCTAAACTGCTCTGCGGCGTTGCCCTCGCGGCCGTCGCCATCGCACCGGCTTCGGCCAAGGATCTGAACAAGGTCGGCATATCGGTCGGCTTGCTCGGCAACCCGTTCTTCGTCGCCACCATCAAGGGCATCGAGGACGCGGCCAGGAAAATCAACCCGAATGTCGAGGTGACGTCGGTGTCGGCCGACTACGACCTCAACAAGCAGGTCTCGCAGGTCGACTCCTTCATCGCGGCCGGCGTCGACGTGATCATGCTCAACGCCGTCGATGCTAAGGCCATCGCACCAGCGGTTAAGAAGGCGCAAGCGGCGGGCATCGTTGTTGCCGCGTTCGACGTCTCGGCGCCGGGCGCCGACGTCACCGTGATGACCAACAACGTCAAGGCCGGCGAAGCGGCCTGCCAGTACCTCGTCGACCAAACCGGGGGCAAAGGTGACTATGTCATCCTGAACGGCCCTGCATCGTCGTCGATCCTGGAGCGGGTGAAGGGCTGCAAGGACGTGCTCGCGAAACACCCGGATATCAAGATCCTCTCCGACGACCAGAATGCCGAAGGCTCGCGCGACGGCGGGCTGAAGGTGTTCCAGTCGCTGCTGACCCGCTTCGACAAGATCGATGCGGTGTTCGCCATCAACGATCCGACGGCGATCGGCGCCCAGCTTGCGGCCAAGCAGCTCAACCGCTCGGAGTTCATCTTCACCGCGGTCGACGGCGCGCCCGATATCGAGAAGGAACTCTCTTCCGGCACGTCGATGATCAAGGCCTCGGCCTCGCAGGATCCTTACGTCATGGCTGGCCAGTCGCTGCAGATGGCAGCCGAAGTGCTTGCCGGCAAAAAGCCGGCCGAGGCGACGGTGCTGCTCGACCCGCAGCTGATCACGGCCGAGAACCTGAAGGACTACAAGGGCTGGACGGCGGCCCGCTAGCTTAGAGCCTCCCAAGGCTGGTGCGGCCGGGACGACCGGTCGCACCGTTTTTTTGTTTGAGCATCGGATTTTCCCAAACCGGTTTCCACTTTTGGGTCCGATGCTCTCGAACAGCAGGAGACGATCATGTCGCGCATTGGAATCCATTCTTTCGTCTGGTCGGCGAGCTCGGCGCAAGGCGACCTCGAGCGGACGCTGGCCGCCACCAAAGACGCCGGCTTCGACCTGATCGAATTCTCCTATCTCGACCCTGCCAATGTCGACATTGGCGGACTGGCCAAGCGCATCGCCGAGCTCGATCTCGGCGTGGCGATCAGCATCGGACTACCGGCCGACGGCGACATTTCAAGCGCCGACAAGGCGATTGCCGCGCATGGCGTCGAAATCCTGAAACGCACGATCGCGCTCACCCGCGATCTCGGCGGCCAGAAGGTCGCCGGCATCCTCAGCACCAGCCATGGATTGCAGGGGCAGGCGCCGACGCGCGATCAATGGAACCGCAGCGCCGGAACGCTTGCCAAGGTCGCGGAGACCGCCAAGGCCGCCGGCGTTACGCTCAACCTCGAGATCGTCAACCGCTTCGAGAGCAATCTGCTCAACACCGCCGCGCAAGGGCTGGCCTTCATCGAGGACACCGGTTCCGACAACATCTTCCTGCATCTCGACACTTTCCACATGAACATCGAGGAGGCCGATATCGGGCTGGCCATCCGCCATGCGGCTGACAAGATCGGCTATGTCCATATCGGCGAGAGCCATCGCGGCTTCCTCGGCACCGGCAACATCGACTTTGCCGCGATCTTCGATGCGCTGACCGCAATCGGCTATGGCGACGACCTCAGTTTCGAATCCTTCTCGTCGGAGATCGTCGATGAGAACCTGTCGAAGAAAACCGCCATTTGGCGCAATCTGTGGACCGACAATATGGAGCTGGCCCGGCATGCGCGCCGCTTCATCGCCATCGGGCTGGAGACGGCACGGCGCAAGGCCGAGCTTGTTGCGTCAAGCCATCAGCCTTAGCACCACTTCCTGTTTGCGATCCTCAGGCCAGCTCAAAACGTTCCACAGCGAGCATGATGCCACGCAGTTCGGCGAGGCCTTTCAGGCGGCCGATCAATGAGTAGCCGGGGTTGATCCTGGTCTTGCCGATATCGTCGGCGAGCAGATGGCCATGATCGGGGCGCATGGGAATCCGCCAGTCGGCGCGACCTTGCTTGCGACGGCGCGTCTCTTCCTGCATCAGAGCGAGGATGACATGCGCCATGTCGGTGCCACCCTCCAGATGCTCGGCTTCATAGAAGGAGCCGTCATCCTCGATGGTTACATTGCGCAGATGGACGAAATGGATCCGGTCGGCGAATTCCTTGACCATGCCGACAATGTCGTTGTCTGCGCGCGTACCGTAGGAGCCGGTGCAGAATGTCAGGCCGTTCGCCGGGCTGTCGACAGCGTTGAGGATGAAACGCGCGTCCTCGGCGGTCGAAACGATCCGTGGCAAGCCATAAAGCGAGAATGGCGGGTCGTCGGGATGGATGCACATGCGCACTCCCTCCTGCTCGGCCACCGGAATGATCTCGCGCAAAAACCAGGCAAGATTGTCGCGCAACTCCTTCGGCCCGATCGAGTCGTATTCCGCCAATGCCTCGCGAAAACTATCCCTGACGTAGCTGCGCTCGGTCGCCGGCAGGCCGGCAATGAGATTGCGCTCGATCCTGTCGATCTGCTCTTCGCTCAGTTCCTTCAGTCGCGATTCCGCTTCGGCGATACGTGACGCGCTATAGCTGGCTTCGGCATTCCTGCGCTTCAGGACGAAAATGTCGTATGCGGCAAAATCGATCGCATCGAAACGCAGGGCGTAGCCCGTCGTTGGAAGCCGATAGGCAAGGTCGGTGCGGGTCCAGTCGACCACCGGCATGAAATTGTAGCAGATGGTTTTTATGCCGGCCTTCGCCAGCGCGCGGATGGTATCTTGGTACCAACCCACGTAACGCTGCCTTTCCGCCGAGCCGATCTTGATCGAATTGTGGACGGGAATGCTCTCCACGACAGACCAGGTCAGCCCTTCGGCCTCGATGATCCGCTTACGCTCCAGGATGTCCGTCAAAGGCCAGGCGCGGCCGTCGTAGATATCATGCAGGGCGGACACGACGCCCGTGGCTCCGGCCTGCTTGACATGATCGAGCGTCACCGGGTCGTTCGGGCCATACCAGCGCCAACACTGTTCCATCGAGGCTTTCCCTTTGCGATAAAAACAGAACCGTATTGTTGGGCCACAATGGAAGTCAAATTAAAGGAGTTTGCGCATGAAGGATTTCGACGGCAAGATCGCTCTGGTGACGGGGACGACCGGGATCGGCCTGGCGACCGCCAGACGTCTTGCGGCAGGCGGCGCGGCGATCATCGCCTGCGGCATCGATCGCGCGGCCAACGCGGCGATGACAGCGGAACTGGACAGCTCCGGCGCCGGGGCGCTGGTCATGGCCGTCGACGTCTCCGTGCCGGATCAGGTTCGCGACGCGGTCGCGGCCGGTGTCGAGCGGTTCGGCGGCCTCGATATCATCGTCAATTCCGCGGCAGTCCATCCATATGGAACCGCTGTTAGCACCGATTTCGACACGTGGAATCGGGCGATGTCCGTCAATGTCGGCTCGATCTACCTGACCGCGCATTTCGGCATCCCGGAAATGATCAGGCGGGGCAGCGGTGCCATCGTCAACGTGGCTTCGGTGCAGGGCTTCGCCTGCCAGCAGAACGTCGCCGCTTATGCTACGACCAAGGGCGCCATCCACACGCTGACGCGCTCGCTGGCGCTTGACTACGCGCGCTCCGGCATTCGCGTCAATTCCGTCAGCCCGGGCTCGATCCGCTCCCCTATCCTGGAGAAGGCGGCGCGCGGTGAGAACGCACCGATGCCGATGTCGAAGCCGCCTACAGGCGCTTCGGCGAAGCCCACCCCATCGGACGCATCGGCGAGCCGGAGGAAGTGGCGGAACTCATCGCCTTTCTGTGTTCGTCAAAAGCCGGGTTCTGCACCGGCGCGGACTACAGGATCGATGGCGGCCTGACGGCCGGCATCGGCGTGAAGTAGAACAGGAAGATCGGTCTCGGCCGTACCGGGAGGCGCTGACATCAGACAATTTTCGGCTAGCGCCAACTGAAGCACCGACGGCAAACCAATGGCGCGTAACATGCGCGAGTTTGCATACTGCACTTGCAGCCGGTTCAACGGTCTGATTCCCTTGGTTACGCTGGGCTGTCCTGATTCGCTCACTGTCCAAAATCTTGCAGTGTGCGGATAACAAGCCTTCCACCGACCGCTGCGCTAGCGCATTCAAGGGGAGAGACGGCAAATGAACACCGCAACGAGGCCGGCAATCTCGGAGATGAGGCCCAAGATATCCGTCATCGGAGTTGGCGGCGGTGGCGGCAACGCCATCAACAATATGATCGCCGAAGGCTTGCAGGGCACCGAATTTATCGTTGCCAACACCGATGCTCAGGCGCTCACCATGTCGAAGGCAACGCGGCTGATCCAATTGGGAGCGCACGTCACGGAAGGCTTGGGTGCAGGCTCCCTGCCCGACGTCGGCCATGCCGCGGCCGTCGAATCGATCGACGAAATCATGGATCATCTCGCGGGAACGCATATGTGTTTCGTGACCGCGGGCATGGGGGGCGGAACCGGAACTGGTGCGGCGCCGGTCATAGCGCAGGCCGCGCGGAATGCGGGAATACTGACCGTGGCCGTCGTAACCAAGCCGTTCGTCTTCGAAGGGAACCGCCGAATGCATGCGGCCAATGAGGGCATCGAGCGGCTCCGCGAAAGCGCCGATACCGTCATCGTCATCCCGAACCAGAACCTCTTCAGGATCGCCGATGCCAGGACGACGTTCGCGGACGCTTTCGCCATGGCGGACCGCGTCCTCTACGCCGGCGTCGGCTGCATCACCGATCTCATCGTCAAGGAAGGGCTGATCAATCTCGACTTTGCCGATGTGAAGTCGGTGATGCGTGACATGGGTCGTGCGATGATGGGAACCGGCGAAGCCACCGGGGAGGATCGCGCCAGGAAGGCGGCCGAAGCGGCGATCGCAAACCCGCTTCTCGACGAAGCGTCGATGATGGGCGCCAAGGGCGTTCTTGTCTCGATATCGGGCGGCACTGATATGACGCTGTTTGAGGTCGACGAAGCCGCCACCCGCATCCGCGAGGAGGTCGACGCCGATGCCGATATCATCGTCGGCGCCATTTTCGACAAGGCGCTCGCAGGAAAATTCAGGGTGTCGGTCGTTGCGACGGGATTGCGGCGGGGGCTTGAGATTCCGCTGACGGTGGGGTTGGAAAACCGTATCAACTGAACCAGGCGCCATGACAGCGCCGGCGGTAGCAATTCGACTTGAAAGTCCGCCGCTCCGGACACCGCCGCCAGACGGGGGTCGGGCGGAACGCCCAACCGCAATTGTTGCGGGATGAGCCTGCGGAGCAAGTTGTCGGTTTTGCCTGCGCGACTCTTGCTGTCGAATTGGAACGCCAGCCAGCGCTCATGGCGCCGGCCGCGTGAACAGGGTGCGGAACAGTTCCTCAGCCCGTCGCAGGCCTTCATCTGTCAGAACCACCGACTTCGCCTTGTTTGCTGGATTGGCGATCAGTCCCTTCTGGTGCAAGCGATCCAGAGCATCCCAATCCAATCCCTTCCAGGCGCGCCTCTCTTCATGCAGCGTTAGCCAAAGCAGCCCCAGAACGGCATTGTCGATCTTGTCGGTGTCCATCTCCATGCCAAGCAGTTTAACACGGGAAAACGGCGCCTGCCGAGACCCACACCGTAGGGTAACGTGATGAGCATCAAAAACTGGCGCGCCAGGGCGCAAACGCAAAACGGCCCGCGCGAGGCGGGCCGTCTTTTTGATTTGGTTGCGGGGACAGGATTTGAACCTGTGACCTTCAGGTTATGAGCCTGACGAGCTACCGGGCTGCTCCACCCCGCGTCAACTTTGACGGCGAATGCCGGCCGGGCAGCCCGGACTTTTTGTTTTGTCCGTCCTCGAGGCCTTCGGCCTTTGCGGGCGGACGGGGCGCTGCTCCACCCCGCGTCAACTTTTCAAGCAAGTCAGCGCTTTACTTAGGTACAAGTTCCGCCAAATGAAAGGGCCGCTTGCGCGGCCCGAGTTCCCGTTTGGCGGGCCTGTTGGTAAGGAGAAGATTTGGATTTTTCGACGTGCGTTTTGCAGACCTGGCAGCGACCTACTCTCCCGCGTCTTGAGACGAAGTACCATCAGCGCTGGAGCGTTTCACGGCCGAGTTCGGAATGGGATCGGGTGCAGCCGCTCCGCCATAACCACCAGGTCGGCAAAGCGCACGTTGCTCGAGAAGCTTTTTGAGCGAATAGCCAATAGTGAGTAGCGAATAGGGAACCCTATTTTCTGCTCTCTCTGAGCTGTTCGCTGGTCTTTGTTGTGCCTTTACCGTTCTTTTGGTCTTGGCGCCTTTCGAAGCGAAGCTTCGCAAGGTCGACCGACCGTCGGCGCCGATGCGCCGCACCCACGTAGCGCCGCCCGCAGGGCGGAACAAGCGTGAGTGAGAACAGACCATCTGACTTTGTCAGATGGGCATAAGGAATGAGAACGATCAAGCCGATCGAACTATTAGTACCGGTAAGCTTCAAGCGTTGCCGCTCTTCCACACCCGGCCTATCAACGTGGTCGTCTTCCACGGTTCTCAGGGAATACTCGTTTTAAGGTGGGTTTCCCGCTTAGATGCCTTCAGCGGTTATCCCGTCCGGATATAGCTACCCTGCTATGCGGCTGGCGCCACAACAGGTCCACCAGAGATCCGTCCATCCCGGTCCTCTCGTACTAGGGACAGATCCTTTCAATATTCCTACACCCACGGCAGATAGGGACCGAACTGTCTCACGACGTTCTGAACCCAACTCACGTACCGCTTTAAATGGCGAACAGCCATACCCTTGGGACCTGCTCCAGCCCCAGGATGCGATGAGTCGACATCGAGGTGCCAAACAACCCCGTCGATATGGACTCTTGGGGGTCATCAGCCTGTTATCCCCGGCGTACCTTTTATCCGTTGAGCGATGGCCCTTCCACGCGGGACCACCGGATCACTATGACCGACTTTCGTCTCTGCTCGACTTGTCAGTCTCGCAGTCAGGCAGGCTTATGCCATTGCACTCAGCGAACGATTTCCGACCGTTCTGAGCCCACCATCGCGCGCCTCCGTTACTCTTTAGGAGGCGACCGCCCCAGTCAAACTACCCACCATACATTGTCCCGGACCCGGATAACGGGCCGCGGTTAGACATCCATAGTGATAAGGGTGGTATTTCAAGGGTGGCTCCACCTGAGCTGGCGCCCAGGTTTCAAAGCCTACCACCTATCCTACACATGCCACTACGAATGCCAATGTAAAGCTATAGTAAAGGTGCACGGGGTCTTTCCGTCTAACCGCAGGAACCCCGCATCTTCACGGGGAATTCAATTTCACTGAGTCTATGCTGGAGACAGCGGGGAAGTCGTTACGCCATTCGTGCAGGTCGGAACTTACCCGACAAGGAATTTCGCTACCTTAGGACCGTTATAGTTACGGCCGCCGTTTACTGGGGCTTCGATTCAGAGCTTGCACCCCTCCTCTTAACCTTCCAGCACCGGGCAGGCGTCAGACCCTATACGTCGTCTTGCGACTTCGCAGAGCCCTGTGTTTTTGATAAACAGTCGCTACCCCCTGGTCTGTGCCACCCTCCTCCACTTGCGTGGAAAAGGGTCACGCTTCTTCCGAAGTTACGCGTGCAATTTGCCGAGTTCCTTCAGCATAGTTCTCTCAAGCGCCTTGGTATACTCTACCAGTCCACCAGTGTCGGTTTCGGGTACGGTCTATAAGGAGGAGCTATTTCCTGGAACCACGCAGCAGCCCGTTCAATCCGATAAGATTGGACTACCTCAATGATCCGTCACTTCCTCCAGGCCCACGAATATTAACGTGGTTCCCATCGTCTACGCATTTCTGCCTCGACTTAGGGGCCGGCTAACCCTGCTCAGATTAGCTTTAAGCAGGAACCCTTGGACTTTCGGCGGGGGAGTCTCTCACTCCCCTTACGTTACTCATGTCAGCATTCGCACTTCTGATACCTCCACCACCCCTCACGGGTATGGCTTCATCAGCTTACAGAACGCTCCGCTACCGCTCGTGATTGCTCACGAACCCTAAGCTTCGGTGTATGGCTTGAGCCCCGTTACATTTTCGGCGCAAAGACCCTTATTTAGACCAGTGAGCTGTTACGCTTTCTTTAAATGATGGCTGCTTCTAAGCCAACATCCTGGTTGTTTTGGGATCCTCACATCCTTTCCCACTTAGCCATAACTTGGGGACCTTAGCTGTAGGTCAGGGTTGTTTCCCTTTTCACGACGGACGTTAGCACCCGCCGTGTGTCTGCCGACTAGTACTCCCAGGTATTCGGAGTTTGGTTAGGTTTGGTAATCCGGTGAGGACCCCTAGCCCATCCAGTGCTCTACCCCCTGGGGTATTCGGTCGACGCTCTACCTAAATAGATTTCGCGGAGAACCAGCTATTTCCGAGTTTGATTGGCCTTTCACCCCTAGCCACAAGTCATCCCGAACTATTGCAACAGTTATGGGTTCGGTCCTCCAGTAAGTGTTACCTTACCTTCAACCTGCTCATGGCTAGATCACTCGGTTTCGGGTCTAATGCGACGAACTGAACGCCCTGTTCAGACTCGCTTTCGCTGCGCCTACACCTAGCGGTTTAAGCTTGCTCGTCACACTAAGTCGCTGACCCATTATACAAAAGGTACGTGGTCACCCAGGACGAACCTTGGACTCCCACTGTTTGTAGGCAATCGGTTTCAGGTACTCTTTCACTCCCCTTGTCGGGGTGCTTTTCACCTTTCCCTCACGGTACTAGTTCGCTATCGGTCATGCACGAGTACTTAGGCTTGGAGGGTGGTCCCCCCAATTTCAGACAGGATTTCACGTGTCCCGCCTTACTCGAGGACGATGATTTGCATTACGCGTACGGGGCTGTCACCCACTATGGCCCTACTTTCCAGAAGGTTCCGCTTGTCTCATCATCGCCACTGGCCTGGTCCGGGTTCGCTCGCCACTACTGCCGGAGTCTCGGTTGATGTCCTTTCCTACGGGTACTTAGATGTTTCAGTTCCCCGCGTTCGCCACTTTATCCCTATGTATTCAGGATAAGTTACCTATTACAGATCCTTGGAAACCACAGCAGCAAGTTGGCCTTGTCGACCACTGGCTGCTCTGATTTTCCAAGCACCTTAGGTGGGTTTCCCCATTCGGAAATCTACGGATCAAAGGGTATTCGCACCTCCCCGTAGCTTATCGCAGCGTATCACGTCCTTCATCGCCTGTGCATGCCAAGGCATCCACCAATTGCCCTTAAGACACTTGATCGTTCTCATTGCCAATACCCACCGCGCGATCCGAAGGATCGTCGCTTCAGCCAAATCCTGTGCAGGACTTGGCTGCGTGACAACCCTACGGGTTGCGCTTGATGGCATTGGCACAAAAAGACCAGCTTCTCGAGATCGGTTCGAGGGTGCGGTTAGGCAAACCCATCATATGCGGGAAATTGAGCGTCTCCCGCGACAAATCACACCCCTTTTCGGGGGATATGAAGGAACAAATCATCTTCTCTTTACGAT
>NZ_FUIG01000064.1:18663-24008 GCF_900149755.1 Mesorhizobium delmotii | reverse complement strand
ATTACGCGATCATGACACTAGCGGACATTTCGTTTAGCGGCAGTTTAGCGATCAGCCTTGATAGTCGGGCGCGTCAGGCATATACCTAGCCAAGCTAGCTAGGAGAGGGCCCATGAACTGGCATCTTCAGGATGCGAAAAACAACTTTTCCAAAGTGGTTCAGCGCGCGCGCAGCGAGGGACCGCAGACGGTGACCCTGCGTGGCGAGCGCGCGGCGGTGGTGCTTTCTGCCGAAGACTATGACCGCTTGTCGGGAAAAAAGAAGTCACTGGCAGAATATCTTCTGACCGGTCCCGTGTGGGATGATGATTTCGCCGAGGAGGTCAACCGTCGCTCGGATACGATGATCCGCGACATCGACCTCTGATGTACCTGCTCGACACGAACATCGTTTCGGATGTGGAACGACGCTTGCCCAAGCCTACCGCGTGGCTAGCTTCAGTGGATCCGGATTCGGTCAATCTCAGTGTCATCACGCTCGGGGAGATCGAACGCGGGATCGTCAAGCTGCGCAAGGTCGATCCCGAACGGGCAATGCGCCTCGATCTGTGGCTGCGAGAGCTTCGGCGGGTCAATGCCGACCGCATCCTTGCGGTTACTGAAGATGTCGCGTTGTCGTGGGGTCGCATCTCGGCTGGCCGCACGCGAGGCAGCGCCGACACGCTCATCGCCGCCACCGCGCTCGTCCACGACCTCATTCTGGTTACGCGAAACGTCGCCGATTTCGACGATACTGGGGTGACGGTCCTCAATCCTTGGACAATCTGACCTGTTTCCCCACCACGCCGGATCGTCGGGTCGCTGAGCTTGGTCCAGAACCACTAGGCCGTTAAGCCAACGAATAGAAACGGAACGTATCGTTCCTATATTGGCCGGGTTATTCCAAAACTTTCTGGAGCCAGCATGCGTTACAATCAACTTGGAAATACGGGGATGTTCGTCTCCGAACTTTGCCTGGGCACCATGACCTTCGGCGCCGCCGGCGAAAACGCCCAATGGGGCCTGATCGCCAGCCTCGACCAGGACGGCGTCGACGGGATCGTCCAGCGCTCGCTCGCCGCCGGCGTCAATTTCTTCGACACCGCTGACGTCTATTCCTTCGGCGCATCGGAGCGGCTTCTCGGCCAGTCGCTGCGGAATCTCGGCATCAACCGGCAGGATGTGATCATCGCCACCAAGGTCCATGGCGCCATGGGCGACGGCCCCAACCAGCGCGGTTCCTCGCGCGGCCACATCATGGGTTCGGTCGAGGGCAGTCTCGAGCGGCTGCAGCTCGACCATATCGATCTCTATCAGCTTCACGGCACCGACACGGTGACGCCGATCGATGAGACGCTGCGGGCGCTCGACGATCTGGTTGCCAGCGGCAAGGTCCGCTATGTCGGCGTTTCGAACTGGGCGGCCTGGCGCATCGCCAAGGCATTGGGCATCGCCGAACGCAAGGGCTTCGCCCGTTTTGAGACCGTCCAGTCCTACTATTCGATCGCCGGCCGCGACCTGGAGCGCGAGATCGTTCCGCTGCTCAACGAGGAGAAGCTTGGACTGATGGTCTGGTCGCCGATGGCGGGCGGGCTGCTTTCCGGCAAATACGGACCCGGCGCGCCCGGCAATGGCGAAGGCCGCCGCGCCAGCTTCAATTTCCCGCCTGTAAATGAGGACCGCGCCTGGGCGGCGGTCGCCGTCATGCGCGAGATCGCCGGCAAGCATGGCGTCAGCGTCGCCACGGTCGCGCTGAGCTATGTGCTCGCCAAACCCTTCGTGATGAGCGTGATCATCGGCGCCAGCCGCCTGGAGCAGCTCGAACAGAACCTTGCCGCCACCGAGTTGAAGCTCGACACCGACGATCTTGCTCGTCTCGACGAGGTCAGCGCGCTGCCGGCCGAATATCCGGGCTGGATGCTCGAGCGTCAGGCGGCCGGCCGGCGGCCGGCGCCCTTTGCGCCGAAAAAGTAATTCAATCTCACCTCGATTGATGTTTCGGGAGCCGACCGGCTCCCGATCTTCTTTGGGCTCCGATCTTCTTTAGGCTCAGGTCAGGCGGACCGTCTCGACCAGAAAATCGAGAAAGGCCCGCACCCGCGCCGGCAAATGCTTGCCCTGCCCGACATAGACGGCGTGGGTACGCTCCTCGTCGCCTGGGTTGAAGGCCTCCAGAAGCGGTACCAGCCGCCCGGCGGCGATGTCGGGTTCCACATGCCAGCGCGCCAGCCGGGCGATGCCCGCCCCCGAAAGCGCCATCAGCCGCATCGCCTCGCCATCGCTGACCAGCGCATTTCCGGTTATCGGGACGAGAACGGCCTCGCCGGCCGCGTCGACGAATGGCCAATCATCGAGATGGCGCACGAAGCAGAAACCCATCCGGCTGTGATGATCGAGATCGGCCGGCGTTCGGGGCGTGCCGTGCGTCCTCAGGTAGGACGGCGCAGCGACGACGACCACCGGACTTTGCCCGAGCTTGCGCGCCACCAACCGTGATTCGCCGAGCGGCCCGGCGCGGATCGCGACATCGGCGCGCTCCTCCATGAGGTCGATGACATGATCGGTCAAAACCAGATCGATGGTGATTTCCGGATAGCGTTCGAGGAAACGCGGCAAAAGCGGGATCAGCCGGTGTTGCCCGAAGGGCACGTAGCTGTTGACGCGCAGCCGGCCGCGCGGGGCGGCGCCGGCCGCCGCCTCGCGCTCGGCTGCCGCCATGTCGGCCAGGATGCGCACGCCGCTGTCGAAGAAGGCCGCGCCCTCCGGTGTCAGTTGCAGCTTGCGTGTCGAACGGCTGATCAGCCGCGCGCCAAGACGGGCCTCAAGCCGCGCAATCAGTTTGCTCACTGCCGACGGCGTCATCCGCAACGCGCGAGCGGCGGCCGAAAAACTGCCCGCCTCGACGACGCGGACGAACACTTCGATCTCGCCGGAGCGGTTGATGTCGGGTCTCGCCATTCGTGAATCTATTTCACAGACAATGTGCCCTGCGCAAGACTGGTTCACAGCACGCCGCGACACGATCTTCCGGGACGGGGCGTGGGAGGACACGGCGTCCCGTCTTCAACACTGGCTGTCATCGAAGTGGGAACCGCCATGCCTCTTGCTCTTTACGCCCTCGCCGCCGGTGCCTTCGGCATCGGTGTCACCGAATTCGTCATCATGGGCCTGCTGCTCGACGTCAGCACCGATCTCGGAGTCTCGATCTCGGCCGCCGGCCAGTTGATTTCCGGCTATGCGCTCGGCGTCGTCATCGGCGCGCCGCTGCTGACGATCGCCACCGGCCGCTGGCCGCGCAAGACGGTGCTTCTGGCGCTGATGGCAATCTTCACGCTGGGCAATCTCGCCTGCGCGCTCGCCCCCGACTACTGGACGCTGATGGGTGCCCGCGTGCTCACCGCCTTTGCCCACGGCACCTTCTTCGGCGTTGGTTCGGTCGTGGCGACCGGGCTGGTGGCGCCCAACAAGAAGGCCTCGGCGATCGCCCTGATGTTCACCGGCCTGACCATCGCCAACATCCTCGGCGTGCCCTTCGGCACATGGCTCGGCCAGGCCTTCGGCTGGCGCGCGACCTTCTGGGCGGTAACCCTGGTCGGCATCGTCGCCTTCGCCATCATTCTCCTGCTGGTGCCGCGCAGCCAGGCAGCGCCTGAGAAGAGCGACCTGCGCGGCGATCTCGCCGTGCTCGGCCGCGCGCCGGTCCTGCTTGGCTTCGCCACCACCGTGCTTGGCTATGCCGGCGTCTTCGCCGTCTTCACCTATATCGCTCCCCTGCTGACCGAGATCACCGGTTTTGGGGAAGCAGCCGTGTCGCCGATCCTGCTGGTCTTCGGCGGCGGCCTCATCGCCGGCAATCTGCTTGGCGGTAAGTTCGCCGACCGCTGGCTGGTGCCTTCCGTCCTCGGCAGTCTCGTTGTGCTGGCGCTGGTGCTCGGCACGATGACCTTCGCCCTGCACAGCCAGGTGATGGCCGTCATCTATGTCGGCCTTCTCGGTGCTGCCGCCTTCGCCACCGTGGCGCCGCTGCAGATGTGGGTGCTGGAAAAGGCTGAAGGCGCCGGCCAGAGCCTGGCCTCATCCTTCAACATCGCCGCCTTCAACCTCGGCAACGCCGCCGGCGCCTGGCTCGGCGGCATGGTGATCGCCCATGGCCCCGGCCTCGGCGCCGTCAGCTGGGTCGCCGCCCTGCTGCCGCTCTCCGCACTGGCCGTGGCGGGATTAGCGCTGCGCCTCGACCGCAGCTCGGAGCTCGGCGCACCGGCATCCGCCCGGTCGTGACGATCCCAAACAAATCCAACCACCCTTCGATACAAGGAGCAAAACCATGGATTATCGACGTCTTGGCGCCTCGGGTCTGAAGGTCCCGGCGCTCTCGTTCGGCGCTGGAACCTTCGGCGGTTCGGGGCCGCTGTTCGGCGCCTGGGGCAACAGCGATGCGACGGAAGCGCGGCGGCTGGTCGACATCTGCCTGGAGGCCGGCGTCAACCTGTTCGACACCGCCGACGTCTATTCGAATGGCGCCTCCGAGGAGGTGCTCGGCGCGGCCATCAAGGGTCGCCGCGATGCCGTGCTGATCTCGACCAAGACCTCGCTGCCGATGGGCGACGGTCCCAACGATGCCGGCTCCTCCCGTTCGCGCCTCATCAAGGCCGTCGAGGATGCGCTGAGGCGTCTCGGCACCGATTACATCGACCTGCTGCAACTGCACGCTTTCGACGCCGCAACGCCGATCGAGGAGGTGCTGTCGACGTTGGACAGTCTCGTGCGCACCGGCAAGCTGCGCTATGTCGGCGTTTCCAACTTTTCCGGCTGGCAAGTGATGAAATCGCTCGGCCTGGCAGACAGGCACGGCTATCCGCGCTACGTGGCCCACCAGGTCTACTACTCGCTGGTCGGGCGCGACTATGAATGGGAGCTGATGCCGCTCGGCCTCGACCAGGGCGTTGGCGCGCTGGTGTGGAGCCCGCTCGGCTGGGGCCGCCTGACCGGCAAGATCCGCCGCGGTGAGCCCCTGCCGGAAACAAGCCGGTTGCACGACACCGCAGGCTTCGGGCCACCGGTCGAGGACGAGCAACTCTACCGGGTCGTCGATGCGCTCGACGCTGTCGCCAAGGAAACCGGCAAGACGATGCCGCAGATCGCCATCAACTGGTTGCTGCAGCGGCCGACCGTCGCCTCTGTCATTATCGGCGCGCGCAACGAGGAACAGCTGCGCCAGAACCTCGGCGCCGTCGGTTGGTCATTGACATCAGACCTGATGAAGACGCTCGACACGGCAAGCGAAGTCACCGCGCCCTATCCGTATTTCCCCTATCGCCGGCAGGAGGGTTTTGCCCGGCTGAGCTCGCCTGCGGTTTAATTGCGCG
>NZ_FUIG01000064.1:0-18653 GCF_900149755.1 Mesorhizobium delmotii | reverse complement strand
TGGCCAATCTCCCCCCTTGTGGGGGAGATGTCCGGCAGGACAGAGGGGGGCGCCGTAGAGCGCCGACCTCAGCAACCACACGATTGCAAGCTGACGTCCTGCGCCGTTGCCTAATGCAGCACGAACTCGCCGTCCACCTTGTGCCATTCGTTGGGCGCGATCAGCTTCTGGTGCGTATAGCTCACCGAATGCAGCGGGCCATCGAGCTTGGTCTGCCAGAATTCGATGAACCGGATCAGCACCGGAAATTTCGGAGCGATGTCGTAGTCCTGCCAGATGAAGCTCTGCAGCAGATGCGGATGATCGGGAAAATGATAAAGGATCTTGGCCGTGGTCAAGCCGTAGCCCTTGAGCATCAGGTCCATTTCGGAATGGTCGCGCATCGCGGTCCCCTGGTTGATTCTCCTTTCCTCCCAATTTGAAATTGTGCGCGCAATTTGCTTAACCGTCTATTGATATTTTAGTGATCGATGCCGTGTTTGTCACGTAAAAACATACGCTTAGCAGCCGCCGTGCCCGAGTGCTGACAGCGTTTCGCCATTCCCCTGCGGCATCCCGCCGCGCAAATCCAACGTCTAATATTGCCGTCACCGCGGAACTGTTAATAATGCGCGCGAATTCGTGGCCTCCGCGCCGCGATGCTGCTCGGCGAGCAAGCTGGCAGTTGGTCTTGGGAGGAAGGTGAAAAAATGTCCGAGATTCATGTCCATCGCGTCCAGCCGGCGTGGAAGAAGAACGCACTGATCGACAATGACACCTATTTGAAATGGTATGCCGAGAGCGTGAAGAACCCGGACAAGTTCTGGGGCAAGCACGGCAAGCGCATCGACTGGTTCAAGCCCTACAGCAAGGTCAAGAACACCTCCTTCATCGGCAAGGTCTCGATCAAATGGTTCGAGGACGGCGAGACCAATGTTTCCTGGAACTGCATCGACCGGCATCTGAAGAAGCGCGGCGACCAGACCGCCATCGTCTGGGAAGGCGACAATCCCTATGACGACAGGAAGATCACCTATAGCGAGCTTTACGAGCATGTCTGCCGGCTCGCCAATGTGATGAAGAAGCACGGCGTCAAGAAGGGCGACCGCGTTACCATCTACATGCCGATGATCCCTGAAACGGCCTACGCGATGCTTGCCTGCACGCGCATCGGCGCCATCCATTCGGTGGTCTTTGGCGGCTTCTCGCCGGATGCATTGGCCGGCCGCATCGTCGACTGCGAATCGACTTTCGTCATCACCACCGATGAAGGCCTGCGCGGCGGCAAGCCGATTCCGTTGAAAGACAACACCGACAAGGCGATCGACATCGCCGCGAAGAATTTCGTGATGGTCAACAAGGTCGTCGTCGTGCGCCGCACCGGCGGCAAGGTTGGCTGGGCTCCGGGGCGCGACGTCTGGTACCACGACGAGATCGCTTCGGTGAAGGCGGAGTGCAAGCCGGAGAAGATGAAGGCCGAGGACCCTTTGTTCATCCTCTACACATCAGGCTCGACCGGCAAGCCGAAGGGCGTGCTGCACACCACGGCCGGCTATCTCGTCTACGCCTCGATGACCCACCAATATGTCTTCGACTACCATGACGGCGACATCTTCTGGTGCACCGCCGATGTCGGCTGGGTCACCGGCCACAGCTACATCGTCTACGGACCACTCGCCAACGGCGCCACCACGCTGATGTTCGAAGGCGTGCCGAACTATCCGTCGCAATCCCGCTTCTGGGAGGTCATCGACAAGCACAAGGTCAACATCTTCTACACGGCGCCGACGGCGTTGCGCGCCCTGATGGGCGCTGGCGATGCCCATGTCACCAAGACGTCGCGCAAATCATTGCGCGTGCTCGGCACGGTCGGCGAGCCGATCAATCCGGAAGCCTGGGAGTGGTATTTCAACCTCGTCGGCAACGGCAAGGTGCCGATCGTCGACACATGGTGGCAGACCGAGACCGGCGGCATCCTGATCACGCCGCTGCCCGGCGCCACCGACCTGAAGGCAGGTTCCGCGACGCGGCCCTTCTTCGGCGTCAAGCCGCAACTGGTCGACGGTGACGGCAAGGTGCTGGAAGGCGTTGCAAGCGGCAATCTTTGCATCACCGATTCGTGGCCGGGCCAGATGCGCACCGTCTATGGCGACCACGAGCGCTTCGTGCAGACCTATTTTTCGACCTACAAGGGCAAGTATTTTACCGGCGACGGCTGCCGCCGCGACGCCGATGGCTACTACTGGATCACCGGCCGCGTCGACGATGTCATCAACGTCTCCGGCCACCGCATGGGCACGGCCGAGGTCGAATCGGCGCTGGTTTCGCATGAGAAAGTCTCGGAAGCCGCCGTCGTCGGCTATCCACACGACATCAAGGGCCAGGGCATCTACTGCTACGTCACATTGATGGCCGGCGAGAAGCCGGACGAGGAGTTGCGCAAGGAACTCGTCGCCCATGTCCGTAAGGACATTGGCGCCATCGCCACACCCGACAAGATCCAGTTCGCTCCGGGCCTGCCGAAAACCCGCTCGGGCAAGATCATGCGGCGCATCCTGCGCAAGATCGCTGAGGACGATTTTTCGACGCTCGGCGATACCTCGACGCTGGCCGATCCGGCGGTGGTCGACGATTTGATCGCCAACCGGCAGAACCAGAAGGCCTGATGGACGCAGTAATAGGCGCCGTCACCCAGCTCTGGCGTTACCCGGTGAGTTCGCTCGCCGGCGAACGCCTGGACGCGATCTCGGTTGGCACCCAAACCATCGACGGCGACCGCCTGTTCGGCCTTGTCGATGTATCGAATGATGAAATCGCGCGGCCCGATCGCGACGCGAAATGGCACAAGGTGCCGCGCATCCGGACCCGGCTGTCGCAAGCCTGCGAACTGGAGATCGCCATCCCGGACGGCGATTGGTTGGCGGCACCGGGCGCCGAAAGCGACCGCGCCGTTTCCGCCTATCTCGGCTTCGAAGCCTCGATCCGGCCGTTTCGACAGGAAAACGCCGCTCCGGACTACGCCGGTCCCCTGACCGCGGAGCGTTACCGCAAGACCCCGGTCCACCTCCTGACCACGGCTTCGCTGGCGCGGGCGCGCCTGAAGGCGCTGCATCCCGACGGCGCCGCCGACCCGCGCCGCTTCCGCCCCAACATCGTCGTCGACATAGCGGCTGTCGAGGGATCGTTCCCGGAGACGGAATGGATCGGTCGCAAGCTGGCGATCGGCGACCTGCTGTTGACCATCTCCGAGCCGTGCCGCCGATGCGGCTTCACCATCATCGCACAGGATGGTTTCGACCACGATCCGGCAATCCTGCGCAATCTGGTCCGTCACAACGCGCATAATCTCGGCGTCTACTGCACGGTCGACCGGCCAGCCCGCGTCGAAATCGGCGAGACGATGCGGTTGTTCTAGTCCGGTTGGGCCAGCCATGCCGAACGCGCCGCGACGAGCCGGACGATTGCCTCCTCGCGCGACCTCACCTTCGCGCCCGTACAGCCGGGCAACTATCAGCGGCACGCCCTGCTCTCACGTTCGTATCCAGAATCTTGCGCCAATTCCAACCGAACGGCACCATAATGAGCGCAGCAAGGATCAAAATCGTTGGCAACCATTGGCCTATGTCGGCGACCTCGCAGCCGCTAATCACCGCGCCGGACTATCCACCGCGGACGAGGCAATTCGTCGGCGTATCCATATGCTGCCATTCACACTGACCATCCCGGAGGAACGCGTCGATAACCTCCCCCGGTTTTTAATGAGGGGCAGCTAGTGTGCCGCGGCCGAGATGTTTTGGTTGAGGCTGAAAAAATTCATTGGATCATATTTCCGCTTCACCTCGGCAAGCCGACTGTAATTATCACCGAAAGAGGCACGGATCACCTGGTCCGCGGGTTCGCTCTGAAAGTTGAGAAGGTGCATGCCACTCGAATGCGGCTCGAACGCATCGTACATGGCCTGCACCCAGGCTATATGCCTTTCGCTTTCTGCCGGATCCGTCCACTGCGCGGTCATCCCAATGTTGTATTCCGCGTTCCGCTGGGCGAAGGCAGAGTCCGTGCGACTGACCCGGCCTGGCGCGCCGCCGTAGAACTCCACGAGACAGGCCGAGAGAGGCGACTCCATGCGGTTTCCATGCTCAACAAGCAGGTCGATGACCGTATCGGTAAGTTGCGGAACGAAGCTCGCCTTCCAGTAATTGTGGGTGCCGTTGGGGAATTCCCCGTCCAGCAGTTTCTGCATCGACGGATAGGGCATTGACTGTATGGCGTCGAGCAGCGGCGCACCGAAGGCTCGCAGCGGCGCCAGCACGCGTGCGCCTTCTTCCATGTCACCGCACCAGCATGCAATTATGCCGACCGCCGGCATGCCATCCGGCGTCGTCAACATGGCCGCGTAGGCAGTCAGTTCCTCCGGTGCCGTGGCCATGAACTCGCGATAGAAGCGCAGCACCTCGTGGGCCTTGTCGCGGCCGTGAACAATCAAGCCGCCGAACACCGAAGATATTTGCAGCGCGCGGAAGGTGAAGCAGGTGACGATGCCGAAATTGCCGCCCCCGCCGCGTAAGGCCCAGAAAAGGTCGGGGTGTTCTTCTGCGCTGGCCGTCAGCAGGCGTCCCTCCGCCGTCACCAGCTCAAACGAGATCACGTTGTCGCAACTCAGCCCGTGCTTGCGGACCAGCCAGCCTACGCCGCCGCCGAGTGTCAGCCCGGCAACGCCGGTCTTCGACACGACGCCGACCGGCACCGCCAGCCCATGCAGATGTGTCTCGCGGTCGAGGTCGCCAAGCGTCGCGCCGCCCTGCACCCGCACGGTGCGCGTCTTGGGCTCAACCAGCACGCCACGCATGGCGGAGAGGTCGATAACAATGCCGTTGTCGCATAGTGCCCGCCCGGCGACATTGTGACCGCCCCCACGGACCGCGACGAGAAGGTCGTTTCTGGCGGCGAATTTCACCGTGTGGATTACATCGGCGACGCCGAGGCAACGTGAAACCAATCCCGGATGCCGGTCGATTGCGGCGTTCCAAATCCGGCGCGCCTCGTCGTAGTCGGCATCAGCGGGCCGGATTAAGCGTCCAGCCAACCCGACGGCGAACTCATCGATAAGATCAGTGCCAATCCGCACGCCACTGCGGTTTTGAAGCTCCGTCGCTGCCATGTCCCCCTCCTCAGCCTCGTCGCACGTCAGCATTGACCAAGCCTCGGAGGCGAAAGGCAGCATAACACCAGCGGGCGGGGTTGTGATGTGCCAAAACACCCTCGATCAGATCAGCAGACGCGCCACCGTGTCTGGTGCGCGGCCTCGCGCAGTCTGCGCTTTGGTGCGGCACACTTTTGGCCTATGGCTGCACTGGTGCGTTTGGTGATGCTAGGCCTGTTTGCCGCCGGGATAGGGCGGGCGGAGGCACCGCAAACAGCATCGTCTCCGCCGATGAAGTGCGAAACTGGTCCAGCGAACAGAACGTTCGGCGGAGCGAGTTGGATCGTCTGCAGCTGTGATGACCAGCCTTCGACGGCAGTCGTCTCTGCGCAGGGCAATCCGGTTTCACCCGACGCCGCTGGCGACGCTCTCTTCAAAATGACCCCAGCAGACTTTCGCAGCGCTTCTTGCAGCAACCAAGGCGTCAAAGACTAACCGCTGAGCCGTTACGTTTATGACTTCACAACCTAAACCAACTACCGGTACAAATCCGCCCGCGTCGGCGGCAGGCCGCTCGGGCCCCGCGCGCGCTTGGTGACGACGGTCTGGAAAATCTGCGCCGAGGCGCGTTCGAAAGTGATCGAACAGCCGGTGAGATAAAGCAGCCAGAGGCGCGCCTTGGCTTCGCCGACCTCGGCGATCGCCTCGTCGAAGCGTGCGTGGAGGCGCTCGGCCCACAGGCGGCAGGTGCGGGCGTAGTGCTCTCGCAAATTCTCGACATCGTAGACGAGGAAGCCGTGCGCCTCGAGATTGCCGAGCGTCATGCCGATCGTGTCGAGCTCGCCGCCGGGAAAGATGTATTTGATCAGCGCCTTGAATTCCGGGCCCTTGCGCAACGTCTTCTTGATGCTGCCCTTGTCGCGCCGGGTGATGGCGTGGTGCAGATAGATGCCGCCCGGTTTGAGCAGCCGATGGATGGTCGAGAAATAGGCGGCGTGGTTGGCGAGCCCCAGATGCTCGAACATGCCGATCGACGATATCTTGTCGAAGGAGCCGGACAGCTCGGCGTAGGATTTTATCTCGATGGTGATGCGGTCCTCCAGCCCCTCAGCGCGGATGCGCTCGCGGGCGAGCTGGGTCTGGGCTTCCGACAGCGAGACGCCGTGGCCGATGACGCCGTAATTTTTCGCGGCATGGATGAGCATGGCACCCCAGCCGCAGCCGATGTCGAGCAGCTTTTCGCCGGGCTTCAGCCGGAGCTTGCGGCAGATATGATCGAGCTTGTCTTTCTGCGCCTCGTCGATGCCATTGGCGAAATCGGTGAAATAGCCGCAGCTATAGACCATGCGTTCGTCGAGGAAGAGCCGGTAGAAGGCGTTCGAAATGTCGTAGTGGTGCTGGATCGCTTGCCTGTTCGACCCGCTGACGAAGGGGTTGCGCCCGGAAAGGTCGGTCCGCGCCGTCATCTGTTTTCTCGAAAACAGCACGGCCGGCAGGTCGCGCAGGACCGCGAGCTTGGGCAACGACTTGAGCTTCGTCCTGAGCTTGCCGTGCGCAGGCAGAGCGTAGAAATCGAACAGCGACCCGTCTTCCACGTCGATGGTCTTGGAAATCCACATTTCGATCAGCGTCGAGAGGTTGGGCCGACGCATCACTTGCCAGACGATGTCCTGGTCGTTGATGGTGAGCACCGGGCCGGTGGCGGGCCCGATCCGCTCGCCGTTCCACAGCTTGACCGCGAAACCCGGCTTCAATGTTTCGATAACCGTTCGAACGATCCGTGCGGCTCTGTCGGCTGCCTCCATCCCCGTCCTCCCCTGCTCAGCACGCTCGCGGTCCGACGCCGACTTTGCCTGTCCGATCGGATAGCCGCAAGCCGCCAGCGACAAGCTCGCGGCATTTTCACCATGGCGCCTTGCCATTTGCGGATCGACACCCCATCATGGGGGCGTCTTCAACAAATCGAAAGGAGGTGATCCGATGTCGAGTGATTTCGTTTTCCAGAACGTGGCCTCAGCGGATTGCACTTTCGGGAAGCAGTCTTCCCGTTAAGGCGCGAGATGCGCGGCTGGCGACGCCTGGAGCGCCGCGCGTCCTTTGGACGCGCAAAGGATGCTCCAGCACTTTAAGTCACGTCGCCGCCATGAGCCGCGCCATGGACGGAAACACGGAAGGCCGCCGGCTTCGAAAGAAGCGGCGGCCTTTTCCTTGTCCGGATCCTGTCTGGTCAATGCCCTCTATTTGGTCAATGCCAGGCTTTCGATGTTGTGCGCTATGTCCTGGAAAGCCTGGTTGAGTTCCGTCCCGTTGGCGGCCTGATAGAAGTGCTTGATCTTGGCGGTATCCGGGCTCGCGCAATTCTGCAGTGTCGCCCGGGCAATCTCCTCGTTGAGATCGAAACCGATGGTGAAGATTTCGATGCCCTTGGCGCGCATGGCGGTACAGAGCGTCTTGGCTGCCGTGCGGGTCGGTTCCTTGCCGGCATCATTGTAGACCTCACCGACAGTGGCGGCATCGAAATAGGACAGGTTGAACTCGCCGTCGGTCATCAGGATCGCGATTTTGGCGACCTTGTTCGGATCCGCCTTGGCCGGCCGCTGCGAAGCATTCATCACACTGCCCCAATTTTCCGAAAGCATGTACCAGGTCCACTGCACGCCGATATTGCCCGAGGTGTAGGCGGACGTCCATGTCGATCTCGGCCTTTATTTTCCGCTTTTCAGCATGGGTGACATGAAGCGCGTTGCCGCATCGACGACAGCGCTCTATTCGGACAAGACGATCGAAGTGGCGATGATGCTCGACGTCACAGGGTCGATGGCCGGCCAGAAAATCATCGATCTGAGGACAGCTGCAGCGAACGCGGTCGACAGCTTCCTGGAAGGCCAGGACTCCTCCAACCCCCGGGTGCGTGTCTCCATCGTACCATACGCCAATTCGGTGAATGCCGGCGCGCTTGCCGCCAGCAGCGTCTATGTCGAAACCTCGACCAGCCAGCGCAAGCAGGCGCCAGGCAATGGCGCTCGGTGGCGCAATTGTCCGGACGCATTAAGCCGGAGACGTACTGTATGGCGCAAAGGCACCTATCAATATTCGGATGCAGGCCCCGAGGTCAGCATGGTCAATCGCGATTACCTGTTGTCGTCCTTTGCCTGGCAGACCGGCACGGCTGCCTGCCCGGCCGCCGCGTTGAAGCCGCTGACGGCGGACGCCGCGGCGCTCAAGAACGTCATCAAGAACTTTGTCGCATCGGGCGGCAATTTGTCGAGGACGATCCGATCAGCCTGCAGGATGCCCGCTCGGCTGTTGGCATCGAGAAACGCCTGCACCGACTTGTTGGCATCGGCCTCCTTGATGACGCCGGTCGTCAGGTCGCGTGCAGTAGAGGTCACCGCCGCATCGATCACGCCCTGCAAACTCGACTTGGCGTTGTAGAGTTGGGAAATATTGACGGCAAAGCCGACGCCCAGCGCCAGCACCGACGCAACCATGCCGAACAGAACCGCTAAATTTCCGCTGCGATCCCCGGCAACGCTGCCGATTGCGTGAAAAAGACCTCCAAAATGCCGCATGCTTCCGACTCCATTCGCCACGACCTCAAGGCCGTGTGAAGGCCGCATTGCAGGATTCCGGCCGGATGGCGCCGCGAAGGGACCAACAGCTACCGGCTCATTGTCAAACCGTTGTTTCTGCTTGGTTTCGAAATGCGGCAAGGTGAATAGCCGGTAAACGACAAGCCGCTGCGGCAGTTTCGTTTACGAAGCGCTTACCATGATCCCGATGTCCGCCGTGGAGCACAAGGACTCGATCCCGCTCCGGCACAGGCGGGCTGTGCCGAAGCGGATCAGGCGCATCGGACCTGTACGACGGCCCGGATGATCGTAACAACGGTCGCAGGCCGTTCGCGCTTGCGCTTTTATGCCAGCATCTGCGCGGTGACGGTTCTGTCGACGCCGCGATGGGGCGGGCTGAACAGATTGCTTTCCTGCTCGTAGGTCCAGACCTTGAACAGGCTGAGCCGGTGCGGGCCGAAACTGTGCAGCAGCGGCACGTCGGTCGCGTCGCGACCGCGCGCGATGACGACCCGGCCGATCCTCGGCATGTTATGGCGGGGATCGAACGTGTACCATTTGCCGTCGAGGAACACTTCCAGCCACGCCGAAAAATCCATCGGAGCCGGGTCGACCGGCACGCCGATGTCGCCGAGATAGCCGTTTGCGTAGCGGGCGGGAATGTTCATGCAGCGGCAGAGCGTGATCGCCAGATGAGCGAAGTCGCGGCAGACGCCGACGCGCTCCTCATGCGCTTGCGCCGCCGTGCGGGTTGGGCGCGCATAGCCGTAACCGAACGACAGACGGTTGTGGACATAGTCGACGATCGCCTGCACCCGCGCCCAGCCGGATGGAACAGGGCCGAAAACCTGCCAGGCCAGATCACTGAGATGATCGGTCTCGCAATAGCGGCTGCCGAGCAGATAGCAGAGCACATCGTCGGGCAACTCCGCCACCGGCACTTCCCTGGCCAGCGGGTTGACCTCGTCGGCCTCGCCGCTGTCCTCGACAACGGCATCGTAAAGAATGCGAAAGCTGCCGCCGGGCGCCGTGAAGCGGCGGCAGGCGTTGCCATAAAGATCGTGATAGAGCCTGGTTGGGACGGTAGGCGAGGTCAGCACGCGGGTCTGCCGCTTGATGTCGGCCTGGCGGTCCTTATGGATCTCGAGCAGCGAAATCACCGGGGTGGCTTCAGCGCAGTCAATGGCGATTTCGTAGCCGAGCCGAATCAGCATCGCGGTTCCCCTCTTTTTTGAGTGTCGTGGAAGACGGTTAAGTTAACGCGAGATGGCCGGCCGTGGTTCCCTGGTCTTGTCGAAAAAGGCGATCTCGCGCCTTCCCATGCCGCCGATGCGACGTTACGGTCGATCGACAGGCTTTTGGTCCCTTCCGAAACAACCCGGGATAGCAGATGTTCGCAGGCAGAAAATTCGCAGCCCTGCTGTTCGACATGGACGGCACGGTGGTCAATTCGATCGCCGCGGCAGAAAGGGTCTGGGCAGATTGGGCACGACGGCAAGGTCTCGACGTTGCCGCATTCCTGCCGACGATCCACGGCGTGCGGGCAATCGAGACTATCGCTCGGCTGGCGCTTCCAGGCATCGACCCGATGCGCGAAGCCGATGCGCTTCTGAAGGCCGAGGCGGCCGATATCGACGGCATCCTTCCGATCGCCGGCGCAGCGGCGTTTCTGGCGTCGCTGCCGCCCGAGCGCTGGGCCATCGTCACTTCGGCGCCGCGCGAACTGGCTCTCCTGCGCATCGCCGCCGCCGGCATCCCGCTTCCCGCCATCCTTGTCGCGGCCGAGGATGTTTCCCGCGGCAAGCCGGCGCCGGATTGCTTCCGGCTGGCGGCCGAGCGGCTGGGCGTCGATGCGCGCGACTGCCTTGCTTTCGAAGATGCGCCCGCAGGCATAACGGCGGCCGAGGCCGCCGGAGCTACGGTCGTGGTGATCAGCGCCACCCACCAGCATCCGTTGCAAACGCCGCACGCCGCGATCGCCTCTTATGCCGGGCTGGGCATCACGGTCGACGACCGCGGCTGGATTATGCTCGCGGCGGACCGCGCTGCGGCTTAGGGTGCCCTTAGAAATCGCTGGTCAGGCCCTTCACTTCCCAGTCGCCATAGCGGCCGGGCTCCTTGCCGCCACGGCCGCCGATCTCCTGGGGCATCGCGGCTTCCTGCTGGCGATAGTGTTCGCGCCGTGCTTCCGCTTCCGCCAAAGCGCGGCGCGCTGCCGGCGTCAGCGTCTTTTGCGGCGCGTCGTGGCCGGGGCCGGCAGTTGTTTCACAGGTTTCACCCGTTTTACTGGTTTCTTCGATCATGCGATATTCCCGGCCGATTGAAACGGGCCCTGATTGAAACAGGGCCACACGTTTCCCATCATATAGCGATGAGCCGACAGGGATCGACCCCTTTTGCCCAACGCCGGCAGAAACGGAGCAGACAATGAACACACTTCGCACCGCCATGCTTTTGGCCGCGATGACCGCGCTGTTCATGGGCGTCGGCTATCTGATCGGCGGATCGGGCGGCATGGTGATTGCCTTGCTGATTGCCGCCGCCATGAACCTGTTCAGCTATTGGAACGCCGACAAGATGGTGCTGGCGATGAACCGCGCCGTCGAGGTCGACGAAAGGAACGCCCCGGAATATTACGCCATCGTACAGAGCCTTGCCAGACAGGCCGGCCTGCCGATGCCGAAGACCTATCTGATCGACAACCCGCAGCCCAATGCCTTCGCCACCGGCCGCAATCCGCAGAATGCCGCGGTTGCCGCCACCACCGGGCTGTTGCAGCAACTGTCGCATGAAGAGGTCGCGGCTGTCATGGCGCATGAACTCGCCCACGTGCAGCACCGCGACACGCTGACCATGACAATCGTCGCCACGCTTGCCGGCGCGATCTCGATGCTCGGCAATTTCGCCTTCTTTTTTGGCGGCAACCGCGACAACAACAATTCCTTCGGCATTATCGGTGTGCTGGTGGCGATGATCGTGGCGCCGTTCGCCGCGATGATCGTGCAGATGGCGATCAGCCGAACCCGCGAATACGAGGCCGACCGGCGCGGCGCCGAGATCTGTGGACAGCCGCTTTGGCTTGCCTCGGCGCTTGACAAAATCGCCCGTGGCGCCGAACGCATCCGCAACCCGGATGCAGAGCGCAATCCGGCGACCGCCCACCTCTTCATCATCAATCCTCTTTCCGGCGAGCGCATGGACAGCCTGTTTTCCACCCACCCGAATACCGATAACCGCATCGCCGCCTTGCAGGCGATGGCGCGGGATATGGCATCCGCCCCCGCTCAGCGGCAGGCCCCGATGCCGCGGCAGGCGGACGTGCAGCGCCCGTCGGGCCCGTGGGAGAAGGCAGCCGAGCAGCCTGAGCAGCCGACCGAACCGGCCAGGCCGAAATCCAACCCCTGGGGCCGCAATCCGACCGGATCCAAAGGCCCGTGGTCGTGAGTGGCGCGACGCGCCGACACGGAACGTCAGGCGATCATGAAGACAATGCAATGAGTCCCGGCGAGCCCGTTGCCGGTCTCGCCGCGCGCAAGGCGGCTGCCCGGCTGCTCGCCGCCGTCATCGATGCCAAAACGCCGCTTGACGGGCTGACCGACCACGACAACGGCCATCCGCAATACAAGGCGCTCGACCTGCGCGACCGGGCGCTGGTGCGCGCCATACTGGTCACTGCGCTGCGCTTCCGCATGACAATATCAGGGTTGCTGGCCCGCCGCCTGGAAAAGCCGTTGCCGCCCAATGCCACCGTGCTTTCGCACATTCTGCATGTGGCGGCGGCGCAGATCCTGTTCCTCGATATTCCCGACAGCGCCGCCGTCGACCTTGCCGTGACCCACGCCAAGTCCGATCCGCGCACTGTGCGCTTCTCCGGTCTCGTCAACGGCGTGCTGCGCACGCTGGCGCGGTCCAAGCAGGCCGAGTTGGCTGCAGCGCTTGCCGGTACCGACGAGGCGCCGAAGTTGTTTTCCGACCGGCTGAAGGCCGCCTATGGCGTCGACAAGACCAGGCAAATCCTCGCCGCTCATCGGTACGAGGCGCCGGTCGACTTCACCGTCAAGTCAGATCCCGAGCTGTGGGCCGAGCGGCTCGGCGGCATCGTGCTGCCGACCGGCACGGTGCGCGTGGAAAAGCTCAGCGCCTCCGTCACCGAACTGCCCGGCTTCGAAGACGGCGCCTGGTGGGTTCAGGATGCCGCCGCCAGCCTTCCGGCCCGGCTCTTCGGCGACATCAGGGGTTTGCGCGTCGCCGACCTCTGCGCCGCCCCTGGCGGCAAGACCGCTCAGCTCATTCTCGGCGGCGCCACGGTCACCGCGATTGATTCCTCGAAGAACCGGTTGGCGCGGCTGTCGCAGAATCTCGAACGGCTTGGCCTGTCCGCAGAGATCGTCCAGGCCGATCTGCTCAAATACGAGCCGGAACAACTGTTCGACGCCGTCCTCCTCGATGCACCCTGTTCTTCGACCGGCACGGTGCGGCGGCATCCCGACGTGCCCTGGACGAAGACGGCGGCCGACATCGAAAAGCTCGCCGATCTGCAGCGAAGGCTGCTCGCCCGCGCCGTCACCCTGGTCAAGCCCGGCGGGCGCGTCGTCTTTTCCAACTGTTCGCTCGACCCGCTCGAAGGCGAGGCGCTTCACCGCGCCTTCCTCGCCGGAACGACTGATATCGTCGACGATCCGCTCCGCCCAGGCGAGATCGCCGGCATCGATCCCTTCCTGACGCCGCAAGGCACGCTACGCACCACACCCGCCGATCTGGAGCTCGGCTCACCGGAACGGTCCGGCCTGGACGGCTTCTTCGCCGCCCGCATGCGCAGAGCCGGCTAACGCTGAGAATTTGAAGACTGTTTTAGTGAAAATCCTGCGGAAAACAGGCTGAACTTCCAAGGTCTCCATGGAATTCGCCTTCGCATAAGTTCTTGAATCATATAACTTGTCTTCGGGTTGAGAGGTATGAGGAGGGCTTTTGGCGATCGCTGCCGGCAGCACGACGCGTCTATGGACGCTTGTCGCGAAGGAGTTCTGGCGCAAGACGCGCCGGCGCCTGCGTGCCGGGCCACTCTATCGCTGGCGCTACTCCGGCCGCACGCCGGAACGTGTGTTGATCGCTCCGCCGGACCTGCGCCTGGCCGACCCGCAGATTGCGCTCGAGATCTACTATGGCCGCTATCCGCTGTCGGGACATATGGTCGAGACCGGCGGCAAGTCGCCTTTCCAGATCGCCGTGCCCAATCCCGGCTGGCAAAAGACGCTGCACGGCTTTCGCTGGTTGCGCCACATGCGCGCCGCCGGCACCGAGCTTGCCGCCGCCAATGCCCGGGCGCTGGTCTCCGACTGGATCGCCATGCATGGCAGCAATATTGCCGGAGTCGCCTGGGAGCCTGGCACGACGGCCAAGCGCGTCATTGCCTGGCTGCAGCATTCCTCGGTGGTGCTGCAGGGCGCAGAATTTCCCTTCTACCGGGCCTTCCTGAAATCGCTGGCCATGCAGATCCGCTATCTCAGGGCGATGGCACGCGAGATGCCGGACGGCAAGGACAGGCTGCGCGCCCGCATCGCGCTGGCTTTTGCCGCTCTGTCGCTGCCGGCGCCGGCATCGGCGCTGCGCGCTGCGACCCGCAGCCTCGCCGATGAGCTCGATCGCCAGATTCTGCCGGATGGCGGACATATTTCCCGCAATCCGATAACCGTTCTTGAAATCCTCGCCGACCTTCTGCCGCTGCGCCAAACCTATGCCAATCAAGCTGAAACTCCGCCGGCGGCGCTGATGGGTGCAATCGACCGTATGCTGCCGGCGCTGCGTTTCTTTCGCCACCAGGACGGCAGCCTCGCCCGCTTCAATGGCATGGGCGCGACCATCCACGACCGCATTGCCACCATACTGCGCCACGACGACACCGCCGGCGCGCCTTTGCTGCACGCGCCGCATTCAGGCTACGAGCGCCTCTCCATGGGCGGCGTCACCGTGATCGCCGATACCGGCCCGCCGCCCCCAATCGACGTTTCCAACGCCGCGCACGCCGGATGCCTGGCTTTCGAATTGTCCTCCGGCCGCCAGCATTACGTCGTCAATGCCGGCGTCGACACCTATGGCGCCGCCGAATTCCGGCCGCTTGCCCGCGCCACGGCCGCCCACTCGACCGCCACCCTCAACGACACCTCGTCGGCGCGTTTCAGCCATTCGCTGCGCGTCAACGATCTGCTCGGCACGCCGTTGATCGGCGGCCCGCAGCATGTATCTTGCAAGCGCACCGACCAGCCAGGCAGCCAGGGTTTCCTGGCTCGCCACGACGGCTATGTCGCGCGCTTCGGCCTGCTGCATGAGCGCGAGCTGAAATTGTCGACGAACGGCAATGTGCTTGCCGGCAGGGATCGCTTTCTGCGGCCGGGCAATGCTGCGATCCGCAACAACGGCCGCGATTTCGTCACGGTGCGCTTCCACATCCATCCCGCCATAGGCCTGCTCCAGGACCAGCATGGCCGCCTGGTGCTGACCGCCGAACAGGCCGACACGTGGGTGTTCACCTGCACCGAGGTAGCGCCCGAGGTCGAGGAATCCATCTACTTCGCCGGTTTGGGCGGCCCGCGCCGCAGCCGGCAGATCGTGCTGGCCTTCAAGGCATCGGAGGTTTCCGAAGTCCATTGGCAGCTGACGCGAACGGTGATCGCCGGTCAGGTCGCAAAAAGCTGAGACTGCGGTTAGCCTCGCAGTTTGATTTCCAGGCCTCATGTGCTACGGCGCGCGGACACTTTCCCAACCAGCCGTGAAAGGCCGCCAGCCCATGGCCGTCGCCGCCAAGAACATTCCCGCGCCCGACCTCGTTCCCGTTCGTCGCGCGCTGCTTTCCGTTTTCGACAAGACCGGCCTCATCGATTTCGCCAGAGCGCTGGCCGCGGCCGGCGTCGAGCTGGTCTCCACCGGCGGCACTGCAAGGGCGATCGCTGAGGCGGGCATGGCGGTGCGCGACGTCTCCGACCTCACCGGTTTTCCAGAGATCATGGACGGTCGCGTCAAGACGCTGCATCCATCGGTGCATGGCGCGCTGCTTGGCGTGCGCGACGATCCCGAACACGCCGCGGCGATGCGCGATCATGGCATTGAGCCGATCGATCTCGTCGCTTCCAATCTCTACCCTTTCGAGGATGTCCGCCGCTCCGGCGCCGCTTACGCCTCGATCGTCGAGAACATCGACATAGGCGGCCCGGCGATGATCCGCGCTTCGGCCAAGAACCACGCCTATGTCGCCATCGTCACCGACCCCGAGGACTATGCCTCGGTGCTCAACGCGCTTGAGATGAATTTCGGCTCGCTCTCGCTAGATTTCCGCAAGAAGCTGGCGGCCAAGGCCTTCGCCCGCACCGCCAGCTATGATGCGGCTATCTCCGGGTGGTTCGCCGAAGCGCTGGCGATCGAGCATCCCACCTGGCGCGCCTTCGGCGGCAGGCTGGACCAGGTGATGCGCTACGGCGAGAACCCGCACCAGAGCGCCGGCTTCTACGTCGATGGCGACAAGCGGCCGGGCGTCGCGACGGCGCGCCAGCTTCAGGGCAAGCAGCTTTCCTACAACAACATCAACGACACCGACGCCGCCTTCGAACTGGTCGGCGAGTTCGATCCGGCCCGCTCCGCCACTGTCGCCATCATCAAGCATGCCAACCCGTGCGGCGTCGCCGAGGGCGCTTCGCTGAAGGCGGCCTACGCCAAGGCGCTTGCCTGCGACCCCGTCTCGGCTTTCGGCGGCATTGTCGCGATGAACCGTACCCTCGATGCCGAGGCCGCCGAAGAGATCGTTAAAACCTTCACCGAGGTCATCATCGCGCCGGGCGCCTCGGAAGAAGCAATCCGCATCGTCACCGCCAAGAAGAATCTGCGCTTGCTTGTCACCGGCGGCCTGCCCGATCCGCGCACGGCCGGCTCCACCGTGAAATCCGTTTCCGGCGGGTTGCTCGTCCAGGGCCGCGACAATGCGGTGGTCGACGACCTCGACCTGAAAGTGGTGACCAGGCGTGCGCCGACGCCGGCCGAGATGGCCGATCTCAAATTCGCCTTCCGCATCGCAAAGCACGTCAAGTCGAACGCCATCGTCTATGTCAGAGATGGCGCTACCGTCGGCATCGGCGCCGGCCAGATGAGCCGGGTCGATTCCTCTCGCATCGCCGCGCGCAAGGCGCTCGACGCGGCCGAGGCTGCCGGCCTGGCCGAGCCGCTGACCAAGGGTTCTGTCGTCGCCTCGGATGCTTTTTTCCCGTTCGCCGACGGGCTTTTGTCTGCGATCGAAGCCGGTGCTACCGCCGTCATCCAGCCGGGCGGCTCGATGCGCGACGACGATGTCATCGCCGCCGCCGACGCCCACGGCATCGCCATGGTGTTTACCGGCGTGAGGCATTTCAGGCATTGAGCGATTCTTGCCTTCTCCCCTTGTGGGCTAGCGTGCGCACACATTTGCTTCGAGTGGTTTAGTTTGGATTTGCAAGAGCGAAGCCCTCGGCGATGGCGTGGAAGCGTTTGAGGCCGTTGCTGAAGGTGACCGGGCCTGGCGGCCGCTCCTTGGCGTAGCCGTTCCACCCTCCCAACCGGGCAATGCACCAGGCGGCCCAGGCAAGCGTGTGCACGGGATGCGGGTTCTTCTGCTTTTGGGTCTTGCCTTCGAGCCTGGTGATGAGTGCTTGCAGAACCGTGATCTCGGTGGGGCTGAAGAGGCGAGCGGCCCTGAAGGCCTGGCCGGCCGCACCGCGCCCGTGCACGAGTTGCATGACCCTGGTGGCGACGATCAACGCGGCGGCGGCCAGGCGCTCGAGCGCATCGCCATCGGCGATGAGACTTTCCTCCAGATCGATGGCCTGCGACTTCATGGTTCTAAACAGCTGTTCGACGCTCCAGCGCGAGCGATAGAGATCGACAATTTGGCAGGCATCGGCGAGTGTTTTGACGGTGGGGTGGTCAACAGCCGCCAGATCACCGCTTCCTTCGGCGAAGGTGGCGCGATCTCGCGCACTTCCACCATGTTGAGCGTGCGTTCGCAGGGATCGCGGCGATCGGCGCCAAGGCGCGGCTGGCGCAAGGTCACCTCGGCGAAGCGAACGGCCAGTTCAACGGTGCGTGCCGGCCGGCCGGGACGGGCCTGCAGCTCGAAGGCGATGCGGCCGGCTTCCGGCATCTTGGCGATCGCGCCGAACAGGCGGCCCTGCTTGCTCAAAGCCCGATCTCGTACGGCGCGGATGAGCACATGGGTGCGCTCGTCGGGCAGCCTTGCAAACACTTCGTAAATGTCGGCCTCGCGGTCGCCGATCACGGTGGCCAACGGCGTGTCGGTCAGCGCTTGGCGCGCCGCCTTGGCAGCGGCAATCCATTTGTAGCTTTCCTTGTCTTCGATCGGCAGCGCCTGATAGTCATCCGCCTTCTTTCCCGCGCGCCGCCAGATCGTGGCGGCGGCAAGGCCCAGAACGCTGCCGTCCGCGGCATCCACGGCCAGCGCCGGATGCACGAACAGCCCGACATCCTTGCCATTGCCGACGCGACCGAGGCCCCGCTTGCGCGCGGTCTTGGCCGCGTAGTTGATCTCGCTGCTGTCCTCGATGAGCAAAACATGGCGGCCGGCCGCTGCTTCGGCCGTTCGTGCCGCCGCCGTGCGGATGATCTCTTGCTTGCTCACGTGGCGATTGCGAAACAGGCGCGTGAACGCAACCTTTTCAGCACGTGTATCGGCCAGCCGGCGCATGCCCGCGCTGACGCGCGCAACCATGCGCTCCAGAACCATGCTCCCCTTTTTTGCAGGCGCAGGTCGCCGAAGTATCCAAGCAGCAAAGCCATCGTCGAAATCTCCAGAATCAACAATGGCAGCTACAGAATCACATACGATTCCAACCCTTCAAGCCCCTTTCGCAGCCGCCGACCCTTCCCGCTTGACATCCCCAAGACGCAAATGTGTGCGCACGCTAGTGTCATGATCGCGTAAT
>NZ_FUIG01000062.1:0-9033 GCF_900149755.1 Mesorhizobium delmotii | reverse complement strand
TCTCCTGCGAATCTCTTTCCATATAATCTCCTACTTATCGCGAGTGGGCATGACTGCCGCTATACTTGGGTTTTCCGATACCTTTGGACCGGATCATGAGGCTGAGCCACCTGATCAGGCGAATGATCGCCCGCTTCAGCCGGCTGGGCCGGGACGTCCGTAGCCGGAGCGCGGACATGACAGGCTACGACGCGCCCGTCTGCCATCGGCACCAAAGGAGGGACCTCCATGCGGCACCGCTCGACCGCGAGCGGACAGCGCGGGTGAAACGCGCACCCGCTCGGCGGGTTGATCGGGCTCGGCACCTCGCCCTCGACGGGCGCCTCTAGCCGAGCTCGCGTCGGATCCGGCACCGGGGCTGCCGCGATCAGCGCCTCCGTGTAGGGGTGGACCGGCTTGGCGAAGAGCGCCTCGCATTGAGCGAGTTCCACGATCCGCCCCAGATACATGACCGCCACGCGATGGCCGATATGCTCGACGACGCTAAGGTCATGTGAGATGAAGACGAAGGCGATGCCCAGCTGCTGCTGGAGATCCAGCAGCAGATTCAAGATCTGTGCCTGCACGGATACGTCAAGGGCTGACACCGCTTCGTCGGCGATGATGAGCGAGGGCTGGAGGGCCAGCGCCCGCGCGATGCCGAGCCGCTGCCGCTGGCCGCCCGACAACTCGGACGGGAGCCTGTGCATCATCTCGGGCGACATTCCGACCTTCTGGAGAAGGTCCGCAGCAAGCGCGTTGCGCTGCTTCCGGCTGAGGCGCTCGAAATTCTCGACGGGTTCGGTGATGATCTGTCCAGCGGTGAGGCGCGGATTCAGCGACGAGTAAGGATCCTGAAAGACCATCTGCATCCGACGGCGCCACGCGTGAAGCGCGTGTTTCTTGAGGCCCGCAATATCGGTCCCGTCGATCAGCACCCGCCCGCCTGTCGGCTCCACGAGTCGCATCAGAAGACGCGCGACAGTCGACTTGCCGCAGCCGGATTCGCCGACAATGCAGAGCGTCTCGCCCGCCTCGACGGAAAAAGATACATCTTCCACAGCCCGGATCACCGGAATGGTCTTCTTCAGGAACCCCGTACCGAGCGGATAATGCTTGGTCAAATTCTCGACTTTCAGCAGAGGGCCATTCATGCGCCCATCACCTCTTCCGCGCGCCAGCAAGCCGCGGCGTGGCTCGACCCGACATCAAGGAGGGGGGGCCTCTTCTCGCGGCAAACGTCGATAGCGAACGGGCAGCGAGGAGCAAAGCTGCATCCGACAATGGCCTCGCGAAGACTTGGAACAATGCCGGGAATTTCTGGAAGGCGGCGCTGTCGGCCGCGCCGCCGGTCAGGCACCGATCGCATGAGGCCCTGAGTGTAGGGATGCGCGGGACGCGCGAACAGATCAGTTACGCTCGCTTGCTCCACGATCCGGCCGGCATACATCACGATGACCCGTTGGCATGTCTCGGCGACAACGCCCAGGTCATGAGTGATGAACATGACGGCCGTTCCCGTGCTCTCTTTCAGATCGACGACTAGACGCAGGATCTGCGCCTGGATAGTAACGTCGAGCGCAGTGGTTGGCTCGTCGGCGATCAACAGCTCCGGTGAGCAGGCAAGAGCCATGGCAATCATTGCGCGCTGGCGCATCCCGCCGGACATTTCGTGAGGATAGTTGTTGACGCGAAGCTCGGGATCCGCGATGCGGACGAGACGGAGCATCTCTTCGGCCTTTGCCATGGCCACCGAGCGGGACGCATTTGTGTGGATCTGCACCGCCTCGGCGATCTGGCGGCCGACCGTGTAGACCGGGTTCAGGCTCGTCATCGGCTCCTGGAAGATCATAGCGATCTGATCGCCGCGGATCTGTCGCATCTCCCGATCGGACAGCTCAAGCAGGTCGCGCCCGTGAAAGCGCACCTCGCCGCCGACAGTCCTGGCGGTCAGCTTCGGCAGCAGGCGAAGAATGGAGAGGGCGGTGACGCTCTTTCCGCATCCGGATTCACCGACGACCCCGAGCGTTTCGCCACTCTTTACCTGAAAGCTGACGCCGCCCAGGGCACGGGTGACGCTTTCTTCGCCGTAAAAGTGCGTCTCCAGGTCTCGAACATCGAGAAGCACGTCGTCCCCTGCGGATTCTCGCATTAGCATATCAACGTCTCCGCTTTGAGCGGGGATCGAACAAGTCCCGCAGTCCATCCCCAAACAGGTTGACGGCAAGGACCGTGACGGCAAGGCAGATGCCGGGGGCGAAAATCGTCATTGGGGCGATCGCGAGATAGAGTCGAGAGCTTGAAATCATGTTGCCCCAGCTCGGAATCTCGGGCGGTACGCCCACGCCCAGGAAGCTCAGCCCGGCCTCTGTAAGAATAGCATCCGCGCAGACTATAGCGCTCTGCACCATAAGCGCCGGAATGGTGCTCGGCAGGATATGCCGCCACAGTACTTTCGGCAGGCGCGCGCCGCCGCAGAGCGCGGCCTCCACATAAGGACGCCCCCGAACACTCAGAACCGCCGAACGAACCAGCCGCGTGACGCTCGGCAGCTGGGGGATCATGATGGCGACGATGAGGATACCGAATCCGGGCCCTGTCAGAGAAATAAGAGCAATGGCCAGCAGAATCGTCGGGATCGACATAAGGCCGTCCATGACCCGCATGACGATATTGTCGAAGCCGCGGTTGTAGCCGGCGACGACACCGATCAGAAGGCCACCCAAAGCCGCGCCCACCGCCGCCGTCAATCCGACCATTAGTGAGATCCGGGCGCCGAACACTGTTCGTGCAAAGACGTCACGGCCCAGATTATCGGTCCCGAACCACATCTCAGCGGACGGCGGCTGCAGGCGCTTGAACGGATCCATGTTCACCGGATCGCCGGCGAAAAGCGGGGCAGCGAGTGCTAATGCGATCAACAGCGCCAGGAGGCCGCCGCCCCCAAGGACAAGCGGATGCCGCCTTGCCAGACGGGGAAAGTCAGATATTCGCAGGCGGCCCGTCGGGACGTATTCAACTGGTGCGGAGAGGAGCTTCATAATCAGTACCGGATTCGGGGATCGATCAGGGTGTAGGAAAGGTCGACCGCCAGGTTGATAAGGACGTACAGACCCGAAACCAGAATGAGCACACCTTGAATGATGGGATAATCGCGGTTGTTGATTGCATCGACCACCAAACGACCGACACCAGGTATGTTGAAAACCGTTTCCGTGATGACGACACCGCCAATCAGACCTGCGAAACTTAAGCCGATCACGGTGAGGATCGGGACGCCCGCATTCTTCAGTGCGTGGTGGAAAAGCATGGAATAGGACGACGCGCCCTTGGCGGCGGCTGTTCGCATATAGTCTTCCGACAGAACTTCGAGCATGCTCCCCCGCGCGATCCGGGCGATGAAAGCAATGTAGGGAACACTCAAAGTCACGGTCGGCAGGATCAGGTGCACAAGCCATGGCCCGAAACCATCGTCGATAGGGTGGTATCCTTGGACGGGCAGCCAACGTGTCCTGATTGCTAACAAGTATATGAGAAAGAAGCCGACGACAAACACCGGGACAGAAAAACCAAGTGTCGCGAATGCCGTCAGGATGCGATCAACAAGACCGCCATCTCGCCACGCGGCAAGGATGCCGAAGGAGACCCCAATTGTCACCGAAAGGATCATCGTCAAGATCGAAATGGAAATAGTCGGTTCCAGCCGCTGCGAGATCAGTTCGAGAACTGGTCGCCCCGTGAAAATTGAGATCCCGAGATCGCCGCCGAGGATGCTGAGCGCCCAATGGACGAACTGAACGGGCAGCGGCTGGTTGAGTCCCAGCTGTTCGCGAATGCCGGCGATCATCTCTGGCGTGGCCCTAGGGCCGGCGATCATGTCCGCCGGATCGCCGGGCGCGAGCCTGAGAAGCAGGAAGACAAAGATGCCGACCATCGCCATGACGGCGACGGTCGAGACCATTCTGCGAAGTATGTAGGCACCCATTGCACCCTTAGACCTTCTGCATGATAAGGTCGCGCCACGAGATTCTCATGGTCCGTTCCCCTTTTTAGTTAACGGCGCGGTAAATCCGCACCTATGAGTTCTGTCGACACCACGAGAGCGCATTGGATCTCAAAGAGGCGGTAGACCTTTCGTTTTCCAGCGAATGACTTTGCCGCGGACACGACATTTTCGCCGCGGAGACGACATTTTCGAAACGATAACACCTGGAGATGGAAAGTTTGGGCCAAAATGCGTCGATTGCTGGAATGCGAGCCCTAAAAAAGGGGCGTAATTTGAAATGCTCAGCCTAAGCAGGGCAACTCTCGCGCAAACTTCAGTTCGGCCACATGCATACGCGTCGTCTCTAGGCCGGAGATATTCCTCCCACTCTCTCCATTGCACTCAGGCAACTCTGCGTGCGTCGGCCGGTAGGTCACCAGAAATGATCTCCGCAAGCATCTCGGCAGTTGCAGCCGACAAGGTCCAACCTAGATGACCATGGCCCGTATTGTAGAACACACCGCGTGCCTTGCCTTTGCCGACCCGCGGCATCATGTTGGGCATCATCGGCCTCAACCCCGCCCACGGCACTACGCGCTTGGTACTTACCCCCGGAAAATGCATGCGCGTCCAGTCCACCAAGGGCTTAATGCGATCGTCCCGAATGTCACGGTTTAGACCATTGAACTCGGCGGTTCCGGCGACCCGGAATTTAGACAAACCTAATCGACTCGTAACGATCTTGGCTCGGTCATCGAGCAGGCTGACCCACGGCGCGGCTTCCTGTGACGCCGACTCATCGAGCTCGACCGTGATTGAGTAACCCTTAACCGGATAGATGTTGAGCCGATCGCCCAACCTCGCGGCAAAGTCGCGGCTGCTACAGCCCGCACAGACGACGATGGCGTCTGCGCGTATCTCATGCTGCCCGGAATGTCGGTCTTCAGTACCACTTGCATAGAATATTCGAAAACCTTCTTGGCGTTCGATGCGCCTCACGTCGGCATCGTAGTAGAAACGAGCACCGCGCTTCTCGCATGCCCGCGCCACGCCGGTCGTGTATTTGTGAATGTCGCCGGTCGAATCCGATGGCGTGTAGAACCCACCATATAGCGTACTACGGAGAGTGGGTTCGATCGACTGGATCTCTTCCACTGTAACGGGCCGTCGGTCCAGCCCACCTCGGACTAACAAATCATTCACCGCTCGCGCATGATTGAACTCGGCTTTTTCCCAATATATGTGAAGAATGCCGCGACGAACATGATCGAAATCGATTCCTTCCCGCTCGGCGATCTCAAACATATGCTTCCGCGCCATGATCGCGAGCTTGGTCGTCTTTACCGTATTTTCGCGATAGTTAGCGATGTTCGCCACAAATTCCGCCAGCCAGCTGTACTTGTGCCAACTGGGCGCAGGATTCATTAGAAGTGGAGCGTCCCGTTTGATCATCCACTTGATCCCCTTGAGAATCGTCGACCAGCGGTTCCAAACTTCAGCATTGCTTGCCGAGAGCTGTCCGCCATTGGCAAATGATGTTTCCATCGCAGCATACCGATGACGATCCAATACTGTGACATCATAACCACGTTCCAAAAGGGCATATGCAGTCGACACACCGGTGATTCCGGCGCCGACGACAACAATCTTGGGCATTTGTTCTCCACGCAACATAAACAGATAAACCGGTGCAGGTTCTGCGGGCGATCACCTAGATACCGAGGCGGGCGAGAACTGCCTCGTTCCGGCTGGGAATCAACCTGTCACTAGAGTTCGACAGTAGATTGGACGAGAATAGCCAACCCTCCGGTTGCACAGATCGACCCACCAAAGGACCATCATGACTTCCTCGCGGACATCGACGAAGGCGTTCCGTCATGTTGGACATCGGATGACTCCCAATTCCCTGCCCACGTCCGTGAAGGCCTCAACGGCACGGTCAACATCCGTACTCGAATGTGCCGCAGACATCTGCGTGCGGATGCGGGCCTGACCGTTCGGCACCACGGGGAAGGAGAAACTGACCACATAGATGCCGCGCTGGAGCATCTTCGCGGCCATCTGCTGCGCGAGGCTCGCGTCGCCCAATATCAAGGGGATTATCGGATGGTCCGCGCCAGCCAGCGTGAAGCCCACCTTCGACATCTTCGAGCGGAAGCGGTCGGCATTGTCATAGAGCTTTTGGCGCAGCGCATCGCCTTGTTCGATCAGATCGAACACCTTCAGCGACGCCCCTGCGATTGCGGGCATCAGCGTATTGGAGAAGAGATACGGCCGCGAGCGCTGGCGAAGCCAGTCGATGACCTCGCGCCTGCTTGCCGTGTAGCCGCCCGAGGCGCCGCCGAGCGCCTTGCCCAGCGTGCCGGTGATGATGTCCACCCTACCCTCGACGCCGCAATGCTCCGCCGTGCCGCGCCCATGCCTGCCGACGAAGCCGACCGCGTGGCTGTCGTCGACCATGACCATCGCGCCGTATTTCTCGGCCAGATCGCAAACGCCGCCAAGATTGGCGATGATGCCGTCCATGGAAAACACACCATCGGTTGCGATCAGTTTGAAGCGGCTACCCTCGGCCTTCTTAAGTTCCTCTTCCAGCGCGGCCATGTCATTGTTGGCGTAGCGGAAGCGCATGGCCTTTGAAAGCCGTACGCCGTCGATAATGGAGGCGTGGTTCAGCGCATCGGAAATGATGGCGTCTTCATCGCCGAGCAGCGTCCCGAAAAGACCGGCATTGGCGTCGAAACAGGATGAATAGAGGATCGTGTCTTCTATCTTGAGGAATGAGGAGATGCGTGCCTCGAGATGCTTGTGCTCTTGCTGAGTACCGCAGATGAAGCGGACCGATGCCATGCCGTATCCATAGCGGTCGATTGCAGCCTTAGCCGCGTTCCGCAGATATTCATTATCGGCGAGGCCGAGATAGTTGTTGGCGCAGAAGTTCAGGACCTTGCTGCCATCCTCGAGTTCGATCTCAGCCGATTGCGTCGAGGCGATGACGCGCTCGGATTTGTAGAACTCCGCAGACTTCAACCCAGCCAGTTCCGTGGTCAAATAGGCAATGAAATCGTTGTCCATCGGCAACTCCGCAGAAATGGCATGCAGTACGATTCGCTCAACCCCGCGCGCGACGACGCATAGAGTAGCGTAGCTGCTCCGAGCCCGTCATTTTCCACAGGGATTGTGATGCCGAGCAAACCGGCATCACCACTTCGCGGTAGATCTACGGGTCGGTCGCCTCGTTGAGGTGCACGTCCTCGGAGCGTGGCGCGAGTTCGGCGGCGCAGAAGTTGCCGCACCATTGCGGTTCGCGCTCGTCTTCCGACGGCCGGTCTCCCAGCAGCGGGAGACATCGGTGTGCATCGGGCAGTCTTCCAAATCCAGGGCGACGCCCCAACGAAGCGCGCCTGCTCGAATTTCGGACTTTGCGACAGCTCATCGAGATCGTCACGAAGCAGTTGCTGTCGCATGGCTCATTCCGGTCAGGGGCAGATGACAGCAGTCGACCATGCCGGATCATCGTGCTTTCGCCAGTAGAGATCCATCAGCCGGCGTGTGACGGATCCGACCTGCCCATTAGAGATCGCGGCGTCGTCGATGCGCGTCACGGGCATAATGCCGCCGGCAGTCGAGGTGATGAACACCTCGTCAGCCCCTTTGATCTCAGCACGACTAATATCAGCAGCCGTGGCCGACAGCCCGATCTCGGCGCAAAGATCGAACACAGTCCGGCGCGTGATGCCCGGCAACACGCCAAAGGCGGGCGTCCTCAGGGATCCGTCCTTGACAACGAACACATTGAAGCCGGGCCCTTCCGCGATGTGGCCGTTCGTATCTACGATCAGCGCTGTTTCCGCCCCCCTGTCGTAGGCGTCGAAAAGGCCCTTCACGAGATCGAGCCAATGACAGTTCTTGATCGCCGGATCGACCGATTTCGGTGGAATGCGGACGGTCTCGCTGATCGCCACGTGCAAGCCTCTTTCCAGCTGTTCCTTGTTGGCAACCGATCCAAAGGGAACAGCAAACGCGATGAAGCGGTTCTCTGCCTGGCGGGGATCGCGGCTGAACGTCGGCGATGAACCGCGCGTGCAGATCATATCGACGTACGCCGATCTGTGGCCCGACAAAGCCACACAATTTGTCAGGATCGACTCTATTTTCTCGCGATCATAGGGCAGCTTCATTCGCAGCCGTTCGACGCCCCCGAAGAAGCGATCAAGATGCAAGTCCAGCCGGAAGAACCTGCCATTCCAGACGTGCACCGTGTCGTAAGTGGCATCCGAGTGCAGGAACCCCCAATCGAGCACAGAGATCTTGGCCTCGGACATCGGCAGGTATTGCCCATCCATAAAAGCGACCCCGTCCGGGTAACGCCATTGGTCACAGTAATGCTCATCGACAGTTGGAAGAACAGGTAAGATCTGCGTCATCGGGATCGCCATTCTTTTTCCTTACACCGGGACGGTTACTTTGCCTGCGCCGAACGGTTGGCAACTCACACCCTCCTCACGCAGGATCGACTGCGCCCTCTACATCGCACAGTTGCTTAGGCGAAAACGCTCATTCCGATGCTGGACGCGCAATGGCGGTTTCAAAACGCGGCCCGGAGTGATGACTTCAGCGCAGCTCGCACAAGTCTACACCGTTACCCGGGGCTCGAACTTGACACGATCAAGCGCGATCATGGTCTGGAATTTTCGGACATTGGCGTTGGTATGAGCTTTGTCTTGACGAAGACGTCAAAGCCCTCGACGTCCTCAACGGCCACAATCAGCACAAAGTAGGCGTCGCCGAGTAACCATGTAGCACTGGGTAACCTCTTTGGCCGCGCGCATCGCGCGCTTGAAATCGTCGACGAGGTCAAGGCGCTCATGGTCCAACTCAACCGTGACAACAACGGTGAGCGATTTGCCGACAGCTTTCGGATCCACCAGCGAGATGTCCGCAACGATCACGCCATCAGAACGCGGCTTGTTGACTCGACGCATGCAGGACGCTGCCGAGGAACCGACCAATTCCGCCAGTTCTGCAAATGAGAGCCGGTTGTTCTTTTATAAAGCCGTGAGGATTCT
>NZ_FUIG01000112.1:0-230 GCF_900149755.1 Mesorhizobium delmotii | reverse complement strand
GAACAGGTCGAGCCGGTCACGTGCGGATGCCGCGATGATCTGGCGGTAAGCATCGGTACTCATGGCTTCGCCTCGTGCGGGTCCGCCCTCAGGATTTCGCGGAGGAACTCCTGCATCCAGATCGGCACGGCGGAGAGACCGGCGCGCAGATCCTCGCGAATGGCCTCGCCGTGCTTGGGGTCGGCAAACAGGCGGCGCAACGTCGCTTGGATACGCTTCCGTTCGCCCTT
>NZ_FUIG01000061.1:0-366 GCF_900149755.1 Mesorhizobium delmotii | reverse complement strand
CGGGTCAGCTTGCGCAAAAACTCCGTCCAGATCGGCTCGGCCTCAGACGTGCCGACCTCCATGCCCAGCACCTCGCGCCGGCCGTCCGCGTTGACGCCGACAGCGATGATGACGGCGACCGAGACGATGCGCCCGCCGCGGCGCACCTTCAGGTAGGTGGCGTCGATCCACAGGTATGGCCAGTCGCCCTCGATCGGCCGGTCGAGGAAGGCCTTCACCTTGCCGTCGATCTCCTCGCACAACCGGCTGACCTGGCTCTTGGAGATGCCGCTCATGCCCATCGCCTTGACCAGGTCGTCGACCGAGCGCGTCGAGATACCCTGGACGTAGGCCTCCTGGATGATGGCGGTCAGCGCCTTCTCGGCC
>NZ_FUIG01000060.1:0-23299 GCF_900149755.1 Mesorhizobium delmotii | reverse complement strand
GAATAGCAACCCCCGTGATGTGCCTGGCTTCCTCGCTCGCGAGGAACAGCGTCAAACTTGCGATTTCCTTCGGAGTCGCCACGCGACCCTGGGGTATGGAATCGATGTTCCTCTGGAGGACCTCATCCACGCTAACTGGCTTGCTATGGGCAGACACAAGCATGGGTGTATCAACGGCGCCGGGGCAGACGGCATTGATGCTGATTTGCTCTTTGGCGTGATCGAGCGCCATGGCGCGTGTCAACAAAACGACCGCGCCCTTCGATGCACAATAGGCAGCCAGCCCGGGACAGCCAACCAACCCCACATTCGAGGCTATGTTGACAATGCTTCCGCCGCCGGTTTTTCTCATAGCCTTCACTGCGGCGCGGCTGAAGTAGAACACACCGCTGACATTGGCGTCGAAAGTCTGGCGCCAATCGTCATCCGTGGTTTCGACCGCGCTTCCACGTCGGATGATCCCGGCGCTGTTGACCAA
The DNA here is from genome assembly GCF_900149755.1 of Mesorhizobium delmotii. Classification (NCBI taxonomy): domain Bacteria; kingdom Pseudomonadati; phylum Pseudomonadota; class Alphaproteobacteria; order Hyphomicrobiales; family Phyllobacteriaceae; genus Mesorhizobium; species Mesorhizobium delmotii. The sequence continues at coordinate 22,821 of NZ_FUIG01000060.1, read as the reverse complement.
GACGCCGAGCTTTCCGAACCTTTCTACAGTACATTCAATCACTTGGGTGGCGAAGGCCGAGTCAGCGACATCGCCCAGCATCAATTCGGCCGGACAATCGAGCTTCTGAACCGACTCTAAAGCTCGCCGGCCCCGCTCTCGATCGCGGCCGACCAATACGAGCGACGCCCCTGTCGCGGCGAAGGCCTCTACGACGGCCTCCCCTATCCCGGACGTTGCGCCAGTAACGATAACCACTTTCTTGGAATGCGTCATAGTATCGAGTGCCCAGTAAAAGTGATGAGGCCTAGTGAGTAGTTTCGGCGGCCTGCTTACTGATCTATGCCGGCATACGGCCTGTTCGCAAGCGTCCAAAAAGTCATGCGGCGGACAAGCTGAAGTCATGGCGCGTTGGACATCGATGGCGATTCCGTGGCAGCTTTTGCAGGCCCCCAGGAGAGATCAGAGACAGATGTGGCGTTGGGGCCGGCTCCGACCGAGTTGAAGCTGATCCGCAAACGTGGCCATGACACCTGGTTATCCGGCCCATCAATAATACTCATTTGATGTTCGATCAGCCGCTGTCTTATACTTCTTGCATCGCTGTTTAGCCGCATTGCAAGCTCGATATACGAGGCTCATTAACGGTTAGCACATCTGTTCCATCAGGCCCGGATCCGCTTTGGATGCCTTTCGCCCCGTCGAGGTAAACGAAGTCACGCCGACGTGTGCGCAATGTCGCAGTGCCGTTGCGCGTTTTTTACTTAAGGGCTGCCGACTAGCCTGAGCCGCTCTGCCGCGATAACCACCCGAAGGGGTTAAACGGAAAAGCCAGCAGGCAATCTCGCACATGGATTGGGTCACGGTTATTGGTTACCTCGCGGCTCTATGCTCGATGACCAGCTTTACCCCGCAAGTCTGGAAGATCATCAAAACCCGGGACACGAGCAGCATTTCAGCACCGATGTATGCCATTTACGTGCTGGGACTTGCGTTCTGGCTGACCTTCGGAATTCTGAAGAACGAGTGGCCCCTTATCATCACCAACGGTGTGTGCCTGGTGCTTTCGGCTTTCATTCTCGTTATGACGCTCCTTCCTCGCGCGAAGAAGGATGCCGTTGCGGACGCTTTCGACCCCGCCGCCTCAAGCACCGAGCGGTCGGGCGGGCGAGCTCGTCTGGCCGATTCAGAGATAAAACGGTCGGAATGACGCGCATCACAACCTTCAACGTGAATGGCGGCAATGCCCGGCTTCCCGTGCTACTGAAGTGGTTTAGTGAAACCGACTACGGCATCGTCTGATTGCAGGAGCTGAAGACGTCGGAGCGGGTATCTCCGGTGGTCGTGCCCTAATGATCTGGGCCTTCATACCGCCGGTTTGCAAACGTCCAAGAAGTCATGCGGCGGACAAGCTGAAGTTGCGGCGCGCTGGACATCGGTAACGGCCTCGTGCAGCCTTTTACGACCGTCGGACATGGTCATGACTCCTGGTAATGCGGCCAGCCACTAATACTCATTTGAAGTGCGGTGCGCCGCTGCCTATAGCTCACGACCGTAGCATTTCTGCGTGACTGATCAGCAGCATGCTGGGACCATGTACGAGCGCTCTATGACGAATTCCAAATTGAGTTCAACAGGTCCGGATGGGTTGGTACTCTATGACAACTGGAGCGACTTGCGGCAGTTTCGACCAATGCCGGATGTCGACTTTAAAAGGCTCGATGGATACCGGAAAGAGCGACTAAGAGCGGCAATGCGCCAAGCTGATGTCGCAATGTGCGTCCTGGTGAGCCCGATTACCATTCGATATGCGATCGACTACAATGTCTTTCCCTTGTTTCAGTCGCATATTCCGGCCACCTATGTCTTTGTTCCCCTCGATGGTCCAATCACCCTTCACCTAGCCGCCGACAGCAACGGATCTTCCACGGACAGTGTGAGGCAGGGAAGGCCTATTTCGTTTTTTGAGGGCGGTAACGAACTGTTGGATGCCGCAAAACTCCTAGCCGACGATATTGTAGGTTTCTTGAGCGAAATCGGGACCACCAATCGCAAGGTAGCGGTTGAATACGTCAATCCTAGCGTGACTCATGCCCTACAGCAGCGCGGGCTGGAGGTAGTTGACGCAGTCAACATCGTAGAAGGGGCGCGGGTTATCAAATCAGAGGACGAGATTGCGTGTATCCGCTGGGCATGCGCGGTGGCCGAGCACGGCATTGCACGCATGCAGGAGAGTATGCGCCCAGGCGTAACAGAAGTGCAGCTTTGGGGCATTCTCAATTACACCAACCTCGCCAACCAAGGCGGCTGGCATGAGGGACGGATGCTCGCTTCCGGGCCGCGAATTAATCCGTGGCTGCAGGAAGCTACCCAGCGGGTCATCGAGCCGGGTGACCTAGTGGGATTCGACACGGATATGGTGGGGCCATTTGGGTATTTCTGTGACGTTTCACGGACATTCTACTACGGAAAGAACCCGCCCAGTGCGCGCCAGCGCCAACTGTACCAATTGGCGTATGACGAATTGCAGACCAACATGAAGCTTATTCGACCAGGGGTTAGCATGAAGGATCTGCAAGCTTCAGCTTGGCCAGTGCCCGAAGAATTTCGGGAGCAAGCTTACCCCTGCGTTATACACGGAGTTGGCATGTGCGATGAATATCCGCAAGTTAAACCATCATTCCGAGGTCCGGTAGCGTATGACGCGACACTCGAAGCAGGCATGGTAATATGTGTTGAAAGCTATATTGGCGCCGTCGGCGAACGAGACGGCGTCAAGCTTGAGGAGCAATTGCTCGTAACGTCAGACGGCTACGAGTTGCTTTCAAACTATCCTTTTGACGAATGTCTCATGAGCTAGAACCTAGTTCGACCCCCATGACTACGTGAATCTACGGCCATGCAGCAAAACTCACGAAGGCAAGGCTACGCCAATGATCTACGACTGCGGCACTACGGACCGACCGAGGAAAAGAAGGACAGGATGCGAGCGGTTTGCTCGGGATAGCGTGCCGCTTTTCGAAAACACGGCGATTAAGCTAATCGACTTCTGGACCTCGGAGGGACGAGTGGGAGAACAAGAGCTCATAAACCGCAAAATCTTGATCGCGGAGGATGACGGCACCGTTGCGTTCCAACTGAGCGACACTTTGTCAATGAAGGAGCGAACGTCATGTATCCGATCGACACGATCGAGGATCGCTCTCGACGTGATCATGAAAGAGCGCAATTCGCATCACAGACGGTCAAACCTCGCTTCCACCATGCCCGGCCTTGGTTTGGAGATCGTCGAGGCAATGCTTTAGCGCCTGCATTTCAGAGTTTTGAGCAAGGGGCGCTTAGAGCGCGCCGCCAACTGTTATCAACCTGCTCGCCAGAGAAAACAAAGGAGCAAGCTATGCCCGTAATCCATATCGAAACGTTCAAGTCTGATGACGATAAGAAAGCACATTTGGTCGCTGAGATCACAAAGCTGTTCTGTGACAAGATGAACTTAAGGCCAGAACAAATCCATGTGGTGTTCGATGAGTATGAGCCTAACAACTGGGCGACCGGCGGCAAGCTTTGGTCCAGGATGTGATGTGGCCTGCTATCTCTGCGACCTGCGGGTTAATCTATTTCCGGTGAGGAGATGATGGGGCAAAGGGCGAATCCGTCTTAAAGTTTGCCCGGGACGCGCGGTAGTGCTGGAAAGGCCGTTCTGAATGCCTTGCGCCCGCGGCGGGACCGATGCCACGCCGACTTGGGCGGAATGAAGTGGTACCGTTCTTGCGCGTGAGGTTAGACGGAAGACCAGCAGGCTGGCTCAGCGAAACCGACTGCGACATCGTCTGTTAGCACAAGCTGAAGACGTCGGAGCGGGTTTCCGGCGGGCCAATGAAAAATGATCTGAGCACATCGATAACCTTGGATCGCGCACCACATATCCATGAAAGGAAGAGCCATGATCCTCATCACCGGAGCCTCGGGCCAGTTGGCATCGCAGATCGTGGCACGGGCGCGGCAGAAGGGCATTGCGATTCTCACCGGCAGCAGAGCAGCCACTGCTGACCGACACATAGACTTCGACAGACCTGAAACGCTTGACTTCGCCGGGGTTGAGACCATGTTGCTGACTTCGGCCGGCTCTGCCGAAGACGATAGCGTGATGCGTCGGCATGGTGCCGTTCTGGCTGCCGCTCGCGCGCAGGGGGTGAAGCACGTCGTTTATACGAGCCTCACCTATGCTAGCGATCATCTCGGCTTTGCCCTGGCTCATCGCTGGACCGAGCGCGACCTTCGGGCAAGCCGCATGGCCTGGACCATCCTTCGCAACGGTCTCTATGCAGAACTGATTGGCGCTCTCGCCGCGCCGCGCGGCGGGGTGATTGCCACGCCATTTGGCGAGGGTCGGATTTCCGCAGTCGCAAGAGCGGATCTGGCCGAAGCGGCGCTTGCTGTGCTGGGCGATCCGGCTAGCCATGCCGGCCGGTGCTACGAGTTATCGGGAGCTACCGCATTTTCGATCCCGGATCTCGCGCAGAAGATAGCAGCCACTTATGAGCCGAGCAGTTTTGAGGAGGAGCGCGCGCGGCTTTCGTCCCTGCCACTGTTCGCCTTCCAGCCGCCGATGCTGATGTCCATTTCGTCCGCCGCGGCGGCTGGATTCCTGGAAACACATGCAACAGATCTGACGGAGTTGGTGCCAATGCCGCTAAACGCACTAGAGATTGCCTGCGCCGTCGCTCGACAAGCGGCACAATAGCTCCTGGTGCATCAGGAAAAGTCCGATAAGTCGTCTTTCTTGGCTCGGCTCATCAAAAAGGGCCGGTCTTGCCTAACAGGCGGACATTAAACGGGGTCGCGTCCCGTCTCTCATCTGTTTTAAGGAGTTAATCGAGTGCGGGTGTAACCGGGGCATATTACCGGGTAGTCAGGCTTGAGCGGCTTACCTAACGAGGTCCGGGCGGGGCCGGATCGGCTCTTGTGCGGGTATGCCGAGGTGGTCGTCGAGATAGGGAAGAATGAGATGTCGAGCTTGCTGCAGGTCTTCATCAGGTCGAGCAGGACGTCACGGGCGTTCTTGCCTGCCTCACTGACGGCTCGCCGGAGATTCTTGCGCTATTTAGGCTCAGGACCTATTAATTTCCTTGCGGGTCGGATGCCCGTTTGATTCAAGGTCTCTATTGAGGGAGTACTTGATGAGTGATTTGTTTCTGCTGAGTGAGCGCCAGATGGCGCTGGATATCGCCATATTTCCCGCTCTCGCATGGCGTTCTGCGAGTCGATCACTGGCGGGTGGTGAGCGGCATCGTCTATGTGATCCGGAACGGCCTGCAGTGGAAGGACGCGCCGACGGGGAGCCGGACGGGGGTATTCGACCGCATTTTCGCGGCCCTTGCCGGCGAAGGGCCGGAGCCAGAGCGCATCATGATCGATGCTACCCATACTCAGAGGCAGGATGAGCGGTCGTCCTTCGCCATTGCAGACGGCGTGCAGCTTGGAGTTCAGCCCGCCTTTGGTGGCCCGATACGGTGGGGAACATCCCCTTTTAAGAAGGCTCGCCGCGGGGCGGTGGCATTCAGAGCGGGGGCGGTAATGCCAAGTGACATCTGCTGGCGACAGCACGATATGGCGATCCGAGTAACCGAAAACCTGCATTTACCACACGCATCTGCTCGCAAGATACTAAAGAATTATTTGTATGTTTTCTTAAATATCAAAACGATGTGTATCGCGTGTATTCTAACTTAAACGATTGCACGGATATTTTACCCCGTTATCACGCCAACGATCGGACCGAAAAGCATCAGGAATGTCAGGAATATAACACATACGACTAAAGCAAGCGCCGCTGCCTGAAGGTCTTTGAACGGCGTCGGGCAATCGTCTGACATAGTGGCTCTGATCCGAGGAAGTGCTAGATCGTCAGAATGTCAACTTTATGATAATTTGACAATGCAGCTTGTGCAAGTGTGCACGGGAGCGTGCAAGAAGCTCGCCCGTCCGTGCCATTGATGGAGCCATGCTGGATGCGCCGCGAAGGACGTCCGTCAAGCGGACTGCCCCGAGAAGAGGCCGGCACCGTGATGTATCGCGGATCTGGCGGCATCCTGCTGATGATGAGTTCGCGAAGAACTTGCCGGTCGGCAGGCACGAATCCGACGGGCAGATCGTCTTTCCTTCAGCCATTTGACGGCGATCGGCGGGGCACTTGAGCGCGCTGGTTTGAATCGGGCGCGCTCTGTGTCTGCTATTGTCGTCAGCTGATCCCCGATGCACAGATATTTGATCTCGATAAAGTCTTCGATGCCGTATCTGAAACCCTCTCGACCGAGGCCTGAAAGTTTGACGCCTCCGAAGGGCGCGTCGGTTGTGGAGATGAGACCCGGATTGATCCCGACCATTCCGTAGTCGAGCGCTTCCGCTAGGCGGAAGACGCGCGCCAGTCGCGGGAGTAGAAGTAGGACGCAAGTCCAAACTCGGTGTCGTTGGCTTGGGCGACGACTTCTGCTTCAGTGGTGAAGTGGAATACGGGAGCTAGCGGCCCAAAGATTTCTCGTTGGTGACGATCATGTCGCGGGTGACGTCGGTGAGGATCGTCGGCTGATCGAAGGTACCCCCGAGCCTGTGCCGTTTTCCGCCAGCAGCGATGCGGGCGTCCTTGGCGACGGCGTCGTCGACATGTTCCTGTACCTTGTCGAGGGTGGCTTGGTCGATGAGGGACCAGAATGACGCTCTCTTCGAACCCGTCGCCGACCTTGAGCTTGCTAACCATCTCGGCCAGCCTCCGCCGCGAAGGCGTCGTAGACGTGCATCCTGGACGTATATTCGGTTGGCGCATTACGCAGGTCTGACCGTTGTTGCGGAACTTCGCCGCAACGCAGCCCTCAACGGCGGCGTTGAGATCGGCGTCTTCGAAAACGATAAAGGGGACGTTGCCGCCGAGCTCGAGACCGAGCTTCCATATGGTCTTGGCGCTCTGCTCGTACAGTTTGACGCCGACTTCAGTAGAACCGGTAAAGGTGAGTTTTGCGCACCATTGGATTTGGCAGTCAGTTCCCCCCGATTTCGGAGGAAGGGCCGTTCAGCACGCTGAAGCCGGCACGCTCGCCGCCAGGACGGCAAGTGCTATTTTAGGGCGAGAAAGGGGGCTGCAGGCACCTTGGATAAGGCCTCTGAGTGAAAGCTATTTCACTGGCCGAAAACATCATTTGGTAATTCCGGATACCGCAATTGAGCGAGACGACGTCCAGATCTTCCGCAATTGGCTTCACACAGGTCGCAGATCTCAATCCGGTCCCGCCAGCGTCGGCTGCGGACATCAAGGCAGCACCAGTTGCGCACCCAGCGAGATGAGATATCACCTGGTCATCCAGGCCTGCCATCCGCCTGATAACATTTAGTCCTGCGGTACATGACTTTTTATACGGTTGTTTTGCAGCCCCCCCGCCGCTAGCGTTCCAGGCCCAATCAATCAGACGCGACAGCTTCTCAAGCCGTACTGAAGGCCCAGTCAGACGGAGAGTCTAATTCCGCGCAACCAGAACACCCTTAGAAGCTAGACCCTAGGCAGCGGTTCGAAACTGGAAGGATATACGATGATCGGCACCGAGGCCATGGCTTGGATTCACGAGAAAGTTGCGGAAACTGTCCTCGCGGACACGCACGAGCATCTGGTCGAGGAGTCTAGGCGCATTGCTCCACTGAACGACAGGCTTCTACCCTGCGATGATTGGTCTCTGCTATTCAGAGAATATCTCCAGGATGATCTTCATTGTGCGGGGATGAGCGCAGCGGACCAGCAGCGGTTTTATGATCCCGAGGTTTCCGCGCTTGCCAAGTTCACGATTGTCTCGCCCTATTGGGAGCGGGTTCAACGTACAGGTTATGCGCAGGCACTGAGCATCACGATCAAGGAACTCTACGGCGTCAAATCTTTTGCCCTGGAAAACATAGAGCTGCTCGCCAGCAAATATCATGAAATAAAGAAGCCTGGCTTCTACGACCATATTCTGAAAGATGTTTGTCGCATCTCGCAGTGCCAAGTGAATTCTCTAGAGCGGATATTCATGGAGACCGCTCAGCCGTCGCTTCTCGGACAGGATCTCAGCATCATGGAGCTGAGCCGGTGCAGCCTTCGTGACATTGAGCAGGTGAAATCAGAACTTGGCGTCGAGATCAATTCCTTCGATGATTGGCTGGCGGCGATCGACCACTATTTCGAGCGCTTTGGAAGGCAGGCGGTCGCGGTAAAGTACGTAGGAGCCTATTACAGAGCCTTGAACTTCGCACATGTCGATCGACATGTTGCGGAGCGCAATTTTTCGACACTCGTCGCAGCGCGGCCGTTCATCGGCCCGGAGGGCATTCAGGCACTTGAGGATTACCTGTTTCACTACTGCCTAAGAAAAGCCCAGGATTATAGATTGCCTGTGAAACTTCACACCGGATATCTTGCCGGCAAAGATTTCATGCCCCTAGCCAGAGTGCGGGAGAACGCGAACGACGTCTGCAGATTGCTGCAATCTTATCCGGACATCCGATTTGTGCTTATGCACATTGGCTATCCGTATCAAGACGAATACATCGCGCTTAGCAAGCAGTACAGCAATGCATATGTCGACATGTGTTGGGCGTGGATCATCAACCCGGTCGCATCCGTTCGTTTCCTTGCTGAATTCCTTGTGTCGGTCCCTACCAACAAGATTCTCACTTTCGGAGGGGACTATATCGTTGCAGAGAATGTCGTAGGCCACAGTGTGATCGCGCGCAGAGGCATCGCGGAGGCCATTTCGACTTTGGTTGATCGCAGTTGGATTGACCGCGGTGCCGTCCCCGAGTTGATTACCCGCCTCATGCATTTGAACGCGGAGGAACTGTTCTCCAACGCGAAACCGAGTTGACTTTGTGGCCACACGCTGTGTTGTTCCGCAGCCATGCCTGTTCGGCTTTGCAATCGGATTTCAGGTAACACCGCGGCACGTTGGAGAAGATCAGTGGGAGGCCACAGGATTCGGAGCCCGCTCGCCGCGCATCCATGCTTCGAGTTCGGCGCCGAGCGGCGCGCTCCTTTCGACTTGGCGGCGAGGCGTTGCTCGGCAGCCAGTCCAGTGATGTCGCGCTCGATGTCGAACACGAGATCGAGCGCGCCATCAACGGCTTCGAGGCTGAAGAACGCCTGGGCGTGCGGCACGAACAGAGCGGCCCCCTGTTGACCGCTCTGGAAGCATGGCTGCGGGATGAGCGCTCCCGGTTGTCCCGCTCGGCCTCGGTCGTTAATCCGATCGATGATCTGCTCAGGCGCTGGGACCGCTTCACCGGCTTTCTCAACGACGGCAGAATTTGCCTCACGAACAATGCCGCCGAGCGGGCGCTCGGAGGCTTTGCTTTGGGACGACAGTCGTGGCTCTTCGCCGATTCCGAACGCGGCGCTGCCCGGGCGGCCGCCATGTCCACGCTCATTACCTCCATTCCCACGGTAGCAATTCAGGAAGCCGGCTATGTGGGATGTCGGCGATGAGCGCGCTCGCCGCAACGCGCGCCGCGGTGGCTGCGAAATGGCCGGCAAGAACGCTATGTTCAGTCACGCGTGGGTTGTCAAAGAAGCGGTAGGCCGCCTTCGCAGCCGCCCGGTCGCCTAAGGCCGCCGGGATTGGCTTGCCCGGGGCAGCTCACAGCTGATCCAGCAATCGTCGAAGTCGACGGACTGCGGGTTTCGGTAATTCGCGGACAGGGATTCCATTAAATCCCGGACAGAGATTTCACTAAATCCGGGACAGCATTTCCGCTAATTCCCGGATAGCGATTCCGGTAAATCCCGGACAGTCTTTCGGCGATAAAAGAGATTGGCTTTCGTACGCGCTGTTTTGCCATTCTGGACCCCGATTTGAGAGGGGTGCGGTGAATGGCGAAACGGAAGCAGGCGAGGCTTACGAGTGTGAAGGACATTCGATCGATATTGAGACTGGCGCACGAACAGGGGCTTGCCGTTCGTGCGATATCGGAACGGCTGAAGATCAGCAAAACGACCATTTCGACCTACCTGCTGCGGGCGCGTGAGGCCGGGCTGACGGGCTGGCCGTTGCCGCCTGGGCTTGACGAGGACGCTGTTTTGCAGCGTCGCCTGTTCCATCGTCGCGGCCGCCCGCCCCAGGACATGCACGAGCCCGACTGGGGCAAGATCGCCAGTGAACCGAAGCGGAAGGGCGTGACGCTGACGCTGTTGTGGCAGGAATATCGCGGACGGCACGCAAACGGTTATGGGTACACATGGTTCTGTGAGCGTTTCGTCGCTTTCGAACAGCGCGCCAGCGCCACCTTCCGCAATCGCCACACGGCCGGCGCGGCGATGCAGACCGACTACGCGGGCCACACCGTCCCGGTGATCGATCCGGCGACGGGCGAGATCCGGCCGGCGCAGATCTTCGTCGCGGTTCTGCCGGCCTCCTTGTACACCTTCGCCTATGCGAGCTTCACTCAACGGCTGCCGGACTGGATCGAGGGTCAGCAACGGGCGCTGAGTTTCTTCGGTGGCCTGACGAAAGCGATCGTCTGCGACAACCTCAAGGCCGGCATTGCCAAGCCCTTGTGGTTTGAGCGCCACTTTTGCAGCCTTCGCCGAGCATTACGACACGACGATCCTGCCGACCCGTCCAAAACGGCCGAAGGACAGGGCCAAGGTCGAAGGCAGCGTTCTCATCGTTGAGCGCTGGATCCTGGCCCGGCTGAGAAACGACCGCTTCTTCAGCCTCGTCGATCTCAACGTACGGATCAGCCAGCTTCTCGACGACCTCAATAAGCGGCCGATGCGGCGAGTTGGCAAATCCCGCCGTCAGCTCTTCGAGGCGATCGAGCATGACGCACTCGCCCCCTTGCCGGCAACGCCATTCGAATATGCCGAATGGAAATCGGCAAAGGTTCATCCCGACTATCATGTCGAGGTCGACAAGGCCTTCTACTCCGTGCCGCACCGCCTGATTGGCCGCCAGATTCGATGTCCGGCTGACAAGCCGGATTGTCGAGGTCTTCCATGATCACCAACGGTTCGCCAGTCACCGCCGGACGTCCCAGCGGTCTGGTCACGTCACCGTCAACGAGCATATGCCTAAGACGCATCAGCACTATGCCAACACCACCCCGGCGAGGCGGATGAAGCAGGCGGCAAAGATTGGCCGCAACACGGCGATCCTGGTCGAGCGGCTGATGCGCGACAGGCCTCATCCGCAGCAGGGATATCGCGCCGCTCAAGGCGTTCTATCGCTCGCGCGCCGTTACGGGTCTGAGCGTCTTGAGGCGGCGTGCGATCGGGCTCTGACCATCAATGCGCTCAGCTATTCCTCCGTCAGCACCATCCTCAAATCCGGCCTCGATCAGGCCTCGCCTGTCGCCGAGCCGGTCAAGCCAGCCCCGGCGCATGGCAACATCCGCGGCAGCTCCTATTACCAGTGAAGAAGGAAGACACTGACATGCGAGCAGATGCACGCCCTCGGCCTATCCGGCATGGCGGCGGCATATTGCGAACTGGCCAATCAGCCCGAGGGCGATCTCAACCGCGATGAATGGCTGGGTCTGATGCTCGGCCGGGAGATGGCCGTACGCGGTGACAAGCGCCTGACCAACCGGCTTGCAATCGCCAAACTGCGCTTCCCCGATGCTTGCATCGAGAATATCGACTTCGCCGCTCATCGCGCCCTTGACCGCAGACAGCTTCTCTCCCTTGGCCCAAGGCGAATGGCTCAAAGCCCATGAGCACTTGATCCTGACCGGACAAACCGGAACGGGCAAAACCTGGCTTGCCTGCGCCATCGGACGGCAGACGGCCCGCCTCGATTATTCCGTTCTCGATGTCCGGATGCCCTCTCTTCGAGGATTTTGGCGCTGGCGCGCCTCGACGGTCGGTTTCCCCGATTGGTCGACAAGCTCGCGCATGTTCAATTGCTCATCCTCGATGGGGAACCCATGCACTCGGCGATCCAGCAGCGGCTCGATCTCCTGGAAATCTTCGAAGAGCGCTACCGCAGAAAATCCACGCTGATCACCGCCCAACTCCCCGTGGCGCAGTGGCACGAGATGGTCGGGGAACCAACGATCGCTGACGCCATCCTCGATCGCATCGTTCACAACTCTCACCGAATTGCGCTCGAGGGCGATAGCATGCGGAAGCAAAAGCAAACCTCGCTCTTGACCGAAACGCGAAACGCCGAAATCAATAACAAATGACATCAACCAGGCGAACGAAAGTCGATCCCGCGAGACTGTCCGCGATTTAGTGAAACGACTGTCCCGGATTTACCGGAATCGATGTCCGGTTAATCCGAAATCCCGAGACCGACAAGACGCTTATCGGGAAGGGCTGCTGCGGAAAGCTCTTCCTCCTGCCAAGCGGCTTCGCTGCTGCTGGTCTTGTCTCCCATCCGTGACGCCTCCGTGATTCGGCGTCCGTCACGGGCAGAATCATGGCAGATTCCTATGGGGCAATAGGCCGACGACGATGTGGGTAATCGAAAGCCCTACCGGATGCTTACCTTGAGGAGATAAAAGGCATCGTTGATCACGAATCCGTCGAGTCCTGCGGCCCGAGCATAAGCTAGCAAGTCGCTTGCACGATTGATGAAGCCGGTTCCGTTGAAGTTCAGCGATGTGTTACAGAGAACGCCAACCCCGCTTTTCGCTTTGAACGAAGTGAGCAACTGAAACAGGCGCGGGTTTTGTTCGTGCGATACGGTCTGAGCCCGCGCTGTGCCGTCAACGTGCGTGACGGCTCTCAATCGGCTATCGAGAACCTTCTGGAAAAGAAGCATATAGGGCGAAGGGCGAGCTAAATCGAAGTGGAGCGCGACATCCTCCTCCAGGCAAACGGGCGCGATCGGGCGGAAACCCTCCCGGTTCTTGATGCGATTTAACCTCTCATGCGTTGCCGTTGAGAAAGGCGCCGCGAGAATTGACCGGTTGCCGAGCGCTCGTGGCCCGATTTCGCAATTCCCCTGTACCCAGCCGATCACCTTGTCGCCGAGCAACGCCGAGGCCACTTGGCTGTAGTCGAGTGGACGGACCTCGAGCCCGGTCCGGTCGATTTCGTCAAGTATGAAAGGCTGGCCTGAATAGACGTTCCATTTGATCTTAGCCTTGCCGGTGAAATGCCGCATCGCGTCGACTGCGGTCCCGATCGCTGAGCCTGTATCATTTGTGCACGGTGGGATGAAAACGTCGGAAAAGAGGTTCGTTTCGATCCATCGGCGGTTCCACTCACAATTCAACCCGCAGCCGCCGGCAATCAGCAGCGGGAACCCCTTTGTCAAGTTCTTCTTCGCAAAGGTGTGGAAGGAATCGAAGGTGGCGTCCGAAACGCGCCTGGCGAGGTTGGTAAACTTCTGATGAGTTACGCCAATGTTGTAGTAAGGCGAATTCCGAAGATCCTCCTTGGACACCGGGTACTGATCGCTTGGAAGCAGGAAATCAATCAGCGCCTGCTCGTCTCGGTCAGGCGATCCGGTCTGCCCATAGGCGCAAAGCGCCATTACCTTGCCGGCGTCTTCGATACGCGGTGGTCCTTTGGGCAAGGTGAATTTTGGATCGGCAAGCGCATAAAGGAAAGCATATTTGTCACCAGGATACGCCATCACTTTTCCCCGATGCACGACCTGCAGATACTCATCGATTTCATAGAAATCGCCGAACACACCTTCCCAGATCAGCACATAGCAGGGCATTCCGGCGGGGAACGGCGACATGCCGTATGAGCCCCAGAGATGGGAGCGCTCGTGCGTCGAGGAATAGAAATGCACCTTCCTGCCGAAGAAGGTCCTCTCGCCGACAACATCCGATCCCTGAGCTATGCCGTAGTATCCTACCGGGTCGTGGCGAAATCGTGTGTCCCACCCACCGACGGCAATGATATCCGGAATGGCATCTAGGCGCCCAGCGGCTTCGAGGATGGTAGTGGGATTGATGGTCGAATATCTGCGAAAGCTATCCTTCTCAGCCTCGTATGAACAAATCAGCTCGCCTGCCGACGCATCCAACGCTGCAATTGTGCCATCATGGCCCGGCTTGAAAGACATTATCCTCATGTTTCTTTTACTCCCAATGCGGCTTGTCTTCGAAATTCCTTAATCCGTGAAGCAATTCGGCTATTTCCTCTACGACAGAACAATCAGCTGCTTGCACGCCGCCTCGAAAGCTCCAAGCCCCATCCTATAGGCAGCAGGACCGACTCGATATCCTTCCTCAGGCGGATGTGTTGGCGGTAACCCTCACCAGCGACCGGATCAGGACTACTAATATTATCGGCGATGACGTAGCCCAGCGGAGCGAGCTTTGGATAAAGCGCATCAAAGGCTGGAATATAATAGCTATTCCAGAGATCGATCAGACAGAACTCGATCTCTCCTTCTAAGCTCTCAATTATTTGGATTGCATCTCCTGCACGGAAAACAACGTGATCCTCCAGTCCGGCTCGTCTCAGCCTGTCGTTCGCGAAGGTTTGCTTTTCCACATCAAAATCGCAACTCGTCACGATCCCGGTATTCGCGCGCGCGGCCTCGGCCAGGTAGATTGTCGAATAGCCATACGACGTCCCAAGCTCAAGAATGGAGCGCGCCTTTGATCCCTTAAGAAGGGAATTCATGAATTGGCCAGAAACGGGGCCAACCGAAAGTAAAACTGCCTGCGGAGCATCCGGCAGAGAAAGCAGCACGTCGGAGTCTCGCCGATGACACGCCTCATATTCTGCGAGCACTTTTTTCACGTCGGCATGCATTCTTGGATCCATTTCGAATGACGAAAGACATAATACTTAAAGACCGATTATTGCCAGATGGCCTTTTCCGCAACCATTACGACACACATATTATAATGTTCAATTTTGGTGTATTAGCCTGTAATCTTTCTTTATCCATTCACATGTTGAACTACCTCTAACTTATCACGCACCTATGCAATTGGTAAATACATTTATGTATAAGTTTTTGTTGCGTATTTATGATGAATACTGTAGCATATGAAGAGGGCATTTTGGGTGCCATTGCACAGGTACACCCGAAAACGCGTGGCAACCGCGCACCGCGGTCCCCGCTTGGATTCGTCTATGGGTACGCAGGACCCGGCCGGGATTGCCGGACGCTGGGATTCAGGCCGAGATAGCTGACGAGGTTCGGCGGTTCGTTGAAGCGCGATACTTCGCCGATCGCCGCCTTCATGTCCAGCGCATGGCGTTCATATTCCGGTACAGCAATTTTTGCCCCTTCCCCAACACTGATCTCTATGATGGTGGGTATGCAACACCAGTCGACTCGTCCGATACAGACAGTGTGACTGGAAAATAGCGCCGGATCAGAAGGCACTCGTCGCCGCTTTTCAGAACGCAAACGTAACAAGTATCTCGAAACTCCCAAAGACGATCGGAGAGTTGGGTGAGAGACATTTTACCTTCCTTCTCGGGGCGCTGTTGCCGATGAAGCAGCTATGCGCTCGGCCGGCGTGTGCCGTGCTCGAGCGCTTCCTCGTCGACGGCTGCATCGAGCTTGAGTCCAACACTGTCGAGCGTGCGATCAGGCTGGCCACCGCCAAGATGAACCAGGTCGATCCGCACGCCTGGCGCCAGGCTTACCCAAACCCTCGAGCGCATCGTCAATGGCTGGTCAACACAGCAACATCGACCCCCTCATGCCCAGTGCTGTACAGCCTGAGCTGCCCGCTCACTAGCGAATGCTTGGAGTGCGCGGCGCGTGCTCGCGACGCGAAGACGGATCTGCTCAGAGAGAAAGTTGGGGGATAACCGCTGCCGCCAAAACCCGCCTTATCCACTCCGCGATTCTCGCTTCAAGCTGCCCAAACCTCATTTGTTGTACTGGAATGCATCGCCGATCAAAGGTGTGGAAACAAACTGCCGTCGAAGATCTGATCGAGGTTCTTTGCGACATAATCGGGAGCGCCGTTCTCGTCTGGACGCAACTTGCCGCAGTTGTTGAGGCCAGTGGTTACGAGAAGTGCGTCGAGCCCGGCAGCCTTTGCGCCCTTAATATCAGTATCAACCTGATCGCCGACCATCAAAAGACGGTCGGTGCCGGCCCGAGCGATGCACTCTTCGAAAATCGCTCTTCCTGGCTTGCCCATAATCTCTACTGAGATTGGAGGAGCTCCGAAGGGCGCTAGTCCTGCCTGAAGCATTGGCCCTATTATGCTTGGTCCAAAGACGAGTGAGCCGTTCTTGCTAGGATAAATGATGTCCGCGTTTGCCGCTATAATACGGGGCATTTCGCCCGTCTCGATCAGTCTGCGTTGAAAGGTCGACAGGGTGTGATCGGCAGCCCGTTTAAAATCGAAGCCTTCGTCATCGAGCACTACCAGTGTGTCGAATGTCTCGGCCGTTTCAGCGCAATGAAGATTTGGATGCTTGCCGAAGATGTCATGCGCAGCGTGTGCACTGCCCATATACGAAACTAGCCGCCCCGCCGCCAGCTCTTCGAGTACGCGATGTCGCGCAACCCCTCCTGCGGACACGATACGGTCGACCGCCGGAATCGGAAGTCCCGCGCCGCGGAGACGTGCGAATATCGTTTCATCTGATCCACTGCTGATATTCGTCACGATGTAGTAAGGCTGACCGGACATATTGAGTCGGGCCAAGATATCAGCAGCGCCGGGGAGGGCTTCATTTTCCCTGATCAGGACCCCCATTGCGTCGAAAAGTATCGCGTCATAGCAATCTGCCAGTGTCTGGGGAGGACGCTCGAGCGTTGGTAGGCTGTCGAGGGCCGCGGTCAGAGCACAGGCCGACTCCGTCCCTGGCAGAACCGCACGCGTCTTAAACGGCGGAAAGTAGCCTTGATAAGCCTCTTGCAACGCTCTGATGCGCCAGTCGTCGCGTGTGATCTTGCCGCGGCAGTGTGGGGCGCCACACTTACAGCCGGAAAAGCCGCCTGCCGGAGATCCGGTCATTGCGCAACCAGGGGCTCGACGGCCCCCGCCTTGCTCGCGACGATATGTGGCATCGCCACAAGCGTGAGTGCATCAGATAGGCCGACAGTCGGTTCACAAGTATGATTGATTGCTCCGATCCGTGAGATCTCATCAGCGTTTTCGGGGCAAACGTACCAGCGCGGGTGAGCCTGATGGCCGAACTTGCCCGCCTTCGCCACATAGGCATCGATAGAACCGGCCGGAACGAGGCGGCCAACGAACCGTCCAAGGATTTCGCCCTTGCGGACGGACCTTATCGCGAAAAGGCCATGTCCTGCGGGCTCAACGCTGCGTTGCATCTGGCGACTCCTGGAGTCCATTTGCGCGCTGGGGACAGAATTCCTCCGGCAGTTGGACACGAAATACAGACTTGCAGTATGTTCTGAGTAGATCGACCGCCTTTGTTGAGTATCATTGGTCATGATATCATCCCTGAACAAGCTTTCTGTCACGTATGACTATCGCGTCGGTGGGTATGCTGGCCTCGCACGTCTCACTATAAGCCCAGGCCAGCCACTCGCATAAAATCGACAAGTCATCTGCCTCGACCGTAGGCCCCGCCCATATCCGAAATCCCGGTGGCGCGTCACCGTAGCTCCAGATGTCAAAAGCCGCGCCTTCGGCTTCGAGTAGACGGATCATTCCCCCAGCGATTTTACCGTCGTCCCCCTTCTCGCCGGCAGCGAACTGCTCTCGTACAAGCCGAAGAGTAATTGAACAGGCGGAGCGTGCTGCCGGATTGGTGCAAGTCCAATCAATCCAAGGAGTAGAGTTCACCCAGCCGGCCATCACAGCATAGTTATTGGCAACCCTGTTCAGAAGCGCGGGTAGTCCGCCGCACGCTTCGGCCCAGTCGAGCGCAGAGTGGATATCCTCGACGGCGAACATGCTGGGGGTAGAGATCGTCCGGCCGCCAAAGAACGCATTGTTCACAGACCCGTCGGAGTTGTGCAGTCTCATGAGCCTGGCTACAGGTTTACGCCCGCCGGCTTTCAGCCGTGCCTGGGCTCGGGGCGAGAGCGCGATCATACCGTGGCCGCCTTCGCCGCCAAGCGCCTTTTGCCATGACCAGCACAGAACATCGATCCGATCGAAGTCGATGTGCCTCGTAAAAGCTGCCGAAACGGCATCTGCGATCACAAGCCCGGTACGGTCAGGAAGAATCCAGTCAAGATCCGGGGGACAAACGCCGCTGCTGGTGCCATTTAGCACTAGAACGATGTCGTGATTGGGGTCGATCCTGCCAGTGGTCGGAAAATCTCCGTAAGCACAAATGTGCCGGCTTTGGGGGGCAAGCGCCAACTTATCAATCTCATTTGCCCAATACTGCGAGAAGCTGTCTGACAAGAATGTCTCGACTGGAAACGGGCCGAGTAGATTTTGTAAGGCCATGCTGCAGGCTCCAGTGCCCGAACCGGGCACGATTCCGCAGAGCCAGCTATCAGGCAGTTCTAACAAAGAGGCCATGCGCCTGATTACCTCTCCTAGTCTTTCTGCTCCCTCGGAGCTCCGGTGACTTCGTCCAACATAGCGCAGCATAGTTGGATGCACGCTCCAACCGGGATGTTTACGGCAAGGGCCTGATGAAAACCGTGGATCGGACGGGAGGACCGATGGTTTCACAACCGCATTTGGTAGAGCCATGGCTTCCTCAAAATTGGGAAAAGGGGGCACCTCAACAGAGATATCTGCGATCAGGCGATGTCCTGCGCCATCAGCGCCGACAGCTTTTCATTGGCAAAACTCATCCGTTCATCGGCCCGGAGGTCCGAAAGGCGCCTGATAATCGCGGCCTCAGACAATGCCCTGCCTTCACGTAGCTTTTGAACATAGGACGGATGGATGAAGTTTGAGCCCGCGAATTGATATGCCGCGCTGCTGCCCCAGCCATACCGTTTGCGAAGCGGATCGAAGTGCCGCAGGACGTGCTCGATGAGTGCCCGTTCCTTGGATGGTTCGAGGCGAGTGAGAATCGGTAGGAGCTGCTCACTAGCCGTATTTCCTGCCCCGCGGCCCATGCCGCCCATGGTGCAGTCTATCCAGGTCGCTCCCGCCATCGCGGCGGCCACTGAGTTGACCAGTGCATATCCGCGGTTGTCATGGCCGTGGAATCCAATGTCAGGCTCAATTCGACCCGCAAACCGGCCGATTAACTCCTGAACGCGAGTCGGCTTCATTGAGCCAAAGGAATCGGCGATATAAAGCACGTCGATGGTGTCGATCTGCTTTACCTCCTTCACGCACATCTCAATTTCTGCAGCATTTGCTGCATCGATCTGCATGAGATTCAAAAACACACGGAAGCCCCTGTGAGACAACTCAGCACAAATGTTCCGGCAGGCAGCCAAGCTGCTGTAATGCGCCGCCACGCGGACGGTCGTGATATGCCCTGGCACTAGTCCTTCTGTCAGGCGGATCATGGCAAGGGGTATAGGCAGTTCGCTCGCAAGCGCATCCTTGGCATCGATCATCACGCATGCCTTGACCAGGAGACCAGCAGCCACCTGTTCGGCCTTAGAGCTCGTCACACTGGCGAAATATCCGTGGCTCTCAGGCTTTCCGGCGAGCCCCAGCTCGACCATGCGCACCGGGAGAATGTTGATAGTAGCGACATAATCCGACACAAGTTCCGGCGCGAAATCCCAACCTGTGTAGTAGCCACCGTCGCGCAAGGTACAATCTAGGAAGTTCACTTCATCTGGTATTATGTTTAACATTGCCCAACCTCATCCAAATACCGCCACAACATCGAAGCAATCCTGCATCAGCTCGCGGCGTAGCCCCCATCGACATAGAGAATCTCGCCTGTGATGAACGATGCAGCTGGGCTCGCGAGGAAAATGTAAGGCCCGAAATATTCGGACAAATTGCCGCGGCGTCGCATCGGAGTGAGTTCCATTGCGCGGCGCTGATAAGGGCTATCGAGATTAGGATGCACCCCATCCATGAAGTTGTTGATGAATCCAGGTGCGACAGCGTTTACACGAATACCCTTATTGGCCCATTCAACCGCCATGGTGCGCGTCAGTTGATTGACGCCACCCTTGCTCGCGGCATAGACAGTCAGGCCCGGTATGCCGAGCGAACTGGCGACCGAAGAAGTCATTATGATGCTGCCGTCGCCTTGCTCCAGCATTGCTTGGGCGGCAAACTTGGCACAATAATAGTAACCACGCAGATTAGTATCGACGATTTCGTCCCATTCCGGCTCTTCATATGAATGCGCTGGCTTAATGATGTCGGTACCTGCGTTGCAGACCATCACATCGATCTGCCCAAACCGGTCAACCGTGCCATTGATCAGCGCCTTGCAATCGTCTTGCGAGCGCACATCGGCGCGGATAGCCGTCACGTTGATTCCTTGGCCCGCAAGTTCGGCCTCTGCTTCGGTCAGCTCTGCAATATTGTGCGAGGAAACGACTATCCTCGCGCCCAACCGTCCAAAGCAGGTGGCGAGCGACTTCCCTAGACCGCGGCTCGAGCCTGAAATGCAGACTACCTTGCCATCAATTCCGAAGAGCTCCTGGTATGCTTCTGCGCCAATTTCAGAATTACGACTTGTATCAGACATAATAGATTACCAATTCCAGCTATGATTTTCGCTTTAGTTCAAGTCAATGTCATCGTTCAGCAGGCAAGATCAGCGTGAGGCAAACCGCAAAAGCGGCGACGCCCGCGACAGTAAAGTAAATATCTTAGGGGCCCAACGCTGTTTTGAATTTGCCGCCCGTGAAATTCCCAAAGGTTGTACCGAAACATAGAAAGACGTTGGCGATCGCGAATATACTCATGTGCGTTTTCAGGCGTGGCCGTCTTGCTGATGGAGGCCGGGATCAACCCATAGACTGCATAGAAGGCTAGACAGAAGCAAATTGCCGTCAGCTGTAGCATAAATGCATTGTCCTGAAGCGCGATAAACGCGCCACCCGCCATGAGCACACCATAGTAGAAGAAGACATTGCGATGATCCTCCGTCGTCCCAATCTGGCTCATTTCGAACATTACAACCGCCATCGGCAGGCTGACGACAAGGCGCTCCTTGAATGAAGCTCCAAGCTGGTAAATTCGGCCACCATCCGCCGCTTTGCCGGCTTCTCCAATCTTCACCGTGGCGGAACCTGCCTCGAAAAGACGCGTGCCAAGGTCAAAATCGCTCTCAATGCCTTGGTTTTCCGTCACAAGCCGCGTACGAGTGATGCGAACTCCACGTGGTTCAAGCTTTCGGACAGCATCGGAGGTCTGCACCATTTTCCAGTAATCGCGAGGGTTGAGGAACATACCTCCCGCGGTCGCCCCTTGCTGTTCTACCGTGTTGCAGGCCTCGAGAGCGCAGATGCCCAGATCCCCCGAGACCCACTCCACGTTAGCAATGCTGGACATGTTGGGGAGTCCATAAGGCCCGCTCAGAAGGGCGTGGTTCTCAGCTGTAAAAAGCCTCGGCACCAGCCATGTGGCAATAAATGAAGTAAGCGCTTCCGTATCGCGGAACATCGCCTCGTACACGTCAATCCAGGCGCGTGTGGGATAGAGTTTAACCGTGTCGACATAACCATAGGCGCGTTGAAACTCAGGAAGGGCGTCGACTCCCTCAGCTGCGTCAACCACCTCTTCAGAATTCATTTCATACCAGTAACCCGACTCGCGCTGTGAAAGACCGACTACCTTGAATTGATCGCGCACTGTGAGGCGCGGCGGCGGCCGGTTGGCGGAGTAATTTTCAAGCGTCAGAAGACTAAACGGGAAAGTGAGTTCCTGCTCAGGACGATCGCGAATACGCGCATGTGCGATTGAACGGCCGAGATCGATGACGGTTCTGTTTGTGTTGGCTTCGTTCATACGACGGCTCCTAGTGCGACGAATTGTTCAGACGGTTGCACTCAGCCCACCATCGATGACGATCAAGGCGCCGCTGACATAGGCCGCGCGAGCGCTGGCCAAGAATGCAGCAACTGCTGCGAATTCCGAGGGATCGCCAAGGCGTCGGGCCGGGGTCCTATCCTCGAGCGCACGGATGGCTTCGGCGTGGTCGCCGAGCCGATTGGCTTCGTGAATCGCGGTGCTGTGTGCTCCAGGAGCGAGCACGTTTACGGTGATGCTCTCCCCCGACAATTCTTGTACGAGCGTGTGGCAGTAAGGCACTAGCCCGGCTCGTGCGACACCCGACAGCGCGAAATGTATTGGGGTCCGGACGATAGCCTCGGAAGCGAGCATCAATATTCGCCCCGCCCGCGAGCGCCGCAGATATGGCAAGGCAGCCGTAACTAGATTTATCGAAGGTAAAAGCACTCGGTCAAACGCATCGTCGAAATCCTTAGGCGTCATGGCCGAGGGAGGCCCGGCAGAAACGCCACCGCAATTTGTCATCAAGATGTCGATACATCGAAAATGCTCTGCTGTTTCGGCAACCCAAGCTGCTGCATCCGCGCAGTCCGTTACATCGGTCGCGCGCGCCAGCACTTCGGCGCCTGTGCTGCGCAACCGATCCACTGCTCTTTCTAGCCGCCCCGGATCCCGCCCACAGATGGACAGGCGGCAGCCTTCGTTGGCTAACTCCTCAGCTGTGGCCAAACCTAAGCCGCTGGAGGCAGCCGCCACCATTGCCACCTTGCCGTCAAGCCCTAGATCCATTTTTTACCCTTAATCAACATTACCACGCTTCCTGGTACCGTTGCAGACAGCCAACGCATGTATCGTGCCAAACGAAAAAATCCGCTTACAACAGTGGTATAGCCCTCCTGACAAAACTTCGGTTTGCTATAGCCGTGCATGATGATGACACAAATGCACGGAACCCGACGTACCTCCGCCGTCCTTCCGATAGGTGACCGGTCGCTTTCCGGTTCTGAAGACAGCGTTGGGTAAGCAACTTAAGGCGAATTAAAGCGTGTCGCGATTAATTGG
>NZ_FUIG01000059.1:0-58345 GCF_900149755.1 Mesorhizobium delmotii | reverse complement strand
AACTTCGGAATCAGGACACTAGCAACCAATGTGCCTATCGCCGACGGCCTTCAGGGTTGCCAATGCCCACGCATTGGTATCTTTTCCCGCCGTTCAGATTCAGCGGAACCCGCCATGTCCTTTCAAAAACTCGACGACCTCGGCCACAAGCTCGAAGCACTGGAGCATGCGCTCGCCATTCTCGGCGCCGACGAGGCGACCCACATGGCCGTCGGCGGCGGCGAAAAGCGCGCCGAGGCGATGTCGGCGCTGGCCGGCATGCATCACGCCAGAGCGACAGCGCCGGAGATCGCCGACTGGATCGCAGCCGCCGAACAGGAAACGCTAAACGAAGAACAGCAGGCAGCGGTCAAGGAGTTCCGGCGGCAATACACCAACCTGACCTGTCTGCCGGTCGAATTCGTCGAGCGTCAAACGACCGCGCGCATGCGCTCCGAGCAGTTGTGGCGCGACTTGCGTGCAAAGAACGACTGGGCAGGTTTTTTGCCGGCGCTCGAAGGCGTCGTGGCGCTGGTGCGCGAGGAAGCAGCACTTCGCGCCGACGTGCTCGGCCTCGATCCCTATGACGCGCTGATGGAGCAATACGATCCCGGCAACCGCGCCGCCGACATCACGCCGGTCTTCGCCGAGCTGAAGACCTTCCTAAGGGATTTCGTGCCGGAGGCACTGGCCGTGCAGGAAGAGCGGCTGGCGAAACATCCGCTGAAGCAGCTTTCGGGCAGCTATGCGATCGAAAAGCAGCGCGAGCTTGGCCTCGCCATGATGGCGGCGGTCGGCTTCGACCTCACCCACGGCTCGCTGTCGGTATCGCATCATCCGTTCTGCGGCGGCGTGCCGAGCGACGTGCGCATCACCACCCGCTACAGGACCTCCGATTTCCTGTCGGCGGTGATGGGCGTGCTGCACGAGACCGGCCATGCGCTTTACGAACAGAACCTGCCGAAGGCGTGGGCGCACTGGCCGCTCGGCAAGGCGCGCGGCATGGCCGTGCATGAAAGCCAGAGCCTGTTCGTCGAAAAGCAGATCGGCCGCAATCCCGAATTCTGGCGCTGGGCGCTGCCTGTGGTCGAACGGCACCTCGGCGAGATCTGGTCGATCGACGACATCCTGCCGCATGTGCATCGGGTCGAGCGCGGCCTGATCCGCGTCGACGCCGACGAGGTCACCTATCCGCTGCACGTCATCCTGCGCTTCGAGCTGGAGCAGGAGCTTGTCTCGGGGCGGCTGGAGGCGGCCGACCTGCCCGAGGCCTGGGACGCCAAGATGCGCGACTATCTCGGCCTGTCGACCATCGACAACCCGGCCGACGGGCCGATGCAGGACGTGCACTGGCCGGGTGCCGCCTTCGGCTATTTCCCCTCCTACACACTGGGCGCCATGATGGCGGCGCAGCAATGGGCGGCGCTGACCAGAGATCATCCTTCGGCCGACGAAGACCTCGCCAAGGGGAATTTCGCGGCGATCAACGACTGGCGCCGTGAAAAGATCTGGTCGCAAGGCTCGCGCTGGTCGACGCCCGAACTGCTCGAACGCGCCACCGGCGAGAAACTGAACGCCGCGCATTTCACCGATCACCTGAAAAAGCGGTATGGCGCCTAGGGCCGCCCCTCCGACCCATCCCGCCTGACCGATCATTGGTGTTCTCTAGAGATACCGCATGATCCGCCGTTCTCGGTCCCAGCCGAGCCACCCTGCCTTGCAGGACGCAATTTACTTTTCTATCACTAATGGTGTTCGACTGTAATCTGGCGGGGCGTACAGGGCATGGGACGGGCAGGGCACTTTCAGGCGGCGACAACAGTGGTCGCCAGACTCACTGTATTGGCAAGACTTACAGTATTGATTGTCATTTGCACGGTCTGCTGGCCGGCCATGGCCGGTACGAACGTGCACAAGGGCAGCCTTGGCAACTGGATCGAGCAAGTCGCGCTTCCCAAGGCCGATCCGCAATTCGACAGCCAGATCAAGAACGGCATATCCAACCTGCTGTCGGATTTTCAGATCCGGAAGCGCCCCGGCGGATTGGAGATCTTCGACCGCTATTCCTACAAGATCGTCGACCGCACTGGCCTGGAACGCGGCGCTGCCATAAGTTTTGAATTCGATCCTGCGACGTCCGAGGTCACCGTGAACTGGATCGACATCATTCGCGACGGCGTGGTGATCAAGCACCTTTCCGATGCTGAGTTCGACGTGTTTCGGCGCGAGAGGGATGCGGAGAAGGGCCTCTTCGATGGTTGGCTTACCGCTTACGTGAACATCAACGATGTCCGGGTCGGAGACATCGTCGACTATGGCAAGACCACGGTCAGGACTCCGATCATCGGCACGGATCTTCTTTTCCATTCCTTTGCCGTGGCTTGGGATGAACCAATCGCTCTGATCCGCGAAAGAGTGACGTGGCCAACCGTGCAGCCCCTGAATTTCCGACAGGTCAGGACGGACATACGCCCGGATGTCGAGTCCACCGGAGAAACGACTACCTATCTTTGGCAAAGCGCCAACCCGACGCCCGTGAAATCGCAGGAATATCTGCCGCCGGACTTTCGCACATATCCATCCATCGAAATCTCCTCGACATCGAAATGGCAAGATATCGTCGACACGGTTCTTCCGTATTATCGGCTGGACCAGGAGCTGCCGGCAGAGTTCGCATCGAAGCTCGATGCCATTGCCGCCAAGTACGATGCGCCCGAAGACAGGATGATCGAGGCAATGCGGTTGGTCCAGGACACCATCCGCTATGTCAGCCTGTCCATGGGCCGTGGTTCCTATATCCCGCGCAGCCCGACGACAGTGGTGGCAAGCGGCTTCGGCGATTGCAAGGACAAGGCGCTGCTTCTCGCCTCCAGCCTGCGGCGACTGGGAATCCAGGCGGACGTGGCTCTCACGGATCTTGATGAAGGGCTTGCTCTCGCCACGATACTTCCGACGATAAGGGCGTTTGACCACATCATCGTAAAGGTCGTCATCGACAGCCAGAAGTACTGGATCGACGCGACCAACTATCTGCAGGGAGGCAGGGCAGATAATCTTGTGCCGCCCGACTACGGCTTTGCGCTGCCCATTGCCGCCGACAACGTGGGGATGGAAGAGATCGACCGAAACGAGCTCTACCAGCCGACCACCTTTGTGAACGAGGTATTCGATTTTCCCAAACGCAAGGGCGAGCCGCTCAAACTGACGGTTACCACTACCTATTGGGGCGCGGATGCCGATAGCATGCGCTATAAGCTTGTCTCGCAATCGGCGGCAAAGATCGCGGACGACTATCTCAAATATTACAATCGCCAGTATCCCGGGATGAAAAGCCTGGGGCCGTTGGTGACGAACGACAGCCGCGACAAGAATCTGGTGTCGGTAACCGAATCCTACGATCTGTCGGCAGACGATCTCGACGCCGATAACCTCGCCAAGGAATTTGCTCTGAAATCGGATGTCGGCATCAGATATCTGCCGGAGCCCGACCTCCTCGAAAGGAGCGCGCCAATCTGGCTAGGCAGCCCGATCTTTCGACGACACCCGTGCACGGTCAGAAATCTGAAGGCCCACTTCGTAGGCCCCGAGGACAATGACGACGTGATTACGCCCTACGTTGCATTCAAGGCTCGTTGGACGAGCACCTCCACCGAATTTCAGGTCGACTGGTTTCTCAAGACCATCAACGGTCAGGTTCCCGCCAAGAGCATCGGCCCCTATTTGAAATCCCTCAAGAAGATCAACGACAACTCGGCTTGGAACTACAATTTCGCCTATTCGGACGCCGAAGCGAACTGACGCCAGTGGAAAGGCCTACTCCGCGGCACCCTTGAAAGCATTCGCCCCGGTTTCGAACTGCAGCTTGGCCAGCCGCGCATAGATGCCGCCCTTGCCAACGAGGCTCTGGTGGGTGCCTTCCTCGACGATGCAGCCGCCATCCATGACCAGGATCCGGTCGGCCTTCAGCACCGTCGCCAGCCGGTGGGCGATGACGATGGTGGTGCGGCCCTGCATCAGCCGCTCCAGCGCCGTCTGCACCAGCGTCTCGCTTTCGGCGTCCAGCGCCGAGGTCGCCTCGTCGAGCAGAAGGATCGGCGCATCACGCAGAATCGCACGGGCAATCGCCACGCGCTGGCGCTGGCCGCCGGACAGCGTCACGCCGCGCTCGCCGACCTGGCTGGCATAGCCTTTTTCGAGCTTCAGGATGAACTCGTCGGCAAGCGCATCCTTGGCCGCCGCCTCGATCTCGGCGTCGCTGGCGTCCGGACGGCCGAAGCCGATATTGTCGCGCGCGCTGGCCGCGAAGATGGTGACATCCTGCGGCACGATGGCGATGCGCTCCCGGATCGCGGCAGGGTCGGCCTCGCGCACATTGACGCCGTCGATCATGATCTTGCCGGTCTCGGGGTCGTAGAAGCGCAGAAGCAGCGAAAAGACGGTGCTCTTGCCGGCGCCCGACGGGCCGACGATCGCCACCGTCTCGCCGGGCTTGACCTGGAAACTCAGACCTTGGACGGCGGCGCGGTCGGGCCCAGCGGGATAGGAGAAGGACACATCGTCGAAACTTATTGCGCCTCTGGCCGTCGCCGGCAGCGGTTTCGGATGCGCTGGGGCCTGGATCGCGGGCTTCTCGGCCAGGATCTCGGTCAGCCGTTCGGCAGCACCCGCCGCCTGGGAAAGCTCCCCCCACACTTCCGACAGCGCGCCGAGTGCGCCGGCGGCGAACACCGAATAGAGCAGGAACTGGCCGAGCGTGCCAGGCGACAGCGTGCCGTCGAGCACGTCGCGCGAGCCGAACCACAGCACCGCCACCACCGAGGAAAAGATCATGAAGATGGCGAAGAAGGTGAGGAAGGAGCGGGCAAAGATCGAAGATCGTGCCGCCTCGAACGCGGCTTCCACGGCAGATGAAAAATGCCCGGTGACGAGCTTCTCGTTGGTGAAGGCCTGCAGCGTGCGCACCGCGCCGATCTGCTCGCTGGCATAGGCCGTGGCGTCGGCCAGCGTGTCCTGCGCCAGCCGCGATTTGCGACGCACCGAGCGGCCGAAGGCGACCAGCGGCAGCACGATCACCGGGATGGCGGCGATGACAAGACCCGACAGCTTCGGGCTGGTGAAGACCATCATCGCCACGGCGCCGAGACCCAGGATGACGTTGCGCAGCGCCACCGATGCGGTGGCGCCGACCGCCGACTTGACCTGCGTCGTGTCGGCGGCGAGGCGCGAGACGATCTCGCCCGACTGGGCGGTGTCGAAGAAGGATGGCGACAGCGTCGTGACATGGCGGAACACATCGCTGCGGATGTCGGCGACGACGCGCTCGCCCAGCGTGATGACGAAATAGTAGCGGCTGGCTGACGCCGCAGCGAGCAAGGCAGCCATCACCACCAGCATGGCGAAGTACTCGGCGATGAAACTGGAATTGGAGGCGGAAAAGCCGTGATCGATCATCCGCCGTACGGCGAGCGGCAGCGCCAGCGTTGTCGCCGCAGCAATGGTCAGCGAGACGACCGCGCCAATGACCATTTTCCGGTAGCGGGTGATGTAGGGGAACAGGCGCCGCAGCGGCTTGAGCGAGCGCCTACGCTCGTCTGCATCGCCGCTGGTGTGCGCCATGACCGTTTCCTCTGGCTCTTCTGGGCATGCGCCTCAATATGCGCTTACCGCGGCCTTGTGATTCAATTCCGGCTGATGTATAGGCTCGCCGACCGTTTTTAAAAGCCGTGGCTCCTCAATAGCTGCGGCTTCGAGTTTTAAAAAGGGGCGCATCGACGCAGGCTTTATGCCCGTCAGCAGCGCCGGCGAACCAGGAATAGCACAATGAAGACCGACATCCATCCCGACTACCACACCATCAAGGTCGTCATGACCGACGGCACCGAATACATGACCCGTTCGACCTGGGGCAAGGAAGGCGATACGATGAACCTCGACATCGACCCGACCACCCATCCGGCCTGGACCGGCGGCCAGCAGACCCTGCTCGACCGCGGCGGCCGCCTGTCGAAGTTCAAGAAGCGTTTCGAAGGTTTTGGGCTCTAAGCCGCAGGCCTTTCGTAGATCAAGAACCCGCCCTCGTGGCGGGTTTTTTGTTGCCGGAATGCGGCTCTATTCGTCGACCAGCTCGCGCAGCGCCATGCGCTTGTAGGCGGCGACCAGGTCGTCGCCTTCCTTTCGACTGACCGAGATCGCCAGCCGCATGGTTGCCTCGCCCATCTGCCAGATGAGAAGCGCCGTCGTTTCCAGCGCCGCCGGATCGGCGGCAGGCCGCAGCCGCTTCAGCACCGCTGTGAGGAATTCGGCATTGGCCCGGCTGTCCGCAAGCTCGAGTTCGCGCAGCGCCTTGTCGGCTTGTGTACCCGACCAGATGTCGCGCATCACCGGCTCCGCCAGGAACAGCCCATAATAAATATCCACCAGCTCGGAAAATGCCCGCCGCAGCCCTTCGGCGTCGCTAACCTGTGCAAGTGCTGCCGCGATGCAGGCCTGGCTTTGAACGGTGTGGCGCTCGGCCAGTGCCCAGATGATCGCCCGCTTGTCCGGGAAGAACTGGTAGAGCGAACCGATCGACACGCCGGCCCGTTCCGCCACTTCGCCCATGCGCATGGCATCGCTGCCTTGCTCGGCGATCAGCGCGGAGGCGGCAGCCAGCATCCGCTCGACCCGCTCGCGGCTGCGTTGCTGACTTGGCGCCCGGCGTGGCGACGCGATCTGACCATCCTGTGAACCCGCTACAGTCGAGCCTTGCATCACTGTCTCCTGACGAATGATCAACAAATTGGCTTGACTCACAAAATACGAGGGTTTATCACGTTTTGCAAATGTGAGGATTTCTCATGTTTGTGAACAAAGGAAAATCACATGACCGACACAGCAAAAAAACCGATTTTGATCCTCGGCGGCACCGGCAAAACCGGCCGTCGTCTCGCGGACAGGCTGACGGCGCAGGGCTTGCCGGTACGCATCGGCTCGCGCTCGGGCACGCCGCCCTTCGACTGGGAAAACGACGCGACCTGGGCCCCCGCACTTGACGGTGTCGGCGCCGTCTACATCAGCTACTATCCTGATCTTGCGGTGCCCGGTGCGGCCGAAGCGGTCGGCGCCTTCGCCAACCTTACCGTGGCAAGCGGTGTGCGCCGGCTGGTGCTGCTGTCGGGGCGCGGCGAAACGGAAGCGCAACGCGCCGAAGAGATGCTGAAAGCCTCAGGCGCCGACTGGACGATCCTGCGCTGCGCCTGGTTTTCCCAGAACTTCAGCGAGAGTTTTTTGCTTGATCCGCTTCTCGCCGGTGAGGTGGCTTTGCCGGTCGGCGCTGTCGGAGAACCGTTCGTCGACGCCGACGACATTGCCGACGCCGCCGTGACGGTGCTTACCCGGCAAGGCCATGTCGGCCAGCTTTACGAGCTGACCGGGCCACGGCTGCTGAGCTTCGCTGACGCGGTCGCCGAGATCGGCAAGGCGAGCGGCCGCGGCATCCGGTTCAAACGGATTTCGCATGCCGAGTTCACCGCAGCTGTCGCCGGGTACGAGTTGCCGGCCGAGTTCGCCTGGCTGCTCAACGAGCTGTTCACCGAGGTGCTCGACGGCCGCAACGAGGCGCTGACCGACGGCGTCGAGCGCGTGCTCGGCCGCGCCCCAAAGGACTTTTCCGCCTATGCAACCGAAACCGCTGCTACGGGCATCTGGAGTGACTGACATGATCATGAAACTGCTTCCCACCCTAACCTTCGTCACCGCGCTCGGCTCGGGCGTCGTCGCTGGTGTCTTCTTCGCCTTTTCCAGCTTCGTCATGCCGGGCCTCGCCCGCATGCCTGCCGCGGGCGGCATCGCCGCCATGAATTCGATCAACGTCACTGCGGTGACGCCGATGTTCATGACCGCGCTTTTCGGCACCGGACTGGTCTGCCTCGTCCTCGCCGTCGGCGCTGTCATCGGCTGGAACCAGCCGGGTTCGTTCTGGCTTCTCGCCGGCGCCCTGATCTATCTCGTCGGCAACCTGATCGTGACGATGATTTTCAACGTGCCGCTCAACAACGCGCTGGCCGCCGTCGATCCGGCGAGCGCCAACGGCGCCGCCGTGTGGGCCACCTATCTCAGGGACTGGGTGATGTGGAACCACGTCCGCACCATCACCGCCATCGTGGCGCTGGGCTGCTTCATCGTGGCGTGGCGGTGAATTAGGGCAGAAATCTAAGAGACCTTGCGTCAGGCAGGGTCTTTTGACTTGTGGCCCTTGCGATCGGCATGGCCGAGATCGCGATCCGGATCGATCACGTCGCGAACCAGTTGCTTGAGCCTTGTGGCATCGGGAAAGCCGCCGTCGCGCTTGCGGTCCCAGACCAGCGTGTCGTTGCAGGAAATGGTGAAAATGCCGCCGGTGCCCGGCACCAGCGTGACCTCGCCCAGATCCGTTGCGAAGGTCGACAGCAGCTCCTGCGCCATCCAGCCGGCCCGCAGCAGCCACTGGCACTGCGTGCAATAAGTGATGCGGACGCGGGGCAGCGCCTGTCCGCTCATGTCGGACTGAGCTCCGCTCATGTCTGGCTGAGCTCCGCTCATGCCGCGCTGAGCTTCGCCATGGTCTCGTCGTCGACCTCGAAATTGGCGTAGACGCTCTGCACGTCGTCATCGTCCTCGAGCGTGGCGACCAGTTTCATCAGCGACTGTGCCCGCTCCTCGTCGACCGCGATGTTGGTTTGCGGCTTCCAGATCGGCTTCACCGATTCTGCCTCACCGAGCGCGCCTTCCAGCGCCTTCGACACCTCGCCGAGGTTCTCGAACGCGCAATAGATCGTGTGGCCTTCCTCGTCCGACTGGACGTCGTCGGCCCCGGCCTCGATCGCCGCGTCCATGACCTTCTCGGCGCTGCCGACTGACGCCGGATAGAAGATCTCGCCGACACGGTCCCACATGAACGACACCGAGCCGGTTTCGCCCATCGCCCCGCCAGCCTTGGTGAAGGCGGCGCGCACATTCGACGCCGAGCGGTTGCGGTTGTCGGTCAGCGCCTCGACGATCAG
Source organism: Mesorhizobium delmotii (assembly GCF_900149755.1). NCBI lineage: Bacteria > Pseudomonadati > Pseudomonadota > Alphaproteobacteria > Hyphomicrobiales > Phyllobacteriaceae > Mesorhizobium > Mesorhizobium delmotii. The sequence continues at coordinate 49,346 of NZ_FUIG01000059.1, read as the reverse complement.
CGCAACGCCACCCGGCCCATAGCCTTCGTAGCGCACAGCTTCGTAAGTCTCGGCGTCGCCCATCGACGCCTTGTTGATGGCGCGCTGGATGTTGTCCTTCGGCATCGACACCGCCTTGGCGTTCTGCACGGCAAGACGCAGGCGCGGGTTCATCGACGGATCCGGCGTGCCGCTCTTGGCGGCGACGGTTATTTCGCGCGCCAGCTTGGAAAACATTTTCGACCGCACCGCGTCCTGGCGGCCCTTGCGGTGCATGATGTTCTTGAACTGTGAATGGCCAGCCATGGCACCCCTGTCGTCTTCTCGGCTAGAGCATCCTGCAGTGAGGTAGTCACCTCGCCTTTTGCCAAAATGCTCGAATTCAAAATTTCAGAACGTCCCTGGTGCGTCCGGATGGACGTACGGCGCTCTATCTCGGAATGGCCGGCTTATAGATAAATCGGCTCAATTCGTCCAGCCGCGCCGTCAGGGTGGTGCGGCAACGTAACCGCCAGCTGCTTTCCTGCGGCCATTTCACACCTCCAGATCGGATTTCAGCTGGTCGAGAATGCTGATCGCATGCGTGGCGTACTGGCTGATCCAGCGGTCGTGGATCTGCTTGATCGGCAGCGCATTGAGATGGTTCCAGCGTTCGCGCCCCTCGCGCCGCGCCACCACCAGGTCGGCTTCCTCCAGCACTTTCAGATGCAGCATGACAGTGCAGCGGTCCATGTCAGGAAAGGCATCGCACAGCATGCCGGTGGTCCGCGGCGCGTCTTTCAACTCGTCCAGCAGCGCACGCCGGCGCGGATGCGCCAGCGCCTTGAAAACATTGTCGTCCTGCGCTTTGCTTGACATGTTATATTTTTATAACATAATACCGATCTGATCAAGGAAGGAGCTGTGGATATGTCTCTTGGATTCAGAGTTTCGGGCCGCATCGGCAAACCGGTCGCCGAAGTTTTCGACGCGGTCGTCAACCCGAACAAACTCAGCGGCTATTTCACCACAATCGGCGGCGCCAGTGCCCCGCTGGTGGCCGGCGCCAAGGTCGTCTGGTGGGGCAAGGTCCCGGTCGAGGTCGACGAAGTGGATAAAGACAACCGCATCGTGCTGCGCTGGGACGCCACCGACGCCGACGGCAAGCCGGCTTACAAGACGCGCATCGAGATGAATTTCGAGCCGCTAGACGACGGCGGCACCTTCGTCACCATCGCCGAGGCCGGCTGGCACGAGGACGCGGTCGGCCTGAAGAAGTCCTACCTCAATTGCGAGGGCTGGTCGCAGATGCTGGCCTGCATGAAGGCCTATGTCGAATACGGGATCAATTTGCGCGACGGCTACTATCGCAGCGAGATGAAGGGCGAGCCGGCGAGCGAAGACAATATCTGAGAAGACGGAGGAAAGAATGGCTGCGAAGATCAACGGCGGCATCAACATCGCCATGAAGGTGCCGCCACACCAATACCAGGAGACGATCGCCTTCTACCGCGATGTCGTCGGCCTGAAGTCGTTCACGGCCAAGGCGCCGGCGATCGGTTTCGAACTCGGTCCCAATCGCCTGTGGATCGACGAGGCGCCGATGCTGAGCCAGGCCGAGGTCTGGCTGGAGCTGTTCACCGATGATTTTCCGGCCGCCGCCGATCATCTCGCCAAGGCCGGCGTCGTGCGCTGCGACGCCATCGAGGCGCTCGGCGAAGGTTTTCGTGGCGGCTGGATCACCAATCCGGCCAACATCATTCACCTGGTGCGCGAACCCGACGCATGGTGACGGAGACCTGTTCGGAAGGAGGACGATATGGACATCCGTGAGACACCGACCGCCGAAGCCGGCATGCTGATCCGGCGGCCGGTCGCAGAAGTGTTCGAAGCCATCGTCGATCCGGCGATCACGACGAAATTCTGGTTCACCCATGGCAGCGACAGGTTGGACAGCGGCAACGAGGTTCGCTGGGAATGGCGCACGTATGGCGTCTCGACGCCGGTCACGGTCAGCGAGATCGTCCGGGACGACAAAATCGTCATGCAATGGAGCGATCCGCCGACAACGGTGGTCTGGACCTTTACCGAGCTGCCGGGCGGCACGACCTTTGTCGAGGTTCGCAATTTCGGTTTTGCCGGCAGTGCCGACGAGCAGGTCAAGCAGGCGATCGGCTCGACCGATGGCTTCGCGCTGGTGCTCGCCGGCGCCAAGGCGTGGCTGGAGCAAGGCCTGACGCTTGGCTTGATCGGCGACCGTCACCCGAAGGGCGTGCCGGCAGGTTAGAACGCAGCGGCGTCTCCAGGCGCGCCGGGCTCAGTGCCCGCCGGCCCTTCTGCGACGTCGAGCCAGCATGTTGAGGCCCTCGACAAGGGCGGAAAAACCCATGGCGGCGTAGATGTAGCCCTTCGGCACATGGAAGCCCATGCCGTCGGCGATCAGCGTCATGCCGATCATCAGCAGGAAGCTCAGCGCCAGCATGACAATGCTGGGGTTCTTGGCGATGAAGTTGGCGAGCGGCCCGGCCGCCAGCATCATCACGCTGACCGCCACGATCACGGCGATGTACATGATGGCGATCTCGTCGGTCATGCCGACCGCGGTGATGATCGAATCGATCGAAAAGACGAGGTCGAGCAGCAGGATCTGGAAGATGGCGCCGGCCAGCGAAAGCTGCAGCGTGTCGCCCATCATCGTGTCCTGGTGATCCTCGAGATCGACCGTGTGGTGGATCTCCTTGGTCGCCTTCCAGACGAGGAACAGGCCGCCGGCGATCAGGATCAGATCGCGCCAGGAAAAGCCATGGCCGAAGGCAGTGAATACCGGCGCCGTCAACTGGACGATGATCGAGATGGTGGCAAGCAGAACCAGCCGCATGATCAGCGCGGCAGAAATGCCGAGCCGCCGGGCGCGGGCCCTTTGTGCCTCCGGCAATTTGTTGGTCAGGATCGAGATGAAGATCAGATTGTCGATGCCGAGCACGACCTCCAGCACAATCAGCGTCAGCAACGCTACCCATGCGGTCGGATCGGAGACAAAGGCGAAATGCGGCGCCAGGAATTCGATGAGCTGCATGGAGGTCGTCCCCTCTTACGATCTGAAGCAGGCGTAGCCGGCAATTAGGTAGTACAATCGCTTACATCAATGTCATGACCAGAACGATGGCGCCGTTTCCTCCAGCCGCGGTCCGCGACGAAACGGCGCAATCCGCTCGGTCAGGCCGCTGCGATCCGAAATGTCGACGCCGACGCCGCACAATGTCGCCGGGCCGGTCGCCGCCTCGAAGCGCCCTTTCGGCACCTTCGACAGAAACCGGTTGAGCGGCTCCTCCTTGTCCATACCGAGCGAGGAATCATAGTCGCCGCACATGCCGGCGTCGGAGATATAGCCGGTGCCGCCATTGAGGATATGATGGTCGCCGGTCGGCTGGTGCGTGTGGGTGCCGACGACCAGGCTGGCGCGGCCGTCGACGAAATGCGCAAAGCACATTTTTTCAGAGGTCGCCTCGGCATGGAAATCGATGACCACCGCATCGGCCTGCTCGCCGAGCGGGCAGGCGGCAAGCTCGCGCTCGCCGGCCTGGAACGGATCGTCGAGTTCGGGATGCATGAACACCCGGCCCATGATGTTGGCGACCAGAACGCGCGCGCCGTTCCTGGCGATGTAAACGCCGGAGCCCCGCCCCGGCGTGCCCTTGGGGAAATTGGACGGACGCAGGAACCGTTCCTCGCGCGGAGCGAAAGCCAGCGCATCGCGCTGGTCCCAGACATGGTTGCCGGTGGTGACGACATCGGCACCCGCCGAGATCGTCTCGCGAAAGATCTCTTCGGTGATGCCGAAGCCGCCGGCGGCGTTCTCGCCGTTGACGATAACGAAGTCGAGGTTGAAATCTGAGATCAGGCCGGGCAGTTGTTCCCACACCGCCGTGCGTCCCGTCTTGCCGACCATATCGCCGAGGAAGAGAAGTCTCATATAAACATGATCCCGAACCGAAGGTCAGCAAAGCAAGAAAGCTGCATGACTTTCGAAAAAGACCATGCGTCCAGGAACTTATCTACAATTTCGGCGCGAACCGGCGCAACCCGCTCTCGGTGAGTATTTCCGGAATGATCACGTCATGCGGCTCGTCCGGCACCAGCGCCACCTCCTGGCACTCGAAAGCAATGCCGATCAGCCTAGGCGGCTGCCCCTTGTCGACCAGCCGCGCGATCGCGCGGTCGTAATAACCGGCGCCATAGCCGATCCGGTGGCCTCGTGCATCGAAGGCGGCAAGCGGCACCAGCATCACCTGGGGATCGAGCACCTCGGCCTCTTCATGCGGCCCGACGGTGCCGAACCCCATGTCGATCATCGGTGCGCCACGCACCAGTTCGCGAAAAACGATGGTGGTCTTGTTGAGAATTGCCGGCAGGCAAAGCCTTGCTCCCTTTTCGCGCAAGGCGAACATCAGCGGCCGGACGTCGACTTCCGAGCGCATCGGCCAGAAGCCGGAGACGATCTGGCCCGGCTCTATCGTAATGCTGTCCCGCGCCGCCTCGGCCATTTCGAGCGCTGCCTCCACCCGCCAGAACGGATCGAGCGCATCGCGGCGCCCGAGTGCTTCCTTGCGGAGATGTTTCTTCAGGTCTTTGGGAGAGGTCATGGAGCCAAGGTAGAAAGGTCGGATCTGGTTGGAGCTTTGGGAGCGACGTTTTCTACCGCATGATCCACCGAAGCGTCAGTAGATCCTTTGCGTCGAGTGACGATCCACACAACCGGTGGAGAGAGCGATCCCGGGAACCTACAAAGTAGGTGGGCGCCGTATGAGAAAACCCACGGGTCTTCCCAGGGACAGCTCCCTAGGGATCATTAAGGCCCCGGGGAAAATGTTCTCCTGCCGGGAAGCGCAGACCGTCACGACCAATATAGGCTGGCGATCGGCCAAGCGCCAGAGAGACGGGCCATGCTCCGTGGCTTAATTCGTCATCAGGTTCTGCCTTGCAGCTGCGCGGCACGAGGTTTCACCGCGCCCTCGCCGCGGCGCCTTGCACAGGCTGGGCCGTCTCCTTACGATTACCATGAAAAACCGAGGAGCAAGAATGCGTTTCGAAGGCACGGCGGCCTATGTCGCCGACAAGGATCTGATGGTGGCGGTCAATGCGGCGATCGCGCTGGAGCAGCCATTGCTGGTTAAGGGCGAGCCCGGCACCGGCAAGACCGAACTGGCCAGGCAAGTGGCGGCCGCGCTCGGCCTCGAGCTGATCGAATGGCACGTCAAGTCGACGACAAGGGCGCAGCAGGGCCTCTACGAGTATGACGCCGTCTCGCGGCTGCGCGACAGCCAGCTCGGCGACGAGCGCTTCAACGACATCAGGAACTATATCAAGCGCGGCAAGCTGTGGGACGCCTTCGCCGCCGGCAAGAAGGTCGTGCTTCTGATCGACGAGATCGACAAGGCCGATATCGAATTCCCCAACGATCTGTTGCAGGAACTCGATAGGATGGAGTTCTTCGTCTACGAGACCGGCGAAACGGTCCGCGCCGCTGTGCGCCCGATCGTCATCATCACCTCCAACAACGAGAAGGAACTGCCGGACGCTTTCCTGCGCCGCTGCTTCTTCCACTATATCCGCTTTCCCGATGTCGAGACGCTGCACAGGATTGTCGACGTGCACTATCCCGGCATCAAGCAGAACCTGGTGCGCGCCGCACTGACCCAGTTCTACGAGATCCGCGACGTGCCGGGTCTGAAGAAAAAGCCGTCGACCTCCGAGGCACTCGACTGGATCCGCCTGTTGGTCGCCGACGACATCGCGCCCGAGCATTTGCGCGCCGACCCGAAGAACGCGCTCCCCAAGCTGCATGGCGCGCTTTTGAAGAACGAACAGGACGTGCATCTGTTCGAGCGCCTGGCATTCATGGCGAGAAGGCAGGGGTGAGGAGCGGTCGGCCAAAGGCCGACGAACGCCCGAAGCCATAGCGGAGGGCCGGGCATGCGGCGGCGGACAGCGCTTTCCCGTTGCTGGACCGTTGCCGCGGGCCGGGCACCGAGGCAGCTTGGGCCGAAAGCTTCGGAAGGAAATGAAATGACCGAGATCACCGTCCGCCCACTGGCACAATCCGACCACGCCGACTGGCAGCGTCTGTGGACCGCTTACCTCACCTTCTACGAAACCAAGCTGCCGGAAGAGGTCTACGCCGTCACCTGGAAGCGGCTGTTCGCGGCGGGTGAGTTCGAACCGAAGGGTTTTGTCGCCACCCTCGACGGCAAGGCGGTTGGCCTGACGCACTATCTCTACCATCGCTCCTGCTGGTCGCAGATGAACAACTGCTATCTGCAGGATTTGTTCGCCGACCCGGATGTGCGCGGCAAGGGCGTCGGCGCCGCCCTGATCGAAGCGGTCAAGCAGGAAGCCGGCAAGGTCGGCGTCAAGAACGTCTACTGGATGACCCACGAGACCAACACCACCGCGCGCAAGCTCTACGATCACGTGGCGCGCCGCACCGGCTTCATCGAATATGATTTACTATAATTGATGCGATGTTCATTCCCTTCTTCCTCGAACTGAAGGCTGCGCGGGTTCCGGTCTCGCTCCGGGAATACCTGTCGCTGCTGGAAGGGCTGGAGGCAGGGCTGGTCGACTATGACGTCGAGGGTTTTTACTATCTTGCCCGCGCCACACTGGTGAAGGACGAGCGCCACATCGACCGTTTCGATCAGGTCTTTTCGCACGTCTTCAAGGGCGTCGAAGCACTGGCTGGCGAAAACGCGGTCGACGTCGAAAACATCCCGGAGGAATGGCTGCGGCGGCTTGCCGAAAAGCACCTGACCGATGAAGACAAAAAGCTGGTCGAAGCCCTGGGCGGTTTCGAGAAGCTGATGGAAACACTGAAGAAACGGCTGGAGGAACAGAAGGGCCGCCACCAGGGCGGGTCGAAATGGATCGGCACCGGCGGCACCTCGCCCTTCGGCGCCTATGGCTACAATCCCGAAGGCGTTCGCATCGGCCAGCACGAAAGCCGCAACCGCCGCGCGGTCAAAGTCTGGGACAAGCGCGAATTCAGGAATTTCGACGATGCCGTCGAGCTCGGCTCCCGCAACATCAAGATCGCGCTGAAGCGTTTGCGCCGCTGGGTGCGCGAAGGCGCCGAGGAGGAGTTCGACCTGCCCGGCACCATCCACGCCACTGCCGAGCACGGCTATCTCGACGTGCAGACACGGCCTGAGCGGCGCAATGCGGTGAAGCTGCTGATGTTCTTCGATGTCGGCGGCTCGATGGACGATCACATCAAAAGCGTCGAGGAGCTGTTTTCGGCCGCCCGCGCCGAATTCCGCCAGCTCGAATATTTCTACTTCCACAACTGCCTCTACGAGGGCGTGTGGAAGGACAATCGCCGCCGCCATGCGGAGGTGATTCCGACTTTCGATCTCCTCCACAAATACGGTCCGGACTACAAGGTGATCGTCGTCGGCGATGCCTCGATGAGCCCGTATGAGATCGCGCATCCCGGCGGCTCGGTCGAGCACTGGAACCCGGAGGCAGGCGTCGTTTGGCTCGGCCGCCTGCTGCAGCAATGGCCGAACGCGGTATGGCTCAACCCCGAAAGCGAAAAGCACTGGGGTCTTACCCATTCGATTGCCATGATCCGCGATATCTTTGGCGGCCGCATGTTTCCGCTGACGCTCGCCGGGCTCGAAGCCGCCACGAAGCAGCTTTCAAGGAAGCACTGAATGGATCCACGCAAAACAGGAAGGTCGACCTGTTTCCTCTGCCTGCAGTGTGGCGTCCAGTTTGCGGCAACAGCCGCGCCACCGGACCACTGCCCGATCTGCGAGGACGAGCGGCAATATGTGCGCTGGGAGGGCCAGGCCTGGATCACGCCGGATGAGCTCGCCGCCGGGCATCGGATCGTAATGAAAGACGACGCCGGCGTGCTCGCCTTCGGCATCGAGCCGCGCTTCGCCATCGGTCAGCGGGCGCTGCTGGCACAAACCCCGCACGGCAACGTACTATGGGACTGCATCTCGATGGTCAGCGACGAGGCGGTGGTCGAGATCAACCGACGGGGCGGCCTCACCGCGATCGCCATTTCGCACTGCCATTATTATTCGGCGATGGTCGAGTGGAGCGAGGCGTTTGGCGGCGTGCCGATCTATCTGCACGCCGATGACCGTCAGTGGATCATGCGGCCGCATCCGGCTGTTATCAGTTGGGAGGGCGAGACGCGCGCCCTAAACCCCTCGCTGACACTTATCCGTTGCGGCGGTCACTTTGCCGGTGGCCAGGTGCTGCACTGGACGCGCGACGGCGGCGACGCGATCCTGGCCGGCGACATCTTGCAGGTGACGCCGACTCGCCGCCATGTCAGCTTCATGTACAGCTACCCGAACTATATCCCGCTCAACGCAGCGAAAGTGCTCGGCATCGAGGCTGCGCTGGAGCCTTTTGCGTTCGACCATATCTACGGCGCATGGTGGAACCAGAACGTCCTCGGAGATGCAAAGACGGCATTTGCAGGGTCGGTTGCGCGGTATCTCGCGGCGATCGCCTGAGGAATTCTTCGCGGCAGCATCGGAAATACCGGCAAACGCCGTAACAAATGCCTATTTTAGGCGAACTTGGGAAGACAACCCCAATAGCGGCATTAACTAAGAGGCAAAAAATGGATAGTCACACCTACCCAGTCACCCGCACTGATGCCGAATGGCGCGCCCGGCTGACGCCGGAGCAATATGCGGTGATGCGCAACCACGGCACCGAGCGGCCGGGCAGCTGCGCCCTGCTCCACGAGAAGCGCGCCGGCACCTTTTCCTGCGTCGGCTGCGACCAGCCTTTGTTCGAATCCAAGCTGAAGTTCGAGAGCGGCACCGGCTGGCCGAGCTTCAACGACCCGGTGCCCGGTTCGGTCGAGACGACCGTCGACCGCAGCTACGGCATGGTCCGCACCGAATGCCACTGCGCCCGCTGCGGCAGCCATCTCGGCCACGTCTTCGAGGACGGCCCGCCGCCGACCGGCCTGCGCTACTGCATCAACGGCGTGGCGCTCAAATTCGAGCCGGCCGCCTGACTGGAACGCGACGTTGGCAAAGGACGGCTTCGGCCGGCCTTTGCCGGCAGCACCGTCCCGTCAGACCACCACCACCAGTATCAGCCACAGCACAGCCCCCAGCGTCATCAGCGAAGCCTTGACGCCGCCGGATTTCTCGGCGGTCCGCCACACCGCAAAAGTCAGAAAGAAATTATACGGCACCGGCGCGAAATGCACCGCCAGAACGAGAGCGAGCGGCAGCTTCAGCCCGAGCAGGATCAGCGCCAGCACAGACACTGCGATGTTGATCGCCGTGCCGACAAGGACAAGATCGCGCCAGAACAGCCGATCAAGCGGGGCCGTGCCTTGCCAGCGCGAGCGGAAGAAGCCCGCCGCGCGGCCTGCCTTGCCGTCTTCGCCTTCGAAAGTCTTTGGCGCACTCATCGATGCGGCCTTCTCTCATTTCACAGTCGTAGAGATGTCCAACGCGGCAAGCCTGCCAACGCAAGTCGATCATCGGCACCCAAGCGAATTATCTGACAGATTGTCATCAAACGGTCGTGAAACCTTTCTACGTCGCCCTTGTCGGCATCTCGGCAAGGATACCTTACCGGAATCTGCCGCCCCCATCATCCAGTCGCCTGCCAAGGAGGTCTTGAGATGAGCGATAATGTCTACAACGTGCTGTTTCTTTGCAACGCCAATTCGGCGCGATCCATCATGGCGGAAGCCATCCTCAATCGGATCGGTGCCGGGAGGTTCAGGGCCTTTTCCGCGGGTTCGCAACCGAAGGGCGAGGTCAATCCCTACGCACTGCAGCTGCTCGAAAGCCTCAACTACGATACGAGCTTCGCCCGCTCGAAAGGCTGGGACGAGTTTGCCGAGCCCGAAGCGCCGGAAATGAATTTCATCTTCACGCTCTGCGACAGTACCGCAAACGAATCTTGCCCGATCTGGCCGGGTCATCCGATGACCGCGCTCTGGTCGATACCGGACCCAGCCAAGGCAGACGGCACCGAGGCCGAACTGCACCTTGCCTTTGCCGATGCCTATCGCATGCTCAACAACCGCATCTCGCTGTTCACCAATCTGCCGATGGATGCGCTCGACCATCTGGCGCTGCAACACCATCTCGATGCGATCGGCCGCGACACGGCGAAGCCGAACTAATGCATGTCGCCCAAAAGTGCGCAGCGGTTTTGGGGTAACGACATGCATAAAAACAAAACTAAAGCGCGTCGCACGAATCTCTTCAGACGCGACGCGCTTTAGGCTCAAGCGGCCGACAGGCAGGCGAATTCACGAACCGGCTTCGCCACCGTCTCCAAGAACCTCGGCAACGGCGCGCTCGAAACGCGATGCTTCCGTCACCAGCCAGTCGGCCATGGCCGGCCAATTGTCCTCGGCAAAGCAGTTCACCCGCCACAGCGAATTGATGCCGAGGCCCTCGCAACTCTGTTCCGGCCTGAGCTTCAACCTGTCTTCGATCGCCGGCTGGAACGGCTTCAACCGCGACCAGGCTTCCGTGGCACCGAACTTCTCGTTGCGGCCGAAGAAGACGCCGACATGGTTCTGCGCCGGCGCGACATACATGGAAAGGACCAAGGCGAAGTCGGGCAGCCCGCGCTGCCAGAACCAGGGTCCGCGCCGCGCCATCAGACCCCTTTCTTCCGGATGCCGCTCCGAGAACAGCGACCAGAAGCCGCGTTGGCGGAATTCAGAGGCGCGGCGGACGCCAAAGTCGAATTCGCTCATGGTTCGACCCGTTGAGGGCGCCGCAGCCGGCGCCCAGGGCTGTTATCAGCCTTACACCATGCCGAGAGCGGCTTTGTAGAGGTCGAGGATGGTTTCCTCCTCTTGCCGCTCGGCCTGATCCTTCTTGCGCAGCCGGATGATCGACCGCATCGCCTTGGTGTCGAAGCCGGTGCCTTTGGCCTCGGCGAACACTTCCTTGATGTCGTCGGCGATCGTCTTCTTCTCTTCCTCGAGCCGCTCGATGCGCTCGATGAAGGCTCGCAGCTGGCCGGCGGCAACAGTCTGGCTGGTCTCGGTGATGTCGTCGGCCATTTTTTCTCCGCGTCGTTTCCATGCCGCGACTCAGGAACGTGTCGCGGCGAATTTGCAGCGGTTCGATGCCCGACCGGGGGCGACCGGTCAAGCTGTTATCGATGCGGCATGAAGGGCTGCCGCCAAGCAGGGACGACTCTGCCTGGGATAGTCCCGTCTCATCCGAATGCGATCAGCAGATCCTTGGCGTCGATCTGATCGCCGGCCTTCACCAGCACTTCGGCGATTGTGCCGTCGCGCTCGGCATGCAGTGCCGTTTCCATCTTCATCGCCTCGATCGACAGCAGCACGTCACCGGCCTTGACCGTCTGGCCGGCGGCAACGGCGAGCGCCGAGACGACACCCGGCATCGGCGCGCCGACATGCGCCTCGTTGCCCGGCTCGGCCTTGCGCCGCGCCTTGGCGGCGGAAGCGCCATGCGCGCGATCCGGCACTTTGACTCGGCGCGGCTGGCCGTTGAGCTCGAAGAACACGGTGACCATGCCCTTCTCGTCGACATCGCCTATGGCCAGGCAGCGCACCACCAGCGTCTTGCCCTTCTCGATGTCGACAAAGATCTCGTCTTCCGGCTTCATGCCGTAGAAATAGGTCGGCGTCGGCAGCACACTGACCGGCCCGTAGGTTTCCTGCGCTGCGGTAAAGTCGGAGAAAACCTTCGGGTACATCAGCCACGAGGCGAATTCGAACTCGTTGAGCTTGCGCTCAAGCTTGTCCTCGATCTCCTTGCGGCTGGCCTTGAGATTGGCTGCTTTCAGCAGCGAACCGGGCCGCACGGTTATCGGTTTGTCGCCTTTCAGCACCTTCATCTGTAGCGCCTCCGGCCAACCGCCAGGCGACTGGCCGAGATCGCCGCGCAGCATCGACACGACCGAGTCCGGGAAGGCGATATCCCTAGCCGGATTTTCGACATCGGCAACCGTCAGGTCCTGGCTCACCATCATCAGCGCCATGTCGCCGACAACCTTGGACGACGGCGTCACCTTGACGATGTCACCGAACATCAGATTGACGTCATGATAGGTCTGCGCCACTTCGTGCCAGCGCGTCTCCAAACCGAGCGAGCGCGCTTGTTCCTTGAGATTGGTGAACTGCCCACCCGGCATTTCGTGCAGGTAGACTTCCGAGGCCGGCCCCTTCAGGTCGCTCTCGAAGGCGGCATACTGGTTGCGTACCGCCTCCCAGTAGAACGAGATGTTCCTGATCCATTGCGGGTCGAGGCCGGGATCTCGGTCGGTGCCCTTCAGCGCCTCGACGATCGAGCCCAGGCAAGGCTGCGAGGTGTTGCCCGATAGGGAATCCATGGCGGCATCGATGGCGTCGACGCCGCTGTCCACCGCCGCCAGCACCGTCGCCGCCGACAGGCCTGACGTGTCGTGCGTGTGGAAATGGATCGGCAGATCGGTCGCCTCGCGCAGCGCCTTGAACAGTGCGCGGGCAGCACTCGGCTTCAGAAGTCCGGCCATGTCCTTGACCGCGATGATATGGGCGCCGGCCGCCTGCAACCCCCTGGCCAGCGCGACATAGTATTTGAGGTCGTATTTGGCCCGGGCCGGGTCGAGTATGTCGCCGGTGTAGCAGATCGCCGCTTCGATCAGCTTGCCCTCGGCGCCGACCGCGTCCATGGCGACGCGCATATTGTCAACCCAGTTCAAACAGTCGAAGACGCGGAACAGGTCGATGCCGCCGGCGGCGGCCTGTTTGACGAAGTGCTGGACGACATTGTCGGGATAGTTGGTGTAGCCGACGCCGTTGGCGCCGCGCAAAAGCATTTGCAGCAACAAATTGGGCGCTGCCTCACGCACCAGCGACAGCCGTTCCCACGGGTCTTCGGTAAGGAAGCGCATGGCGACGTCGAACGTCGCCCCGCCCCAGCATTCGAGCGACAAAAGCCGCGGCAGCGCGCGTGCATAGGTGCCGGCAATGCCGGCGATGTCATATGTGCGCACCCGCGTCGCGAGCAGGGATTGGTGTCCGTCGCGCATCGTCGTGTCGGTGACCAGCACCTCTTTTTGTGCGCGCATCCAGGCCGCGAATTTCTCCGGCCCAAGCGCATCGAGCTTCTGCTTGCTGCCATCAGGCACATTGCCGTTGAGGTAGGGCACCATGGGTGCCGCCGCATCGGCCTTCGGCTGCGGCCGGCCGCGCGTCTCGGGATGGCCGTTGACGCTGACATCGGCGAGGTAGTTGAGCAGCTTGGTCGCGCGGTCCTGCCGCTTCACGCTGGCGAACAGCTCCGGCGTCGTGTCGATGAACTTGGTCGTGTAGGAATTATCGGCGAAACTCGGGTGATTGATGATCGCCTCGAGGAAGGTGAGATTGGTCGCCACGCCGCGAATGCGGAACTCGCGCAATGCCCGGTTCATCCGGGCGATGGTCTCGGCCGGCGTCGGCGCCCAGGCCGTCACCTTCTCCAGCAGCGGGTCGTAAAAACGGGTGATGACCGCGCCCGAATAGGCTGTGCCGCCATCGAGGCGGATGCCGAAACCGGTGGCGCCGCGATAGGCGGTGATACGACCATAGTCGGGAATGAAATTTTGCTCGGGATCTTCCGTGGTGATGCGGCACTGCAGCGCGTGGCCGTTGAGCCTGATATCCTTCTGCGCCGGCACGCCCGATTCCGGCGTGCCGATGGCGAAACCATCGAGGATGTGGATCTGCGCCTTGACGATGTCGATGCCGGTCACCTGCTCGGTAACGGTGTGCTCGACCTGGATGCGCGGGTTGACCTCGATGAAGTAGAATTTGCCGGTGTCGGCATCCTGCAGGAATTCGACCGTGCCGGCGCCGATATAGCTCGTCTCGCGGGCGATCTTCAGCGCATGACCGCAAAGCTCCTCGCGCTGCGACATTTCGAGATACGGCGCCGGCGCGCGCTCGACCACCTTCTGGTTGCGGCGCTGGATGGAGCAATCGCGCTCGAACAGGTGCACGGCATTGCCGTGTATGTCGCCCAGCACCTGCACCTCGACATGGCGGGCGCGCTCGATCAGCTTTTCGAGATAGACCTCGTCCTTGCCGAAGGCGGCTTTCGCTTCGCGCTTGCCCTCCGTCACCTCGCGGGCGAGATCGGCTTCCGAGCGAATGGCGCGCATGCCGCGGCCGCCGCCGCCCCACGATGCCTTCAGCATCACCGGATAGCCGATCGTCCTGGCGAGCGCCTTCACCGCCTCCATGCCGTCCGGCAACGGATCGGTGGCGGGAATTACCGGTACGCCGACCTCGATCGCCAGGTTGCGTGCGGCGACCTTGTTGCCGAGCCTGCGCATCGTATCCGGCTTCGGTCCAATGAAAATAATGCCGGCCTTGGCGCAGGCTTCGGCGAATTCAGGGCTTTCTGACAACAGTCCATAGCCCGGATGGATGGCATCGGCGCCCGAAAGCCTGGCGACGCGGATCACTTCCTCGATCGACAGATAGCTTTCAATCGGCCCCATATCCCGGATCAGATGCGGCCCGCGCCCGACCTGGTAGCTTTCGTCGGCCTTGAAGCGATGCAGCGAGTATTTGTCCTCCTCGGCCCAGATCGCAACGGTTTTGAGGCCGAGTTCGTTGGCCGCGCGGAAGACGCGGATGGCGATTTCGGAGCGATTGGCGACAAGGATCTTCGAGATTGCCAAGGACAGGCTCCGGACGCGAACGGAAGGGTACTGACGACATGATTAACGCGAAAATGCTGCAGTGCAAACAAAATCGAAGGAAGCGATTAAACCGATTTAGTTTGATCTATCGCGTTAACACATTGCGTGTCGGTCCCGACAACGCCCCGAAGTCCCGATCAAGCTTTCGGGAAACTCCCATGAAAAATGCCCGGCGCGAGGCGCCGGGCATTTCATGTAGCAACGTCCGGTTACTTGCCGGGTGCGTTCTCGACATAGGTGTACTTGCCGTCGTCACCCTTTTTCCAGGTGTACATGACGTAATCCGGACGGGTGATGTCGCCTTTCGCATCATAGCCGATCTCGCCGATCGTGGTCTTCCAGGGGCCGGCCGACTTGATGGTCTCGGCTACCTTCTGAGCGTCATCGGCTGAACCGGCCTTGGCGATGGCGGCCGCGATGATTTCCATCGCCGCGTAGGAGTATAGGGTATAGGCCTCAGGCTCGAAGCCGGCCGCGCGGAACTTCTCGACGAGTTCCTTGGCGTTCGGATTCTTGCGCGGATCCGGAGCGAACGTCATCAGCGTGCCGTCGACGGCGTCGCCGGCGATGGACGCCAATTCGTTTGACACGATGCCGTCGCCGGACATGAAGGTTGCCTTGAGGCCCTGGTCGGCGAGCTGGCGTATGATCAGGCCGGCTTCGGTGTGCAGGCCGCCATAGTAGACGACGGAGACGCCCGCGTCCTTCATCTTGGCGATGAGGGCCGAGAAATCCTTGTCGCCGACATTGATGCCTTCATACATGGCCTCGGTCACGCCATTGGCTGCAAGCGCCTTCTTGGTTTCGTCGGCGAGGCCTTGGCCATAAGGCGTCTTGTCATGGATGACAGCGATCTTGGCATCCTTGAAGTTCGCGGCGACATAGTCGCCAGCAACCTTGCCCTGCTGATCGTCGCGTCCGCAGGTGCGGAAGGTGTTCCACATGCCGCGTTCGGTGAACTTCGGATTGGTCGCAGCCGGGGTGATCTCGAGGATACCGTTCTCGGCGTAGACTTCCGATGCGGGGATCGAAACGCCCGAGTTGAAGTGGCCGACCACGTACTTGACGCCGTCGGCGACGAACTTGTTGGCGACCGAGATGCCCTGCTTGGGATCGGACACGTCGTCACCGACCGTGAGCTTGACCTGCTCGCCGTTGATGCCGCCGGCCGCATTGATGTCGGCGACAGCCTGTTCGGCGCCCTTTTGCAGCTGCGCGCCGAAGGCGGCGTTCGGACCGGTGATCGGACCGGCAACGCCGACCAGGATGTCAGCCCACGCGCTTCCGCTGAACGCGACGAGCGCGGTCAGGGCGACGGCGGACAAAAGTGATTTTCTCATGTAAAACGCTCCCATTTACAGAGTGGGCGTGGATGATGCTTTCATGCGATGCCCACTTTTACTCGCAGAAAACGTACTTTGCCGATTTTCAGGCACTTGTCACGCCGATTCATCCCCGGAACGGCGTTAATGGTGAACGTCAACCTTTTGGTTTCCAACTCAAAAGCGATGCTCTTTCGTAGAGCCAGTTATACTGTGTCACCATCTGGTTGGTGCGCGTGTATTGATAGCCGATGAAGCCCAATATCATCAGGACAATGGTGTCGACGATGTAGTACTGCAGCGAGAACATCGTGCCGCCGAACAGTGCGTGATGGATGAACCTTACGGCGATGCCGAGGCCGAGCATGTAAGCGAACAATTGGACGAAGCTGCGCCATGTTTGGGCGCAGGCCTTGCCCGTCATCCATGCCGCCCAGCCGCCAAGCAGGCAGGTGACGAAGAAGAAATGCCAGACCGAGGGTTCCTCATAGAGAATGCCCTGCATGATGAAGACTCCTGAACTCAGTGATGGCCGCCTTCGAGATAGGCGGCGCGCACGTCCGGATCGGCGAGCAGTTCCTTGCCGGTGCCGGTCATCGTCACATTGCCGTTGACCATGACATAGCCGCGCGTGGCGAGCTTCAGCGCGCCGAAGGCGTTCTGCTCGACCAGGAACACGGTCAGCCCCTGCGTGCGGTTCAATTCGCGGATGGCGTCGAAGATCTGCTTGACGATCAGCGGCGCCAGGCCCAGCGACGGCTCGTCGAGCAGGAGCAGCTTCGGCCGCGCCATCAGCGCACGTCCGATCGACAGCATCTGCTGCTCGCCGCCCGACAGCGTGCCGCCGCGCTGGGCAATGCGTTCCTTCAGGCGCGGAAACAGCGTGAACACCTTCTCGACGTCCTCGTCGTAATGCTCGAGGTTGTCGAGGCTGGCGCCCATCTGCAGGTTTTCCATCACCGTCATGCGCGGAAAGATGCGGCGGCCCTCCGGCGACTGGGCAATGCGCATGCGCGCGATCTCATGGGTCGGCAATTGGGTGATGTCGGTGCCGGCGAAGGTGATCGTGCCCGCCCGCGCCCGTGGAGCGCCAAAAATGGTCATCATCAGCGTCGACTTGCCGGCGCCGTTGGCGCCGATCAGCGCCACGATCTCGCCCTCCTTAACGGTGACATCGACGCCGTTCAGCGCCCTGATGTTACCGTAGTAGGTCTGGACGCCCTTGATGTCGAGCAGCGTTGTCCCTGCCATTATTTGCGCCCTCCGCGCCGGTTGGAGACGCCCGGTGTCTTCGGCTTCACCGCAGCCTTGGTGGCCGGCTTTGCCGCGGAGGATTTCGCGGCAGAAGGTTTCGCCGTCGGTTTGGCTTTTGTCGGCGATGCGGGCTTTGCTGCGGCACTCGACTTTGCATCGACCTGCCCGGCCTTCGAGGCGCCCTTCGACACCGTGACGCGTTCGCCCTCGCTGTGGCCGATCGTGTCGGTCACCGGCCCGGCGAGATATGAAGATGATGTGCCTGGGCCGTGCGCCGAATCTGGACCCGTATCCAGCTGCTCGATGACGTCTTCGTCGCCGACCTCGGTCAGCACCGTCTCGACCTCCTCGTCTTCGACGCCGAGATAGGCGGCGATGACGCGCGGGTCGGTGCGTACCGCCTGCGGACCGCCGTCCGAGATCTTGCGCCCGTATTCGAGCACCACGATATGGTCGGAAATCTGCATGACCACCGCCATGTCGTGCTCGATCAGCAGGATCGAGGTGCCGGTGGTATCCTTGATGTCCATCAAAAGCGCGTTGAGCGCCATTGATTCCTTCGGATTGAGGCCGGCGGCCGGTTCGTCGAGGCAGAGCAGTTCCGGACCCGTGCACATGGCCCGTGCGATCTCCAGGCGCCGTTGCGCGCCGTAGGGCAGGTCGCCGGCCGGATCGTCGGCTCGGTCGACGAGGTTGGCCTTCTCCAGCCAGTGCTTGGCCAGGTCGATCGACTCGGCCGATGCTGTCCGGTAGCCGCTGAAGCCGAACAGGCCGAGGATGGTGTAGCCGGATGCCTTCATCAGCTTGTTGTGCTGCGCCACCAGCAGGTTCTCCAGCAGCGTCATGCCGGAGAACAGGCGGATGTTCTGGAACGTGCGGGCGACCTTGGCCTTGGCAGTGATCTGGAAATCCGGCATCCGCTCGAGCAGGAACTCCCCACCGTCCCTGCCGGCGAAGCGGATCATGCCCTCCGACGGTTTGTAGAAGCCGGTGATGCAGTTGAATACGGTGGTCTTGCCGGCGCCGTTCGGGCCGATCAGCGCGGTGATCTCGCCACGCTTGGCCTGGAATGACAGGTCGCCAATGGCGACTAGACCACCGAACTTCATCGACATATGCTCGACCTGCAGGATGGCATCGTTCATGGATGGGCTCGCATCACTCATCAGCCGTGGCCCTCCTTGGTGAAGGAGCCGGATACGGCCCTGCGCTCCTTGAGGAAGGCTGTCGGTTCACGGCTGCCGACAAAGCCGCGCGGCTTCCACACCATGACGATGACCATGGCTATGCCGAACAGCAGCATGCGGTAAAGCTCCGGCGTGAAGTCGGGACCGAAAACCTGCTTCAGGAAATCGAGTTCGCGCAGCGCCTCGGTGCCGCCGATCATCACCAGGGCGGCGACGGCAATGCCGACAAGCGAGCCCATGCCGCCGAGCACGACGATGGCGAGGATAATCGCCGATTCCAGGAAGATGAAGGATTCGGGGCTGACGAAGCCTTGCCTTGCGGCGAAGAACGAGCCGGCGAAGCCGCCGAACATGGCGCCGGTGGCAAAGGCGGTGAGCTTGGTGGTGGTGGTGTTGATGCCGAGCGAGCGGCAGGCGATCTCGTCTTCACGCAGCGCTTCCCAGGCGCGGCCGACGGGCATGCGCCTGAGCCTTATGGTGACAAAGGCCGTCAGCAGGCAGAGCCCAAGGATCAGGTAGTAGAGGAAGATCTTGTAGTAGGCGCCAGATTGGGCGATGCCGAGAACCTTGGCGATATAGTTCGGGTCCGAAACGTTGAACGATATCAGGCCGAAGAAAGAGACCTTCGGGATGCCGGAAATACCGGCCGAGCCGTTGGTGACCTCGCGCCAGTTGATGATCACCAGCCTTATGATCTCGCCGAAGGCGAGCGTCACGATCGCCAGATAGTCGCCGCGCAGGCGCAGCACCGGAAAGCCGAGCATGACGCCCCAGAACGCGGCCATGGCGCCGGCAGCCGGCAGCAGGATCCAGAACGACAGGCCGAAATGGGTACCGAGCAGCGCATAGGCATAGGCGCCGACGGCGTAGAAGGCGACATAGCCGAGGTCAAGCAAACCGGCGAGGCCGACGACGATATTCAGTCCCCAGGCCAGCATCACATAGATCAGGATTTGGATGCCGAAATTGTCGACCCATTTCAGCGAGCCCTGGAAGCCGCCCACCATCGATCCCGTATAGAGGGCAAGCACCAGCACGACGACGATCGGATAGAGCGCCAGCGCGGTGATGCCCAGGCCCGAGAAGTGGGCTTGGATGAAGCTGCGGAAATAGAACAGCACCGAGGCCAGGGCATAGATGATCGCCAGCGCCCGCACGAACCGTGCATAACCGGCAAGAGCCGGCCCCAGCAAACCATCGAGGGAGCCGGCCAGAAGAACCAGCACGGCCACTATGGCGATGGCCGCGATGAAATACGGCAACCGGAAGAACCGCGTCGCGACGCTGGCTGGCAACAGGCCGGTGGCGACATCGGCGATCTTCTGTTTGGCCAGGAAGGGCTGGCCATAGGCGACGTAAAGGAAGCGGCCGACCATCGTGGCGATGATCACCACGGCGAGCAGGCCCCAGCGCTGCACCAGGATCAGCTCGTTGCTGATGTTCTGATCGGTCTTCAGGCCGATGAACAGCACGAACAGGCCAAGCACGATGGCGCCGGCATAGAGCGCTTCGCGGGTGGCGCGCTGCATGGGGGTGGCGACGATGTCGCGCTCCGGAGATGCGGTGACCGCCATTGTCTCAGACCTTTTCGACTTCTGGCCGGCCGAGAATGCCGGAAGGCAGGAAGATCAGCACGATCGCCAGGATGGAGAAGGCGGCGACGTCCTTGTAATCGATCGAGAAATAGGCCGACCACATGCTTTCGATGAAGCCGATCATCAGCCCGCCGAGCACGGCGCCGGGCAACGAGCCGATGCCGCCGAGCACCGCGGCAGTAAATGCCTTCACACCGGGCGTAAAGCCATCGGAAAACACCACCACACCGTAATACATCAGGAACAACGTGCCGGCGACGGCGGCAAGGGCGGCGCCCATAATGAAGGTGATCGAGATGGTGCGATCGACGTCGATGCCGAGCAGTGCGGCCATCTTGCGATCCTGCTCGCACGCCCTTTGGGCTCGACCCAGCGAGGTCTTGTTGACCAGGTACCAGAACAGCGCCAGCAGGACTATGGTGACCAGGACGATGATGATCTGCTTCAGCGACACGCTGATGCCTTCGATGTTGTAGACCTTGGACACCATCGGCGGGACCGGCTTGTTGCGCGGCCCTTGCGACACCTGGACGAAGTTCGACAGCACGATCGACATGCCGATCGCGGTGATCAGCGGCGCCAGCCGGAACGAGCCGCGCAACGGCCGATAGGCCAGCTTTTCGATCGTCCAATTGTACAGGCTGGTCAAAAGCATCGCCACGATCATCATGACCAGAAGTGCGATGACCACCGGCACCGAATAGAACAACGCACCGAGGATGAGGAAAACGATGAGGGCGGCGAAGGCCCCGACCATGAAGATGTCGCCATGGGCGAAATTGATCATGCCGATGATGCCGTAGACCATCGTATAGCCGATCGCTATCAGTCCATAGATCGATCCCAGCGTCAGCCCATTGATAAGCTGCTGGACAAAATACTGCATGCTGCCGTTGCTCCCCTGGAATGTCGCCCATGCAGACGCATTCCTTTTCGTATTTCCCTTAGTCGTAAAGTTTCGAGCCCGGATTGCAACGTCATTTTTTAATCGGCATGCGTGATTTTGAAGCACGCGATCGGATTGCCCGTTCTTTCCCTTCCGGCCTCTGGACTATGGCGGACCCTATCATTGGCATAAGGCAATGTCTTTGACGATTCGGCGTCGACATGCACCCCGTTTTCGAAGGAATCGCCGTCAAAATAAGTTGATGAGCGGGATCGTTGCGCCGCCGAAGCAATCGATCTTGGCGTTCCGTTCGATTCCCCTGCGTCAGGATGCTCTCTATCTGACGACGAATCCGTGCGCAAACGGATCGCGGTCGTCGATGAAGATCGTGTTCAATCCGGTCATACGCGCCCAGCCGCCGATCGAGGGAACGATCGCCGGCTTGCCCGCAACCGTGACTTCCTTCTCGACCCTGCCTTTGAACAGCGAACCGATGATCGATTCATGGACGAAATCGTCGCCGGTCCTAAGCTTGCCCTTGGCGTGAAGTTGCGCCATCCGCGCCGAGGTGCCGGTGCCGCAAGGCGAGCGGTCGATCGCCTTGTCGCCGTAGAAGACGGCGTTGCGCGCATCCGCCTGGCTGTCGGTCGGCATACCCGTCCACAGCATATGCGACAGCCGGTCGATGCCGGGATTCTCGGGGTGCACGAAAGCGTACTTCTCGTTGAGCCGCTGCCGCACCACCGGGCTCCAGGCGATGAGGTCGCCGGCAGAGTGGTCGGCCAAGTCGCGATAGTTCTTCTGCGGCTCGACGATGGCGTAGAAATTGCCGCCATAGGCGACATCGACGCTGATCTCGCCGAGTTCCGGACATTCGACCGTCAGTCCCTCGGCATGGAGAAAGGACGGCACGTTGGTGATGCGCACCTCCTCGACATATTCGCCGACCTGTTTGTACTCGGCAGTGACCAGGCCGGCCGGCGTGTCCAGCCTGAGCGAACCCGGCGTCTTCGGTTTGATCAGCCCGTGCTCGATGGCCATCGTCACCGTGCCGATGGTGCCGTGACCGCACATTGGCAGGCAGCCAGAGGTTTCGATGAAAAGGATGGCGATGTCGCAATCGGGCCTCGTCGGCGGGTAGAGGATCGAGCCGGACATCACGTCATGGCCGCGCGGCTCGAACATCAGCCCGGTGCGGATCCAGTCATACTCGGCCAGGAAATGCGCGCGCCGCTCCATCATCGTCGCGCCCTGGAGCAGCGGTCCGCCGCCGGCGACAAGCCGCACCGGATTGCCGCAGGTGTGGCCGTCGATGCAGAAGAAGGAGTGGCGCGCCATTTCTAGATCCCGTCAGAAGCGGTTCGGAGAAAACGGAGACAGATCAAACACCGGATTTTGGCCGAGAATGAGATCGCGGACCAGGCGTCCGGTGGCAGCCGACTGGGTCAGGCCGAGATGGCCGTGGCCGAAGGCATAGACTATCGTGCCGGCCTGCCTGGCGCCACCGATCACCGGCAGCGAATCCGGCAGCGATGGCCGGAATCCCATCCATTCGCGGCCGCCGGCCGGGTCAAGTCCTGGCAGGAATTTTTGTGCCTTGTCGAGCAGCGCTTTCGAGCGGGCGTAGTTGGGCGGCCGCTCAATGCCGCCGAGCTCGACCGCGCCGCCGACGCGCACAGCGGTTTCAAGCGGCGTGACGACGAAGCCGTGGCCGGAGAAGATCAGTTGCCGCTTCACGTCGAAGGCGGTCTTCGGCAGCGTCGTGTTGTAGCCGCGCTCGGTTTCGAGCGGGATGCGGTCACCGATATGTTTCGCCAGGAGATGCGACCAGGCGCCGGCGGCGATGACGAGGCATTTTGCTTGCCGCACCGTGCCGTCGGCCAGCGTCAATGTCGCGCCGTCCAGTCCCGCCCCGACTTGGTCGATCCTCGCCTTTTCGAAACGCGCACCGTTGGTCTCGGCATAGGCCCAGATCGCCTTACCCAATAATTTCGGATCCGTAACGGTCTTCCATCCCGGCACGAAAGTGCCTTTGACGAAGCGCGGCGACAGGCCCGGCTGCAAAGCGGCGAGAGCGTCGCCCTCGACATGGCTGAAGCCGATGCCGAAGCGTTGCCTGGCCGCCCAGCCGGGCAGTGAAGCCTTGAACTCGGCCTCGCTCTCGTAAAGTTCCAGCGACCCGTCCTCGCGCAGCATGTTTCCGGTACCCGAGCGCGCCATCAGCCCGGCCCATTCGGCCTCGGCGAGCCGCATCATCCCGGCCTGCGCCGCGAGGCTGGCCTCGTAGCGGTCGCTTCGTCCGGCCCGCCAGAAGCGGACAAGCCATGGCAGCAGCTTCGGCAGGTAGGCGGGCGGGATGCTGAGCGGGCCAAGCGGGTCGGCAAGCCATTTCGGCAGATGCCTGATCATGCCCTTGTGGGCCAGCGGCAGCACATCGGAGAAGGCCAGGGCTGCGGCATTGCCGGAACTCGTCTCCTCGCAGATCCCCGTCCGATCGAAGATCGTGACGTTTCGTCCTGCCTCGGCCAGATAGGCGGCGACACAGATGCCGATGATGCCGCCGCCGATAATGGCGATGTCGATTGCAGCATCGCTATTCATGGCTGCGCGCCACGCTGCATGGCTCGACCTCCGCATCGCTCGGTACCTTGTAGCCAGCCCCCTCATCCGGCCCTTCGGGCCACCTTCTCCCGTCGGGGAGAAGAGACTGACGCCAGCGTTGGCGACCTCTTCTCCCCTCGGGGAGAAGGTGGCCCGAAGGGCCGGATGAGGGGGTCTGCGACATTGCCACCCTTAGAATTGTGGCAGTGCCGGCCGCACCGCCAGTGCATCCCTGACGATCTTTTCGACCATCCTGCGGCGCTCGCCCGACAGCGGCTGGCGCGGCATGCGCACGCGATCGTTGGTGTTGATCGCCAAGACTTCCGCGAGCTTGATGTTCTGCACGAGATAGGTCGAGACGTCGAGGTCGAGCAGCGGCCGGAACCAGCGGTAGATTTTCAGCGCCTCCTCGCGGCGACCCTGCTTCATCAACTGGTAGATGGCGACCGTCTCGCGCGGAAACGCAGTGACCAGCCCCGCCACCCAGCCGATGGCGCCGACCGACAGCGCCTCGAACGCCAGATTGTCGACGCCGGTGAACAGGTCGTAGCGGTCGCCGAAGCGGTTGATGATCTCGGTCGAGCGGCGGATGTCGTCGGAGGATTCCTTGATGGCGACAAAGCGCTTGTCCTTCGCCAGTTCCTCCATCTGGTCGACGGTCACGTCGACGCGATAGGCAAGCCGGTTGGAATAGATCATCACCGGCAGGTCGCCGGCCTCGGCAACGGCACGCAGTGCCGCAACCGTCTCCTCCGCATTGGTGTGGTAGATCGGGCTCGGCACCACCATCAGCCCGTTGGCGACCTCTTTGGCGGCGCGGCGTGCGATCGCCGTCGCCTCGCGCGTGCCGGCTTCGTTGACCGTCAGCAGAACCGGCTTATTGCCTGCGATCTTCTGCGCGGTCTTCAGCACCTCGATCTTCTCGTCATGCGAGAGCATCGGCCCCTCGCCGAGCGAGCCGCAGACGATGATGCCGTCGCAGCCAGCCTCCATCTGCAGCGCAAAGCAGCGCTCCATCTCGCCATGGTCGAGGCGGTCGTCCTCGGTGAATTTGGTCGTGACGGCGGGAAAAACTCCGGTCCACATGACGGTCGCTCCATCTGATATATCAGTCGTATATTTATTAGGAAACGGACTGTCAACACGGATTCCGCTATGATATATCAAAAATATATCAGGAGCTCGCCTTTGATATTCAATGGAACAAGCCCAGCATTCGAGCCAGCGGCGGCGAAAGCCTACCGCGTGCTCGAGCACATGATCGTGACACTCGAACTGGCGCCTGCAAGCTTCATCACCGAGGGCGCCTTGATCGACAGGCTCGTGCTCGGCCGCACGCCGGTGCGCGAGGCGATCCAGCGGCTGGCCTGGGAGGGACTGCTGGATGTCCGGCCGCGTGCCGGCATCGCCATTGCCCCGCTGCATCCCGGCGACTGGTTGCGCGTTCTCGATGCACGGCGTGGCGTCGAGGTGGTTCTTGCCCGCTCGGCCGCCCGCTTCGTCACCCGTGACGCCGCCGACCTGTTTCACGATGCGGCACTGGCCATGCAGAAGGCGGTGATATCAGGCAACGTGCTAGCCTTCATTCAGGCCGACAAGGCGCTCGACGAGGCGCTGGCGCTGGCGGCCGACAACCCATTCGCCGCGCGGCTGGCAGCCCCGTTGCAGACCCACAGCCGCCGCTTCTGGTTCCGCTACAAGGCCGAAACCGGACTGGCGGAATCGGCAGAGCACCACGTCGCGCTGATCCGCTCGATCCTCGCCGGCGACGAAGACGCCGCCGCCAAAGATGCCAAGCGCCTGATGGCGCTGCTGCGCGGCCATGCCGAGGCGGCTGCGACGCGCTAGGAGATCGGCATCAACCTTCGGCCGGCTCTTTGAGTTCCGGCCATTTCAACAAGGCGTCGAGAGCGCCTGGTCTGACGGCGAAAGAAGGAGCAAAAGACCGCAAAGCGCCCCGGCGGCTGCCAGGTGCCGAGCATCGCCTAAATCCGTCATGCGTCCTGGTCGGCCGGGATCATCACGTTTTCCCAATGTTCGCCGGCCGCGACGATGCAGCTTCTGCCGTCGAGGTCGGTGACGATGATCGTCCAGCTTCCGCTGTCGGCGACATAGACTTCCATAATCGCCATCTGACCGATCAGCCCGAAAGCAAACTGTCTTTCCTGGAATTGCTCGCTAAGATGGGCGACGAGATCGCCATGCTCAACGCAGTATTGATATTGGGCGCTTGCGGCGTTCGTACCCACCGCCAATGCCCCAGCAAGAACCAGGGTTTTCAACCCAACCAACAGCGATTTGCGCGCCATAGGGCACCTCCTTTGCCATCGCGTCCGGCAAAGGGAGAGCCCTCATTTTGCCAGAACGATCCAGGCCGGTTCCGACGTCATCAGCATCGCGTCGTTCCTTTCCGTGTTCCGGTCTGTCATCAGCGGGGACGATTCACAATGTTCCCACTATGTTCCATATATGGTGTCGGCCAGGAAAAAGCGCAAGCAGGCGCCCGCTGGGGCGCCTGCTGATCCGTTTCATGGTCGTCGTCGAGAACCGCGGCCTGCGCGCGGCTACGCTAAGGCGGATGCCGCCCGCTAGGCGGCTCAGGTACCTGGCAGCGCCGCTTTCGTCATCGCGCTCTCCCAGCCTTCACCAACCGAAACCACGCAGCTTTGACCGCGTGTGTCGCTGGCGAGGATGGTCCAGGTGCCCTGGTCGGAAACGAAGACTTCAACAATCACATTCGGATTGACGACGCCGAGCGCGGTTGGATTTTCCCGGAACTTCTCGCCGAGCGCCTTGATCATGTCGGCTCGTGGCGCGCATTGTTCGGCCGCTGTTGTCGGGGCGGCGGAAAACGCGGCAGCCGCCGCGCCAAGTATCGACACCATGAGACGTGTCATCTCACACCTCCTTGCGCCGGCCCTTGCCCCGCGAAGCTGTCGCCAGGCGCCGTTGGCTATCTGCCGCGTCTCCTTGGCGGCAGATTGCAAGTTAAGGCGTCTGCTGTCCGCTTGGTTCCATCACATTAGCGTTCAGGCAGATACGGTGCGAGACCGGCCAACAGAAAGGCCCGGTTTCTAGCCGGGCCTTTTTCGTCTTCAATCAAAAAATCTGGAGCTGTTTGTCGACCGGCTAATTCATCGTCGGGATGACGAATTCGGCGCCGTCCTTCACACCTGACGGCCAGCGCGAGGTCACTGTCTTGGTCTTGGTGTAGAAACGGAATGCGTCCGGTCCGTGCTGGTTGAGGTCGCCGAAGGAAGACGCTTTCCAGCCACCGAACGTGTAGTAGGCGATCGGCACCGGGATCGGCACATTGATACCGACCATGCCGACCTGGACCCTCGAGGCGAAGTCGCGGGCCGCATCACCGTCGCGGGTGAAAATGGCGACGCCGTTGCCCATTTCGTGGTCGTTGGCGAGCTTGATCGCGTTCTCGTAAGTCGGCGCGCGCACCACCGAGAGCACCGGCCCAAAGATCTCTTCCTTGTAGATGCGCATATCGGCGGTCACGTTGTCGAACAGGCAGCCGCCCATATAGTAGCCGTTCTCATAGCCCTGCATGGAAAAGCCGCGGCCGTCGACGACCAGCTTGGCGCCTTCCCTGACGCCGGTATCGACATAGCCCTTGACCCGCTCCAGCGCCTGCGCCGTCACCAGCGGGCCGAAATCGGCGGACGAATCCGTCGACGGGCCGACCTTCAGGCTTTCGACACGCGGCACCAGCTTTTCCATCAGCCGGTTGGCGGCGTCGTTGCCGACCGGGACAGCCACCGAGATCGCCATGCAGCGCTCGCCGGCTGAGCCGTAGCCGGCGCCGATCAGCGCGTCGACGGTCTGGTCCATGTCGGCGTCGGGCATGATGATCATGTGGTTCTTGGCGCCGCCGAAGCACTGCACGCGCTTGCCGGCCGCGCAGCCGCGCGAATAGATGTACTGGGCGATCGGCGTCGAGCCGACGAAACCGATAGCCTTGATGTCAGGGTCGTCGAGGATGGCGTCGACCACGTCCTTGTCGCCGTTGACGACGTTGAGGATGCCCGCCGGCAGGCCGGCCTCGATGAACAATTCGGCGATGCGCATCGGCACGCCTGGATCGCGCTCCGAAGGCTTCAGGATGAAGGCGTTGCCGCAAGCGATAGCCGGCGCGATCTTCCACAAGGGGATCATCGCCGGAAAATTGAACGGCGTGATGCCGGCAACGACGCCGAGCGGCTGGCGCATTGAATAGACGTCGATGCCGGGGCCGGCGCCGTCGGTGAACTCGCCCTTCATCATATGCGGTGCACCGATGCAGGCCTCGACCACTTCCAGGCCGCGCTGGATGTCGCCCTTGGCGTCGGCGATGGTCTTGCCGTGTTCGCGCGCCAGAATGTCGGCCAGCGCATCATACTCCTTGGCGACCAGTTCGAGGAACTTCATCAACACGCGCACGCGCCGCTGCGGGTTGGTCGCCGCCCAGCCGGGCTGCGCCGCCTTGGCGTTTTCCACCGCCGCACGCAGTTCCGCCTGCGAAGCGAGTGCCACGGTGCCGCGCACCGTGCCGTCCATTGGCTGCATGACGTCTTGCTTGCGGCCGCTGGTCCCAGCGACACGCTTGCCGCCGATGAAATGACCGTATTCGATCATGGTTTCTCTCCCTGTATTTGTGATGCAGCATTGTCCGCCTTTGTGCGGCCGATGGCAACGCGAGCGAACACGCAACCGTTGTGCGGAAAATAGAGTGCGGACGACGCCTGTGCATCAATTGCCGCAAATGATAGGGTGCCGGTTCATCGCTGCAGGGATTGAGAGATTGCGTTCCTTCACACCCCCCTCTGGCCTGCCGGCCATCTCCCCCGCAAGGGGGGAGATTGGCAGCTTCAGCCTTACCGCCCTTTCTGCAACGTTGGAGATTCGCGAAAGCCAATGCGACATCCGATCTCCCCCCTTGCGGGGGAGATGTCCGGCAGGACAGAGGGGGGTGGGCGGGAACGCGGCGCTCGCTATTGAAGCGGACCCTCCTCATGAACTGGGATGACGTCCGCATCTTTCTGGCGGTGGCGCGTGCCGGCCAGATCCTTGGCGCGGCCAAGCGGCTGGAGCTCAACCACGCCACCGTCTCGCGCCGCGTCGCCGCACTCGAGGATGCGTTGCGCACAAAACTCTTTCGCCGGCTGACCACCGGCAGCGAGTTGACGCCGGCGGGCGAGCGTTTCCTTGACATCGCCGAGCGCATGGAAGGCGACATGATCGCCGCGCGCTCGACCTTGGCGGGCGAAGGCGACGATGTCTCCGGCACCGTGCGCATCGGCGCGCCTGATGGTTTCGGCGTCGCCTTCCTGGCCAAACGACTCGGCGCACTGACGGCGCTTCACCGCGAACTCACCATCCAGTTGGTGCCGGTGCCGCGTTCCTTCTCGTTGTCCAGGCGCGAGGCCGACATCGCCATCACCGTGGAGCGGCCGACCGAAGGCAGGCTGGTGGCGGGAAAGCTGGTCGATTACACGCTCGGCCTGTTCGCGTCCCGCGCCTATACCGAAGCGCATGGCCTGCCCCAGACGCTGGCCGAGCTCGGCCGGCACACGCTGATCGGCTATGTGCCGGATCTCATCGTCAGCCCCTCGCTCGACTATGCGGCCGAGTTCAGTGCCGACTGGCGCACGAGCTTCGCCATCTCCTCGGCACTCGGCCAGGCCGAAGCGGTGCGCTCCGGCGCCGGCATCGGTATCCTGCACACCTTCCTCGCCCGTTCGATGCCGGAACTGGTGGCTGTCGACATTGTCGCGCCCATCCGCCGCGCCTACTGGCTGGTCTATCACGAATCGGTCAGGCCGCTGCGCCGCGTCCAGATCGTCGCGGGCTTCATCACCAAGGCGGTGGAGCGGGAACGCGGATTGTTCATCTGACGATATTCATCCCAAACGCTGAATTGTAATGTCCTCAAACCGCTGCGCGGCGGAGCGTGTTGGAGCTTGATCCCAAGTCGCGCCGCAACTTCCTCTGGGGCTGGGTGAAGGAAGCGTTTTAGCTACTACTTGACGTATCGCTCCGGTCCGAGGTCGCGGACATTGATGTCCGGCACCCGGCTGGAAATGATGTCGGCCAGGACCTTGGCCGAGCCGCAGGCCATGGTCCAGCCGAGCGTACCGTGGCCGGTGTTGAGATAGAGGTTGGAAAACTCGGTACGGCCGATCAGCGGCGGGCCGTCCGGCGTCATCGGCCGCAACCCGCACCAGAAGGTCGCCGACCGCATGTCGCCGCTGCCCGGAAATAGGTCGCCAAGCGAATGTTCGAGCGTGCGCCGCCGCGATTCATGCAGCGTCAGGTCGAAGCCGGAAATCTCCGCCGTGCCACCGACCCGGATGCGGTCGCCGAGCCTGGTGATCGCCACCTTGTAGGTCTCGTCCATCACCGTCGACACCGGTGCTGCGGTAGCATCCTTGATCGGCACGGTGATCGAATAGCCTTTGACCGGATAGACCGGGATGGGTCGTTTCAGGCTGCGCATGAACTTGGCTGAATAGCTGCCCATTGCCATCACATAGGCGTCGGCAGCCTTCCAACCCTTGCTCGTATTGATGTTGGCGATACGGTTGCGCTTGCGGACAATCCGCCTGATCGAGGTGTCGTATTCGAGGGTAACGCCGCGCGCCACGCAGAGCTCGGCCAGACGGTCGGTGAACATCTTGCAGTCACCAGTTTCGTCGCCCGGCAGTCGCAGGCCTCCGACAAATTTTTCACGCACCCCTGCCAGCCCCGGCTCGGCCGCGATGCAGCCGTCGGGATCGAGGATCTCGTAGGGAACGCCGTATGTCTTCAGCACCTCGACATCGCCGGCAGTGCCGTCGAGCTGCTGTTGCGTGCGAAAAAGCTGCAGCGTTCCCTTGGCGCGCTCGTCATAGGCGATGCCGGTCGCCTCGCGCAACGCTTTCAGCGTGTCGCGGCTGTATTCGGCCAAAGGCACCATGCGCGCCTTGTTCACCGCATAGCGCTCGGCCGTGCAGTTGCGCAGCATCCTGACCAGCCACACCCACATATGCGGATCGAGAGTCGGCCGCACCACCAGCGGACCATGCTTCATCAACAGCCATTTGATCGCCTTCAACGGGACGCCGGGACCGGCCCAGGGCGAGGCGTAGCCGGGCGAAATCTCGCCGGCATTGGCAAAACTGGTTTCCAGCGCCGGGCCCTTCTGGCGGTCGATCACCGTCACTTCATGGCCGGCCTCGGCGAGATAATAAGCGGTAGTGACCCCGATAACGCCGCCGCCCAGCACGAAGATCTTCATCGCATAGTTCTCCAGAACGACGTCTTGTCAGGGGTTTTGGGACGGGGCATCGTGGCTTTCTGTCTGCCGGATTTTACGGCGTCCGCCAAGTGCTCAAGCATGTCGCCCAAAAGTACGCAGCGGTTTTGGGACAACGACATGCCTAAAAAAGCCCGCGCGCTATCAATTTACATAGCGCCGGTGAAAGCGGTGTCCGAGGCTGGTCAGGATTTCATAACCGATGGTGCCGGCATGGCCGGCCGCTTGGTCCACTGTCTGCGACGGTCCGATCAGTTCGACGAGATCGCCCGCCTTCAGCCTGTTGGGCGGCAGGGCCGAGATGTCGAGAACGATCGAATCCATCGATACACGGCCAAGGAACGGCAAGCGCACATTCTCGAACCAGGCGGCTGAGGCCGCGCGTCGATGCCAGCCATCGGCATAGCCTAGCGAGATCGTTGCGGCGACCAGCGAATCGGTCACGTGAAAAATATGGCCATAGCCAACGCCGGCTCCCCTATCGAGGCTGCGCGTCTGGATGACCTTTGCCTGAAGCCGCACCACCGGCAGCATCGGATTTTCCACCGCTGGCGCCGGATTGATGCCGTAGAGCGCCGCACCGGGCCGGGCGAGGTCGTAATGAAAGGGCTGCCCAAGAAAGATGCCGGAGGAGTTGGCTAGCGAGGCCGGCGCCGGTGGCAGCATCCTGCGCAGCCGCTCGAATTCCAGCCGCTGCTGCTCGTTGGCCGGATGCTCGGGCTCGTCGGCGCGAGCGAGATGGCTCATCACGAAGCTGACGTCGATACCGTCGAAAGCCTGCGGATCGGCATTGACGGCTGCCACCTCGGCTGCCGCCATGCCGAGCCGCGACATACCGCTGTCGACCTGGATTGCAGCCTTGAGCTTGCGGCCGGCCCGCTGCGCCGCCGCGCGCCAGGCGGCGAGTTGGTAGGCGCTGTTGATGACGGCGCCCAGCTCCGCGTCGACGGCTTCGCTTTCAGCGCCCGGCTGAATGCCGTTCAGCACATAGATCGCTGGCCGTGCGCCGAGCGCCTGGCGCAGCAAGACCCCTTCGGTCGGATGCGCGACGAAAAAAATAGCGCAGCCTTCGGCCGCCAGCGCCGCCGCCACTTGGGCCCCGCCGAGCCCGTAGCCGTCGGCCTTGACGACACCCGCGCAGCCGACGCCACCCAAGCGCGCCTTGAGCCGCCGGTAATTTGTGCGGATGGCGCCGAGATCGACGGTCAATATGGCGCCGGCCGCCGCTTCGCTGATCGGCGCGGCTTTGACGGCGACCCTTTCAGAAAGAGATTTTTTGGAGGCCTCGTTCATGCCAACCCCGTCTGCAGCGGATTGGCCATCAATAAAGCCACCGCGCTGACGCGGCAAGCGTGGTCGGCGCGAGCGCGGCTTGCGCCAAGCTACGCAACCAGATGCCGGAACGCCGCAACCACGTCCTCATAGACCTGACGTTTGAACGGCACGATCAGGTCGGGCAATTCCTGCATCGGCCGCCAGGCCCATTTGTCGAACTCGGCGGTGTGGCCGCCCGGCGGCGGATTGATCTCAATCTCGCTGACGTCGCCGTAAAAGCGGAAGGCGAACCATTTTTGCGTCTGACCGCGATATTTCCCCTTGAAGGCGATGCCGACCAGATGGGCCGGCAGGTCGTAATATATCCAGTTCGGCGCCTCATCCAGCAACGAGACGCTGCGCATGCCGGTTTCCTCGTAGAGTTCCCTCTGCGCCGCCTGCAGCGGCTCTTCGCCCTTGTCGATGCCGCCCTGCGGCATCTGCCAGAGCTGCGTCGTGCCGGCGAATTCGCTGTCCGGCTCGGCAATGCGATGCCCGACCCAGACCAGCCCATCACCGTTGAGGATCATCAGTCCGACACAGCGACGATAAGGCAGCGTCTCGGGATCGACCGGTTTTTTCTTCGCCATGCTCAACCTTTTTCCGGATCCGCCGCCACCGCCGAAATCGGAACGATCTCGATGCCGCGTTTCTTGGCCTCGCTCACCCAAAACGACACGGTGTCGACCGTCAGGTCGAAGGCCGAGCCGATGCCGACAGCAAAGCCTTTCGCCCGCGCGGTGGCTTCCAGTTCGTCCAGCTTCTTCAATATGGCGCCGCGGTCCCGCACGGCG
Organism: Mesorhizobium delmotii; assembly: GCF_900149755.1. Lineage (NCBI taxonomy): Bacteria > Pseudomonadati > Pseudomonadota > Alphaproteobacteria > Hyphomicrobiales > Phyllobacteriaceae > Mesorhizobium > Mesorhizobium delmotii. The sequence continues at coordinate 16,435 of NZ_FUIG01000059.1, read as the reverse complement.
TCGATCGACGTGTCACCGGCGGCGAACGGCACGCCGTTTTTCAACGCCAGGTCGGGTGCCAGGCTGCGCGCCGACGAACCGTCGTCGACATAGGCCAGGCCGCGCCTGCCGAGCTCGTCCATCAGCGGCCCCATCGCCGCCGCATCGGCCGAAAAACGCGCGCCCATATAGTTCATGACGCCGGTGTAGTTGGTCGTCCGCGACAGCGCCCAGCGCAAATTCTTCAAATTCTCGTCTGCCGTCGCCGCGACCGTCAGCGTGTTGCGGCCGGGATTGACGTTCGGATAATCGAACGGTTCGAGCGGCACCTGCATGACGATCTCATGGCCTCTCTGCCGCGCCGCCTGCATCCAGCGGCCGACGCTGTTGCCCTGCGGCGCGAAGCCCAGCGTCACTTCAGCCGGCAGCTTGGCGATGGCCGACTGCGTGCCGGTCTGCGACACGGCTAGCCCGCCGATGACAATCGCCACGCGCGCACCGCGCGCACCGGACCACGGCCGCGCATAGACATCGAACGGCCGCCTGCCGTCAGCGGCACGAACCGGCAATGGGCCGGTTTCGCCGGCCTCGACCAGCGCCCTGTCGGGAATATGCGCGATCCTCAGGTTCTGGCCGATCGTCGAAGGGTCGCGAATGACAATGGCCGCCTTGGGCGGACCACCGTCAACTTCGGTTGGCATATGGATGATCTGCGGCCCGCCCATCTTGGATGCTGCTTCCGCCTTCGATGCCGGCTCCTTGGCCGGCGCTGCGGGTTCGACCACCGCTGTCGTCTTCGGTGTCGAAACGGCGACTTCTTCCGGTTTTCGAAACGGCCTTTCGCGCAGCGCAATCGCGCCGGAGACGCCGATTACGGCCAGCACCAGAAGCGTGGCCGCGACCACACCGGCGCTGATCCTGCGGGCCGCGCGCGGCGGCCGGACTGCCTGCCCTAGCGGGCGTTCGATGTCGTTGCCGATGTCAGCCAAGCCGCATCCCCAGCCGCGGTTCCCCCGAATCAAACTGCCGGGGCCTTGCAGCCCCGGCAGCATTACATCGCTTCGATCAGGCGGCCAGACCTGTTGTCCGGCTGATCGACCTTTACTGGTTCAGCACGGCCCCTACTGGTTCAGCACAGCCTTTTCTGGATTCGGCGGGAACGCCGGATCGGTCTTTTCGCCGCGCAGCAACTGCTCGGCAAAGATGAGCTGCAGGTCGTCCTTCGGCTCCGGCGGCACATAGGCTGCCGAGCCCGAACCGGTATCGCCCTCGTCGCTGCCCTTGATGTGGCCCTTGAGGTCCGACTCGCCGCGCGTCAGATCCCTGCCCTGCAGGTCCGGCGGCAACGGCTGGTCGACCTTGATGTCGGGCGTGATGCCTTTGCCCTGGATCGACTTGCCGGACGGCGTGTAATAGAGCGCCGTCGTCAGGCGCAGCGCGCCGTTCTCGCCGAGCGGGACGATGGTCTGCACCGAACCCTTGCCGAAGGACTGCGTGCCGACCACCGTGGCGCGGCGCAGATCCTGCAGCGCGCCGGCGACGATTTCGGACGCACTGGCCGAGCCGCCATTGACGAGCACGACCAGCGGCTTGCCGTCGATGTCGTCGCCCGGCCGCGCGTCGAAGCGGGTGACGTCCTTCGGATCGCGGCCGCGCGTCGAGACGATCTCGCCACGGGTGAGGAAGGCGTCGGACACGCTCACCGCCTGGTCGAGCAACCCGCCCGGATTGAGGCGCAGATCGAGCACGTAGCCCTTGAGCTTTTCGTTCGGCACCTGCTTCTTGATGGTGTCGATGGCGTTCTCGAGGTCGTCATGGGTCTTTTCGGTGAAGGAGGTGATCTTCATGTAGCCGATGTCGTTCTCGACCCGGAACTTGACCGCCTTGACCTTGATGATGTCGCGCACCACCGTCAGCTCGATCGGCTTGTCGGCGCCCTGGCGCAGGATAGTGAGCTTGATCGGCGTGTTGACCAGCCCGCGCATCTTCTCGACCGCGTCGTTGAGGCTCAGGCCGCGAACCTCCTCGCCGTCGATCTTGGCAATATAGTCGCCGGCAAGCACGCCCGCCTTGGCGGCCGGCGTATCGTCGATCGGCGTGATCACTTTGACCAGGTCGTTCTCCATGGTGACCTCGATGCCGAGGCCGCCGAACTCGCCCTTGGTCTGCACGCGCATGTCCTGCGCCTCTTCGGCGTTCATATACGAGGAGTGCGGGTCGAGCGAGGTAAGCATGCCGTTGATGGCGTTTTCGACCAGCGACTTGTCGTCGGGCGGCGTCACATATTGCGCCCGCACCCGCTCGAAGATGTCACCGAAGATCGCCAGCTGCTTATAGGTCTCGGAGCCCGCAGCGTTCGCCGTCGAGCCGGGGGCGCCATAGACCAGGCTCATCGCGGATGCGCCCATCAGCGCACCGGCAAACAGAAGCGAAAGTTTCCGCATCATCTCACGTCCTTCCAGAGAAACGGTCCGCCCACCACGGGGTCGGATCGACGGGTTTTCCATCCTTGCGGAACTCAACATAGAGCTCCGGCGTGGCATTTCCATTCTTCGATGCCGAGGTGCTCGCCACCCGGGCCTCTCCCATCGCGCCGACCGGCTCTCCTGCGAGCACCGACTGGCCAGACGCGACGCTGATTCTGCTCATCCCCGCGAGAACGACATGATAGCCGTCACCCGCGTTCAGGATCAAGAGTTGACCATAGGAGCGAAAAGGTCCCGCATAAAGCACATTTCCGTCCGCTGGCGCGGTGACGATGGCTCCCGATTGTGTCGCAACCATGTCACCGAGCATCACTGCGCCGTTACCGTCGCTGGCCCCGAACCGCCGCTTGATCTTGCCGGTGACGGGCAGCGCGATCTGCCCTTGAAGCGCCGAAAACGGTGCAGCGGCGGTGAGCCGGTTGGCCTCCGGCACCGGCAGGGCCGCCAGTTCCGTCTGTTCCGGGGCCTTCTGTGCCGGAGCCGTCTGCGCCGGAGCCTTGTCGGCGCCCGCTGCCTTCTGCTCTGCGGCCTTCTGCTCGGCTGCCTTCGCCGCGGCCGCCGCCTTGCGGGCCTTGTCTGCCTCGAGCGAGGCGATCAGTTCCTTTAGGCTGCCGGCCTTGGCCGCCAGTGCTTCGGATCGCTGCTTTTCCGCCGCCAGCGCCGTTTGCGTCTCGGCTTCGAGTTTCTGCTTGGCTTCCAGCAGCATGCTGAGCCGCTTCTTTTCCGCCGTCTGCTCGCCGACTGCCGCCGTCAGCCGCGCCCGCTCCGCCTCGATCGAGGCGGTCACCCGCGACTGCTCCTTGAGGTCCGCCAGCAATATCTCGGTCTGCTGGCGCAGTTCCGGCACCACGGCGCCGAGCAGAATGGCGCTGCGCACCGACGACAGCGCGTCCTCCGGCTTGACCAGGATGGCCGGCGGCGGATTGAGCCCCATGCGCTGCAGCGCGGCCAGCACCTCGGCCAGAACGTCGCGTCTGGCGGCCAGCGAGGCGCGGATCTTCTGCTCCTCGCCCTTCAGCCCTTCCAGCTTGGCGCCGATGTCCTCGATGTCCTGGCCAAGTTTCTGCTCGGTCATCGCCGACTGGATCAGCGCCGCGGTGATCGAGGCATGGTCCTTCCTGACCGTCGCCATGTCGGCGGCGAGCTTGGCCAGCCGCTCCGACGACAGTGTGATCTCCTTCGATACCCGTTCGTACTCGGCGCGGCTCTGGTCCGGGTCAGGCGCCATGTCGAGCCTGTTCTGCGCCCGCGCGGCGCCGAGCGACAGCATAAGCGCCGCCACTGCCAAGCCGCAGCGTGCGCGCCAAAAGCCCGTTCGCGATTTCCAATCTTCAGACATTGAAGCCCGACTCTATGCGTGGCTTCGTTAACGAACCATCAACCATGTTCGAAGCCTCGCCAATCTAGCATAAACTCCCGGGCCTGGGACCAAAATCCCCGCGGCTGGGCCCTCAGTTCACCGGTTTTGGTCGGGTTCATGAACGATGGTAGGGATGACCCGAAAGAATAGTGGCGGCCCGGTAAAGCTGCTCGCCCAACATGACACGGACCAGTTGGTGCGGCCATGTCCACGCGCCGAACGACACCATCAGATCGGCCTGATCGCGCAGCGACTGATCGTGACCGTCGGCACCGCCAATGGCAATGACAAGTGCCCTGCGCCCGCCATCACGCAACAGGCCGATGCGTCCGGCGAAATCCTCGGATGAAAAACTCTTGCCGCGTTCGTCGAGCAGCATCAGCGCGGTACCAGGCTGCAACTGCGCCTGCAGTTTCTGGCCTTCCTCGCGCCGGCGCTCGTTGGCGGTCTGGGCGCGGCCCTCCGGAATCTCGACAACCCCAGAGAATTCGAGCCCCACCGCCGGCCCGCTCTTGGCGAAGCGCTCGAAATATCGGTCGGCAAGCTGCTTCTCGGGGCCGGCTTTCATCCGGCCCACGGCATGAACGGCAATTTTCATCCCTGCCTCGAAGAGCCGCTAATGCATGTCACCAAAAGTGGTCACCGGTTTGGGGAAACGACATGCATCAATCAAATGCGGCTCAGTGGAGGGTCTCTTCCTCGAGGTCCGGCGCTTGCCACATCTTTTCGAGATTGTAGAAGTCGCGGACTTCGGGACGGAAGACATGGACGATGATGTCGCCTGAATCGATCAGGACCCAGTCGGCGCCGGCCAGTCCCTCGACGCGCGCCGTGCCGAGCCCGGCATCCTTGAGCGCCTTGAGGAGATGATCGGCGACAGCCGAGACATGACGGTGCGATCGGCCGGACGCGATGACCATATAGTCACCGAGGCTCGATTTTCCCTGAATGTCGATTGAGACGATGTTTTCGGCCTTGGAGTCTTCCAGACTGGCAAGGACTGTCTTGATGGCGCGGGACACGGCGTCGTTTACGCTGATCCCGGCCGGCGAAGGCACGATGTCGGCCTTCTTCCAAAGTGCTGTTCTCAGTGTATTTCCTTTCGCAGCAAGAACAACCAAATCACCCTTCAAAGCAGATGACACCCCTTAGATAGGCAGAGTTGCGTTGCAGTTTCAAGACGGCAGCCCTGCTGTAGCCAACGAAGAACCGTTCTTCCGGTTCCGCAGTTGAAGAAAAATCGGAACTCTTGTCGCCTGGCCTGGGTTATCGGCGCATTGACCAACCGGATCCCCCTCATGCCTATCGACCCTCAGAACGCTCTCCTCACCGTGCAGTCCGGCCTTGCGCAGCTCAGCGCGCTGATCGTCTCGTACTCCTTCTCGGCCATCGGCGCCGTCATCCTGCTGGTCCTCGGCTATACCGTCGCCGGCCTTGCCCAGCGCTCGATCTATGCCGGCCTCGGCCATATCCATGGCTTCGATACGACGCTGCGCCACTTCTTCTCGAGGATCGTCCGCTACGCCATACTGATCCTCGTCGTCGTCATGGTGCTCGGCCAGTTCGGCGTCCAGACGACCTCGATCATTGCCGCCATTGGCGCCATCGGCCTGGCCATCGGCCTGGCGCTGCAGGGCACGCTGCAGAACATTGCCGCCGGCATCATGCTGCTGGCGCTGCGGCCATTCCGCATCGGCGAATATGTCGAGGTCGGCGTCATTTCCGGGACCATCGAGGAAATCGGCCTGTTCGCTACCCAGTTGCGGACAGTCGAAGGCGTCTACGTCCTCGCGCCCAATTCGACGCTATGGAACCTGCCAGTCCGAAACTATACGCGCAACGGCGTCCGTCGCGCCGACATCACGCTCACCATCGGCTCCTGGAACGACATCGATCTCGCGCAGAAGACCATGCTTGGCGTCGCCGCCACCGAGCGACGCGTCAGGCGGGAGCCGGCGCCGATTGCCTTTGTGGCGACCGTCGGCGACAGCAACGTCGCCATCACCTTGCGCTACTGGACCTCGGCTGCGGATTTCTTCGCCACCCAGATCGATCTCACCAAACGCGCCAAGCAGGCTTTCGACAGCGAAGGCATTTCTATACCCGCGCCACCACCGGAAGCGCCACGGCAGGAAGCCGCCACCAGACAGTGAGATTATCAATTGCCGGCGTAGGTCTACTTGTACGCGCGACGCTGCTCTTCGGATGGGAAAGCGAGGTCGACTGGCAGCGGTGCCTGCGCCGTCATCGGCGCGAAATTGCCGGTCTCGGCGGTGGGAACAGGCGACATCGCCACCACACGCCACAGCACGAACAGGCAAAAAACTGTGGCAATGACGATGGCCACATAGATGAAAGCCTGCGTTCCATAGACAGCGGAAAGCCCGGTCACGATGCCGGGCACGATGAAGCCGGACAGCGACCACGCAAACAGAAGCGAACTGGACAGCGCCACCATGTCGTCCTTGCCGGCGCGGTCGGCGGCATGCGCGCTGGCCAGCGAATAGATCGATTCCGATGCGCCGTCCCAGACCACATAGATGACGACCAGCGCCGCCAGCGCACCACAGTCGAAGCCCAGCGCAAACAGGCCCGCCACCATGGCAAGCGCCGAAGCGGCGACCAGTACAAAGCGCCGGTCGGTGCGGTCGGAAATCCATCCGAGCGGGATCTGCAGGATCAATGTGCCGACCGGCATCGCCGACAGCAGCAGCGCCACATCTGCCTGACTGTACCCCTTGGCCGTGGCATGGATCGGCGCGAAGCCCGAAATCGTCATCGACAGGCCACCGACGGCAAGCATGCCGGCGACGCCAACCGGCGAAATTCGCCAGGCTCGGCCGAGCGCGACCGACGCCGCCTGCGGTGGCGGTGGCTGGGCGAGCCGCGTCAGCCCGACGGGGAGGATCGACAGCGCGGTAAAGGCGATGCCGATCAGCGGCGCGTCCGCAGCCCTTATATCGATCAGCGCCAGTGTGGAGTAGCCGACACCGAGCCCGGCGACATAGGCAACGTAGAAGAAGGCCATGACCCTGCCGCGAATGGCGTTGGCGACGACGTCGTTCAGCCAGCTTTGCGCGACGATGAACAGGCCGCATATGGCAAAGCCATAGAGCGCGCGGGCCGCGATCCACGACAGCGGGTGCGGCCCGGCCCCGACGGCGGCATTGGACAGCACGATCAACGCCGACAGCACCATGAACGCGCGAGCATGGCCGACGCGCCGCACCAGCGGACCAGTCAGGATGCAGCCTGCCAGGCCGCCGGCCGAGAGGCCTGTGACAATCAGCCCGGCCCAGGTCGGATCGAAGCCGTCGGCGCCGAGCCGGACTGGGATATAGGCGAACATCAGTCCGTTGCCGACCGCAACCAGCGCCATCGACAGGAGGACGCTGGCGATGGCGATCGCCGGGGCTGGCGGGCTGCCCTGCGCCGGATCGCGTCTGATCTGGTTTCGCTCGAGAATCGTCATGCCCGCGCAGGATCGCCTACGGATCGGGGAAAAGCAGCCGCAAATGCGACATCAGTGGTTTTCCCTGCTCCCCTTGTGGGAGAAGGTGGATCGGCGCGTAGCGCCGAGACGGATGAGGGGTGCTGGAAGAAATGCAGCGTAAAAAGATCGAGGAATTTTGAGTGCTTAGTTCTTCAAGGTAGCGATCCTTCCAGCACCCCTCATCCGACCGAGCTTCGCTCGGCCACCTTCTCCCACAAGGGGAGAAGGTGACTCCTATCCGTTCGCCGAATTGCGGATCGCGGTCGACGACAGCGACGAGCGCGGACCGTGGATGAAGGTCCAGGCCGGCGCCTTCATGCGGGCGAGCCGCGGCGCGTCGCCCTCGTCGACACGCGCATAATCGAAGGTCTTGGCGACGACCGACGACAGGAATGACAGCGTCGCGCCAGGGCGGTCGATCACCGCGATCGGAAACGTCATCACGATCTGGCGCCAGCGCTGCCAGCGGTGGAAATCGCGAAGCGAATCGGCGCCCATGATCCAGACGAAGTCGACGCCTGGGTTGCGCGCCTTGACCAGGGCCAGCGTGTCGGCGGTGAAGCGGACATAATGGCTCGCCTCGAAGGCGGTGACCTTGACCTTCGGGTTCCGGGCGATCTGCTCGGACAGGCGCAGCCGCTCGGCCAGCGGCGCCAGTTCCCGCGCGCTCTTGAGCGGATTGCCCGGCGTCACCATCCACCACAGCTGATCGAGCGCCAGACGTCTGAGCGCGATCTCGGCGACCAGCGCATGGCCGGCATGGGCAGGATTGAACGAGCCGCCGAACAGCCCGACGGCCAAGCCCTTTCCGGCATGTGGCATATGAAGGTAGCGAGAGGGGACGGGTTGTTCGGAAGGGGAGAGCATCGTGCTAAGCATCCCCCTCTGCCCTGCCGGGCATCTCCCCCGCAAGGGGGGAGATGGGCGGCTTCATCCCTGGCGCCCTTACTGCGACGCCGGAGGTTGGCGAAAGTCTATGCGACATCCGATCTCCGCCCTTGCGGGGGAGATGTCCGGCAGGACAGAGGGGGGTGGCTGGGCGCAAACTTCAAGCCCTAGTAGCGAACAGCTTCAAGGCCTCACCTGTCCCGTCCCGCGCACGCGGTACTTGAACGAGGTCAGTTGCTCGACACCGACCGGGCCGCGCGCATGCATCTTGCCGGTGGCGATGCCGATCTCGGCGCCCATGCCAAATTCGCCGCCATCGGCGAATTGCGTCGAGGCATTGTGCAGAAGGATCGCCGAATCGATCTCATTGAAGAAACGTTCGACCGCGTCGGCATCCTCGGCGACGATCGCCTCGGTGTGGTGCGATGAAAAATTCTCGATATGCTCGATCGCGCCGGCAACGCCGTCGACCAGTTTTGCCGCGATGATGGCATCGAGATATTCGCTCACCCAGTCGGCGTCGGTCGCCGGCTGGGCGTCGGCGAACACTTTCAGCACCTCGGCGTCGGCGTGGATTGCGCACCCTGCGGCGCGTAACGCCTCAAGGATCGGCACCAGATGGGTGGAGGCAACAGCGCGGTCGACCAGCAGCGTCTCGGCAGCGCCGCAGACGCCGGTGCGCCGCATCTTGGCGTTGACCGCGATCCTGACCGCCATCTCGAGCTTGGCCGAGCGGTCGATGTAGAGATGACAGATGCCTTCGAGATGAGCGAAGACCGGCACCCGTGCCTCGTTCTGGACGCGTTCGACAAGGTTCTTGCCGCCGCGCGGAATGATCACGTCGATATTGCCGGAAAGTCCTTTCAGCATCTCGCCGACGGCGGCGCGGTCGGCGGTCGGCACCAACTGGATGGCATCCTCCGGCAGCTTGGCCGCCTTCAGCCCTTCGACCAGGCAGGCATGGATCGCCGCCGAGGAGTTAAGCGAATCCGAGCCGCCGCGCAGGATCACCGGATTGCCGGCCTTGAGGCAAAGCGCGCCGGCATCGGCCGTCACGTTCGGCCGGCTCTCATAGATGACGCCGATGACGCCGAGCGGTGTGCGGACGCGCTCGATATGCAGGCCGTTCGGCCGGTCCCATTCGGCAATGACATCACCGATGGGATCGCTCAGTTCGGCGATTTCGCTGATGCCGTCGGCCATGGCACGAATGCGGGCAGGATCGAGCTTCAGCCGGTCCATGAAAGAGGCTGAAAGCCCGGACTGCTCGCCATTTTTGATGTCGATGGCGTTGGCGTCGAGAATATCCTGCTCGTGGCGAAGGATCGCCTGCGCCATGGCGATCAACGCGGCGTGCTTGCGCTCGGCTGTGGCGACGGCCAGCGGTCGGGCGGCGGCCCGCGCGCGGCGGCCGATATCGGCCATTAGCGCGGCAGTGTCGTCCCGGGATTTTTCATGCAGCTTCAGCATGGCTCATCCTCCGCTGGTTACTTGGTCACCGGCCTGTACTTGGTCAGCGGCCCGTACTTGGTCACCGGAATGGCTCACCACAAGGTCGTCGCGGTGGATCATCGCCGATCGCGCTTCGTAGCCAAGCACCGTTTCGATCTCGACTGTTTTCAAGCCAGCGATCCTTACGGCATCGGCGGCATCGTAGGCAACCAGTCCGCGTGCGATCTCGCGGCCTTCGGGCGACAGGATCGCCACCGTGTCGCCGCGCGAGAAATTGCCGCTGACCAGTTTGACGCCGGCCGGCAGCAGCGACTTGCCCGACAGCAGCGCGCCGATGGCGCCGGCATCGACTGTCAGCCGGCCAGCCGGTTCGAGCTGCCCGGCGATCCAGGTCTTGTAGCCCTTGACCGGATTGGCGCTCGGCCGGAAGAATGTCGCCCGCTCACCGCGCTCGATCGCCATCAGCGGCGACAGCCTTGTGCCTGATGTGATGACCATAGCGGTGCCGGCGGCGGTGGCGATTTTTCCGGCGTCGAGCTTGGTGCGCATGCCGCCGCGCGAAAGCTCCGAAGCGGCCGCACCTGCCATCGCCTCGATCTCGGAGGTGATGCGGTCGACGACGGGAATGAACCGGGCTTGCGGGTCGCGCGCCGGCGGCGCTGTGTAGAGCCCGTCAATGTCTGAGAGCAGCACCAAAAGGTCGGCGCCCATCATGGTGGCCACGCGCGCCGCCAGCCGATCATTGTCGCCATAGCGGATCTCGGAGGTCGCCACCGTATCGTTCTCGTTGATGACCGGCACCGCCTTCATCTTGAGCAGCGTCGAGATCGTCGCGCGCGCATTGAGATAACGGCGGCGCTCTTCGGTGTCGCCGAGCGTCAGGAGGATCTGCCCCGATTTCAGGCCGCCCTTGCCGAGCGCATCCGACCAGGCGCCGGCCAGCGCAATCTGCCCGACGGCCGCCGCCGCCTGGCTCTCTTCGAGCTTCAGCGCCCGCTTGCCGAGGCCTAAAATGGTGCGACCAAGCGCGATGGCGCCGGACGACACGACAAGGATCTCGGCGCCGCCTTCGGCCAGCATGGCGATGTCGCCGGCAAGCGAGGCCAGCCAGTCGCGCTTCAGGCCTGTCGTGCGGTCGACAAGCAGCGCCGAGCCGATCTTGACGGTGATGCGCCGGTATTTTTTCAGCGACTGCGCGGCCATCGCTATCTCCAGCGCGTCTCGACCGGAGTGGCGACAGCTTCGCGTGCCTCGCCCACGACCGTCATTAGCGCGCGCTGAACGGCTTCGACGCCTTCGCCGGTGACCGCGGACAAAAGCATCGGCGCGCGGCCGGCGGCGCGTTTCAGCGAAGCGACCTTCTTCTTGCGTGCGTCGGCATCGAGCGTGTCGACCTGGGAAAGTGCTACGATCTCGACCTTCTCGATCAGACCATGGCCATAGGCGTCGAGTTCGGTGCGCACGGTCTTGTAGGCCTTCCCCGGATTTTCTTCCTGCGCGGAGACGAGGTGCAGAAGGACGCGCGTGCGTTCGACATGTCCGAGGAAACGGTCGCCGATGCCGACGCCTTCATGCGCACCTTCGATCAGGCCGGGAACATCGGCGATGACGAACTCGCGACCGTCGATGCGGGCCACACCGAGGCCCGGATGCAGCGTGGTGAAGGGATAATCGGCGATCTTCGGCTTGGCCGCAGTCACGGCGGCCAGGAAGGTCGACTTGCCGGCATTGGGCAGGCCAACCAGGCCGGCGTCGGCGATCAGCTTGAGCCTGAGCCAGATGTTGAGCTCTTCGCCCAGCTGGCCGGGGTTGGCGCGGCGCGGCGCCTGGTTGGTCGAGGTCTTGAAATGCTGGTTGCCGAAGCCGCCATTGCCGCCCTTGGCAAGCAGGAAGCGTTGGCCGACCACGGTCAGATCGCAGATCAGCGTCTCGTTGTCCTCGGCAAAGACCTGCGTTCCCGCCGGCACTTTCAGCGTGACGTCGGCGCCCTTGGCGCCGGTCATGTTGCGGCCCATGCCGTGCGTACCGGTCTTGGCCTTGAAATGCTGCTGATAGCGATAGTCGATCAGCGTGTTCAGCCCATCGACCGCCTCCACCCAGACATCGCCGCCGCGGCCGCCGTCGCCGCCGTCCGGACCGCCGAACTCGATGAACTTTTCGCGCCGGAACGACACCGAACCGGCGCCGCCGTCTCCGGAGCGGATGTAAACCTTGGCTTGATCGAGAAATTTCATCGGATTGCTGAGTTTCTGCTAGTGGCCTTGCGGCATTGCTCTAAGCCTTCGGCACTGCTCTAAACCAAGGCGGGGCGAAGGGCGAGGCTGTTTATGAACATGGCCGGAGTCGCAATGAAGCTCGTAACCTACAACATCCACTACGGCGTCGGTCTCGACGGCCGCTACGATGTCGGCCGCATCGCCGATGCCGTGCGCGGCGCCGACGTGATCGCGCTGCAGGAGGTCTCGCGCAACAACCCCAACAATGGCGGCCGCGACATGGTGGCCGAGCTCGGCGAGGCGCTGCCCGAATACTTCGCCCTCTACAGCAGCAATTTCGAGGCCAATGTCGGCTCGCGCCTGGAAAACGGCCGCGCCATCACCACCACCTTCCAGCTCGGCAACATGGTGCTGTCGAAAACGCCCGTCCATCTGTCGCGCAATCTCCTCTTGCCGCGCAGCCGCAGTTTCGAAGTGATGAATTTCCAGCGCGGCGCGCTGGAGGCGCTGATCGAGACGCCGCTTGGTTTCATCCGCTTCTATTCCACCCATCTCGATCATCGCAGCCCGGTCGAACGCGCCAACCAGATCCGGTTTCTGCGCCAGCGCTTGTTGAACTATGCGATCGAGGGCGGCGCGCTGTCGGGCGTCGCCGAGGTCGGCCTGCCGGACCTGCCTTGTCCCGAAGGCTTCGTCGTCATGGGCGATTTCAACATGCTGGCCGGATCGCCGGAATATGTCGAACTCGCCGGCCGCCTGGATCACGAGTTCGGCATGCCTGTGACCGCCGATCTTGCCGTCGATGTCGCCCTTCGCCTTGCCGCCACAGGCGCCGATCTCATCACCTGGGTCGACCCCAAGCGGCCTGACGACGCCAGCCGCCACAAGCGCATCGATTATGTCTTCACCAGCGCCTCGCTCGCCAAATCGCTGACACGCCTGTGGGTCGACCAGCAAGCGGTCGGCTCGGACCACTTGCCGGTCTGGGTCGAGATGGCCTGACCAGCATCCATCAGAAATGCACCCAGTTGCGCAGGCTGGTCCAGGTCTTGCGATCGAGACGGTAGCGCTCGACCGGCACCTGGCCGGCGACGATCGAGTTCAGCATGCCCTGGCCGGCATATTGGAAGCCGCATTTGTGAATGACCCGGCGCGAGGCCGGATTGATGACCCGCGTCGAGGCATGCAGCACCTGGATCGCCGTCTTCTGGAAGGCGAGGTCGACCAGCGCATGCGCGGCTTCCGTCGCATAGCCGCGCTTCCAGTAGGGCTCGCCGATCCAGTAGCCGAGCTCCAGCCCGCGATCGGTGGTGTTGAGGCCGGCGCAACCGACGAAAGTTTCAGTACCGGCCAGCGTCAAGGCATAGGCAATTCCGGCCCGGCGCGACGCCGTCATCGCCAGGAAGGCGCGTGCTTCGGCCTCACCGTACGGGTGAGGCATGCGGGCCAGCATTTCGGCGACGTGGCGGTTGTCGGCGAGCACCACCAGTTGCTCGATGTCGCTTTCGCGCGGCGCCCGCAGGACCAGCCGCTCGGTCACCAGGACCGGACAATCTATCGCGTAACTTTCACCGTCTGTATCTTCCGCTTCGGCAACCATGTCAGTCCTCCAGGCACAAGAAAAAGGGGAGATGGAAACCCATCTCCCCTGATCCATTTCCTGGCTTGGCCAGACACCGGTTCCCGAGATGGGTGCCGGTGTTCTCGTACGGAACCGGCTACTCCGCGGCCTTCGTCATCGGGTTCACCGATACGTAGGTTCGGCCATTGGCTTTTTTGTTGAAGGTGACTGCGCCAGCTTCGAGCGCAAACAGCGTGTGATCCGTGCCAATGCCGACATTGGTGCCGGGATGCCACGTCGTGCCGCGCTGACGAATAATGATGTTGCCCGGAATCACGGCTTCGCCGCCGAACTTCTTCACGCCGAGCCGCTTGGAATGGGAGTCGCGACCATTGCGCGACGAACCGCCAGCTTTCTTGTGTGCCATCTAACTAACTCCGATGCGCCTCAAGGGCGCTTAAAAGGTCTTATGAACGCGTTCGCGTTCCGTTTCAAGTCCGAACCGGCGACGATCGCGCCGAGCCGCTTTACTTCTTCGCCAATTCCTTGGCCTGCTCGCGCCAGTCCATGATCTGGTCGGTGCTGAACGGCATATGCTCGTCGATCTTGGCGACATCCTTGTCGGACAGCTTGGCGATCTGGGCGAAGGTCGTGATGCCCTGCTCGTTCAACTGGCCGGCCGCAACCGGGCCGATGCCCTTGATCACGGTCAGATCGTCCGGCTCGCCCTTCGGCGTCTTGAACAGCGGAGCGGCGGTTTCGGTTGCCTTGGCCTCGGTTTCCTTCGGCGCAGCCTCTGCCTTGGCTTCCTTCTTCGGCGCGGCTTCAGCCTTCGCCTCGGCCTTTGCAGCAACTTCGGCCTTCGCCTCGGTCTTGGCCGCGGCCTTCTTCGTCGGCTTGGCGCCACCCAGCAGGATCTCGGCGATCCGCACGGTGGTCAAAAGCTGGCGATGGCCGATCTTGCGGCGCGAATTCTGCCGGCGGCGCTTCTTGAAGGCGATGACCGTGCGGTTCTTGCCCTGTTCGACGACTTCGGCGGTGACCAGGGCGCCGTCGACGAACGGCGCGCCGAACGTGACATTCTCGCCCTCGCCATGCGCGAGCACGTGGCCGATCTCGACGATATCGCCGACCTGGCCTTCGACTTTTTCGATCTTCAGGAGATCGTTGGCGGCGACGCGATACTGCTTGCCGCCCGTTTTGATGACTGCGAACATTTTTTGCCTTTCGCTGTTCGGTCGGCCTTGATGAACCGCTTCAGGCGGTTCGGCCGTCTTTTGTCAGTCTGCGGGTTCAAAAAACAAGCGGCGCGGAAGGACCCTCCACGCCGATTGCGCGCTGTCCCTAACCGAAGGTTGGGCGCGAGTCAAGGCAAGCGGCCAGTAGCCAGGGCAACGAGTTCAGGTTAACGACGGCGTGTAATTTGTGGTCTGTCGCAGGTTAGCGTGATTCAAAGAGGCTTCCGCAGATTCGGAGGAAGCCATGAGCGAAGTTGCTACGCCGCGCCGCAAGAGCCTTTTGGAGCATTTTTCGGCGATCAAGGACAATCGCCAGTCCTGCAAGGTGATGTATCCGCTGAGCGAGGTGCTGCTTTTGGTTGTCTGCGGCACGATGGCGGCCTGCGACGACTATGACGACATCGTTCTGTGGGGGAACCGGCATCTCGACTTCCTGCGGCGTCTGCAGCCCTACCATTTCAGCATTCCCTGCGCGGATTGGCTGCGGGTGGTGATGAACCGGATCGGACCGGACCTGTTCGCTTCTTGCTTTCTTGCCTTCGTTGCCGAGCGTCTGCCCGAAGCAGTCGGCCAGATCGCCATCGATGGCAAGACCTCACGCCGCAGCCACGATCGCGGGCGTGGACAGGCGGCGCTGCACCTGGTTTCGGCCTATGCGACAACCCACAGCCTCGTGCTGGGGCAACGGGCGGTGGCCGACAAGTCCAACGAGATCACCGCCATTCCCTTGCTGCTGCAGGAACTGGCCGCGTCCGGAGCGCTGGCGGGTAGTGTCGTTTCCATCGACGCCATGGGCTGCCAGTCCGACATCGCGGAGACGATCGTCGATCTCGGCGGTGACTATCTCTTGGCCACCAAGGACAATCAGAAGACCGCCCATGCCGAGATCCAGCTCTATTTCGACGCCGCTCCCGTCGATGAGATCGATGCGCTCACCGAGGTCGAGAAGGGCCATGGCCGCATCGAGACGCGCCGTCATCTCGTCTCACAGCGTGTCGACTGGATGAGTGGCAGAAGGCGCTATCCCGACGAGCCGCGCTTCAAGGGCCTCAGCACCATCGCCATGGTCGAGACCCGCATCGAGACCGGCGCCGAGGTCAGGGTCGAGCGGCGATGCTACATCTCCTCTCGCATCCTCACCGCAAAAACCTTCGCCGAGGCCGCCCGAGCCCATTGGGGCATCGAGAACGGGCTACACTGGGTTCTCGATGTCCAGTTCAAGGAGGATCAGTCCCGCCTGCGCCGCGGCCACGGCGCCACAAACATGGCCATGGTCCGCCACCTCGCCCTCAACCTCATCCGAGCCATGCCCGGAAAACAATCCATCAAGGGAAAGCGAAAACTCGAACCTGGGATACCGACTACCTGATGGCAGCTCTCCAACCCCGTTAACCTGGACTCGTTGCCCTGGGCCAGTAGCGAGCAGCCGAACGTTCAGGCCAAGCGCGCGGCAACACAGAGAGCCGGCAGCAAGCCCGACAAGAAGCCGGATCGCCGGGCAGATTGGCCCTTGTAACCTGTCCGTCCAGCCGTTATCTAGTGCGCCGCGCCGGCAACGGCGGACCATGACCGCGGAGAGGTGGCAGAGTGGTCGAATGCACCGCACTCGAAATGCGGCATGGGTGCAAGCCCATCGGGGGTTCGAATCCCTCCCTCTCCGCCATTTGCCGCCGTGTCCGACCCGGAGACATGGGTAACAGATTGTACCTAAGACATAGTGAAGTGCACCCCTGTAGTGCACTGTAGTGCACCCCGATTCTGA
>NZ_FUIG01000056.1:0-6353 GCF_900149755.1 Mesorhizobium delmotii | reverse complement strand
CAATTAATCGCGACACGCTTTAGCTGCGATCATCGCAGGGCATTGGTGGCGCTGAACCAAACGCTGCTCCAGACAGTGAAGGAAGTGACCGGGAGGCCCGCGCCCTGGGTGCAGTGGCACTCGACAGGGCCGGCGCTGCCCCCTGCCTAGCAGGCGACCCTATTGCGAACGCTCGACCGCAAATGTTGGGGCATCATCTCCCTTGCCTACCTGGAGAAATTCAACGATGGCAAATAGAAGTTGCTCGGCCAAGGTCCTATTCATAGCCAGCTCGATCGTGCCGGTGTCGGTCTCCAGTTCGAGGAGTCCGATCAAAGGCTCGGCTGATAGGAGTGTGGTGTCGACGTCGAGAAGTTTGTTGAATCCGGATTTACTGGGCTTGCGTTTCATAGGGCCTCCCTTTTAGCGCCCGTCCCTTGCCTCGCGCTAGGCGCTCGGACGGAGCGCATTAAATTCCTTCATCCCAAAAATCCTGCAGCGATGCGTGCCTCAGGTCTTCCTCGCCCCTGAGGTGCTTCACACGGGCTTTGATCCCCGGCTTGACCCACTGCGTCGCCGGCCGCTTTGGCATGTCATTGGGCGGTGGCCCGGCGTGTTCCTGGACACGTTTCCAAAGCCGCTCGCGCATCTCGCGATTGACGCTGACGAACGCACTGCCGACATATTTGCGGGTCCCCGGCTCGGCCATCAGAGCGAAGGCCGGCTTGCCCCGCTCGCGTTCAACTCCGAGAAGTTCAAACTCGCTTTCGGTGAAGGATTTTGTTTTCAGCCAATTGGTGGTCGGGCCGCTGCGATATTTGCTGTCCCGACGCTTCGATACCATCCCTTCCAGGCCGGCCGCGTCGATCAGATGATAGATCGCATTAGCCTCTCCCGGCATTGTCTCACTGAACTGGATGCGGCTGTCAGACCCAATAAGGCCGGCCAGGATTTCCCGCCGATCCTCTAGCGCCATGTCGCGCAAGTCGTGGCCATTGAGATGCAGCAAATCGAACGCGACGAAATAGAGGTCGTGCTGGCGCCTGGTGATTGCCTTGCGCAGCGCGGCAAAATCCGAAAGGCCAGCCTCATTCAAGACGACGACTTCGCCGTCGACGATGGCGTTCTGTACGTTGAGACCTTTGGCTGCCTCGACCAGATCGCGGTATTTGGAGGTCCAGTCGAGTCCGCGGCGGGTGAAAATCCGCGCACCGCCGGCGTCGACGATGATCTGGGAGCGATAGCCGTCGAATTTGGCTTCATGCATCCAGTCATCGCCTTGGGGCGGCTTTGCTACCAAGGTAGGCATCATCGGCGGAATGAACTCGAGCCGGCCGACGCCGGTACTTACAATTTTACGCACTTATTCGATTCTAGGCACCAGGCTTATATTAGCCAGAGTGAACGGTACGTGACTCCGCAGGGCTGCGGAAACAAAACATGCCGGCCAGCGTTCCCATTAATCGAAATCCACCAGGAGGACGAAATGGCGGATGATAAGGGCAAGCGCGATCTTCGGGATCGCAACAAGGTGTCGGCGGACGATGATTATGAGGTGAGGTTTTTCGCTCTGCAGAACAACATCACGCCGGAGCAGGTGCGCGAGCTTATCCGCGAGCACGGCAGCGATCGGGCAACTCTGACTGAGGCCGCGAAGGCAATGCCGACTCAATGACCAAACTTTCCGACCTGGGGCCGCCGATCACTGGCACGCGGCACGGCGAACCCGTGAAGGATGAGGGAGAGCATTTCTATTCCTGCCCAACCTGCGGCCAGCCAGTCGATCGGCGGGATCTTCGACAAGTTATTTGGCACGAACAGCCTGGCCACACTCGACTGGAATTCGATTCATGAGTAGCCGGCGCGATGCGCGGGATCGATGGCCTCCGCTCGAAAAAGGCGGTGAAAGCAGGACCTATTTGCGTTGCGCCTACCGACCCAACGGCAGCTTTGACGCTGAGACAAGTTCGTCCTCGTCAGTGATACCGGCCGTATAATGTGCCAGGATCCGGAACGCGAAAGCCTCACGTAGATGTTCGGAGTCGCCTCCCTCTTGAGCCGGTCGAACACGCGGCCCAGCGGGGCTACTTCGGATGCACTGAAGACGCCAAATTCTTTAGCCTTTCGATAATCGGCATACCACCCCCTCCGGCAAAAACGTTCTGCGCAACTAATACGATTCAGGACATCTCGGACAACAAAAAAAGCCCGCCGCACCTTCGGCACCGCGGGCGAGACTTCTCAGTCGTTCACCAGGCACAGGGGTGTGGGCGGGGGTAGTGTGTCCGGTGAACCGAAAACCTATGCACGCCCTCGCGACGCGTCTACCAGCCGGCGGTTGGAATTATCGAGCGCTAGGTAGAGTAGCGTAGCAGCCCCTCCTCCTTGGCAGCAGCCTCGTTCCTTACGTCGTCGGGCGTGAGCGCACATAGGCGCGGCCCTACTGATGCCGCGCGAGCCGGTCCATGGGTGCTGGTTGCTTCGGCCAGACTAGCCAGCGCTTGCTCGACTTTTTGAGCCGAGGCGTCAGTGCGCTTGATGTGCCGGATCATTTGCTGCCTCAGCCGCCCGAGCCTTGCGGCGCGATATACGTCGCCGTATCTCGCAGTTTCAAGGTGGAGGGTCGCGAGCCTCATGGGCGACGATTCCGATTATCTAGCAGTAGAATTCGCGAATCCGCCTTTCGTTCCGATGTCCGACCTTGCCTCGCAAAGGGCTGGGCCGGGGAGCCGCGATGAATGAGCCGCCTCACTGCCAAAAGAGTTCCGCAGATGCTGCTCAGTCGACCGCGGGGCCAACCAGACGGTAGCGGAAGTGATTGCGGATGTGGTCGTTGAAGAAGCGGCCCTTGGCAAACGCGGCCTTGAACGCGGCAAAGGTCTCCGGTGGGACGTCCTTAAACTCGTATCGTTTGCCGCCGGCGACGAGCCACACCGAAAGAATTCTGCTGTCCGGATCGTATTCCGTTTTGCGTATCGAGGTGGATGGCATGACGGCGGCTCGACCAAAAGACGTCAACGATCGGGTGGCCGTCGCGTTCCTTGTTGGGGGTGCGCAAGGCCCAGGAAGGTGGTCCCGGCGACCACGAGGTCAATGGCTTCATGACCACGAAGCCGAACGCTCTTGCCACGGACCTGTCCGCGCGACCGTGAAGGCCCACTGGACTCTCCGGAGCAAAGAACGCATTGTTCCCGAGGGAGCGGGGGCTTGGACAAATCTCGATATAGTAATCGGTCTGGCCAGTGGAGGAAGCGCGCTGGCTTAAGGCGGTATCGTGCGCGACTACTCTCGGGCGTGCCGATGCGGCTGGTGTATGTGACCATCGCGGCAGTGGCCGCATTCGCGACACAGTACTTCCTGCAGCACACCGACGGTTTCCAAGAAGCAGTGAAATGGATCGGCCCGGCTCCCGCTCCGATAGCGGGTGTTGCTTCCGTAATCGACGGCGACACGATCGAAATCCGCGGACAGCGTATTCGTTTCAGTGGAATCGACGCCCCGGAGGCCTCGCAACAGTGCGATGACGCCAAGGGCTTCCGCTACCAATGCGGTGCGAAGTCCGCCGCCGCCCTTGACACCTTCCTGGCAGCCTCGAGGCCGGTCCGGTGCACTTTTGTCGCTTGGGACCGCTACGGCCGCTTTGTTGCCGACTGCTCGCGGGCCGACGGGAAAAGCGTTGCCTCGTGGCTGGTGGAGAACGGCCAGGCGCTCGACTGGCCCCGTTACAGCCAAGGCGGCTATGCAGGGCAGCAGGCGAAGGCCAAGGCGGCGAAGGTCGGTCTTTGGGCTGGCGAGTTCGACGCGCCATGGGATTGGCGCGCTGAGCAAGCGGACCATGCCCGACCGGCCGTCAGCCAGCCTCTCGGCATCATCAGCCGACAGGTAGTGCAAAGTTACTCGTGCCAGCCGCGGCGGACTTGCTCGAAAATCAGCTCATGCGATGAAGCCCAGTGGTATCTCAGCAACTGTCCGTGGGGTGGCAGGCTGGACCGCGATGGCGACGGAAGGGCATGCGAGACGCTGTGTTAGAGGCAGCCAAGTGTTATGCGAGTGCATCTTGCTTAAGCAAATTGATCTTTTGCCAAACGTCTTTATAGACAAAATGGGCTCTGGCGTAGAGGATTAGAATAGCCAATGGGAGGGGAACGAAATGCACAATGGTCGTAAAGAGAGCAAGCGGCTCGCCCATGCAAGATTGGTCCACCGCAGCGTAGAACGACCAATATAGGGCCGCCAGCCCGAACAAGGATGTGACGGCCGCGCAACACGTTACCCAGGTGGCCAAGCTATCGTCATTGATTACGATCTCTCGCTTTGCCGATTCCAAACGTGCCCGAAGGCTGCCGGCTGATGAGGGGTTTCTCACCTTTCTTGATGCGATTAACGTTTCGATTGCCGCGATCTGGCGTGCAAGCGGGCCTCGAGGGACAATGGCTAGCTCTTTGAAAATCGACAGCGCCAAATTTAATCCGAATGCTAGTTGAAGCAGTCCGGAAAACTCATTGAGCCGAAAACACTCTGTTGCGAGCGACTGAGATGCCATTGAAACTTACCCCCCGACCTTCGGCCGTCGAAAGCATCCGCGGCGCGCGACGATTGTCAATCGAAGCGGTCGCGATTGAGGCGAATATCCGACCAGATTTGCTGATCGAAATTGAAACGACCCCGACCGATGTGAGCAAGCGGGTGGCGTTCTCACTTGCCTCCGCTCTGGCTGTACCGGTCCAGTTCCTGTTCGCCAAAGACGTAAAAATCGACGCCAATATGCCCGATTTTCGCACCGCCAATAACAGGCCAGCGGTTCTTACATCGGCAGGACTGACGCGAATCGCGCGCGCTCGTTCTATCGCCGCCTACCTGGCGGACCAAGCGTTCGAAGACTGCACCAGGTTCGCCAATACGAATAGCGTGACCATCAATCAGCAGTCGACCGCGCAAAAGCTACTGAAATCGCTCTATGTCCCCGTCCAGCGCCCCGACGGATCGGTAGATCCGACCCTGACGTTCAGAGAGACGCGTGTATCGCTAGAGCGGAAAGGCATCATCGTGCTCTGCGATAGGGTAGCGGACCCGTTCCGTGGGTTTTGTTACTCTCCCCCCGGTGACTTTCCTATCATCTTCGTGAACACAACCGGACAGCGGCCCGCTACCAAGCTGTTCACACTGATGCATGAAGTAGTGCATGTGCTCCTTGGCAAAACGGGAGTTTCGGACCCGGCCATTCTCAACAACCAGGTTGAAAGATTCTGCAACTCGGTAACTGCCTCGGTCATGATGCCTGCAGAGGAATTTTCCCAAGCCTATAAAAGGGTCGCGGGAAGGGATCCCAGGGCCGTCGTTGATATCCTTTCCAGACGATTTGGCGCCAGTAAGCAGGCGAGCGCCTTACGCGTCTCTGATCTGGACTTGAGCAAAGGCTTTTACGGGGCGTGGTCTGCGACGCTGCCGTCTAAAATCCCCATGATCGAAGAAGAAGATGAAGGTGAGGAAACCAGCGGGGGCGGTGGGATCAGCTCGCAGATTGCCAGGTTCGGATATCTTCTGCCTAACATGCTCACTGCCGCCGTCGACAGGAAGGCAATCTCTCAGTTCGATGCGTACCGGCTCACCAATCTGAAGCCAAGTACGATAAAGCAGATCGCCGCCATCGGTGTTAACCGGCTGGGGCCATAACGGCATGGCCTATAGCGGTATCAATTTTGTGCTGGATCTAGAGGCATGTCTCTATTTTAGCGAAGCTGGCGGAAACCTGAAAGCCGCTCTGTTCCAACGAGCCACAGTCGAACGCATTGCGGTACCCAAAGAGGTTTTCGACCAGATTCGCATCTTCGACAAAAGCTTGGCCGATGAAATATTGGAGTCGGACATCGAAATTGTCGAACTCGATTCCGATGTATACGTCGCCGCTGGCGCACTCAATGAAATCTTTATGACCTCAGGGCATCGGTTAAGCGCTGCCGCAAACGAAAAGGTCCCCGTCATAGCGCTCGTCCATTGTGCGCAAAATGGCGCTAAGCCGCCATGCCACCTTGTATCCGGCGATAACGGACTCCACTCCTCGTCAATGAGAAGCCTCTGTGCCGCCCTGAAAGTCCCCTTTATGGAAGTCACCAGCTTCTAGCAGCATTTGGCGCTGTGTGGGAGATTGGTGTGGGACCAAGTGGCAGATTTGCTCGAAAGCCCAGCTAAGCGACTGTGCCCTTCCCGAGAGATGGGTGACAGTTCATTCCGGAGACATGGTGAAGTGCACCCCTCGGGTGAGACAGAGATCAGTAACAGTTCTCCGTTTCTGAGATTGCCGCAGGGGCTTCCCGCCGCAATCGCATTAGGCCGGCTTCATATTCATCCGGCGATTGATAATCGATCGCGGAATG
>NZ_FUIG01000006.1:0-225 GCF_900149755.1 Mesorhizobium delmotii | reverse complement strand
TCGGCATTGGTGACGAAATAGGGCGAGAGATAGCCACGGTCGAACTGCATGCCTTCGACGACATCGAGTTCGGTGTCGGCGGTCTTGGCTTCCTCGACGGTGATGACGCCATCATTGCCGACCTTGTCCATAGCCTTGGCGATCATGGCGCCGACAGTGACGTCGCCATTGGCGGCAATGGTGCCGACCTGGGCGATCTCGCCCGAAGATTTGACTTTCCTGGCC
>NZ_FUIG01000082.1:1176-1591 GCF_900149755.1 Mesorhizobium delmotii | reverse complement strand
GGTATCAAGTATCATGTGCAGGAGTACAACAGGGTCAGCGCCAGGCTGCAAACCAGCCTGCTGTTCCTCGCTACGATCGCGATGGTGACCCCGTCCATGGTGGCGCAAGTCGATTCCGTTGCCACGTCCGCGTTCACCCAGAAGCTGAGCGTTGGATTGTCGGTGCTGCTCATCGGCGCCTACGCGATGGGCCTGGTCTTCTCGCTGAAGACCCATAGAGAACTTTTCAGCGGCACGGCCCATGCGGAAGACGGCGAAGCGTGGCCGATGGGCCTGGCTCTCGGAACGTTGGCAGCGGTGACAGTGCTTGTTGCGCTGGTAAGCGAAGTGTTCGTCGAGTCGGTGCAGGAGGCTGCGGTCGCGTTCGGCATGACCCCCGCCTTCGTGGGTTTCATCGTCGTTGCGTTGGTGGGCG
>NZ_FUIG01000082.1:929-1166 GCF_900149755.1 Mesorhizobium delmotii | reverse complement strand
GCATCGCGCTTGGGGCCGCATCACAGATCGCGCTTTTCGTCGCCCCGATGATGGTGCTCCTCAGCTATGTCATCGGCCCTGCTCCGATGGACCTTCTGTTCTGGCCGGGCGCGGTCGTCATGGTGCTTATCGCGACGATAACGGCATTTCTGATGACCAATAACGGACGTTCCGCATGGTTCGTCGGAGTGCTGCTACTGATGGTCTATCTGATCTTCGCCATGACGATCTACCTTC
>NZ_FUIG01000082.1:0-919 GCF_900149755.1 Mesorhizobium delmotii | reverse complement strand
GTACCATACCAGAGGTGAAGGCCGAGGATGGGCTGACCGCAGGTTTGGGCGCGCCAGGAGCGGACTTGGAGAACATGACGTGAGAAAGATAGGCGAGCGGCGTTGGGCGGGCAGATAATGGATTCGGACGGTTCGCGTCCCCTCGTCCATCCTCGTCAGGATCTCACCCGCGTGACGCTGGCGGTGCTGTTCATCGGCAGTCTTCTCATCGCCAGCGTCTGGGTGGTGATGCAGCCGTTTCTGCCGGCGATCGTATGGGCCACGACGTTGGTGCTTGCCACCTGGCCGCTCATGCTCTGGTTGCAGCGCCATACCGGCAACCGCCGCGGCCTTGCCGTCCTGATCATGACGCTGACCTTGCTGCTGCTTGTGATCGTGCCTTTCTGGCTGGCGCTCAGCACTGTCATCGCGAACATCGACAAGGTTGGCGACCTGGTCCGGACTATCCTGTCGATGCGACTGCCACCGCCACCCAGCTGGCTGGAGGGAGTGCCCCTGGTTGGAGCACGCGCTGCCGAAGCATGGGAGAAACTGAACTCGGCCGGCGTTCAGGAACTGGTCCAAAGACTGACCCCCTACGCCGGAACCCTGCCTACTGGTTTGCGTCCGCCACCGGAAGTCTGGGTGGCATGTTCATACATTTCCTGCTGACGACTGCGATAGCCGCGGTCATGTATTCGGGTGGTGAACGGGCCGCTGATACCGCGATCCTTTTCGGTCGCCGGCTCGGCGGCGTTCGTGGAGAGACAGCAGTAAGGCTGGCCGGCCAGGCGATCCGAAGCGTGGCCCTGGGCGTAGTGGTTACCGCCGTTGCGCAAAGCGCTGTAGCGGGTATCGGGCTGGCCGTAGCCGGCGTGCCCTATGCCGCCGTGCTCATGGCATTGATCTTCATTTTGTGTCTGATCCAGCTCGGTCCGGT
>NZ_FUIG01000057.1:103857-105822 GCF_900149755.1 Mesorhizobium delmotii | reverse complement strand
GCAGAACTTGACGCACACAACTATGCATGGGACACGCTAAAGTTAGGGTTCGTCTGGATTGCCAGCGTCGAGTAGGCGGCGGCGTCTGCGAAGCGGTCGGTGAACAAATAGGCGAGGGCTAGCGCACAGTAGGGATGATAGTTCAAAGGATCGAACGGACTGAGCCGCAACGCCTTCATGGCGTGCTCGATCGCTTTTTCATGGCGTTCACTGTGGGCGTTTGCCAAGGCACTGAAACCGAATGCCAAGGCCGAATTGCTGTTCAACTTTAGCGCCCTGTCAAGAACGCCGATTGCTCCTTCGTAGTCACGAGTGATGTTGGCGTGGACGAAAGCCCCGATGCTCAGCGCCTGCGCATCGTTCGCGCCAATGCTCAGCGCCATGTGGGCATGTTCCAAGGCGGCGGCCCTATCCTCGGGATGAAAGCCGCCGCGAAAAAAGCGCTGCTCATGGCCCCAGGCAGCGTACCCGTGCGCTGCCGCGTTGTTCGGGTCGAGCCTCAGCGCCTCATCCAAGAGACGCAGTGCTTTTTCGGTGTCCGCTGGGGTGTTCGCATGGGCATGCGGCAGGGCGCGGAGGTAGAGGTCATAGGCGTTGAGGCTGTCGGGCCGCTTGCGGCGCGCCCGCTCTATTTCGGCGCGCCGCAGCGAGGGCTCGATCGCCCCGACGATGCTCTCCGTCAGCCGGTCCTGCAGATCGAACATGTCTTCGACGGCGCCCTCGAATTTGTCGGCCCAGACGTGGGTCGCCGAAGGTACCTCGACTAGCTGCCCGTTAATGCGCAGCCGGTTTGCGGCCTTGCGGACACTTCCTTCGAGCACGTAACGGACGCCCAGTTCCTTGGCGATCCGGCGCATGTCCACAGTCTTGCCCTTGTAGGTGAAGGTGGAGTTCTTGGCGATGACGAAAAGGCCGGCGACCTTCGACAGACTGGTGATTAAGTCCTCGACCAGCCCGTCAGCGAAATAGTCCTGGTCCGGGTCCCCGCTCATGTTGGTGAATGGCAACACGGCTATCGAGGGCTTGCTCGGCAGCGACGAAGCTTCGAGCGATGGCCCTTCGGACGCCATCCGGGCGCCATCTAACAGCACCCGGAAAACACGGACCGGATGGTCGATGTTCTTCAACTCCCGTTCGCCCATATCTTCGAATGCGAGGCCAAGCCTGTCGCCGACGTGATCGCGGACCGAAGCGGAAATCGCGATGCCACCGGGCGGGGCGATTCCCTCCAGGCGCGCCGCCACATTCACACCGTCCCCGAATATGTCCTCGCCGTCGACGATCACGTCGCCCAGATTGATCCCCACGCGAAACTCGATGCGGCGGTCTTGCGGCACGTCCCCGTTGCGCCCAGGCATGGCCAGCTGGATCTCCGCCGAGCAGGCAACCGCATTCACGACGCTCGGAAACTCCACCAGCATGCCGTCGCCGGTAACTTTGACAATGCGGCCATGGTGCTCTGCGATCTTACAGTCGATGAGTTCCCGGCGGTGCGCCTTCAGCGAAGTCAGCGTACCCACCTCATCCAAGCCCATCAGACGGCTGAAACCCACCACATCGGCGGAGAGGATCGCGGAAAGACGGCGCTCCATCTGGCACTGGCCCCGAGCTTGTGCAACTGTCGAGCAACCTAGCTTCTTTCCAACCAAAGGTCATCTTGGCAATCTCATTTCTGAAGCGCAGGGAAGACACCGGTCGGCGAGGTTGATTCGGAAGCTGGCCACGGATGTGCGTCTGTCAAGTGACGTTGTCAGATGCCGTCAGCTTTCGATCCCGTTCTCGACATTCCGTTCAGTTGGCTGAACGTCCGCCCAGGGTCATGGGTGTGAATTCGACCACTGTCGAACGAACTTCTGCTTTGGATGTGGAATGTTGCCATTCGGCTCGTCGATGGGAACGAGCCATTTGCGCCATTTCCGGGCCTTCGCGGTCGCAAATGCGAACGTCGCACCCCCAACCCGATGC
>NZ_FUIG01000057.1:94903-103847 GCF_900149755.1 Mesorhizobium delmotii | reverse complement strand
CCGCAGTCAGTAATAGCCTTCACACCGTCACCTTTGAATAAAAAGGCCGCGCCGCGGTTCGCGAATGCTTCAGCATAGTCTGGCTGCCTACTCACCCTCACGCCTTAGTTGACTGTGATATGCGTCGCGTCAATGGAGTCTAAGGCATTGCTGAATTGCCTAGACACCAGAACGCCACTCCCGACGCGACAGTATGCAAATTGGTGGAAATTCCGGAAGCGGCTCAGTTTCGAGAATCGCCAACGCCTCATCGGATGACCGCGCCTGTCGGATTCGCTCCCGAACCTGAGATGCCCGAAACAGCCGGCATATTTGGGAAAGGGCAGGGAGGAAGGCGGAAGTGGCAGAGCGCGGCCAGAGTACAGTGTAAATGAGGTCGACGGGGTCGTCGTCGGGGCCCTCGAAATCAATAGGCTGGGCCAAGCGTGTCAACGACGCGACAGGCGAAGAGATTATGCCAAGTAGAGCGTGGGGGATCGCGACGCCATGACCGACGCCCGTTGAGCCGAGACGCTCGCGGTCGAAAAGACCACGCAGAACCATCTGCTCGTCAAGCCCAGTTCTCCGCGCGATCCTGACCGCGATTTTTGACAAGGCTGATTGCTTTCCCTTTGTCACAAGGTCGAGCGAAATGTCTTCGTCTGACAAGATGGGGGAGATCATCAGGGTCAACCTCCGTGTCGATCCAAACGCAATCGCAAATTTAGCCGCGCTGCTTAAGCAGGGCAGAGTTCACAGTGGAATGAAGTGGAGATCCTGGCTTTCCCGGACGCTAAGCCAGGGCCTTTTCGCCTCCGGGCTAAGGGCCCGTTTTGAGGCGTTTTGGCTCTCGCCGGAAATTGAGGCTGAAGATCTTCATAGCAACTCAGAGGTAGTGAAAGATTTTTCGAAATCAAGCAAACAGTGCGCGCCTGACGAGCAGAAAAAATGCATTGAAATGCCAGTTAATTTCGTTTGACGAGCAGAACAGTCTGCTGCTTGCTAGCTGGACGCGAACAGGCAGTGTCAGCAAATGGAAATCGGATTTTAAGACCGCCTTCCAGGATCTTCGGCCATCGCGGTTTTTAGTTCAACAGGGAGATACCGTGATGAAAAAACTTGTCCTCGCAGTTGCCCTGACAACGGGCAGTTCGCTTTGCGCCATGGCGGCGGATGAGGTCACCAAAGCCCCGCCCGCGGCTCCTTACGAACAGGTCAGCAAGCTTGTGAAGCTGCCCGACTTCTTACCGGGCATGGGCCAACTTTTCGTCGATCCGACGACATTGCCTGCCGGCCCGTTCCTTGCCTATGACCACGACGGCAAGCTTGTCAGCACCATCTACATGCTGCCGATCAAGGATCTCAATCCGGACAAACGTTTTGACGACCTCGCTTCACCTGGAGCCAATGTCGACCATGTCGACGTCTACTACAACGCCGGCCATCCGGGCGTCGAAGAGCCGCATGCCCACGTCGTACTGTGGCATGTCTCGACCGCTGACGAGGCGCGGGTCGCGAAATGACACTGACGCGTCGTGAGATACTGGGCGCGGGCGGCGGGCTCGCCGCCGCCCTCTCCCTCACGTCTTTGGCCGTGTGGGGCGGCGAGATTGTCGAAATCAAGATGCAAGGGCGCGACGACGGTTCACACGTTTGGTTCGACCCGATAGGCATTCTGATCAAACCAGGACAGACGATCCGCTGGACCAATCTCAATCCCGGCAATTCGCATACGACGACCGCGTACAATCCGGCAAACTTGGAGCGACCGCTCCGCATGCCTAAGGCGGCTAAATCGTGGGACTCCGACTATCTCCTGCCCAACGAGAGCTTTTCGGTCACCTTCACCGAACACGGCGTCTATGACTATTTTTGTATTCCGCATGAGCATGCTGGAATGGTTGGCCGCATCATAGTCGGTGAACCCGAAACGCATAGCTGGACTGAACTGGTCGGTACGAATGGAGACCTCCCAGAGGAGGCGCTCAAGGCGTTTCCGATGGTCGAAGACATCATGACGAAAAGGATCGTGCGGCGCGCCTAGACATGCATGCAGGAGGCATGACGACCAGCAACAGGAGAACCCAAATATGACGATGCGAATGGGAGCGCGAGTTTCCTGTTTGTCGTCAATGATCGATAGGGGCGACCATCATGACTGGCAGCGCGTTTCCATACGATAATAAACCACGAGCGAAGCGCGACGAGCGCTCTCAGTTAGATATGCCTCTCGGTGCTTGGGCCGCAGCCCAACAACGTGAGCGTGCCACACATCGGCTTGCCGCCTTAGGCGAGATGACTGGCGGTATTGCCCATGATTTCAGAAACCTCCTAGCAGTCATTGGATCCGGCCTGAGGCTTGCCGAAAAAAGAGCCGAGGAGCCCGAAAGCGTGAGGACCTACATTGCGGCAGCGCGGGAAGGAATCGATCGAGGTATCGACCTAACATCACAGCTACTCGCCTTCGCAAAACATCAGGAACTCGATATCCACGCTGGCAATTTGAATGAGTTCCTCAAGTCTTTCGAGCCTTTCCTGAGGTATGGCGCAGGCCCCGATGTCCGCGTCAAGCTGGAGCTTGGTTCCGATATCCCGGACTGCTTGATCGACCCGGCGCTGTTCGACGCTGCAGTGCTTAATCTCGTCATGAATGCACGAGATGCGATGTCAAGTGGCGGGGAGATCCAAGTCATCACTGCGCGATTGGTGCAGACGACCACGGCACCTGACCCGCCCGGGCCCGGAACCTACGCATGCGTTCGCATCAAAGACGATGGTTGCGGCATGGCTCCGGAAGTCTTGCGAAAGGTGTTCGATCCTTTCTTCACGACGAAGGGTGAGAAGGGCACCGGGATAGGGATGTTGCAAGTGCAGGCTTTGGCGCAGATGGTTGGTGGTCGGATCCGGATAAGGAGTGAACGAGGGATTGGAACAACGGTCGACCTTCTGTTCCCGTCAATCCAAGCGGACCTTTAGACGCCCAACAACTCCTACAATTTGATGTCGGCGCTCGCGACGGAATGCAATCCTGCCAGGGCAGGACCTACCACGCTCTCGTCGGCACTTGCGGATTGCACCGCGTAAACCGGATAGGAGAACTGCGGCATTTCAGGCACAAGGTGCAGCCGGCCGGCCTCTATGTGAGGCTGCACAGAACTCTTCCTGAAATATCCGGAGCCGCCAGTCGCAAGAACATAGCTCAGCGCGAGCGGACCGAGATCGAAAGAAAGATCCGGCGCAGCACTCGGGAAATTCATCCCGTGGTGAAGTCCAAAATCCGGCCCCCAATCCATATAAACATAATCGGATTCGTCCAGGAGGCGCGCTTCGGAATTGGTAGTCACGAGGACGAGTTTTTCCTCCAGAAGCAGATCGATCTTCAACCCCGGTCTGTGCGGGGGGGCGTACATGATAGCTATGTCGACCATTCCCGACGCAACCTGATTGATCAAATCCTGCGGCACATCGACGTGTACCCGAAGCGCAATATCTTGGAGCGAGCGGCGCATCCATCGGACCCAATCGAGCAGAAGAGGTTGCGCAAGACTGACTTCGCTGCCGACCGTCAGGACAGCCCGGCGTCCCGGGGGCACGGCAACCTGGTGAAGGGTGCGTTGCCATAGTTGGACGAACATCGGAGCGTGGCGCAGAAATTGCTCACCGGCGGGGGTGAGCGAAGCTCCGCCTTTGTGGCGGACGAAAAGCGCTCGGCCCAATTGCTGCTCGAGGTTGCGGATTCGTGCGCTTACGGTCGTCTGGGCGACATTCAAGCGCTCCGAGGCTCGGATGAAACTCCCTGTCGAAACGATCTCGATAAAAGTGCGGGCGAGCTCAATATCCATGGGGGAGATAGCATAAAAATTGCGTTTAAATGTCAATCAATTTCGTTTGCTAGATAGCTAGCGCCGGCGCTAGGCTCGAAGAATTCCACCAAGCCTAGCGCTGAATGCTGCGCAGCGCCGGTTGGAGGGGGCGCAAGCTTTCTCCATCTCACACATCGTTTTGCCTGCAGCGTCACAGGAGAGATCATGTCGACGAGAGATAAGAGCCAAGGCGATGTGGGGCGTCGCGACTTTCTGAAGCTGTTCGGTGTGGCAGGAGCGGCAGCGAGCACATTGCCGCTGGGAGGATCCGCATCGGCGAACGAAACGGTGGCCCCGGCGATCGGAAAACCGCGTCATCACGGTACTGACGCCGCGAAATCCCATGCCGGGGACTGGGGCTACGAATTCTTCAATGTCGACGAATCCGGCTTCATCGAGGCGGCGGTCGATACGCTCATTCCAAGCGATTCAACCGGCCCCGGCGCCAAGGAACTCGGGGTTGCGAACTACATCGATCGCCAAATGGCCGGCGGATACGGCAAGGGCGACCGGCTGTATCTGGAAGGGCCGTTTGGCGAGGGTACGCCTGAGCAAGGCTATCAATTGCCGATGACGCCATCGGAACTGATCCGGGCCGGCATCGCCGACGTCAGCGTCTATGTGCAGAAAAACCACAAGAGCACCTTCGACGGCCTGTCAGCAAAAGATCGTGCTGCGGTGATAGCCGATCTCGACGGCAAGAAGATTGAGCTTCCAACGGTGCCGACCGCAACCTTCTTCGGACTTCTGCTCCAGCTCACGATCGAGGGCTATTTCGCTGACCCGATGTATGGCGGAAACAAGGACAGGGCAGCCTGGAAGATGATCGGCTTCCCTGGTGCGGGTGCCATGTACATGGACGAGATCGAACCGTTTCGGAACAAGCCCTACACGGCTGAGCCGAAGGGCATCCAGGATCTCATTTAATCGACGAAAAAGGAGACTGTAACATGGCCACCAAACTCAACGCGGTTGATGTCCTGATTGTCGGTCTTGGGTGGACAGGCGGCATCATTGCCAAAGAACTTGCATCGACCAAACTGAAAATTGTCGCCCTTGAGCGGGGAGGCCCACGTGACACCAATCCGGACTTTATCGACCCCCAGATCCATGACGAACTCCGCTACGCCGCCCGCCACGACCTCATGCAGAACGTGCGGCGGGAAACCATCACATTCCGCAACAGTGAATCGCAAACGGCGCTGCCGATGCGGCAACTCGGCTCGTTCCTGCCTGGCCAGGGCGTGGGCGGCGCAGGCGTGCACTGGAACGGCGTGACTTGGCGCTGGCTCGAATGGGACCATCAGGCGCGCACCCGGACGGTCGACAAATACGGCGAAAAGATCATCCCTTCGGATATGCACCTGCAGGACTGGCCGATCACCTATGACGATCTCGAACCCTATTACGACAAGTTCGAAAAAACCTGCGGCACATCCGGCAAGGCCGGCAATATTAACGGTCGGAAGATCGATGGTGGCAATATCTTCGAGGGATCGCGAAAGGACGAGTACCCCAATCCGCCTATGATTGCCGCGCAGAGCATGGTGATGTTCGAGAAGGCGGCCCGCAATCTCGGCTATCACCCGTTCCCCAACCCGTCGTCTAACGCGTCCCGGGATTACGTCAATCCCGATGGCGTGGCCTTCGGCCAGTGTCACTACTGTGGATTCTGCGAACGTTTCGGCTGCGAGGCGAATGCCAAGGCCAGCCCGCATTTCACCGTCATTCCGCTCGCGGTGAAGAACCCGAATTTCGAGCTGCGCACCAACTCAATCGTGCTGAAGGTCAATCTCGACTCGACCCGCAAGAAGGCGGTCAGCGTCACCTATCTCGACGCACGCGGGCGCGAATTCGAACAGCCTGCCGACCTCATCGTCCTGTCGGCCTATGCGCTCGGCAACGTCAACCTGCTGCTGCATTCGGGGATTGGCGAGCCCTATGACCCGGCAACGGGGAAGGGCGTGGTCGGCCGCAACTATGCCTATCAGTGCGGTGGCGGAGCTACCGCCTTCTTCGACAAGAAAACCATTCTGAATCGCTTCATGGGCGCCGGCGCTCTCGGCACCTGCATGGATGATTTCAACGGCGATAACTACGATTTCGTGAAAGCCGGCTACATCGGCGGCGGCGGTATCAGCTGCAGCAACTCGGGCGCCCGGCCTATCCAGTCGCATCCAACACCCCGCGGCACGCCGCGTTGGGGCTCCGACTGGAAGAAGGCAGTGGTCGACAATTATGACCACGCAGCCAGCGTGGGCAATCAAGGCGCGGTGATGGCCTACCGGCAGAACTACCTGAGCCTTGATCCGACCTACACCGACGTTTTCGGACGTCCGTTGATGAGGATGACATTCAATTTCCAAGACAACGAGATAAAGCAGATGAACGCCCAGGCCGACATCTGCGTGACACTAGCCAAGGAGATGGGTGCGACCAAGATCGATCGAAACGTGCCGCCCGTGCCCTATTCGATCGTGCCCTATCAGAGCACGCACAACACAGGTGGGGCAGTCTTCGGAGCTGATCCAAGCACCAGCGTTCTGAACAAATATCTTCAGGTCTGGGATGTCCCGAATTTATTCGTCACCGGCGCTTGCGTGTTTCCCCAGAACGCGGGGAAGAACCCGACCGGACCGGTAGGCGCTCTTGCCTACTGGGCGGTGGACGCGATCAAGAATCAGTATCTGAAGAACCCCGGTCCGCTGGTTGATACCTAATGCCGCGTCTGCCGGAGCCGGATACTTGGTTCGGCTCCGGCAGACTAGGTCGTGTTTCGAAATTCGTTGTTGGGGGCAGGTCGGCCGGAACCACCCGCCGTTCGTTGAAAGACGCAAACATGAAATCGACTTTGCTTGGATTGACGACCGCAATTCTAACTGTCGTCGGTTCGGCCCATGCGCAGGACATATCTTCAGGCAACGCCGAAGCCGGAGCCGTCGTCTTCAGGAGGTGCATGGCCTGCCACAAGGTAGGCCCCGACGCAATGAACGGAGTAGGTCCGGTCTTGAATGCCGTCGTCGGCCGAGCGGCTGGTGCATATCCGGATTACAGCTATTCCGCGGCGAACAAGAATTCGGGTTTGACCTGGGATGAGCTGACACTGGCGACGTATCTGCGCGCGCCGCGCAAATTGGTGCCAGGCACAAAGATGACATTTGCCGGTCTCAGCAAGGACCAGGAGATCGCCGACGTAATCGCCTATCTGAAACAGTTCAACGCTCAAGGACAGAAGGTCGGCCCCTGAGACAGGAGGGCGACCTGTCCCGGCCGCAAAGCACAACCAGGGTCAGGGGTATTCCACGATCCATCAGATGACTACCTACGCAGCCATGGTGCGGGCCATCACTGGATCGAGCGATATCGCGGCGACATCTCGTGATCAGATCAAGCCGACGAGGTAATCCTTAGAACGAATTCTCCGGCCTTCCCGATGCCGTCAACGACACGGAGACAGACAGGACACCACGTCGATGAGCGAAAAAATCTTCAAAGAGAGAGTAAAATTGAAACGGGCATATGAGAGTCCTGCTGTCGACGATGGCAAGCGAGTGTTAGTTGACCGGCTTTGGCCGCGCGGGGTCAAGAAGACCGAAGCCGCCATCGACCATTGGATGAAGGAACTCGCGCCAAGCACCGAGCTTCGGAAATGGTTCGGACACGATCCAGCCCGCTGGGAGGAATTCCGCCGGCGATATGCGGCGGAAATCCATGAGCATCGCGATGAACTTGACCGACTGCGCGACCTGATACGGGAGGGCGCTGTCACACTCGTCTACTCGGCTCATGACGAGGCCCACAACGATGCCGTCGTCCTTAGAGAGATTTTGCTGAAACATCGATAGAGACGTCACGTCGCTCCTGCACTGCCATTGCCTTCAAAGACATAGGGCGTGCGATCACGACAGCGACAACTCCGGAAACCAAACCAAACAAAAATCATCCAATCATCGTTGGGCGCGTTCCTTGAGGAGAAAAACAATGAAATTCTTTGTCGATACCGCCGATATATCTGAAATTCGCGAGCTTGCTGCCGCTGGAGTTCTCGATGGGGTGACCACAAACCCGTCCCTTATCGCAAAGACCGGCCGACCGATCAGAGATGTGATCAAGGAGATTTGCCAGACGATCGAGGGCCCGGTTTCAGCGGAAGTCACCGCGATCGACTTTGACGGCATAATCGCCGAGGGAGAGCGTTTGGCCGACATTGCCGCCAATGTGGCCGTCAAGGTGCCATCGACCTGGGATGGATTCAGGGCTTGCCGGCCGCTCAATCGGCTCGGACGGAAGGTCAATGTCACGCTCTGCTTTTCAGCCAACCAAGCACTACTCGCCGCCAAGGCAGGTGCGACCTTCATTTCGCCGTTCGTTGGCAGGCTCGATGATCTCGGTCTGGACGGCATGGAGGTGATCCGAGAAATCCGGACGATCTATGACAACGACACATCCTTCACGACGGAAATCCTCGCGTCTTCAATTCGCACCCCTCTCCATGTCAAACAGGCGGCGATCGCAGGCGCCCATATCGCGACCGTGCCACCCGCAGTACTCAGAAACCTCGCCAAACACCCACTCACCGACAAGGGCCTAGAATCCTTTCTTGGCGACTGGGGCAAGACGGGGCAAGCGATTCTGTAATCGTCGGACAGGGGTGATCGCAGGCAGCTATCATAAAAATTGCACGCAATTGCCGATTAAATTCGTTTGCATGATACCGAAGATGGCGGGAGACTGTCGTTGAGCTGCTCAACCCGCGTCGAGTGAGTTTATGGCGGTGCGAAGAACCTGACGGCATCCCAGCCAGGCACGCCCAGTGCCGAGCCTGGTAGACCGGAAGATTTCTCGCGTCTCGGCCGTACGAGTAATTTTGACACTGGTTCGCCAAGGGAGAAGGAAATGGCTGAAGGTCATACCAAACCAAGCGGGCCGGATCTGGTGCAGGGCATCGCATTCTCCGAGCTTCCCGATGGCGGAAAGCTGTTGGGTCATTGTGGCGATGAACAGGTGCTGCTGGTGCGCCGCGGGGCCGAGGTCTTCGCCATCGGAGCGACATGCACACATTATGGCGGGCCGCTCGCCGACGGTCTTGTGGTGGGAGACAC
>NZ_FUIG01000057.1:63518-94893 GCF_900149755.1 Mesorhizobium delmotii | reverse complement strand
GGCCTGGAGGTTGCCGCGGCGCTGCGCTCGCGCGCGATCGAAGTTCATGTCGTGGCGCCGGAAAAACGGCCGATGGAACGGATCATGGGTCCGCAAATCGGCGACTTCATCCGCGTTCTCCATGAGGAGAATGGTGTCGTATTCCATCTCGAGGACACCGCGAGCAGCATCGACGGCAGCAGGGTGAAACTCAGCGGTGGCGATACGTTGGCGGCGGATTTCGTCGTCGTCGGCATCGGCGTGCGACCGCGGACAGGGCTTGCCGAGACGGCGGGGCTCATCCTTGACCGCGGTGTCGTGGTAAACGCCTTTTTGGAGACGAGCGCACCAGGCATCTTCGCGGCCGGCGACATTGCGCGGTGGCCGGATCCTCACAGTGGCGAGAACATTCGGGTCGAGCACTGGGTAGTTGCCGAGAGGCAGGGGCGAACCGCGGCCCTCAACATGCTCGGCCATCGCGAGAAATTCATCGCCGTGCCGTTCTTCTGGAGCCAGCACTACGATGTTCCCATCAACTATGTCGGCCATGCCGTGCAATGGGACGAGATCGCGATCGATGGCGACATCGTTGCCAAGGATTGCCTGCTCCGCTTCAAGCGCGAAGGGCGCACGCTGGCTGTCGCTTCGATCTTCCGCGACATCGAAAGTCTAAAAGCAGAGGTGGAGATGGAGCGCCAAATAGCGACCTAGCAAGCGCTATCCGGCACTCCGATCCGAGAAGAGCGCAATCAGAAATGGCAGAGCGCAATGTCGTTGTGACCGAAAGGAGTTCGACTATGTCCACCGTGCAGCGGGAACTTAGCGTCACCAGTGGTTTGCGCACGGGTGCGCCCCCCCAGCATTATTCAAAGATCGTGAAATTCACGGCCGAGGTCGCCAAGGAGGCGGCCAACGATGCACCGACCTCAGTTGAAATCTTCTCGGACAGCGGCCACTGGTACTGCCGGGTTTGTCGCGGCGATGAAAAGACTCGGCCGATGGGTCCCTATACCAAACAACAGGCTGAGCGGATCCAGGAGGCTCGGAGACTGTTGATCGCAAAAAGAGGTACCGCTCGGATCATGTTCGAGTAAAGCGAGAACCTCACGATCGCGCCGGCCGGCGCACTCACTACTTGATCGTCCGTCATCGAATTTTTGAAACGTTGCGGGCAGGCCTGAGGGTTGCCGCATCGCGAAGCCGCGTCTCGCGGCAGGATGTCTTCTTGGCGCTCCCCTTAGCGGCCCCGCATCATCTCCAACCCATGGAAGGAAATCCAATGAGCTACAAGTCAATCGTTCTCAATCTCGACATCGACGGTATGGTCGCACCCGTGATCAAGCTCGCTGTCGATCTGGCCCAGCGCTTCGACGCACGCCTGATCGGTCTTTCGGCAGCCGACGTACCGCCACCCGTTGTAATGGAAGGAGGCGTGGCATTCGAAGGAGAGAGCATGATGCGCCAGCGCAAGAACATCGAGCGACGAATTGGGGACCTCCGCGCGGAATTCGAAAGTCTTGCTGGCGCTTCGGTTGATACGGGATGGCGCGGGGCTGTGGGCAATCCGACCCGCTTACTGATCGACTCAACGCGCCTAGCCGATCTTATCGTCACAGCGTCGCCCGAGGGCGCCTCTTCTGGCAACGTTCATCGTTCCACCGATCTCGGCAACCTGATCCTTCAGTCAGGACGACCTGTATTGGTCGCCTCGACCAACCAGGAAAATTTCCGGATCAACAAGGTTCTTGTCGGGTGGAAAGACACGCGTGAAGCCAGGCGTGCGGTAACTGATGCCATGCCGTTTCTGCAAATGGCTCAGCAAGTTCGTGTAATCACGATCGACGATGACGCGACCGATCAAACCTGGAACAGCCTGAACGATGTCGTTGCCTTCCTTTCGAGCCACGGCGTAAAGGCGAAGGCGGACGTGTTTCCGGAAGAATCCGATGGTGGATCGATCGCTGATGTGGCCGAAGCGATGCATGCGGATTTGATCATATCCGGCGCGTACGGACACAGCAGATTCAGGGAGTGGATCTTCGGCGGTGCTACCCGTTCGCTGCTTGAAAATGATCGACTGAACCGGGTCATGTCGAATTGATCGTGATACACAAATAGTGGATGCGCATTGTCAAAAGCTGACAAATCGCGCAGGCCGTCCAGCGCTCCGATTGGACCGCCCTCCAACTGTGGCGCGGCTGCCAGGCAGGCACATCGGAAGAGCACAGACCTGTTACTCGCCTTCCGTGGCGAGCAACATCCAATTGCGCCTCGTTGACGGGGTTTCACAGGCGAACGTCCACGTATCGATCACCTCAACGATCTGCTGGGGATCGCCGGCGACGATCACGTCGTTAGCCGAGCGCGTAGCGCTGACCATGTCGGAAACGAAGCGAACGGCAATTTCAGCGGTACCATCCTCCTCGAAAGCGTCGACGATCTTTGCTTCGCTCGTGCCGATGAACGTCAATTGCAGCGTCTCCTCCCGAACCCGGCGCCCGGCAATCGCTCGCTCGAAGGTATCGAGCACTTCTGGTTCGACAAGGCGCTTCAACGTTTGAATGTCACCGTCCGCATAGGCCCGCAGGATAAATTCATAGGCAGTCTTGGCGCCGGCCAGAAACGCGGCAAGGTCGAAATTCGGGTCGATCTCTCGGATCACATCCAAGGGCGTGTCCGCAGAAGAAGTGTTTTCGCTACTGCCGGTTCGTTGCTTTGTCGGCGCGTCGTCCCGTTTGGTCTTATCGTCGCCCGAGCGCGGCAGAAGTTGGCTCCAACTGCCCAGCAATGCCAAATAAAACGCGATAATCGCCACGATCAGGATCTGGTTGTTTGGATCTGTGGTCTCGTTCATGACGTTCTCCCGACAAAATGTCGAAGTGACACTGACGGCGATTTGGAACCGGAGGCGAGTGTTAGAGAATGCGCGGCAGCTTTTCCCATTGGTGGAAGGGCGGCGGCGACGGCAGCAGCCATTCGAGCGTGGTCGCCCCTTCGCCCCATGGATTGGCGCCGGCCTCGCGCTTTCGAACGAATGCCTCGGCGACCGTAATAAGGAAGACGATAAATCCTGCAGCAGAAATGTATGACCCGATCGAAGAAATGAAGTTCCAGCCGGCGAAAGCGTCCGGATAATCCGCGTAGCGGCGCGGCATGCCGGCCATGCCAAGGAAATGCTGCGGGAAGAAGACGAGGTTGACGCCGACGAACATCAGCCAGAAATGCAGCTTGCCCAGCGTCTCGCTGTACATGTAGCCAGTCATCTTCGGAAACCAGTAATAGAAGCCAGCGAAGATGGCGAAGGCCGCGCCCAAAGACAGCACATAATGGAAGTGGGCCACGACGTAGTAGGTGTCATGCAGCACGCGATCGAGGCCGGGGCTGGCGACCACGATGCCGGTGACGCCGCCAATGGTGAAGAGCAGGACGAAGCCGAGAGCCCAGAGCATCGGCGTCTTGAACTCCATCGATCCTCCCCACATGGTCGCCAGCCACGAAAACACCTTTACGCCGGTTGGAACCGCGATGACCATCGAGGCGAAGGCGAAGTAACGCTGGGTGTCTGCGGACACACCCGTCGTATACATATGATGCACCCAGACGACGAAACCGATCGCGCTGATTGCCACCATTGCATAGGCCATGCCGAGATAACCGAAGATCGGCTTCTTGGCGAAGGTCGAGATGACATGGCTGATGATGCCGAAGCCGGGGAGGATCATGATGTAGACTTCAGGATGGCCGAAGAACCAGAACAGATGCTGGTAGAGGATCGGATCACCGCCGCCGGACGGCCCGAAGAAGGTCGTCCCGAAATTGCGATCGGTCAAAAGCATGGTCACTGCGCCGGCAAGCACAGGCAGCGACATGAGAAGCATGAAGGCGGTGACTAGCATCGACCAGGCGAACAGAGGCATCTTATGCATCGTCATGCCGGGTGCGCGCATGTTGAAGATGGTGGTGATGAAGTTGATCGCGCCGAGGATTGAGGAGGCGCCCGAAAGGTGGATCGACAGGATGACGAGGTCGACGGCGGGACCCGGCTGGCCATCTGTCGAATAGGGCGGATAGAGCGTCCAGCCGCCGCCATGACCGAGCGTGCCGGGCGCCCCTGGAACGAACATCGAGGTGATGAACAGGATAAACGACATCACCAGCAGCCAGAACGAGATATTGTTCAAGCGCGGAAATGCCATATCGGGCGCACCGATCATGATCGGCACCATCCAATTACCGAAGCCACCGATTAGCGCCGGCATGAGAACGAAAAAGATCATGACCAGCCCATGGGAAGTGACGAGAACGTTGTAGACCCCCGGATCGCCAAAAATCTGCAAGCCTGGTTCGTGCAACTCTATGCGGATCAACACCGAAAGCGCGGTGCCGAGAACGCCGGCCATGATCGAGAACAGCAGGTAGAGAGTCCCGATATCCTTGTGGTTGGTCGAGAAAAGCCACCTGATCAGGAACCTGGGTTTGCGATCATCCAAGACTGTGGCTGGCATGGACATGATGTGCTTCCTGCTCCTCACTGCGGGCAGACCGGGCGGGCTCAACGGCGGACAACAACTTGCGAACCCGCGGTCGCAAGGGGATCAGGCCTCGCCTGCGTTCATTTATTCGTCAGTGACGGAAAGCCGCCTGGCTATGAACGTTGCGCTGCATAAAACAGGAAGGCAAACGCAATTAAATGCCGCATTGATGCAAGTTTATTGCACTGAACTGGCAAACCATGTTGGACCTTGACCGCGGCCCGTACGTTCTTCGAAATCGTGCATTCCGGCAGCTTTCTGAGGGCTGCCGACCGGCTACGGTAGGTGCTCGGATTCGCACATTTGAGGAAGAGCTCGGACGGCACGGCGCGCATGAGCGAACCCTGCGCGCAAGGCGCGTGATATTCCGCCACCACTCAATGCTTTCTGGATCAACCAGAGTTTTCACAACTACGCCGACTAGCTGTCGGCGGAGTTTCTTGGCGGCCTGAACCAGCTTATGCCCTCCGCAGGCAGGTGCGCCATGATGTGCTCGGACACAATCTGGTGGCGCTGTCGCAGCAGGATCGTCGCGGACTATCTGATCAGCCGCGCCGGGCCAGTTGTCTACCCATCACAACCTTCGGGATGGTCGAGCTCTCAGGCGGCGGACGGCCCCGGGTCGTCGAACCCCGTGTCGAAAGCCGCCATGACTTTGTTCACTGCGTTGTCCTGGAGCTTGTCAGAACGATGGACGACGCGGAGAACAGGCCTGCCCAGTTGCGACGAGCCCGGTTCCGCCCCCAGCGCCAGCTTCAATCTCTCGCGCCTTGCGGCTTCCGGCTGATAGACTACTTCGTGGACAGTCAGCGTTTCAGGGCTGCCGTCCGCGCTCGGAATGGTCATGGATTGACCTTCGGCCAGACCAAGCAGTGCCAGACCGCGCGGATTGGTGATAGGCAAAAGCATGCCTACCAGACCACGCATCTCGCCATGTGTGAGGATGCGCGTTTCGGTGGGGCCATCGTTTACCCGGTAAGCCACGCGGCTGCTGAGCGTCACGACGGTTGCCGGGATGTCTTCCAGAAACATGACGAGTGCGCTCGAAATCTTCCGGTCGAGGATAATCAACAGTGTCTGGGTGCGAGCCGGATGGCGCTCCCGCATCACTTCCAGAATGGTGTAGTCCTTTGTCGTCAGTTGACAGCTGTCGATATTGGGCATGGTGCGTCTCCAACCGGCCCCGTGCAAGGGGATCCAGCGTCAGGAAATTGATCGGGTGTGAAGAATTACCCCTGTGCCGGACCCAGAAAGGCCGGCGCAGGGGTTAGACTCCCGCGATCAGGCTGCCTGCATGATTGAGGAGACGTACGGAGACGCCCATGCCTAGAGACTCGCCGCTATCGCCGGAGACGCTGGTGCGAGCCGCTCGGCTCCATCGCCTTCCGGGGCGGGCTGGTTCACGGCAAGGACCAACAATTCGTGCCGGCGCCCGTCTCGGGCGGTCCACATGATAGACTGTCCAGCCGAGAGGCCGATCAGGGCCGTGCCGATTGGCGTGAGGATTGAAACCTTGCCTTCAGAGATGTCCGCGTCGCCAGGAAAAACCAGCGTGATCGTTTTCCGATCGCCGGTGTCGGGCTTGAACGTCACAGTTGAACCCATCCGGACGGTGCCAGCGGAGACCCAACCATCGGCGACGACGCGTGCGCGCTCGAGTTCGGCGAGCAGTTCATCGGAAGCCTCCGGATTTCGAGCGGCCACAGTGCTCGCAAGCGCCGTTAAACGTGCATGGTCTGACTGCGAGATGCGGATGTTTGGCTTACGCCGGGTTTTCGTGTTGTTCTGCATTTGGATACTCATATTCTAGTTGGGCCAGCCGTCATCAAAGGTGGCGGAACTGGCCAATTCGGGAAAATATTCGTCGATGCACCAAAACCCCAGAGGCGGTGCACCCTACGGATCATCATATGTTGATTTAGGTTTTACCCCTCGGCTCGGGGCGCATGGCAGCCGAGCCGGGGGTTATGATCCCGCGATGGGACAAACCCGGAAAAGAAAATCGCAACGGATTTTGACAGTGACGTTCATAGAGCCATAGTTGGTGAAGCAATTCCGGAAGTCAAGGCAGCGCCTCGGCTATCAAGTTCGGAGCTAGTCAGGGCGAACGTTCAGCAAGGTGTTTATCACCAGCGCTCGTCCAGCCCTGTTTATGCAACCCGGCCTCAATCATCTAGCCAGTATGCTCGAAAACAGCCAAATTGGGGCGCAATCCCAAGCCGCCGTTTGGTGTCAAATTCCATCTCCGACATACTCCAGAGTGAGTCGTTCTCGGTCACACTAGCCACTATGGTGTGCCCTTCCGCGACCAACTGCAGTCTCATTTCCTCGAAGTGCCTTTTGAAGCCATTCTCAATTTTGCTCTGCGGATAGCGCCGCCCATGCATGCATTCTTGGCTCAGAATGTCGGAATACCGT
The DNA here is from genome assembly GCF_900149755.1 of Mesorhizobium delmotii. Taxonomy (NCBI): domain Bacteria; kingdom Pseudomonadati; phylum Pseudomonadota; class Alphaproteobacteria; order Hyphomicrobiales; family Phyllobacteriaceae; genus Mesorhizobium; species Mesorhizobium delmotii. The sequence goes on along the minus strand of NZ_FUIG01000057.1, from coordinate 87,964 downwards.
AGGGCACTCGCCATTCTCACTGTTTCTTTCGAGATCGGCTTGTAAGGTAGCTTGTCTTTAGACCAGCATCGTTCTACCGACGCCACCAGCGCCGCTGCCAACAGGCCTGCCAGGAACTTCTCCACTTTGGTCCCTTCCGACCAAGGAGATATGCATTAGCCCCAACTAATAGTAACGGCAGATCCTCTTGGTTTCAAACTGACCCGCTACGGTCAGTTCACTTGTGAGGCAACGCAGAGAGATTTCCGCGCTGATTGCGGACGCGCGGCGAGCGGCGGCCGCGGTGATATAACCATGAACCTACTTCGCCAATCCGCATATCTATGGTCCGGCCGTATCGCCTGCACTAGCCTTTTCATTGGGGCTAGCCTGCGCTCTTCACAAAATTCGCGGATCAATGTGAAGCTGCGTCCCGTGCATAGGTCGTCAGGCAAAGCGACTTGGTGCGGCCATTCAGTGGGCCGGCCGGAACCTTTGTTGTTTTTGAAGATTTGAATATAATTCGGCTGCATTCCGTTTCGCGTGGAATTCAGGCCCCGCGAACCAAAGATGACCGCCGATTGGCAATCGTCTTTGGGAGGGACGTGATATGCCCTTGCGTTTCAATGGTACAGCAACAATTTTCGCTCTTCTCCTATCTTCAAGCTTGATCCCGGCCGCGGCTCAAATGAGCGCCAAAGGAAAAATAAGCGGGAAGGATTTCGACAACGCTGCCGCCGAGCAGGCCAAGCGATATCTCGAGGAAGGCCGCGAGACATTCCGCTTCGACACTTTCGGCAGCGAGGATTTCTGGGGCGGCAGACTGAAACTCCACGAGGCAATCGCAGGTGAGAAGCTGGGCGGCACAGGGCCCGGCCTGAGCCCGGAGAAAGCCCTCGAACTCGGCCTCAAGGTCGATGTGAACGCCATTCCCTAGGATGTGGCCGATGCGCTCAACAAGGGCGCGGTCGACCTCGCGGATCCAGCGAGCACGCTTGTCCTGCTGAGAGCCAATGCCGTTGTCGGGGTGACCGGGTTCTTCGCCGAGGACGGAAAGACGCTGACTTCGGTGGGCATCCAATGCGCGGTGTGCCATTCAACCGTCGACGACGCCTACGCACCCGGGATCGGGCAACGGCTGGACGGCTGGCCCAACCGTGACCTCAATATCGGAGCGATCGTTGCCCTCGCACCTGATCTCACGGCTTTCACCGAAATGCTGCAGATATCCGAAGCGGAGGTGAAGAAGGCGGTTGAGGCGTGGGGTCCCGGGAAATTCGATGCCGAACTGAACCTCGACGGCAAAGCATTTCGGCCGGACGGCAAGACGGCGGCCACGCTCAATCCGCCGGCGTTCGGATTGGCCGGTGTAAACAACCACACATGGACCGGAGCCTGGGGCACGGTGAGCTACTGGAACGCTTATGTCGGCAATCTTGAGATGCACGGCAAGGGTGTGTTTTACGATCCACGCCTTGATGACGCCGAGAAGTATCCGGTCGCAGCACGAACGAAGCAGGGCCACAAGCAGGACAAGGAAGACCGGATCACCGCCAAACTGCCGGCGCTTCACTTCTATCAGCTCTCGCTGCCAACCCCGAAGCCGCCGGAGGGCGCCTTCGACAGCGCGGCCGCGGAGAAAGGACAGGTTCTTTTCAACGAAAAGGCCAAATGCGCGACTTGCCACGTCCCGCCGCTCTTCACCGAACCGGGCTGGAACCTGCATACGGCCGACGAGATAGGGATTGACGACTTCCAGGCGATGCGGTCCCCAGACGAGCGCTACAGGACGGCGTCCTTGCGGGCCTTGTGGGACGTGGAAAAGATCCACAAGGGCGGATTTTACCACGACGGCCGGTTCGCCACCCTCAATGATGTTGTCAAGCATTATGACGGCCATCTTCGCCTTGATCTGACCGATCAGGAAAAGAGTGATCTGATCGAGTACCTCAAATCGATCTGATCCGGCATTCGACGGCGCCAGCGCTTCTTTGAGTTTGGATAGGGAGGAAAGGTCATGAAACATGAAAGAAGATCGAAGTGCGCCAAATTACGGGTCGGCACAAGGTGAGCCAAGCCAAGCGCTGTCTCGCCGGAATTTTCTGAGGGTGTCGATGACCGGCGCGGCGATTGCCGGTGCAGGTGGACTCGCTTCCTGTATGACGGGCCAGCCTACGGCTCGAGGCGCGGGAACGACGCCGAAGCCTGTTGCGCTTTATCAGGATTCTCCAAACAAGGGTCGCCGCTGCGGCGGCTGCAAGCATTTCTTTAAGCCGAACGCATGCGAGATTGTCGCTGGTGAGATCAGCCCGGACGGCTGGTGCCGTTTCTACGAACCGCTGCCAGCCTGAACCTTGCTTGGACACATTCGATGCCGGTATTGCGACTACTCGGTATCAGCACCCGCCGGACTGCAGCGGGCTTGCGGGGGATAGGCCCAGTCAACAGTTAGTGGCTGCTAATGTTCCAGACAACCGTTGGGACGGTAAGCGACTGGCATGACCGGAAATGATGCTGGTCAGAGAAATCGATCGAGCCGCCAGCGTAATCCCGCCTCTACCAAACATGTGAGCATCCCCTAATTTACTCCTCATGAGTCTCCTTTGGTCTCCCCCGGTCTACGTGAAGGCGAAACGTCCGGGCATTCGCCATGGGGTCAGCCACGTCGAGGGAGCCGCTGAGGAACTCATGGCGTGGGACACAAAGGGCCCGAAGTGGACGAAGGCGGTCCAATCCTGCGTGGACGCGTTCGAGGGCAGAGTGTCCCCCCAAGTGGTCCGACAAGCCTTTGAGGCGGCTGCCAGGGAGGCGAGCGTGTATCTCTCGCCTGAGTAGGAGGTGCCATGGCAACTCTTTGGTTCGTCCCTCCGGTGTTCGTGAAGTCTGAAACGAACGGTGTCAGGCATGGCTGCAACAATGCGAGGGCAGCCCTTGAGCAGCTCAAGAGGTGGACCCGGAGAGGGCCTTGCTGGCACAAGGCGTGGACCCTCTGCCTGTCGGCACTGGAGGGCGATCCGATTGACCCTCATGTGATACGAAAGGCTTTCGTGGCTGCCGCTAAGGAGGCGGAGATGTATCTCTCGCCCGAGTAGGAAGTATCATGGCTCTCCTTTGGTTTCACCCGCAGTCAACATCGAGGCTGCTGCCAAGGAGGAGGGGCTGCTACGCTCCTCTAGCTAGCGCTCGATCCTTCCAACCGCCGGTTGGTAGACGCGATGCAGCCGGCCGCCTAGAATTTTCACGATCCGCGAACCGGGCGCAAAGCCCATCCACCCGGCGCTCGGTGACCGCTTTGATCGCCCCGTCGCTCTCCTGTGCGGCGGGTTTTTTTGTTCCCGTATGGAACACCGGCACGGGCAGGACGTTCGCCTCCTGCAGCAATATTTCCTCTCAACGTAAAAATGCTGCGAGATCGGTGTCCCATTCCGATCGGCCCGCGTCTTCCGTCCCTCCGTGGGGCGCGGGCTTCTCTCGTTCATGGAAAAGGTGATGACGGGATAACAGTCGCTGGATCTCGTCAGCGGCCGGATGAACAACATTCTCGTCCGGAAGGGCTTCAAGCGCGATCGATGTTGCTGCCTGACTGCGCTTGCACCGATCAGCCAGTCAACGCTCTGACTAGATCCCGGCAGTGTTCAAAAACTCCATCCTTTTGGTGAACTCTCTAGCCACTTGAATCAATAACTCGTTCCTGCTTAGCTCGCGGAATTCTTCCAATCTGGGGTGGTCCTCAATCTGGATCAATAACGACTCGTGGGGAAAGTCGGCATAGATTTCGAGCATACGGTCGTAAAATCGAAGCGGATCAGTGATAACCGAGTGCGGCGCTTCCGGCTTGCCAAAAATGGCGTTTCCGAGTTTCTTGGCCGCCTTCGCCTCCTGCTCCGTCAGCGGCACCTTGGCGATTACTCGTTGCTTGGTCGCTTCGTCCGCCACCACAACAACGGCCTCACGATCAAGGCACGCGACTTCCTCGATTTTGCCAACTCCTTGGCTTCCATCCTTTCTCGGGTAGGCAATCAACTTGCCTATCCTTAGTGTTTCGATCGGCTGGCCCCGCTCATCCAGCAGTTCGTCCGGTATGCCTTCAAAACTGGTCGGCACTTGCTGGACCAAAGCCAGGCAATCATGCACCCATCGTACGGAGCGATGTTTGTCGTGCCGATCCATTGCAGTTTCAAGGTCGAGCAATTCCTCGCGGAAATCGTCCATGACAAAACCCGTTAGTAGCCCGAAGAAACTAAGGTTTGTCGCGTCGTCATTGGAGAGATCGGGGTTATTTGTGATGAAGACGTACGCAGGCGTTGGCGGCTGTCCATTGACTGTGATCTCCTCAGCACTGTTGACAGCGGCGACGACTAAGTCGCGAAGCCGTTCCAACTGCTGTTCGCTCATTTGGTTGCCAATGCCGAGTTCAAACCAGTAGATCGGGTTAGTGAGATTCTTCTTGGACGAGGCGTACAGCTTGTCGCGGAGCCATTTAGTCAGCTCAGCTATGAATTCCTCGCTTTCCAGATCAAACGCAGCCTTCCAACTCCGCTTTCGTTTCGCCTCGACGGCGTAGGTTTTGCCGTCCGGAAATTTTGCGAAGAATTCAGGCTTTGGTTGATTGCCCTTTGCGTCTTCGGCGCCGTCGATCTTCGCACCCGCCAGCGCGAAGGCCGACGCGACAATAGCTTCGTAAAGTGCTGGGTCGAAATCGGTGGGATGCCGAAGCCGTTTAATCAGGCTCTTCGGTGGTTTGTCATTGTGCTCGATAAGGTACAGGGCGTAACCGAGACGGTTCAGCGCGGAAAGATGTCCCTTGATGGGCATAGCGACACCGACACCGATTTCTCTTCGAGCCTCGTTGAGGCGCCGAAGCCATCGAAAAAGCGTGTGGTTAGGCATGATCCGTGACGCACTCGCGCCCCATTCGCGATCGAAGACAGTTTTCAGGTTGTCGAGCAGAAAATCGGACACGAATTCCCACCGGGGCGAATAGGCGATCCGTTTGCCAACGACAACCACTCGCTTGCCGGAATTGAAAGCTGTGAGCATTGGCCTCCCAAAACCTTGCTGCCGCTTCCGAAGCATTTCTTTCGCTTCTTGCAGCTTGAGCTCCTCGCCAACTCGCAGCTCAAGGTTCTGATCTAAGCTCGGCGACGCGTTGAGGCGACCATGGCAATGCTTAAACCGCCGCCCGCTGTTGCAGGGACAGGGTGCGTTTCTGGGAATTGAAGTAGAACGACTCGGTGACTTTGAAATTCATCCCGTATTTTAATACACGGCATGAAGGCCCCGCGGAATCACGTTCTGTTCACTCTGGCTAATGTAAGCCGGTCGCCTAGAATCGAATAAGTGCGTAAAATTGTAAGTACCGGCGTCCGCCGGGTCGAGTTTATTCCGCCGATGAATGCCCCCCTTGGTCGCCAAGCCGCCCAAAGGCGACGACTGGAATGCATGAAGCCAAGTTCGACGGCTACCGCTCTCAAATCATCATCGACAACGACGAGGTCCGCATCTTCACCAGGCGCGGCCTCGATTGGACGGCCAAGTACCGCGACCTAGCGGCGGCGACCAAGACGATTGGACGTCGAGAGTGCCATCATTGATGGCGAAATCATCATCTTGAATGAGGATGGCATTTCGGATTTTGCCGCGCTGCGCAAGGCAATTACCAGGCGCCAGCACGACCTCTATTTTGTCGCGTTCGATCTGCTGCATCTTAATGGCCACGACTTGCGCGACATGGTGCTGGAGGACAGGAGGGAAATCCTAGCCGGCCTCATAGGGCCTGAGAGCCGCATCCAGTTCAGTGAGACAATGCCAGGCGAGGCTAATGCGATCTACCATCTGATCGACGCGGCCGGCCTGGAAGGGATGGTATCGAAGCGTCGAGACAGCAACTATCGCAGCGGCCCGACTACCAATTGGCTGAAGACAAATCCTTCACGGAAAGCGAGTTAGAGCTTCTTGGCGTCGAGCGCGAGAGAGGCAAGCCCGCATTTGCGCTCACGGGTGAGCCGGGCACTCGGAAATATGTCGGCAGCGCGTTTGTCAGTGTAAATCGCGAGATGCGTGAGCGCCTTTGGAAACGCGTCCAGAAAGACGCCGGCGAGGCGCCCAAGGACATGAAGAAGCGGCCGGCAACACAGTGGGTCAAACCGGGCATCAAGGCCCGCGTGAAGCATCTAAGGGGTGAGGAAGACCTTCGCCACGCTTCGCTGCAGGATTTTTGGGATGAGAGTTAGCGACCAGTGGCAAGAGATCAGCATTCAGGAATATAATCCTCTCGTTGCGGCGAGCCCTTCAACGGAGAATCGCCATGCCTCGAAAGACCCTCGCCGACACTCTGGCCGCCCGCGAAACCATCTATGTCAATTGCGGGCATCCGATGTGCTGCAGATCGACGAAGCTCGACATCCAGGCCCTGATTGACAGGCTCGGCCGTGACCACGGCTCAATGCATCACGACCTGGTCGGGCTCTTTGTCTGCTCAAATTGCAAGGCTGCCGGCCGTGATCGACGGCAGGTGTTTTTCACATGCATTCCTGACTACGAAGGCCAGCAGCGGGCGCGCAATCGCGACTGGAAGCCAACATTCGATCGATGAAAATCTCTGCCGGGCCGAATTGTCCCCGACTGACAGGGCTAAGCAAACCACCCGGCTCTATAGCGGCTTCAGCAAAAACACCTTCGCCGGCCCATGCTCCATGGCAAATTCATAGCCCAAAATTTCAAACCAACGTTGGACGTCTGCACGACCTGACCAGTTGGAGGCTACGAGAGGCACATTTCCAATCCTCTTCTGTAAGTCCCTCACGTACCCAGCCATGAACCGGACGTATTTGGCTTCAAAGAATTTCTCCGATGAGGCAAAACCAGTATGAGCTTCACCATATTGAATTTGCCATCTAACGATTGCCAAGGGCGCACCATCGTAGAGAAGGGTGTCAGCTCGATTTTCCCGAATGGCTTTCCGGAACCCGGTTTTCGTTTTACGGAGAGCGTCTTCGAAAGTTGCCAGGGCGTCACCCTGATAGCGTTCAGCAGTGAGATACTCGTCTGAGAGGCGAGGCGCTAAACCATCAAAAACGCGGGGCAAATCAACTTGCGCGGATCGACGAACGATCATCGTGTTTCACTCGCGCTGCCATCGCCTTTTGCAATCTCACTTTGCATGCGTCGGATAAATTCTTCGGTCGGCTGATCTGTGGATTCGTGCCAATCAGCCGGGTAGAATTTGAACTTGACCATGAAAATAGCGCCGAGCAGCAGAGCCCAGATCGTTACCATCAGAGCCAGCGACGCTATTGCCTTGGCAATCCATCTCCCATCGGACGATATGAGATCGAGAAACACACGAGCGATCATAAAACCAGGATAAAGGTACATGGCCGCCGAGATGACTAGAACTACAAAGCTCAAGAGCCGGACCGCTATCGTTTGGCCGCGGCCAGATTTGTAACCAAATACCCTGGGTACAACGGCGTCCCCCCAGAGGTTATGCGCCATCTTGTCGACCAGAAGAAGTTGGAAATTTTGGATTTTAATGTGGTTGCCGATTTTCAGAAGAATTCGGAATAATATCTGATCGTCGATGAACGCAAACGTCGTGTTGAGCAGCGCACCGGCGGTAAGGAGAGATATTATCGGGGTCAGATCCTTCGTTATTTGAAGTGTTAGGCCGCCATACGTGAAGCTGCTTCCGGAAATCAGATCAAAGAATGCCAGAATCGTGGCCAGCAAGAAGGCTTGGCCTGCACTTTTTCCGATCCGGGACGTGACCTCCATGCGCCGCGCACTTATCCCGTCGAGGAATTCGGGCTGATAGAACCTATTTCCAAAATCCCGGTGCAGAAACGATTCGAAGGTCAACGCGCTCCGCTCGATCAGCGACATTTTTGTATACGCCTTGCCAACCATTTCAACGCCTCCTCAGCCGGCCAGTACAACTCACCACAAGCGCAGCAGCGATTGTTCGAATTCTCATGGCTTAAGGCATCCCCCCGGTGATTATTTTCGGCCTTCCCTTGGCGCGAAAGTAATCGCTTATGGTTTACTGCTACGCAAGAGCCACACCGGCGCAAGCTGCGATGGAGAAGGCGACGAAGGACGGGCTACTCAACAATTGTCGGATGCGGCTTGCCACTGTCGCGGAGCGCCTTCGCCAGTTTGTTGAACAGATGCGGGTTCCCTCTGGCGTTGGCGGCATTCGAGCTCACGGTCGACAGGCCATAACCATCGATGTTGAGATGGATCTCGCGGTCTTCAATATCGTACCAGACGCCGATCCTTGGATAGGCGGTCTTGCCACTACGCTCGGCCATATCAGCCTCTCTTTTTGTACCGTTCTTATTCAACTTTAAGGCAGGCAAGATGAGCGCCGTCGCGAAACTCGGCAATCGCACGCTGCCGATATTCGGGGCTGCTGAAACGGGGAATGGAATACGCGTCCATCACCAGCTTGCGCACGAATTTATGAGCGCTAGCCGGGTAGGAGGAAACCAGGGCATCCATAGCGTCTCCTAGTGACACGCCAGACTGCCTCACCTCCATAAGTTTTTCAGCTACTTTCGCGGCTCTCGCGCAAGTCTTGTCGCTTGCGCTTGCGCCACTCGACACAACTATGCTGATTCCCAGAAGGGCCACTGTAACTGCACGCACTCGGTTCCTTGCCGCCGGCGAAGCGTTCCTCAGCCTCACCCAGGCGGCGGCGCCGCCCGCTTCAATTGGTGCGTCAACCAAGGGCATTTCGCAACTTAGTCCATCGGGAGTTGTCGGTAAGTTCATTTTTAGCGTGCGCCATCATAGGCGACTTCCCCCACTTCGCGGCCGCTGTTCTCGCTGCGGCGCACTGGTGTCTCCGAGACATTTCTCCTAGCCCTGGGAATTCCAGGTCGGCCTCACGGCGAAAGAAATCACCGGTCTTGAGAGGATAGACCCCAGCATACCATGCCACGAACAATCCTACGATGTACGGGCTTCTGCCGGAGGCAATCATATAATCGAGGCAGGCGAAAATGAGCGCGCCATCGCAATCTTCGTCCGTAATGTCGGGCGCAACTGCAAAGGGATCCCGATTGGCATGCTTTATGAAATTTCGAGGACCATTAAGTAAATCCCAGAAGCTCTTGGCAGGCTCACCGTGCGCCGCGACAAACTGATCGATCATCCTGAGCTTAGTGGTCTGACGAAGGAGTGCATCGGAAATTTCCCAGCTGTTAGCGGCAAGGGTGTACACAGCAAGTGGCTCATCGAGATAACCAGTGAATATGGATTGCGGCCAAAAGCTGCCTGCGAGCCGCGTCCATCTTAGTAATCTCAGCCATCTCAGGCGGATTTCCCCATGACGAAGACCAGCACACCGACATAGGCGAAGCCGGCAGCAACAATCAGCCCCTCGCCACCGGCGGCAAAGATGGCATCGCCGAACCAGCGATCCAGCGTAACCGCGCCAGCCAACCAGATCCCAAGAATGATCCGTTTGCGGTCCACAAAGCGGAGACTAGGGCTTGGGCGGCTTGCGCTTGCCCTTGTTTTCGTCTTGGCTGACGAGCGAGGCCGCCATGCTAAGAGCCTCGGCCTGTGTGGCCTTCTTTCCACCTAGAATCGCCCCAGCGATTGAAGAGATCTTGTCGCTGGTCCGCTTCTTCGCCTCGACCTTTTTGGGCGGTGCTGGTTTCTTAGCCGGTGCTGGCTTCTTAGCCGGTGCGGTCTTTTTGGCTGCCGGTTTCGCAGACTTTACCATGAATTTCCCCCTCTCATTGCAATGGGAAGGATTGCGCTTTCTTGTCAGGAAAGCAAGCCAAGCCCTTGCTGGTGGACCTAATCCACCATGTCACGCAACGGCTTCTTGCGCTTCGGCGTCCTGTACTTTTCGACCAGCCTGACCTCGTCGCTGTCGACCGTCACCAGCGGCCCCATGTCGATGGTCACCCTGCCGCCTTCCTCGTCTATGCGCGTGACCTCGCCGGTGAGCTCGATCTGCTGCCCCTTCTTCACCTTGGTATGATCGATGATCGAATGCGGGAAGTTGTAGCTCGGGATGGAGACGCTGACGCGGTCCTCAGTGACCCGTCTGCGGACGGTGGCCGTGAGCGCCACCAGATCTCCAATCCCAATTCCCCGCGCCATTCCATGAGTCTGGAGCGGGCGGCGCCTTAGTCAAGCGGGAGCTAATATAGGTGACACTTCATCCAATCGATGGACGAACCCCATCAAAGGCCGGTGCTAATTTGATGCATGTCGCGACCTTACTTATCCCCGAGCCACCTTGCTATCGCTATCCTCGCGATCAGCGTCAGCTATGCCGAAGCTGCGGACCGTAAGGTCGAAACCGCGACGCTCGGTACGTACGCGAATTTGAAGAACCTGCCGGTTTGCACCGCGTCAAGTTCACTCTTCGAAGTGCTAAATTATTGGAATCGTCGCCCATGAGGCTCGCGACCCTAGACCTTGAAACTGCGAGATACGGTGACGTTTATCGCGCCGCAAGGCTCACGCGGCTAAGGCAGCAAGTGATCCGGCACATCAAGCGCACTGACGCCTCGGCTCAAAAAGTCGAGCAAGCGCTGGCTAGGTTGGCCGAAGCAAACGCCCCCGTGGACCAGCTCGCGCGGCATCAGTAGGGCCACGCTCATGCACGCCTCCGCATCGCACGATGTGCGGCGGGTTGTTCGGTTGTTGCACAGTAGCGTTCCCTCCACATACCGTGTCGCGATGCCTGGGATGGAGCGGATGATCTTGGCGGTCGGGCTGCAAGGGCGCTATCGGGTTTGCGCGGCGCGCCCGCTGGCAACCCACAGATCTCATTGATGACGGAGATAATCGGCCCCGATGCGTCGCGGGCCAGCTCGCTAGGGTGGTTCTTAATCCATGTGTTGACAGCGGCGTAGAACGTTTCCTCCGAGATCTTGCCATTGACGAAGCAAGCCCGGCGAAATTGGGCGACCCGCATCTCGTCTTTTCCGGCGATCGATGTTAGCGCGGTTGCAACCCCCCATGTGAAACCTCGACCGTACTCCTCATTGTAATCGAGAAGCTGGCTTCCTGTGATCGCTTGCGCCGGAGACCAACAAATTGTTGCCGCGATCACTATTGCTCTTTTGCGCATGTTCTCCCCTCCGCAAGCAAAAGCATCGCACCCGCAACCGGGGCGCGCAAGTGAGGCTACTCTGCCGCGCCTTTCGGCAGGGAAGCCTTGGCTTCCAAATCCTCGACTATCAGTTTCTCGACGTATCCTGCGACCGTTCGTCTATCTGCCTTTGGGTCCTTGGAACGGAGTCGCATCATCGGCGTTACCGGCCAGCCAAACGCTGCCAACGATATGGAGGAACGGGCGTGATCGAGTTGACCGAGAGGGAAAAGCGCTTTCTCAAGCGCGTTGACACCATCACTCACGTTACCTGGTCGAACAAAGTCACAGCCGCAGATGCCAAAGGCAAGCCCATGCGTATCGCAAGGGCAACGTTTGCCCGATTACGAGACGACGGTATCATCATCCGATCTACAAGCGACCTGACCTCGAACACCTACGTCATTAATCCTGCACCCGTGACGCCACAAGTCGAGGAAGTGCAGGAAGCGTCCTGATCGGGCGTCGTCCGGGCGCTCATTCCGCGTCTCGCCCGAGTTGGGCGCAGAGTTCCGCTCCTATATTTTCCGGGCGATGCGCGAGAAAGCAAACTGACTATCGAAACGACAATGGCTCGCTGCTCTAGCGGTCGCGCCCTTTTGTTGCTGAGGAACCTTTACGCTGCGGCGGCCGTTGAGCCCCACCCAAAAGGGAGATCACAATGGTCGACGACCCAAACGAAGCCGCAACGCCGGCGGAGACGCAGCGGGAAGCTCAGGAATCCTTGGAGAAGCAAGTTGCGCAGCTGAAGCGCGAAATCAACAAGATCACTCGGACGCTCGCGGAGCGCGCTGAAGAGGTGGTCGAGGAAGCCACTGGTTGGTATGAGGGCGCGGCCGATAGCGTGTCTCGGACAACGCAAGCACTTCGCAAAAGGGCGTCTACTGCTTCCGGTGTCGTTGAAGAAAATCCTGGCACGGTATCGTCCGCCTTCATGCTGGGCGCAGCTGTAGGCTTGCTGTTGGGCCTCGTGCTTGTGGCCAGCGACCAGCGCCGGGACCGCTGGCTCTAACACGCCCAAATGAGGGCCAGAGCTCGCTGACTCACGGTGGCGGGCTTTAGCAACTCTTCACTAGGCTAATCGACCTTCTGCCAACTTTTGTTTTTTTCATCATAATATTCGGCAACGAACTTAAACGACCGTTCGACGTCATATGCGACCTCTGTTTGCCTGAACGCCGGATCCATCCGAATGAAGCCGAGGATCTTTTTCTTAAGATCGTGGATTTTGGATTTTGGAAACTCGTGTGCATCGAGCCTGGCGGCGAGTAGCGATGTAAAGTCCCACCTCACGTGGACGCCCGGTCGCTGCCCGATTTTCTCTTCGCCGTAGGCGATTTCGTACATGTCTGTTTTGACTGCGGTTAGGATCTCATCGGTTAGCGCCTCGTACCCCATAAGGGGAAGCGTGAGGTCACCCTCACGTCTGAGTGTCATAAATAGCCATAGGGCAACTCCGACAAAGACAATGGTTCCGATGATATCCATTTTTTCCGGTGTTTCGAATGAGAGAGGGCGCGAGTGGCGCCGGTTCACTTGACGGTACGGCGCCGCCTCAACGGTGGCCGGCTTTTCGTTCTAAATCCCGAAGATGGCAGCCAGATAGTCCCCGTGCAGGATCAAAGCAGCACCTAAGGCAATGCATAAGGCAGAAAGCAACCCGGAACCGATGCTGCCCCAATGTGTGATGTCCAAGCCTCGGACATAGCGCCGGTCGCCGATCCATTTCTCGGGGTCCCAGAGCATGTTGTAGCGAGCCTGCGAAGCGTAATTGAACGAGTGCATGGACCAGTTGATCCAAGCGAAGAAACCCGACGCGAGCGCCAACAAAAGCCCGACGACGAAGCACCAGACCGGGGCTTTAAATGCTTGCAGCGTAGTAGGCTGTGTGGCGGCACTGTTCAGCAACGAAAACATGCCGAACAGCGCGCCAGAATGAACCAGCACCAGCGACGCGATCAGCCAACGACCCCACTCGGCGGCAACTTGGGAAGTCGCGCGCTGAGACGTTTTGAGATCGTGGTAAACTAATGCAGCCGCGCTATCCCTGCCCATCATCGGCGTTTTAGAGTGCTCAGTTTCTGTCATGTATGAACCCCGCGTTGATTCCCCGGCGGGAATTGTCGCACGGACCTGCCGACAGTCGCAGGAAAGAATTGGCACCGCAATTGGCACCGGACGGCTAAGCACAAGCGGTGACGAGGGGGGATGACAATGCAACGGGACCAGGAAAAGGCCGGAAAACCGGGCTATCCAGTACCCGGCGGGACATGTCGGGATGGCTTAGCGCGGATTTTAAGTCCCTTGCGTCTACCAATTCCGCCACGTCCGCAGGCCAGTCCTTTTCAGACGCCAGCCAAAGGCCGTCAAGCCATCTTCTGCCATCGAAAAATCTGATCTTGGAAGCACGCCTTTGTCGCTGCGCTGCAAACACCCCTCCACTTCGTCCCAGGGCGGAGCAAGGAGCGAAGCGACGCGGCGCAGACCCTGGGATCCACGCCGTTACCCGCCGGCAGTGCTCCGGCGGACCAGAACCGAACGCTACCACCCGGTTCCGCGAAAAAGCTCGAATCACTCCCGATTGGTCGTCTCGATCAGGTCGATGTTCCATTGGCGCGGCCAGCGCTTCAGCGACTTCTCGCGCTGGATGGCGTCGCGAATGCCGAAATGTTCTTCGTACCAGACCAGACCGCTGCACGCCGTAGCGGCTGGTGAAGCGGGAGCCTTCGCCGGATTTGTGCTCGGGCATGCGGCCGAGATCATGGCGAGCCGATGTAGATCGTGCCGCGCTTCCGGCTCGCGGTCATGGTGGCATAGGCGGTCATGGTGGAAAGGTAGCTGGCGCCGTTGCGGATACAAGCGCCGTTCTGAGCCGTTGCATTCTTCAGCTGAGGTAACGGAATGGATCCCAGGGTCTGCGCCGCGTCGCTTCGCTCCTTGCTCCGCCCTGGGATGACGAAGTCGCAGGGGCCGGCTAATCGCAGACCTTGGAGATTGGGTGGTTGCAGGCCGGTCGTCAGCGACGGTCAGTCGAAGAACCAAATCCTCTGTGGAGAGGAACTGGTACAAAACCGCCTCGGCGGCAGGTCCGTGGCGCAAATCAGCGCCGTGCCGAAATCCACAGCATAGCTGCCGCGACCCGGCCAGCGGCAATCCCCTCGCCAGCGAGGGGCCGGTCACCCGCTGAGATTCAAACAAGATCGCCGGAACCATTTCGTAGTGGCTGAGTTTCGGACTAAAGCTACTGGAACTCCGAACATGGCAGAGTTTGATACAGGACGAGGGAAGTCTGTTGCCAAAGCCGTACGGCAATTGATCCATTCCGAAGATAATCGCCGGCATTTACACGGCGTGCTAAATCTTGCCGTCGACCCACGACTGCCCGGCGCCCTTGCCTCATTGCTTGAGGTGCTCGATCAGGCCGGGCGGGAACCGTTTCCGCATTCGCGGAGCCCAAACCAGCGATGACCGGATAAAACGCGCTAAATCTTCTCCTCCACCCCATGGCTCAACGCTACGACATCGAGAAGACACCTGAAGGCACGTGGGACATCATCGATGTGTTCACGGGGCTGCCTGTTGTCGAGGTGGGCGTCCCTTTGATTGACATGCCTATCGAAGAGGCCGACCATCTGGTCGACCTTCTCAACAGCCGCGACAGGGAACAGCGGGACGATACTTAAGCGGCCGCTTCCCAGGCCACCGCGGAAGCGCGTCCCCCGTTCGGAGGATGCGTTCGGGCGTTCCGACTTTGTAAGCTCCAATTGGTAAGGGGTTCAGCGTTGATGTTCGACGCTGTCCTCTGGGAACCAAATGGAGATTGTCATGCTCAAGCTCGCCTCAGCCCTGGCGCTGCTTCTTGCCGGGACAGCGCCTCTGTTTGCAGATGACATGCCTGTGAACGCGGACAGTATCAAATGGGGTCCGGCTCCTGCGGTCATTCCCGCTGGCGCGAACTTGCCGTTATGGCTGGAGATCCCTCAAAGGACGGCAGTTTTGTGCTGCGGTTGAAGATGCCAGCCGGCTACAAAATTGCCGCACATAACCATCCCACCTCGGAATACATCACGGTGCTTTCCGGTAATTTTCATATCGGAATGGGCGATAAGCTCGACGAGGCGAAAGGCACCGAACTGACTGCTGGCGGCTTCGGCGTTGCGCCGGCCGGAATGAATCACTTCGCCTGGGCGACAAGCGATACGATTATCCAGGTGCATGGCGAGGGGCCGTTCGCGATCACCTACGTCAATCCGGCGGACGATCCGAGCAAAAAGTGACAGTTCGGGAAATGCAATGACCCTCTGAGCGGCCGGATCAGGCAATTCGAGTTTCTGATCGAAGTTTTCCCCGAACGTCGATTCAGAAAGATCCGCCAACGAGGGGCGATCTGATTTGCCGCAAACGGAATCGTATTCCGGTTGGACACTTTGCCGTGGACGGCGCCGAAACAAAAAACCCGCCTCGGCGGCGGGTCGTTGGCGCAAATCAGCACCATGCCGAAATCAACAGCATAAAAGCCGTCACAAAGCAACGAATCGCGAGCTCGCGACGAGACTCGAAAATCGCGGTCGATGTTAAGGCCGAGGAGCGCACAAGCATCCGCTGATCTTGCTGGTCAAAACGCCATCGGCTTGGCACAGTCGGGAAAACAGGAGTCTCTTCATGGCGAAGACCGCGCGTGCGACAAAACCGAAACCTTGGGCCGAGGCGGCGACGCATCTGGTCGACGTCGCGATGGGCAGGAGGCCCGCCGATCTCGTTATCCGCAACGGGCGCTGGGTCAACGTTCATTCCGGCGAGATCATCGCCGGCGCCGACATTGCCGTTGCCGGTGGCCGCTTCGCCTATTGCGGGCCGAATGCCGGCCACGCCATCGGCCAGGGCACCAAAGTGGTCGATGCCGGTGGGCGCTATCTGGTGCCGGGCCTCTGCGACGCGCACATGCATGTCGAGAGCGGCATGGTGACGGTGACGGAGTTCTGCCGCGCCGTCATTCCGCATGGCACCACCTCGATGTTCATCGATCCGCACGAGATCGCCAACGTGCTCGGCCTGCCGGGTGTGCGGCTGATGCATGACGAGGCCGTCGCCATGCCGATCAACGTGCTTGTGCAGATGCCGTCCTGCGTGCCTTCCGCACCTGGGCTGGAGCATGCCGGCGCCGAGCTGACGGTCGCCGATGTCACCGAGGCGATGGCGTGGCAAAACATCATCGGGCTTGGCGAGGTTATGAACTTTCCCGGTGTCGCGGCCAATGATCCGGTGATGGCGGGCGAGATCGCCGCGACGGTGAGAGCGGGCAAGACCGTCGGCGGCCATTATGCCTCGCGCGATCTCGGCCTGCCGTTCCACGGCTACGTCGCCGGCGGACCCGAGGACGACCACGAAGGCACGCGCGCCGAGGACGCCATCGCCCGCGTCCGCCAGGGGATGAAGGCGATGCTCAGGCTGGGCTCGGCCTGGTACGACGTCGCCTCGCAGATCAAGGCGGTGACGGAGAGCGGGCTCGACCCGCGCAACTTCATCCTGTGCACCGACGACAGCCATTCCGGCACGCTCGTCCATGAGGGCCATATGGACCGGGTGGTCCGCCACGCCATCAGCCAGGGGCTGAAGCCGGTGACGGCGATCCAGATGGCGACGCTCAACACCGCCCAGCATTTCAGGCTGGAGCGCGAGTTGGGTTCGATCGCGCCGGGGCGGCTCGCCGATCTGCTGATCGTCTCCGATCTGGCCGCAATGACCATCGACGAGGTCTATGCCCGCGGCGTCAGGCTGGCCAAGGGCGGCAAGCTCGACATCGACATTCCGGCCTATGACTATCCGAAGACGGCAAAGAACACCGTCAAGCTCGGCAAGAAGCTCAAACCGGGGGATTTCGACATCATCGCGCCCATCGGCGCCAACGAGGTTCGGGTGCGGGTCATCGGCGTGATCGAGAACCAGGCGCCGACGCGCGCGCTCGAGGCCGATCTTCCGGTCGAGGACGGGCTGGTCGCCATGGACCGCCGCAACGACGTCTGCCAGATCGCGCTGGTCGAGCGCCACCGCGGCACGGGCGGCGTCACCAATGCCTTCGTCTCCGGCTTCGGCTATATGACCGACTGCGCCATGGCCTCCAGCGTGGCGCATGATGCCCACCACATCATCGTCGTCGGCACCAGCAAGCAGGACATGGCATTGGCGGTCAACCGGCTGGGCGAGGTCGGCGGTGGCGTCGTGCTGTTCTCCAAGGGCAAGGAACTGGCGCTGGTCGAGATGCCGATCGCCGGGCTGATGTCGGACGAGCGCGCCGAAATCGTCGCGGCCAAGGCCGACAAGCTGACCGAGGCGATGCGCCAGATGGGCTGTTCGCTGAACAACGCCTACATGCAGCACTCGCTGCTGGCGCTGGTCGTCATCCCGGAACTGAGGATTTCCGATGTCGGCCTGATCGACGTGACGACGTTCCAGAAGGTCGACCTGTTCGTCTGACAACGACCAAGGGCGTGTCCGCTCCTCATCCGCCGGTGGCGATGGTCAGCACCTTGAATGGTGTGGTGATGACGATCTCGGCGACGGAGCCGACGGCCTTGCCAATGCCCTGGCCGAGATTGTCGATCGGCTGCGCCGGATCGACCTCGTCTGACGCCAGGCCGGCCGGGGCGCGCAGCCGGTCGCCGAGCAACTGCACCAGGAACGGGTTGTCGGCGAATTTGGCGTGGTTCAGGCGGTCGCCGCCTTTGGTCTTGCTCAGGTCGACCACCGAAACGCCATAGCTGGCGAGGTCGGCCGCATCGCCATAGTCGCCGACGCGCGGCTTGTCGCCGGAGATCAGGGAGGACAGCCTGAGGGCGCGGTCGTCGCCCGAAAGCAGGATGGCGAAGGGCTTGTCGGGCTTGCCGTAACGGATCATCTGCTTCTTGAACACATCGACATCGATGTCGGGCGAGGCCAGGATGACATAGCCAAGCTTGTCGCTGAGATCACGGTCGCCGGTGATGGCAAGCTGGCGCAGCGCCTCCATCGTCACCCAGGTGCCCATCGAATGGGCGATGATGTCGATGCTCTTGGCCTTCGTCTTGGCCAGCATCCGCAACGTCTCTTCGAGATCGTCGCGTGCCGCGTTGGCGCTTTCCTTGTCGTAGATATAACCCGTGGTCTTGCCGCTCGACGCCCATGAGAACAGCACCGGCGTGCCGGGATATTTCGTGTCGTGCGCGATCTGCGTCAGCCGGTAGATGCCGTCGTCGAAACCGTTGTTGAAGCCGTGCACGAAAACCAGCGCGCGGTCGCCGCGCATCGCGATGTCGGCGCCGACCGCCTGGGCGAATTGCGGGGCGCCTTCGTAGAATTCGACCTCAGTTGCCGTGAAATCCTTCGCCGGATTGCTGTTGGCGGTGCCCCTGACCCGCTCGATGGCGCCGACCCGATGGATCTTCGGAACGGTGACCTCGACGCTGGCAAAACTGGTGGTCGGTGAACGGTCACCGTCAAACACCTGTCGCGGATCTTTCGTCGCCTTTTTTCGGGTGGTGGCGACGAAGATCTCATGCGTGGCGGCGACGTCGGAGGCAGGCACCGTGACGGTCGTCGTGTTGAGAAGGTCGTGTGTCTTGCGGCCGGCGCAGCCGGTAACGGCGAGCGCAAACGCTACGACGAGAACAATCTTCGAACGCACGGTCACGCAGGCTCCCGCAGGAGGGACGTCAAGCTGGTGACGTCGCTCGCTATTTCGATAAAGCCAGGGGCCGGCCCGGTCCAGTTGAAAGTGATACGATGCTGCCGCAACCGTGACCATGCGGGACGAAAGTAACAGGGCGTCGAGCGCACCTCACTGCCCGAGCAAGCTGATGCGGTCGGTCACCTCGCGGTCGCTGGCAAATCCGTCATCCTCGCGCAGCCGCTGGCCGATCATCTTCACCAACTCGGGGTTGTCGGCAAATTTGGTGTGGTTGAAGCGATCCGATCCCTTGACGCTGGAGAGATCGACGACGTTCACGCCATAGTCGGCGAGGTCGGCCGCGTTCTTGTAATCGCCGACGCGCGGCCGCGAGCCGGCGATCAGGCCGGAGAGCCGCAGCGCCCGGTCGTCGTCGGACAAAAGCAGGATGAATGGCTTGTTCGGCTTGCCGTAGCGGCGCATCTGGCTCTTGAACACGTCGACATCGATGTCGGGCGAGGCCAGCACGACGTCGCCGAGCTTGCCGCTGAGATCGCGGTCGCCATTGATGGCGAGCTGGCGCAGCGCTTCCATGGTGACCCAGGTCCCCAGCGAATGGGCGACGATGTCGATGCGCCGCGCGCCGGTCTGCGAAAGCATTCTCAGCGTCACTTCCAGCTGGTCGCGGGCGGCACTGGCGCTTTCCCGGTCGTAGACATAGTCCCTGGTCTTGGCGCCCGACGCCCAGGAAAACAGCACCGGCGTGCCCGGGTAGCCGGAATCATGGGCGATCTGGGTGACGCGGTAGACGGCGGCGTCGAAGCCGGTGTTGTAGCCATGGACGAAGACCATGACGCGGCCGCCGCGCGCGGCGATGTCGGTGCTAAGGGCGCTGGAGAATTTCGGCGCGGTGTCGTAGCCGACGACGTCGGAGGCCATGAAGTATTTGGCCGGGTCGTTCGACTTGCCGCGCGAGCGCCGCTCGATCTGACCGGTTTCGTGGGTCCCCGGCACGGTCACGTTGACGCGGGCATAGTTCAGCGTGGCCGAGCGCTCACGGTCGAAAACCTTGCTGGGATCGTCGGAGCGCTTGCGCGTCGTGGCGATGAAGATGCTGTGGTTACCGGCGATGTCGGTCACCGGCGCGGACACCATGGCGCTGCCGAGCAGTTCCTCGGTCTGCCGGCCGCCACAGCCGGCAACGAGCAAGGCAAGGACAAGGATGCAAATCTTCTTCAACTCTAGAATCCCACTCCGGCCGAAAGGCTTAATCCAACCTCCGCGAACCCTCCCGGACAGCCGAAGTGCGGCAGAAGTAAGTCATATCCACCCGAAATGCGCTCAGCGCCGCGCGACAGCCATCGCACTGTTGCGCGAAAGCCAGAACGATTGCCCTGATCAAACACGTACGGCGTGTGCTAGCTTCGCGAACACCACAGACGATCCGGGGTAATTTTTCCGATGACCAGTTTCTCCTCCCGCGTCGCTGCCGCCGCTGCCGCGATCCGCCGGATTTTCCCGGAGACGCCGCTGCAGGAAAACGACTATCTGTCGAAGAAGTGCTGACACAGTGCGGCTGATCCCGGAAAACCGGCTCTGCGCGACCATGATCGAGATGCTGAATGTCGAAGGCGTGGTGCTGGAGCCAGCCGGCGCACTTGCGATCGACGCGCTCAAGGATTTTTCGAAGAAGGAAATCAGGGGCAAGACCATCGTCGCGGTGGTTTCGGGCGGCAATTTCGATTTCGAGCGGCTGCCGGACGTGAAGGAAAGGGCGCTGCGTTTCGAGGGGCTGAAGAAGTACTTCATCATCCGCTTTCCGCAGCGGCCGGGCGCGCTGCGCGATTTCCTCGAATTGCTCGGGCCTGACGACGACATTGCCCGCTTCGAATATCTGAAGAAATCGGCGCGCAATTTCGGCTCGGTGCTGATCGGCATCGAAACCAAGGACCGCCGCAATTTCGAATTGCTCAACGCCAATTTCGAGGCCGAGGGCGTCCAGTATCAGGATATCACCGACAACGAGACGCTGGCCGGATTCATCATATGAGCGCCCGAGTATGAGTGCCCAAGCGAAGATATTCGTTGCGTTGTTTTCCGGCATCAATGTCGGCGGCAACCGCATCGTCAAGATGGCCGAACTCCGGTCGTTCTTCGAGGAGCTCGGCTTTGGCGACGTCGCCACCTATGTGCAGAGCGGAAACGTCGTGTTCCGTTCGGCAAAGGGCGATGCGGCCACGCTGGCCAAACAGCTGGAAACGGCCTTCGAGAAGAAATGGGGATTTCACTCGCGCATCATGGTGCGCGATCTCGGCTGGTTCGAGCGGCTGGTGGCGGAAAATCCCTATCCGGAAGTTGCCGGGGAACCGACGAAGCTTCACGCCTATGTGCTGGAGCGGTCGCCGAACCCCGACGAGGTCGCGCGGCTGGCCGAAAAATGCACCGGTCCCGAACGGTTCGAGATCAGGGGCGACGTGCTTTACCTTCACGCCCCGGAAGGCCTCGGCAAATCGGTGTTTGCCAACCTCATCCCGCGCACGCTGAAAGTGCCCGGCACCGCGCGCAACTGGCGTACGGTGCTGATGCTGCTGGAGATGGCCGGCCGAGGCGGCTGAAACATAGCCGCCTAGGCTGCCGAAGCCTTTCTCCAGTCGAAGGTCAGCTCTTCGCGGAAAGCGAAGCGTTTGATGTGGTCGGCGACGACCGTCTCCAGGCGCTCCAGCGAGCCGGCTTCGTCAGCGGTTACCGCGATATGCAGCGCTGCCGGATCGGCATCGAGAACCGTGCGGCCCAGGGAGAGATCGATGGTGCCGTGGTTTGGGTCGAACTCGACGGGAAACTTGTGCGCCCAGTGCTTGCAGAGCTGCTGCAGATAGCGGCTCGCATGCTCAGTGGCGACATCGGCATGGCTGGTCGGCATGAACGGATTCTCCCTAATGTGGCTGGCTACCAGCTTCCAGTGTTCGGCATCGAAGCCCAAGGCTCGGCCTTGGGCTTGGCCGGGCCTTTCTGCAGAAGCTCGATCGAGATGCCGTCCGGCGATTTGACGAAGGCCATGTTGCCGTCGCGCGGCGGCCGGTTGATGGTGACGCCCTTGTCCATCAGCCGCTGGCAGGTGGCGTAGATGTCGTCGACCTCGTAGGCGAGGTGGCCGAAATTGCGGCCGCCCTTGTAGTCCTCCGGATCCCAATTGTAGGTGAGCTCGATCAGCGGCGCCTTGTCGGCGATGCCGCTCTGCTCGTCCTCAGGCGCGGCGAGGAAGATCAGCGTGTAGCGCCCCTGTTCGTTTTCGTGGCGGCGCACTTCCTTGAGGCCGAGCTTGTTGCAGTAGAAATCGAGCGATGCATCGATGTCGGCGACGCGGACCATGGTGTGGAGGTAGCGCATGTGATCTTCCTCGAAATGTTGCGTTGCGGCGGAACATAGGGGCCACCCGGCCAAAGGGCAATTCCCGATAGCTGGTCCCGCCGGCAAACAACAAATCCGGTATTCCTGCAATGAACCGTGAAAAAAGGCACGGAAGGTCTTGCACACAGCGGAAGCGGCAGTGTTAATCTAACGTCAAGAATCAGTTGCGGTATTCTTGGAAAAAGGGGGGCGTTGTTATGGGGGAAAAGGCCTCTTTCATGGGGCGGGACGGAACCGGTAACGCCTTGCGAAGGGACGAGAGCGGCGATGCGGCCGATCTCGTCGAAGTTGCGGGCGCCATCAAATGGTTCGACGTGGCCAAGGGCTACGGTTTCATTCTTCCCGACGACGGCGTTTCCGGCGATATTCTCCTCCATGTGACGTGTCTTCGGAAGGACGGTTTCCAGACCGCCCTGGAAGGCGCTCGCGTCGTCTGCCTCGTCAAGCATGGCGAGCGTGGATTGCAGGCGTTCCGTGTGCTCTCCATGGATCTCACCACGGCGACCCATCCGGCGGAAATGCAGGATCAGCGCACGCATGTCTCGGTGACGCCGGAAAGCGGTCTTGAGCGGGCGCTGGTGAAATGGTTCAACCGCACCAAGGGGTTCGGTTTCCTGACCCGGGGCGAGGGCACCGAGGACATTTTCGTCCACATGGAGACGCTGCGCCGCTACGGCATCACCGAGCTCAGGCCGGGGCAGGTCGTGCTGGTCCGCTACGGGCGCGGCGACAAAGGCCTTATGGCTGCCGAAATTCACCCGGATATGGGTACCTTGCCGGTCTCGCACTAGGGTCCCATCCCGATCGAATCGGGATGGGACCTAGTGCTTTTGCTTGACCATGATCTTTTCCGAAGACCGGGTTCCACTGTTCGGGATCATGGTCTAGGACGATTTCCGGCCGAGGATTTTGAATGACTCACAGGAACTGGCTGACAACGGGCGTAGTCTGCGCCGCGATGGCTTTTGTCATTGCGACAGGCGCTTTCTTCCATTCGCAGCAACCGGCTTCGGCAGACAGCCGGGCGATGATCCTTGCCGTCGACCCGCAGCCGCTGGTCGCGGTGACGAAAGGCGGCGTACGCTCGTTCTCCGTCGAGATCGCCGATACCTCCGCCGAGCGTGAGGCCGGCCTGATGTTTCGCGAGGAGATGGCCGACGATCATGGCATGCTGTTCGTGTTCGAGGAGCCTCGGGATGTCAGCTTCTGGATGAAGAACACGCCGATGCCGCTCGACCTGATTTTTGCCGGTCAGGACGGCAGGATCCGGGCGATCAAGCAAGGCGAGCCGCAATCCGAGGCGATGATCTCGCCCGGCGAGCCGGTTCGCTTCGTGCTCGAGCTCAAGGCGGGCACCGCCGCCAGGGGCGGCATCGAGGACGGCGATTTGTTGCGTCACCCGGCAATCGGCACTGCGCACAACTGAGCGCGCAGGATCCGTCGCAGATGCAGTTTTTCTCACATGACGGCTTTGATCTTGCCTTCCTCGATCGCCAGCCGGCATCGGGCCAGGGCGATCCGGTGCTGATGATCCATGGCTTTGCCTCGACCCATTACGTCAACTGGGTGTCGCCCGGCTGGTTCAAGGCGCTGAACGATGCCGGCTACCGCGCCATCGCCTTCGACAATCGCGGCCATGGCGCGTCGTCGAAGAGCTATGAAGAGGCCGACTATGCGCCCGCAAAAATGGCTTCCGACGGGGCAGCGTTGCTGAACCATCTCGGCATCGAACGCGCCCATGTCATGGGATACTCGATGGGCGCGCGGATATCGGCGTTCCTGGCGCTTTCCGACCCGGACAAGGTGGCGACGCTGGTCTTCGGCGGTCTCGGCGTCGGCATGGTCGACGGCGTCGGCGACTGGGATCCGATCGCCGCCGCCCTTCTGGCCGACGATCCTGGCACCACCAGCCATCCGCGCGGCCGCGCGTTTCGCGCCTTCGCCGACCAGACCCGGAGCGACCGCCGAGCGCTGGCCGCCTGCATTGCCACCTCGCGGGAATTGCTGGCCGAGGCCGACATTGGGCGCATCGCCCAGCCGACATTGATCGCCGTCGGCACCAAGGACGATATCGGCGGTTCGCCCGACGAACTGGCCGCCTTGATGCCGAACGCCAGGGCCTTTCACATCGAGGGCCGCGACCACATGCTGGCCGTCGGCGACAAGACCTTCAAGCAGCGGGTGCTGGAGTTTTATGCCGAAAATCCGCTTTGAGTGCAAAGCCGATCTGTAGCGATCCGTCGCGCCCCCCTCTGTCCTGCCGGACATCTCCCCCACAAGGGGGGAGATCGCTCATGC
>NZ_FUIG01000057.1:356-63508 GCF_900149755.1 Mesorhizobium delmotii | reverse complement strand
GTGGGGGAGATGTCCGGCAGGACAGAGGGGGGCGCTGTCCCGCCGGCATTAAAGGTTCTGCACCGCAGCAGCGCTCATGCCTCAAGCGCCTTTAGCGAGCGCGCCATGTTTTGCCGAGCCTGAGCTTCAAACCGCCGCCGGAATTCCTCGGTGTGAAAGATATGCGGGCGGGCGAGGAAACTCTTCAAAACAGCACTGCGACCGGCACGCCACATCGGCTCCCCCACCCAGCCATATTCGCGGCGAACCGCCTGTTCATAGGCATCGAAGGCATCAGGGCTCGCACCCAGGATCGCCAGGTCCATGTCGAGGAACAGCGCTGCGTCGCGAACGGCATTCTCGTCGTCAAACTGCGGCAATTCATGCGTCGCGGTGGCTGATATCATCGCCGTGATACGGCCGAGGCGCTGCGCATCCGTGCGGCCGGCGAGCTTTTTCTCGGCAAGGGCGGCACTCCTGGCTTCGTTGTCCTTGGCCCGACTGTCATAGATGGCGTCATGAAACCAGATCGCCGCCTCGACCGCCTCGGGGTCGTGCAGGGATGCCCTATAGCCGTCGGCCAACGCCAGCATCGCCTCAATATGGGCAAGGCTGTGATAGTGGCGGGCGTCGGCCCGATAGAGCGCGGAAAGCTCGTGCTTCAGCGGCTCGTCGATCAAGGGTTCGTTTTCCATGGCCGCTTGAATTTCCGTGAACCAAATCCATTTGACAAAGCACTAAGGAAAATTGAGTTCAACCGTGCTATGATCTGGCTTATAGAGCATGTCACCCAAAAGTGCGCAGCGGTTTTGGCACATGTGCATCGCCTGACTCATTTTGATCGCGATACGCATTGTGCGGCCGGAGAATAGGCAAGCCGCCAAGCCGGAGACACCAAATGGCCGGAGACCATTGATGAACAGCGTTACGATTGCCCGCCCGACCATGGTGAAGCCGATCGACCCGATCTGGCGCTCGATCCGCGACGAAGCGATGGAGGCGGTCAACCGCGATCCGCTGCTGGCGGCGTTCCTCTATTCGACCATCCTCAACCAGGAAAGCCTGGAGGAGGCGGTCATCCATCGGCTGGCCGAGCGGCTCGCCCATCAGGATATCGGTTCCGATCTCATCCGCCAGACGTTCAAGGCGATGGCAGCCGACGACAACGACTGGTCGTCGACGGTGCGTGTCGACATCCAGGCCTATTACGACCGCGATCCGGCCTGCGACCGCTTCATCATGCCGGTGCTCTATTTCAAGGGTTTTCATGCCATCCAGACGCACCGGCTGGCGCATTGGCTATGGAACCAGGGTCGCCAGGATTTCGCGCTCTACCTGCAGAGCCGGTCGTCCTCGGTGTTCCAGACCGACATCAACCCGGCCGCCCGCATCGGCAAGGGCATCTTCCTCGACCACGCCACCGGCCTCGTCGTCGGCCAGACGGCGGTGATCGAGGACGACGTGTCGATCCTGCACGGCGTGACGCTGGGCGGCACCGGCAAGGCCGGCGGCGACCGCCATCCAAAGATCCGCTACGGCGTGCTGATCGGCGCCGGCGCCAAGATCCTCGGCAACATCGAAGTCGGCCATTGCTCGAAGATCGCGGCAGGCTCGGTAGTGCTGTCGCCGGTGCCGCACAACAAGACGGTTGCCGGCGTGCCGGCCCGCGTCGTCGGCGAGACCGGCTGCGACCAGCCTTCGCGGCAGATGGACCAGCTTTTGCCGTCGCAGTCGATGGACCACGTCGTCAGCTTCGATATCTGATTTCAAGTCCGCGGGGCGGGCAATCGAACTCCGTTTGCCGGCTCCGCCGCCTGTCGGTTCTCGCATATCCGGTCGGCTTGCCTTTACATCGCCATTGTCGACGTGCCAGAAGCGCGCTCAAACGAGCAAGACCGACGATCGGAGAAGACTTTTGAAGCCGGACGAAATCAGAAAGCTGGACGCCTATTTCAAGCGCGTCTTCCAGAACCCCAAGCTTGAAGTGAAGGCGCGGCCGCGCAAGGACGATTCGGCCGAGGTCTATGTCGGCGACGAATTCCTCGGCATCGTCTTCAAGGACGAGGACGACGGCGACTATAATTTCTCGATGGCGATCCTCGACATCGATCTGGCCTGAGCCGGGGATTCGCGGTTACCGGCAGGCGCCCGTCATCCCTGGGCGGAGAAAGGGGCTCCGCCGTTTGCGATTTGCCCCCAAAGCGCGTCGCATAATCCCTTCAGACACAATGCGTTAGCGCCCGGTCTTCAGCATACGCGCAGCCTCGGCGGCGATGGCTGCGTCGAGCGCCTGCCAGTCACCCAGAAATTCCATGGGAAAGCGGTAGGTGAGGCTGAGATTGTCGCCGACCAGAATGTCGCGTTCGCAGGGCGCCAGCGATTGCGCAGCACTTGGGCCGCTCAGGCAGCGGGCCACGAACGGGTCCTTGCCCCGGCGATTGGCAACTGCCAGCACCTCGTTGAAATAGCCTGATTTTTCACTGAAGCCGTAAAGCGTCGTGCCGCCCGGGCCGGGCGTGCCGGGCTGGACAATCAGTGCGCTGTAGATCGGCGCGAAGCGCCCGCTCATGTCACGCGACATGACCTGTCCTTCGAACGACAGAAAGATAATCCTCTTGCTCGATCCGGTGTGGTTGAAATCGTTGCGGGCGGCCTCGCTGTAGCCGTCCATCTCGGGATAGCGCAGATAGAGGTCGAGCCGCGAGGCGATGCCGTCGCGCCGGGCCTGGTCGAAGCGGATGACATTGGCCGGCACGGCGATGACGTTGTTGCCGATCACCACCTCGTGGATTGTCGTGTCGTCGGTGTATCCGGCCATGGCGATCGAGCGGCCAAGCCATTTGCCGCCAAGGCTGATCGCCACCGAAAGCATTGCCAGCCCCGCGAACACGTAGAACACCCGCTTCATCAGCTTGGAATCGACGACGGTGAGTTGCGGACCGTTGGCGGTGGCTGTCTGCTTCATCGCGATCCCCAATTTCGGCCGCCTGTCCCAAGATGTCCCTGGGTGTCCCCCGGGGACGTCCCTCGTGGGTGTCTTTAGGCGGCACATGTGGCGCGGCACGGCTCTTGCAACGGCGCCTGTCGAACACGACTGTGCGATTTCATGGTAAATGGAAGGTAAAGATGGGTCCGGTCGAACACACACTCTTTGCTTTTATGGTTGGGCTGACGGCGTGCGGCCTGGCCGGATCGGCTATGGAGCTGATATCAGGCCGCCGGCTTGCCTTCGTCGAGCCCTATGTGTCGCCGGCGCATGTGCTGCGCTCGCTCTTCGCGACGGCCTGCGCCGGGCCCCTGATGTTCGCCAACGAAGCCCTCCACGCCTGGCGGCAAGGCCGCATTTCCGCCCCGGCGCTGATCTCTTGCGGTTGCACCGCTACGGTCTGGGCGTTGGCGTTGGGCGTCGTGCTGATCGACATTGCATCCCGAGCGGGCATTCTCCTAGGTTCGGCTGATTTTTCAGCGTGAGACGATTCGGAGGCGAAAAATGCCGCTCTATGCGATCGACGGAAAGGCGCCCGGTTTCGAGGACGCGGACAGCAACTGGGTCGCGCCCGACGCGACATTGATCGGCGATGTCAGGGTCGGCCGCAATGCAGGCTTCTGGTTCGGCGTCGTCATCCGCGGCGACAACGAGCCGATCGTTATCGGCGCTGATACCAATGTGCAGGAGCACACGGTCATGCATACCGACGTCGGTTTTCCCCTGACCATCGGGCAAAGCTGCACGATCGGCCACCGGGCCTTGCTGCATGGCTGCACGATCGGCGATAACAGCCTGATCGGCATGGGCGCCATCGTGCTGAACGGCGCGAAAATCGGCAAGAACTCGCTGGTCGGCGCCGGCGCGCTGGTCACCGAAGGCAAGGAATTCCCCGACAATTCGCTGATCATCGGCTCGCCCGCGCGGTTGATGCGAGTGCTGGACGATGCCGCGGTCGCAACGTTGCGCCATTCGGCCGCGCACTACGTCGCCAACGGCAAACGCTTCAAAGCGGGACTGACGAAGAGCTGAGGCCAGCCTTGCTCAAATCTTCGGCTATGGTTTCACCGGCATCGTCCCCAACTCACCGTCCATTGGAGCCGCGCCTGGTCATCGCATCGCGCAGCAACGAAGCGCCGGCTTCAAAGCCGGCATTGTCGGCGTCCTCGAGGGCCGTCGTATAGTCGTCGATGCGGGTTTCGAGCGATGGGTCGGCGCCCGCCGCCAACAGCAGGCGGATGGCATCGACGCTACGGATGGCGACCGCATAGTGAAGCGGCGTCCAGTCGTTTACGCCCCGCATGTTGAGGTCTGCGCCACCATCGATCAGGATTCGGACGATTTCCAGTCTGTCAGCCCGGTCGGTGGACAGTGCCGCAATGATTGCCGGAAAACCGCCGTGGTGGTGATAGTTCGGGTCCGAGCCCGCATCCAGTAAGATCGAGATGAAAGCGGTGGGACTCCAATAGATCGCATGCTCCAGTGGATGCCCAAGGCCGAGTTCAAAGGGCATCTGCTCGTCGAACCAGCCGGGTGAGCCGCCGAGAGCCACACCGAGGCCCTCGAAGTCGCCCGCCTTGAACGCGTCATCGATGGCCTTGAACAGGCGGTGGCGCTCGCATCGATCTTCCGGGATTTCCAACATCGCAGCGATCCGGAGATTTGAATTGGCCGCCATATTGCTCCCATCCGCCGCTGCCTGAAAGCCTCATGGGCGGGTTGCGATCGGAGGGCAGGTCGATAGCTTTGCGCAGTGGTACCCCGATCTTATCTCATCGACATCAAGTTCGTGATCAGACCTGCCTTGATGTCGAGTGCGGGTCGATGGGCCTCCGGATGACCGATGTCGTTCAGCTGATCGGGCGTCAAGTCGGCTAGTGCCCTGCGTCTTGCGACGGTCCGTCGCCATCCCCTGAAGGCGGCGATCATTAGTGCTATGCTTTTCCTGCTGGATCCAAACAGGCGTTTTTTCGACGCGCTGCGGCCGGTGCGAGTTTCCGTATGAGCCATTTCTAGTCTCCCATTCGTTGTTTGTGGGTGGGGAGCGTGCCACGCGGGTGTTTTCGGGCTGTTCGGCTGTGCGTGAAAAGAACGGAAAAGTCCGACGAGCTGCCGTTAAATCGGTGTTAAAACTATCTTCTGAAATGTATTCTGCCGCGGCGGTCAAAGTCTGGAGACCATCTGTGCGCATCAGGTTGCTGGGCGGCCTCGAGATTACTTCGCCGGAGCGCCGGCCCGTCCGTTTCGCCACGCGTAAGACTTCGCTGCTTTTTGCCGCCCTGGTGCTGGCGGGCCGCCGCGGCCACCGTCGCGAGCAGCTTTCCGAAGCCTTTTGGCCGGGACGAAGCAATGGCCAGGCCCGCAATAGTTTGCGGCAAGCGCTGGTCGACATCCGGCGCTCGTTCCCGACCAGCAAGGATGCCACCGTCTATATCGACGGGGATCAGGAAGCCGTCGCGCTGATTGCCGGTCCGGATGACGCGGACATTTCGATCTTCGACCGGAAACTGGAGGAGGGCCGAGCGACGGATCTCGCCTTCGCCGCCGACCTCTACCGCGGTGGCGTGCTTGCAGGGGAAGCCATTCCTGAGGAACTGGATGAGTGGTTTGGACCCTATCTGAACAGGTATCAGCGCAAGGCGCTGCAGTTGGTGGATCGGCTGAGCCTCGCGCTGCCCATACCCGGCTCGACGGAAGAGACGGCCTGCGAGGGGCTCGCGGAGAGATTGCTCGCCTCAGATCCAACCGCGGAGGCCGCCCATCGGGCGCTGATCCGGATCCACGCGCATCGCGGCCACGAAAACGCGGCCTTGCGCCAGTTCGAGCTTTGTCGGGCTGCCCTGAAAAAGCAGCTGGATGCGGAGCCGGAGGCGCAGACAAGCTCACTGGCGGCTTCGCTGCAGTCCCGCGAACGAACTGGACATCAGCGGCCGGGGCCAAGCTCTGGCATCGCGGCGCCGGCGCAAGTGCTGGCAGCCCCAACGAGACACGATGATCGACCGTCGGTGGCAGTGTTGCCGTTTCAAAATCTGAGCGGCGATCCAACGCAGGACTATTTTGCCGATGGCATTGTCGAGGACATTATCACCGTCCTGGCTCAATTCCGCCATTTGTTCGTCATCGCCCGGAACTCGAGCTTCACGTACAGGGAACGGGCTGTCGACATTAAGCAGATCGGGCTGGAGTTGGGCGTCCGCTATATCGTCGAGGGAAGTGTGCGGAAAGCGGGTGAGCGCCTGCGCATCACCGGACAACTCCTCGACGCTTCGAGCGGCCTCCACCTGTGGGCTGACCGTTTTGAAGGTACTCTAGCCGAGGTTTTTGATTTTCAGGACCAGATCGCCTCGAGCATAGTCGGCGCGATCACCCCAAAGGTCGAGGAGGCGGAAATTGAGCGCGCCAAGCGCAAGCCGACTGAGGACCTCGACGCCTACGACTATTATCTGCGCGGGTTGGCGTCCCACGACCGATCGGTCAACACCAAGGAAACCATGGATGACGCTCTGCGGTTCTTCATGAAGGCGATCGGCTGTGACCCGGTGTTCGCTGCCGCCTATGCCCGGGCGGCGCGCTGCTATGCGGCGCGAAAGAGCAACCGCTGGATGATCGATCGCTTAGAAGAGACTGCCGAGGCGACCCGACTGGCAAAGAGAGCGATCGAACTTGGATGGGACGATGGAATTGCCCTTTCGTACGGCGGATACGTGCTCGGCTATGTAGGCGGCGATGTGGAGGAAAGCGCGGCTTGCATCGAACGTGCGCTTGGCCTGAACCCGAACTTGGCTGCGGCGTGGGGTTACAGCGCCTGGGTTCAAGCGTGCTTAGGTGAGCCGGAGAAAGCCGTCGAGCGCGCCGCGCAGGCAATGCGCCTCAGTCCGTTCGATCCTCGCTTTTTTGTTTGGGAATTTTGCACCGCGCTCGCTCACTTTTGTGCCGGGCGCTACAACGATGCTGCTGAGTGGGCGAAAAGGTCTTTGCGCTCGCAACCAAACTACGCGAGTGCGACGCGTGTGGCGACGGCAAGTTACGTCTTGGCCGGTCGGCTTTCGGAAGCCGAGAAGATGATGGCTCGCCTGCGCGAACTCGATCCTACGTTGCGGCTTTCGAATCTCGCCGAGGTGCTGCCGCCGTTTTATCGACCGGACGATCGCAGCAGATATATCGAAGGCCTTCGCAAGGCGGGCCTGCCGGCCTGATATCCGTGTCAGCGCACTTCGGCCGCGCACTACGTCGCCAACGGCAAACGCTTCAAAGCGGGACTGACGAAGACCTGAGGCCAGCCTTGCTCAAATCTTCGGCTACATGGTTCACCGGCATCGTCGCCCAACTCACCGTCCATTGGAGCCGCGCTTGGTCATCGCATCGCGCAGCAACAAAGCGCCGGCTTCAAAGCCGGCATTGTCGGCGTCCTCGAGGGCTGTCGTATAGTCGTCGATGCGGGTTTCGAGCGATGGGTCGGCGCCCGCCGTCAACAGCAGGCGGATGGCATCGACGCTCCGGATGGCGACCGCATAGTGAAGCGGCGTCCAGTCGTTTACGCCCCGCATGTTGAGGTCTGCGCCACCATCGATCAGGATTCGGACGATTTCCAGTCTGTCAGCCCGGTCGGCGGAGAGTGCCGCAATGATTGCCGGAAAACCGCCCTGGTGTTGATAGTTCGGGTCCGAGCCCGCATCCAGTAAGATCGAGATCAAAGTGGCGGGGCTCCAATAGATCGCATACTCCAGTGGATGCCCAAGGCCGAGTTCAAAAGGCATCTGCTCGTCGAACCAGCAAGGTGAGCCGCCGAGAGCCGCACCGAGGGCCTCGAAGTCACCCGCCTTGAACGCGTCGTCGATGGCCTTGAACAGGCGGTGGCGCTCGCATCGATCTTCCGGGATTTCCAACATCGCAGCGATCCGGAGGTTGAATTGATGGTTCATACTGCATCGGTCAATACCCTTGGAAAGCTGGACCGAGCCAAGAGTTTCTGGCTCTGTTCCGATGTCCGTAGCGGCCGTGGCCTTCCGATGGATCGTCTGACGCTACATCATTTCAACAAGTGGTGACACCTGAGCGGATGCCATTTCCGGGCCCTTACTCGCTTTCGGACGTGCCGCTGGTACGTGGCCGGCGATAGCACTTTACCCATTCGATGCCGGGTTAGATTGCAAAACTTGCACGCCGCAACAAGGTTCTCTTGTCTGTCCTCGCCGCCGTCCATCCGGGGGTTCAGATGTTCCGCGGTGCAGCGGAAGCGGTCGAGCGATCCAACAGGGAGATGATAACGCTCTGAAAACAGCGTCGGGTCTCCATCCCACATCTGAAAACCGCAGTAGAAGCATCGCCAATTTTGCTTCTTGGCCTGCACGGTTCTGAGTTTTGCTAATTTGTTTGAATTATTCATTTCACACATCCTTTTGCTTCATCAACATGAAGCGGATGTGCAGCAACCTGTAAGCGATTGCTCCTTATTCAGAAGGGACAAGCCCTCGCACTAGACGGCACCCGTAAGAGTGCCACTCCGCAGTATTAAAGCGGTAGATGCCGAACTTGAGATCGGCTTCCATACAGTCACCAATTACGGATCCCAGACGAACTAGAGAACGTCTCCACGATTCTTTCAATAATTCAAAATTTGGCAACGCTCAAGTCGAGTTCTGCTATCTGGGCTTCTTCGGGTCTCCCCCGAAAAAGTGGAGCCGGCCCGGGGACGGGGCCGGCTCCTAAAACCCGGTCGTTGGGGACGGGGAGTGTGGGGACTCGACCGGGTTTTTGCGTCGCGTCCTTAGCGGACGCTGGCGACCGCGTCGGAGCGGCCGTCGTTGATCGTTACCCAAGCGCCCGAATTCTGGCTCGATTGGCGTTTCAGGTAGGTGTACTCGGTGGCGGTCCAGGACAGCACCCTGGTTTCGAGGTTGTCGAGGATGAACTCTCCGAGGCTGGTGCGCACGGTCAGCACCGCGTGACCGTCTCCGTTCGGCTGGCGCGCAACCGTCATCAGCAGGTCGCCGGCCGGAACGCCGATGTTCATCAACGCGCGACGCTTTTCCAGCGCATAGTCCTCGCAGTCGCCGAAGCCGCTGTTGGGATAGGACCAGATTTCTTCCTTGCCCGACAGTTCCATATCGGTGCGTGGCGCGATCCTGCTGTTGACCGAATTGTTGATGCTCACGATCTTCGCCCACAGCTTGCGGGTCAGCTCGACCGGCGCCTGCTTCTGCGTCCGCTGATTGCATTCCAGCGGAATCTTCTGGCAGAACTCGTAATGGCCGACCGGCTGTGTGGTGCGGCTGCCGGTGTGCATGAAGGCAGGTCCCGCTGCATACGCCGTTCCCCAGGCGGTAAGCTGCGTCGCCATTGCCAAGAGCAACAGCTTGCCCCTCGTCTTCTTCATCGTCCAGTCTCCCCGTTTGAGGAGACAATGACACGATTGGATTTATTCGACGCAAAGGTCCGAAGTAGACATTAAGTAAAACGCCTATAGAATAAACATAAAATTTGAATCATTTCAGTATAAAATTGTTGAGGCGGCTTCGCGGGAGTCACATCGGCGCGACGCGGCGCCTTGGCGCGGCATCGGTTGGCAGCCCGCGAAGGCCGGCGCGGGTCAACAAAACCGGCCGAAATGGGCCGGTCGATTGCGGCAATGTGCGCTGTTTGTCAGGTGCCGGACGCGTTGAATTCGGAATCGAGTGTTTCGGGCCGCTGGATGACCGCGAACTCGATGGCGACGCCCTCCTCGAAATGGCGCACCACCTGGCCGCGCATGGTGCCCAGCATGACCTGGATGCCGATCGCCGGCTTGACGTCGATCTCGACCGCGGCGCCCGAAAGCGACAGATCGATGATGCGGCACTGGTACTGGCGCCCGTCACTGAGCTGAAGCACGCTGGTCGGATTGCGCGGCGCCACGCGTTCGTGACGACGGTCTTCCGGCAGGTCGAGCTCGTGCTTGTTGGCAAGCCAGGTCAATTGCGCGGCAAGCTTGTCCTTCTTGCGTTCCGACGCGATGACCGTCATCGCGAAACCGTCCTGCAAAATGCGGGTGACGACGCCCTCGATGCGGCCGATGTGATCGATATAGGCGATGACTTTCTCGCCCGGCATGCCGATGCGTTCGGTGCGAAGCGCTACATTGCCCGGCGACATGTCGACCACCTGGCACGGATGTTCGGTGCGATCCTCCAGCATGAAGCGTCCGTAGATCTTCACGCGGACGCGCTGAAAGTTACGCCTTTCAGCTCGGGACGGCGCGGTGTCGACCGCCGCTGACCTCATGACTGCCTACACCCCGATTGGCATTCCGCGCGTTGATGCGAGGAATTTCGTCGAAAAGCTACAGCAAAGCAGGTTAACAAAGGGGAAAGCCTGACGCTGCTACTTTAGGATTTTGGGCTACTTTAGCGTTCTGGACTATTCACCGCGCCCGCCGTCGAACACGACCAGATGGCGGATGCGGCGCGCCTGGCCGAGCGCCGAAATCGTCTGGGGCGGATCGAGTTCCGACGGGACAAGCGAAGGAACGTCGATGGCCGGCCGGTTCCTGGGGAATTTCGGTTCCTTCTCCGGATCGACGACACGGATTGAATCGATCAGGGCGTCGGCGATCGGATCCGCGCCCAGCCAGAAGGGTTTTTCAGCAGCGCTTATCACGCCGAGGCAGCGCGGATTTTCGACGCCGCCGTCGAGCGGCAGGGCGAGCAGCTCGAACTTGCTGGAGCGGTCGGTGCGGCTGAAACCTTCATAGGTGATGAGCACCACGGATTTCTGATCGAAGACGCCGTGGATCAGTTTTGAGACAAGCCGCTGGTCCTTCTCGCGCCATAGCGAGGGAAAGGAAAACCCCTTGAGCTCACGGCCATAGACAGCGCAAAGCCTGGTGCCGGCGAGTCGGAATACCGCTTCGCCGCGCGTATCCTTTTCCAGGATGAAGGTGTCGGCCAGCAGCGACTTGATGTCGGCTGGCTCGACTTCCGAACGCTTCGGGGCAGGGCGCCCGTCACGCAGCCGGTTCCAATAATGGAACAGCGTGATCGATCCGTTCTGGTTCATGCTATGCTGCTCCGCGCAATCTGTCGTCTGATGTCCCATCGGTGAACAGAAGGGCGCCCTCCGAGGACCTACATGCGTTGCGGAGCAGGATGCGTGCCAGCATCGTTAACACTTGTTCACGGGTCGGGGTCGTTAAGGTTAACAAGTGGTTTACGTTGCGCCCCGCCCACCCCCGTGGCACGCTAAAACCACTCCAGAAGCGGTCGTTTCGCAGCGATCGGCAGCAGTTCAGTCAAGAGTTTGGGGGAGCACGGGGGCTCGACCAGCCGTTCAAGGGCAACCTTGGACGGCTTCTTTTTGATTCGCGCCAATTTTGATTCGCGCCAATTTTGATTCGCCCCAGTTTTGATTTGCGTGGGGCGATTCGCCCTTTGTGAATCGGGTGACCGTGATCTACATGCTCGCGAAGTCGAATCCAGCGACTGAGTGCGAGCCATATGAGCGAACCAGCAAGTCCATCGGAAATCGAACAGGGCAAGGGCGGACCTGTCGGCCGCGAGCCAGTATTCAACATGCCGCCTGTTGTGCTGGCGCTGATCGGCATCTGCGTCGTCGTTCACCTGATCCGGCTCTACTGGCTCACCGAGGACCAGGATTTCTCCCTGCTGATCCGGACCGCGTTCATTCCGATCCGCTATTCCGGTCGCTTCGACCTCGATTTCTACGCGTTTTCGAGCCCCTTCACCTATGCCTTCCTGCATGGTGGCTTTGCTCATCTTGCCGTCAACATGGTGTGGCTGGCGGCTTTCGGCTCGCCGCTGGCGAACCGCTTCGGCGCGCTTCGTTTCAGCCTGTTCTTCGCGGCGACGGGGCTGGCGGCGGTGGTGCTGTTCTGGGCCGTGCATCCGCTCGGCCAGGCGCCGCTGGTCGGCGCATCGGGGGCGATTTCCGGCATGATGGGGGCCGCCGCCCGCTTTGGCTTCCGCACCGACCGCTCGTCCGGCAAGGCCGCCTTCGCCGGCGCGCCGCTGCCGATGGCGGCGGTGTTCCGCTTGCGCGGCGTTGTTACTTTTCTTGCCATCTGGATGGTGATCAATCTCGCCACCGGCCTCGTTGCCTTCGCGCCCGGCATCGAAAGCCAGATCGCCTGGGAGGCTCATATTGGCGGTTTCGTCGCCGGCTTCTTCGGCCTACGCGCATTCGATCGGCGGCAGCAGGCGGATGAGTTCATGGTCTGAGCCTCGCCGCACTTGAAAAGCAATCGATCGCGGCGCACGATGTCTGGCACCATCGAAAGCCGGTCAGGGCAGGAAACCGGCAAGTAAAACTGAGGAGGACGCCATGACGGTTAAGGCAATTCTCGAGCAGAAAGGCCACGACGTGTTGACGCTCGGGCCGAACGAAAAGCTGAGCGAGGCCATTCGCATCCTGGCCGAACACAGGATCGGTGCGCTGGTCATCACCAATGGCGATCACAAGATCGTCGGCATTCTTTCCGAGCGCGACGTCGTGCGGGTCCTCGCCAGGGAAGGAGCCGCCGCACTGGATATCGCGGTGCGCTCGGCAATGACGCCCAAAGTGAAGATCTGCAATGAGAACCACACCGTCAACGAGGTCATGGAGATCATGACCAGTGGCCGTTTCCGCCATCTGCCGGTGGAAAAGGACGGCCTGCTCGACGGCATCGTATCGATAGGCGACGTGGTCAAGCGGCGCATCGAGGATGTCGAGCGCGAGGCCGCGGAGATCAGGGCCTACATCGCGACGGCGTGATGCCTTGTTTCTTCAGCCGGCCGGCTGGATTCGATGTGAAGCGCCAGCTTTGGCTTTGCGCTTGTCTCTTTTTGTGGTTTGCACTAGCGAGTGACTTTCACGTCCGAGGTGACGGAATTCACGTTGGGAAGTGAATTCCGTCGCCGATAACTCGCAGGCCACTATGACCCTCATCGACACCCGCACGCCCGACCCCAAACGCCTGATATCAGGCGCCACCGGCGACTGGGAGATCATCATCGGCCTTGAGGTGCACGCGCAGGTGACCTCGCAAGCAAAGCTGTTCTCCGGCGCCTCGACGGCTTTCGGCGCGCCGCCAAACGCCAATGTCAGCCTCGTCGATGCGGCGATGCCAGGCATGCTGCCGGTCATCAACGAGGAATGCGTCAAGCAGGCGATCCGCACCGGCCTCGGACTGAAGGCCGAGATCAACCACAAGTCGGTCTTCGACCGGAAAAATTATTTTTATCCCGACCTGCCGCAGGGCTACCAGATCTCGCAGTTCAAGCAGCCGATCGTCGGCGAGGGCAAGGTGATCGTCTCCGTCGGCCCGGACCGGCAGGGCGAGTTCGAGGATATCGAGGTCGGCATCGAGCGCCTGCACCTGGAGCAGGATGCCGGCAAGTCGATGCACGACCAGCATGCGACGATGTCCTATGTCGACCTCAACCGCTCCGGCGTGGCGCTGATGGAGATCGTCTCCAAGCCCGACATGCGCTCCGCCGACGAGGCCAAGGCCTATGTCACCAAGCTGCGCACCATCGTGCGCTATCTCGGCACCTGCGACGGCAATATGGACGAAGGCTCGCTGCGCGCCGACGTCAACGTCTCGGTGCGCCGGCCCGGCGGCGAATTCGGCACCCGCTGCGAGATCAAAAACGTCAACTCGATCCGCTTCATCGGCCAGGCCATCGACTACGAGGCGCGCCGCCAGATCGCCATCATCGAGGACGGCGGCAAGATCGATCAGGAAACGCGGCTGTTCGACCCCAACAAGGGGGAGACGCGCTCGATGCGTTCCAAGGAAGAAGCGCACGACTACCGCTATTTCCCGGATCCCGATCTTCTGCCGCTCGAATTCGACCAGGCCTATGTCGATGCGCTGGCAAAAAATCTGCCAGAACTGCCTGACGCCAAGAAGGCGCGTCTGATCTCCTCGCTCGGACTGTCGACTTACGACGCCTCGATCCTGGTGTCGGAAAAGGCGGTCGCCGACTATTTCGAGAAGGTCGCCGCTGGTCGCGACGGCAAGCTCGCCGCCAATTGGGTCATCAACGATCTGCTGGGTGCGTTGAACAGAGCCGGCAAGGGTATTGAAAATGCTCCGGTTTCGCCCGATCAGCTTGGCGCGGTCATCGACCTGATCAAGGAGGGCACCATCTCCGGCAAGATCGCCAAGGATCTGTTCGAGATCGTCTGGAACGAGGGCGGCGATCCGCGCCAGCTGGTCGAAAGCCGCGGCATGAAGCAGGTCACCGACACCGGCGCCATCGAAACGGCGGTCGACGAGGTGATATCAGCCAATCCGGACAAGGTCGAGCAGGCGCGCGCCAAGCCGAGCATGGCCGGCTGGTTCGTCGGCCAGGTGATGAAGGCGACAGGCGGCAAGGCCAACCCGCAAGCAGTTAACGACCTCGTCAAGGCCAAGCTCGGGATCGACTAGGATGATGTTCGTTCGCACCGCTGGCGAGCGCGATCTTGCCGCGGTCCGCGCGCTGCTGGTCGAAACCTGGCACGCAACCTACGATAGTATTTATGGTGCTGCCAAAGTCACCGAGATCACTGATGAATGGCATTCGATCGCCTCGCTCAAGGCGCGGCTGACGCGACCGAATTCCGAATTCCTGGTCGCAGACGACGGCAAGCGCATCGGCGGCATGGCTTTCGCCGCAGCCACCACCGATGCGAAGATCATCATGCTGAACCAGCTCTACGTGCATCCGGCCTGCCAGAGGCAGGGGATTGGCCAGGCCTTGCTGGAAGAGGTCGAAGCCAGCTTTCCGGAGGCGCGGACGCTGCGTGTCGAAGTTGAAGAGGCAAACGCTCAGGCCGTCGCCTTCTACCGCTCGAATGGGTTTTTGCCGGCCGGCAACACCGCCGATTGCGGCGGTGGTTCAGGGCTGCCAGCGCTGATTTTCGAGAAGACGATCGGCTAGATTTATCTGCCCTAGCAGGTCGCCGTCAGTTGCGTTTCATGAGCAGCTGCGAGGGTCGGTTGCGGGCGCCGAATTGAATTACGTGACAGTGCACACGCCCGCAGGCACGAATTCAGCAGTGGCTAACGCTGAGGCAAAAAAGGCATGGTGCGACGCACAAAAATATTGCAATGCACTGCAGATGCCGTAACGTCATGGTCCTAGATGAACGAGACGGCTTTTCAAAAAGGCCGCCCACCGCAAAGGATGGAAACTATGACCAAGACCGCCGATAAAACTGCTGAAATCACCGAGAACGCAAAAGTCTCGACCGAGGCAACCGATCAGATCCTCGCTGTCGCCGAAAAGGGCGTCGAGCAGTCGAAAGAAGCCCTGTCAAAATTGGCGACCGGCGCCGAGGCAACCCAGAAGGCTCTTGAGTCGTCCTTCGAAACAGCCAAGACCGCCAGCAATGAGCTGTCGCTGAAGACGATCGCCGCGCTGCGCGCAAATGCTGAGGCCAGCTTTGCGCACCTCGAAGCCCTGGTAGCCGTGAAATCGCCCTCCGAGTTCATCGAACTGCAGACTGACTTCTTGCGCAAGCAGGTGGAAAAGACCGTCGAGCAGAGCAAGGAGTTTCAGGCGGCGGCGACGAAAGCCGCCGAAGACGTATCCAAGCCGATCAAAGATGTCTACGAGAAGGCGATAAAGGAACTCAAGGTCGCCTGATTGGCCTAATGCATGTCGTTCAAAACTGCGCAGCGGTTTTGCGATAGCGACATGCATAACAACAAGAACTTGAAGCGCGTCGCATGAATCCATCCAAACGCGTCGCGCTTTAAGCGGAGGGAACTTCCACATTGTCGATGAGCCGGGTCTTGCCCAGCCAGGCGGCTGCGAGCAGGCGTCCGTCACGGTTTCGCCGCCACGGCGCGAGCGCCAGGCTCTCGCGCGCCGCGATATAGTCGACTTTGTCGAAGCCGGCCTTGACGAGCGCGCGGCCGGCCTCGGCGGTCGCGCTGCTTTCATCCGCGCCTGCCGCTAGTGCCGCCGCCGTCCGGTGCAATACGGCGTTGAGCTGGCGCGCCACCCCGAGTTCGGCTTCGCTCAGATAGGCATTGCGTGACGACATGGCGAGGCCATGTGCGTCGCGTACCGTTGGTGCGCCGATGATTTCCACCGGCAGATCGAGGTCGCGGCAGAGCTGCCTGACGACGCAAAGCTGCTGGTAGTCCTTTTCACCGAAGACCGCACAGTCGGGCAACGTCTGCAGGAAGAGCTTTGCCACGACCGTCGCGACGCCGTCGAAGAAGGTCGGCCGGAAATCCGATTCCAGCCCGGCGGCTGGCCCGCCGACGGAGATCCTGGTGGCGAAGCCGGCCGGGTACATCTCCGCGACATCAGGGATGAAGGCGAGCTGCGCGCCGGCCCCGGCCATCCGGTCGAGGTCGCGAGCGAGCTGTCGCGGATATTTGTCGAGGTCTTCGCTCGGCGCGAACTGCGTCGGGTTGACGAAGATCGAAACAACGCAGCGTTCGGCCTTTTCCAGCGCGATCCTGACCAGCGAGATATGGCCGTCATGCAGCGCACCCATGGTAGGCACCATGGCAACGCTGAGACCATCGCAACGCCAGTCGCGGATTTGCGCGCGAAGAGCGGCGACACTGTCGATGACGAGAGGCCGGCTCATGCTTTGTCCCGGCTCATTCTTTGTCCCCACTCATTCACTGTCCCCACTCATTCTTTGTCCCACTCATTCTTTGTCGTTGTCGGCTGCGGTTGAAAAGACATGGGCCGGGCCGGGGAACGTCCGGCTTCGCACCTCCGCTGCATAGCTGGCCGCCGCCTGCAATATGACGCTGCGCAGGTCGGCATATTGCTTGACGAATTTCGGCACCCGGTCGACGGTCAGGCCGACCATGTCGTCGATGACCAGGATCTGGCCGTCGCAGTCGCCGCTGGCGCCGATGCCGATGGTTGGAATGGAAATATGCCGGGTGAGGTCGGCAGCGACGGTCTCGACGGTGCCTTCGATGACCACAGAAAACGCGCCAGCCTTTTCGACCGCTTCAGCGTCGCGATAAAGCGCCGCCACATTCTCCTCGGTCCGGCCCTTGATCCTGTAGCCGCCGTCGCTTTCCACCGATTGCGGCTGCAAGCCGATATGTCCCATGACCGGAATGCCGGCAGCGACGATCGCCGCGATCTGTCGGGCAACTGTGACACCGCCCTCCAGCTTGACCGCCTGGCAGCCGGTTTCGCCGACGATCCGTCGCGCCGAGGCAACGGCTTGGCGCGGCGTTGCCTCATAGCTTCCGGCCGGCATGTCGACCACCACGCAGGCCCTGGCCGAACCTCGTATCACCGCTTGTCCATGGGCGATCATCATCTCCAGCGAGGCGCCCAGCGTGGTCTTGTGGCCATGGAGAACCATGGCGACGCTGTCGCCGACCAGAAGCAGGTCGACATGGCCGTCGAGCAGGCGAGCGACCGGGTAGGTATAGGCGGTGAGGCAGACGACCGGCACGCCGCCCTTGCGCAGGCGAATGGCGCCGGCACTGATCCGCAGTTCAGGGTCGGATGCATCCGGGGCCATCTTTTTACCTCCCTCAACCGCCAATCAGGCTGGGTACCTGCATGGGACGCGCAGAGCTTTAGAAAGACCAGGCAGCCTTGGCAAGGCATGCCTCGACAGAGGCGAAAGGCTTGCCAGGTTTGCATCGGTTTTC
The DNA here is from genome assembly GCF_900149755.1 of Mesorhizobium delmotii. NCBI lineage: Bacteria > Pseudomonadati > Pseudomonadota > Alphaproteobacteria > Hyphomicrobiales > Phyllobacteriaceae > Mesorhizobium > Mesorhizobium delmotii. The sequence goes on along the minus strand of NZ_FUIG01000057.1, from coordinate 45,932 downwards.
CGACCGCGATTTGCGTGACGCTTGCAGCAAAACCCTTGCCTTAGCGATGGCCTGACGCCATAAGCAGGCAACGGGTGCCGCCGCGAGGACTTGCCGCGAGGATTTTGGATGAAGACGTTCCTTCTGCAGTTTTTTACCTGGTGGAACAGCCAGACGCTGGGCACGCGCTTCCACACCTGGCGGCATGGCAAGAAAGTCGGGCAGGACGAGGCTGGCAACGTCTACTACGAAGGTGGTGTCGATTCGGAAGGCCGCACCCGCCGCTGGGTCATCTATCGCGACTATTCGGAAGCCTCGATGATTCCGCCCGGCTGGCATGGCTGGATGCATCACCGCGTTGATACCGCGCCGCCGAGCGAAAACTACAAGCCACGCGACTGGCAGAAACCGCATCAGCCGAACCTTACCGGAAGTGCCGCCGCCTATCGCCCCAAGGGTTCCATACTCAGCAATCAGCACCGCCCACAGGTGACGGGCGACTACGACGCCTGGACGCCGGGGTCGTAACCGCTGGTCAAGGGCGGATCGGTCCTTTATCGCCACAATTGGCGTTTAGCTGCTTGTCGATCTGACAGCAGCGACTAGCCTTGGGCGCGACAGAATCACCCCGGGCGCCAACCACCGGATCCTTGCATGAGCATTTTCAGCCGAATCTCGATAGGCGGACTGACGGTGGCCGCCGCTCTTGTCGCTTGCGCCATGGCCGCCGCACAGACGCTGGAGGCGCCAATCGAACCGGAGGCCTGGGAGGAGCCAGCGACGCCGGAGGCGCCAGCGACACCGGAGGCGCCAATGGAACCGGATGCGACAGTGGCTCCGGCGGCGCCGGCGGCACCGGAACGCATCACCAATCCCGTCGCCGAATTCGCCGGCATCGACAAGATCACCGGCCGCATCATCACCTTCGATGTCTATATCGACGAGACGGTGCAGTTCGGTGCTTTGCAGGTGACGCCGCGCATCTGCTATTCGCAGCCGCAAACCGAGGAGCCGAAGACCGATTCCTTCGTCGAGGTCGACGAGATCACGCTGGATCGCAAGATCCGCCGCATCTTCACCGGCTGGATGTTTGCCGAAAGCCCCGGTCTCAACGCCGTCGAGCACGCCGTCTACGACGTCTGGCTGAAGGGCTGCAAGCAGAAGTCGGAGGTGCCGGCACCCGACGCTGCTAAATCCAATTAATGCATGTCGCGCAAAAGTGTGCAGCGGTTTTGCGATAACGACATGCATAAAACAACAACCTAAAGCGCGTCGCATGAGGCCGGTAGAGGCCGGTCAAACGCGACGCGCTTTAGGGCGCCAGATGCGGAATCACCTGTTCGGGATCACATGCTGAGCCTTCTGGAACCGCCTTATTCTCCGTGCGTTGGTCATGGCTGGCATTACGGAGATGTCCCCATGATGGCCAACAAGAACGAACTCCTCGATCTCGAAAGAGGGTTCTGGACCGGCGACGCTGCCTATTTCAAAGCCAATGCCGACACCGAATGCCTGGTGGCCTTCCCACAGATGGCGCAAACGATGAGCAACGCCGACCTGGCCGGAACCGCGACGGACCCGAACCGCTGGCGCGATCTCGACATCGACCTCAAGGGCATCATCGAGCCGGGCAGCGACATCGTCATACTGACCTATGAGGCCCATGCCACTCGCGAGAATGGCGAGCCTTATGCGGCGCTGGTCAGCACCGGTTATGTCCATCGCGTCAATGGCTGGAAGATGATGTTCCACGCGCAGACGCCTCTTGAGCCTGCCGCAAAACACTGACCCTGGCGCAGATCACGGGAAAAAGACCGCTTCGCCCTTCAGCGCGTCAGCCAGCATCTTTTCATACTTGCCCCTTGGCACGTCGACCGCGCCGAAGCGTTTGAGGTGCTCGGTGGTGAACTGGGTGTCGAGCAGCGCAAAGCGCCGTTCCTTCAGGCGTTCGACCAGATGCACCAGGCAGACCTTCGACGCGTCCGTTTCCCTGGCGAACATGCTTTCGCCGAAGAACACCCGGCCGAGCGACACGCCGTAGAGGCCGCCAACCAGCCGACCCTCACGCCAGGCTTCGACCGAATGGCAATGGCTCATCCTATGGAGTTCGACATAGGCCTCGCGGATCGGCGCATTGATCCAGGTCGACCGGCGTTCCTCGCGCCTCTCGGCGCAGCCATCGATCGTCGCCTCGAAGTCGAAATCGAAACGGATGTCGAACAGGTTTTTCCGGATCGCCTTCCTCAGGCTTTTGGGCGTGTGAAAACCATCGAGCGGGATGATGCCGCGCGTCTCCGGCCGTACCCAGAACACTTCGGGATCGGTGGCGCTTTCGGCCATCGGGAAGACACCCGAGGCGTAGGCCTTGAGCAACAGGTCGGTCGGGATGCGATAGCCTGGCGCGTAGGGACGGGTCATCGCATCATTATATTCTATAAGTTCACGACCTAATCCTCTTTGGCCAGATATTTTTCCAGCCAGTGGATGTCATACTCGCCATTGGCGATATCGGCATTGCCGACGAGATCGCGAAACAGCGGCAGCGTCGTATTGATGCCGTCGACGACGAATTCGTCGAGTGCCCGCCGCAGCCGCATCATGCATTCGACACGGTTGCGGCCGTGCACGATCAGCTTGCCGATCAGGCTGTCGTAGTAGGGCGGGATCTTGTAGCCGGAATAGACGCCGGAATCGACACGGATGCCGAGGCCGCCCGGCGTGTGGAAGTGGGTGATCGTGCCGGGCGAGGGAGTGAAGGTGCGCGCATCCTCGGCATTGATGCGGCATTCGATGGCGTGGCCCTGGAAGCGGATGTCTTGCTGGCGCACCGAAAGCCCAGCGCCCGAGGCGACGCGGATCTGCTCGTGCACGAGGTCGATGCCGGTGATCGCCTCCGTCACCGGATGCTCGACCTGCAGGCGCGTGTTCATCTCGATGAAGTAGAATTCGCCGTTCTCGTAGAGGAATTCGATAGTGCCGGCGCCGGAATAGCCAAGATCGGCGATCGCCCTGGCGCAGACGCCGCCGATATGCGCGCGCTCCTCGGCATTGAGGGCCGGCGAGGGCGCTTCTTCCCAGACTTTCTGGTGACGGCGCTGCAGCGAGCAGTCGCGCTCGCCGAAATGCACGCCGTGGCCGGCACCGTCACCGAATACCTGCACCTCGATGTGGCGTGGCTTTTGAAGGTATTTCTCGATGTATACGGCGTCGTCGCCGAAGGCAGCACCGGCTTCCGAGCGCGCCGTCTGCAGCGCGACGACAAGATCGGCTTCGCTGCGCGCAACTTTCATGCCGCGTCCGCCGCCGCCGGCCGACGCCTTGATGATCACGGGATAGCCGATCTCGGCGGCGATGCGTTTGGCTTCCTTTTCCTCGGTGACCGCGCCGTCGGACCCGGGCACCACCGGAATACCAAGGCGCTTGGCGGTGCGCTTGGCCTCGATCTTGTCGCCCATGATGCGGATGTGATCGCCGGTCGGGCCGATGAAGGTGATGTTGTGCGCGGCGAGGATATCGGCGAATTTGGCATTCTCCGACAGGAAGCCGTAGCCCGGATGCACCGCGTCGGCGCCGGTGATCTCGCAGGCCGCGACGATCTGGTGGATGTTGAGATAGCTGTCGCGCGACGGCGGCGGCCCGATGCAGACGCTCTCGTCGGCGAGCCGCACATGCATGGCGTCGGCGTCGGCTGTCGAATGCACCACCACCGTCTGGATGCCGAGCTCCTTGCAGGCGCGCAGCACTCTCAAAGCGATTTCGCCGCGATTGGCGATGAGGATTTTCTGGAACATTTTTCGGCTGTTCCCGGCTCTACTCGATCACGACGAGCGGCATGCCGTATTCGACCGGCTGCGCATCCTCGAACAGGATCGCCGTCACCGTGCCGGCACGGGGCGAGGGGATCTGGTTCATCGTCTTCATCGCCTCGATGATCAGCAGCGTCTGGCCTTCCTTGACCTGCTGGCCGACCTCGATGAACGCCTTGGCGTCGGGCGACGGCGCCAGGTAGGCGGTGCCGACCATGGGCGAGGCGACTGCATTCTTGGACACGTCGCCCGCTGCCGGGGCGGCTGCGGCCGCCGGCTGCGCTGCCGGCGGCGCGTAGGCGGGCTGCGGTGCGGCGACCGCATGGACGGCCGGCGCCTGTCGCGACACGCGCACCTTCAAGTCACCCAGCTCGACCTCGATCTCGGTGAGGTTGGTGTCGTTCAGTATGCCCGCCAGATCGCGGATAAGCTGCTGGTCAACACCATTCTTCTTAATCGACATTTTCGAGCCTTCTGTTTGTTGGCCAGTCATAGGCGTGCGGCCAGCGCCTGCAGCGCCAGTGTGTAGCCGAGCGGCCCGAACCCGCAGATCAAGCCGACGGCGACCGGCGAGACCATGGAGACGTGGCGGAATGATTCCCGCGCATGGATGTTGGAAAGATGAACTTCGGCGACGGGCAATGGCGCGACTGAGCGGATGGCGTCGTGAATGGCGATCGAGGTGTGGCTGTAGGCGCCCGGATTGATGACGATGCCGACAGCCTTGTCGGCGGCTTCCTGTATCCAGTCGACGAGGTCGCCCTCATGGTTCGACTGACGGAAATCGATCTCGAGCCCAAGCGCCGCACCTGCCTGCTTGCAATCGTCGGCGATCGCGGCAAGCGTCTTGCCGCCATAGATGCCCGGCTCGCGCTTGCCGAGCGCGTTGAGGTTGGGACCGTTCAGGACGAAAACCGTTTTCAAAATGCCGACCTTTTTCCAGTGTGGTTTTGAATCCGAAATTCGCAATATCTTGAAGCAGCGCTTTGAACGAATTTCGGATTCAAATCCACCACATCAGCGCCGGCATCAGTCGGCGCGCCGGACCTCTATAATGGGCTTAGACGCCTGCGAAAAGAGCGCAAGTGGGTTCTTTCGCTGTCCACAATAGGCGGAAAATGCCTTGCGCCGAAACCGATCAGAGTGCGGCCTTGGCCGCCTCGATCTTCTCCGCCAGCACCTGCTGGCCGAGCGCCCCGAACACCACCTCGTTGCCGACCACATAGGAGGGCGTTCCGGTTATGGCCAGCTTGTTGGCAATGTCATAGGTCTTGGAGAGGGCCTCGGCGATCGACGGGTCCTTCATCTTCTCGCGCAGCGTCGCTTCGTCGGCGCCGAGCGAAAGCGCTACCTTGATGGCCGCTGCTTCGGTGGCGCGTCCCTGGGCGCCGAGCAGCGCGTTGTGGAACTCGCCGTATTTCTCCGGCATCATCAGGTGGAAGGCCATCGAGACGACGCTCGCCTTCTGCGAATCCGGGCCGAGGATCGGGAACTCCTTGAGCACGAAGCGCAGGTCCGGATCGGCTGTCGTCAGCGTCTTCATGTCCTCCATGGCGCGTTTGCAGTAGCCGCAATTGTAATCGTAGAACTCGACGATGGTGACCTTACCGTTCGGATTGCCGACGACGCCGTCGAAGGCCGAGTTGAAGATCTGGTCCTTGGCATCTTTGATGATGGCGAGACTGGCGAGGCGCTGCGCCTCCTTCTGCTTGGCCTCGAGCGCTTCCTGAGCCTCCAGCAGCACTTCGGGGTTCTTCAGGAGATAGTCGCGGATGATGCCTTCGACTTCGGCCCGGTCGATCTTGGTGTCGGCGGGCGCCGCCTGGGCGATCTGCACGGCATCGGCCTTTGCCGTCTGCGGACTTCCGGTCACGAACCCGAAACCCAGCATGGCGAGAGCGACCGCCACTCCCGTGGTGCCCAGCAGAATTGCCTTGTTCATCGTCCCTAATCCTCTTGCCTGGTTTCCGGCCCGATTGGTCTGACCTCGATTGGTCCGACTACATGTCGCCGCGCACGGTCGGAAGGTTCACTTTTTCTTGCCTGATGGTGCGTAGTTTATGATGTCCTGCGCGCGGATCCAGCCCGGTTCGCCGCGCTTCATTTTCATCTGCGCGCGCATTGCGAAGATCTTGGCATCCTTGTAGGCGCCGGAATAGAAATGGCCTTCGGCGGTTGCAAGATCGGCGGCCGGAATGTTGCCGAGCTCGCCATAGGCCTGCGCCAGATGGCGGTAACCGACGGCGTTTTCCCGGTCGCGCCCGAGGCCCTTGTTGATCTGCACCACCGCTTTCTCCAGGGATTCGGGCGTGCCGATGGCCATCAGCGCCTGGCCGTAGGAGACCGACAGCAACCCGGATCGCGCCGGATCGAGGCTGACCGCCTTGGCATAGGCTTCGGCGGCGGCCTTCGGTCTGTTCGCCTTCATCAGGATGTCGCCGCGCAATTCCTGGAAATAGGGGTTTTTCGGCTGTGCCTTGATCAGCGCGTTGGTCTTGGCGAGCGCGCCGGCCAGATCGCCGAAAAGATAGCTCGTCTGCGCGTCGCCATATTGCGAGGCGAGGCTGGCCGGGTTCTTGCGCATCAGCCGCGATGCGGCGGCCTTGCCTCCCATATAGGCGGCGATCTTGATGCGCATCATGTCGTGCCGCTGCTGCAGTGCCGGCGTATCGACCTTGTCGACATAGGGGCTCTGCTTGACCAGGACTTCGAGATTGGCGATGCGTTCCCGCGGCAGCGGATGGCTGATCCGGTAGGGATCGACCTGCGCCCCTGACAGCGAGAGCGCGCTCTGAAAGCGGCCGAAGGTCTTAAGCATGCCCAGGCCGGACTGACCGGTGGCATTGAGATAGGTTATCGCCGAGCGGTCGGCGGTCATCTCTTCGGTGCGCTGATAGGCGAGGATACTGCGCTGCGCCATCTCGCCGCCGCCAGCCGCGACCCCCATGCCGGCGCCGGCGAGGCCCCGGCTTTTGGTGGTGGCGCCGGCGACGATGGCGCCGGCGCCAAGCAGCGTCGCGATGATGGCCATCGTCTTGGCGCGTTCGAGCTGGTTGCGCAATTTTTGCTGGTGCCCACCGGCAATGTGGCCGGCTTCGTGTGCGATGACGCCGATGATCTCGTTGGGCGTCTCCGCCGACATCAGGGCGCCGGTGTTGATGAACAGACGGGACCCGGCAACGAAGGCGTTGAAACTCTGGTCGTTGACCAGCACGATGTCGACGCCGTCTTCCGGCAGGCCCGCGGCCCGGAAGATCGGCCGCGCATAATCGCGTACCAGCGCCTCGATCTCGGCATCGCGCACCACCGGCACGTTTTGCGCTAAGGCGCTGATGGTGCCGGTCACAGCGACCGTCGCGGCAAGCGAAAGCGTCGCGAAGGCGCGCGCTGCCCTGGCTATCGTCGATTTGGGTCGGCTAAACATGGCAGGTCCACTGGTAGACGAGCGGGCGAAGGATGAAAAGTCGGCACCGAAACTTTACCGAACTTGTGATCCTCACATCAATCGGGCATTTGTGCGGCGCGGGACGCCAAAGCTCGGCGCCGGCAGCCGACAAGTGCCGACCAAAGGGCCGACCCAAGGGCCGCCCAGGAATGAGGTCAAATGGTTGTATCGCTTTCGCGTCGCGGCGAAGTCGAGCCGTTCCACGCCATGGATATTCTGGCGGAAGCGAATCGGCTGAAGGCAAAGGGCGTGCCGGTTGTTTCCATGGCCGTTGGCCAGCCGTCCGACCCGGCGCCGGCCGGGGTCAGGCAAGCGGCGACGAATGCATTGAAGATGGGGCGCATCGGCTACACCGACGCATTGGGTCTTTCCGGCCTGCGCCAGGCCATCGCGCAGCACTATGCCGACCACTACGGGCATGCCGTTTCACCCGGCCGGATCGCCGTCACCACCGGATCGTCGGCCGCATTCAACCTGGCCTTTCTGGCGATGTTCGATCCAGGCGATTGTGTCGCCATCGCCGCACCCGGTTATCCGGCCTATCGCAACATCATGGCAGCGCTCGGCATCGAGATCGTCGAGATCGAGCTCCACGGTGATGCCTATCTCCACGCCGAACATCTGAAGGCCGCGCATCGCGAAAAGAAGCTGAAGGGTGTGTTGTTTGCCAGCCCGGCCAATCCGACCGGGGCAATTATCCCCGCCGACGAGCTGTCGGCGCTGGTGACGACGGCGCAAGAGCTCGGCATCGCCGTGATCTCCGACGAGATCTATCACCGGCTGGCTTACGCTGCGCCGGACACGACGGCGCTTGCCTACGGCCAGGACGTGACGGTGATCAATTCCTTCTCGAAATATTACTGCATGACCGGTTGGCGTATCGGCTGGATGGTGCTGCCGGAAGCATTGGTGCGGCCGGTCGAGCGCATCGCCCAGAGTCTCTACATCTCACCGCCGGAACTGTCCCAGATCGCCGCGATCGAGGCATTCAAGGCGACCGGGGAATTGGAGGCGGTGAAGGCGCGCTACGCCTGGAATCGCGAGCTTTTGATGACACGCCTGCCCGAAATCGGCTTTGCGCTGGCGGCACCGATGGACGGGGCGTTCTACGCTTTCTGCGATGTCACCAGGCACACCAACGACAGTATGGCCTTCGCGCGCAAGATGCTGGCCGAGGCGCATGTGGCGGCGACGCCCGGCCGCGATTTCGATCCGCTTCAAGGCCATCGAACCATGCGCTTTTCCTACGCCGGCAGCCACGATGAGATGGTCGAGGCGATGATGCGCCTCGAACGCTGGCTGAAGTAGCGCGAATGCCGGAACTCGAACAGGCTTTGACCGAAATTGCCGCCGAAATGGCGGAGCGCACGGATCGCGGCGAAGTCGCGACCTACATTCCACAACTCGGCAAGGTCGATCCGAAAAAGTTCGGTATCGCCGCCGTGACCAATGACGGTCGCGTGCTGATGGCGGGCGACGCCGATGAGCCGTTTTCGATCCAGAGCATTTCGAAGGTGTTCACGCTGACGTTGGCGCTCGGCAACGTCGGCGACGCGTTGTGGCAGCGTGTCGGGCGCGAGCCTTCGGGCAACCCGTTCAACTCGATCGTCCAGCTCGAGCATGAGAACGGCATTCCGCGCAATCCGTTCATCAATGCCGGCGCTATCGTCATTTCCGACATTCTGCTCGCCGGCCACCAGCCGCGCGAGGCGATCGGCGAGATCCTGCGCTTCATCCAGTTCCTGGCCGACGACGAGACCATCATCATCGACCGCGAGGTCGCGGCTTCGGAACGGGCCACCGGTTTTCGCAACTTGGCGCTTGCCAACTACATGAAATCCTTCGGCAATCTCAACCACGCGCCGGACCTGGCGCTGGGCGTCTATTTCCATCATTGCGCCATCGCCATGAGCTGCCGGCAACTGGCTTTGGCCGGCCGCTTCCTTGCCAATGGCGGCAAGAACCCGGCGACCGGCCATTCCGTTGTTTCGGCCGAGCGCGCCCGCCGCATTGGCGCGATGATGCTGACCTGCGGTCATTATGACGGCTCCGGCGATTTCGCCTTTCGCGTCGGCATCCCCGGCAAGAGCGGCGTTGGCGGCGGCATTTTGGCGATCGTGCCGGGCGTGGCTTCGCTCGCCGTCTGGTCGCCCGGCCTCAACGCCAACGGCAATTCCAGGCTGGGGTCGATTGCGCTGGAAAGGCTGGCGAAGATGATGAACTGGTCGGTCTTCGCGCCATAAAGATTTGGGGGCGCCATAGAGATTGTGAGGCTTCAGACAAGAAAATTCCCGCGCTGTCGACAGGACAGCGCGGGATTCTTTTGGTCAAAAGATCAGGCTAAACTACCGAAAAAATTAGAAAAAGCCTTTCCGCTGCCACCAGCCGGCACGCTTCGGCTTTTCCTCGGTCTTTTCCTCTTCGGCAACAGTCGAAGACACGATCGGCTCAACCGGAGCATCTACCGGTACAGGCTTGCGTCGCGATGGGCGGACCTTCGGTTTTTCGTCGACGGTGGCCACGACTGTTTCCTCCGGAACAGGTGCGGGAGCCTCGGCAGAGGTTTCCGGCTCGGCTACCGCCGTCTCGGCGACGACGTCCGCCGCAGCCTTCTTCGGCTTGGCGGCGCGGCGCGGCTTCTTCGGCTTTTCGGCGCTCGGCATGTCGTCATTGGCCGGAGCAAGGTCCACAGGCTCTTCGACCGGCGTTGTTGCTACCGGCTCGCTGGAGACGGCTACGCCCTCCAAGACTTCGCCTTCGGGGCTGTCAGCAAATTCTGCAGTGCCTGCATCGACCTCGCCTTCGTCCTCGCGGCGATTGCGCTTGCCGCCGCGCTTGCCGCGCCGGCGTTTCTTGCCCTGACCTTCATCCACCACTTGACCGTCATCCGACGCTTCCACCGCCTCAGTGACGCCGACCTGGTCCTCGTGGTCTGCTTCGACGCCTTCATCGCTTAACGCCTCGGATACGCCTTCGGCAGTGGCGGGGAGGGACGCGCCTTCCATTGGGGCGCCATGCTCGCGGTCGCGATCCTTGCCGCCGCGCCGTCTGCGGCGCTTGCGGCGCTTGCGGTCGCGGCCTTCGCCATCCTCGCTTGGCCTTGGCTGCTGCGGCTGCTGGGCTTGGCGCGGTTGCTCCGCCGGTGCAACGGCCTCGTCTTCCTCCTCGTCGATGACGATTTCGTCGGCGGGCTCTTCCGGCTCGACATAGGCGGGCAAGGTGCGCACCTCGACGAAGCCTTCAGGCTTTTCAGCCAGCGCGCCGCGGAAGATCGCATAGTGCTGGGCGCCGACCGTGTCGTCGGCTTCGACGGTGATGGTCAGGCCGAAGCGGCTTTCGAGCTCCACCAGCGTGCCGCGCTTGTGGTTGAGCACATAGAGCGCGGTCGCCGCCGGCGTCCGCACCGTGATGTGGCTGCGCGAATCCTTGAGCAGAAATTCCTCGATCGCCCGCACCACCATCAGCGCGACAGACGAATCGGACCGCACATGGCCGGTGCCGCCGCAATGCGGGCACGGCTTCATCGTCGATTCCAGCACGCTGGCTCGGATGCGCTGGCGCGACATCTCCATCAGGCCGAAATGCGAGATGCGGCCGACCTGGATGCGGGCGCGATCGTTCTTGAGGTGATCCTTCAGCCGCTTTTCGACGGAGCGGTTGTTGCGGTTCTCCTCCATGTCGATGAAGTCGATGACGATCAGGCCGGCAAGATCGCGCAGCCTCAGCTGCCGTGCGACTTCCTCGGCCGCTTCCAGATTGGTGTGAAGCGCCGTGTCCTCGATCGAGTGCTCCTTGGTGGAGCGGCCCGAATTGACGTCGATGGCGACCAGCGCTTCGGTCTGGTTGATGATGATGTAGCCGCCGCTCTTTAGGGTCACCTGCGGCTGCAGCATGCGGTCGAGTTGCGCCTCGATGCCATTGCGTACGAATATCGGCGTCGTGTCGCGGAACGGCTGCACGACCTTGGCGTGGCTCGGCATCAGCATGCGCATGAAGTCCTTGGCCTCGCGATAGCCCTCTTCGCCGGAAACCAGGATCTCGTCGATATCCTTGTTGTAGAGATCGCGTACCGAGCGCTTGATCAGGCTGCCTTCCTCGTAGACCAGGGCAGGGGCCGTGGACTGCAGCGTCAGATTGCGGACGTTTTCCCAAAGCCGCATCAGATATTCGTAGTCGCGCTTGATCTCGGCCTTGGTGCGGCTTTCGCCGGCTGTGCGCAGGATGACGCCCATGCCCTGCGGCACTTCGAGATCGGCGACGACCTCCTTCAGCCGCTTGCGGTCCTGCGCGTTGGTGATCTTGCGCGAGATGCCGCCGCCACGCGCCGTGTTCGGCATCAGCACCGAATAGCGGCCGGCAAGCGACAGGTAGGTGGTGAGCGCCGCGCCCTTGTTGCCGCGCTCTTCCTTCACGACCTGCACCAGGAGGATCTGCCGGCGCTTGATCACTTCCTGGATCTTGTATTGGCGGCGCACCGGCTTGCGGCGGTTGCGCGCTTCTTCAAGCGCATCCTCGGCGCCGACCGATTCGACCTCATGGTCGTCCGGATGCGAGGACTGCACCTCTTCCAGCATGCCGCGATCATTGTCGGTGGACGTGGCTTCGCCGGCCGAGTCCGGCTGCGCCACGACTTCGGAAATCACATCCGCTTCGATGCTGGCGGCGATGGAATTGGGTCCGCCTTCGGAAGGCCCAGTCTCATCATGGCTCGTCTCATTATGACTCGCGTCAACATGACCGGCGGCATCCTCGCCATGTTCCGAAGTATCCGACGGCGTGTCGACATTTTCGGAAACGGCATCGACGTTCTCCGCGACCGCATCCTTGCCGTGTTCGCCGCCCTCATTGGAACCGCTGTCGTTGGACTCGACAGAATCGTCCGAATCGGCCGCACCTGCATCACGCTTGTGCTCGCCTCGGTCGCGGCTCTTGCCGCCGCGCCGGCGTCCCCGCCGCCCGCGATCGCGGCTCTGGCGGTCGTCGCCTTCGCCGTCCTCATCGTCCTCGTCTTCAGCCTCCTGCGCTTCCGCGCGCAGCAGCGCCTGACGGTCGGCGACCGGAATCTGGTAGTAGTCGGGATGAATTTCACTGAAGGCGAGGAAACCGTGACGATTGCCGCCATATTCGACAAAGGCTGCCTGAAGCGAGGGTTCGACGCGCGTTACGCGGGCGAGGTAGATGTTTCCTTTGAGCTGCTTTTTGTCCTGGGATTCAAAGTCGAATTCTTCAATACGGTTACCGCGAACGACGACAACACGTGTTTCCTCCGGGTGGGAGGCGTCTATCAGCATCTTGTTGGGCATTATTTCGTTTCCCCCCGGCAGCCGTCAGCCGCAGCTTGCGGGGCAAAGCCCGCCGCTGTGAGTGTGGATGAACATGGGTGCCGGGCAATTGAATGTCCGCCGGCCGCTGCCTGAGCGCTATGGCGGTGCCGCCCGCAGCCATAATGGCGCGGTTTACTGCGGACCTTTCCATGATTGCGCTTGAAGCCATCGTAACCAGCAGAACCTTTTTGAACCAAAGCCCGGGAAAACCGGACCAGCTTGTTTGCTCATACAGAGCCGGCGCGGGACAATCCCGGCCGTTTTCCTCACGCAGGCGCTTCCCCCGCCACGGGCTCGCACCTGCGAAATTCATCGCGATCACTTGATACCTTCTTCGCCTGAAGCGAAAGGAGCCGTCGTTCATCTGACCTGTAGCAGGAAGCTGCGGAGAAGGACGGTTCCAGGATTGCAGTGATCCACCATCGCTTTTATGATTTGGCGGGTTGGAAGGCAACCCCGATTTCCGATGCCGGCAAAAAGCAGTTCCGCAACGGAAGCACGGCTTTGAGCGTTGCATGAAAAGGCTTGGTTAACCTTCTCTGGATACCAATCGTTAATCGAGTTCGCGGCCTAACCTGCACTTCGACAAAACGACGACACTCCGACAAACAAGATTGGGCGCCTGGCGCCAAACCGGAGCGACTGGAAAGAGATGGCACTGGCAGTCTTCACGCACAAGAGTGGTCGCGCCGGAGCCATTTTTTTCTACGCTGCCTACTTCCGCGCTGCCTACTTCCGCGCTGCCCACTTCCGCGATGCTTGTCTGCTGTCGCTGGTTGTCGCTTGCCTGGCCTTTTCGCCGGTTTCCTTTGCCGCCGACGCGCCGCTCGCCGTGACGAGCTACAAAATGGCGGGTGACGCCACCAAGATGCGCATCGTCATGAATTTCGACCGCGAGCCGGACGTCAAATGGTTCCTGCTGCGCGGCCCCCACCGTCTGGTCGTCGACCTGCCAATCACGAAATTCGCCATCAATGCCAAGGATGTGAAGGCGCGCGGCCTGGTCAGGAGCGTGCGCTACGGCGATCTCGGCGAGGGGGTGTCGCGGCTGATTCTCACCGGCAAGGGCCCGTTCGCCGTCGACAGGCTCGACGTGCTCAAGAACGAGGACGGCAGCGGCTACCGCATCGCAATCGACATGTCTGCGGCGTCCGTGCGGGAGTTCGACGCCGCTCTTGCCAATCAGGCGCTGACCACCGGCTCGACGGTCTCTTCCGACAAGGGCGGCAGGGTCGGCACCGGCCCGGTCTCCAATCCAGGCCATCGCTTCACCGTCGTCATCGATCCAGGCCATGGCGGCATCGACGGCGGCGCCGAGGGCCTGAACGGCACGGTCGAAAAGAACGTCACGCTCGCTTTCGCCACCGAATTGCGGGAAAGACTTGCCGCAGTCGGCAAATACGACGTGTTCATGACGCGCGAGACGGACCAATTCCTGCGGCTGGACGACCGCGTGCGAATTGCCCGCCAGCACGAGGCCGATCTGCTCATTTCGATCCACGCCGACACGATCAGGGTCAAGGGCCTTCGCGGCGCAACCGTCTACACCGTCTCCGACAAGGCTTCCGATCCCGAAGCGCAGGCGCTCGCCGACCGTGAAAACCTTTCCGATCAATTCGCCGGCATGGAAATCAAGGACGACGACAAGGAAGTGACCGACATCCTGATCGACCTGATCCGCCGCGAGACGCACGGTTTCTCGATGCGTTTTGCCCAAACTTTGGTCGGCCAGCTTTCCACCAGCGTCGGCCTCATCAACAATCCGCAGCGTTCGGCCAGCTTCAAGGTGTTGAAGGCACCGGATGTCCCCTCCGTGCTGGTCGAACTCGGCTATCTGTCGAACGCCAAGGACGAGGCGCAACTGCTCAGCGCCGATTGGCGCGGCAAGGCGGCCCAGAGCATAACCAATGCCATCGCCCTGTTCGCCTCAGCCCGGGCCGGAGGCGGAACCGGAGGCTGAGATGCCAGCCGCGCTACAACCAGAGGCAGCGTTGCACGACGACAACACCCTGCACTTATTTCCGCCATTCGAAGCCGAAATTCCGTGCTGCCGCATTTTGCCCACATGGTGGCGACATGGATTTTCGATTACCGGTCGGGATCGTCTCGAAAGCTTGCGCGAAAGGCGGCTTCGTTTAGGGGATTCCCGAACCAAGGACTGGAGCGGGCATGATTCGTCTCATTGGTTATTTCTTCGGCATCGGCACGGCGCTGGCCCTTTTGGTCGCGGCGGGCGTGGCGATCTATATCAGCCATTTGTCGAAGGATCTGCCCGACTACGAGGTCCTGGCCAAGTATGAACCGCCGGTGACGACCCGCATCCATGCGTCTGACGGTGCGCTGATGGCCGAATATGCGCGCGAGCGGCGCCTGTATTTGCCGATCCAGGCGGTGCCGGACCGTGTCAAGGCGGCCTTCCTGTCCGCCGAGGACAAGAATTTCTACAATCATCCCGGCATCGATATGACCGGCCTTGGCCGCGCTGTGATGGTCAATCTGCAGAATTTCGGCTCGGGCAAGCGCCAGGTCGGCGCCTCGACGATCACCCAGCAGGTGGCGAAAAACTTCCTGTTGTCCTCGGACCAGACCTACGAGCGCAAGATCAAGGAGATGATCCTCGCCTTCCGCATCGAGCAGGCCTATTCGAAGGACCGCATTCTCGAGCTTTACCTCAACGAAATTTTCTTCGGGCTTGGCGCCTATGGCGTCGCCGGCGCGGCACTCACTTATTTCGACAAGGCGGTGAATGAACTCACCGTGGCGGAGGCGGCCTATCTGGCGGCTTTGCCGAAGGGCCCCTCCAACTATCACCCCTTCAAATATGCCGACCGCGCCATCGAGCGCCGCAACTGGGTCATCGACCAGATGGTCGGCAACGGCTACGTCACGCAAGAGGAAGGCGCGAAGGCCAAGGCCGAGGCGCTCGGCGTCAAGCCACGCCGCTCCGGCACCTATCTGTTCGCCGGCGAATACTTCACCGAGGAAGTGCGTCGCCAGATCAGCGCGCGCTACGGCGAGAATGCGCTCTACGAGGGCGGCCTGTCCGTCCGTACGACGCTCGATCCCAAGATGCAGCTGATCGCCCGCAAAGCCATGCAGAACGGCCTGATGAAGTTCGATACGCTGCGCGGCTATCGCGGGCCGGTGAAGACCATCAGCGTATCCGGCGACTGGGGCGTGCCTTTGAGCGAAGTCAAGGGACTGGACGACGTGCCCGAATGGTCGCTCGCCGTCGTGCTCGACAGCTCGGAGAGCGGCCTGTCGATCGGCCTTCGGCCGACCCGGCAGATCTCGGGCGAACTCGTCAAGGATCGCATCGAAGGCACCGTCAGCCGCGAGGACATGAGCTTCGCCATGCGTCATGTGGTCGGCGGCAAGACCGTCAAGGCCAAATCGCTGGCGGACGTGCTGAAGCCGGGCGATGTCATCTTCGTGCAGAAGAAAGAGGGTACGGACGGGGCCTATATCCTGCGCCAGGCCCCCGAAGTGGAAGGTGGCATGATCGCCATGGATCCGCATACCGGCCGTGTTCTGGCCATGGTCGGCGGGTTCTCCTACTCGCAATCCGAATTCAACCGTGCCACGCAAGCCATGCGGCAGCCGGGTTCGTCGTTCAAGCCGATCGTCTATTCGGCCGCCCTCGACAATGGCTATACGCCGGCTTCGGTGATCATGGACGGCCCGATCACCATCAAGAGCGGCAACACGACCTGGACGCCGAAGAACTACGATGGAAGGACAGCTGGCCCGGCGACCTTGCGGTCCGGCATCGAGAGGTCGCGCAATCTGATGACTGTGCGCCTGGCCAACGACATGGGCATGAAGCTGGTCGCGGAATATGCCGAGCGCTTCGGCGTCTATGACCGTCTGGCGCCGTATCTGCCGATGGCGCTGGGTTCGGGCGAGACCACCGTGATGCGCATGGTGTCGGCTTATTCGATCATGGCCAACGGCGGCAAGTCGATCAAGCCGACGCTGATCGACCGCATCCAGGATCGCTACGGCAAGACGGTGTACAGGCAGGACGAACGCGGCTGCGAAAATTGCAACGCCGCCGAATGGCAGAACCAGCCTGAGCCAGAACTGGTCGACAATTCCGAGCAGGTGCTCGATCCGATGACCGCCTATCAGATCACCTCGATGATGGAGGGCGTCGTCGAGCGCGGTACCGGCGCCACCGTCGCCGAACTCGGCCGCCACATCGCCGGCAAGACCGGAACGACAAACGACGAGAAGGATACCTGGTTCATCGGCTACACGCCCAATCTCGTTGTCGGCCTTTATATGGGCTATGATCAGCCGAAAGGTCTTGGTAAGGGCGCGACCGGCGGCGGTCTCGCAGCGCCGATCTTCAAGGACTTCATGCGCGTGGCGCTGGACGGCACGCCCAATGTCGATTTCCAGGTTCCCGAAGGCATGAAGCTGATCGCCATCAACCGCAAGACCGGCATGGCTGCCAACCCAGACGACGCTGGCGCCTTTATCGAAGCCTTCAAGCCGGGCACCGGCCCCGCCGACAGCTATTGGGTGATCGGCATGGGTGCGGACGGCTCCAACGCCTCCGGCGGCGCGCTGTCGCCACAGGCCAACCAAGCCATCCAGTCCGGCGGCGGCGGGCTGTATTGACATAGGACATGGTGTTCTGGGCCGGCTTTCGAGCCGGCCCATTTCGCTTTACAGGCGGCGGTGCCGTCCCTATGTATCGCGCCAACCCAGCTCTGTTTAAGCAACAGGGCACCATTTCAGCACAGGACAGAACGACCAGCCATGCGCGCGGAAACGCAGAACATTGTCGACGAAATCAGGCAGGCGATAACCCTGCTGAGGAGGCATCTTTGACTGGGATCAAGCCATAAAGCGGCTTGAATACCTGAATGTGCGTGCCGAGGATTCGAGTCTCTGGAACGAACCGCTGGAGGCGCAGAAGCTGATGCGTGAGCGCCAGGGCCTCGAGGAAGGCATCGCCGCGGTCAAAGGCCTCACCCAAGCGCTGGAAGACAATATCGGCCTGATCGAGCTTGGCGAGGAAGAGGGCGACGAGAGCGTCATCGCCGAGGCGGAAGCGGCGATCCGCTCGATGCGCGGCGAAGCAAAGGCTCGCCAGATCGAGACGCTACTTTCGGGCGAGGCGGACGCCAACGACAGTTATCTCGAAGTCCATGCCGGCGCCGGCGGCACCGAAAGCCAGGACTGGGCCTCGATGCTTCTGCGCATGTACACGCGTTGGGCCGAGCGGCGGCGCTTCAAGGTCGAGGTGCTGGAAGTGCATGACGGCGAAGAGGCCGGCATCAAGTCCGCTACGCTGCTGATCAAGGGCCACAATGCCTATGGTTGGCTGAAGACGGAATCCGGCGTTCACCGTCTCGTGCGTATTTCGCCCTACGACAGCAATGCGCGCCGCCACACGTCGTTTGCCAGCGTCTGGGTCTATCCCGTGATCGACGATACGATCGAGATCGACGTTTCCGAATCGGATGTCCGCATCGACACCTATCGTTCGTCCGGATCGGGCGGACAGCACGTCAACACCACCGATTCGGCGGTCCGCATCACCCATCTCGCCACCGGCATCGCGGTCGCCTGCCAGGCCGAGCGCTCCCAGCACAAGAACAAGGCGAAGGCCTGGGAGATGCTGCGCTCGCGGCTCTACGAGGAAGAGCTGAAGAAGCGCGAGGCGGTGGCGAACGCCACCGAAGCATCGAAGAGCGATATCGGCTGGGGCCACCAGATCCGCTCCTACGTTCTGCAGCCCTATCAGCTGGTGAAGGATCTGCGCACTGGCGTCGAGAGCACAAGCCCGTCGAGCGTGCTGGACGGCGACCTCGACGATTTCATGGAGGCGTCGCTGTCGCAGCGCATCGAGGGCGGCGCCGGCGAAGTGGTGGCCGATATCGACTGACGGGTTCCGATTTGGGGGTGGCCGAATGTCGAAGTTGACTTACAAAAGCATATTCTAATATTTTGTCATCTGCGCGCGGTCAACGCCGGAACCGAATCCAGTTTCCGGGGTTGGTGCGCTGGATGTTGGTTGTTGGGCTGAAGCATCAGCAATTTCTTGCGCCAACCAAGGAATCAGCCCAGCATCCAGGGCTTGGGAGAAAAAGCATTTATGGCCGGACGCGGCATATCTGCGACCTGACGATCCGGCTACTGGGAAGACACGTTCTGGGCGGGCAAGCGAAACGCTTGATAACTCGTTTGATAGGACTTCGCCCATGCCTGCTTCAATGACCCGATCGGCTTCAGCCGTACAAACGGCGGGCCGACCCCTGCTTTTCTTGTTCACGACCGGAGCGATCGCAGTGCTGATGGCACCTGCGTTTGCGCACGATGCCAAGCCGACTGCGGCGAGGCCGCAAGGGTGGAGTTACCCATTCTCCTGTTGTTCCGGCTATGATTGCCGCGCGGTTTCGCAGACGTCGATCAGCGAGCGTCCGGAGGGCTATGTCATCAAGGGGACAGGCGAGGTCGTGTCCTACAGCGATGGACGGATCAAGAATTCGCCCGATGGCGAATATCACTGGTGCTCGGTCGCCGGCGCCAATGATGGAAAGACCATCTGCCTGTTCGTGCCACCGTCGTCGTTTTAATGTATGTCGCCCAAAAGCTTGCCCCAAGGGCCTGACCCAGAGCCTGACCCGATGGTGCGCAGCGGTTTTGGGATAACGACATGCATCAAAAAGATTGAAGCGCGCCACGCGTCCGACGCAGGCAAGCGAGTCTGCTGATAGACGGTTGTCAGGAGTGTCTCTTTATGTTGCCTTGCCGCGCGGGCGGCAGGCAATCGTGAGGAGGCGTTCATGACCATAAAGGCAAGCTGCCACTGCAGGGCGACGACGTTCGAAGTTTCGCAAGCGCCGCTAACCGTGACGCAATGCACCTGCTCCTTCTGCTCGAAACGCGGCTCGTTGTGGGCCTATTACACCCCGTCGCAATTCAAGCTCACCAGCCCACTCAAGAATGTCTCCTTCTACCGGTGGGGGTCGAAAACGATCAAACACGGTTTCTGCGCCACCTGCGGCTGCGGCACCTTCACCGAAACGCCGGACTGGTCGACCGGCAAGCCGGATTTCGACAATCCGAAAATCAGCGTTAATTCGCGCCTGTTCGACGATTTCGACCTCGATCAGGTCGAGGTCGTTGTCATCGACGGCAAGAATCTCTGGTAGCCGATAATCTCTGGTAGCCGATCAGAATTGCGCAATACCGCGGCCGTGCAATTGACCGGGAAAAGCCATAGCCAGCCGCTTTTCCCGTTCCATTTTTCGCCGCATTTCATGTTACAAGCATTAGAGCGACGTGCGTCCACTTGGACGCACAAAGTACGCTCTAAGACTTTGAATCTATGCATCGTGCTTCCGAAAATCGATGATTTTCGGGCCGATGCAACGGAAGGGCTGATGCGGCGCGCCACCGGTGGGACCGCGGACTGGAGAGGGACTACCCAATGAGAAAGACTGTGCTCGTCGTCGTGGCGACGGCTGTGCTCGTGAGTGCCTGCACTACAACCGATCCGTATACCGGAGAGCAGAAGGTTTCCAACACTGCGGCCGGCGCCGGCATCGGCGCGCTGGCGGGTGCGGGGCTCGGCCTGCTTGCCGGCGGCAACGATCGCCGTAATGCGCTGATCGGCGCTGGCGTCGGCGCGCTCGCCGGCGGCGCCATCGGCGCCACGATGGACCAGAACGAGGCCGAACTGCGCCGGCAGCTTCAGGGCTCTGGCGTCAGCGTCACCCGCACCGGCGACCAGATCATCCTCAACATGCCGTCCGACATCACTTTCAACGTCGACCAGGACGCGGTGAAGCCCGGCTTCTATCAAGTGCTGAATTCGGTCGCACTTGTGCTGAACAAGTTCCGGCAGACCACGGTCGACGTGTTCGGCCACACCGACTCGACCGGTGGCGACGAACACAATTTCGACCTGTCGCAGCGCCGCGCGCTGGCGGTCGCCAACTATCTGTCCGGGCAGGGCGTCGATTCCCGCCGCTTCGCCGTCACCGGCTTCGGCAAGACGCGTCCGATCGCCTCCAACGCGTCGGCCGCCGGCCGTGCCCAGAACCGCCGCGTCGAGATCCAGCTTTCACCGCTCACCTGAGCAAGACAAACAAGAAGACGGCATTGAACATGAGAACGGCCCCGCAAGGGGCCGTTATTGTTTGCTTTTGCTGGAGCGACGAGCGCCCATCGCTTCGGTTTCATAGTGTCAGGGGCGGGCCGGCTGATCGACAATTGCCGCAACGATCCGGCGCACGATCGGAAGGACAATCAGCAGGCTCGGAAACGCAACAAGCCATGATACGCCCCATGCGTATGACCAAGTCGCTACGAAACCGTTCGTCCAGCCCGTGCCGATCGCCGTCGAAACCGCCGAGATAATACAGGTCATGAGGATTGAAAGAACGAACGGCATTACCACTGCACTGTAGGAAGGCGGCAGTTTTCTCAGCTTCAATGTCTTTTGCGGTGATGCATGCATGGACTCTCCTAGTCGGAAAATGCGTGAGCGCGATCAGGCGATCTGTGCCGATTGCAGGGCTAGCTCCCGAATAAAGCTTCGCAACGAACGCGGCTCGCGGCCCAAAGCGCAGCGCAATGTCAGACTGTTTCCGCCGAGGCCGTACTTGGCGTAGTGGTCATGTACTTTAGCCAGCAGCTGCAATTGGCGGTCATCGTAGGGAAGGCGGGCATTCGCTGCCCACTCGCCGAAGGTCGGCTCGCCAGCAGAGATCGAGCGGCCAAGTTCCTCACTCATCATTGAAGCGATCTCTTCCCGGCTATGCATACCAGCGCACAGCTCGAGGGTGGCATAGGACAACCGCGCTTCGGTCAATGCGATCGCTGCCACTTCGGCGACATCGCGGTAATCGACGCGCGCCAGCTTTGCTGTCTTTGGAAACGGTTCCGAGAAAACGCCATCCCTAACGACGGACGGCCAGGCTGCTGCGATATTCTGCATGAAATTGGCGGGATGCAGAATGGTGTATTCCATATTCGTCGAGTAGAGAGCATCCTCGACCGGCACCTTGCTCGCATGGTTTTTGAGCCTCGTATTGGTCGGCTGGATCACTGACGAAAAGACGAATTTTCGAACGCCTGCTCGTGCTGCAGTCTCAACCATCCCAACACCCATGGCCGCTTCATCGGGGGCAAAGGCCGGTCCGATGTGAAAGACGCCGTCGACGTCCTCGACGGCATTTTCGAGACTCTGAGGGTCGCGCAAATTGCCGGTCACGACCTCGGATGCTCCGAGCCTCCGGGCCTTTTCGGCGCTCGCGGGGTCGCGAATGAATGCTCGAACGGTGGCATTGCGGCGGACAAGTTCAGGCACAACCAGTCCGGCAAATCGGCCTGTTGCGCCCACGACCAGGACGGTTGGATTGGGTGCTCGCATGACAATTCCCTTCCACGAAGCTTGCCCTTTCGGGATTTTCTTCGAGGGAAATAAAAACTCGCGAACAGCGTTACAATTGTTTGGCTTTGCGATAGTTTCTCTCGATTTTCGAGAGAAAAGGAGATGCCATGAGCCGGATAGATGATTTTGAAGCGTTCATGGCAGTCGTCGAGCATGGAAGTTTGACGGCCGCCGCACGTCGGCTGAACCGCTCACTGCAATCGATCAGCCGGTCTTTGGCGACGCTGGAGGAATCCGTCGGGGTCGAGCTTGTGCAGAGAACGACGCGCCGTTCGACACCGAGCGAAGCCGGAGTGGCGTTTTTCCACCGCATCAAACCCGCCGTCGACGAAATAAACGACGCAAGACTTCAAGCCGCCAACCAACGATCGGAGCCATCAGGTATCCTGCGCGTGAGCGCGCCAGTTCTGTTCGGCCCGGATTTCGTTGTACCTGTCATCGCCGACTACATGCAGATGTATCCGCGGGTCGAGGTTGACCTCCAGCTTTCCGATGGATTTGTTGATCTTGGTGCCGAGGGCCTCGATCTGGCAATACGGATCGGCAATTTGCCGGATTCCAGCTTGCGGGCCAGACGCTTGGGCGCGTTGCGGCGCGTCGTGTTCGGCTCGCCTTCCTACTTTGAAGGCCGTGGCCGACCAACCCATCCTTTTGAACTGAGCAAGCACAGCTGCATTGTTCGAACCTCCGACCAGCGTCCAGGTGAATGGATGTTTCAGATTGAGGGGAAACCTCGGGCGGTGAAAGTGGCTGGCAGTTTTCGATCCAATTTGATGGCACCGATCTACGCAGCCGCAGCTCACGGATTGGGTTTGGGCTACTCGCCCCTCTGGCAGATAAGGCATTCGGTGGACGATGGCCGCCTAGAGGTGGTTTTAAGCGAATTCGAGCCGGTGCCGGTGCCGATGCACGCCGTGTGGCCGGAAGGCAGATCATCGTCAGCCAAAGTTCGCGCGTTTCTGGATATGTTGCCGTCCCGTCCGGAATTCAAAAACCTGTAACCACCGGATCAGACGAGACGAAAGAGCGCGGTCGACCGCCTCATGGTCATCGGCTTCTAACGCGGCAGCGGCCGACCGAAAAACGGGACGTCAAGATCCAGCTTTCGCGCTAACACCTGAGCAAAGCAAATATCGGACATGAAAACGGCCCCGCAAGGGGCCGTTTTCGTTGGCATTTGAGAATTTCTGCTGTGATCAGACCTTGGCGACGATGCGCATGAAGGCGGGCATGTCGTCGCCGAAGCCGACGGTCGCGTCATTGTCTTCCTGGCGATGGCGGGCATGGCGATTGCCGTCGCGCTGCGGCCTGGTGTCGCCACGTTCCGGCGCACGCTGTTCGTTGCGATTGCGATCGGGCGAAGCCTTACGTTCGGGCGAAGCTTGGCGCTCGCTATTTTCCGAGCGGATCGCTTCCTTGCGCGCGCGCCGCTCCCCGGCATCGGCGACCGCGGTCTCGGCAGCCACTGGCTGTTCCTCGCGCGCCGCATCCGGTGCTGCAGCTTCGCTTTGCCTGGCGTGGCGTTCGCGTGGCTTGCGTTCGCCCCTGTCCTTGCGGTCATCGTCCTTGCGGCCGGCGCGGCGCGGGGCGCCGCGGCCACGGCGGGGAGCATCGTCCTCTCCGCCCTCGCTGGCGACGACCGTCGACAGATCCCCGTCATGCCACTCGATCTTGTTGCCGATCAGCCGTTCGATCGCGTCGATGTATTTGGTGTCGGACTTGGTGGCGATGGTGAAGGATTTGCCCGAGCGTCCGGCGCGGCCGGTGCGGCCGATGCGGTGGACATAGTCCTCGGCATGGATCGGCACGTCGTAGTTGAAGACGTGGCTGACATCGGGGATGTCGAGGCCGCGCGCCGCAACGTCCGACGCAACGAGGTAGCGCAGTTTGCCGTCACGGAAATTGGCCAGCATCTGCATGCGCGCGCGCTGGTCCATGTCGCCATGCAGCGCGCCGGCGTCGAAATCATATTTCAGCAGCGAGCGGAAAAGCTCCGAGACCTCGATCTTGCGGTTGCAGAAGATGATGGCGTTCTTCAACTCCGCATCCTCGGCCCTAATCAGATTGCGCAGCGTTTCGCGCTTGTCCCAGGGTTTCGAGCCGGATTTCACCAGCCGCTGGACGATGTTGGTGGCGGCGGACGCGGCCTTCGAAACCTCGACGCGCACCGGCGCGTGCAGGAATTTCTCAGTGAGTTTGGTGATCTCAGGCGGCATCGTCGCCGAGAAGAACAGCGTCTGCCTGGTGAACGGGATCATCTCGCAGATACGCTCGATGTCGGGGATGAAGCCCATGTCTAGCATGCGATCGGCCTCATCGATGACGAGGATTTCGACGCCGTTGAGCAGAAGCTTTCCGCGCTCGCGGTGGTCGAGCAGGCGGCCGGGCGTCGCGATCAGCACGTCGGCGCCGCGCTCCAGCTTCTTGTCCTGCTCGTCGAACGACACGCCGCCGATCAGCAGCGCGATGTTGAGCTTGTGGTTCTTGCCGTATCTGATGAAATTCTCTTCGACCTGCGCGGCAAGCTCGCGCGTCGGCTCGAGGATCAGCGTGCGCGGCATGCGAGCGCGGGCCCGGCCTTTTTCGAGGCGGGTTAGCATCGGCAGCACGAACGAGGCCGTCTTGCCGGTGCCGGTCTGGGCGATGCCCAAAATATCCTTGCCGAGCAAGGCGTGCGGAATGGCGCCGGCCTGGATCGGCGTCGGTTCGATGTAACCGGCATCGGTGACTGCGGAAAGGACCTTCGGCGACAGGCCGAGGTCTGTGAAGGTCAACGCTTCTTGAGCGATCTGGGCGTCTGAGGACAAGTTTGGCTGTCTTTGGCTGGTTCGGGGGCGCAACATAAGCAGTCGCGGCAAGCGCCGCGCGCCTGCAAGATTGGTATTGCAGGTAGGCGCAAGCCCACGATTTGTCAACAGAAACGGGCGGGGATTGGCATGATTGTGAAGTCGTAACCTTAATCGCGATGCTTAATCGAACTGACTGTCGCCGTACCGGCTCAGTAACGGAACTGTTCGGCGAGAATGCGCTCATTCCACGAGTGGCTCGGATCGAACAGCAGCGTCGCCGTCACCGTTGGCGATTCTTGCACCGTAACCGAGGTTACGGCCTTCACCTCGGTGTGGTCGGCGGCGGCGTTCACCGGCCGCTTTTCCGGCTCCAGAATGTCGAAACGAACGGTCGCCTTGTTGGAGAGCAGCGCGCCGCGCCAGCGGCGCGGGCGGAACGGACTGACCGGGGTCAGCGCCAGCAGCGGCGCGTCAAGCGGCAGGATCGGCCCGTGCGCGGACAGATTGTAGGCGGTCGAGCCGGCCGGTGTCGCGACCATCACACCGTCGCAGTTCAATTCCTCCAGCCGCACTTGCCCGTCCACGGTGATGCGGATCTTGGCCGTTTGGTAGGACTGGCGCCACAGCGCAACCTCGTTGATCGCCAACGCCGAGATCGTTTCGCCCTCTGCCGTCACCGCCTGCATCTCCAGCGGACGGATCGTTTCGGCAACGGCCGCCGCGATGCGCCCGGTCAAACCGCTGGCGCGGTATTCGTTCATCAGGAAGCCGATGGTGCCACGGTTCATGCCGTAGACTTTTTTTCCCGTGCTCATCGTGTCGCGCAAGGTCTGCAACAGGAAGCCGTCGCCGCCGAGTGCGACGACGATCTCTGCATCCTCGATGGACGCCTGGCCATAGCGCGCCGACAGGCTCTCCAGCGCCGCCTTGGCGTCGGCTGTGTCGGACGAGACGAAGGCGAAACGGCTGGCGGCTTTGTTCATGGCTCCCCAATGTCGACGGTTGGTGGCGACCGGCTGGTGGCGCCCGGTTGCTTGGGCCGCGCCAGCGCCGGGTTAGCATGGGCGGGCAAATCTGCAAAGGGAGGCATGTGGCGCTGCTCGACACAGCGCCGGGAAGAGCTGCCGGTCAGGTGCTCGCGCATCGTGTCAAGTGACAAGCGAATGTGATGGTTAAGACGGAGATTAAACTCTCGTAAAGCCGGATCGACCATGTTAGCCGGCAGTGGATGGGCGGCGTGGGGCCAGCCAGTCGGACCAATCTATTGCCGGTAACACGCCTGATTATCATCGTCCTGATGCTGGGAAGTTTTGCTCTTGCCTTTGCCCAACTGGTGCGCCAGTCCGAAGAGACGAGTTTGAGACCTCAGCCCACGGCTTCACGCTGCGGCGACGCCGCCGGCACGCCGTGCCCGCAAAGGGCGCTGTGAACTCGCCAGGCACTTCCTGCGATACGAAGACCGGTGCTTATCGCGCCTGCAGCAGATGGCAGCCGGCCTGCCGCTTTTGCGCGAGATACTCGTCGATAAGCTGGTGGTAGCGCACCCTGCCGAAGCTCGGGAAGTGGCCGCCATGCACGACCGCGACTTTCAGCTCGCGCATCCGTAACAGCGTCTCGACATAATCGTCGACGGCCGAATGATAGACATCGTCGATCAGCGGGCCGTCATAGACGATGTCGCCGGACAGCAGGATGCCGGTCTTCCTCTCATAGAGCGCGATGCCGCCTGGTGAATGGCCCGGCGTGTGGATCACCTCGAAGGCACGGTCGCCGAGATCGACGACGTCGCCTTCTCCGAGCAAGCGATCGGCCGGCGCCGGCAGGATCCGGTAGCGCGCGGTATCCCAACCTTGCGGCATTCCGTCGAACATTGCCTCGGTGGCATAGCGGTCGGCGACCGTCCACTCATTGCGCGGATCGGCGAGGATTTCCGCTTCGGCCGCATGCACGCAGCGGTCCGGAAATTCGTGATGGCAGCCGATATGGTCGAAATGGGTGTGGCTCGCGACGCAGGTGAGCTTTCGCTCCGTCACCAGCGGCACATGGCGCCGCAGGCTGAAATGGCCGAGGCCGGTGTCGAACAGAAGATCGTGGTCGCGACCGCGCACATGCCAGAGGTTGCAGCGGAAGAACGGCTTGATCCACGGCTCGTGGATCAGCGTCACGCCATCGGCCATGCGGATGGTTTCATACCAATTCGGAGCGTCGATAATCGGAAGCGCGCCCATGGCTCAACTCGCCAGAAGGATGATGTCGCCAGCCTCGCACGAAACCGCAACGATGTCGCCCGGCTGGACGGCCGCAGCGGCGGGAGCCCTGGCGATGAAGTGCAGCGCCGGGTCTTTCTCGGAGACAGCAAGCACGCGCTTGAAGCTGCCTTGAAAAACAACGTCGCTCACCTTGGCCGTGCCGAACCCTACAGCGCCGCCGGCCGCGCCGAGGACAAGATGCTCCGGACGGACGGCGAGTGCGACAGTCGTCCCGGCCGGCAATGTGCCGGTCAGCGAAAGCGGTCCGACCTGCGTCGCGACAGTGATTGTTCCGTCCTTCGCCGCCGTCACCGCTCCTGAAATCAGCGTGCTTTCGCCCATGAAAGTCGCGGAAAAGCGCGTCGCCGGCCGCGCATAGACACGCTCGGGCGGCCCTTCGTCCTCGATGCGCCCGTCATTCATCACCACGCAATGGTCGGCCAGCGCCATTGCCTCTTCCTGGTCATGGGTGACATGGATGAAGGCTGTGCCGACGCGCTTCTGGATCGCTTTCAGCTCGTCCTGCATCTGCCGGCGCAACTTTAGGTCGAGCGCTCCGAGCGGTTCATCGAGCAACAGCACCGCAGGTTCGACGACAAGGGCACGGGCCAGCGCCACACGCTGGCGCTGGCCGCCGGAAAGCTGGTGCGGCTTCTTGTCGAAGGCGGTGGCCAGCCCGACCAGCGCCAGCGCCTCGCGCGCCCGCGCGGCACGTGTCGCGGCATCGATGCCTTGCATGCGCAGTCCGAAGCCGACATTGCTGCCGACGCTCATATGCGGAAACAGCGCATAGTCCTGGAACACCGTCGTCGTCGGCCGCTTCGCCGGTGGAACGGCAGTGCAGTCCTCGCCGCGGATCAGCACTTTGCCTTCGCTCGGCGTGACAAAGCCGCCGAGAATGGACAGCAGCGTCGTCTTGCCGGAGCCCGACGGGCCGAGCAGGATCGTGTAGCTGCCCGGTTCGATCGTCAGCGAGACGTTCTTCAGCACGGTATGCTGGCCGAAGCGGTGCGAGACAGAGCTTATATCGACCAGTGGCGCGGTCATGCCGGCTTCCTCCGCAACAGCATCAGTTCAAAAAACACGACCAGCACGATGGAGACGGCGAAGACCAGCGAGCCGACGGCGTTGGTCTTGGGATTGAGGCCTGAGCGCAGCAGGTTCCAGATCTCGACCGGCAGCGTCGTGTCGAAGCGCGTCAGCAGGAACGAGATCACGAATTCGTCCCAGGAGAAGGTCATCGACAGGAAAAAGCCGGCGAAGATCGCCGGCGCCATGACAGGCACGGTGATCAGCAGCAGCACCTTCCATTCGGGCGCGCCGAGGTCGCGCGCGGCGCGCTCGATATTGATCTGGTGGTCGCCCATCTGGCTGTAGATGATGGCAAAGCACAGCGGCAGGTTGATAACGACATGGCCGATGCCGGCGGCAAGCAGCGATTTTGGCACGCCGGCCCAGTTGAACAGCACCAGCAATCCCATGCCGATGATGAGATAGCTCACTGTGAGCGGCAGCGTGATCAGCCCGCGCATCAGGCCTGAACCCGGCAGGGCAAAACGCGCAAAACCCCAGGCAGAAAGGAAACCCAGCGCGACGGCTGCAGCCGAGGAGAGAGCCGCCACACCAAGCGAATTGACCAGTGCCGAGGTCAGCCGCGTGTCGGCGAGCACGGCGTCGTACCAGCGCAGCGACGGCCCGGTGAAGGGTGGGATCGGAAACGACGTCGCCTGCAGCGAAAACAGCACCAGCACGACCACCGGCAGGAAGATGAAGCCATAGATGGCTACGGCATAGATCCACGAGACGATACGGACAAGAGCGCGCATGGTCAGGCCCGCTCGATCTTGAGCCAGCGGGCGCAGGCGAGATAGGCAATGGTGACGACCGCCATCAGGATGATCGACAGCGCCGAGGCGAGCGGAAAATCGCCGCGCCGGCCGATCTGCATCATCACCAGCTGCGGC
Source organism: Mesorhizobium delmotii (assembly GCF_900149755.1). NCBI lineage: Bacteria > Pseudomonadati > Pseudomonadota > Alphaproteobacteria > Hyphomicrobiales > Phyllobacteriaceae > Mesorhizobium > Mesorhizobium delmotii. Next base: position 16,961 of record NZ_FUIG01000057.1, on the reverse strand, counting down.
ATCAAAAGCTCATTGTTGCCGCCCAGGATCTGCGGCGTGATGTAGTCGCCGATGCACAGCACGAAGGTGAGGAAGGCGCCGACCATGATGCCGGGCAAGGTCAGCGGCAAGACGACATGCAGGAGCGTGCGCACCGGCCCGGCGCCGAGATCGGCGGCGGCTTTGCGGTAGCTCGGGCTGAGCTGCTTCAGATTGGCGAAGATCGTCAGCGTCAACAGCATGACGAAGAAATGGACGAAGCCGATGATCGTGGCCAGCCGTGTGTTGGCGAGTTGCAGCGGCTCGCTAAACAGGCCGGAGCCGGTCAGCGCACGGTTGATCACGCCGTTCTGCGCCAGCACCAGAAGCCAGGAATAGGAGCGCACGACATAGGAGGTCCAGAACGGCAGCACCGCCAGCATCAGCGCCAGCCGCTGCCAGCGCTCCGGCACCTGTTCGGCCAGGATCCAGGCGAAGGGGTAGGCGAGCAGTACCGAGATCAGGGTGACGATGGCGGTGACCTGCAGCGAGTTCACCATCGCCTGCCAATAGGCGGGATTATTGAAGAACTGGCTGTAGTTGGACAGGGTGAAGCCACCGCCGTCATGCGCCGTCAGGCTGGAAAGCGCCATGGCCAGGAAAGGCAGCACGAAGAACAGCAGCGTCCAGCCGAGCGCCGGCGTGACCAGCGCCCAGGGCAGGGCACGCCCAGTGTTTCCAGTAGCGCTCACGACCGGCGACCGATCACTGCGCCTGCAGCATTTCGGTCCAGACGTCCTGCATCTTCTTGTCGAGATCGGCGTTCGGCGCCGGGTAGGGCTGGGCGCGGGCGAGGAAATCCGGCTGCTCGTCGAAGCGCAGGATCTTCTTCTGCTCGTCGGTCAGAGCCGCCTTGGTATTCGCCGGCATTCCCCAATAGCAGGCCGAGGTGGCGAGCCGCGCCTGGCCTTCAGGGCTCATGATGTACTGGATGAACTTCAGCGCCATGTCCTTGTTTTTGGAATCCTTGAACATGGCAAGCGACTGCGACCACAGCACAGCACCTTCTTTCGGGATCGAGAAGTCGAGGGCAGGGTTCTCCTTGGCCAGCCCGGCCGTTACCCATTCGCCGCCGCCGACTAGAATGTCGACCTCGCCGGTCGCCAGCGCCGTCTGGCTGGCGGTCACCTCGCCGACCAGCTTGGCATTGGCCTTCATCTTCAGCAGCTCTTCCTTGATGGCGGGAAGGTCGGCCTCGGTCAGCTCGGCGGTCTTCTTGCCGATCGCCAGTGCGGCCATGCCGATGACCGGCAGGTAATAGTCGTAGATGGCGATCTTGCCCTTGTACTTGTCGCCGGTCAGCGCGGCAAGCGACTGCATGTCGGCCGGATCGACCTTGGTCTTGTTATAGCCGATGGTGTTGTAGCCGAATTTTTCGGTGATGCCGTAGCGCTTGCCGTCGACGACGGTGGAGCTGTCCATCTTCACCTGGGGAAAGAGGTCGGCGAGCGGCAGTTTGTCTTCCGGCAGCGGCTCGAACAGGCCCTTTTCGACGCCGCGCGGTATGTCGATGCTATCGATCACCATCACATCCCAGTCGCCGGGTTGCGACTGTTCGACAATCGCCATACCGGCGCCGGTGCCCTCGAACTCCTTGACATTGACCTTGACGCCATTGGCCTCCTCGAAAGGCTGCAGCAGCGCCGGGTCGGCGTGATCGCACCAGATCAGAGCGTTGAGATCCGCAGCCTGAGCGAAGCTGCCCGTCGCCAGCAGCAGTGCTGTCGCAGCACAAGCGGCGTGGAGATGGCTCTTCAGAACGGAAAGCGGAACCTTGGTAGTTGGATTCGAGGTCTTCAGATTAATGCGCATCGAGTGTTCTCCCTTGCCTTTTTGGCTTGTGACAAAAATTGAACCAATTCTAAAATTGAGTCAATTCTGTTTTTATGGCAAATAGCCGATATGAGCGGATTGCGGGCAAGGCAAAAGGCGGATCGACATCGCCGCATCATCGAGGCGGCGGCGGAGCTTTTTCGCGATGCCGGCTATGAAGGCGCCAAGATCGAGACCATCGCGGCTCAGGCCGAGGTCTCGGTCGGCACGATCTACAACTACTACCAGAACAAGGGCGACATCCTCGGTGCCATCGTGTCGATGGAGGTCAACGAGGTGCTCAATGCCGGGCAGGGCGTCGTCGCCAACCCGCCGGCCAATGTCGGCGATGCGCTCGATACGCTGCTCGGCATCTATATCGAGCATTCGCTGCATTATCTCAGCAAGGAGATGTGGCGGCAGGCGATGGCGATCTCGACGCAACTGCCCGACAGCCCGTTCGGCCAGGCCTATACCGCGCTCGACCGGGCGCTGACCGAGCAGATCCGCGCGCTGATCGCTAGGCTGCAGGGGCTCGGCCTGGTGCGCCGCGATATCGACGGGCAGGCCTTGGGCGAACTGGTGTTCAACAACATGAACATGATGTTCATCGAGTTCGTGAAGCGCGACGGCGCCAGAATTGCCGAATTGCGCGCCGCGATACGCCGGCAGAACCGGATTCTGGTGGCGGCGATCGCGGTGTGAGGGGCGGGATCTCCCGATGGGATTTCTGGTGGGCCGGACGCCGCTAAGCCGCAATCGCGCAGGTTCAAATCAGCTGGTGGCGCGTGGAGCACTCCCGCTGCTGACTTCCCATATCGGCGCGATCGGCGCTTCAACGAGCATGCCTGGGCGGCCGCGCGCGTGGAAACGGCACGATGGTCAATGGCGCCTTGCGGAATTCCGCGATGGCTATTTCCTCAATCAGGGAGTCGAGTGCCTCGCTGACGCGTTGGCTCGTTTCGTCCATGCCGCAGAGCCGGTTTTGGGCACACTCCAAGAGCTCGCGCGCTGCAGCGAAGTCGCTTCGCATAACACCACCCGTTGTCTAGCCCGCCGCACAGACATTGTCGGCGCGCTAAATTGAGCGAGTGCTAATATACACAGGCGCATTTTAATCGAATGGCATTGGAATGGCCGGCGAGCAGGAGATACCGCCGGTCCGCATCCACTGTTGCATCCGTTGGTTCGATTGCTGAATTTTTCTGATGCCCCGGGCACGACCCGGAGGACCTGGGGAGGGCATGGGCGCTTTGCGTTGCAGAACGGGGGGATTAGTCCCGATACGATCTTGGACGGCCGAGAAATTCTCTCGCGGCAGCGATTTGGCGTCGATGCTCGCGAAGGAAGGTCAGGCTGAAACAAATCGAAAAGGCCAGTCCTGAAAGGGTTATCGTTGCTTGCGAGCTTGGATCAGGATCGGGAATCATCAGGAAGCGGAAACCGAACGCCAACGCGAGGGCAGCAAGGCTGCCATACATGCCGCCAATAAAGGGTGCGATCGTGCGTTTCTGCTCCAACGGCGACTCCTATGGTTTCCACTAGGGAATACCCGTGGGTTCCGCCGGTGAATATATGCATTGAAGCTGATGTGCTACCGATCCTGACGGCCCCGGCCTGTGGAAATCGGGGATGAGCAGATATCGAGCGCCCTCGAGGCTCTCGCAAGAAGTCGAAGTTTTCTGGTGCCCCCAGACGGCGCTAAGGGCCAAATCCAACTGGAGCGTCCACCGAAATTACCAAGAAAACTCAAGTGGATATAATGGCCTCTTCCCAGAAACGGTTAAGCTCAGTGTACCTTTTTGTGGCTGAGCGGTGTACCTTTGTAAACCTTGTTTGGCCAAGAGTGGCCGTTGCACATCCCATTCGCGGTCAACTTCCTCCCATTCACACTCGATCCTCAAGCCACCGCACTTTTTTCAGGTGCCGGCGATTATGATCGGTCCGGCAAACGGGCTCGCAAGCCTCTTCCAGAGCGATGAGTTCCGCCGCGACCGGCCAAGACGCGGCGGTGGAGGCTGCTATTAGCTGTGGCCTGCCACGTCGGCAGGGAACATCAGGTGCTGGTACTTGGTCCCTGGAAACATCACGTAGGGATGCTTTGGATCGGCGTCCAAGCTGTTCGGATAACTGGCCGCCATCTCGTGCGCCGCCTTCCCGACTATCATGACGTGCGGACCCGTTTGAACCCAATGCGACTTGTCAGTCGCTAGGGATCATGGTTGCTGGTGCCCAAGTCGCCGGCGAGCATGTAGACGAAGCCGGTCTTGTCAGGCGGCTCGGCCTTGGTGGAAATCGCCTTGAACCATTCAAGCCCGGCGGCATCGGCACACCACGGCTCGCCGGTCGTATCGACAGCGCAAGTCCATCCGTTCGTTCCGGTCTTGATGGGCGTCACCTTGAAGCCATCACCTATCCGAATGATTGTGGCATCCTTCCCGAGATCCGCCGGGGCAGCGGACATCGCTTTTGCAGTGAACTCGGGATCTCCCTGGGGAACCTCCGCTGTGAGTTCAGCGGCGACACTGGAGGCCGAGAGCGCTAATGTTACCGACGCGAGATAAAAGAGCAGTTTCATGGCTACACTCCTGTTGTGTGCGGCCGGCCAGCGTAAACTAACGCCGAAGCCTTGCTTAGCCAATAGGTTCAGATAGTCGGGTAGTAGCAGCGCCGCCCCCTGAGTGGCCCATGATGGACCGCTTCAGCTTCTCAGGAGCCCATCCTCCATGCGGTGGCGCAATGAGTAGGTAGTGACCTTCCTGTCCGCTACGGCGGCTCTAACGTACTTGCCAAGCGCAGCCGAGGCTCTGTCATCGCTGCTTCATGACCGTAACATCTTGCAGTCACCTGCCGCTTTGACGGCCTCCTTTGCCGCTTCCAGGGCGTCATACTGCTTGTGCACCTCGGCATCGGGTCTTGCCGAGGTGAAGCACCATCTCTGTCTCGCTCAGAATGCCTTGAAGTGCCTTGGGCACCTTCCGACGATAGGCCTTCCGATTGCCCCGCGCGGCTGGACATGCTCCAGTGCCATTTTCATCCTTCGTGTACCCTCGGTGTACTTTTTGGTGTACCTCGGGGGGACGTTGAAACCCTTGAGTTTCTTGATTTCTGGATTGTCGGGTGGAAACTGGTGCCCCCGGACGGAATCGAACCGCCGACCTTCGGTTTACAAAACCGCTGCTCTACCAGCTGAGCTACAAGGGCACGGCGCTCCGGTTAGCATATTTGTTGCGCCAGTAAAGACAAAACTCTGTTTTCGGTTGCTGGCGAACGCGCCGGAACGGCCGGCGCGGACATCCTGAAAACGGCCAATTCGCTTCCTATATTGGCCGCAGGTGCAATCGCATAGGCGAGGGTGTCGCATGATCGGACTTGTCGTCATTGCCCTGGTCGTTTCGTGGCCAGAGCGGACCGTAAACCCTCTTCACCGTGAGGATTCCCGTCATGGCTAGAGAAGGGTCTCTGAGAAGATCGACATCGGTGTTGACTAGGGCTCGGCGGCTCGGACGAAAGATCCTGCGCTGGCTGGAGGGAGACAGCCGATCCCAACAGCTCAGAGACGAAGTTCTGTTTTGGAGACACTGGTTCTCCACTCAGGGATCATTCTGGCCAGAGGACTACAAGGAACGTCTTGACCCCAATTTACCAATTCAGGATCACGTTGGGCGATATGTCGACAGGTTGACGACCAACCCAGTTTACATACTCGATGTGGGCGCTGGCCCCTTGACGAAGCTCGGCAAAGTGCATGCCTCGAAAGAGATCATGATTACTGCAACTGACCTGCTGGCAACAGAATATGATCAAGTTCTGAGAGATTTTGGGATCCAACCTCTTGTGCGAACAGTCTTTGGTGACGCCGAAAATCTTAGCACCCAATTTGGCGATTACAGTTTCGACATCGTGCATGGACAGAATTGTATAGACCACACGGCTAGTCCACTCAAGGCAATACAACAGATGCTCTCGGTCACAAAACATGATGGTTTCGTCGTGCTTTATCATGCTGAAAACGAAGGAAAGACGGAATCGTACAAGCAGCTGCACAAGTGGGACTTCACATGTGAGAAAGGACATTTCGTTATCAGAGGGCCTGGACCGGGTGGGGATTCGGTGGATGCCACTGACGCGCTGGCCGCGGTAGGGTCTGTTGAATGTAGCTTGGATGACGGCGCGGTGCTTGTTGCAATCCGAAAGCATCCGCAAAGACGTCAGTGATATCTGGCCAACCTGCTCGCAGGCGGGCCCTCCTATTCGGGGGCGTGGGATTCAGATAGCGGTCACCTGAAGTATCACGGGGTAACACTTCGGTTCCGCTTCGCTCCACCTCCATCCGGCAATGGCGGCGGAGACATCAATGCACTAAATAATAACACCCAAACTGGACCACTCGGTGGGGGCCGATCACGGCTCGTCACTCCTAAATTTGCCTCTAGTACCTCTCCTTCATCAGGGACATATATCTTTTTGGAGCTTGATTAGCATGTACGTCTGGTTACCCCGTGTCGTTACCCTTACTGTGGAAGAACAAGACAAATGGCCGGATTATTTCTAGTATTTGATTTTGCTGGTGCCCCCGAACGGAATCGAACCGCCGACCTTCGGTTTACAAAACCGCTGCTCTACCAGTTGAGCTACAAGGGCATGGCGCTCCGGTTAGCATAGTTGTTGCGCCAGTAAAGACAAAACTCTGTTTTGTCGGCGAACGCGCCGGAGCGGCCGGCGCGGACATCCTGAAAACGGCCAATTCGCTTCCTATATTGACTGCAGGTGCAATCGCATGGGCGAGGGTATCGCATGATCAGACTTGTCGTCATTGCCCTGGTCGTCGTCGTGGCCTGGATTGTCCTGGTGAAGCTCGTCAAGCAAGTGAAGAGCGCCAATGTCGACTGGACCGGCATCACCACCATCATCGGCTTCATCGCGCTCGCCTTCTGGCTGCGCCACATCACCGGCATGGGCTAAGGCCTCCCGCCGGCGGGCTGCCGACTGGCGCTCTTCGCCGGTCGTAATTGTGCGCCTGGCTGCAAACCCTGTTCAGACCGGCCGCTTTTGCGCTTTCGAAAAAATCCAAAAAACCGTCGAACCTTTTTCCCTGCTGCAACGACTGATGGTCAAGAGGCGGATGGATCGCCTCTCACAACGCAGCAAGGAGATCGTCATGTTCAAGCGCACCATCGTTTCCGGCCTCATCGCCACCACCGTCGCCGCCGCCATGCTGGCCGGCTCCGTTCAGCCTTCGGCCGCCCATCACAAGCACCATCACAACAAGCATCTTGGCATCGGCATCGCCGCCGGCGTCGGCGGCTTCCTGCTCGGCACCGCGCTCGCCCAGCCGCGCACCGTCTATATCGAGGAAAATGGGGGCTCATGGCACGTCCGGCGCTGCCTCAACCGCTATCAGAGTTACGATCCGTACTCGGACACCTATGTCGGCTACGACGGCTACCGTCACCGCTGCCGGCTTTGAGGGGAGGTGAACCGTTTCAGGCAAGGGAAAAGGGGGCACCCACTGCCCCTTTTTCAGCTGTCTGGGTTGCAAAATTGAACCCGGCACCGCAACCGGTTCCAGCGAGGGATGTACAGGGATTTTTCGACAGCTTAGTCTGGCGGTGAAGGCACCAGAGGGAGAGGGACGCTTGGACGAGCACGAACCCAAGGAAGAGCAGATTGAGACGGATTTCCGCAACGGCACGATCACCACCGTCGGCATTCTACTGGCTTTCTCGCTGGGCTTCATCACGCATTGGGCCGCCAACCCGCTCCCTTGGGAAATCTATCACCTGGCAGCCGTCGTGCCGATTTTGATAGGCATTGCCTTGCAGATACGAGCGCTGCAGTTGCTGCTCGACACAACGTCTCTACAGCGACGCGTCTATGAACGCGCCACCCGCATCTTCATCGCCGGCCTCATCTTCACCGCCTGCGGAGTTGGGCTGGCGATGCTGCTTGATTTCTACGACCTATCGACCAAGAGCGCGGTGCCCGGGGCCTAGCTCATCCTGACAGATGTCGCACCATTCGGCGCCGGTCAGCGCCGCCATGCGCTCGACGCCTATTTTCACCGCTGCATTGGTTGCGCCGGCCGCTGGCACGACCTGATCGTAGGCGCGCAGCGATACGTCGCAATAGACCGGCAACGGCGAGGCGAGGCCGAAGGGGCAGACGCCGCCAATCGGATGGCCAGTGATTTCGGCCACCTGCTCGGCATCGAGCATGCGCGGCTTGCCGCCGAATGCAACGCGCGATTTGCGATTGTCGATGCGCGCGTCGCCGCGGGCGACGACCAGCATGATCCGGTCACCGACGCGCAGGCAGATGGTCTTGGCGATCTGCCCCGGCTCGACGCCGTGCGCCTCGGCCGCGAGCGCGACGGTCGCCGAGCTTGTCGGCGTTTCGATCACCTCGATGTCGGGGGCATATTCGGCGAAGAAGGCTTTGACGGATTGGAGGCTCATGCGTCTTTCGGGCGTCGGCTGGCGGAAGGTGGACGCAAACTTGGCCGTAGCCGGGCGGCTGTCAAGGTAAGCGCGCAGCGCCAATCTCGAAGAGTGAACCCGGTTCGGCGGCGCGGCTTGGTGAAGAAGGGGGCGGCAGACCACCAATCATCCTGGTTATTTCCGTTGCGGCTTCGCGCACCAGGGGGCCGATCTCGACCAGCCGCTCCGGCGTCACCCGCACTGTCGGTCCCGAAACCGAAACCCCGCCGATCGGCTCGCCGAACTCGTTGAAGATCGCGGCGGCCACGCAGCGCATGCCGGGATGCCGCTCCTCGTCGTCGACCGACCAGCCGCGCAGCTTGATCGTCACCAGGTCGCGGGCCAGCGCCGAGATGTCGGACAGCGTCTTTTCGGTGAAGCGCTCCAGCCCGGCCCGGCGCAGGATGGCGCCGACGCGCTCCGGCTCGAGATGCGCCAGCACCGCCTTGCCGATGCCCGACGCATGGAAGGAACTGCGCGTGCCCGGCCGGAAGAAGGCGCGGATCGCCTGATGCGTCTCGACCTGGCTGACGAAGACGACGCAATCGTCCTCGGCGACGCCGAGATTGGCGGTCTCGCCGGTCTTCTCCATCAGGTCCTGCATAACGGTGCGGGCGCGGTCGACCAGTTTGCGGCGGCGCAGGAACGCCGCGCCCATGCGATAAGTCTCGACGCCGATCGACCAGAGCTGGTCGGTGCCGTCGAACTCGACCATGCCGTGGTTTTCCAGCGTCGTCAGCATGCGGTAGGCGGTGGAGGCGGGGAGGCCGCTCTGCGCGGCGATCTCGCTCAGCGACAGACCGCTGCCGTCGGCGACGATGGCGAGGATGCGCAGCGCCCGGTCGAGCGACTGCACCGAAGCGGCGTCGGACGGACCGTGGAAGGCACGCGGCCGCCCGCGCTGGCGTTTTTCGGTGGTTTCCATGGCGGCATTCTTGCCGATTTCGCCAGATGCGCAATGAAAAAGTTTTTCACTGGCTTGCCACGCCAATTTCCTGGAAAACAGAAAACATAATGAAATCATGATGTAGATGCCGTTTCTTAGAAATGAAAAAATATTCTGAAAAAATTGAAAAATAGTCGGCGCACTGGCATTCTCGGTCATCAACACATTCCGTGGAGGCTGACATGGCCAGAATGCGCGCAGTCGATGCAGCGGTTCTCGTTCTCGAAAAGGAAGGTATTTCCTGCGCCTTCGGCGTGCCGGGTGCGGCGATCAACCCGTTCTATTCGGCGCTGAAGGCGAGGGGCACCATCCGCCACATCCTCGCGCGCCATGTCGAGGCGGCCTCGCACATGGCCGAGGGCTATACCCGCGCCAAGTCAGGCAATATCGGCCTGTGCATCGGCACTTCGGGCCCGGCCGGCACCGACATGATCACTGGGCTCTATTCGGCCGCGGCCGATTCCATCCCGATCCTCTGCATCACCGGCCAGGCGCCGCGGGCGCGTCTCAACAAGGAGGATTTCCAGGCCGTCGACATTGCCGCCATCGCCGCGCCCGTCGCCAAATGGGCGGTCACCGTCATGGAACCCTACCTGGTGCCGATGGCGCTGCAGAAGGCGTTCCACCTGATGCGCTCATCGCGGCCGGGGCCGGTTCTCGTCGACCTGCCGGTCGATGTGCAACTGGCCGAGATCGAGTTCGACATCGATGCCTATGAGCCGCTGGTGCCGTTCAAGCCGGCAATGTCACGCAGCCAGGCCGAGAAAGCCTTGGCGATGCTCAACGCGGCCGAAAGGCCTGTCATCGTTGCCGGCGGCGGCATCATCAACGCCGATGCCTCGGATCTGCTGATCGAGTTCGCCGAAGTCAGCGGCGTGCCCGTGATCCCGACGCTGATGGGCTGGGGCGCGATTCCCGACGACCATCGGCTGATGGCCGGCATGTGCGGGCTGCAGACGTCGCATCGCTACGGCAACGCAACGATGCTCGAGGCCGACTTCGTCTTCGGCATCGGCAACCGCTGGGCCAACCGCCATACCGGCTCGGTCGACGTCTACACGAGGGGCAAAAAATTCATCCATGTCGACATCGAGCCGACCCAGATCGGCCGTGTCTTCGCGCCGGATCTCGGTGTCGTCTCGGATGCCGGTGCGGCACTGAAAATGCTGCTCGACGTCGCCACCGAATGGAGGACGGCGCGGAAACTGCGCGACTGGTCGGGCTGGGCCAGAGAATGCCAGAGCCGCAAGAAGACGATGAAGCGCAAGACGCATTTCGACCAGGTGCCGCTGAAGCCGCAGCGCGTCTACGAGGAGATGAACAAGGCATTCGGCCGCGACACCACCTATGTCACCACGATCGGGCTTTCGCAGATCGCCGGCGCGCAGTTCCTGCATGTCTACAAGCCCCGCAACTGGATCAATTGCGGCCAGGCCGGCCCGCTCGGCTGGACGCTGCCGGCAGCGCTTGGCGTTCGCGCCGCCGACCCGCAGCGCAACATCGTGGCGCTGTCCGGCGACTATGATTTCCAGTTCATGATCGAGGAACTGGCAGCCGGCGCGCAGCACAAATTGCCCTATATCCATGTCGTGGTGAACAATGCCTATCTCGGCCTGATCCGCCAGGCGCAACGCGGCTTTTCGATGGATTTCGAGGTCAGCCTCGCCTTCGAGAACGTCAACCGCAAAGACGATCCCGAGGCTGGCTATGGCGTCGACCACGTTGCTGTTGCCGAGGCCATGGGCTGCAAGGCGATCCGGGTGCGCAGGCCGGAGGAATTCGCCGGCGCCTTCAAGCAGGCGCAGCGCCTGATGAAGGAGCACCAGGTTCCCGTCGTGCTCGAATTTATCCTCGAACGCGTGACCAACATTTCGATGGGCACCGAAATCGACAAGATCACAGAGTTCGAGGAGCTTGCCGAACACCATGAAGATGCCCCCACGGCGATCGTCATGCTGGATTAAGCTGCGCTGATATTCAGGTGATGCCGGCCTGCAAACGGCGGTTTCTTGGTACTTCCGGTGCTCACGTACCAAAAGTACGCTCCGCTCCGGTTCTCGGAACCCACCTAGTTTGGTCGCTTCGCGCCCGTCTTCGACCCCGGCTCGGCCTGACCTGAATCTCACCACAGCTTGGGCCGGGCGAAAACAAGGAGAAAAAAGAATGCCGCGTTTTTCAGCCAATCTCTCGATGCTCTTTGGCGAGCACGATTTCCTCGACCGCTTCGATGCCGCCGCCCGCGCCGGCTTCAGGGGTGTCGAATATATCGGCCCTTATGACCATGCGCCCGATGTCGTGGCGGCGAGGCTGAAGAAGAATGGCCTGACGCAGGTGCTGTTCAACCTGCCGGCCGGCGATTGGGGCAAGGGCGAGCGCGGCATTGCGGTGTTGCCGGATCGTGTTCCCGAGTTCCGGCAAGGCGTCGCCAAGGCGATCACCTACGCGCATGCGCTGGGCTGCGAACAGGTCAACTGCCTCGCCGGCATCGCGCCGCGAGGCGTCGAGCGTTCAGTGATGGAAGATGTCTTCGCCGAAAACCTGGCTTTCGCAGCTGAGAAGCTGGCGCAGGCCGGCATCAGGCTGTTGACCGAGCCGATCAACACGCGCGACATTCCGGGCTTCTTCCTGAACTATTCGGACCAGGCCCTGGCGCTCATGGACCGCGTCGGTTCAAAGAACCTTTTCCTGCAATACGACATCTATCACATGCAGATCATGGAGGGGGATCTCGCCCGCACCATCGAGGCAAACCTCGGCCGCACTGCGCATATCCAGCTTGCGGACAATCCCGGCCGTCATGAGCCGGGGACGGGCGAGATCAATTTTCCTTTCCTGTACAACCACATCGACCGCATCGGCTACACCGGCTGGGTCGGGGCGGAGTACAAGCCGGAGGCCAACACGGAAGCCGGGCTGGGTTGGTTCCGGGAGTTTGCCGGGCAGGGCAGTGCGGCGGCGTAGGGGTCAAGAATTATTGAAGTCGAGTTCCTTCGCGCCCCCCTCTGGCCTGCCGGCCATCTCCCCCACGGGTGGGGAGATCGGCAGTTCCGGCGCCGGCTTTTACTTTTCCAACGTCGAAAATTGGCGAAAGCGGCGGTGACATCCAATCTCCCTCCTTGTGGGGGAGATGGCCGGCGGGCCAGAGGGGGCGCGAAGGAACGCGGCCTTAACAAGGAAAATACCAGGGAGAACATCAATGGACACAATCGGTTTCATCGGCCTCGGCATCATGGGCGCGCCGATGGCGGGGCATCTGATCGACGCCGGCTACACCGTCGTCGCCAGCGACCATCGCTCGAAACCGCCGGCCGGTCTCGTCGCCAAGGGTCTGAAGACCGTCACCGGCCATCACGCCGTTGCGAAAACGGCCGACATCGTCATCACCATGGTTCCCGACACGCCTGAGGTGGCCGACGTGCTGTTTGGCGAAAACGGTGTCGCCTCGGGTTTGACGGGGGGCAAGCTGGTCATCGACATGAGTTCGATCTCGCCGATCGAGACCAAGGTTTTTGCCAGGAAGATCAACGACCTCGGCTGCGACTATCTCGATGCGCCGGTGTCGGGCGGCGAGGTCGGCGCCAGGGCCGCGTCGCTGACCATCATGGTCGGCGGCGAGGAAAAGGCATTCGAGCGCGCCAGGCCGGTGTTCGAAAAAATGGGCAAGAACATCACGCTGGTTGGCCCCAACGGCGTCGGCCAGACCACCAAAGTCGCCAACCAGATTGTCGTTGCGTTGACCATTGAAGCGGTCGCCGAAGCCCTTGTTTTTGCGTCGAAAGCCGGCGCCGACCCGGCCAAGGTGCGACAAGCGCTGATGGGCGGGCTAGCGGCCTCGCGCATTCTAGAAGTGCATGGCGAGCGCATGATCAAGCGCAGCTTCGCGCCGGGCTTCCGCATCGAATTGCATCAGAAGGATCTTAATCTCGCCCTGGAAGGGGCAAAAGCGCTTGGCGTTTCGCTGCCCAACACCTCGACGACGCAGCAATTGTTCAATTCCTGCGCGGCCAATGGCGGCGCCAAGGAGGATCACTCGGCGCTGGTCAGGGCGCTGGAGCGAATGGCGGGACATGGGCTAGGGGAATAGGGCAGTAGGGGAGTAGGGGAGTAGGGCAGTAGGAAATGTCTATTCACGGCATGCGGCAAACTTGCACGTCCCTACTCCCTTACTCCCCTACCCCAAAACCTTCCTCGCCGCATAAAGGCTCACCGCCGCGGCGTTCGACACATTCAGCGAGCGGATGGCGCCGGGCATGTCGAGCCGGGCGAGCGTCGTCACCGTCTCGCGGGTCTTCTGGCGGAGGCCCTTGCCCTCGGCGCCCAGCACCAATGCGATCTTTTCTCCCGAAAAACTCTTCTCGAGTTCCGCCGGTCCGTCGGAATCGAGGCCGATGGTCTGGAACCCGGCATCGTGCAACTGGCCGAGCGCGTCGGCGAGGTTCTTTACCTCGATCTGGTCGATATGCTCCAGCGCGCCGGAGGCCGACTTCGCCAGCACGCCGGATTCATGCGGGCTATGGCGCGCCGTGGTGATCAGCGCGCCGGCGCCGAAGGCGACCGCCGAGCGCAGGATCGCGCCGACATTGTGCGGGTCGGTAACCTGGTCGAGGACCAGCACCAGCTTTGTATCGCCGAGCGCATCGAGGCGCTTCGGCTTCAGCGGCTCGGCTTCGATCAGCACGCCCTGATGCACGGCATCGGAGCCGGTGACCTTGTCGATGTCTTTCGGCTCGACCATCTCTGTCTCAAAGGGCAGGGCGGCGAGGTCGGCGATCGCCAGCCGCTCGGCGGCGTTGCGCGTCACCAGCATCTTCTTGATCCGCCGGCGCGGATTGTCGAGTGCCGCCCGCACCGTGTGCAGGCCGTAAAGTCGCACCAGGCCGTCCGCTGCTGTCTCTCCTGGCGGCACCGGCTGGCGCGGCCTGAACGCCGGCGCGCCGCCGCTCTTCTCGTCGCGATGCGCTCGGCGCAGCTTGGCGTAGTGGGTGTCTTTCGGGGTCTTGGGCTTGTTATCATTGCTCATGGCCGGTTCTATAGCCGTGTCGTCTGTCTAAGGATACAGCCGGAAAACCCTGCTCGTCGGGTCGTCAAGAAATTCAGCGCGGTTTGCCGGGATGTTGCGGTTGACAGTTTTGGGCGCTGCCGCCATAAGGCGCTTCGCGAAGGGCTGCTCACGCAGTCGCGACGCGTCAATGCCTCGTTGCATGGCTCCGGCGGCAGACTGGAGAGGTGCCCGAGTGGTTAAAGGGGACGGACTGTAAATCCGTTGGCTATGCCTACGTTGGTTCAAATCCAACCCTCTCCACCACTGCCGGCCCGGAAGCCCTGAAACGCAAAGCATCGGACCAAAAGTGCATAGCGGTTTTCGGGTGATGCTTAACTGAACGGCGCGGGTATAGCTCAGTGGTAGAGCAGCAGCCTTCCAAGCTGAATATGCGGGTTCGATTCCCGCTACCCGCTCCAAGCATGCTGTTGAAGTCATTATCAAAAATAGCTTCCTTGAAAATGCGCCGTGTCGCTGCGTGTCACTGTCTGTGGCGGTTCTGTAGTGCCTGAGCGGCAATGCCGTCATCGACATCGCCAGGTCTTCAGTCGGCGCCTCCGGCGACATGCTTTTCATATTGAGGCAGGTCGTCGGCGATCGTGAACCACTTCGCCTTGGAGCCGACAAAGATGTGCTGGGTCGCGCGGATGGTCGGCTCGTCGACGAGGGTTCCCATGGCGACGTGCACGAAGGCGCCGTCGCGGACGACCGAATAGAGCAATGAGCCGCAGGTCTTGCAGTGCACGTCGTGGCCGGTCTCCTCGCCAAAGATCAGGAGGTTGTCCTCGCCCTTGGTCAGGCTCAGTCTCTCACGCTCGATGCCGGCAAACGGCTTGAAGGCCGAACCGGTGGTGCGCCGGCAGTTCGAGCAGTGGCAGTTGGCGGCGTAGATGAACTCGTCGGCCACCGCGTATTGCACGGCGCCGCACAGGCAATTTCCGGCAAGCATGCGGTTGCCGGCATTCTCTTGGCTTGTCACAGGTTTCTCCATTTTTTGCGGGCAGCGGCCAAGTTGAAATTTGCGGTGTAACCGTTGTTTTGGTCACCACTGCCCAAATTATGCGACGACGGTCAGTCGGCGCCTACGCTCGTCAAGCGACACGATGGTCAGCCCGCTGGCCACCACCAGCAGGATGCCGCTGATCGCCAGCGCGTTCGGCAATTGCTGGAACACCACCAGCCCCGAAATGACCGCCCAGACGGTGAAGCAGTAATAGAACGGCGCCACCACCCGGGTCGGCCCGGCGCGATAGGCCATGAAGATGAAGAAGTGGCCGAAGATCAGGAACAATCCGGCCCCAGCCATAAGCAGCAAATGATGCGTCTCCGGCATCACCCAACGCTCGGACATCAGATGCGCGACGCCTGAGCCGACCAGCACCACCACCACCGCGGAAATCGCGACGATCATGCCAGGCACATCGGCGGCGACCCGCCGCCCGGCGAGATCGCGCGCGGCGGCGAATGCCGCATTGCCGAGCGCCAGCAAGGCGTAGACCGAGATTCCCTGCATGGTCGGCTGCGCCACCATCACAGCGCCGATGAAGCCGAGCCCGATCAGCGCCATGCGCAGCCCCCCGATCCGTTCGCCGAACAGGACAGCGGAGCCAATCAGCATGAGCAGCGGAGTGATCTGCCCCAGGGCGGTCGAATCGGCGATCTCCATGTTGGCGAGCGCCACCACGTAGCAAAGGATTGCCGCCAGCTCGAGCAGGTTTCTTTGCAACACTCTCCTGTCGAGGATCAGCGGGATCTGCTTGGCGTAGCCCAGCGCAAACAGCAACGGGATGCCCCAAAGCGTTGCCGCTGTCCCGCGCAGAAACAGCGCTTCATAGGGCGGCAGTCCTACCGTGGCGAGCTTCAACATGGTGTCGTTGGCGACATAGGACCCGGTCGAGAGGATCATGAACAGCGGGCCGCGGATGGCGATCGGAATGAAATGCATCGGATCAGGAAATCAGACCGGCGTCACACCGGCAATGGGCCAGATCCGGCTGTAAATCCGGCAAGCGGACAGGCGGGAGCGGCGATGTCCACCCGCTGAATGCCGGTACCCGCGGAACCTATCTCCGGCCATTCCATTCCTTCTTGTTCGTTCCTATATCCGCGCCACATCCCCGAAAACCGGATCATGGGTTCAGACCGGGTGAGAAAGTCCCGGCCACAAGGCACTTGTGTTTTTCGGCCGCAGTCGCTAATCGCCCCGCATTCGACTGAACTGAAGGTCCAGGCCGTCCAAGGAAAGAGACTATGGCAAAAGGTAAATTCGAGCGTACAAAGCCTCATGTGAACATCGGCACGATTGGCCA
>NZ_FUIG01000057.1:0-346 GCF_900149755.1 Mesorhizobium delmotii | reverse complement strand
TGAAGAACATGATCACCGGTGCCGCGCAGATGGACGGCGCGATCCTGGTTGTGTCGGCCGCCGATGGCCCGATGCCGCAGACCCGCGAGCACATCCTGCTGGCCCGTCAGGTCGGCGTGCCGTCGATCGTGGTGTTTTTGAACAAGGTCGACCAGGTCGACGACGCCGAGTTGCTCGAACTGGTCGAGCTTGAGGTGCGTGAGCTCTTGACCAAGAACGAGTTCCCCGGCGACGACATTCCGATCGTCAAGGGTTCGGCACTTGCCGCTTTGGAAGATTCCGACAAGAAGATCGGCGAGGATTCGATCCGCGAATTGATGGCGGCGGTCGACGACTACATCCCGAC
>NZ_FUIG01000054.1:14465-24231 GCF_900149755.1 Mesorhizobium delmotii | reverse complement strand
ATCCGGCGCAGCTCCCCGGCGGCTGCCAGGCGCTGCAGGGTTTTGTCCACGGCGGCGCGCGCGCCGAGATCGGCGAAGTCGCCGGGGGTCCAGACCTCGTCGGGTTTGGACTCAATGCGCGCAAGCAGGCGCGAGCGAAGATCGGTATCGGGCTCAACGATGGGCATGTCCGAAATATGCGACAAGTTTCGGACAAAGGCAAAATATGAGTCCGAAATATGCTACAATTTTCGGACACTCCGTGGCGTCCAAACTCCGAAAATGGAACTCGCATTTTCGCATTGAAGGATATGGCCCGAGCATCGAATGCCTCCTTCCGCAGGGCCGCGACATCATCCCGGTTGACTCTTAGCCAAGACGAGAACAAATGTAGAACATATCACAGGCTTTCCGCGTTTCAAGGGTCAGATGAGTGTATCGGCGCCCCCTGCTGCCATTTCCGAGCTTCGAGAACGCATCGCGCGCCTCGAAGGCGGAAATGCGCGCATCCGCACGGTTTTGCCGTTCGGAGTGGCCGCGATTGACAGCGTTCTGCCAGGAGGGGGATTGGCTTTTGGCGGTCTGCACGAGGTCGCGGGTGGTGGAAATGGCGCAGTCGATGGCGCAGCCGCGGCACTCTTCGCGGCCGGTATTGCCGCGCGCACGGCGGGCAAGGTGCTGTGGTGCGTTACCCGGCCCGATCTTTTCGCGCCGGCGATCGAACAGGCCGGCCTTCCTCCGGGACGGGTAATCTATGTCGAAGCCGGCGACGAAAAATCCGTTCTCGCCTGTTTCGAAGAGGGTCTTCGCGGAGGTTTTGGCGCTGTCGTTGCCGAGATTGCACGGCTTTCAATGACGGCGTCACGGCGGCTTCAGCTTGCCGCCGAAAGCTCCGGCGCCATCGGCATCGCCATTCGCCGCTGGCGGCGACAGACGGAGGCAACGGATTTTGGCCAGCCAACCGCCGCCGAGACACGCTGGCGGGTGTCGGTCCTGCCGTCGACACCATTGCCCGTTCAGGGGATTGGACGGGCGCGCTGGCACGTTGAGCTGATCCGATGCCGGGCCGGAGAGAGTGCGGATTTTATAGTGGAGGCTTGCGATGCCAAGGGTCGTATCGCTCTTCCTTCCGATGTGGCCGACAGACCGCTTCAGAAGGAAATCGGGCGACGCCGCGCCTCTGCCTGAGACGCCGCTCGTCCTTGTCGGCCGTGATGGTCGTCGCCGTGTCGTGCTCGCCACCGACGCGGCAGGGCAAACGGCCGGCCTGCGTATCGGCATGCCGGCGAGCAAGGCGCAGGCGCTCGTTCCGGGTCTTATCGTTCATGATGCCGAGCCCGAAGCCGACGAGATGGCGCTCGAGCGATTGGCGCTGTGGGCGCTGCGCCGCTACGCGCCGATCGTCGCTGCCGATCCGCCGGATGGCATCGTGATCGACACAACCGGCGCCGATCATCTGCATGGCGGCGAGGCGGCGATGCTTACCGATATAGTGGAGCGACTTGGCGCGTCCGGCTTCGCCGCGCGGGCGGCGGTCGCCGACACCTGGGGTGCCGCGCATGCGCTGGCCCGCTTCGGCGGGCCGCAGACCATCGTTATTCCATCCGGTGAGATCGCGCAGGCGATCCTACCTTTGCCGATCGCGGCGCTTCGCCTACCCGCCGTGACGATCGATGGTCTGCGTCGGCTCGGCTTCGAGAGAGTTGCCGACCTCGCCGCTACGCCACGCGCGTCGCTCGCGTTGCGTTTTGGACCGGAGCCCGGCCGCCGCCTTGACCAGGCCCTTGCACGGGTGAGCGAACCGATCGAGCCGATCCGGCCGGAGGAAATTGTCGAAGTGTGCCGCAATTTTGCCGAACCGATCGGCGCGCCAGAGACGATCGCCCGCTATACGGGCAAGCTGGTCGCTGAACTGTGCGCCTCACTCGAGACGCGAGGGCTTGGCGCACGCCGGCTCGATCTTCTGTTCTTCCGCGTAGACAATCGCATCGAGGCGATCCGTGTCGGCACAGCAATGCCGGTGCGTGACACGAAGCGCTTGACCCGGCTTCTCACAGATAAAATAGAAACTATCGATCCAGGGTTCGGCATCGAGCTGATGCGGCTTGCCGCGACCGTTGCCGAGCCGCTGCGGGCCAAGCAGATGATTTCCTCACTTGCCGAGGCGCCCGAGCCCGATGTGTCGGATGTGATCGACATCCTCGCCAACCGTGTCGGTGAGGAGCGGCTCTATCGCTTCGCCCCGGTGCAGAGCGACGTTCCCGAACGGTCGGTTCAACGCATTGCGCCGATGGCGCCCGATACCGGCGAGGGCTGGCCCGGCCATTGGCCGCGACCGTCACGGCTGCTGCCGCGGCCCGAGCCGATCGAGACGGTGGCGCTTCTCCCAGACCATCCGCCCGTGACCTTCACCTGGCGCGGGGTGCGGTGCCGTGTGAAGCGGGCGGACGGCCCTGAACGGGTTTTCGGGGAATGGTGGAAGCGCGACGCCGAGCTCGCGGCGGTGAGGGACTACTTCCAGGTCGAGGACGAGAACGGCGAACGTTACTGGGTCTACCGTGCCGGCGATGGCGAGGACGCCGCGACCGGATCGCACAAATGGTTCATGCACGGGATCTTCGGATGACTGGTAGGGCCCGATATGCCGAGCTGCAGGTGACCTCGCATTTCAGCTTTCTGCGCGGGGCGAGCAGCTGCGAGGAGCTGTTTGCGCAGGCTGCGCTGCTCGGCATTGAAGCACTGGCCGTCGTCGATCGCAATTCACTTGCCCCGATTGTGCGCGCACACGAAGCGGCAAAGACGACAGGCGTCCGGTTGATCGTCGGCTGCCGTCTCGATCTCGCCGACGGCATGTCGATGCTGGTCTATCCGATCGACCGCCCGGCCTATTCGCGGCTTTGCCGCCTACTGTCGCTCGGCAAGGGCCGGGCCGGCAAGGCGAAGTGTCACCTGGAATGGGATGATGTGGTCGCCTATGGCGAAGGTCTGATCGCGGTGCTCGTGCCGGACGAAGCCGATGAACTTTGTGCCGTCCGGCTGCGTCGGCTGCGCGATGCGTTCGGCGATCGCGCCTATCTGGCGCTCACCTTGCGCAGACGCCCGAACGACCAGCTCCGGCTTTACGAGCTGGCAAACCTGGCGACCGCGATGCGTGTGTCGACCGTGGTCACCAATGACGTGCTCTTCCACGAACCGGCCCGCCGCATGATGCAGGATGTCGTCACCTGCATCCGCCATAACGTCACAATCGACGACGCCGGCTTCCGGCGCGAACGTCATGCCGATCGCTATCTCAAACCAGCCGACGAGATGGCGCGCCTGCTCAGCCGTTATCCCGAGGCTCTGGCGCGCACGATCGAAATCGCCGACCGCTGCCGTTTCTCGATGGACGAGCTCGCCTACCAATACCCGGAGGAAAAGACCATGCCGGGGCTGACGGCCCAGCAGGCGCTGGAAAAGCTCACCTGGGAAGGTGCCGCCCGCCGCTATCCCGAGGGCGTGCCCGACAAGGTGGTCAAGATCCTGAAACACGAGCTGCGGCTGATCGAGACGCTTCAATACGCGCCGTACTTTCTCACCGTGAACTCGATCGTTCGTTTCGCCCGCAGCCGGGACATTCTTTGCCAGGGCCGCGGCTCGGCCGCCAATTCAGCCGTTTGCTACGTGCTTGGCATCACCGCCATCGATCCCGAACGCAACAACCTGCTGTTCGAGCGCTTCATTTCGCAAGAGCGACGCGAACCGCCCGACATCGATGTCGATTTCGAGCACGAACGGCGCGAGATCGTCATGCAGTGGGTCTATGAAACCTATGGCCGCGATCACGCAGCACTGTGTTCCACCGTCATCCGTTATCGCACCAAGGGTGCGGTCCGCGACGTCGGCAAAGCGCTCGGCCTGCCCGAGGACATGACGAAACTTCTGTCCTCGCAGATCTGGGGCCACGGCGAGGCTGTCGATGAACAGCGCGCGAGAGAGCTCAACCTCAATCTCGGCGACCGGCGACTGCGCCTGACCCTCGAGCTCGCGGCGCAGCTTGCCGGGACACCGCGGCATCTCTCGCAGCATCCGGGCGGCTTTGTCCTGACGCATGATCGTCTTGACGACCTCGTGCCGATCGAGCCGGCGGCGATGAAGGACCGCCAGGTGGTGGAATGGGACAAGGACGATATCGACGCCCTCAAATTCATGAAGGTGGATGTCTTGGCCCTGGGCATGCTTACCTGCATGAAGAAGTCATTCGATCTCCTGTCCGAGCACAAGGGCGTCACACTCGACCTGGCGACGATCCCGGCCGAAGATCCGCGCACCTATGCGATGATCAGGAAGGCCGACACACTCGGCGTGTTCCAGATCGAATCGCGCGCGCAGATGTCGATGCTGCCGCGCATGAAGCCGCGGACCTTCTACGACCTGGTCATCGAGGTCGCGATTGTCCGGCCCGGCCCGATCCAGGGCGACATGGTCCATCCCTATCTTCGCCGGCGCGATGGGACGGAAGAGGTGACGTTTCCGACACCAGAGCTCGAGCGCGTTTTGGGCAAGACGCTCGGCGTGCCGCTGTTTCAGGAGCAGGCGATGCAAGTCTCCATGGTCTGCGCCGGCTTTTCCGCCGGCGAGGCCGACCAGTTGCGGCGCGCCATGGCTACCTTCAAGCACACCGGCGGCGTCTCGAAATTCCGCGACAAGCTGATCAACGGCATGATCGCCAACGGCTACACCTCGGAGTTTGCCGAAAAGACCTTTTCGCAACTGGAGGGTTTTGGAAGCTACGGCTTCCCTGAAAGCCACGCCGCCTCCTTCGCCCTGATCGCTTATGCCTCGAGCTGGATGAAATGCTGGCATCCGGATGTGTTCTGTGCGGCGCTCTTAAACTCGCAGCCGATGGGCTTTTATCTGCCGGCCCAGATCGTGCGTGACGCCCGCGATCATGGCGTCGAGGTGCGCCCCGTCTGCGTCAATGCCAGCCGCTGGGATTGCACGCTGGAGCCGACCGATGTCGAAGATTGCTTCGCTGTCCGGCTTGGCCTGCGCATGGTGAAGGGTCTCGCCAATGATGACGCAGCCGCGATCGTCGCGGCACGGGCCGACGAGCCCTTCGCCTCGGTTGACGATCTTTGGCGCCGCGCCGGCGTGCCAGCGGCGTCGCTTGTGCAGCTCGCCGAGGCCGACGCCTTTCTGCCGGATCTGAACCTTGGCCGCCGCGATGCGCTCTGGGCGATCAAGGCGCTGCGCGATGAACCGTTGCCCCTGTTTGCGGCCGCCACGTCCCGTGAACAGAAGACCGTGCCGGAAATCCGCGAGCCTGTCATCACCCTCAGGCCAATGACGGCCGGTCGCGAGGTCGTCGAGGATTATGGCCATGTCGGGCTGACCTTGCGCAGCCACCCCGTCTCGTTCCTGCGTGCCGATCTTTGCCGGCGCCGCATCGTGACCTGTCAGGAAGCCATGCAGGCGCGAGACAGAAGCTGGCTCCAGGCCGCCGGCCTGGTGCTGGTCCGGCAGCGGCCGGGATCGGCCAAAGGCGTGATGTTCCTCACCATGGAAGATGAGACGGGCGCCGCAAACGTCGTCGTCTGGGTCAAGGTGTTCGAGAAATTCCGGCGCGTGCTTCTTTCGTCGGCCATGCTCGGCGTCCGCGGCCGCATCCAGAGGGAAGGGGAGGTGGTGCATCTCGTCGCCCACGAGCTGACTGATCTGTCGGCCGAACTGGCGAGCGTCGGAAATCGCGAGGCGCCGTTTCCGTTGCCGCACGGCCGCGGCGACGAGGCCCATCACGGCGGATTGGGGATTGATCCGCGGGGAATGCCGAAGGGCCGAAACATCGTCGATCCCTACGAGCACATCGACCGCATCAAGGTGAAGACGCGGGATTTCCGGTAAGCAAGAATGGACACGACCGCCACGATCCTCCATGCCGATCTCGACGCTTTCTACGCTTCGGTCGAGCAACTGCTGAACCCGTCGCTGCGCGGCAAGCCGATCGCCGTTGGCGGCGGTGTCGTGCTTGCCGCCTCTTACGAGGCAAAGGCTTTTGGCGTTCGCGGCGGCATGCCGGGACGGCGGGCGCGCGAGCTCTGTCCGCAGCTGATTTTCGTCGGCGGTCATTTCAAGGACTATCAGCGGCTGGGTGACGCTGCGATCGCCATCCTCGGCGACTACACGCCGCTCGTCGAACGGATTTCGATCGACGATGCTTTTGCCGATGTCGCGGGCTGCACGCATCTCTTCGGCTCACCGGCAGACATTGCAGCGACGATCCGACACCGGGTCCGCACCGAGCTCGGTCTGCCGATCTCGGTCGGCGTGGCGCGGACAAAACACCTGGCCAAGATCGCTTCGCAGGTCGCCAAGCCCGATGGCATGGTGCTGGTCGATCCGAAGACCGAACTGGAATTTCTCCACGACCTTCCAGTCGAGCTGATGTGGGGTGTCGGTCCCGTCACCAAGGCGAAGTTGACCGAGCAGGGCATTCTCACCATAGGCCAGTTGGCGAACACGCCGGGCCGCTCCATCGAACGCCTGCTCGGGACGGCCGTCGGCGAAAAG
Organism: Mesorhizobium delmotii; assembly: GCF_900149755.1. Taxonomy (NCBI): domain Bacteria; kingdom Pseudomonadati; phylum Pseudomonadota; class Alphaproteobacteria; order Hyphomicrobiales; family Phyllobacteriaceae; genus Mesorhizobium; species Mesorhizobium delmotii. The sequence goes on along the minus strand of NZ_FUIG01000054.1, from coordinate 17,703 downwards.
CTTTCGGCGCTGGCCTGGAACCGCGATCCGCGCGCGATCCGAACCCAACATCGTGCACGGTCGGCAGGAGCGCAGTCTGCGCTTGGCCGCAAGCCGGCCGTCGAAAGCGTGTTCAAGCCGGCGCTGCTCCATCTCGCCGACCGCGTTGCCTCGCGCCTGCGCGCGAAGTCTCTCGCCGGTAACACTGTCACAGTAAGAGTCCGGTTCGCGGACATGCGGGCCGTCACCAGATCGACGACGCTGGATGCACCGATTTCGGCGACGATGATGCTGGTCGAGATCGCAGAGGCATTGGTGCGTACGGCACTTGCCGATCATCCGCGGGAGCGATTGATCACGCTGTTGGCGGTATCGGTTTCACAGCTGAGAAAGCAGCCTGAAATCCAGCTTGATCTGCCGCTGGGGCTTCCGGACGAGAAGCGCAGGCCCGGGGCGAGAAAAGGCATCGCCCGCTGGGCCGCCGACCGCGCCATCGACACTATTCGCGACCGCTTTGGCCGTGATGCGGTCGGCTATGCGGCCACAGAGCTGGACGGTCCGCGCTCGGTCCCCGACGGATTCCGCGAATTGCCGAGAAGGAATTGTAAAGTGCGACGGCCTACCCCGCGCGGCGAATTTCCTCTCGCTTAGGAAGCTTCCAGTTCGGTCTCGGGAAATGACAGGTGTAGCCGTTGGGATAGCGCTCGAGGTAGTCCTGATGCTCCGGCTCGGCCTCCCAGAAATCGCTGACCGGCACCACCTCGGTCACGACCTTACCGGGCCAAAGCCCGGATGCTTCGAGATCGGCGATGGTGTCTTCCGCAACGCGCTTTTGCTCGTCGTCTGTATAAAAGATCGCCGAGCGGTAGCTCGCGCCGACATCGTTGCCCTGGCGATTGCGCGTCGTCGGATCATGGATCTGAAAGAAGAATTCCAGCAGATCGCGGTAGCTGGTCGTGTCTGGATCGAACACGATCTCGATCGCCTCGGCGTGGCTGCCATGATTGCGATAAGTGGCGTTAGGCACCTCACCGCCGGTGTAGCCGACGCGGGTGGAAATCACGCCGGGGTAGCGGCGGATCAGATCCTGCATACCCCAGAAGCAGCCGCCTGCAAGCACAGCGCGTTCGGTCGTCATGGTCTCTGACCTCCTGAATTTGGGTTCATCGCCAATATAGGCATTGTTGGCATCTTTTTTCAGTCGCAGGCCATTTGACACAAACGCGTCGCCCGATAGAGATTATCCTGAACAGCTAGCGCAGTGCGCGCCATGTCAGTCGAGACGATCATGGGCAAGTATAGAGAGCAACGCGAGCCACGTAGGCGTCGGTATGACGATGACCCGGTTTCCTTTTCGGAACGGGCTTCTGAGCCAAGCTACTTTCAGCGGCCCGCGATTGTGGCCGCAGACCCTGTCGACGCCGAGATATTGTGGTTCAATGCTAGCAAGGGTTTTGGCTTCGTCAAACTGTCGGACGGCACGGAGGCTTATCTCCACATCCGAGTGTTGGAGGCTGCCGGAAGCCGCGCTGTTTCCGAGGGAACACGTCTCAAGGTCGCGGTTGAACAAGGTCCAAGAGGTCGTCAGGTAGTGCACGTGCTGGAGATCAGCGATCAGATCGCGAAAACACCGGCAGATGCGCGCCTTGCTGGGGGGTCCATCGCCGGGAAGGGTGGTGCGCAGCTGGAGAGGCAGGGGACGGTCAAGTGGTACAATCCCGAAAAAGGCTTCGGCTTCATTGCTCCCGAAAACGGTGAGAAGGACGTCTTCGTTCATGCCACCGCGCTGACCCGCTCAGGGCTCAGCGTGCTGGTGGAGGGACAGAAGGTGATTGTCGAATGCGGGCAGGGCAAGAAAGGCTTGGAAGTCCGGAGCGTTCGCCTCGCCTAGAAGCCAATACGTTGGCCAAGGGCCAAATTGCCGCTCATACAAAGAAAAAGCCCACTGCCGGGAGGAGGTGGCAGTGGGCTCGATTTGAAATGCAGCGCGGGAGGAGGTGCACCGCATTCAGCGCCGGCATCGCATCTGGGAGGAGTAGATGGCCGACAAGAGGATCATATCGAAAGGCGTTGATATTGCAATGCACAAATTTCATATCGCATGTGCGAAGGCATTACCTGGGTGTAAGCATCGACATTGTCTCGAAAGATCCACCCACCAAATCGTTGCAATAGTTGGCGGCGAAAGTCCCGTGGTTTAGGCAGCTTAATCGGCATAGTTGCCGGCTCGGGATAAGATCCCTACGAGCATATCGACAGCATCAAGGTGAAGACCCGCGATTTCCGATAAAAGCTGCAGCTGATATACCGTCATCATGTGGTAGTCTGGCCCACATGACGACGCTTTATCTCAATTGGCGCGGAAGACGGTGAATCCGGCAAAGCCGAATAGAACGCATCCGCCGAAATGGATCGAGCCTCAGCTGACGCGCCTGGTCGACGAAGCGCCCAACGGCCCCGATTGGCTTCACGAAATCAAGTACGACGGATACCGCATGCACGCGCGGATCGACGGCAGCGACATCCGCTTGCTTACCCGCACCGGCCTCGATTGGTCGCATCGCTATCAAGCGACGATAGCGGCCCTCCGCGCGCTCCCGGTGAAAGAGGCATATGTCGACGGGGAGCTGTGCGCCGTTCGGGCAGACGGCGTCACCTCCTTCAGCCGCCTGCAGGCCGCTATGGACGAGGGCCGCACGGGCGACCTTGTTTTCTTTGCTTTTGATCTTCTGTTCCTCAACGGAGAAAGCATTGCGAAGCTGCCGCTCATTGATCGCAAGGCGCGACTGGAAGGCCTGTTTTCGACCGACATGCCCGGCCTGCGCTTCAGCGACCACGTCATCGACGACGGGCCTGCGTTCCGCAAGCATGCCTGCCGGCTTGCCCTCGAGGGTGCGATTTCGAAGCGGGTCGACAGCCCCTACGCATCCGGCAATCGCGGCTTGTGGGTCAAGTCAAAGTGTCTCAACAGGGAGGAATTCATTGTAATCGGCTGGACCGATCCGACTGGAAGCCGGCCGCGTATAGGCTCGCTGCTTTTAGGCTACTACACCGATGATGGTCGTCTCATGTACGCGGGCCGCGCCGGCACGGGCATCACGGTTGCAGAGCTCAAGCGATTGGCTCGCCGGCTTGGACCACTTCAGGCAGCTCGAATGCCCCTCGACGTTCCGCCGCCGCGCGCGAGCCGGTTCGGCTCGCCGCTTGAGCTGTCGCGGGTGCATTGGGTCAGGCCTGAAGTGGTGGTCGAGGTCACCTA
>NZ_FUIG01000054.1:0-14455 GCF_900149755.1 Mesorhizobium delmotii | reverse complement strand
TCCCGATGATCGGCGCTACATCCGTGATCTTGATGTCCTCGCGCGCCTCGATGTTCGGCGCACCTTCTCCGAAGCGGATCTTGATCTTCAGGTCGGCGAAGTCCTCCCCGATCGAAGCGACATCCACCGTCAATCGATAATCATTGCACATCGGTCCTCCGTCCGATCGGATTGCACCGCGATCGTGTTCCTGTTATGTTCGCGCGGCTATGAGCGCGAAGGTTTTCGATTCCGACGCATCGCTCGACGAACGCCGCGTCATCATAAGGCGCTACGGCGGCGATGTTGAGATGGCAGAGCTGCCTTGGGGCCTTCAGCCCAGCGAAGTTGGAGGCAGGCCCTGCACCGTTGTGCGCGCTGAGGGCAGTCACCGTTGCCTCGTTCCGGCATCCGAGTTCCGGCATCGGAGCAGGGGCAAGGCCTAAAGCTTTTCGCTCGCCGACAGTGACTGGTTCTATTTCGCTGGAGTCTGGCGCCCGGCGACACGGGACTGGCCTGAGGCTTATGCCATCCTGACGATCGAGGCGAACGACGACGTCGCGCCCTTCCACGACCGGCAGATGGCGGTGCTGCGGCGCGATCAGCGAATGGCTTGGCTCGACCGGACCTGCTTGGAAGAAGAGCTGCTTCGGCCGTTGCCTGACGGCACGTTCGTGGTTTCGCAGCCGCGCAAAGCATCTGCACAGGCGGCGCTCGCATTTTGAACCAAAACCCCGAACTTCGTGATTGGCGTCGCCCTGCGGGCCGGGCTGTTGGCGGAACTGAAGCCCCAAAGGGGTCTTCACCCGTTCGGGCAGCCATCCCTGACGCGCACTGGGGCTGTCGTGCGAAGAGGACGGGGGGTCCATGTTTACCGCGATCCGGCGATGGGTCGAACACAGACGGGCCGAGGAAGAGCGCGGCGGTACCTGATGGCAGGTGGTGTTGCCGCTTGCGCGCTGCGGCCGGCAAGGGAAGCTGCGCCGCGGCCTGCAGTTCCGGAAACCCGGCACTATCGCCGGGTTGCCGGCCGCGCCCTTGCCCGCCTTGCTCTTCGCGGCATCCGGTTCATGCTCCATAAGCTTGGGGCGGGAATCGGATAGGAAGGAGCGCGTCAGGGGACGTGCAGGCGAATATGGAAAAAGCAGAACGGGAAGAGCTGAAAGGAAAAGTGCCCTGCGGCGCCGTACTGGAGCATTGCGGGTTTGCGCTCGATCTCAAGGAGAGCACGCGCAGGGCGATGAAATATCGCCGCGAAACCGCGATTATCATCGTCATTCATGACGGCAAGGGCTGGTTCGACCCGCTTTCGGACGCCAAGGGTGATGTCTATTCGCTGATCCAGCATCTGGACGGTTGCGATTTCCCGGAAGCATTCGTTCAGGTCGCATCCTTGGTCGGCTTCGTGCCCTCGGAGCCCGCTTGGACGCGGCAGCCCCGGGAACGCGAGCCGGATCTTTCCATTCCCGAACGCTGGCGAGCCCGGCGTAAGCCATGGCGTGGCTCGGCGACCTGGCGCTATCTGCGTGACGACCGTCACCTTCCCGAACGCATCCTCCGCGCCGCGATCGCTGCCGGCGTCTTGCGCGAAGGCCCGCATGGCAGCATGTGGGCGGCACACATCGATGCGGGAGCTGTCACCGGTTGGGAGGAACGCGGCCCGGAATGGCGCGGCTTTGCGACGGGCGGCAGCAAGGTGCTGTTCCGGCTCGGTCCGGCAGACGCCGGCCGCGTCTGCGTGACCGAAGCCGCCATCGACGCCATGAGCCTTGCTGCGATCGAGGCAAACAGACCAGATACGCTTTATGTCAGCACCGGCGGCGGCTGGTCGCCAGCGACTGACGCGGCCATTCGCCTGGTGGCAGAGCGGTCGGAGGCACGGCTTGTCGCGGCCACCGACAACAATGTGCAGGGCGACATCTATGCCGATCGCCTTCTCGCCCTGGCCGAGGAGGTCGGATGCGGCGCCGAGCGACTGCGCCCCATTGCGAGTGACTGGAACGTCGATCTGAAAGTGAGGGCGGAAGCAAGAGGAATGGAGGAAGGAGGCCGACTGCCGCATGCCCGCCGGGCGCGTCAAGGGTGAAGCTCCGCCCGGCTGCGCCGGCCCTTGACCCGCCCGGGCGGAGAGGCGGCCGCGGGGGAGGGGTCCGGAAGGGCTGAAGATGATGGTGATCCGCGAGGGATGAACCGCGCTCCGGCCCGCAAGTGGCCAGGAGCCTCCCTATGACCCTCCAATCCTCAATCCTCAAGATCTACTTCGGTGTCGCCGACCGCCGGCAGATGTTCCGTCTGTTCGACCGCCATGCCCAGCGGCCCGATCGTTGGCAGAACGACGACAGCGACCTGTTCGCCGGAGAGTGGTTCGAGATCGCACGCGCCGAGCACGACTACATGCTCGACATCCTGCCGCCGCTCTGGATGCGAGGGGAAATGTTCGCGCTCGGCGAATTCCTCACCGGCAGCATCACCAGCGTCTTCTACACGCTGCGCATCGACGGCAAGACACGCTACTTCCACGCCTATTGCGACCTGGCGGCGCCGCGTTCCCCCGTCGAGATGCGCGACGCCATCGTCGAGCGCGAGTCCTGGCCGGTGAAGGCCATGACGCATCACGAACGCCTGGAGCATGTCTGGAGCGCCACGCACGACGAATATCGTGGCTATGCCGGGGACCGGTTCTTAGCCCAGCATCGCGGCAAACGGACCATCCTTGTCTATGGCCTGGGGCGGACCGAGCTCAAACTGCTCGACGATCTCACCGAGGAAGAGATCGCGGCCAAGCTGCCGGTGCATTTGCGGCACCTCCCCATTCGCGTAGCGGCGTGAGGTGTGGGCGATGTTTACATTTCCCATTCTCGCCGTCCGCAAGGTCGTCGATCGCGGCATTGCCGATGCTGCCGCCAATGGCGGCTTTCGCAATCCCTATTACGGCACCCGCCCCGGCGAGGGCGAGAAGCCCGGCCTCTGGCTGGTCGGCGACGAGGGCGTCTACATCATGTCCAACGGCAAACTGGCCGAAGGATCGCGCGCCCTCGTCGTCTATGCCGAGCAGTGCCATCCCAAGGGCGACGGCGACTGGTGGGACTATAAGGGCCACCACTTCGGCGCCGATGACGGCATCGAGTTCATCGAGGCCGAGCGGCTGATTCCCCTCTTCGACCGCAACATGAGTGCCACGCACCTCAATGTGCAGCTCACCGAGACCGAAATCGCGCTCTCGCTGATCACCCGCTGACTTTCCCAAACCCGCGACGATCGCCTGGCCGGACCCGTTCGGCCGGTTGTTCGTGCTCGCCTTCGCAAGGAGACTTCCCAATGTCCAATGACGATCCCTTCACCCTCGACCTGTTCGGCAACACTTCGCTTTCGTCCGGCCTCGGTCTCGGCGTCACCGCCTTCGGCAGCGATTTCGGAGCCGAGGATCCCGCGGATGAGCGGCCTTCTCCGCCGGCCGGGCCGGACGCTCACGCCAAGCCAGTCCCGCAGGCCGCCGAACACGGGCGCGTCAATACAGCCGCGGCTCGCGGCCAGAGCTTCCTTCTCAAAAGCGATCGCGGCCTGGCAAAGGGCTGGGAGCAGCGCGCCCGCGACAATCTCGCCGCCATTCGGCTCGCTGCTAAAATCGAGGCCGAGGACCGCCCGGCGACGACCGAGGAGCAGGCCCGGCTCATTCGCTTCACCGGCTTCGGAGCCTCGGACCTCGCCAATGCCGTGTTCCGCCGTCCGGGCGGAACCGCTTTCCGGGACGGATGGGACGAGATCGGCGCCGACCTCGAGGACGCTGTGTCGGGTCCGGACTATGCCTCGCTGGCGCGCTGCACCCAGTACGCCCATTTCACGCCGGAGTTCATCGTCCGGTCGATGTGGTCCGGCCTGCAGCGGCTCGGCTGGCGCGGCGGCAGGGTGCTCGAACCTGGCATCGGCACTGGCATGTTCCCCGCCTTGTTGCCGGCGGAACTGCGCGACCAGGTGCATGTCACCGGCGTCGAGATCGATCCGGTGACCAACCGCATCGCTCGCCTGCTGCAGCCACGGGCGCGCATCATCAATGCCGACTTCGCGCGCGCCGATCTGCCAGCCAGCTTCGACCTGGCTATCGGCAACCCGCCCTTCTCGGATCGTACCGTACGCTCGGACCGCACCTATCGCTCGATGGGGCCGCGTCTCCACGACTACTTCATAGCCCGGTCGATCGACCTGTTGAAGCCGGGTGGCCTGGCAGCTTTCGTGACGAGCTCGGGCACGATGGATAAGGCGGATTGTTCGGTACGGGAGCATATTGCGAAGTCCGCCGATCTCGTCGCGGCAATCCGCTTGCCCCAGGGCAGCTTCCAGGCCGATGCCGGCACAGAAGTGGTCGTCGACATCCTGTTCTTCGGGAAGCGCAAGCCGGGAGAGGCCGAGGGCGACGTTAGCTGGCTCGACACCGACGAGGTCCGCCCTGCGGACGGCGACGAGATCGCGATTCGCGTGAACCGCTGGTTCGCCCGGCATCCCCATTTTGTGCTCGGCGCGCATGCCGCCACGTCGGGTCCTTTTGGCGAGGCCTACACCTGCCTGCCGCATCCGGGCGTTGATCTCGCGTCGGCGCTGTCCCATGCGATCTCCCTGCTCCCGGAAGCCATCTATGACGGCGAGCCCGAGGCAATCGACCTCGACGGCGACGACCTCGACGGGGCAGGGGAATCGCTTCCCAACGCTCCCGCGATCCGTGAGGGCAGCTACTTCATCGCGTCGAATACGGCGCTGATGCAGATGGTCGACGGGGTTCCCGTGACCATTACCGTGCGCAAGGGGCGCAGCGCCGACGGCGTGCCCGACAAGCACGCCCGCATCATCCGCAAGCTGATCCCGATGCGCGATGCGGTGCGCGAGGTCTTGCAGGCGCAGGAGCTCGACCGGCCCTGGAAGCCGGCACAGGTCAAGCTGCGCATCGTCTGGTCCAATTTCGTGCGCGCTTTCGGGCCGATCAACACCACGGTCGTCTCCACCAGCGAGGATCCCGAGACCGGTGAGGTGCGCGAAAGACATCGCCGGCCGAACCTGCAGCCCTTCCTCGACGATCCCGATTGCTGGTTGGTCGCCTCCATCGAGGACTACGACCTCGAGACCGACACGGCGCGGCCCGGTCCGCTCTTCACTGAACGGGTGATCGCGCCACCCTCGGCGCCCATCATCACCTCGGCCGCCGATGCCTTGGCCGTGGTGCTGAACGAACGCGGCCATGTGGACATCGATCACATTGCCGAATTGCTGCACGCCGACGCGGACGCCGTCATTGCCGACCTGGGTGATGCTATTTTCCGCGATCCCGCAACCGGGGCCTGGCAGACGGCGGATGCTTATCTCTCCGGTCAGGTTCGCGACAAGCTCAGGGCGGCTGAGGCGGCCGCAGCACTCGACCCCTCCTTGGAACGCAATGTCCGGGCCCTCGTCGCGGTCCAGCCCGCCGATCTCGGCCCCTCCGACATTACCGCGCGCCTCGGCGCACCGTGGATTCCGGCCGCCGATGTCGTCGCCTTCGTCAAGGAGGCGATGGGCGCGGAGATCAGGATCCATCACATGCCGGAACTGGCGTCGTGGACGGTGGAGGCGAGGCAGTTCGCATATATGGCGGCCGGCACATCCGAATGGGGCACCGAGCGCCGCCATGCCGGCGAGCTTATCGCCGATGCGCTCAACAGCCGGGTGCCGCAGATCTTTGACACGATCAAGGAGGGCGACAGCGAGAAGCGCGTGCTCAACGTCGTCGATACCGAGGCAGCCAAGGAGAGGCTGACCAAGATCAAGTCCGCTTTCCAGAACTGGATCTGGTCCGATCCCGATCGCACCGACCGCCTGGCGCGGGGCTACAACGACCGCTTCAACAACATCGCCCCCCGAAAGTTCAGCGGGGACCATCTCCAACTCCCGGGCGCCTCTGGCGCCTTTTCTCTTTATGGGCACCAGAAGCGGGGCATCTGGCGCATCATTTCGGCGGGCTCGACGTATCTCGCCCATGCCGTCGGTGCTGGCAAGACCATGACGATTGCGGCCGCTGTCATGGAGCAGAAGCGTCTCGGTCTGGTTGCCAAGGCTATGCTCGTCGTGCCCGGGCATTGCCTGGCGCAGGCGGCGCGCGAGTTCCTCGCGCTCTATCCGACCGCCCGCATCCTCGTCGCCGACGAGACCAATTTCACCAAGGACAAGCGGCACCGCTTCCTGTCGCGGGCGGCGACCGCGACCTGGGATGCGATCGTCATCACCCATTCGGCCTTCCGCTTCATCGGCGTGCCGTCCGCCTTCGAGAGCCAAATGATCCACGATGAGCTGGAGCTTTACGAGATGCTGCTGACCAAGGTGGAGAGCGGCGATCGCGTCTCGCGCAAGCGGCTCGAGCGGCTGAAGGAGGGCCTGAAGGAGCGTCTGGAATCCCTCGCCACCCGCAAGGACGACCTGCTGACGATCTCCGAGATCGGCGTCGACCAGATCATCGTCGACGAGGCGCAGGAATTCCGCAAGCTCAGCTTCGCCACCAATATGTCGACGCTCAAGGGAATCGATCCGAACGGCTCGCAGCGTGCCTGGGACCTCTATGTGAAGTCCCGCTTCGTCGAGACGAAGAATCCCGGCCGGGCGCTCATCCTCGCCTCCGGCACGCCAATCACCAATACGCTGGGCGAAATGTTCTCGGTCCAGCGCTATCTCGGGTACGGCGCTCTACGCGAGCGCGGCCTCCACGAGTTCGACGCCTGGGCCTCGACCTTCGGCGACGTCACCACCGAGCTCGAGCTGCAGCCCAACGGCAGGTACAAGCCGGTGACCCGCTTCGCCACCTTCGTCAACGTGCCCGAGCTCATCGCCATGTTCCGCTCCTTCGCGGACGTGGTCATGCCCGAGGACTTGCGCGACTATGTGAAGGTGCCGGCGCTCTCGACCGGTAAACGGCAGATCAGGACCTCGAAGCCGTCAGCCGCCTTTAAGCGCTATCAGGTCCTGCTCGACGCCCGCATCAAGGCCATCGAACAACGCGAAGGGCCGCCCGAGCCGGGCGACGATATCCTGCTCTCGGTCATCACCGACGGCCGCCACGCGGCGATCGACCTGCGCCGGGTCGATGTCGACAATGACAATGAGGCGGACAACAAACTCAACGATCTCGTCGCCAACGCTTTCGCGATTTGGCGGGAAACTGCCGGCAACGACTATATCCGCCCCGACGGAAAGCCCTTCGAGCTGTCCGGCGCCGCGCAGATGATCTTCTCCGATCTCGGCACGATCAGCGTCGAGAAGACGCGGGGCTTCTCCGCCTATCGATGGATACGAGACGAGCTCGTTCGCATGGGCGTCCCGGCGTCTGAGATCGCCTTCATGCAGGACTTCAAGAAGTCGGAAGCCAAGCAGCGTCTGTTCAGTGACGTGCGAGCCGGTAAGGTCCGTTTTCTGATCGGCTCCTCCGACACGATGGGCACCGGCGTCAATGCGCAACTTCGGCTCAAGGCGCTGCACCATCTCGATGTGCCGTGGCTACCGTCGCAGATCGAGCAGCGCGAGGGGCGTATCCTGCGGCAGGGCAACCAGCACGATGTCGTCGACATCTTCGCTTATGCCACCGAAGGCTCCATGGACGCCCAGATGTGGCAGAACAATGAGCGCAAGGCCCGCTTCATCGCCGCCGCGTTGTCGGGCGACACGTCGGTTCGCCGGCTCGAGGACCTCGGCGAAGGCCAGGCCAACCAGTTCGCCATGGCCAAGGCTATTGCTTCGGGCGATCCGCGGCTGATGCAAAAGGCGGGTCTTGAAGCCGACATCGCGCGGCTCGAGCGGCTACGGTCCGCGCATCAGGACGACCAGTTCGCCATCCGCCGGCAGATCCGCGATGCCGAGCGCGACATGGAGTACTCGACGCGCCGGATCGGCGAGATCGGCCAGGACCTCGCGCGCCTCGTTCCCACCACGGGCGAGGCCTTCCGCATGCGCGTCGGCGAAGAGGTGTTCAATGAGCGCAAGCTCGCCGGGCGGGCGCTGATGAAGGAGGTTCTGACCCTCGTGCAGCTTCAGCACAAAGACGAGACCGTCATCGCCTCAGTCGGCGGATTCGAGCTCGCATATTCCGGCCAGCGCTTCGGCAAGGACGGCTATCGCTACGCCACCATGCTGGTGCGCACGGGAGCCGAGACGGAAATCGAACTGCCCGTCACCACCACGCCGCTCGGTGGGATCGCGAAGCTCGAACACGTTCTGTCCAACCTGGATGAAGAACAGGAGCGCACCCGTCATCGGCTTGCGGAGGCTGAGCGTCGGCTTGCCGCCTATCGCTCCCGCGAGGGCGGAGCCTTTGCCTTCTCGGATGAACTCGCGGCCAAGCGCCGGCAGCTGGCCGAAATCGAGACGTCGCTGGCACAGGATATCGACCGGGTGAGGCCGGAAGAGGCAAGGGCGGCCTGAAAGGACCGGGGAGAAAGAGAGGACTGCTCGCAGATCGGGTGGTCCGCCGACGCTGGCGCTCAATCGCCCCCGTCGCGATCCCGGCCCGTCATCCTGCGCAGGGCTGAAGAAGCCCCGCTTGGCCAGCCGGGCAGGGATGCTCGGGCGCAATTGCACCGGCCCGCCCGCTCCGCGGGCTGGGGGATGTCTTCGGGAAGAAGACGGAAATGGACCGGCGATGGGCCGTGTTCGCAATCCCAAAAGGAGCATCTCCATGGAACTGAAATTCGTTGATCCGCGCTCGCTCAAGGACAATCCCGACAAGGCGCGCCGTTCCAAGTCCAGCCCGCAGGCGGACGCCCTGCTGCTGGCGACGATCAAGGCTGTTGGCATCGTGCAGCCGCCCATCGTCGCCGCCGAAACGGAAGGCGGCAACGGCTTCGTCATCGACGAGGGCCACCGTCGCGTCAAGCAGGCGATTGCCGCCGGCCTCGAGGAAGTCGCCGTTCTCGTCGTTCCCCGCGCCGAGGATGGCGGCGCCATGCGTTCGCTGGTCACGACGATCGCGCATGAGCAGCTCAACCCCGTCGACCAGTGGCGGGCCATCGAGCGTCTCGTGGCGCTCGGCTGGACCGAGGAGGCGATTGGCATTGCGCTCGCGCAGTCGGTGCGCCAGATCAAGAAGCTGAGGCTGCTCGCCAATGTGCTGCCGGCGATGCTGGATCATATGGCAAAGGGCGACATGCCCGACGAGCGCCAGCTCCGCGCCATCGCGGCCGCCTCGCTCGAGGAGCAGAAGGAGGTCTGGAAGGCGCATAAGCCGACCAAAGGCGATCCACAGGTCTCGTGGTGGGCCGTCGCCAACGGCCTCGCCAAGACCCGCATGTATGCGCGCGATGCCAGCTTCGGCGACGATCTCGCTCAGGCCTACGGCATCGCCTGGGTCGAGGACCTGTTCGCGCCGGCCGACCAGGACAGCTGCTACACCACTGATGTGGAGGCCTTCCTCGGCGCCCAGCAGGAATGGATGACGCAGCACCTTCCCAAGAAGGGCGTCATCGCCGAGACCAACAACTGGGGCGAGGTGAAGCTGCCGCCCAAGGCCGAACGCGTCTACGGCACGCCCAAGAAGTCGGACCACACCGCGATGTACCTTGACCGCGAGGGCAAGGTGAAGACGGTCCACTTCCGCATGCCCGAGGCGAAGAAGAAGGGCAAGGCTGCCGAAGAGGCCGGCGGCGCGGACGAGACACGGGTCGTCTCCAAGCCTCGTCCGAACGTGACGCGCAAGGGCGTCGAGATGATCGGCGACCTGCGCACCGACGCTCTGCATGAGGCGCTATCGCGCGCGCCGATCGAGGACGACACACTGCTCGCGCTGCTGGTCCTCGCATTCGCCGGCCAGAATGTACGCGTCGACTCCGGCGCGGGTGGCGATCATAGCTACGGCCGACGCTTCCCCCGTCACGCCGCGACGCTGTTCGATGCCGAGGGCAAGTTCGCCTTCGACACCGACACGCTTCGCATCGCCGCCCGCGGTGTGCTGATCGACGTGCTCTCCTGCCGCGAGGGCATGAGCAAGTCGGGCGTCGTGGCGCTCGTCGCCGGTTCTGCGATCGGGGCCGATGGCTTCCTCGCCAATATGGGCACGGAGGATTTCCTCTCCTGCCTGTCGCGGCCGGCGCTCGAAGGCTCGTGCGCCGACACGCCGGTGCTGCCACGTGCGCGCGTGAAGGACACCCGCGCAGCGCTCGTCGAACACTTCAAGGAGGGCCATTTCGTCCACCCCGCGGCCCTCTTCGCGCCCGCCGGGGCCGGCCTCGCCGAATGGCTGGCCAAGAGCGCGGTCACCGAGGACGAGGACGACGATGTGCCGGACGCCGAGAGCGTCGAAGGCGAGGGCCAGGTGGTCGATGGCGATCCTGCCGACGAGTTCGACGAGGGTTATCGCGACGCCGCCGAGTAGCGCTTCGCCCCGCTTCTTCTTTCGACCGCTCTGCCGCCGTCGGGTTCGCCCGGCGGCGGTTTCGTTTTCAGCTTCACCGAACGGAGGACAGTATATGTCCGCACATACGATCTTCGAACACGCTCCTATCGGCGCCATCGTCGCCTGGTCCGACGGCGCCCCGCGTCCGCCGGAACGGCACCGCAGGAGACTTGACGCCTGGAACACCAACAACAGCCGGGGACGTCTCATCCGCAAACAGGGCGGCCGTGATGCCGATACGCACAACCCGCATGCGAGCTTCACCCTGCACGAGGCCGACTACGGCGCCGGCGGTGTCGTTGCGATACGCGTCCATCGAACGTTTTCGCTGAGCTCCAGCCTGCGCTTCAACATCGTCGAGCGCCCGACGGTCGGGTCCGTGCGGGTCTTTGATCGGTCCGGCGACTATGCCGAGCTGGTTCATCTCGCGCCGCATCGCGCCGCCGCCGAGCAATGGTTGTCGCAGCACGGCTATCCGAACGCTGTGTTCGAGGAGGTCACGGCCGATGAGGCCGCCGCCGATGCCGTCGAGGGGAGGGCGGCGGCATGAGCCAGGCACGTCAACCCTCAGATTCACCCGAAGCCCCGGATGCGTCCGGGGCTTCGTTCGGGTATAGCGCCGACGGCATGCCGGTCGCCCTTGTCGGTCAGAACGCCTATGCCATGGCGCCCGGCCGCGACGGGAGACACTATCTCGCCAGCGGCTGGGGAATCGCCCGGCCGATGGCGGAATGGAACTGCTCGGACTTCTACGGCCATGGCGGTGACCTCGCCGACGAGAACGCCTTTCGGGCGAAAGTGCTCGAGCAGGCCCAGCACTACCTGGAAAAGCGTGCGCTCGGCCGCCGCGACATTCCCGGTGGCGCACACACGCCCTGGGGGCCGTCGCAGGGCGGCACGGTTTATGCCGAAGGCGTCACCTCATACTCGACCGCTGGTCACGGTGGCTTCAAGCTCTCGGCCGAGCGCAACCGCAAGGTCCATTCGATCCTCCGCGCCTCTGGCGGCTGGTACGAAGAGGACGAGTGCTGGGCGATCATTGCCATCACCTTCCCGAACCTCTTCACCGCGCTCGAGCGCCGCTACGCCGAGCAGACCATCAAGGATTCCTGGCCCGACGTGTGGGAAGCGATCTTCGGCGCCATCCTCGCCCCGGGCGAGTCCCGCAAGAAGGACCAGCGTGCGTTCGAGGCCGAGCACGCCGCTGACTGGATCGTCGTGTCAGCGATCACCTCGGAGGAGCAGAAAGGGTTCGTCGAGTGCGTCGCCACGCCCGGCGGTAAACGCGGCACCGGCACCGAGGAGCGCCGCTTTCTCGTCCCTGCCGACGAGTACGATATCGGCCGCTTCGGCTTCGTCATCGATCCGGACCGGCATGCCGTCTATGCCGGACCGTCTAGTTTCGACGGCTGGCGGGGGAGGGGGTCGCCATGACCCTCGCGCCCGAGCTGCGCCGCCAGCTCTCCCGCATGGAGGAGGCGCGCCGACAAATGCAGCGTCAACTGGACATGGTCGACCGGCAGATCACACGCCGCATGACGGCGCTGATCCCCAAGCCTACTTCCACGCCGGACACACTATCGTCGGGGCAAGGCGCCCGATCCTGGCGCGTTCCTCGAGCGCTATCGGTCCCAGCTCGCAGCTCTAACCTCTGAGCGCCAGCCGGAACTCGATGCCCTGTCGCGCAAGCTCGCGCGCCAGGAGCAGGCGATCGCCAGGTTCCTCGACCGGCACGCCGAAGCCGCCGACACGAGCGAGCAGGTCTAGCCGTGCCGCTGTTCGGCCGACATGGCCAACGCTGCCGATGATGCCGGATACGACAGGCACGCGAGCGACCATCGTGGCAATGGTGGTCGCGGCAGCAATCCCGCAGGATCGAACCGTGAATTGGCAGATGGTTCATGACCGCCTGTCCTTCGGCTCCCATGTCGAAATCGAGGTCCCGTGCCGGTCCTCCCTCGGGCTTTAGGCGGTCCTGAACCGGCGGCCGTTCGCTTAAAGGCCGCGTTCCGCGCCGCGGGGCGGCCGGATCGAACCGGTCTCGACATGGCGGGCCCGCGTCCCGCGCGAGGGCTGAAGGGCGCCCTGCTTGGCCGCAAACCTTCCATGCTCGCCTCGGTCCGCCCGGACCCTGAAGCGCCCGTCATACCACCGGTTCTGTCGGTCCGCGCCCGAGGGAGGGCCGGCACGGGGCCGGTCCGAGCTTCGGGAAACCGAAGAAGGAAAATGCCATGACCAAGAAAGCCGCAAGTTCCCGCTCCAGCGCCCGCGTCGTGCCGCTCCGCAAGGGCACCACAATCCAGATGGTCCGGCTCGCCTGCCCCGATGCCGCACAGTGCTCCCTCATCGCAGAGAGCTTCGGCCTGCCGGTCCTCGACAGCGACGGCATCCGCGACCTGCACGAGAAGCTCATCGTCGACACGGCCGCAGCGCTCGACGAGGGACTTGGCGAACGCGCCATGCAGATCCACCTGCAGCGCATCGTCGGAGCGTATGTCGGTTCCGCTCATGGCGCCGGCCAATTCTACAGCCGCTCCGTGACCGAGGCCCGCGATGCGACGGCCAAGGCCGCCTGCGATGATCGCGACGAGGATGTCGGTGGCCCGGTCGGCTTCGACAGCGCCGCCCAGCGCAAGCGGGAGTTCGCCGCCGACATGGCGCTCCAGGCCCACGCGCTGCGTATGGCCGCGGAGGGCGCGGTCAATGCCTATGAACAGGTCGTCGGCGAGGTCTGGAAGCCCTTCGAACGGCCGGTGGAGAACCCCGGGCGGAGCGTCGATCGCAAGGCGGCAGAACTCCAGATGGCGGCGCTCCGATGAACCGCTGACTGCGGCGGGGCTCCGCCCCGCCTGTCTTTACCTCGGCGATTCGGGGCCCTACCGGGGCCGGCTCCATTATGCCGCTATTTTGCCCGTCAACTGCGCGGGCTCAATGGAAACTTCTCGACATCGTCATTCCATGGATCGAACACGACCGCACTTGACGGCCTGGTGTCCTTGACGTTCCGCGTCACCAGATAGAGATCGTGCTCGATCGCCGTCGACGCGAGCAGCGTGTCGATCACCGGCGGCGCATGGCCACTGGCGCGCTTTCCTGCCCCGGAAATCCGGCCCCAGCGCCGAACGACCTCGTCCTCAAGCGACAGCACGCGATGACCGAACCGCTCCGCCAGCGCATCGCGCGCCGCCATGTAGCGCGGTCGATCCGGATGATCGTCGGGCAGGTTGTGAATGCCCTTGTCGTATTCGGCCAGCGTCAGCACGCTGATATGGAAACTCGTCTCGTCCTGCCCCTCGGCCCAACGCTTCACCGACGGCGCACCCTGCGGATTGATCAGAGCGGCCACGACATTGGTGTCGAGCAGCCATCCCCTCACAGTTCCAGGTCCCGGCCGCGATCCATCTCGCGTTCGAGGTTGAGGCCGTCGAGATGCAGGCTCTCCATGAACTGCAAAAAGGGCAGACGGGGTTTCTCCGGCACGAGACGATCGAACTCCTCGACGCTCATCACCACGACTGCGTCATGGCCGCGAACGCTCACACGCTGCGGCCCCTCTTCGCGGGCATGGCGCACCACCTCGCTGAATCGCGCCTTCGCGTCCTCGAGTTTCCACCGTCCTGTCGCCGGACGGGTTGCCGTCCGCGCCTTCTTCGTCACTTGTGTCTGCTTGCCCATCGTCTCACACCTAGTCAGCTAGTCAGACATATAGCACTCGCCCGGCGATGACGCCAGCATCGGCGACAAGACACCGTGGCATCGGGCCCCTGCGCCAGCGCTCCAATCCCGCTCTCTCGTGATGGCTTTCCTGGTGCGGCGGCGGATCTTCCACGATCAACCCGCAAGGGGTCCGCTAGCAAGCTGCGGCCGCTCGGCTCACGCCTTCGCGGTGATCGCGACCGCCGCCGCACACTGACGGAGCCATCGAGCGGGAATTGGCCCGCTTCCCAAGATGGAGCCCTCAGATGTCCCACGATCTCACCCTCGCCAAGAAAGCCGCCTGGCACCTCGCCCGCACCCTCATGGCCCCCGTGGTTCTCTTCCAGGTCGACGACGAATTCGGCGTTTATCTAAACAGTCAAT
>NZ_FUIG01000028.1:0-64464 GCF_900149755.1 Mesorhizobium delmotii | reverse complement strand
CGTTGTCGGCCAGGGTCCAGTTTGTATAGGCATGCGTCTCGTCAATGCCGCCATTGATCGCCTCGATGGTTTTGTCACCGGCGTTATCGACGTAGTAGACGTCGTTACCCGTGCCGCCGACAAGCGTGTCGGCGCCGACCCCGCCGATGAGCTGGTCGGAGCCGCCGCGGCCCTCCAGCAAATCATCGCCCGCCAGCCCATCCAGCACGTTGGCTCCCTCGCTTCCGCCGACTTGGTCGGCAAAGGAAGACCCTGTAAGATTTTCAATGCTGGTGAAGGTATCGCGGTCGCTTCCGATGCCGGTCCCGTCCAGACCGAAGTGTTGTTCCAGGGCATCTATCCAGTGCGCGGCGATTTTCGCATAGCCATCGGCAGTCGGATGCAGTCCGCTGTCAAGCGGCGGTGCTGTGATGTCATCTGGCGTCAGATCACGCATGTCGACAAAGATGACCTTATGCCCTTGGGCGGCCAGTTCAGAGATCAGGCCGGGCATTGCATCGTTGTAGGCATCGACACGGTCTGCACGCGCTTGTGACTGTTGGCCGACGCGAACGGGAGGCAAGGATCCGACGAAGACGGTCAAGGCGGGATCGCTGGAGGTCAGGCTGAGCAAAAGCGTGCGCAGATCCTGCAACATCGTTGGCACGCTATCGGTCGAGCTGTCATTTGTTCCGGCGATCAGCAGCACGGCGTCGGGTTTCGTAGCTGCCACAACATCGTTGTCGATGTCGTTCAGTTGATTGAGCGTCCAGTTGCGATGGCCTTCGTGATCCCGATCGCCCATGGTGGCGGGGCCGTTGGACGAGGAACCGACGAAGTCGATCTTCACATTGAGTGCGCCCAACTGTTCCAGCATAAACTTCCGATATCCGCCGCTTTCGGTATCGGAAGAGCTCGCGATCACTCCATATGTAATGGAATCGCCCAGCGGCAGTATCGACAGCAACTTGTAAGCATGACCGGAAGCCAAATCGGCGATGACTCCACTGGACGAAGCGCCGTAAGTGACTGCGTCCGAACCGGCACCGCCGGCGAAAGCGTCTGGACGGCTGCTATCATAGAACACCGTCATAGTATTTTCTCCACCTGGCAAGGCTTCTCGCGGGCATCACCGCCTAGGCCGCGCAGCAGAAAGGCTCGAGATCGTCATAGCTGATCGGCCAGTCGAGACCGATGCCGCAGAGGCCTTTCAGCCTGAAGTCGTTAGTATGGAATGGCGGCGCCTGCCCGAACCCGCAGTTGGTTCCGCCGACCAGGCCGATCGTGTAATTCCACGGTCTTCCGGAGTAGGTGTCCTCGTCTCGGATATTGCTGTTTGCGCCGCGTTCGAGCTGCCAATCATGCGTGTGGTGGCGCCCCCATTCGATGACGGGAACGCGAGCTTTCCTCCGTCCGACGAGCTGCTGCAGGAAAAACGCTGAATCGAAGCCAGCGCCGATCACGACGATATCATA
The DNA here is from genome assembly GCF_900149755.1 of Mesorhizobium delmotii. Taxonomy (NCBI): domain Bacteria; kingdom Pseudomonadati; phylum Pseudomonadota; class Alphaproteobacteria; order Hyphomicrobiales; family Phyllobacteriaceae; genus Mesorhizobium; species Mesorhizobium delmotii. The sequence goes on along the minus strand of NZ_FUIG01000028.1, from coordinate 63,010 downwards.
ATGCTCGTCGGCGACCTGTTTGCCTCGGATATCGAGTACCATTGTTTATGGCCTCTGCAGCCACTGATACCTGCACCTGACGCCGATTCGATCGGTTTCCTGCAGGTCAGCGAGACAAATTCAAATGTTGCATCGCACTCTTGGGCACTGCAACATAATATTTGCCACTACTTTGGGTAGTTGTGCAACATTTTTTTGAGCCTGCAATACCCTGGCGCGACACCGGGCACGGATGCGGGCTGGACGATCCCTGTTGCTGTTATTGGACCCAAATTAGGAGAGATCGGCAAATTAACGCGGGCATTTATCGATAATTGGTGGAATTGCGCGCGCGCATTGAGCCAGGGCATCTTGAACTTTCGTCGTTGCCTGTGCGTTTAGGTTGTAGTACGCATCCTGTTGCAGTGCAGCAATATCCCGACCGCAATGTGCGGCCGCGTGAGGGCTCATCCCGTCACCGGAAAGGTGAGCACCGAAATCCGAATAGGTGAGGCGAAAATTCCGGAAGACGGGAGAAGCATGGTATGAGCATCGGAGCGGGCAGCGCCCGGCGTTGGCCGTCAGTCGGCATCGAGCGTTCACCCGTTGAGCGTTATGTCCTTGCAGCCTTTCTTTTTTTCCCGTTCCTGTGCGGGGTCGTTCCGATCCTGTTGTACGAGAAGGCAGCATCCCGCGTGGCGTGGCACGATCCTGCCCTCGCCACGGTAAGCGCCATCGGGTTGGCTCTACTTTGCTGCCTTTTTGCATTCGTGCGCTATCCCGCCGAGGCGCGGGCTGCGCGAATTATCGTCGTCGGCCTGGCGATAACGCTGGGCCTCTTCAGCTTCGGGCTTGGAGACGAACTCGGCATCGCCGACGCAGCTCGCGCCGACGCGTTGGGCAATGTACTCATCTATTCTCGCCTGATCGCGCTAGCGGCGGCCTGTTTTTCGATCCTGCGGCCATCCTTCGCCATTTTCCCGATGATCTATTTCGCCTTCCACAAGGATGTCACACGGGCAGTTTCCGGTGCTGAGGAACTGGGCCGCAACGACTATGCGCCGTTGATTGAGACCGGTCTCTTCCTGGCCTGTGGCCTGTTGGCCCTTAGCCTGCTGCAGAGTTTGAGCCGGCTGAAGCTCGTCACCAGGAACCTGCCCAGCCTCAACGAACTCGGAACCAGGGATTTCGCGGCCCAAGCTGCCGGCATACTGCTGCTTGCCGGGATCGGCGCCCATTTTGGCAACTACTTCATGTCCGGGATGGCGAAGGTCACGCTTGACGGAGGGCCGATGAGCTGGATCCTGGAGAACCCGACCAGTTCCATCATGCTGGCTGGGTACGGGTTAGGCGCGGCCCCGTTGGGCTTTTCCGAATCCCTGCTCGCTCTTGCTTATGAAGCAGTCAGGGCGGTCCAGATTCCAATGAATGTCGTTATCCTTGCTGCGCAGCTTCTATGCTTTCTCGCGTTTTTGCGCCGGCGATGGCTCATCGGCCTGACCGCGTTCTTCGATCTCATGCATATCGGGATATTCCTTCTGAGCGGCGCTCTTTTTCTGCACTGGATCATCTTGAACGGTCTGATCCTTGCGGCTCTGACGAGAATGAAGGAAAAATCGTTTTCTACAATTGCCGTCGTAACCGGGATTGTTGTCACCATATTCGGTCACGCGGTCTTTTATAACGCGCGGCTCGGCTGGTACGATTCAAGGCAAATCCGGCAAGCACATTTCGAGGCGCTGACGAAAGAAGGTGACTGGGTGCGGGTCGCACCGAGCTTTTTCCGCGACGCCTCCTATCTGCTCTATGGCCGTCACTTCGGCTATCAGGAATATCGTCATGAATCCGGCCACGTTCCGACCTCAGCTTGGGGCCAGATCGGGATAAGGCAGGTGAAGCCAAAGTCTTCGGAAGTTGCCTCGTCCAACTATGAGGTCATGAAGCTTACCAAAGAGTGCGCCTATCCAGTCGAACTGCCAATCACGCCGCCTGACTACGATGCGACCCGCCCGGCGCTGTTTATTCTTGGGCAGCACAGTCGCGCCGCGGACTTGGCGAACTCGGCTATTCCGGTTGATTACAACCTCTACCCCCACCATCATTATTCCATGCCATTCCTGCACCGCGCTTTTGAGGCGTTGGAGCCTCGCGACATGGTGGCGTATCGATATCTGGTCGATACCGTCTGCCTGGATGTCGCAGACGGCAAGGTTGTGCGGCGGCTCATGACCCAGACACTGGGGCCCAGAATCGATGTCCGCCAGTGAATCCGGAGAGGGCGCAGCGGACGTTTCAGCACGCGAGTTTTGGCCATAAGGCGGCACCAGTTTCCACGCTCGCAATCCTTGCCCCTGACGCTGGTCCAAAATTGCCACGGAAGTTGAATTTCATTCCCTAGGCAGCCCGTCATAATGAGGCCGGCGGCGGCAGTACCAGCATGTCTCGAGGAGGAGATAAAAATGCGGCTCAACAGGCCATTGGTTTGTACGGATAAGGTTTCATCGGCGCTTTCTCCCGCAGCAGGGAGGAAACGGCGTCTGCGTCAGACTATCCTGATATGTGCGGCTGTGGCGGCCGGTTCCGCCATCGCTGGTTTCGGTGCACAAAGCGCCGAAAGGGGAGCCTGGATCACCACCTGGGCTGCCACACCTGCTCCGCGCTGGTCGGATGATCTTCCTGCGCCTTTCGGAGTGCCGGAGGTGCTGGAGAACCAGACCGTCCGCCAAGTTGCCCGCATCAGTGTTGGCGGCAATAGCGTCCGGGTCGTGCTGTCGAATGCCTTTGGCGCCAAGCCGCTGACCATCGGCGCCGGCAGCGTAGCAATAGCAGGCAAGGACGGCGAGATCGATCAGGCGACGCTGAAGCCCCTGACCTGGGGCGGCAAGAGTTCTGTGGTCGTTCCGCCGGGAGCCCCGATCCTCAGCGACCCCGTCGCCCTCCCGGCAGAAGCGCTTTCCGAACTCTCGGTCAGCGTCTTCCTGCCGAAGAAGACGGCGCTGTCGTCGGTGCATTGGGATGGTGTGCAGACCGCCTACATTTCCGGCCCGGGCAATTTCACAAACGACGCGGCGTTCAAGGCTGACAGCACGCTCAATTCACGCCTTTTTCTGAGCGATGTATGGGTTGACGCCGCGCCGGAATCGCAGGCGGTCGTGTTTTTCGGCGATTCCATCACAGATGGGAATTGCTCGACCCCCGACGCCAACAATCGCTGGCCAGACCATATCGCCAGGCGATTGCAGGAGGCCAACCGCAAGGTCGCGGTGATTAACGAAGCTTTTTCGGGCAATCGGGTGTTGACCGACGGTATGGGTGTCAATGCTCTGGCACGTTTCGATTCTGATATCCTGAGCCATCCCAAAGTCTCGACCGTCGTCGTAATGATGGGCATCAACGATATCGGCTGGCCCGGCGAAAATGCAATTACGCCGGACGACAAGGAACCGACCGCCGAAGAGATTATCACCGGATACAAACAGCTCATCGACCGCGCGCATGCCCATGGCGTACGCATTGTCGGCGCGACGTTGACTCCTTTCGCCGACACCTTCAAAGGGCTTCCTACCGAGGGTTACTACACACCCGAAAAGGAAAAGATACGCGTCGCTGTGAACGAATGGATCCGCACCGGCGGTGGCTTCGATGGCGTGATCGACTTCGACAAGGTGATGGAAGACGCGGCCAAGCCTGGATACCTGCGCGACGACTACGACTGCGGCGATAACCTCCATCCCAACGACGCTGGATACAAGGCGATGGCGGACGCGGTCGATCTCCACGTCCTTTTGGGTCCAGCCAAATAGGTCGCTGCTGACCTTGCCGCCCTGCTCAGGCATTGCGGCAAGGTCGGTTCGAGCATGCCTCAAGCGAGCCCGAGCCGGACAAGATGGCGTACGACCGGTGAGAACATTTCCTGACCGATGTAAGCTCCGGTGTTCGTATTTTCGAAGAGTGGGCTGGCGACGGCCGCATCCTCGACCACGGGAATACCTGCCTGGCCTGCTTGAGCCATCATCTCGTCGGCCGCTCGGCCCTGGCCCTTGCCGACGACCGTCGGCACTGGCGTTTCACCCTTGACGTAACGCAATGCCACTGCGCGGTCACCAGCCACGAAGACGATGACCGCGTTTTTCACGCCCAGCTTCGCAGGTTGCATCACGGCCTCACGCCGCTGTCGCTGCTGTTCATGCCGAATCAACGGATCGCCTTCGAGGTCCTTGTGTTCGCGCTTGTATTCAGTTGTCGTCATGCGCATGTCGCGCACGAACAGCCAGCGCTGAATAGGAACATCGATCACGCCGATGACGACAAAGGCCAGGGCGGCGGCAATTCCAAGTGGTGTCAGCACCGCCTTGATGATCGGCTCCAGGCATGACGGAGCGCATCCTGGAGCATCGAAGAGCGGCTGCAGCCACGCGATCAAAATGAATGCGAAGAGGCTGGCCAGCAATACCACCTTGGCCAGGCCTTTGGTGAACTCGATGACGTTCCGCAGCGACAGGATCTTCTGAAGACCCTTCGCCGGGTTTATGTGATCGAATTGCGGCTTGAGCGGCTCAAACGAGAAGACCGGCCCGAACGTTCCCAGCATGCCGAAGGCCACGGCGAGAACGACAACGATTCCGACGAGCGGTAATGTGGCAAGCATCAGCAATGACAACGAATGGCGGATGGCCAGCAGGCTGACTTCAACGAACGAATCGCCCGGGGCGGTCACGGTCTGCACGAGTTCCGAAAGGTGCTCGACGAGCATCGGCCAGGCAAAATAAAGATAGCCAAGCGCTGCGAAAAGCGTGAAGCCGGAGCCCAGGTCGCGGCTTTGCGAAACCTGGCCTTTCCGGCGAGCGTCGCGAAGCTTCTTGTCGGACGCCGGTAGTTTCTTTTCCTCAGCTTCTTCGGCCATGTTGCAATCTTATCGCACTGTTGTGGTTCCAGTCGGCCAAGGCCGTGTGTAAGGTGCGGCGGGCTTGAATACGGAGAGGTGGATATGCGGCTGCACGTCGTGTTCTTGCCCGTCGTCGCCATGCTGGCGGCGGCCGGTTGTCAGACGACCAAAACCGACACCGAGCAGGCAAAGGCGCAAGGCCCGTCGTCGCAATCGGAGCGTCTGATCAAGCTTGCGGACGATATACATGCGCAGGGAGACAGTGGCACCGCAATCGCGCTCTACCAGCGCGCGGCAGCGATGCCTGATGCCAAGCCGAGCGCCTTCGTCAAGGCGGGCGAGGCCTATATGCGAGCCGGCTATCCCGCCGAGGCGGCTAGAGCCTATCAGGCCGCGCTCGCAAAAGCGCCCAATGACGGAGGGGCAATACTCGGGCTTGGCTCGGCGATGATGGAAACGGGCGATATCGATGCCGGCATGCGCGCGCTCGCGCAGGCCGCGCCGCTGGTCAATACTAGCAGCGCCTACAATCGGTTGGGCGTGGCGCAGACATTCGCCGGTCAGACGGGGGAGGCGCAGACCACTTTTGCTCAGGCGTTGAAACTTGCGCCGGGGGATCTCGACGTCGAGAGCAACATGGCGTTGGCCGCGGCGCTCGAAGGCAATTCCACCACAGCACTCCCGCTGGTCCAGAAGATCTCCGCCGCACCCAATGCGCAGTTGCATCACAAGCGCAACGTCGTGGTGGTCTACGGACTTCTTGGCCAGGCCGATCAGGTCAGGGCCTCGCCGCCGATCGGCCTGGCGACAAAGGAGGTGAATACCTTGCTTGCGCGTGCCAGAACCATCCGGTCGAAGGGCAGCACACAGGCCAGGGCGAAAGCGCTCGGCTCTATCGTCGGCTAGCGCACCGAACCGGAACGCGCGAAGCCGATTTGGGTCGAGCCCGACGCCAAAACAACCGGATAAAGTAGTGCACCGCGGGCAAGGCCGCATCGGCTCACTCGACCGGGAGCGTTGTTTGCGGCGTCAGCGGCCCGCTATTGGCTCCACCCATGGGAGCCTCTTCGCCATTGAGGTAGCGCCGGGCGGCATTTGCAGTCGGTGCGGCCGCCGCCGCCCCCATGCGCCGGCCCTCGACGAGGTCACGCTGGCTTTCGGCCATGCGTTGAAGGTTGTAGGCGTTGGCGCAACCGGACGGCAGGTGGGAGCCGACGCCGGAGACGATCGTCAGATCGGTCGCAGCGGCAGAACGGTCGTCATCGGCCGGTTCGTTCAGACATGCATTGGGAGCAAGGACGGAGCCGCTGACGCCCTTCTCTGAGCCGCCGGTGTCGGTCGAAACATAGCTGTAGCCGGGAGAATAGTCCTGCGACTGTTGCGGGCTGTTCGCGCAGCCGGCCAGAAGCAGCACTGGAAGAACACAGCACAAAGCGATGCGAAATGTCATGTTCCGTTCCCCACTACTTGATGATCAGGCCCATCGCCGATGCGTCATTGGCGCGCTTCCTGTGCCGCTTGGCTGCCGGACGATCGAGCGGCGTGGCGAGACTGTCGCGCACCGGCTCGACCAGATAAGGCGTGATCAGGATCACCAGTTCCGTCTCTTCGCGCTGGAAACGCTGTGACTGGAAAAGCGGGCCAAGGACCGGCACATCGCCGAGAACCGGAAACTTTTCCAGATTACGCGAGGTCCGCTGCTGGAAAAGACCGGCGATCGCAAAGGTCTGGCCGCTCGCCACTTCGACCGTGGTGTCGGCCCTGCGCACGACGAAACTCGGCATGGCGAAGCCATTGGCGCTTACTGAGCCTGCTTCCGACAAGGAACTGACTTCCGGCTGGACATGGAGCGCAATACGATTGCGGCCGATCAGCGTAGGGGTGAACCCGAGGGAAACGCCGAAGGGCTTGTATTGAACGGTAACGACGTCAGTTCCTTGCGGAATCGGAACCGGAATTTCGCCGCCGGCAAGAAAGCTTGCGGTCTGACCGGTCATCGCCGTCAGGTTCGGTTCGGCCAGTATCTTGACGATGCCGTTGCGTTGCAGCGCTTCGATGAGAATGTCGAAGTTGATGCCATGCGTCTGGTCCATGTTCAAACCGAAATTACCGGTGCCGGAGGGCACACCATTGTCCTGGAACATGTTGAATTCGAAACCGCCGCTCCTGTACCCGACAGACCAATCGACGCCGTACGACTGCAGTTCAGTGCGTGAGACTTCGGCGAAGCGGACCCGGATGTTGACCTGCTGCGACCCCTGCACGGTCATGTCGTTCAGCGGCGGCTGATCCGGCGGCGAGAACGTACGGGCGATGTTGTCGACATCCGTTGCCTCTTCGACGCCTCGTGCCTCGCCGGTCGCAACAATGCGGGTTCCGAAAATGGAGAGATTTGTCGCCGAGTTCGGCTGCATTGCGTCTTTCGCTTCGTTGGCAGGAGTGACATCGGGGGTGACGCGGAACTGGGCCGTTGCCTCGACCCGCTCATCGGCTGTGATTGCAATGAGGTTGGTCAGGCCGGGCTTTAGGCCGAAGACATAGACCATTCCCGGCGACACGACCTGAAGGTCCGCGATCGTGGTGTCCGCGATCAGGACGGATTCGACGGGTTCATTGAAGCGCAGCAGGCGTCCTTGCCCGACCGGCAGGTCGACCGTTGGCCTGCTCGGCAATGGCGACATGTCCTGTGCCATCGTGTCGGTAAGTGTGAACAAAAACGCCAGCAAGACGCCAACCGTCGCGATAGCGAGCCAGCGCATCCGCCCGGCGAAACTGGCGGATCGAACGCCTGCTGCGGTATCGTGGATTGTCATGCCGTTCCCCTCTTGAGCATGTAGTTCCCCCAACTGTCCCTATCCGTCCGGCCGGCGTCATGAGGCTGCCTCTTGTCCGGCTTTCGCCGCAGCCGATGGCAGCGACTGCGAGGCATTGCGCGCTATGCCCGAGCGCCCGGCTATCGTGGCCAATGGCTGGACGTTGAATTCCTGTGCGAGTTCCTGGAAGGACAGAACCGGGAGTTCAATGGCATTGTGCGTGAGCAGGCTTCGCATGTGACGGCGTACATCCATCGCCGCAAGGACGATCGGTGAGACATCGGTGGCGTGCTGCGACAAGGCGCGTTCGATTTCGGTGACCAAAGCCTGCGCAGCGTCATCCGAAAGGTTCAGGAACGTGCCGGTCGATGTGCTTTGCACCGCGTTTCGCAGGATATCCTCGGCCGAGCGCTGCAGAACATAGGCTGCTATGATGTTGCTGCGGCCAGCGAAGCGGAAGCTGATCTGGCGTTTCAAGGACGCGCGGATGCATTCCGTAAGCAGGACGACGTCCTGTTCGCGTTGACCCCATTCGATCAGCGCTTCGAGGATCAGGCGCAGGTTGCGGATCGGCACGTTTTCGCCGACGAGTCGCCGTAGCACCTCAGCGATTTTCTGCAGCGGCACGATCTCCTGCGCCTGTCTGACCAGATCCGCATAGTCCGGCTCCATGTCCGACAGGAGCCTGCGGGTCTCCTGGATCCCGACGAAATGGCCGGCATAGAGCCGAAGTGCATTTCCGGTCCATTTGGCCGCTGTATGCGCCGGTGTGGAGAAGACGAAGCCGGCTTCCTTCAATGCCGAAATATGGCGATCATCGACCCACATGAATTTGCGCTGACCGGCAATCGAAGAACCCTTTTCGTAAGTCACATCGAGCAGATCGAGATGCGTTGGGTCGGCTTCGACAAGAACACGGTCGGCGGGGATTTCAGCATCCAGGATCGGTGCCCCCTCCAGATCGATGCGCATGCTCCTCGCTGAAAGCTTCTCGTCGACCTGCAGGCCGATAGCGGGAACGTCGACACCGAGATCGCCGAAGAGTTCGCGGCGCACGCCGTCGGCGAGCGCGGCGAATTCGGGTTCCGGGATTGAGCGTCCGAGTTCGGTTCCGAAGCGTACGACGATGCGGTACGAAGAAGGCAGTGTTCCGATGGGGTTTGCTGAAAGCGCCGGACTTCCCGGTTGTTCGGCCATGCCTGCCTGGCCGATGTCTTTGATCTCGGACTCCCGGGCGGTGCGGCGATTGATTGCATAGGCGCCCGCGCCGAAGCAGGCGCCAAGGATCAGGAATACAATGGACGGAAACCCCGGCACTATGGCAAGGCCGACCATGATAACTGCCGCGAGCGCGAGCGCGCGGGAGTCCCGCAGCAGCTGGCTGGTTATTTGCCTGCCTAGATCGCTCGTGCCGTCGGCGCTGCCGACGCGCGTCACCATCGTGCCGGCGGCCACAGCGACGAGCAGCGCCGGTATCTGCGCGACCAGCCCGTCACCCACGGTGAGCAGCGAGTAGGTCGCGGCGGCGTCTCCCAGCGACATATCGTGCTGCAGCGTTCCGATCGCGAAACCACCAATCAGATTGACCAGAATGATGATAATGCCGGCTATGACGTCGCCTTTGACGAATTTCATGGCGCCGTCCATCGCTCCGAACAACTGGCTCTCGCGCTCAAGCTGCTGGCGCAGATGGCGTGCCTCCGCCTGATCGATGTCTCCGTTGCGCAACTCCGCATCGATACTCATCTGCTTGCCCGGTAGCGCGTCGAGCGTAAAGCGCGCGGCAACCTCGGCAACGCGTTCCGCACCCCGCGCAACCACGATGAACTGCGCGACGGTGATGATCAGGAAGACGACGAGGCCCACCGCAATACTGCCGCCGACGACGAAAGTACCGAAGGCGGAAACGATCTCGCCTGCGTCGGCCTGAAGCAGGATCAGTCGCGTGGTCGTGATCGTGATCGCCAGCCGGAACAACGTAGCGATGAGGATGACCGATGGCAGCGAGGAGAACTGGAGCGGATGAGAAACGTAAAACGAAGCCAGCAGGATAAGCACGCTGACGGCGATATTGGCAGTGATGAGAATGTCGACGAGGAAGGTCGGCAAGGGAATGAGCATCATCACCACTGCGACGAGCATCAGGACGGCAATGACCAGATCGCTGCGGCGGGACAGCTTGGCAAGGAAGTGCAGAAGTCGCTCCGACACCGTCATTCGGCGGCTCGATGCGATAGGAAGCTTCGCAAGGCATTGTGCGCCTCGGCCCTGCGGCCGGCCACAAGCAAGGCGCGGCTCTTCAGCAGCGCTAGCGTCGGGTGGTCCATTCCCTCCAACGTCTCCAGCCTGGCAATCGTGGCAAGCGCTTTGTCCGCTTCGCCATCGAGTATGAGCAGATGCGCCAGTGTCCGCAGGACGCCGGCATTTCCCGGCGACAGCTGTGCCGCGATAAGCAGGTATGCCGCGCCCCGCTTTGCCTGCCCGTGACACCCGTAGAGATAGCCCAAGACGTGCAGCAGATGCACTGTGTCACGCGGATCGGTCAGGTTTCGATTCCTTCCTGTATCCGGGCAAGCAGATCGCGATGACGCTCGATCTCATCCTCCATCAGCGTTCTGGCAAGTGTCTTGAGTTGCTCGCCACCCTCAAGACCGGGAACCAGATGCGTCACAAAATGCTGGAGAATAGGTACGGAGCGACGCAGGATGGCTGGCTCGGGAATACCCGGCATGACGAAATTGATGAGTGCCTCATCGAGCGATTCGCTATTTGTGCCTCGAGAGGGCTGGAATTCGGCGTTTTGTGGCTTTTCCGTACCAGCGGCCGATGTCGTCCCCTGAGCACGGCTTGCGGCTTTGTCGACGCCATTCATCCGCCGCTGGTTGATCGCCTGACCGCGCACACCTTCCGCCTGCCGCACCTCGCGGCCGGCCGTGTCCATTCTTGCCGTATCGAATCGCGGCCCTTCAAGCCGGCGGTTCACGGATATTTCAGCGCGACCGTGGCGCCGCCCTTCGTCAGGAGAAGTTCCGTCTCGCCAATGTGTTTGATGGTCCAGCCGTCATTCGTGAATGCACCTTCATGATAGCGTGCTCCGTCGGCGGCGATGACGTAGGGCCGCTCGCCATACCAGATTGCCTGCAGCCTCAGGCGCGGAGCCTGCTCGGCGTTGCCGATCATAACATTGGAGACGAGGGGAATGTGCGCGCCGAACGTCTGGTCGAACCAGGATTGCGTTTCGGTCCAGGCTCCATCCTTGTCATTGGGGATCATACCCGAGACCACGAGCCGTCCAGGTGATCGCTGAACAGCCAATGTGCTGATGCCAGATTGATCGAGGCGCAGCCTGAGTTGGCTTTCCGCTTCGGCGGCACTGGGTATTTGCGTTGGCGATGAATCGTTCAGGACACTTTGCCCGGCCTCGCCAGCAAAGGCCACTCTGATCGGTTCACGGTCTTGAGCGGATATGTTTTTGCCAATGTCGGGCTTGGCGAGAGAGAACCCATTCGCAGCGACGGAGACAGCGAACACGGCAAAGAGAACGCTGCCTGCAACCAGGAGGGGGCGATCAGAAACGGACCAGCGATTCGGCGAGCGTTCTGGGTTGATCAGCCGGATATGGGCATCGCCGATACCTATCGTGAGCGGCAGCTTGCAGCGGCTGCCCTGGCCCTCATGGATGATCTCGCCCGTGGCGAGTGTGACGTCGCCGCCGACGGCTTCGATTTCAATTTGGCTGCCCTTGCGCCGCAACCTTGCGTGGACCGGCGCGATGCCGGCATCCCTGAGGACAATGTCGGACTCCGTGCTGGAGCCGACAGTATACAGAGGCTCGACCAGACCAAGTTGGGCGCCCGCGTGAAATCCATGAGTTACGCTGAGCGCAATGGAATGTCCGGATCCCGGGGCGTGGGCGATAATCGAACGGAGCCGGCGCGCGGGCGCTGCATCCCAATATTTGCCGATAGAATTAGCGGTCATGCCACTTCATCTCCCGCCGATGACAACTCAGACGCAGCCTGACAGCGGCGTCGAAACATTCCTGCCGTGCAAAGTACGCCGCCGGTTGCTTGCGGCGGCGCAGGGTTCGAGAATCCCCTTAGGCCTTTTCAGCCGACTGGCCGAGCGTCCTTGCGGTGCTCATCAGCATGTCATGTTGGGATTTCGCGATCTCTTTTGTGATCTCGAGGCTGAACATGCGTTCCTGATGCTTGATCATCTTGTCCAGGTTCTGTTCCGGCGACCCGGCAGAGCCGGATGTAACGGGAGGGGTAGGCGCCATGATTGTCTCCTTGAGGGACCATTCAAATTACAAACCCCGGAATCACGACGATGCGATCCGGCAGGTTGCGAAAGCAGCTTAAGGCAGCATGATCGAAAATGAAAGTCCACTTGGAATATATGGACCACTTCAGTTCCAACTGTTGCATTGCCGTCATTCGGGGAGTAATCTGCCATCGGGGTGAATGGGGTATTTTAGAATGGAACAAGGTCCTTTGGCGGAGCTGTTGGTCGAACGCTTCGAGAATATGCCGCCGCAGTTGCGGGTCGCCGCGCGTTTCGTGCTGGATCATCCTAAGGATGTCGCGCTGATGTCGATGCGCGAGCAGGCGCACCAGGCCGGCGTTTCGCACAGCACGATGATGCGCTTGGCGCGATGGCTTGGCCTTGAAGGCTACGAGGATATGCGCAGCCTTTATGCGCGCGCGCTGCGTGAGACAGGCGCCGGTGAGCCGGCGCGACAGGGTATGGGGCAGGACGACGGCGATCCGGGATATTCGACTGCAGGGGTCGTCGCCGACACGCTCGCGGCGCAGATTTCAAGTCTGGGTGAGTACGGCAATGCCTCGCAATTCGTCGCCGCCGCCGAGCTCCTTGCACGATCACGCAATCTGTTCGGTCTCGGCTCGCGATCCGGTTATCCGGTTGCGAACCACTTCGTTCACATCATGTCGTTTCTGGCTGGCGGTGACCGCAAGGTGACGCTTGTCGGCGAGATGGGCGGACATGGTCTGGATGCCTTGCAGGGTGCGGGACGGGACGACGTCCTCCTTGCTGTGGGCATGTCGCCTTATGAACGCACGACGATCGACGTGGCGCGCCAGTCGGCCAGGCAGGGTGTCGGCGTGGTGGCAATCACCGATAGCAGCGTGTCGCCGCTGGCCCGGATCGCGCGGGAGACCATCATCGTTACGGCAAATTCGCAGTCGTTCTTCCGCAGCATGGCGCCGGCGTTCGCCGCCGTCGAGATTCTGGCGGCACTGACGGCCGCGCAGTCTGAAGTGAATGCTGCAGAACGAGTAAGACAGTCGGAAGAGCAACTCGCTGCTTTCGGCATTTATTGGAAGCCGCCCCGGTAGGCACAGGGCTTCCACTGTCGGGCGCGGGGGCGTTGACGGCAGGCAGACTGCCTGAACCAGGACTGGACCGGCTCCGGAGGTTGTTTGATGATCCGCCCGATTAATACCGTCAAGCCGCCGCCGCCCAGGGTCGATCCAAAGGCCAATGCCGAGCAGACTACGCGGCTGCAGGCGGAAGCCACGAAATTGCAAAATGAAATCCGGCTCGCCAACAAGATGGGTGAGGCCGACGCGGCCGCGGGCGCCCGCCAGCGGCTGACGCAGGTCAATGCGGAACTGACGACGGCACAGCCGACTGCCCCGGCGGCGCAGCCAGGACCGGTGGCGCCTGCCGCAGTCACCGCAGCAAACGGCAACGGCGGCACCACCGCCGCGCCTGCGCTTTTCACGACGCAGAATTTCGGCGGTACGCCAAACCTCCTGCTGACCAGTGGTGAGCCCGACGGCGGCGGTGTTTCACCGGAAGTCACCACGGCGCAGGACATTCTCAAGGCGATCGAAAGCGGCAAAAGCATCGACAACATCGCCGACGAGCAGGGCATGTCTCCCGAGGAGGTGGTGGCGGCTCTGAATGCCGGCGACATGACGGCGATAGCGAATGAACATGCCAACGGCGACACCCGTACGGTGGTGATCACCGGCGGCAGCGGCCGCACGATCACCGAAAACCAGGATTATCACCACGGCGGCTATTACACCGAAGTGACGGGTCCCAACGGACAGGCGACATCCTCGCCGATCCGTGACGATCTCGGCCGCAAGGAAACCACCAGTGTCGACGCGCAGACAGGCGCGATCACAACCACGTTCGTGGACGACCTCGGCGACGGCTCAGTCACCGAACGCACGACGAATCCCCAAACCCGTATAACCACAACCACCGAAACCAACGGAGACGGTTCCGTCACTGTCACCAAGAGCCTGCCGAATGGGTCGACCGTGGAGACGGTGACGCCCGCCGGCGGCCCCGCATTGCCGGTAACCACGGTCACGGGTCCGGACGGCGAGGAGACCATCCTGGCGCATTCGCAGGCAGCGGACGGCTCTGACGCGCCGTCGATCCAGGAACAGCTTGCCGAAGGCAAGAGCTTCGAAGAAATCGCCGAGGCGAGCGATCTTACGCCCGAGCAGGTGATCGCCGAACTGAATGCCGCCGGCCTCGAGGTGACGCAGGGCGGCGACGAAGGCGAGACCCTGCAGATTGTCGTCACCGATCCGACTACCGGCAAGACGATCACCTACAACAACGACTACCATCACGGTTCGCGCTCGGTGACGACCACCGAGGGGAATACCGAGACGACCGACATGGTCGACGGTAACGGCGTGACCACCCACATCGAGCACAACACCGAAACCGGCGAACAGACCACCACCATCGTCGACCCCAGGAACAACACCGAGACGTCGATCGTCTTCGACAAGGACGGCCGACGCACCGAGACCATCGTCGAGACGCTGGGGGATGGCGAGCCGATCGACTACGAAGTCAAACCAGGCGACAATCTGAGCGACATCGCCGAGGCGCATGGTGTGACACTGGAGGATCTCGCCGAGAGCAATCCGGAACTGTTCACCTCTCCGCGCGACCCCGACCTTATTCACCCGGGAGAGACGGTGGTGATCGAGGGTGCCACCAAGACCACCCTCAATGTGACGTTTAACGGCTACACGCTGACCACGTCGCCAGACGGCAAGATCACGCTGACCAACGATACGACCGGCGCCGTCACGGATATCGCGGCCGGCACCGCGCAGGAAGCGTTGGCCGAGTTGTTGCTGGACATCAACCCAAACAGCAATGACCCGGAACAGGCCAAGGAAGACCAGATACTCAAGACGACGCTGGACGGCATATTCGGCGGAGCGACGCCAGAGCTGACCACGGAGGCGCTTGAAAAGCAGCAGGCCGTGGTCGCTGCAATGGAATTGTATGGTCGGGGACAAGACGCAACCGGCGCGACTCTCGACGGTGGCCCCACGTCGGTTGGTCCCTACGGGAACCCACCATCACCCACGGCTCCTTCGGGCGGGAAGTGGGTGCCATTGCTGGTCGACGGGAGCTGGAAATGGTTCGACCCGGAGGTGGCCAAGGCGATCGCAGCCGAGAACGTGGCGATTGCGAACTTCGGTGAGGCAGAAGCAAAGGCTGCGCAGAGCGCGGCACAGCTCGACGTCTATGCGCTGGACCCTGAATTCAAGAACGCCATGGAGGGTGCCGAGTCGACGCTCGACGAGGCGTTGGCGCCTTATGGACTGGAGTGGAAGCCGCCCGAGCCGAAGGGCACCCTGGCAGATGCGCAAAGCCGGTTGACCCTCGCCAACAACGCGCTTGAAAGCGCCAGCACTGCCCGGGCCGAATACGAGCAGGGCCAGACGTCACTTCTCGAAGCGATCGACAAACAGGTAGACCTGCCGACGCTCAGCGATCCCAACCAGACGGCTGTCAGCAGCCCGGATGGCCCCAGTGCCGAGGAAACCAACCAGCAAGGAAAGGCCGCGCACGCGGAGGTCGCCGAGCTCTTTACAAACGTTTCGCTACACACCGCCAACGGCAACAGGGCCACGATCGATCAAATGATCAGCTCGACCGAGCTGGAGCTGAAGCTTACCGATGCCAAGCCTGGAAGCCCAGAATACACGGCCATCGAAGAGCGGCTTGAAGGTCTGCAAACGCTCCAGGGGGCCGCGGCCAATCAGGTGATCCTGGCCGAGGCATATCAGGAGTATGGGGTTGCACAGGCAGAGGCGGCGGATCTTGCCGTAACCATGGAGCCTCTCAAGCAGCAACTGCTTGCGCAGGCGCAGGAAAGAAACCCGCACCATTTCGATTGGGAAGGGTATACCAATGGACATGGTGACTTTACTGGCAAGATAAAATCGCAGGACATAGTCGAGGAGAACGGTCAGCTCTATGTCGTTACCGTCTATGAGAACGCCACTTTCACCGACGAGAACGGGGATGACACGAACGTACATAAATCTGCCCTGACATACGACCTCAACGACGAGGGTATCAGGGAAGATTTCCGCAACGATCCGCTCAACAAGCAGTGGCAGGAGATGCTGGCCTCGACGCAAGACATATCGTCGGCGCCGGTATGCACAGCCAACGGAATGGGATCGCAATCGGCGCTGGACGCGGCCAAGTCGAAGATTGTCGGCGTGCAGGTCGACCAGCTTGATGCCGGGCTGAGAGATGCGAAGACGGCGCTCGTCGATGCTACGACGGCACGCGACCAGGCGATCACCGACTACGGGCCAGGAACCGTAGAGGCGCCCGCTGGCACGCTCAAGCCGGGCGAGACGGCGGTGAAGATCACGGTGAACGGCCGCGACCTGTGGGTCGCGCCGGAAGTTGCCGCGGCCTACGAAGAGCAGGGGCCGGGCGCGATCGGCGACAGCGGCAAGTGGGTCCAGATCGAGATGGACGGCCAGAAGCTGTGGGTGCACCCCGAAGTTGCGGCCGCGGAAATCGATCGAGGCCAGGCGGAGACCGAAAAGAACCAATTGGAGGACTGGGAAGAAAACGTGCGGCCGGCGATGGTGGCTGGGCGCGACTGGTACGCTTTTTCCGCAAGCCACCCCAAGCTTCTCGAATACGGTTCCGCCGAGCATGAGGCGAAACTCAAGTACGAGTATTTTGAAGAACACAAGGACCAGGCGCTGGCTGGATATCAGGTCCAGTTCGAGAACCTCTACGAGGCCGGCTTCACCGGCGAATACGAGACATATACGCCGGACCAACTCAGCACTGCCGTTGGTCAGACCCTCGGGCTCGACGCGCCGAGTGAAGACGTCCAAAAGGTCACTGAAGAAATCACCGACCGCGCCGGCGACGACGCCGAGGTCAAGATCGTGCCGGTTTTCTCCCTCGACGGCGGGAAGGAATCGACGACGGCTTTGTTCGCGATCAAGAGCGCCGGCGACGAAATCGGCTATGTCGACAGCTCGGGCAAATATTACAGCAGCTTTGACGAATTCCAGCACGAGAACCGCATCTTCAGCGAGAAGGGCAATCTGGTCATGGCCAAGGGCGGCGACATGTCGCTCGGCGAGGATGGTTTTTCGCTCGACGAACTGGAAGTGGCCGACGCGCGCAAGGTGGGTTTCTGGGACAAGGCTACCGACATTGGCCTTGGCATCGTCGCCGGTGTCTCCACCATCGTCTCGTTCGTGCCAGGCGGCCAATGGGCGATTCCCATCGCGATCGGCTCCGGATCAATCCTTGGCGGCAAAGCTCTGATCAAAGAGGGTGATCACCTCCTGCAGGGCGGTGACTTCGACAGCCAGTCGGCCTGGAATGTCGCGACCGGCGTAACTGCATTCCTGCCAGTGGGCGCGGGTGCCCTGCGCACATTCGGCTTGGCAAAGACCAGCTTGTCCAGATCCCAGGCTTTCGCGGGCGGCTTCGGGATGACCCGCATGAAGGATGCCAGCTGGGGCATCGGCCGATTCCAGGTGAACGTAGAGGAGGCCTCTTATGCTGGTAGGGTCACCGAATTT
Source organism: Mesorhizobium delmotii (assembly GCF_900149755.1). Taxonomy (NCBI): domain Bacteria; kingdom Pseudomonadati; phylum Pseudomonadota; class Alphaproteobacteria; order Hyphomicrobiales; family Phyllobacteriaceae; genus Mesorhizobium; species Mesorhizobium delmotii. The sequence goes on along the minus strand of NZ_FUIG01000028.1, from coordinate 45,467 downwards.
ATGCAAAACGGCAACAAGCTGACCAACGCTGCGTGGAGCCTCGATGCCGGCGCTGTGGTTACCGGCCTTCCGTTGCTCGGCAAATCGGTGGAAGATCTGGCGGCGCATGGCGGCGAGATGTCCCTGCTCGAGCTCGCGAACGCAGTCATGGGCATAGGCGTCGGCAGTGTCGGCACAGGCCTGGGCGGCCGCTCGCTGTTGTCCAACATGCCTGGAACGGGCGGTACTCGGAGCGGAACTTTTCCGGATTCGGGGCCGCAACCGCGGGCCGTCTACGAGATGGGCCCTGACGGTGTCTACAGGCCCACCGGCGAACAGGTCATGCCGGACCCAGATGAGATCATCATCGATGGCGACGTGGTCGGCGAAACGTCCGGCCAGCAGGGGCCTGGTTTCGGTGCCCGGAACGGTTTTGACAACACGGGAGGGGCTAACCGTCCAACCGGTCCACGGGCGCTGCCGGCCGGCGAGTCCGACGGCCCGAACCCGCCGCCACCCACGGGCGGCAAAGGTGATCCATCAGGCGGCGGACAATCGTCGCGGCCGATGGTCGTGCATGAGCAAGGCACCGACGGCGTCTATCGCCCGACCGACAAGCTGGTCTTCCACGATCCCAGCCACCCGGTGATCGAGGGGACGGTCGTCAACGTCCACGATGAAGGGCCGAGCGCCCCGGGCGAGCGCGACCATCCCGAGAATGTCAGCGACCGAGGCGCCCAGGAAGCGCGCGAGCAGAATGTGCGCCCCCCCGCCGACGGCGATCCGATCGTGGTCCCGCCGGTCCGCGGCGACGGAACGACGCGCCCGGCCGAGAGCGGCTTCCGGCTCGTCTGGGACCCGGCGACCAAGACGTTCACCGGCATGCCGCGGCCCAATCCCGCGGAATACGTCTACACCAGCGGCAAGGATCCGCAGCAGACGGGCTATCTCGACGGCGCACGCCCTTCCGACCCGGCCGTGCTGGCCACCCCGGACGAGGTCCTGCTCCAGTCGGAAACGGAAACACGCGGGGCGGAAGGCACCCGCCCGCTGATGCGCTACACTCTCGGCAACCGCCATACCGGCGAGATGCTCGTCGATTTCAACCTGCCGGAAGGGCAGAGGGTTGTCGCCATACCCGAACCCAAGGCGATCACGGCCGCGTCGGAGCCGGTGCCGGCTGCTGTCGAGCTCGACCCTTCCTTGCCGGTGCTTTATCTCGGCGCCGACGGCCGCTGGACGGCCGATCCGAATGCCCGCACCGAGCCACCGGCCGTGACGGACACCGGGCACCCCAGCCCGGCTCGGCCCGACGGCACGCCGATCATCAATCGTTTCTCGTCAAACCCGTACAGCTTCGGCCAGACGTTCAATGCCGCCAAGGCCGGCCTGCGGCGCATCGGCACGCGTTACGCGAATACCGAACCCCGCTATGACTATCCGAAGCTCGGCGAGCTGGTCGACAGCATCTATCACCGGCCGGTTGCGCAGGACGGCGTCACCGCCGGACAGGACATCTATGTCGAGGCCGGCGGCAAATACCTGCCGGCCAAGGTCGTCGTCGCCGGCCCGCAGGCGAGCATGACCCGCGACATCGTCCCGCCGGGCGAGCATGCGACGGATGCCGGCTACCTGGGTTCGGGCCAGACCGTCGAACGCGCCAAGCGCGGATCGATAACCACGCCGAACGGCCAGAACAGGGTCAACACCCCGGCACGGGAAGTCCATACGTTCGATCCTGCCAAGAATCCGGAAGTCAGCCATCGCTCGGCGCTCGGCGAGACCCTGGCCACCACCTTGCCGGCGCTTCCCGACGATGCGGCGACGCCCGCGCCGACATGGACGCCCGAGCAGCTGCAACTCGTCGGCGACTACCTCAATTCCCTCGAACGTTCCAGCGATCCTGTCGTCCGCGATGCGGTGACCATGACCAGAGTGCAGCTCGGCGGCAGGAGCCTGCCTCAGTCCGGCACGGAGATGACGCCGGCTCAGCATCATGCGCTTGGCGAAATGCTCAACGCCGACCGCAACAGCCCGTTCACCGGCTCCAAGCCGGCCGGCCAGCTTTCGATGAACGGCCTGACGACCCTCCAGGTGTTCAGCGCACAGGGCAAGCTGTCGCATCTGTCGCCGGGAGAAGTGATCGACCAACTCGGCCTGTCGTCCGACGCCAGGCTGTCGCGCGGCGAGCAGTTCCTTACCGCCGGGGCGCTGCCGGGAGAAGCCGGCTGGACCGACGCCGGCCGCGGCATCGTCGGCGATTACCTCAAAACTGCGTCACGCTCCACCGACCCGGACCTTGCCGCCGCGGCAAATGCCGCCTCGCCGTTTTTCAAGGGGCGCGCCACCAAGCCCGGCAAGGCGGTGACCGCCGCGCAGCAGGATGCGCTCATGCAGGTCCTGCAGGCCGACCGTGGCAGCACGTGGGTCTACGGTCCGAAGCTTCAGCCGGGCTCTTCGTTCAAACCCGCCGGCAAGCTTTCGCCGGAGGGCCGCTACAATGAGAAGGTTCTGTCCGGCCACGACACCTGGATACCGTATCTGTGGCGACAGATGCGCGGTTACGCCGCCAACCAGCAGAAATCCGCGGACCCCGCTGTCCAGTCGCTCGCGCACGCGCTGGAGAACGCGCTGCCCGCAAGCAAGCCCAGGGCCGGGACCGAGATCAACAGCGAGGTGCCCGTCCTGCTGGAGCGGTTGCTGGATGCCGACAAGGCGAGTTCGTGGCGCGCCCCGACATTCTTCACCGATGCACAAGGGGTCTGGCGGTCCGACCGCGCCACCGTTTCCTGGTTTCTGCAGGAACACGAAGCCAATGTCCTGGGCGGCCCCCTCCTGAACGACATGGCGACCAACGGCGCCCTCCTGGCTGCCGGGTGGATCCTCGGCCCCGACGGCCGCACGATCACTCTCGGCGGATCGATGCTCGGCATCGGCCTCAAAGTGCCGCTGCCCAGCCGGCAGGTCTATGGCGAACTCAGCCTGAAGAACAACGGCCCGGACGGCGGCACCGGCTTCCTGCTTCCGGTCCACCCCAACGACGCGAAGGGCCAGAAACTTTTCGTCAACGGATACCGGCCGAATTTCGCTTATGACGAGGCGGCTGCTCCCTCCGCCCAGTGGGTCGCATCGGCGCCGATGCTGTCGAAGAACACGTTCCAGAACGAAAAAGCCGCTGGCGTTTCAGTATCCATCTTTGGCTTCTCTCTGAGCGGGGCCTACGTCAATCGCACGCTGCGCTATCTCGGCGGCGAAGGCGGCCGGCCGGGATATACGCACAGGGAGCCTGGCCCGCTCAGCCAACGGGCAGCCTCTTTCTGGGAGGAGGCCGCGAGAGGTGGCGCCAGCCACTATAGCTCCGAAGGCAAGGTGCCTGGTTTCGAGGATCGTCTCCTCTATCGCAACTACAACGTCATGGCGCCCTTCGGAGGCGGCAAGGAACCCTGGCGCGGCAGCCCCGCCTTCGAGGGCGTTCCGCGCGAGGCGGGCACCGGGCCGCTCAACCGCCTGGACCGCAAGGACCACGGCGCCGGTCTCGCCCTGAACTTTAGCCAATGGCCGATAACGACGGTGGAACTCGGCTCGGTGAGGAAGGACCTTGTCCCGCATGCCCGTACCGCCCGCGCCCATCCGGGATCGTCCGAAGGCGCGCAAAAGGTTTTCTCCGCGCTGGACACCTCGGGGGGGCAACTGACGCCGGACGTTCTGCAGCATCTCGACGCCTATCTCACCGAGGTTGCGGCATCGCCGCACGGCGATTTAAGGTTCGCTGGTCAGCGCGTGTCGGATGTGTTCCCGGAACTGGGCGTGGCGCCATATCCGGACCAACTCGCCTCCGCCGGCGGGCGACCAGACGGCATGAGCCGGCCAGCATGGAAAGCGTTGCGGCAACAGCTGGACCAGCAGGCCCGCAGCGAGCTGACGCCCACGCAGGCGCATTACCTCAACCGGCTGCTCGAGCAGGACGTGCTGCACAATTCGCCGCCGACCCCGCCGGCGCTGGGCTCGGGACCGCCGGATGGCACCCCGCCGCCATTGGGCCCGGGGCCGTCGACCCCGCCGGCACTGGGCTCGGGGCCGTCGGATGGCACCCAGCCGGCATTGGGCTCGGCGCGGTCGGAAAAAACGCTGCAGATCGTCGACGAGAATGGCGAAACGGCCACCGTGAGGTATCTCGGGACGCCGCCCAAGAGCGTGGAGAATGTCTATGTGCCGCCGGCCGATGCGCCGAGCGCGCGCGGCGACGAACCGGAGTTGATGCATAAATCGCATATCCTGTTCCGGGATCCCGAAACCGGAGAGCCCTATGTCCTGCCATGGACGCGCGGCGCTTCCCAGGACCATGTGCCGGGCAGCCTTGGGCATCCCGAGGACGGCAATCTGCCCGTCGAAGGCGCCGGCGACCCCGCAAGACCCTTGCGCGGCAATGTCGGCCCTTATGTTTTCCGCGCCGATACACGCGCGCCGAGCGAGATCAGGGACGCAGGCGGCTTCTCGCCGCCGCCGCCGACCGGAATCTGGGTGGACAACCCGCAAGGCATCGTCCTGAGCAACTATGTGCTCGGCAATACCCATGGCCGTTTCGTCGGCACCAGCCAGTCGATCTCGGGCGCCAAGGCTTTCGTTTCGGAAGAGTCACGGGCCGCGCGGCAGCAGGGCTATACCTATCTCTATACGCTCAATCCGAGCAGGCCGCGCCTCCACGTCCCGACTGAGTTCGAGGCGATGGGCCGGCCCGTCGGCGACAGAATGGCCCGCGTCGACGAGACTGCAATCGACGGCAGCATACCATGGAACGAGGTCCATGGCTGGCGGATGATGGATCCGGACGGCAATTTCGTCGGTGAGTTCACGCGCAATGAGGATGCCGTCGCGCCCGGCCGATCGACGCAGAAACGCCCGCAGGTGATCTTGCGGCCGGCCGACGAGTTCTGGGATGCGCCAGCGCAGGCCGAAGCGCCGCCGCCAGTGGCCGAGGTGGTCGGCAACGAAACCCCGGCCGTGACTGGCGAAACGCCGCCGACAGAGAATATTGCTGCCGAAACGCCGGCCGCGACATGGCCGCCGGCGCCTGACCGGGGCAGGGTGGTTTTTGACCCTGCCAGCGGAAGGATCATCAGCCTTGAGCTTCCGGTGAGTTCCGCCGCGGAGCCGGGATTTGCCGCACCAGTGCGGGCGCCGACCGGGCCGGAGGTCAGGGCGCTTGCAGCCGATCAGACTTCCGAATTGACCGGCACGCAATTGCACGCCATCAAGCCGGAGCAGATCGCCAAGCTGGCGCCTGAGCAGGTGGCTGCACTCAGCCCCGAACAGGTCCGGCAGCTGACGTTCGATCAACTTGCCGCGCTACGGCCGACGCAGTTGCGGGCGCTGGGTGGCGAACAGCTTCAGGCGATCAGGCCAAGTAGATTGCAGGCTGTTGCCCCTGGCCGGATCACCGGCCTGCGGCCGGATCAGGTCGCGGCCTTCTCACCAGAGCAACTCGCTGGATTGACCATCGAGCAGGTGCGCAAGCTGACGCCCGACCAGATCGCCAAGCTCAGTGACGAGCAGCGCAATGCCCTTACGCCGGAACAGGTCGCCGCCATGAGGCCTGCCCAATTCGGCCATCTCGACGCCACCCAGTTCGCGGCGCTGGACCCAGGTCTCGTCGCGGCACGCGATCCCGCGACAATGGCAAAGATGTCGCCAGGCCACATCGCAGCACTGACGCGGGAGCAGCTTGGCGCTCTGACCATTCATCAGATCGAGGCGCTGACGAAACAACAGATATCGGCGTTGACGCCGAAGCAGCTTGGCGAATTGAGCCCCGGCCAGTTGCGCAAGTTCACGCCCAAGCAGTTTGCCTGGATGTCGACGGAGCAAACGAATGCGCTTTCCGTGCTGCAGATGACGACTTATCGGGCGACCCACAAGAAGGCCATGACGCCGGATCAGACTGCGGCCGTTGACCAGGCGTTGAGCCATGCCCGCTTCAATGAGAATGCACAGTTGATCGCGACCTTCGGTCCAATGGCCGGCTCCTCCTACACGGTATGGCAGATCTTGCCACCGCATTGGGCCGCGACAGCTGCAGGCGTTGCGTTCGGCGTGCGCGGCGTCGTCTTCACCGCGCAGTCGGTCTTTCCGAACGCCACGGCAAATCACAAGCCGCTGGGACGCGCCCTCAACGCCGCGAGCGGGGCGTCGTTCATCTTCTCGTCTCCAGGCTCGGCCGCCGGGCTGCTGCGCGGCGACAATGTCTGGGTGAACGGCTCCTTCTCACTGGGCAATGTGGTCTACGGCACGAAATCCGCGCTGCAGTCGATCGCCGGACGGCCGGTGTTGCGGAACGTGGCCGAGCATCTGGCCGGTCCCGGTTATGTGTTTGGTTCCCTTCTCTACACGGCACAGAACCTGCACTCGCCGCTGGCCGCGACGGCGGGCGCCTTGTTCACCGTCGGCAGCGCCGAGTTCTGGGTGTCGGCCGCGCGCACGGATCTGCTCAATCGCCGGGCCGTGCCGAGGACGGCAGAGCAGATCGACGCCCGCGCAAAGTCCGACGCGCGGTGGGGGATCGCCGATCGCATCGCGCTTGGCGTGACCTTCGGCGTCGGCATGCTGCTGTTTGCCTGGGACGCGCTGGACGACCAGCCATGGAACAACACCGGCAAGACGCCGGCAACCGACCCGACCGCGCCGGGCGACACACCTTCCGGCGTCGATGGCGCGCCTCCGGACGAACAGACCGCGCCGGGTAACGATCCTTCCGGCGTCGATGGCGCGCCGCCGGACGAACAGACCGAGCAGCCTGATCCCGGGACGCAAACCCCGCCGCAGGACTTCCCGCAGCTCGCCGTGCTGGCCGATGACGGCCTGAACTTGCGGACCCAGCCTGACGGGGATTCGACCGTGGTGACGGTTCTGCAATCCGGCAGCTTCGTCGAGCAGACCGCCGGACCCTCGACAGACCAGTCAGGAGACGCCTGGATACCGGTCGAAGGTTTCGGGCCGGACGGCGAAATGCATAGCGGCTGGGTTTCCGGCGATCATGTCGAGGCGCATGCCGACGGCAGCAGCAACCCTGCGGGCCGCACCAATCCAACGCTGGAGAAAGACGGCTACCAGTGGGTCGAGGTCAAGAACGGCGACAGCATTCGCCTGATCGCCAGGACCCATTCTGCGGATGTGGCCGAGACGGTGGTGCTCAACATGGATCATATCCTGAGCCCGGATGTGATCTTCTCAGGCGACCGCATCTACCTGCCGGCCACCTTGGGTTGAGAAACCGCGGGCCTAAGCTTGTCGGTTCTCGCAGCATAGGCATGCGCAACGCAGCCGGCCAGCTTTGCCGCCCGCTCCGCTATCGGATTGGAGGGTTCGGAAGAGTAGGAGGCGGTAAACTGCAGGTCTGACGGGTGCCATTCGCATTCGACGATGCGCAGTTTTCCGCTTGCGAGATAGTCCTGGACGACTCCCTCGGGCAGCGAGGCTATGCCGATTCCGTTGAGTGTCATGGTGATGGAAGCGGCCAGCGAATTGGCCGGAAAGATGCGCGGTGTCTCTTCGAATTCGCCGGTGAGCTTGCGGTAGAGTTCGCTATAGGGTCGCGTGGTGCGCGCGTAGCTGATGATTGGAAACTGCATCAGGTCGTTCAGCGTCACCTTGCGCCGGTGAGGCAATTCCAGCAGCGGCGAGCAGACCCAGACAAGCGGAAAGGACGGCATCTCGATATTCTCGATGCTGTACTCCAGGACAGGGCCCATCAGTACCGCAAGATCGAGCCGGTGTGACATCAGTTCGTTGCGAAGGGTCGTCGTCGCATCGACGACGATGTCGGTATCGACAAGCGGAAAGTTTGCCTTCAGTGCCGTGAGGAAATCCGGCAGCCAAGTGTGCACGATCGTTTCGGCGACCCCAAGCCGCAGCACCCTCGTCGTCTCTGAAGTCTCTGAAAGAGAGCTGGCCATCAGTTGCAGCCGCTCCGCTACCCGCAGAACCCGTTGGGCAGGTGGTAAGAGCCGCTGTCCCTCGGCGGTCAGCCTGACCGTGCTGCTCTGCCGCTCGAACAGCTTGGCGCCAAGCGCTTCCTCCAGCCCAGCAATTCGGGTGGACACCGCCGGCTGTGTGGTGTTCAGGCGTTCCGCCGCCCTGCGAAAGCTTCCGAAGGTCGCCACCAGGAGAAAGGTTTCGAGCTGCTTGATGTTGAAAGGTATCACGATTGGGAATCACTCATTTGCGGCTTTCGGGAACGGCCATCAATGCCGCACAATGATCTGGCTGCCGATCTTCACTCGTTCAAAAAGATCGATAACATCCTCGTTGGTCATGCGAATGCAACCGGAGGAATTGGCCTGTCCGACGGTCCATGGCTGGTTGGTGCCGTGGACGCGATAAAGCGTGTCGCCGATATACAATGCGCGCGCGCCCAATGGATTGTTCGGTCCTCCCTCGACATGCGCAGGCAGGATGCGGCCTTTTGATGCTTCTCTGGATCGCATTTCGGCCGGCGGCCGCCAATCTGGCCAGTTCTTTTTGCTCGAAATCGTGTCGCGGCCGGACCACTCCAATCCCTCCTTTCCAACGCCTACCGCGTATCGCAGCGCCCTTCCGCCCCCCAAGATGTAGTAAAGCCGCCGCTCCGTGGTGTTGATGACGATCGATCCCTTCGGTTGAGCCTCGCTGAAATGCACGATCTCCCTAGGGATTGCCGACCACTCGCGCCGGTTTTCTTCGTCCGAAGTCTGGTCGGGAGCGGAAGGGGAGACCAGCGCATTTCTTGCCGGATCGTAAGTCCAGCTTCGTGGGTCATAACCGCTATTCGATTGGGCCTGCGCCGGCGCCATGGCGGCAATCGATAGGACAGCGATCAGACATGCACACAATCTCTGGTTAAGGCGCGGGGTGACCCGGACTTTGCGTCCGGCAACCTTGACGGGAACAGGCAAGTTCGCAAGCAGGATCATGATTGCCGCCAAGACCGATCTCTTCTGCATCCAGGCGTTCAGCTGGCGATCACCTGATTCCAGCGCGCACCATATCGCTTTGCAGGCGGTTCGCAACAATTGGCACCAAATGCTCGTGCGCAATCCAATTGGACTTCCAATTTTGCAATGTGCACGATAGAGTGAATCGGCGGGTAAATCATGAAACCAGCGACGCGGGCCATGGCTCGTGCGTCCCTTTGCGGTAGGACCAATGTTGACGGGACGCGACACCTACCATGCGGATCGGTTCTTGGGAGCCAGGGCTGCTTTCGTCGCCTGCGGTCTTGCGACGATCCTGGCGTTCGGACTTGCCTCGTCGCGGGCCAACGCCGCCGAACCGCGCTGGCCTGCCGGCCCGTACAAATACATCACCGTCGATCAGTCGGTGGCCGACGCGCTGGTCGAGCTAGGTCGCAACATGCGGGTGCCCATGCGTGTCAGCAAACTCGTAAAGGGGCGTTTAAGCGCCGGCATGCCGGTTGGAATGGCCCGCGAGTTTCTGCAAGAGATCTGCAATCGATACGGGTTGGTCTGGCATTTCGACGGCATCGTCATGAACGTCGCGACCGAAGCTGAAGTCCGGACGGAAATGATCCCGCTTGATGCCAATACCGCTGCCAGTGCGGAAGATCGGCTTTCGCGGCTGGGGGTCATCGATCCGAGGTTTCCGACAAAGGTGTCCAGGCAAGACGAGGTTGTCTCGGTATCGGGGCCACCATCCTATGTTGAACTTGTCAGGAAAACACTGGGGGTTCCTGCGGCGCCGAGCACCAAGCCGGATCCTGGCAAAGTCGTTCCGGTCCGCGTTTTCCGCGGAAGGCAGGCGGAGGCGCAGAATGTCCCCTCCGGCAAATCGAACTAAGCAAGCAGGAGGGCAGGTTCATGCAAATCGCGCCGATTGGAGCCCTGGAAGCTACACTGGCAAACTTGACCACCAGCATAGCTTCGCAGCAGCAAATCACCACCTGCACGGCAACGCAGCCGGGTAACCGGATGGTGGGTGCCAATCAGGAAAAACATGATGCCGCGAAGGTTACTATGCCTGAGCGCGGTGATGTCGCCACGCGGGCAGGCCAGCAGGTGGCGCAGGCATCTTCGGGAGCCAATCCGGCAATGGCCGGACAGTCCTCCAAACTGGAAAGGACCGAACACAAACTCTTCGACTATCTGGCCGAGGTGGAAAAGGCAGGGGGCGGGACGTTTACGGATCCGTCGGCATTGTTCGGTTCTGCGGTTCAGTCGCTGGAAGGAACCATGCAGCAGGTGCAGAAGGCGCTTGGCCAGGCAAATGCCCCCCAGGCAAATGCCCTTGCGAATGCTGAAACGGCCACCATGCAGGATGGCGCCGGCAATACCGCCCCGTCAGGCAAGGAAGGCGAAAACGCCACCGCAAAAAATGCCGAGCAACTGCTCGAACGATCCATTTCGGTGATGTGGGCAGCCGCCAATCTCGAAGTGGTCACGAGCAGCGTAACGGCCGTTACGTCGTCCACCAGCACGCTGATCAAGCAACAGTAAGCCTACGGAGTGTTCGTGCACACGATATCCTTGCCGCGGCGGTCAACGCTATTGAATCGATGCGGCGTCCGGTACCGCGTCGCGCTCGTCGTGGTGAGCATGCTTGTGCTCCAGGCGTGCTCGGTTGAGTTGTATTCCAACCTCAACCAGCGGCAGGCCAACGAGATCGTGGCCACGCTGATGCGTCATGGGATCCCGGCCCAACGCGAGGCGGGCAAGGACGGCAAAATGACGGTTTCCGTACAGAAGGACCGTTTCGCCGAAGCCATGGCTATTCTCGACGAAAGCGGGTTGCCCAAACAGGAATTCCAGACGCTCGGCGACGTGTTCAAGCGAGACGGGCTTGTATCCTCGCCGGTCGAAGAGCGGGCGACGATGATCTATGGCCTGAGCCAGGAGCTGTCGCAGACGATTTCGGACATCGACGGCGTGCTTTCCGCGCGCGTTCATCTCGTCCTGCCCGAAAACGATCCGCTGAGACAGCGGCTGGTCCCGTCGTCCGCCTCCGTTTTCATCCGGCATCGCGCATCCGTTCCGATGAATGAGCTGATCCCGCAGGTCAAGATGCTGGTGGCCAAAGGCATCGCCGGGCTGACTTATGACAATGTATCCGTCACGCTCATTCCGGTGACCGCGGCAGTTCCCGAGCACGCAACCGGCGAGCCAGGTTTCACAACGTTCCTCGGCCTCTGGCTGCATCCCGACAGCGTCGCCGCCGCGATGTGGCTGTTTTACGGCATGACGGCGGCACTATTGGCGCTGGCTGCCCGCTTGGCTTACGTCCAGTGGTATCGACGACCCGGCGTTTATGTGCTCGACGCTTCGGCAATGCCGGTGAAGAAGACATGATCCAGACCGGCTCGAAGCAAACCGCCAGCCCGGAATGGCAGACATTCATGTCCAATCCCGCAGGCTATGCGGATGCGGCCCGGCTGGCGCAGTGCTTTGACGGCACGATCGGCGAGGCTGCCTGCGAGCGTATGTTGCGGTCGCAGCGCCTGCATGAGCGATTGTCAGTGCTTCTGCTCGACCGTTACGGCCTCAGCGGCGCCGTCTCCAGCGAACCAGCCGACGAGATAGACCGGGCGATTGCTTTGTCGTCGGGAGAGGAGTTGGAGGACCTTGCGCTTCGCGCCGGCGCGATCCACTGGGCCGGCAGTCTGGCCGCCGTCATCGATGGACGCCAAGCCGCCGCGCTGCAGGCAGCACTCGGCGCGGAAATCTGTGCTTTCGCAGTCGCCAACCGCGATCTGGCCGGTGCAATGCAGCCGTTGGAGCCCCTGGAGGACATTCATCGTCGTGTCCATGCCGACGGCCTGCGTTGCCTTGGCGCCTGGTGTCAGGCGATGCCAGGCGAAACGAGCATGCGGGTCCGCCTCAAGCTGATGCCGCATGCGCTTGTTGACCAGCCGACAGCCGAACCATTTGCCGAAGCTGGTCCGGCGATTGTTCGACGGGCGATGGGTTAGGCGAGATGGTCGAACCAGGCAAAGCGACCACTACCGTGCCGAGGCGCCCCGTCGCCCGCATCCTGCGCGCTGCCGAGGCACGCGCCTGGCAGGATGGGCACGCTTTTCTCGACGAAGCCAGGCGTGATGCGCAGCAGTTGCGTGACGCCGCTCGGCGAGCCTATGCGGCCGAATATGCGCAGGGTTATGAAGATGGCAAGGCGCAAGGCGCCGCGGATGCCGCGCGTTTGGTTGGCGAGACCGCGGTCAAGGTCGATCGCTATCTCGGTGGACTGGAAGCCGAAATCGTCAATCTAGCTCTCGATGTCGTCAGGCGCGTGCTGGGAGAATTCGACGCGAGCATGCTGGTCGCCAAGGCGGCCGCGCAGGCCGTCACTGAAATTCGCCGCGCCAAATATCTGAAGGTCCGAGTTCATCCTGCTTCCGTCAACAGGGTTCGCGACGAACTGAACGCGGCCCTGCGCGAGAGTGACTTGGGCATGACGGTCGAGATCGACGCGGACGATACGCTGGCGACGGGCGCCTGCATCCTCTTGACCGACATTGCCGTCATCGACGCCAGCATCGAGGCACAGCTCGATGCCATTGCCGCTGCGATTTCATCAAAGGCCGAGGCGGCGGCATGACAAGTCCCGCCACCAAGCTCGAGAGCCGCCTTGCATCGATCGTTCCGAACCTGCGTTCCGGCCTGCGTGAGGATGCCAGCCGGCCCAGGAAAGGGCGTGTACGGCGGGTCACCGGCACGGTCATTCACGCGACGGTGGAGGAGGTTCGGATCGGCGAGATCTGCGAACTCCTCGATCCCAGGACCGGCACGGCGACCAAGGCGGAAGTCGTCGGGCTCATGGACGAGATGGCGATCCTTGTTCCGCTTGGCGATCTCACCGGCCTTTCAAGCCTCACGGAGGTCATTGCGACCGGAAAGACCCAAACGGTGCCCGTCGGGCCCGGCCTGCTTGGTCGGGTGATCAGCGCGTTCGGCGAGCCATTGGATGGCAAGCCGCTTTCGCCGGATGGCATTGCCGGCAGCTATCCCGTCAACGCCTATCCGCCGTCGCCGCTGGAGCGCAGTTTGATTTCCGAGCCTATCCAGCTCGGAATCCGCGCCCTCGATGGGCTTCTCACCTGCGCGCGTGGGCAGCGCGTCGGTATCTTCGGCGAGCCTGGCGTCGGCAAGTCGATCCTGCTTTCGGATATCGTCAGCGGCACCGACGCAGATGTTGCCGTGGTTGCGCTTGTCGGCGAACGCGGACGTGAGGTGCGCGAATTCATCGAGCATCAGCTCGGGCCGGAAGGGCTGGCGCGGGCAATCATCGTCGTCGCGACGTCCGACCGGCCGGCGATCGAGCGCGTCAAGGCCGCTTATGTGGCAACCAGCATTGCCGAATATTTTCGCGACCAGGGCAAGCATGTGTTGCTGGCAATGGACAACATCACGCGGTTTGCCCGTGCGCAGCGCGAGATTGGCCTCGCTTCAGGCGAGCCGCCGACGCGTCGCGGTTTTCCGTCTTCGCTTTTTGCAGTTCTGCCCCGATTGCTCGAGCGCTCAGGGCCTGGCCGCGTCGGCTCCATTACAAGCCTCTACAGCGTTCTTCTGGAGGGCGATGGCACGCTGGATCCGGTTGCCGAAGAAATCCAGGCGCTTCTCGACGGCCACGTCTTTCTGTCGAACGAGCTTGCGCAGCGCAATCATTTCCCGGCCATCGACGTGCTGCGCAGCCGCAGTCGCCTCATGGACACGGTGGTGCCGGCTGAGCATCGGTCGGACGCCGGCCGCTTACGGGAGTTGCTCGCCCGCTACGCCGACGTCGAATTGCTGCTGCGCGTCGGCGAATACGAAAAGGGCAGCGATGCGGTGGCGGACGAGGCGGTGGCGAAGATCGACACCATCAACGCCTTCCTGCGACAGCCGTCCGCCACCCACGAAACAATCGAGCAGACACGCGAACGCATGCGGGGGATCGTCAATGAAAGATCGTGACATGATCGCACGATTGCGCGACCTCAGGCGCCACGGTGAACAGCGCGCAAACGAAGCGGTCTTAAGGAGATACGCCGCTGCGCAGCGGGCCGCCGGGGCGGTTCGGGAGGCAGCCGCCGCGGTCAGCGAACACCTCCAGCACACAGCCGACGCTGAGGATGCAGCATTCGGTTCGCTTGTTGGACAACCGGTGAAGGCCGCCAGCCTTTACCGGCTTCAGGGACAGTTCGAGAACGCCGCCAGGCAAACCGAGCAGCTCCGGGAAAACCAGAAGATGGCCGGCGTCACCGAGCAACGACGCAAAACGGAGTTATCGGCCGCCCGCAACGATCATCGCGCCAGCATGAAGGCGGTGACGAAGCTGGACGGGCTGTTGCAGCATCTGACCAAACGCACTGCGCGTCGCAGCCTGGCGCTTGCCGAGCTTTCCGAGGAAGACGAGCGCAGTCCACTGCGCTTGCCCACAGAACGATAGTCCAATCCGTGATCGTGAATATGGAAGTGTGATGCCTCAGGCCTTGGCGTCGGCAAAAAAGAAAGCGCGCGCAGAACCGGTCAGACGCACACCCTCGAGCGTTGGCGAGCCGCTGACATTGGAATCTGTTGCGGCTGGGGAGGTTGAGGCATTGAACGCCTTCTACCGCCGTCGTGCTCCCGCGCAGATCACGATTGCCGGGAAAACCATGGCGCTCGCGGCCGTCTGGCCGGCACCGAACCCTGTGGACCAGCAGTTGTGCACGATTGCGTTCACAGTCGCAGACACGGCGGGCAAATTGCGCTTGCCGTTATCTGTTGTCGAACGAGGTCTTGCCAAGGCTGACGAGTTGATCGACGTGAAACGACTGGCACCCGCTCATGCCGCACTGCTGTTGGAATCCGAATTCGAAGAAGATCTCGAATGGATCGAGAGCAAGCTGGGCGAGACGATCGCCATCACGTCGGTCGAAACAAAAGATACCGGTTTGAACGAAACCGCGTTGGCTTTCGCACTGAGCGGCAAGGACGAAACCATAGGTTGCGCCTTGCACACCGACAGCGTCGATCTGGCGGTGCGGGCCGGGGGCTTTCTCGACGCGATCGGCAAAGCGAGACCCCCGCTTCCTGCGGAATTCCCGTTGCCGGTCTGCCTTTGGCGCTACGCACTTACAATCAGCCATGGTGATCTCAAAAGCTTGCAACCTGGCGATGTAGTGCTTTTCGATGACGAAGAGGAAGAGGCGGCATTGGTCATTGCCGAGCGCCTTTATGCCCCGGCCGTGCTGACTGCCAGCGGGCCGCAACTGCTTGCCGCGCCGACTGCAATCGCTGGATCGAAATGGGAGTGGACCATGAATCAGAACACGCCGCCGCACGCCGACCAGACACTGGAAGAGGCAACTCTGGACCAACTGCCGGTTGCGCTTGCCTTCGAGCTCGGCCGCACGGCAATGCCTCTCGGCGAGGTAAGGCAGCTTGCGCCCGGTGCTATCGTTCCGCTCGCCAATGTGACGAAGGAGACGGTCGACATTATCGCCAATGGCAAACGCGTCGGCCATGGCGAGATCGTGCGGATTGGGGAGAGCCTGGGCGTGCGGGTCGCCCGCATGTTCGACAATGCTTGACAATTCGCCCAACCTGCTTGGGATTCTGATTGCCGTCGGCTTCGTCGGTTTGCTGCCGCTGGCAGTCGTCACCATGACCGGGTTCCTGAAAATCTCGGTCGTGCTGTTCCTCATCCGCAATGCGCTCGGCGTCCAGCAGATGCCGCCCAATCTGGTGCTCTACGGCATAGCGCTCGTGCTCACGGTCTATGTCACGACGCCATTGCTGAGCGAAATGACGGGGCGGCTTCAGGAAGGGCAGGTTCAGTTCCAGACTACAGACGACCTCGCCAGGGCGGCGCAACTGGTCAGGGAACCATTACAGCAGCACCTCATCAAATTCACGCAGCCGGAAGAGCGGCAGTTCTTTCTCGACGGAACAAACCGCCTGTGGCCGGAACAGGCACGCCAGAATCTGAAAGACGACGATCTTTCGATACTTGTTCCTGCCTTTGTCGCGTCCGAGCTTACGCGCGCGTTTGAAATCGGCTTTCTGCTTTATCTTCCCTTCCTCATCATCGACATCGTTGTTGCGAACATCCTGATGACGCTCGGCATGATCATGGTCTCGCCGGTCCTCATTTCGATCCCGCTGAAACTGTTCCTTTTCGTCGCCATAGATGGCTGGTCGCGGCTGATGCACGGCCTCATCCTGAGTTACGTCTGACGCCGCTAGGAGGTTTGCATGAGCAATGACTTCATCCTGGCGAAGGTCCAAAGCGCGCTTCTGACAGTGCTTTTCGCGTCGGGCCCAGCGATCATCGCGGCGATGGCCGTCGGCATCCTTGTCGGGCTTGCCCAGGCGCTGACGCAAATTCAGGACCAGTCCCTGCCGCAGACGATTAAGCTCGTCGTGATCCTGCTGGTCATCATCGTCTTCGGTCCGCTGCTTGGCCAGCAGATCGCCGAGCAGGCCTCAACGGCGCTGGACGAATTCCCCGTCGTCACGCGTTGAGGACGCAGATGCCGGTCGAACCATTCTTCGCGTCGGTCAAAGAGCTTCAGTTCTATCTTTTGGCCGGAGCTTTCGCGCTCGCACGCATGACCGGATTCATGCTCCTGATGCCGCTCTTTTCGCGTGTGCCGCTATCGGGCCTTTTGCGCAACGGCGTTGCTCTGGCGCTGGCGGTTCCGGTCTTTCCGATGATCGTGAACAAGCTGACGAACACTGACATCGCGACGACGATGATCGTCGTGTACATGCTCAAGGAGGTCGTGGTCGGGGTAACGCTCGGGCTGGCGATGGGCATACCGTTCTGGGCAGCCGAGGCTGCCGGCGATATCCTGGACCTGCAGCGCGGCTCCACCATGGGGACTCTGATCGATCCGATGATGACCCATGAGACGAGTGCCACCGGCACCTTGCTCGCCGTCATCATGGTCACGATCTACCTGGCTGCCGGCGGCCTCGAACTTTCCTTGACCAGTCTCTACGACAGCTATGGCCTGTGGCCGATCGACCAACTTCTGCCTGTGTTCAGCAAGGATGCAGCCGGCATCTTTCTCGATCTGCTGAACCGCATTCTGATGATGGCATTGACCCTCGTTTTTCCGCTCATCATCAGCATGCTCTTGTCCGACATTGTACTGGCCTTCTTGGCGCGCGCCTCACCGCACCTGAATGTTTTTGCGCTTTCGCTGATCGTGAAGACGCTGGTGTTTAGCCTCGTCTTTGTACTCTATGCCGCTTTCCTGCTCTTCTACATGAACCGAGACCTTGGCTTCCTGCACGAGGCAGGCCGACAGATAGAAGCGATCGGCTGCCGCAGCTGTTAATGACAACAGGAAGATTTGGGACAACAGGAAGGTTCGCGCAAGCGTCGGTCGTAAGAAGAAGCAATCGTTGGCCGGCCAATAAATACAATTTATCGTTGAGGAAAGATTCTGACAATTTGACAAGCAGCCGAGCCGCCAACGATCTTACGCCCTCCCGACTTGTCTCTGAAACGCGCTCGGAAGCAATGGCTCGCCTGACCACTTCACCGATCTTCGAGGACCTCCGACTGGTCGATGCGGACAGGCTGCGCAGGCTTGTCAGAATGGGCGCCTATGAGGGGCACACAGGGGGGCTGGCGCACGGCAAGCTCCAGGCCAATGTTGTGATTGTGCCCCGCAGCTTTGCCAGCGATTTCCACCAGTTCTGCATCCGCAACCCGAAACCCTGTCCATTGGTCGGCGTGAATCGCGCCGGCAGCCCATTGATCCCGGCGCTGGGCGACATCGACATCCGCACCGATGCCCCCCAGTACAACATCTATCATTTCGGCGAGCTGACCCGTCAGAGGACGGACATCATCGACCTGTGGCAGGATGATTTTGCCGCTTTCGCGCTCGGCAGTTCGCTGACCGTCGAGGCTGCACTTGCCGAAAAGAAACTGAGCCGCATCGGCTGCGGCAAGGCCTCACCCAAGTTTCGAACCAGGATCCAGACGTGTCGCGTCGGACCGTTTGGTGGCGAAATGGTCGTCTCGATGCGTCCGATAAGCCGTTGCGATGTCGACAGGGTTCGCGCCGTCACCGCACGCTTCCCGCATGCCCACGGCTCTCCCGTCCATGTCGGAGATCCCACGGTCATCGGAATTGCCGACTTGATGGCTCCCGACTGGGGCGATGCGGTGAAAATCATGGACGGGGAGGTTCCTGTTTTCTGGGCCAGCAGCATCACCGCACAGGATGCACTTGCTCGTGCCGAACCCGCGACCTCGATCACGGTATCGCCGGGGCACATGCTGATCACCGATGTGGCTGCACGAGCCGATGCGGGCGCTTTCAAAGTCTACTAGCAGTTCTTCATCACCGGTCAGCGGTAATGCTATTCGAGATGCGAAATGCGGTGAGGGTCGGTCTCGATCTGCCTCACCACATCTTCGATCATGTTGCAGTGGCCCAACCTTATGCACTCGAGGCAGTGAAGCTCCCCAGCAAGTGCTCCCACTACGTGATAACCATTCGGTAACCTTCCGAACTGGAAAGTGAAAAAGTACTGGCTCCTTTTGCCCTCGATAGCTGTTAGGCTGACATCGGGACAAAACAAGGAGAAAAGACCGGGATGGCCACGGTATTGAACGCCAAGGGCGTTCCACTTCCCTACAGCGGCTCCTCCGTGAAGTGGTATTCGGCGACGAGTTCCAGCTCAACACTGTATGGCAGCACATACAACGACTCGATGTATGGCGACGGCAACGTCACCGTCACGATGCGTGGCGGCAAGGGCGATGACATTTATTATCTGTATGCCTCGAAAAACAAGGCGGTTGAGCTTTCCGGCGAGGGCGTGGACACCATCTCGACCTGGATGAGCTACAAGCTCCCAGCCAATTTCGAGAACCTGACTGTCACCGGCGACAAACGCTATGCTTTCGGCAACGAGCTGAACAACATCGTTACCGGCGGCTCCGGCCAACAGACGCTCGACGGCTTGCAGGGCGATGACGTGCTCAAGGGCGGATCCGGGGCGGACATTTTCGTCGTCAACCCCGGCAACGGCAGTGATCTGATCCTGGACCTTGGCGCGACGGATACCGTTCGCGTCGGGAGCTACGGCTTCACCTCCTTCGAGGAGGTGCGCGCCAACATGGTCCAGTCGGGTGCCAACGTCCGACTAAATCTGTCCGACGACGAGTTTCTCGTCTTCGCCAACAAGACCATCGGCGATTTCACCGCAAGCCAGTTCAAGCTGGCCGTGGACAGGTCGGCTCTGGAACTCACCTTTTCGGACGAGTTCGACACGCTGGACCTGTGGAACGGCTCGAGCGGCACCTGGGATTCGAACTACTGGTGGGGGGCCGCGAACGGCAGCACGCTCACGACCACAAACGATCTTCAATGGTACATCGATACCGACTACGCCCCGACACGGTCCGTCAATCCGTTCAGCATTGAGGACGGTGTTCTCACGATTACCGCCGCCCGGGCTCCTGAGGCGATCCGGCCCTATATAAATAATTACCAATACACGTCAGGTTTGCTGACGACCTACGAATCCTTCGCGCAGACCTACGGCTATTTTGAGATTCGGGCCGATATGCCCGAAAAACAAGGTGCATGGCCGGCCTTCTGGCTTCTCCCGGAGGACGGCTCCT
Source organism: Mesorhizobium delmotii (assembly GCF_900149755.1). Classification (NCBI taxonomy): domain Bacteria; kingdom Pseudomonadati; phylum Pseudomonadota; class Alphaproteobacteria; order Hyphomicrobiales; family Phyllobacteriaceae; genus Mesorhizobium; species Mesorhizobium delmotii. Next base: position 25,892 of record NZ_FUIG01000028.1, on the reverse strand, counting down.
GGCCACCGGAACTGGACGTCATAGAGATGTTCGGTCAGGATCCAAACAAGCTCATTCTGACAGGCCACTCGAACGCGACGGGAACTCATACAACAGTGGGCTCGACTGCCTATACCTCGGATACCGGAGGGTTCCACACATACGGCGTGCTTTGGACAGAAGACGAACTCGTCTGGTATTTCGACGACGTCGAAGTCGCTCGTGCCGCAACGCCTGCCGACATGCATGACCCGATGTATATGCTGGTGAATATGGGGATTGGTGGCCAAGCGGGAGCGCCCGCCGACGGGCTTGCGACGCCTGCGGAAATGCAGATCGACTACATCCATGCCTATGCGTTGCAAGATTGGATTATCTAACATTTGACAGATGGGCTCGGCACCGACACGTTCGTCATCAGGCCTGATTTCGGGCGCGGTCATTGCTGCCTGAGACCGAACTGGAACTGATTTGAAGCCGACGTCGCATCCCATTCCACCTGAACCGCCGCGGACGACACTCGCGGCGGTTCTGGCCGCGTTTCGGCGAGCGTTGGCAGGAATTGCATTGATGAGCGGCGTCGTCAATGTTCTGGCGCTGACCGGCTCGTTCTTCATGCTGCAGGTCTACGATCGCGTCATACCCGGCCGCAGCGTGCCGACGCTCGTCGGGCTTGCCGTGTTTGCCGGCACGCTTTTCGTCTTTCAGGGCGTTCTCGAACTCATTCGGTCGCGTTTGCTGGTGCGCATCGGCATGGCGCTGGACGCGCGCTTGAGCGGACAGGTCTATGCCGCCCTCATGCGTTTGCCGCTGCGCACCAAGCTCGCAGGCGACGGCCTTCAATCCTTGCGTGATCTTGACCAGGTGCGATCGTTCATGTCGAGCGCCGGTCCGACCGCGCTTTTCGACCTGCCATGGATGCCGCTCTATCTCGCAATCTGCTTCCTGTTCCATTTCTGGATCGGCATGACGGCGCTGGCCGGCGTGGTCATTCTCTTCAGCCTGGCATTGCTTGCCGAAATTCGCACGAGAGAGCCCGCCAGAAAGGCAAACAGTCAAGCGGCGGCGCGCAATACACTTGCCGAAGCGACGCGTCGCAATGTCGAGGTTCTGCAGGCCATGGGCTTTGGCTCACGCATCGCCGAGCGCTGGTCCAGCGTCAACGCCGATTATCTAAGCACGAACGCGAAAGCCAGTGACCTGGCTGGGACGCTCGGAACGATCTCGAAGATCCTGCGCATGATGCTGCAATCCGGCATCTTGGCGATCGGCGCGTATCTCGTCATCCATCAGGAAGCCACAGGCGGCATCATGATCGCCAGTTCGATCATGATGAGCCGGGCACTCGCACCAATCGAACTGGCCATCGCGCACTGGAGGGGTTTCGTCACCGCCCGCCAGTCATGGGCCCGCTTGACCCAGCTTTTGGTCCTGCTTCCCGAAACTGCGACAAGTGTCTCGCTGCCTGCGCCGAAATCTGCTCTTTCGGTCGAAAGTATCAGTGTCACGCCGCCGGGGGAGCGTCGTATGGTCGTGCAAGACGCCACCTTTGCATTGGAAAAGGGCGTCGGCCTCGGCATTGTCGGGCCGAGCGCTTCCGGCAAGTCATCGCTCGTGCGCGCGATTGCCGGCATATGGCTCCCAGTTCGTGGAACGGTCAGGCTGGATGGCGCAACGCTCGACCAGTGGTCGCCGGAAGAGCTGGGCAAGCATGTCGGCTATCTCCCGCAGGATGTGCAATTGTTCGACGGCACTATTGCCGAGAATATCGCGCGCTTCGAACCGCAAGCGCCCTCGGACAACATACTGGCGGCCGCGCGCGCGGCCGGCGTTCATGATCTCGTCATCCATCTGCCGGAAGGCTACGAGACGCGGGTCGGCGAGGCCGGGTCGGCACTTTCGGCCGGCCAGAGGCAGCGGGTTGCACTTGCACGGGCGCTCTATGGCGATCCGTTCCTCGTCATTCTCGACGAGCCCAATTCCAATCTCGATTCGGAGGGTGAGGCTGCACTGACGGTGGCGATCCAAGGCGTGCGCGCGCGAGGCGGTATTGCCATTGTGGTCGCACACCGGCCGAGCGCGCTGGCAAGCCTGGATCAGGTTCTTGTGATGGCGAACGGCCGGATCCAGGCCTTTGGCCCGAAGAATGAGATATTGAACAAGATAACTCGCCCAGCAGGCGTTCCTCTGAAGGTCGTCTCTGGCCCTGAGGAACCTGCATCCTGATGGCAGAACGCACTGCATCCGCGCTTGACCGGACCATTCGGCGCTATCTGCTTGGTGGGGTCGCAGCTTGCATACTTCTGATTGGTGGGGCCGGAAGCTTGGCCGCCGTCACCGAGATTTCCGGGGCCGTGATTGCTTCAGGAAAGCTGGTCGTCGATTCCAGCGTTAAGAAGGTGCAGCATCCGACGGGTGGCGTTGTCGGTCAAATCTTCGTCCGGGAAGGCGATGCCGTGAAGGCGGGCCAGGTTTTGATCCGCCTCGATGAGACGATCACCCGGGCCAATTTGGCGATCGTCACGAAGAGCCTGGACGAATTCGAGGCGCGCCTGGCTCGCCTTGAGGCCGAGCGCGACGGCAAAGGAAGCATCATCTTTCCAGCTTCGCTTGTGTCACGGCAGGATGCCCCTGAGATTGGTCGGGCGATGGCCGGCGAGCAATCTCTGTTCGAATTTCGCCGACAGGCACGCGCTGGTCAGAAGGCTCAGTTGGAAGAGCGTATTGCGCAGCTTGCCGAAGAAGTTTCCGGCTTGACCGAGCAAAGAGATGCCAAGAGCCAGGAAATCAAGTTGATCGGCTTTGAGCTCGAAGGCATGCGCAGCCTTTGGCAACGCAAGCTGGTTTCAATCGACCGCATAACTGCGCTTGAACGCGATGCCGTGCGGCTCAAAGGTGAGCACGGGCAACTGACCGCGGCGATGGCGCAATCGAAGGGGCGTACGTCGGAAATCCGTTTGCAGATCATTCAGATCGACCAGGATTTGCGCAGCGAGGTGGCGACCGAACTGCGTGACGTCCAGGCAAAGATCTCTGAATCAGTCGAGCGCAAGGTCTCGGCCGAAGATCAGCTCAAGCGGATCGATATACGCAGTCCGCAGACCGGCGTCGTTCATCAGCTTGGCGTGCACACGGTCGGTGGCGTTATTTCTCCGGGCGAGCTCATCATGCTGATAGTCCCTGTGACAGACGACCTGACCGTCGAGGCGCGCGTGGCACCCCAAGACATCGATCAATTGACGTCAGGGCAAAGCGCGACGCTGCGGCTGTCGGCATTCAATCAGCAAACAACGCCGGAACTGAATGGTGCCGTCAGCAAGATTTCCGCCGACCTCAATGTCGATGAGAAAACAGGCGCTGGCTTTTACACCGTGCATGTTGTTTTACCGCGCACAGAGCTTACCAGGGTCAAGGGCCTGGCCCTGGCGCCTGGAATGCCTGTCGAGGTGTTCTTTTCGACCGGCAGCCGCACCATGCTGTCCTATCTCGTGAAACCTTTGGCGAACCAAATCCAACGGGCATTCAGGGAAGAATAGGCCGCGTCTCCGGGCGAGCCGACGAGCTGGACTCCGGAACAACGACGCGATTTTGCCGTTTCGCCTGAAACTGGAAGCGATCCACATGTCCCAGTTGCCGAATGAAGAGATCGAGGGGCGGCTGAACGCCCAGCGAGAGACTCTGGCGCTGGTCGTCGCGCTGCTTGCCGGCCGCGACGCGACTTCCGAGCGAATATGGGCCGAACTGGAGGCCCGTTTTCAATTCCAGAATAATCAGGAAGACCCCGGCGCCGTGCCAAGCAGTGCGTTCGCCATTGAGAGTGCGATGATGCGGGAGTTCAAGCTGATCTTCGAGGAAGCGCGGGCACGCAAGGCGGAATGGAACGACACGGACAAGCCACCCACAAGAGGCGCTAGCTGAAAATCGCGAGCCCGGCGAGTGCGACGCTGCACCAAGTTCGCTTCGCTGCGGAGTGGCCAATCGAACGCTGCATCGGGCTTGGCGACAATGGCTCTAGACCAATTGATGCCAAACAAATCTTGAGGCTCGGCCGCGGAGAGCGTTGCGCCGAGGGAGCCCACAATTCCGAATAGACGGACGGAACAGATCCGTCGCTCTCGATGGGATAGCCATATTTTTTCTGGCCTGACTCGGAAACATTTCCGGCATGCAGTGTTTAACGCCCTGAGTGGGCGCGAGGCGCAGTTCCTCTGCCTGCGAGGCGATCCTCCCGTTGGAGTGTAAAGATGCCGGCATCCGCCATGACAGAGGTCGAGGAAGTCAGGATCGAGCCCGACGGGCTCATTGGGCTGCTGGGCGTGCCGCACGGTGCGCAAGGCATCGTCATCTTCGCTCATGGCAGCGGAAGTGGACGGCTCAGTCCGCGCAACAATCACGTGGCCGCCGCACTTCGGCAGGCTGGACTGGCGACCCTTCTCGTCGACCTTTTGACGTCGATCGAGGAAGGCGACAGGCGAAACGTCTTCGACATCGACCTGCTCGCATCGCGACTTGCGCTGGCGACGCATTGGGCTTCTGCGGAAGCGCGGACAAGAAAGCTTGTTCCGCTCTATTTCGGGGCAAGCACTGGCGCGGCAGCCGCGCTGGTGGCCGCCTCACGCCCGGATGCAGGTATCGCGGCTGTCGTCTCGCGCGGCGGCCGGCCCGATCTGGCGATGGACGCGTTGCCGGCCTTGCGTGCCCCGACACTGCTTCTAGTCGGCGGCCTGGACGGGCCGGTGATCGGGATGAACGAGCGTGCCCTTGCCGCGCTGAAAGGCGAGAAACAGTTGATCATTATCGACGGTGCCGGCCACCTCTTCGAGGAGCCGGGCACAATGGACGAAGTGGTCAGACACGCCACGCGATGGTTCCTCGAGCATCTCGCGCCTCCGGAAGGGCCGAGGCAATGATCCTGGGCAGGCTAAAACTCGATGCAGACAAGGAAATCGAATCCAGTTCGAAGGTGCTGAGCGAGCCGAGGAAGGCCGAAGCGCACCACGCCATCGGGCCTCTCTTCCAACGCGAACGGGCCTGACTTATGGCAAATCACGGCGCGCCCCTTCCGACGGTCCTTATCACCGGAAGCAGCGGCTTCCTGGGGCAGGCGATTGCGCGAGGTTTGATTGACCGCTACCGGGTTATCGGCCTCGATGTTGCAAAACCGAAGCACCCCCCCGCCGGCATGGAGACGATCGAGATCGATCTCACCTCCGATGAGAGCGTGAGTAGGGCTGTGAAAACAGCGCGGGAGCGCGGCGGTCGCATCGCCTCGGTCATCCACCTCGCCGCCTATTATGACACGACCGGCGAGGACAACCCAAAATATGACGCCGTCACCGTGCAGGGCACGCGCCGGCTCCTGCATTCGCTGACGGCGATCAAGACCGAGCAGTTCGTGTTCTCCAGCACGCTTCTCGTCCATGCCCCAAGCCCGGGGAGGGGCACGAAAATCAATGAGGACTCGCCGCTCGACCCGGCCTGGGCCTACCCAAGATCGAAAGCCGAAACCGAGGCGCTGATTTCGAGGGAGCGCGGCGAAATCAAGACGGTGATCCTGCGGCTCGCCGGCGTCTATGACGAAGACTGCCGGGCGGCCTTTATTGCCCAGCAGATCGCTCGCATCTTCGAGCGCTTGCCGACCGCCTATTTGTTCGCCGGCGATATCACCGCCGGCCAGCCCTATCTGCACAAGGACGATCTCGTCGATGCGGTGGTGCGTACCGTCGACCGGCGCGCCGAACTTCCGGCCGAGACCGTGCTTCTGATCGGCGAAGAAGACACACCGTCATACGAGGAGATGCAGAAGCGCATCGGCCGGCTCATCCATGGCGAGGACTGGCGTACCTTAGCGCTGCCGAAGCAGCTGACGAAGCTAGGCGCGTGGGTGCAGACGGAGGTACTCGATCAGGACACCGACATCAAACCGTGGATGATCGAGAACTCGGACGATCATTACGAGATCGACATCTCGCGAGCCAAAACTCTGCTGGGTTGGGCGCCCAGACACAGCCTGCTGGATACATTGCCGGAGATGATCCGCCGGCTGAAACAGGACCCCACAGACTGGTACGCGGCCAACAAACTTGATCCGCCCGTTGTCGCGGCTTCGGACCCCGAGATCGAACAGGCCGAAAGGCGCCTCAAGGGACCGCTCGAACGAAGCAAGGAAGACGTCGAAGCGGCGATAACACGGTATCGGTCCAGGACACTCTGGGCGCCGATGACCAACGCTGCGCTTGGGCTGTGGCTGGTCACCTCGCCAATGACAGTTGGCCTGTTCGATCCCGTCACAGCCGCAATGCCACCCGCTCTGGGCCACGCTGTCGCGGAGCCGCAATTGCGCAACGCAAGCCTCGGCGTCAGCGAGATCGTTTCCGGCCTGCTGGTGACGGTCTTTGCGTTGATGGGCATGTCCCGACGCTGGCGCTGGGTGCAGTGGATCACGGCGTCGCTCGGAGTTTGGGTGATGCTGGCGCCGTTGCTGTTTTGGACGACCAGCGCCGCCGCCTATGCCATCGACACGCTCGTCGGCATGCTGATCGTCGCATTTGCGGTGATGATCCCGCCGACCCCTGGCATCAGCCGCCGCGCGCTGGCGGCCGACGACGACATTCCGCTGGGCTGGACCTATTCGCCATCGACCTTCACGCAGCGGATTCCGATCGTGGCGCTGGCCTTCGTCGGCCTATTCGTGTCGCGCTATCTCGCCGCCTTCCAGATGGGCCACGCGGATGGGCTGTGGGATCCGTTCTTCGGCCCCGGCGGCGCGCCGGTGCGCAACGGCAGCGAGGCGGTGGTGACGTCATGGGTCTCGAAGGGTTTTCCAATCGCCGGCTCGGCGCCTTCGCCTATTGCCTCGATATCCTCGCCGGCGCGATCGGCGACCGCCGGCGCTGGCGCACCATGCCGTGGATGGTGCTCCTCTTCGGCTTGCTGATCATTCCGCTTGGCGTGGTCAGTGTGTCCTTCATCATCATACAGCCACCGCTGATTGGCGCGCTGTGCACGCTCTGCATTCTCCAGGCCGCCGTCACGGTGGCGCTGATCCCTTACTCCGTCGATGAGGTGCTGGCGACGATCCAGTATCTCTGGGGCGCCACGAGGGCGGGTGAGCCGTTCTGGCGTACCTTCTGGATGGGCGGACCGGCGCTGTCGGAGAACCAGACGCCTGGGGCCGACCTCGACCGTCCGGTTTTCGAGGTGCTGAAGGAATTTGTCACCGGCGGCGTGAACTTCCCATGGACGCTGGTAGCGAGCACGCTGCTCGGCGCCTTGCTGATGACGACGCCATTGATCATTGGCACGCAACCACCGCTCTACTTCAGCGATCATGTCGTCGGCTGTCTCATTATCATGGTCGCAGTCACGGCCATGGCCGAAATTGTCCGGCCGGTGCGTTTCCTCAATGTCGTGCTCGGTGCGTGGATCGCGGTCTCACCTTTTGTGCTCGCCGGCGGTGGAACCCAGGCGATCGCGGCGGACGTTACGATCGGTCTGGCGCTGATCGTGCTCAGCCTCCCGCGCGGCACGCGCAGCGACCAACATTATGGCGGTTGGGATCGAGCGATTGTCTGAGCAACTCGACTTCGGCCTCTGGCGACGAGGCGAAGCGCGCACGTGACGATCTGCAGGAGCAGGTCAAGGAAGAGATCGAGTTGCCTGGACGAGGCTCTGCCTGATGGCGCCGGTCAAACGCGACGCGCTTTAGCCTGTCCATGCTAGACTAGATTCTTGCGATCTCACCCACTCCGCGCAGTTTGGGATGATGCGAGGTGATGCCACGAAGGTCCTTGATGGAAGCCCCCAGCCTCTGCCAACACAAGCAGAGGTGGCCAGAGCGCGATGGCGCGCTCGACAGGCTCAACGACCGAATGCCGAGGCTCGGGCTTGTTGGTCTGTATCGTCGCACACGCTGTGAACGACCATGATCTATTTCACGGCCGACACACATTTCAGCGATCTCCGCATTCTGCGCATCGATCGCCGCCCATTCGGCTCGCTGGCAGAACACGATCGAATGCTGATTTCGCTTTGGAACGAAACCGTCAGCCTGGACGACGAGGTTTGGCATCTCGGCGACTTTGCGAAGGGGTCGGCCGAATTCGTTTCATCGCTCCTGTCGTCGCTTCATGGCCGGAAGCATTTGATTATCGGCAACAACGACGGCGCAGCGACCGTCGGCGCCGCTGGTTGGGCCAGCACACAGCATTATAAGGAGCTGACGATAGACGGCAGGTTGCTGATCCTTTGCCACTATCCTTTTCGCACCTGGAATCAGATCGGCAAGAAATCGATCGATCTGCATGGCCATTCCCACGGCAGACTGAGCCCGCTCACACGCCAGTACGACGCCGGCGTCGACAGCTGGGATTTTCGCCCAGTCACCCTTTCCGCCATCCTTGCAGGCCGACATCGACGGACCGCCCGCCGGGATCTTCAACGCAAGTGATCGAAAAGCGCGGGTGATCCCTGCTGTCGCTTACATGTCGGTATTCATTGTCCCGTTTGAGGACCGCATCCCGCGACCAGATGTGCCGCGAACTCGGCACGCAGTTTGTCCTCGTGTCCGAGATAGCGGGGCGAAAAGTGCATCGGCACGGCATGTTCAACATCGGCAAGCCTGGCGATCGTGCCGGCTTCGGCTGCCGTGAGATGGCGCTTCGCGGCGGCCAGCTCGCGATCTTCCTGCAGGAAGCCCGCTTCGATAAACAGCTGGTTAGCGCCGTGCGCAAGCGCAACGACACGCGCAAGATTTGCCTCGTTGAATGCGAGATCGGTCGCATAGACGATCTTCTGTCCGGGGCCGGTTCTCAGGGCTCCGGCACCGAGCAGCTCGCCGACCGAGATATGTCGATCCACGGTTGGGGCGAGCGTCGTTTCCGGATCAGCTCCGCGCCGGACCGCACGCTTGGCTTCGCTCAACCACGGTCCGACAGGCAAACCCAATGCTTCCAGCTGCGGTTTTTGCACGTTGACCCGGATCGTTTCCTGAAACGCGAACGCAAGGCATGGAACGCCGTGGTCGAGCATTGCTGCTTCGATACGGAAATCGGGATCGTCGAGCAGGATATTTCCCTCGGCTGGATTTGATGCAGTGTCCTGCCGAGCGAAGCCCGATCGCGCCCGAAAGAGGCGGGAATGACGAAATCCGGCCGGCGTCCAGTCGCAGGCGGCTATCATGAAGTCGTGGGACTGTTCGTCGAGGAGATTCCATGTGTATGCGTTGAGCTTGGCTTGCACGGCCTCGGTCAACCCAGGCGGGCCGAAGAAATGCACTGTTTTATTCCTGTATAGAAATAACCGCAGCAGCCGATCGAAGCCGGCGAAGTGGTCCATGTGCATATGTGATACGAATACGTGGCTGACGCGCAGGATTTCGCGCGGCGAAAGTGGCGACAAATCGCCAATGTCGAAGAGCATCGCCCGGTTGCCGAATCGGAAATCCAGAAGAAGCCCCGCATCCGAGAAGGGGTCGTTGACCAGGCGCGGCTGAACCAGCAACGTCACCGAATCCACCCGATACTGTTTTCGAATTTCGCCACTAGGTGCTCACCTTCAGACACGACCTGGACCTCACGTCTACCCCTCTAATCGCGCGCTCCGGGTACCGGTTCCCGTCGTATATCGTTCGAAAGGACGCAGAAAACGGCGAGCCGGCCAAGCCAGGCTGAACGTTTCTGCCATCTGCGCGTTCTCTTGGGTCGGAGCGAACCGCCGGCCGAAACATCGGCAACCCGCGGCCATAATGAGGTAGCACCCCAAGAACGAGCAACATGACCGAGCACAGAGGCAGTCAGCCGAGCGAAGCAAAAGGGACCGTGATCGCATTCTCCGCGCCGGGCTGCGAGCCTCTCTACGCACACGAACGGGAAGCTATGGCTGCCGTTGCCCGCACGATTGCGAGCCTCAAGGGATTTGCCTTCCAGCAGGGTCTAGTCAACAGCAGCGGCAACGGCGAGGGCTTGTATTTCGTGCCGGACGACAGCTTGCTTGCCACTGATGCGGCACGGCTGGGTATCAACGGGCCACAAGACCTCTTCGGCGGCGTGGTGCCTTGGCGCTTCGCAATGACCAAGGCCATAACCCATGAACTGGTCGACGGCTTGGCCAAGCGACCGAAAGAATGGTCAACCGGCTTCGGCAGAACTGTCAGCGCAGCAGTATTGCCTGGCTACACCGTATTTTCGCGACCCGATGCGCTGCGAGCAGCGGAACGTCTGCTGAGGCTCGGGCTGGCCCGGCTTAAGCCGCCGCTTTCCTCGCGAGGCCAAGACCAGCACGTCGTTCGCACGGTTGCTGACGTCGAGAGACTGCTCGAGCAATACCGCTCCCCCGACCTGGACGAGTGCGGTCTTGTGCTCGAAGCGGACCTTCGTGACATCGTCACGCTGAGCGTAGGCAGAACGGAGATCGATGAAATCATGATCGCCTACTACGGCACTCAAAGGACGACGACCGATAATGCGGGACAATCCGTTTATGGCGGATCCGATCTCATTGTAATGCGCGGCGGATGGGAAGCTCTCGAAGACCTTCGGCTTCCTCGCGCATTAGCTTTGGCAACGGTGCAGGCGAGGACCTATGACGCGGCGATGGCTGAGTATCCTGGATTTTTCGCCTCGCGGCGCAATTACGATATCGGCCAGGGCGTCGATTCGTCGGGTATCTGGCGATCCGGTGTGCTCGAAGCCAGCTGGCGCATTGGCGGGAGCAGTACTGCCGAGCTTGCGGCAATAAAAATAATGAAGCAGGACCCGGACATCCAACTCGTCCGTGCGTCCGCAGTTAAGGAGTTCGGCAATACCAGCCGGCTACCGGTGAACGCGGACGTTCACTTTCAAGGAGAAGACCCCGATGAGGGTCCGATTACGCGCTATACCGTCGTCACGCATGCGACCCGGGAGCCGCCAAAGAAAGCGGCCGATTAACCTCTTAGGCTGATGCGATCGTCTTGCACTGTCGGATTTGTCCCGCGCTATCCTGTGCCATTTGCGCCGGCTCATGAGCGTCAAATTAAGATCGCAAAACGCTTATGACAACGGAACATCCGTGGGCGGCTTTCCGGGCTGGATGAGATCGAAGCCGACGAAGCCATCAGAAAACTCAAGCGGGGAGAGTTGACATCCGACAACATTCCCCCAACGGCTTAGTCTGGTTGGCCTCCGACCAAAAGACGGCATATAATGGGTTAAGCTGCCTTGCCCCTTCGCCTTCGAACCGAGAGTGGACTGGTTCAGTGTTGCAAGATCGGGAACCGCGTAAGCCGTTGTCCAGAACCGCACTGGCAGCAATTGCAATTATCTGCGCGCTAATTCTTGCTGCGTTTTTCATCGGCTTTGAATATTCGGCCCCTGACGAAGGCGCGCTCGTTATTCCCGGATCGCAACAATCGCCGTGATGCCCCCTATCGCTGTACATTTCTGATCGAGCTCGTCAGACCAGCGCGAGCGAGGTTGCAGGGGCCATATTTCCAGTGCATTCTCGCCATCGTCCATGACCAAGCAGTATCTCAACCACCAGTTGGAGTGCCCTTATTGCCTGACAATAAGGCTGAGGATTCCGGCCGACGCCGGTCCTGACGACCGGATCTTTTGCGACGACTGCGGCGAATTCCTGGGTACATGGGACGACCTGCTTTCCGATTTTGAGAAGCAGGGCGGGCAGGATGGAGTGTTCCGTCTCGAAAAGGGCCGTATCAGGCGGATCGATTGAGCCGATGGCTGCGACATCCGAAGCGATGCGAACAGTTCCCTCGTCGGTGATTTTGCTCAAGCGCATGGTCTGCCGAAAAGGAGCTCGCGGCTCCTGAGCGCGGGCCGACCGGGGCACGGGCCCGAAAGGCGAGCGAGCGAAGCTCGTGCGATATCGACCATTTCCTCGCGCCTCCGCTAACCAGAGTTAGCCTTGCAGCACCTGTGCGACCCAAAGCTTCGGAAAAATTTCCCAGCGGCCCGGATCGTCAGGGAACTTGTTGCCGACCGGCGGGGTTATCGGACGCCTTCATATTTTAAGGAGGCTAGCTCCAACCCCAGCGGGAGACGACCATGGCAACTACGAAGAAGGCCGCAAAAGCGGCAACCAAGGGTCTCGAGGACCTGTTCCTCGACGGACTCAAAGACCTCTACTACGCCGAAAAGAAGATACTGAGGGCGCTGCCGAAAATGGCCAAAAGCGCGGAGTCGGAAAAAGTGACTGCTGCCTTCGAAAAACATCGTATGGAAACGGAAGGTCACGTCGATCGCCTCGAGGAAGTGTTCGAGAAATTCGGCAAGGCAGCACGCGGCAAGACCTGTCCGGCGATCGACGGCATCATTGAAGAGGGCTCTGAGATACTCGAAGACTATGAAGGTGCTCCTGCGCTCGATGCCGGACTGGTAGCAGCGGCGCAAGCCGTCGAGCATTACGAGATCGCCCGGTACGGAACTCTTATCGCCTGGGCAGAACAGATGGGAAAGGCCGATGTTGCTGCCCTTCTCAAAGAGACGCTCAAGGAAGAGGTCGCGACGGACGAAGCGCTGACGGGTCTAGGCGAGGGTGGTGTCAACCAACGTGCTCTTCAAGCGGCCGCGTAATTCCTAGGCACCGGCTTGCGGAGCCCCGGCAAGGGATCGCCAGCGGCTCCGCTCCGAAGATGCAGGTATCGGGCTTGCCATCCGAGGTTCTTGAACCGGGCTACTGGGTGGCAGTTGCAGGAAAGGTGGCGGCAACTGCCAAGTCAGTCGATAGTCCGGGCGCAGTGTGCCGCCCCTCGGCATTCTCATGGCCCGTAAATGGCGGAGCGACCCGATAAGATAGCCGACCCCACGCGGCTACCGTGTCCCTCCCTGCCTCACCGTCGCTAACCAAAAGGCGGGCGGTTGCCCGCCTTCCAATGGTTCAGTTCTTTGCCGACTCGCCGCCGAGCTTTTTGACATTGCTGCAGAATTCAGGGTGGGTGTTGGCCGCGTTGGCGTTTGCCATTTCCTCATCGCAGACTTTTGTCATTGCCATGCGGTCCTCGTCCGTCAACGCTTTCCAAGCTGCCGTGAACTCGTCGTCGGACCGCAGAGTCGTCATGCTGGAGTCCGTGTAGAACGGCTCCATCTTTGCGGGGTCATCCAAGGCAGACGTACCTGTTTCGGTGCCTGCCGCAAGAGAAACGCCGCTTACCATAGAAAGCGCCATCGCGCCTAAACAGATCATCTTGTAGCTCATGACAAGACCCTTCCGTTGTTTACTGGTCGCTAATGCAACGACCTACTGGCAAACGGCGTGTTTCAGAAAAGGTTCCTTTCTCACTTGCTGGCACGGCACTTGACCGGTGCTTTCTACAACCTGGATGGCCCATCAGTGCCGGATGAATGGAACATCTGCCGATAATTGCCGTTGATATGCTCATCAGGCGAAAAGGGCTGCATATGTCAAAACTTCAGGCGGCAACTCCAGAGGATTTGCAACGGCTCAAGCTCGAAGCGTCGGCTTACTTTGGCCCGAAAATGCTCAAACAAGCATTATTGCGCCTTTGCCAGGCTTGCGGAGCCGACAGCCTTGACCGGTTCGAGAAAACCATGGTCGATCAGATCGAGGCAATGCATGATGATGATAATAGAGCCAACTTCGAAACACTGAAGGAATTTGCCATCGAACAGCTTTATGCCTGTGTTCGAGAGGTTAGTTCTTCACCTGATATGAAGCAGCCGCTGGAGGAAACTGAAGCCCGAAGGACACCTGGTCGGTCGCAAAAGCCGGAAACCTTGGAAGACCAGTTGCAGGCCGGCCTTGAGGATTCCTTCCCCGCAAGCGACCCGCCTGCCGTGGTGTCCACAGCGATCCCCGGCGGGTCGAAAAAACTGGTCGGGACTGACGAAGTCCTGAAAAAGAAGCGAGAGGAGGAGGCTAAGAATAAGAGCCGGTCATAAGTAGCCCGTCCGAGCGAAAGGGATGCTTCCGCCCACTTTGTTGCCGCGGCTCCGGTCACCATGCGAACAGATCGCCAGCATGCACCGGCTTCAGAGCTTGACGGCCGCCTCTCGCGCCCACAGCCGCAATTTCCGGCAGGCCTGGACAAATTCCTCAGCCGCTTCTTTTGACTGCAGCTTTATCAGTCCTTCATCCGCATCGGCACCTGCCTTGCCCAGAAGCGACTCGGCTTCCGACGTGAATCCGATGAATAGGGCGGGACATTTCCCTTCGCTGCTCCGATCAAGCGGGCGGGATTCGCCGCAACAGGAAGCTCAGCTGCAAAACGCACGGCCCGCGCGTATTTCGCCCCATCCGAGATTTTCGAGCGACTTATTTCGATGTCCGGAACGATCCAAACCTTCATGCATTTAGCTAGGTCTGCGTTCATCGACTCTTTCTTGCTGGGAGCTGGACCATTGTCCTCCAGCGGCTACCCCTTGGCCAACCAGGAAACGGATGAAGTTTCCATCGTTGACCTGATACCTGCCTTGCGAGCCTTCGCCCGCACCTTCTGCCGTGTTCCTGACGACGCCGATGACCTGGTCCAGGAGACGTTGACCAAAGGACTCGCCAACATCGATAAGTTCGAACCCGGAACGCGTATGAAGTCGTGGCTCTTCACCATCATGCGCAACACCTACTATACCCACATCAAGGCGGCCGACAGGGAAAAACCCGGCCTGCTTGACTGTGCCTCTCTGATCCCGATTTCGGAAGCGACGCAGGAGTGGTCCGTTCAGAGCAAGGAAGTCCATAGCGCGGTCCAGAAGCTGCCAGAACATCAGCGCGAGGTCCTGATGCTGATCGGGGTTCTTGGTGTCAGCTACGAAGAAACCGCCGAAATATGCGGTTGCGCGGTGGGAACGGTAAAAAGCCGCCTTAACCGAGCGCGCGCCAGCGTGCTGGAATACCTCGGCGAAAGTTCGTTGCAGACATTGGTGGAAAGACGCAATCATCTGTCCGAAGCACAGGGAAACTTCGCAGTCGACAGGCGTCGATAGCTAGTCTTCTTTCTTGCACCGACGCTTCTCGACAAGCGCGTTCTGCAATTGAACCGCGAGGTTGGTCAACCGGTTGGGGACCTTTTCCTGCTCGATGGCAGTCAGCAGAGTTGCAATCTTCCGGTCTATTGCCAGCCGGAGTTGCGGGCTGATTGTATCGTCGCTCGAGCGAGACATCGTGTTCTCTTAACGAAGTGATCCCTTCACCAGTGTGGTGACAGCAATCAGAGTTTGCAAGGACTTACGCGCCGTCCTTACAGTCAGCACCGTCCCTTGCACAGCCCGTCCCTTGCACAGCATTATGTATCGAAGCTGCTGATCTCGTCGGGGAAGCCTATGCTTTCCCCTCGGGTCCTCCCGGCACTATTCCCGGGCGCGCTCGACATTTCGACTCTCGCGACCTCGAAGGCTTGTGCCCTGTCGGTTTCGCCGAGGCAAACTCCAGCCATGCGTCCGGCAAGATAGTCGCCGACATTGTCGGGCGCCGCATGGCGGATCAAGAGGAAGGTCGTCGTCATTCCGCGGCATCAAGCATCGGCTCGTCCCTCCCGGCGATGAAAGACAGCGTGCGCTGGCGTGCCTCGGCATCGGTGAACTGCTCGGGCGGCGACTTCATGAAATAGCTGCAGGGGCCGGTCAGCGCTCCTGCGATGCCGCGGTCAAGCGCCAGCTTGGCGCAGCGGACAGCGTCGATAACGACTCCGGCCGAGTTGGGCGAATCCCATACTTCCAGTTTGAGTTCTGCATTCAGCGGCACGCCGCCGAACGTCGTGCCTTCGACGCGGATGTAGGCCCATTTCCGATCGGTAAGCCAGGGCACATGGTCGCTGGGGCCGACATGGATGTTGCCGGCCTCCAGGGGAACGTCGAGCTGGCTGGTTACGGATTGTGTCTTGGAAATTTTCTTTGATTCCAGCCGCTCGCGTTCCAGCATGTTGAGGAAATCGGTGTTGCCGCCGAAATTCAGCTGATAGGTGCGGTCGATGCGAACGCCGCGCTCGCGAAACAGATTGGCGAGCAGCCGGTGCACGATTGTTGCGCCGACCTGGCTTTTGATATCGTCGCCGACCAGCGGCAGACCGCGCTGTTCGAAGCGCCGGCGCCATTCCGGCCGCGACGCGATAAAAACCGGTATGCAGTTGACGAAGGCGCAGCCGGCCTCGAGCGCGCACTCGGCGTAAAAACGCGTGGCTTCTTCCGAGCCGACCGGCAGATATGAGACCAGTACGTCTGCGCCGCTTTCCCGCAGCAGCGCGCTGACATTCGCGACCGGCTCTTCTGCCTCTTCGATCTCATCGCGCAGATATTTGCCGATGCCATCGAGCGTTGGTCCGCGCTCGACGCGAACGCCGGTTGCTGCAACGTCGGCAAAGCGGAAGGTGTTGTTGGGTGCATTGTATATGGCTTCCGCCACATCACGCCCAACTTTGCCCTTGGCGACGTCGAAAGCACAGACCACCTCGATGTCATCGACGTGATAGCCGCCGAGATCGGCATGCATCAGGCCCGGTATCGGCTCATTACCTCTGGCGTCTCGATAATATGAGAGGCCCTGGACAAGGGAAGACGCGCAATTGCCGACGCCGGCTATTCCAATCCGTACCTTTTTCGATCCCACGAAACTGCCGCCATCGCTGTTGAAGGTAAGTTCCTCGCGCCGAACTGCCAGCTGCCGGGAATGTTCCTTGCGACCCGGAAAAATCACGAACTCCAAGGCGGATCAAAGCTGCGCGCTGTTTGAGGCTGCCTGGGCCGATCGACGCCTGGAGCGCCGCAGGCCTCAGTCGAGGCTTCGCAGCATATCCGCTTCTTTGGCAAAAGGTTTGTTCCCTCTGCCTCAACAAAGATGGTTTTGGAGAGGCTGCAACCTGAGGTGAACGCGTAGCGAACGAGCCTTGGGCCATGCGCTGGAACATTGCAGCTTCTTTGGGGTTAGGGCGCTCATCCGGCCCGTGGGCGGAAGGAGTGGATGGCAGCTGTTATCGAAGCGGTATCGCGTGGCAAGCCAGACCTGATCATGAGGCTCACACGCCTGCAAAGCCTGGATCAAAAGGAGGTTTCAATGTCTGAATCGCAGACAACCACCAATCGTGACGAGATCCGCCAATGGGCCGAAGATCGCGGTGGCCGGACTGCGGTTGTACGAACCAAGGGCGAGGGCGGCATCTTGCGGATCGATTTTGGCGAGCCCGAGGAGAAGCTCGAACCCATTGAATGGGATGAGTTCTTCCGGATTTTCGACGAGAACAACCTGGCCTTCCTCTACCAGGACGAAACCGGCGGCGGGAAAAACAGCCGATTCAACAAATTCATCGACCGCAAACAGAGCGGCTGAGGAGGTGCTATGTCAGCGGTGCTGGCTGGCTCTTAAGGCGCGCCTCGCATTCTGACAGAGAACTTCACTCTAGCTCGCTGTTTTTGCTCGCTTTTTCGGAGACATACAATTGGAGATAAACCGGTTTTTCCAAACATTCCAGACTTGATGGAACAAATCGCAGGCTAGACGCTTCGGCGGTCGCCGATCGGTCGGAGCGTCAGTGCAACAGGCTCGTTCCACTCGATCCGGCAACCTTTCGCATGATGCCGTTCAGCCAATCTTCGGTCGACACGCCGGCCCGCCTCCTGTCGATCTCGCCGATGGCTCGCTCCAGCGTTCGCTCGACCAGCCGGTCGGAAGCACCCACGTCGCCCAAAAGCAGACGCGCCGCGAGCCTGAGCTTGGGCAGAAGTGAAAAGACATTGTCGGACAAGTTCACGGCGCGGCCACCCGCCAAGGCCGATCTTTCCGGAGGGAACAAGGCATCGAAGACGGCACAGCTATCCGACGATTTTCGAAGATTGCTGGCGTGGCGCAGACGTTCGGGAATGACGATGTCCTCTTCGCCGCTGAAAAAGACGAAGGGCACGCCGCGGCGCATCAGTTCGTCTGCGATCGGAAACACCCGCTGGCCGTTGAGATTGACATCGAGGATCGCGGCCTCAGCCGCCTCGGTATGCATAGACGCGTGTTCGACTGTCGCCGCAGGGCCGAGGACCACGGCGCCCATATTGCCGAAGTATCTTGCAAGATCGCCGGCCAATACCCAATCGTCTTCCACGATCAGGATGTGCACCCCTCGGAGATCGCGCACCTCACCGTCCTTCCTTCGAGCGAGATTTCCTATCCCCACGGGCTTGTTCAGAATGTTGCTGCAAGGCCGTCTGCAATCGTTTCGCCAAAACGAGCATGCGGGGCGGAATGGATTCGTTTCCCGGCAAACCCAGCAAATCCGAAGACTGCAGCAACGCTTGCTTTGTCGGCTTTAGGTCAGGTGTGCGTTTTGACATTGGAGTTTCCATAAGGATTTCAACGTTAACGCTGTCTGCACTGACTTGTTCCGGCCCTCTTGCGCGTTGTATGATGGCGTCGCGTTCAGCCCGGTCGTGGGTTTTGGGTCGTCTGGGCTGTTCAACCGAAGGGCTTGCGGTGACATCCCAGATGAAGAGATTTCCCATTGTGGGTGTGGGCGCGTCCGCAGGCGGCATTCCGGCTATGGAAGGTCTGTTCAAAGGCATCACCGGCCGGCCCGGCATGGCGTTCGTCATCGTCACCCATCTCAGTCCCGGGCGCGAAAGCCTGCTTCACGAGGTTGTCGGACGTTATACGCAAATGCCGGTTGTCGTCGCCGAGGACGGCACCACCGTCCTAGCCGACCACGTCTATGTGATGCCGCAAAACGTCGTTCTCACGATTGAGAAGGGAGTGCTGCATCTGCGGCAATCCAATGTGCTCAGCCGTGAGCGCAAGCCGATCGATATTTTCTTTAGCGCGCTGGCCGAGGATCAGGGCGAATATGCGGTAGGGGTGATTTTGTCGGGCGGCGATTCCGACGGCACGCTGGGCGCGAAGGCGATCAAGGAGCGTGGCGGGCTGACCGTCGCCCAGGCCGCCGACGGCTACGGTCCGCGCAATCCGGACATGCCGAAAAGTGCGATCTCCAGCGGGCTGATCGATATTGCGGCGCCCGCGGAGGACATCGGTGCGAAGCTCGAGGGATTCGTCCGCAGCTTCGATATGCTGAACGGGGTTGCCGGAGACGGCGAGCACGAGACGGCAGACATGGGTCGGCTCCGCGACGAGATCTACGGCATTCTGCAGGGCCAATCCGGCCACGATTTCTCCGGCTACAAAACCAAGACATTCCTGCGTCGCATTAAGCGGCGCATGCAGATCGCACAGCTTCATTCGATCGAAGCCTATGCCGAATGGCTGAAGAAAGACCCTCGCGAGGTGATGGACCTCTTCCGCGATCTGCTGATCAACGTCACTGATTTCTTCCGTGATCCCGATGCGTTCAAACTGCTCGAGGAGACGATCGTACCGCAGCTGTTCGAGGGCAAGACCGCCAGCGACGCCGTCAGGATCTGGGTGCCTGGCTGCGCCACCGGCGAGGAGGTGTTCTCCATCGGCATGCTGTTGCGCGAACACATGGAGACGCTTTCGGTTGTGCCGCGCGTCCAGATATTTGCGACTGACATCGATGAGCCGGCGCTTGCGGTTGCGCGCGCGGCGCGTTACCCGGCGGCACTGCTGCAGGGGGTTTCGCCCGAACGCAAGCAGCGTTTTTTCAGCAGCGACGGCGAGAGTTACGTGCTTGCCAACGAGGTACGGGAGCTGTGCGTCTTTTCCCCTCACAGCGTCGTCCGCGACCCGCCCTTTTCACGCATGGACATGGTGTCATGCCGCAACCTGCTGATCTATTTCGGCTCGAGCATCCAGAACCGGGTCATTCCGATCTTCCATTACGCGCTGAAGCCGGGCGGTTATCTTTTCCTCGGGACGTCCGAAAGCGTCGGCCAGCAAGATAACCTCTTCGCTACCGTCGACAAGAAGCAGCGCATTTTTCAGGCGCGGGAACATGCCTCGCCACATATCAGGCTGCCGATGCTGATCGGCGACGGCCGTTCGGGTGCCTTCCTGCCCGAAGGCACGGGGTCCAAGAAGGGAACCGCCAGCTACCCGCTTCGGCAGGCAGTCGAGGCGCAAGTGCTGGAGCGTTTCGCGCCGCCGCATGTCCTTGTCAACGGCGATGGCGACGTCGTCTACTATTCAGCCCGGACCGGCAGATATCTCGAAGCGCCGCAAGGCATTCCGAGCCGGCAAGTGCTGACTTTGGCCCGCCGCGGGCTGAGGCTCGACCTGCGTGCGGCGTTGCGGGAAGCGGCCGCGACGCGCCGCACCGTTGTGCGGGAAAATGTCGTGGTCGATGAGGACGACGACCGGGTCCAGTTGATCAAGCTCATTGTCGAGCCCTTGGCGGAACGCAGCAAGGGCGAACGGCTCTATCTTGTCCTGTTCGAACCGTCGGGGCCGGTGCAGGCGCGTTCGGATGCGGGGCGCGAAAACCGCGATGGCGAAGGCATTGCCGACCTCGAGCGGGATCTGCGCGACACCCGCGAGAGGCTGCAATCGACGATCGAGGAATACGAAACGGCGCTGGAAGAAGTGAAATCGTCGAACGAGGAACTGGTCTCCGTCAATGAGGAGGCGCAGTCGACCAATGAGGAGCTTGAGGCTTCCAAGGAGGAGATGCAGTCGCTCAACGAGGAACTCAACACCATCAACTCGGAACTAACCAGCAAGATAGAAGAGCTCGATCGCGCCAACAGTGATTTGCGCAATCTGTTCGAGAGCACCCAGATCGCTACCATTTTCCTCGACCGCAATCTGGTGGTGCGGACCTTTACCCCGGCGGCCTCGTCATTCTTCAGCCTGCGTCCGTCTGACGTCGGCCGGCCACTGACCGAGCTTTCGAGCCAACTCGACTATCCCGAGCTGAAACAGCACATCGATGCGGTGTTCGAAACCGGAGAGACCCTGAACCATCATCTGGCGCGCGACGACCAGGGCCGGTTTTATATGGTTCGCATCAATCCGTATCGCGACAAGGACAACAGGATCCAGGGCGTCGTGGTCACACTGGTCGACGTCACCACCTTGGCCGAGGCGGAAGAGCAAAACCAGGTGCTCATTTCGGAACTGAACCACCGCGTCAAGAACATGCTGGCGGTCGTCGCCAGCATCGCCAACCGCACCCGTGAAAGATCGGAATCGAAGGAAGAGTTCGCCGAAGCGCTGATCGGCCGCCTACACGCCATGTCGCGGGCTTACGGTCTGCTGTCGAAGGAACGCTGGAAAGAAGCTTCGATCAACGAACTGCTGCATCAGGAACTCGAACCGTTCAGCATTGACCGGTTCGAACTTGACGGCGCTGAAGTGAAGCTTAACCCGCAACAGGGCCTTTCCCTTAGCATGGCCATTCATGAACTGGCGACCAACGCCGCCAAATATGGCGCGCTGTCGAAGCCGCAAGGCAGGGTGGCGCTGAAGTGGTCGGCAGATGGCGACGTTTTCAGGCTTGCCTGGCGCGAGAGAGGTGGGCCGCCAGTCAGAAAGCCCGAATTTAACGGCTTCGGGCTTTCGCTGTTGCAGGGCGAGATCGGCTACCGGCTAGGCGGAAACGTCGAGACCGCCTTCAATCGTGATGGTCTTGAGGTCCAGGTCGCATTTCCGATGATGCGCAAGGAGACGCCGTGAGCGACCCGCTGCGCGTTCTGGTGGTCGAGGATGAATGGCTCATCGCCGAGGACATCGCTGCTTGTCTGCGCGCTTCGGGACATCAGGTGATCGGCCCCGCTCCTTCGGTGGCGGCGGCCCTTGGCCTTATCGGCGAAAATCATGTCGACGTGGCGCTGCTGGATGTTCAACTGCATGGCGAAACGAGCCTGGCGATCGCAGAGGAATTACAAACCCGCCACATTCCTTTTGCGTACCTGACCGGATTTGGACCGCGCGATGTTCCATCCGCCTTCGCCAACTTCAAATTTGTTCGCAAGCCCGCGGATCAGGCTGCCATTCTGAATGCCTTGGCTGAATTGGTCCCGGCGTCCTAGCTCGTTTCAGCAAACTCGTCGTGGCGCGGCGCCTCGGCTTGTTCCGTCATTCGCCCAAAAGGCGTGCGGTCCAGGACGATGTGCTACCTCAATCACCAGTGGGACCGTTTCATCGGAAACGAACGCCGGCACTCGTTGATCGCTCGATGGGAACCATTTTCGCTACCGGCTGCTCGGCTCGCAGGAAGGAGCCGAACAATGGAGCGACGTAACGCTATACTTTCGCTGGTGATAGCAGCGATCATTATCGTCGGCTTTCTCATTGGCTTCTTGTATGCCGACATGGGCTGGCGCACCTCGCCACTTAAAGAGCCGCTGAACAAAACCAAGGTGGAAACGCCCCGGCCGACACCTCGCCTGCGGCGGGTATCAAGAAGAATCCCAAAGAGAATACCGAGATGCCGGATCAGCAATAGCAGCGATCCTTCGGGCAGAAATACAAACCGGGGAGCGCATCGGCGACGAGTTGGATAGCCTCATCCAACGCCGGGGCATTGTTCCGGCATCAACCAAACGAAGGAGATTTTTTCGTTTTGCCACGCTGCGGCGCGCTGAGCATCGCGAATTGATCCAACCTTCTGCATCGCGGCAGCGACGTCGCCGAAATAGGGTGGCAGATCTCGACGAGCGAACGCATCCAGGAGCCCGCCAGGCGGCGGCGCTTTTGCGTGTCAGCTATCCGCCTTCAGTGCTCCATCTCGCGGACAGTGTGGCCTCAGCGTGTCCCTCGAGGAACTGTCAACCGGCCTTGGGAGCGCTGCTCGGAACAAGGAATCCACCCTTTAGCAACTCCAGGGCGTCGAGTGCCTCGTCATCCAGCAAATTTGTCAGAGCCACCCCGTCTGCGAAGACAACCCTATTGTCGTCTATGTCGTAGACCTCCCAAAGCCCTTCCTTGATTCTTCGAATGGCGTGCCGATGCTCCATAAGCAGACGCTAATTGAGTCGCGGAAATGGTGGGTAGAGAAAATCAGGGGTAGACCGATATTAGTAGTGGAAAACCTCAGGCGCCCTGACGCGTGATGCAGGTGCGCAAGTCAAGGGTATGCCGGCCGCGCGTGGCCCGAGGGGACCGTATCGACCGCGGGTCCAAATAGCCAGGTTGAGAAACCCTTCGACATCATTGCGGACACTCGGCCTCTGATGTAATTTAGGGTTTGATCAAGTGAGGAATATACCGCTGTCGCGACAGCTTTTCTCTCTTTTCTGTCTCGGCAGATAGCATGCTCTCTAACGGACCTTGATACCGCAGCTGTGTTCTTGTGGTCGCTAGGTAACAGCGGTTAAGGGATTTGCCATGCTCCGACATTGCGGATTCGTTGCAGCTTTGATGCTCGCAAGCTTCACGGCTTTCGATGCTTCTGCAGTCGAACGAAGGGTCGCCTTTGTAATCGGCAACTCCGATTACCGGGAAATCTCGGCCCTGAAAAACCCGGCCAAAGATGTGGTGGACGTGTCCGACACGTTTCGAGCGGCTGGTTTCGATGTTTTTGTCGCCAGCAATCTTACAAAGCTGCAGTTTGAGGACCAGTTCCGCAACTATCTTGCCGCCGTGGACGGCGCGGATGTGGCTGTCGTCTACTATTCCGGTCACGGTTTTCAGATCGGCGGCGAAAATTTCCTGATCCCTGTCGATGCTTCGTTGAAAGATGCGGCGGACGTCGAGGTCCAGGCTATCAAGCTGAACGATGTGCTGCAGCAGATGCGTTCGAAATCGAAGATCCAGGTGATCATCCTCGACGCCTGCCGCAACAATCCATTCCCTCGCAAGGACTATTGGCTCAGGGACCAGCTTCTTACCGCCAGCGGCACCGGGCTTGCGCAAGTAAGAAGCTCGCTGAACACACTGATTGCTTTCGCCACCGAACCCGGCGCGGTTGCCTATGACGGCGCCGGCGACCTCAGTCCTTTTTCATTGGCGTTTTCTCGTCGCGCGCTCGCCCCGAACCAGGAGATCCGCACGGTTATGTCGGCCGTCCGCCGGGATGTGGTTGAGGCTACCAAGGGCTTGCAGGTTCCCTGGGAGAACTCTTCGCTGATCGACGAAGTCGTTCTGATGCGTCGCAGCAGCCGCCCCTCTCTACCGCCCGTGTTGGAGAAAGTCGTGTTGTCGGGGGTCGGGCCTGTCGACCTGAACCTCCCGGAACCGGTCGAGGTCGACGGCGGGACAATCACCGTCAGCATCGATAGACCGCCCGCCCTGGGGCGCCTGATGCTGGACGGCAAGGTCGTCGAGCCGGGGGATCTGATCCAGGGCAAGGATCTGCCGCGTTTGCAGATGGATGTCCCCAAGGGAATTGGCGAGCCAGAAGAGATGGATATGCTGGCCTACGCCGCACGCGACAATTGGGGCGGCGAAGCCAAGGGCATGCTGGTGTTCCGGGTCAAGAGCGGCGAAGGAACCCAGGGCGAACAGGTGATGGCCTCGCTCGAAGCCGAGCAGAAGCAACAGGTACTGCAGCGCGGCATTCATGTCACCGGTGCCGCCGAGGCGATCGAGAACCGGGAGATCGACGTTCCGGTCGGCATCGGCGCGGTTGCCCTGAACCTTGATCTCCCGGCAGACGATTCGGCGGTCAGCCTGAAAGTTGCGAACTATCCGGCAACGGGAACGCTCTCCCTGCCGGATCGGCCCCTGACGCCCGAATCGAGCTTGACGGTCGGTGAAGTCGAGGTGCTGCGCTATGAACCCCAGATCGGAGCCAGCGCACCGGTCGAGGTCGCCTTCGAAATTCGGGCGGACAGCGGAGTATCCAAACCCGCCAAAATGAAACTGTCGCCAAGCGTCGATCCGTGCGATACGGCTGCCGGCGAACCTCTCGACCTACAAGGCGTGGTCCCCGGCCTGCTGCCAAATGAAATCGGCGCCGACGCGGTGAAGCTCTGCGAGACTGCGGTGAAGGCGTATCCCGATGTCGCCCGCTTCCGCTATGAACTGGGTCGCGCGCTGCTTGCAGCCGGCAAGGTGGACCAGGCCAGGAAAGCCATACAACAGGCCGCCGACAGGGGGCACGTGCGCGCTGTGTTCGAACTCGGCTATCTCTACGCGACGGGAGCCGGCATGGCTGTCGACCGCAAGCAGGCCAACACCTTCTACGCGGCTGCGGCCGACAAGGGCGATCCCTACGGGATGACGTCGTGGGGCCGTGCCCTGTTCCATGGCTACGGCGTCGAGCGCGACACCGACAAAGGACTGGACCTGCTGCTCAAGGCGGCGGCGATGGGGCACACCTATGCCATGAACGATCTCGGCGCGATCTTCACCGAAGGCCGCAACGGCGTGCCCGCCGATCAGGCTCGTGCCGTTGCCTTCCTCAAGGCTGGCGTCCAGCGCCAGGACATGTATTCGATGAACTTGCTCGGTCGCAATTACCTCAGCGGCCGGGGCGTCGAGAAGGATCCGAAGGCTGCGCTGGAGCTGTTTCAGAAGGCTATTGATCTCGGCCAGCCCTATGCGCCTGGCAGTCTTGCGCGCATGTACCGTGATGGCGTTGGCGTGGAGCAGAACCTTGATGAAGCCCAACGTTTGTTTGAACTGGCAACCTCGCGCGGCGACCAGTCCGGCGCCTACGATCGCGCGGCTCTAGAGATGCAAAAGGGCGACAAGGCCGACCAGGCCGTCGCCGTGCGTTTCCTGGCATTCACAGTTGCGCTCGATCTTCGCAACGAACTGCCTGAGGCCCGGGCGACGTTGGCGAAATTCGGGACCAAGGCGAAAGCGGCAGCGTTGAAGCAACTGCGTGGGGAACTAAAGTCGAAGATTCCGTTGAGCGGTTCTGTCGACAAGCAGCTGGTCAAAGTGGCTAGGGCGGTCTGGGAACAAGCCAATCCGCGTCGGGATTTGTTCTGATCAACAAGGAGGCAGTGGTGGGCAGAAATTGGAAGCAGGCAACAATCGGGATAACCCTGTCCATCGCCTTGGCGGGGGTCATGGGCTGCACGTCCTGGCAACCCCTTCAACCGACGCCGCTGGTGGCGACGCCCACGCCGGCGCCGAAGGTCGTTCGCAGAGCCGCGGCGCCGGCGTCAACGGCGCCA